>NZ_SOAY01000010.1:0-460902 GCF_004364165.1 Maribacter spongiicola
GCTTTTGGCTTTTGGCTTTTGGCTTTTGGCTTTTGGCTTTTGGCTTTTGGCTTTTGGCTTTTGGCTTTTGGCTTTTGGCTTTTGGCTTTTGGCTTAAAAAATTTTATTCTAAAATTTTTTACTAATCTCTAATAATTTTGCACTACACATCTTTCTTCACTATAGTTGAAGATGCCTGCGCTGTTGGCATTACCACTAAATCTGCAATATTTACGTGATATGGCCTAGTAACTACAAAATGAATGATATCTGCAATGTCTTCTGGTTTTAAGGGTTGAAATCCTTTATACACATTCTCTGCCCTATCATCATCTCCTTTAAAACGAACATTACTAAACTCGGTTTCTACTAACCCTGGGTTTACTGCGCCTACACGAACACCTGTGCCGTTTAGATCTATTCGCATTCCTTGATTGATAGCATCTACCGCATGCTTACTTGCACAATATACATTGCCTTTTGGGTATACTTCTTTACCGGCTGTAGAACCAATATTTATAATATGACCAGATTTTCGAGCTACCATTTGAGGGATTATCGCTTTTGAAACATATAACAATCCTTTTACATTAATATCTAACATGGCATCCCAATCATCTGTATTTCCTTCTTGAATGGTATCCATACCATGGGCGTTACCTGCATTATTGATCAAAATGTCTATTTGAGAAAATTCTTTTGGTAACGAATGAACTGCCTCTTTAACCGATTCTTTATTTCTGATATCAAAATTTAAAGTATGTACCTGAACTTCTTTACCTAATTCTTCTTTTAGCGCATCTAGCCGATCTTGACGTCGACCGCACAACACCAAGTTAATTCCGTTTAGGGCAAAATGTATTGCCGTTGATTTTCCAATCCCGCTTGTAGCTCCTGTAATAAATGCTGTTTTTGTCATTTTATATTTTAATTATGCAACTTCATGTCCTTCATTTGCTTCTAATAATAGAAACCAATCCTGTAACTCCATCTCAATTGAAACGGCATCCATCGCCATTTTTAGACGCTTCGGTGTTGCCGTACCTACAACAGGGTAAACATAAGACGGGTGTTTTAAAATCCATGCCAATAAAAGCTGATCTTCTGTAGCATTATATTTTTTCGTCAATACCGCTAATACCTTTTTTATTCTAGCATTGGCTTTAGATTCTTCTCTAAAATAACTGCCAAGCGGACTCCAGCTCATTATCATTCTATCATAAGCTAAAGAATCATCAAGGGTACCGTCATTCATTACGCCGTTTGAAGATAAGGAATACTCGACCTGATTAGCATCTACTTGTATTTCCTTTTCTATAAGTTGAATTTGAGACGGTGTAAAATTCGACACTCCGAACTGCCTTATTTTTCCATCATTCTTCAATTTATCTACAGCTTCGGCAATTTCTGAAGGATTCATTAATGGACTAGGTCTATGCAAGAGTAGCATATCTAAATGATCTGTCTGTAGCATTTTTAAAGACCGCTCTACTGATGCTATTATATAATCTTTATCATAATCGTAATGCTTAACCCTATTCGACCTCTCTTTTACATCGAACTGAATACCGCACTTACTAATTAATTGAATATCTTCCCTTTTAATGGCACTTTTATTAAAGGCTTTACCAAAATCTTCTTCATTGGTATAATCACCATAAATATCTGCATGATCAAAAGTGGTGATATCATTTTCTATGCAATGATTCATTAATGAAATCATTTCGGCGGTAGAATGTTGTTTTCCCCATTTACCCCAGGTCATAGTACCCGCAATTATTCTAGAATATTTCAATGTATTGATATTTGTTTAATGAAATTAAAAAGAAATCCCTTAAAACCTTCATAAAAATCGGGGGTTTTCCAATTTTTTAACCTATCATTAACAGCGACTGACTGAATAAATTTTCAATTTGCATGACTGTTAAAATTAGAAGTCTTAACAATCAATAATATAAAGTTTTAAATGGAAGAAAATACTTCAATTGATATTAGTGCCGTTAATGAGAAAATAGCTCGAGAAAGTGCCTTTATCGATTTACTAATGCTTGAGATGAATAAGGTAATTGTTGGCCAAAAATATATGGTGGAACGATTATTAATCGGACTTTTAGGACAAGGTCATATTTTACTCGAAGGGGTACCTGGCCTAGCAAAAACCCTAGCCATTAACACGCTTTCAAAAGCTGTTAAAGGTAGTTTTAGCAGAATACAATTTACCCCAGATTTACTTCCTGCAGATGTTGTTGGTACGATGATCTACAATATGAAACTAAATGATTTTTCTATAAAGAAAGGTCCTATTTTCGCAAACTTCGTGCTTGCAGATGAGATTAACCGTGCACCTGCTAAAGTACAATCTGCTTTATTAGAAGCGATGCAAGAGAAGCAGGTAACCATTGGTGACGAAACTTTTATTCTTGATAAGCCTTTCTTAGTAATGGCAACCCAAAACCCAGTTGAGCAAGAAGGTACGTACCCGTTACCTGAAGCGCAAATTGACCGTTTTATGTTGAAAACTGTTATTGATTACCCGAAAATAAACGAAGAGCAGTTAATTATGCGTCAGAATTTATTGGGTAATTATGAGAATGTAAACGCTGTTGTATCCATAGAACAAATACTTAGCGCACAAAAAGCAGTACGTGAAGTATATATGGACGAAAAGATCGAGAAATATATTCTTGATATTGTTTTCGCCACTAGATATCCTGAAAAATATAATTTAGAAAGCTTAAAGCCTTTAATCAGTTTTGGTGCATCACCAAGGGGAAGTATCAACTTAGGTACCGCTGCTAAATGTTATGCTTTCATTAAAAGAAGAGGTTATGTTGTTCCTGAAGATGTACGAGCTATTGTACACGATGTTTTAAGACATAGAATAGGAATCACTTACGAAGCAGAAGCTGAAAATATTACCTCTGTTGATATCATCAACAAGATTGTAAACGAGATAGAAGTACCTTAAACTAGTTATGGTATTCGGTAAATACAATAACATAATGCCGAATATGATATACTACTAAAGGAAACTGTAAACTGTTTACTAAAAAATGGATACCAAAGAGCTACTCAAAAAAGTACGGAAAATTGAAATAAAGACGAGACGTCTTTCTGACCATATGTTTGGTGGGGAATACCACTCTACCTTTAAGGGTCGTGGTATGACCTTTAGTGAAGTACGACAATATCAATTTGGTGATGATGTAAGAAATATTGATTGGAACGTTACCGCCCGTTATAACGAACCTTTCATAAAGGTTTTTGAAGAAGAGCGAGAATTGACCATGATGTTAATGGTAGATATTAGCGGATCTGAATTATTCGGTACTACCAATCAATTTAAAAATGAAATTGTAACCGAAATATCGGCAACATTAGCTTTTAGTGCACTCCAAAATAATGATAAGGTTGGCGTTATTTTGTTCTCTGATCAAATAGAACTTTTTATTCCGCCTAAAAAAGGAAAGACCCACGTTTTACGCATTATTAGAGAATTGATAGAGTTCAAGCCAAAAAGTAATAAGACAGATATTGCACAGGCATTAAAGTTCTTGAGCAGTATCATGAAAAAGAAAGCTATCGTTTTTGTTCTTTCTGATTTTATTGATGAAGGATACGAAAAGACTCTAAAGATTACAGGTAATAAACATGATGTAACAGGTATTCGTATTTACGATGAACGCGAAGAAACCATTCCGAATTTGGGCATGGTGCAAATTGAAGATGCCGAGACCGGTAAATTACAATTGGTGAATACCAAATCTAAAAAAGTACGTAACGCTTATACTGCATATAACAGAGAACGTGTTGCCTATTTTAAAGAATCGTTTACCAAAGCTGGTTGCGGAGTTTTAGATTGCAGGGTCGATGAGAGTTATGTGAAAAAATTATTGGGCTATTTTAAACGAAGAGGTTGATACGAATGATTTATACGAATAGAAAAATTAACAGCGGTGTTTCGTTCATAAAACGAATTTCACCTTTTTTGGTATTTCTACTATTTTTCTCTGAATTATCCGCTCAAGAACGCCCGAGTATAACCACAAAGGTAGACACCACATTTATTAAAATTGGAGAGCAGGTAAAATGGACGGTTACCGTTAATGTTGATTCTACCGATGTTGTTATTTTTCCTGAGGGACAGACATTTTCTCCCTTAGAAACCGTTGAGGCTTTTGCTACAGATACGACAAGAAAAAAAGACCGCCTTACGCTTCAAAAAATATACGCGCTTACCCAATTCGATTCTGGCGCTTACAAACTACCATCGCAACGTATAGATATTAACGGTACTGGTTTTATGACCGATTCAACACTGATTAATGTAGCTACAATACCTGTAGATACTTTAAATCAGAAAATGTATGATATTAAACCTCTTATAAACGTAGATAAAAGCAATTTTGACCTTTGGAAGTACGTATTGATCGGTCTTTTGATTTTCTTAATAATAGGTGCCCTATTATATTGGTTCGTGCTCCGCAAAAAACCACTTAGCGAAGAAGAAAAAGTAGCACTTTTACCGCCTTATGATAGAGCTTTATTAGAACTTAAACGTTTAGAAAATTCTAAATATTTAATTCAAGACGAGTACAAACAATATTATTCTGAACTAACGACCATTGTACGTTCTTATTTAGAAGAAGATGCGCATGTTTCTGCATTAGAAAGTACTACCGGTCAGTTAATTGAAAAATTAGAACTTTTAAAAGATGCCGGCGAATTACAATTAGATGATGACACCATTAAACAATTTTCGCAAATATTACAGACGGCAGATTTAGTAAAGTTCGCAAAAAATAAACCTTCTAGTTCTATTGCCGAACAAGATAGAAAGTTGGTAGAACAAATCGTTGTAAAAACACACGATGCTTTACCAGAACCGACGGAAGAAGAGTTACTAGAACAAGCCGAATACCAAGAAGAGCTTGAGCGTAATGCTAGAAAGAAGAAAATAAAAATTGCTATAATCTCTACTGTTGCCTTAATTTTAATAGGCATTACCATTGCCGGCGTAAAATTCGGATTTGGTTATTTAAAAGACACTGTTATAGGGCATCCAACAAAAGAACTTTTAGAGGGTGAATGGATACGTAGTAGTTATGGGTTTCCGCCTATTCAATTAGAGACTCCGCAAGTTTTGGTGCGTCAAGAAATAAAATTGCCGCCAGAGGCCAAAGCTGCTATTGCAGACATTCAAGCTTTTCAATATTCTAGCCCAATTGGTCTTTTCAATGCAGCAACAACGTCTATTACATTGGCACAACAAGATGCCGAACCAGATTTTGATAAAACCATTGAGCAGATTCTATCAAATTTTGAAAGTCAGGGCGCGAAAAATATTATTACCAAACAAGAAGAATTCAGTACCATTAGCGGGGTTAAAGGGGTTAAAGTTTTTGGAAGCGGAGAATTTTTAGCACCTGGATCAAAAGAATTAATGGCAGGGGAATATACTGTACTCCTTTTTGGTGGTAAAGGTTTTCAACAATACGTAATTCTTACTTGGTTAAAAGACGACACGTACGCACAAGAAATAGTAGACCGAATTTTAGCATCGGTAGAAGTAAAAACAGAAGCATAAATGTTCGATAATATATCATTTGCAAATCCTGATTTCTTTTGGCTGTTCTTACTACTGCCATTAGCAATCGTATGGTATATCTTTAAGCAAAAAGAGCAAACTGCATCGTTACGTATATCAAGTGTAAAGGGGTTTAGCCATAATAGTATTTTACCAAAATTAAAACCTGGTTTATTTGTTTTACGATTACTGGCCTTAGGCGCCATCATTGTAGCATTGGCAAGACCACAGACAGAAGATATATCTACGCGTACCAAAACTACAAAGGGTATTGATATTGTTATGGCCATCGATGTTTCTTCAAGTATGTTGGCAAGAGATTTGAAGCCAAATAGACTATCGGCGCTTAAAGATGTAGCAGCGGACTTTATTAAAAAAAGACCCAATGACCGTATAGGTTTAGTAGTCTATGCCGGTGAAGGTTACACTAAAACACCTGTTACTACCGACAAAGCTATTGTATTGAATGCGCTTTCTGAAATTACCTATGGTCAATTAGAAGATGGTACAGCAATAGGCATGGGACTGGCAACTTCTGTAAACCGCTTAAAAGAAAGTACTGCAAAAAGTAAGATTATTATATTATTGACCGATGGGGTCAACAACTCTGGTTTCATTGAACCACAAACTGCAGCAGACCTTGCCATTGAATTCGGAATAAAAACATACACCATAGGTTTGGGTACTAACGGCAATGCTCTATCCCCAATCGCCTATAACGCAGACGGTTCTTTTAGATACGGAATGCGACAGGTAGAAATTGATGAGAATCTATTAAAGGATATTGCCAGCGCTACTGGAGGAAAATATTTTAGAGCTACAGATAATGAGTCTTTAGAAGAAATTTACGACGAGATAAATAAACTTGAAAAAACGGAAATAGAGGAATTTAAATATTACCGCTACGAAGAAAAATTTAGATTTTGGGTTTTATTGGCAGGAGCTTTGCTTTTGTTAGAATTGATTTTAAGAAACACGCTTTTTAGAAGCTTTGTATAATATGGTACAGTACGACGAAAAAATATATTTCTATTTACTCATTATCATCCCGGTGATAGTGGTGTTGTTCCTGTTATTATTGGTATGGAAAAAGAGAACACAAAAGAAATTTGCAGACACTGAACTTTTAAAAAGGCTAACACCAAATCGTTCTTATAATAAAGGAACCGTAAAATTAGTCGTGTTTATTCTTGCCCTTGCATTATTAATTATTGGATTAGTAAATCCTAAAATCGGAACAAAACTAGAAACCGTTAAACGCGAAGGTGTAGATATCGTATTTGCTGTTGATGTCAGCAAAAGTATGCTCGCAGAAGACATTGCACCCAATAGAATAGAAAAAGCGAAAAGATTGGTTTCTGAAATCATTAACCAATTGGCAAGCGACCGAATTGGTATTATAGCCTATGCAGGTCAGGCTTACCCACAACTACCAATTACAACAGATTATGGCGCTGCAAAAATGTTCTTACAGGGTATGAATACAGATATGCTAACATCGCAAGGTACTGCCATAGACCAAGCCATCGAGTTAGCGACTACCTATTATGATGATGCCGAACAAACTAATCGTGTATTGTTCATTATATCTGACGGTGAAGATCATTCTGAAGGCTCGACATTAGATGTTGTAGAAGACGCTGTAGATGAAGGTATAATTATTTACACTATTGGTGTTGGTAAAGAGAAAGGTGCACCGATACCCATTAAAAGAAACGGGATTTTAGAAAGCCTGAAAAAAGATAGTCAAGGCGAAACCGTAATCACAAAATTAAACGAGAGCGTATTAGTAGATATTGCCAACGAAGGAAAAGGACAGTATATAGACGGCTCTAACACAGACGCAGCAGTAGAATTTATTAAAGAAGAATTGTTGAAAATGGATAAGAAAGAATTCGAGGCCAAGCAATTCGCAGAATTTAAAGATCAGTTTCAATGGTTTATTGGCGGGGCATTGTTGCTTCTTTTTTTAGATATATTTATCTTGGACCGCAAGACTAACTGGTTAAAGAAACTCAATCTGTTCAATGAGAAAAGAAATGAATAAAATAAGCACAGTTTTACTTTTGCTTTTCGTTTGCCTATCGTCTTTCGCTCAAGAAGTCGATGAAAAGGAAAAAGAAAAGGCTTTAAGATCATCTACAAATTATACTTGGGATGCTAACAAAGCTTTGTCTGATGACAATTTTATCGCTGCAGAAGTTGACTATAGAAAAGCTATTTCAAAAAGCGCAGATAATAGCGCCGCTCCTTATAATTTAGGTAATGCCTATTATGAGAACGAGACCTATAATGAGGCTTTTGGTAGATTTAAAGAAGCAGGCGAAGCATCCACATCTAAAGCAGATAAACATAAAGCTTACCATAACATGGGTAATGTATTTATGAAACGCAAAGATTATGCAAAAGCGGTAGAAGCTTATAAAGAGGCCTTACGTAATGATTCTACTGATGAAGAAACCCGTTACAACTTAGCCTTGGCAAAAGAACTGTTGAAAAAAGATCAAGACGAGAACAAGCAAGATCAAGACGACAAGGATAAGGACAAAGATCAAGACGAGAACAAAGACGAAGACAAAAAGGACGAAGGAGAAAACGAGGATAAGAAAGATCAAGGAGAAGATGGAGATAAGGGTGACGAAGGCGATAAAAACGAAGATAAGAAAGACGATAATAAAGATGGTGAAGGGGATAAATCTGATCAAAAAAAGAAACCCGAACAAGGCGAGGGCGAAAAAGAACAAGAGCAAAAACAACCTAGACCCAATCAACTTTCTAAGCAGCAGGTCGATAATTTATTGAGAGCCATGCAGAATGCAGAAAAAAAGGTTCAGGATAAAATCGATGCAAAAAAAGTGCAAGGTGTTAAGGTTAAAAATGAAAAAGATTGGTAGACTTTAAGTCCATAGCTAAACTTGGGTTACTGGTAACCGTTTTTCTATCATCAATTTTGATGATGGGCCAGGGTAATAACGATGTAACTTTTGAAATGAAACTGAGCAAACCAAAGCTTGGTCTTAATGAAAGGTTGCGCGTAGATTTTATTATGAACCGTGATGGGGATAATTTTAACCCACCAGACTTCAACGGATTCAAAGTTGTCATGGGACCTTCTCAATCTATTAGCTCTTCTTGGATTAACGGAGTTAGGAGCTACTCAAAATCTTATTCATATACTTTAGCGCCTTCAGCAAGAGGCAAATACACCATTAAACAAGCATCTATTGTAATTGGCGGTGAAACCTATAAATCATTAGCACAAGATGTTGAAGTAACCGCAGCTGTCGATAAGCCAAGCGACCAAATGACCGCTGATGATGTTGCAGATGAAAACTTACATTTAGTTGCCGAGATTTCAAAAACGAATCCGTATTTGAATGAAGCCATTACAATCATTTATAAGCTATATGTGAGTCCGAATATTAGCGTATCGAACTATCAACCCTTAGACAACCCTACCTATAATAATTTCTGGAGTCAAGATATTAAAGTAAATGCACTGAGTGCGCAAAATGGAACGTATAAAGGCAAACCTTATAGATATGTCATCTTAAAGCGTGTTGTTCTTTATCCGCAAAAATCTGGTGAACTAGACATTGAACCCTTATCTCTCGACGTTACTGTAGATGTACCTTCGGGTAGAAGAGATTTCTTTGGTCAAAGAATGTATGCCCAAACGAACAAAACAGTTTCTGCAGGTAGTAGAACTATAAATGTAAAACCATTACCTCTAGCAAACCAACCTGCCAATTTTAATGGTGCTGTTGGTGATTTTGATTTTGCGGTTTCTACAAGCAAAACAAGTTTAAATGCATCAGAATCTTTGCAAGCAACAATAGAGGTAAGTGGTAAGGGAAATTTAAAACTATTTAAACTTCCAGAATTGGAGTTACCAAGTGCCTTAGAAGTATATGAACCTGAGTTTACTGAAGGTGTAAGAACAACGCTTGCAGGCATGCAAGGTAAAGTGAGCAATCAATATACTATAGTGCCATCGTTTAGAGGTAAATATCCTATTGCTCCCTTAAGTTTTAGTTATTTTAATCCTTCCACAGGAAAATATACTACGCTAACATCAAATGAAATTGTAATTAATGTTCTAGAGGGTCCGTTAAGTGCATCGTCTAATTCTGAGGCATCTTCAAATAACAACAAACAATCTGTAGTCAGTAGCGGAAATGAATTTAATTTCTTAAAACTAGACTCTAATCTATCAGATAAATGTGTTTCGTACTTTTTCGGCTCTACATCATTCTACTTGTGGTTATTATGCCCTCTTCTACTTATCCCATTAGCTATTCTATTTAGAAAGAAAAGGGATGCTATTGCAGGTGACGTTGTGGGTAATAAAATTAGAAAAGCAAACAAATTGGCGCGTAAGTATTTGTCTGCAGCGAGAAAGCAACTAGGTAATAAAGAAGCTTTCTATGTGGCCCTTGAGCGAGCACTGCATAACTATTTAAAAGCGAAATTAAAGATAGAGACCTCTGAGTTTAGTAAAGACAAAATTACGGAGCTACTTTCTCAAAAACAGATAGATGGCGAAACGATAAATAGTTTTATATCTCTTCTCAAAAATTGCGAAGCAGCTCGCTATAGTCCGTTCTCTAACGTACAAATGCAAGCCGATTATGACAAGGCAAGCGAGGTAATTTCTATAATGGATAAACAATTATAAGTATGTTCAAAAAGCTAGCTACTCTTATTAGTCTTTTTACGGTTCTCTTAAGTGCCGCTCAGAACAACAAATTGTTTGAGCAGGCTACCGAAGCTTACAATACAGGTAATTATGATCAGGCGGTTGATTATTATAACGACATTCTAAGTAGTGGCGAGCACTCGGCCGCAGTTTACTTTAACCTTGGCAACTCTTATTACAAGCTCAATAAAATAGCGGAGAGTATTTATTTTTATGAGAAAGCACTAGTACTCTCGCCTAATGATAAAGAGACGAAGACCAACCTCAGCTATGCTCAAAATATGACCATAGACGCCATAGATACTATGCCAGAAACGAGCTTGTCTAAATTGTATAAAAATATAACCGGTAAATTAACTTTTGATCAATGGGCATATGTGGCTATAAGTTTTATGCTGCTATTTGTTCTTTTATATATTCTCTTCTATTACGCTATATATTCCACTAGAAAAAGGTGGATGTTCATTGGTAGTTTACTTTCACTTTTCTTATGTATAATTGCCATAGTTTTTGCATTTATACAACGAAGCGATTTTGATGAATACCAACCTGCAATATTATTTGCCGAAGAAAGCAATGTTAAATCTGAACCTAATGACACTAGTGCAGCGGTATTTACTATTCACGCAGGCACCAAAGTAAATGTGTTGGACCAATTAGACGATTGGAGAAAAATAAAACTTGCAGACGGTAAAATAGGATGGCTACCAACGACAGATTTAAAACTGATAAAAGATTTTTAGAAAAAAGTTAACAGTTTTTAACAATTTCAACACTATCTTTAAAATCATATTTTTATTATATGACAATTTTTGCTCGCATTACTTTATTACTATTATGGCTATTTGCGGTTACTGCGCCTAGCATAATAACCCTATGCGATATTGATAACCCAATTGTTATAACCAACCTCAACGAAGAAGAGCAAGAGTCAGGTAAAAAATCTATGGGTGAAGAAAAGTTTTTTAAAGAAAATTTTTTGGATTTTTCAACCATTGGCATTATTGAAAGTTCGACTATCAACAACTTTAATCAAATTGGTTACTTAGACCTTTCTCAAGAGGTTTTCTCTCCTCCACCCGATCAGGCTAGTTAATTTTCATCACATTTTTTCAATTGACTAATCTGTTCTAAAAACAACTTTAGGGCATAATTTTATTTTATACATGTTCAAATTTATCAAAAGCGATATACCAGCTAGTATCGTAGTATTTTTCGTTGCGCTACCTTTATGTTTAGGTATTGCTTTAGCTAGTGGAGCTCCCTTATTTTCTGGAGTAATTGCCGGTATTATCGGTGGTGTCTTGGTTGGTGGCCTAAGTGGCTCTAAAATTGGAGTTAGTGGTCCTGCTGCAGGTTTAGCGGCAATTGTATTAACTGCAATCGGCGCTTTAGGGGGTTATGAGAATTTCTTGGTTGCCGTTGTTTTGGGTGGCATTATTCAAATAGTATTTGGAATTTTGAAAGCAGGAGTAATAGGTTATTATTTTCCGTCTTCTGTAATTAAAGGTATGCTTACCGGTATTGGTATCATCATTATACTTAAACAGATTCCTCACTTTTTTGGATACGATTCTGATCCAGAAGGTGATTGGGCATTTTTTCAAGTAGATGGCGAAAACACGTTCTCTGAGATTCTGAATACTATTAACAATATTAGCCCTGGGGCTACCTTAATTGCAATTATTGGTTTATCGATTCTTTTACTTTGGGATAAAGTTCTTTCTAAAAAGGGAAAAGTGTTTCAAATAATACAAGGTCCATTAGTAGCTGTTGCCATTGGTATTATATTTTATGTTCTTACACAAAATAGTGAGGTTTTGGCAATCTCAAAAGATCACTTAGTAAGTGTACCGGTACCAGACGATTTTTCATCTTTTGTTGGTCAGTTTAGCTTTCCTAATTTCAGTGCCATAACTAATCCTCAAGTTTGGATTACAGCCTTTACCATTGCATTAGTGGCCAGTTTAGAAACCTTACTTTGTGTTGAAGCAACAGATAAATTAGACCCACATAAAAATGTAACTCCAACGAACAGAGAGTTATTGGCCCAAGGGGCAGGTAATATTGTTTCTGGTCTTATTGGCGGCTTACCTATAACCCAAGTAATAGTTCGTAGTTCAGCAAACATTCAGTCTGGTGGTAGAACAAAATTATCGGCTATAATTCACGGATTTCTATTATTGATATCCGTAATCATGATCCCTACTTTGCTGAACAAGATTCCGTTATCGGTTTTGGCCGCTATTCTATTCATCGTAGGATTTAAATTAGCAAAACCAGCCTTATTCATAAAAATGTATAAATTAGGATGGAAACAATCTATTCCATTTTTTGTAACCGTTATTGGTATAGTCTTTACAGATTTACTAGTCGGTATTAGTTTAGGTCTTGCCGTAGGTATCGTAGTTATTTTATTAAAGAGCTACCAAAATTCTCACTTTCTTCATATTGAAGACAATAGTGATGGTAAACATAAAATTAAAATGACTTTGGCAGAAGAAGTTACTTTTTTCAATAAAGGTGCTATTTTAAAAGAATTAGATAATCTACCTCAGAATACATACTTAGAGCTCGATGTATTAAAAACAAGATTCTTAGATTATGATATCATAGAAATATTAGAAGATTTCAGCCATAAGGCCAAAGAAAGAAATATTGACATAAAGCTTATTTCTAAGCGTGGTGTGGTAGAGAATCCGCCAAGTTATATCGAATTCTTTGAGCAACGACCAAAATCGAATGTAAGCTTAAGCTAGAAATAATAAAAAGTCTATACCGATCTTACAGCAGTAAGTAAAACATATCTTAATATAAAAAATGAAAGCACATACTAGAGAAACCCAAGCAACGATGACCCCAAAGAAATCATTAGATTTCTTAAAAGAGGGAAATCAAAGATTTCAAAATAATTTAAAAGCAAATCGCAACCTATTAGAACAAGTTAATGACACAAGTGAAGGTCAATTTCCATTTGCCACCATACTAAGTTGCATAGATTCGAGAGTTTCTGCAGAGCTAGTTTTCGATCAAGGATTGGGAGATATATTCAGTGTAAGAATAGCAGGTAATTTCGTCAACGAAGATATTCTTGGCAGTATGGAGTTTGGTTGCAAACTAGCAGGCACCAAACTAATTGTCGTTTTAGGTCATACCAGTTGTGGTGCCATAAAAGGTGCTTGTGATCATGCAAGATTAGGCAACTTAACTGCGCTTATCAACAAAATAGAACCCGCAGTAGATGCTGTAAAAGAGCCCACAGATGAAAGTTTAAGAAATTCTAAAAATTTAGACTTCGTAGATCGAGTGGCGGCTAAAAATGTTGAATTGACTATTGAAAACATTAGAAAGCATAGCCCGGTTTTAGCTGAAATGGAAGAAAACGACGAAGTACTTATAGTAGGGGCAATGTATGATATTGCCACAGGTGAAGTAGATTTCTACAAATAGAAATTAACAATACAAAATAGTGACTATAAAGCCGATGTTATTCATCGGTTTATAATACCTGGAAATCAATCAATTATTCGCAGCCAACGAAGAATTTTTTATTTAAACTCGAGTAATATCACTTTAAAGTAACGTGATAATTTCTTATTAAAATTGATTATTTTAAGAGTATGAAGAATCTATTTTCAAATTTCAAAGGAGATTTATTTGGCGGTATAACAGCGGGTATTGTGGCACTACCTTTAGCACTTGCATTTGGAGTTAGCTCAGGAATGGGACCAAGCGCCGGATTATATGGTGCAATTTTTATTAGTTTCTTCGCCGCACTTTTTGGCGGAACAAACACACAAATTTCTGGCCCTACCGCACCAATGACTGCCGTAAGTATGGTCGTTATAGCAGGTATCGTTGCAATGAATGACGGAAACCTAGAAAAAGCTTTACCTGCTATTTTAATTGTTTTTCTATTAGCTGGTTTAATGCAAATTGGACTAGGTTTAATAGGTCTGGGTAAGTATATCAGGTACATTCCCTACCCCGTAGTATCTGGTTTTATGACGGCAATCGGTGTCATCATCTTGGTAACCCAAATATTACCTGCCATAGGTTATTACCCAAAAGAAGATGCCCAATTTGTACATAAATACAAACCGATGGCAGAGCAAGTTATACTTGACAATATCTTAAAAGAAGAAGCAGGTGAAGATATTTTGGTATTAGAAGACTTTAAAGAAACCATCTCGCGCGCAGAAGCTATCACCGAAGACGATATATTGAAAGAGGCACAGACTTTGGCAAACTCTGAAGCATCGGGAGTAATAGGTGCTATTAAGGTTTTACCTAGAGCTTTAAAAAATATAAATTGGCTAGAATTTATACTGGCCATTTCGACCATTATTATTATTTATGGTTTTAAAAAAATAACGACTACCATACCTAGTGCGCTTGTAGCACTAATAGTAATCTCGGGTGTAGCCTATGGTTTTAATCTTGATTATAGGCCAATTGAGCAAATACCTAGTGGTTTTCCTATGCCCAACATTGGCATATTTACAGAATTCGATTTAGGTTCTGTGACTCCATATTTTTTCACAGCTCTTACTTTGGCATTATTGGGCGCAATAGATTCATTACTGACCTCAGTAGTGGCCGACAACATGACAAAAACAAAACATCAGCCGAACAAAGAGCTCGTAGGGCAAGGTATCGGTAACAGTATTGCCGCAATGTTTGGTGGTATACCTGGGGCCGGTGCAACAATTCGTACAGTGGTTAACATAAATGCCGGTGGTAAAACTAAATTATCCGGCATGGTTGCAGGTGTGTTATTATTAATTGTTTTATTGGCCCTTGGTCCTGTAGCCTCTCAAATACCTGCCGCAGTTTTAGCCGGTATTTTAGTAACGGTAGGTATTGGTGTAATGGATTATAAAGGACTAAAAGCTATACCGACTTTACCAAAAGATATGAGTATAGGTAAAATAAAATTCAGTTCTGAAGTTGTCATCATGCTTGTGGTACATGTACTTTCTTCCATTTGGAATTTAGTTTATGCAGTGGGCGTAGGTCTAGTTATCGCTTCTTTAATGTTCATGAAAAAAATGGGCGATTTAACCGCAGAACGCTCTGATGTAAAGTCGTTGGAGAAAGAAGTTAACTGGCCAGATGAAGCTGCTTTTCCATTAAGTTTACAAGAAGAAGTTTTTATAAAGCACTTAAAGGGACCATTATTTTTTGGTTCTACGAGTGAGTTTCAACTTTTAGCGGATCAAATACCCGATTCGGCCTCTACGGTAATCATAAGAATGGGCAGAATGGAATACATGGACCAATCTGGTTTATATACCTTAGAAGATGTTTTATTTGAACTAAGAAAATCTGGAATGGATATTCTATTTGTTGATGTAATTAAACAGCCTCGCTACATGATGGAACGTATTGGTGTTATTCCAAATCTAATTCCTGAAGAACATATTTTTAAAACGTTCGATGAGTGCCTAATCTGGGTAAAGTCTAATGTTAAATTAA
The DNA here is from genome assembly GCF_004364165.1 of Maribacter spongiicola. Classification (GTDB taxonomy): domain Bacteria; phylum Bacteroidota; class Bacteroidia; order Flavobacteriales; family Flavobacteriaceae; genus Maribacter; species Maribacter spongiicola. The sequence continues at coordinate 15,744 of NZ_SOAY01000010.1, forward strand.
AGATTCCGTGATAGCTAAGGCATCAAATGCAACAAAAACATATCATACCTCTTTTAAAAGTTTTAAATTTGCGGCTTTAATCAACATTCATGATTGATAAGATAAAAGAACAAATTTCTGAAGTAGCATCGTTCACAGCTGACAATTTAGAAGCCGTTGAGGCGTTTCGTATTAAATTTTTAGGTAAAAAGGGCATTCTAAATGACTTCTTTGCGGAGTTCAAGAATGTACCTAATGACCAGAAAAAAGAGTTCGGACAAACAATTAACGAACTTAAACAAGCTGCGACTCAAAAAGTAGAATCTTTAAAAGAAGTTTTAGAAAATAACACTACTGATGAAAAGGTCTATGGTGATTTGACCAGACCTGGCTACCCTTTAGAACTAGGATCTCGTCATCCTATTTCTATAGTGAAAAATAAAATCATCGATATTTTCTCTAGAATCGGATTCAATGTTTCCGAAGGTCCGGAGATTGAAGATGATTGGCATAATTTTACTGCGTTGAACTTGCCAGAATATCATCCTGCAAGAGATATGCAAGATACTTTCTTTGTACAAACAGATCCAGATATCCTTTTGCGTACTCATACCTCATCTGTACAAGTGCGGTATATGGAAAACAACCAACCTCCTATTCGTACAATATCTCCGGGTAGAGTATATAGAAACGAAGCTATTTCGGCAAGATCGCACTGTTTCTTTCACCAAGTAGAAGGTTTATATATTGATAAGGATGTTTCTTTTGCTGATTTAAAACAAACACTTCAATACTTTACCGCAGAGCTCTTTGGAAAGTCCAAAATTAGATTAAGACCTTCTTACTTTCCTTTTACAGAGCCAAGTGCGGAAGTTGATGTGTACTGGGGACTAGAAACCGAATCTGACTACAAAATTACGAAAGGTACTGGTTGGTTAGAAATTGGAGGCTGTGGTATGGTCGATCCAAATGTGCTTAAAAATTGTGGACTAGATCCTGACGTATATTCTGGCTTTGCCTTCGGTGTAGGTATCGATCGTATTGCTATGCTTCTTCATCAAATTACAGATATACGTTTATTGAGTGAAAATGATTTACGCTTTTTAGAACAATTTAAAAGCGCCCTTTAATAGTACGCTGTGAAAAAAGATATAGAAATACCTGTCGTTAAAGATGTACACATCGCCATTATTAGAGAATGGAACGAAGAATTCTTGAACAAAGATTGGAATGCATATATCATAAATGATCGAGATACTGCTATTGAAATGACCATGGTAGTATCTAAAGGTTATGACGATGACCGTAAAACTTCAATCATGAGACATGGTATTGGTGTCGTTGAGCCTAAATCATTTAAAAAAATCGAAGTGGTTCAAGAAGATGTGTTAGCATTAAATAATGAATTTTATGTCACTTACTATGCTGATAACAAATTGTATGAAAAACGATTTGTGTTCGAGAAAAACACAGTGAATGAAAATAATCTAGTTACAATTCCTTTAATAGAAAAAGACGGCATCTTTGCCAAGTAGTTCATACATTTTAATCAGTTAGTTCAGTTATATTTCTTTTTTTTCTTCTCAATAGAGCTTACTTATTTATAAAAAAACCCTAAGCCACTACCCAAATCACAGTCAATAAATTTTTTTATTGAACTAATAATCAAGAGACTACTTTATAATTTTGTTCCCGTAACGAAGTATTAACTTTTATTAACAAAAAAGAATGTTCGTTTAGTTTGTTTGTAACCGAACTAACTATACCTTTGTCGCTTCAAATTTCGAATCATGGAAAAAGAAGAACATAAACAAAGATTAATAGAAGAGCTAGGTGTTCATTTTGAAGCTGAATATAATCTACCTCCATTGGCTGCAAGAATATTTGGAAATCTTGTAGTAACTGAAGAAGTAGGTCTTACATTTGACGATTGTCAAATGAAAAGAGGGGCAAGTAAAAGCTCTATTTCTACATCGCTCAATTTACTATTACAATTAGGTATGATAACCTATTTTACTAAATCTGGCGATAGAAGAAGGTATTTTAAAATATCTGACAAAAGCACTTTTTTCATTAAAAAATTAGAGCAGGCTATTAAGAAAGCTGCTAATGAATCTAAAATGATTCAAAAAGTTGCCAAGTATGATCAGCAGTACAACAATGAAAAATACATTTCTAATAAAGCAAAAATGGACGCGTATTTAAATTGTCTTGACCAAAATGAAGCTACTAATAAAGAAACAATAGAAGCCCTAAGAAAGCTGATTTAAAAAAATTTATAAATTAAGTTCGTTTTATACCGAACAATCTGAATTAACAAAACCTTAACAGGACAATTATATTTTCAAATACAAATAAACATCCAATTAAAATGAAAAAGTTATCAATTATAGGAATATTAAGTGCAGTGCTTCTTTTAAGCTCGTGCTTTGGTTCATCAGAAAAACCAGCTCAAGGTCCTGCAGCTCCACCACCACCAAGTTTGCAAGTCGCTAAATTAGAAAAGCAAGACTTAACTATATATAATGAATTCTCAACTATTCTTGAAGGTAAGCAGAATGTAGAAATATGGCCAAAAGTATCTGGTTTTGTGCAAGAAGTATATGTTGAAGAGGGTCAAAAAATTAAAAAAGGTCAGTTACTTTTTAAATTAGAAACTCAAACTTTAAATCAAGATGCTAACGCTGCAAAAGCTTCTGTTAATGTAGCGCAAGTGGAAGTTGATAAATTAAAGCCTTTGGTAGAAAAGAATATCATTAGCCCAGTGCAATTAGAAACTGCAAAAGCACAACTTGCACAAGCACAAGCAAATTACCAAAGTGTTACTTCTAACATTGGTTATTCACGTATCACTAGTCCTGTTGATGGGTATATTGGTGAAATTCCTTTTAAAATTGGTGCGCTTGTAAGTTCTGCAATGGCTAAACCATTAACTACAGTTTCTGATATTAGCGAGGTTCGTGCTTATTTTTCAATGAACGAGAAAGAGCTTTTAAAACTAAAAGAGTCTTTGCCTAAAAATGATAATAACGTTTTAGACTTAGAGCAAGCCCCAGAGGTAACTTTAATTATGATCAACGGTGAAGATTACGCTGAACCTGGCAAAATTGCTATGATCAATACTATTATTAATAGTACAACTGGTAGTGTAACAGCAAGAGCAGATTTTGACAACAAAAACAATTTATTAAGCAGTGGTAGTACAGGTAAAATTAAAATTCCGACTATTTATAGTGGTGCTTATGAAATACCACAAACTGCAACTATTGATCTTCAAGGTAAAAAACTGGTTTACGTTTTAAAAGATGATAATACGGTTACTACTATGCCATTAGATATCATTACCACAACACAAAAAGGGTTTGTAGTTGAAAACGGAATTGAAGAGGGAACTACTATTGTTATTGAAGGGGTTTCTAAATTAAAAGACGGAATGGCTATTAACCCAGCCAAATAAGAATCCGCTATTCATTAAAACAAATAAATAAACAACAATGTTTCAAAGATTTATAGATCGTCCCGTACTTTCTACGGTGATTTCGATCATTATAGTTATTCTAGGTGTTTTAGGTTTAACGACCTTGCCTATAGAACAATACCCAGAAATAGCACCACCAACGGTGCAAGTTACAAGTACCTATACAGGTGCAAATGCAGAAACCGTTCTTAATAGTGTTGTAATTCCACTAGAAGAGCAAATTAATGGTGTTGAAGACATGTTGTACATGACTTCTAACGCAAGTAATGACGGTGCTTCAACCATAAACGTATTTTTTAAATTAGGTACTGATCCAGATATTGCTACGGTAAACGTGCAGAACAGGGTTGCAAGAGCAAACAGTGTATTACCTCAAAGTGTTGTTCAAACAGGGGTTATCACACAAAAATCTCAGACCAGTGCATTATTATTCTTCTCACTCTTTTCTGATAATGATGAGTATGATGCCACGTTTGTAGAAAACTATGCTAAAATTAACATCGTACCAAAATTACAACGTATTGAAGGTGTAGGTAACGTAACTGTTTTTGGAGCTAAGGATTATTCTATGCGTATCTGGATAAATCCAGAAAAAATGGCTGCTTACAAGCTAATGCCATCTGATATTCAAGCTGCACTTACAGAACAAAATCTCGAAGCTGCAACGGGTAAAATTGGTGAAAATGCCGATGGTGTTTACGAATATGTATTAAAATATAAAGGTCGTCTTTCAAATGAAGCTGAATATGAAAATATTATTATTAAGGCTCAAGAAAACGGACAATTTTTAAGACTTAGAGATGTTGCCGAAATTGAATTGGGAGCTTTTAATTACGGAACTAAGAATGAAGGTATGGGCAAGCCTGGTGCTGCCGTGGGTGTTTTTCAAACATCAGGTTCAAATGCAAATGCTATTATCGATGAAATTCAAACAATTTTAGAAGAGAGCAAAGTAGATTTCCCTAAAGGACTGGACTATGTAATACCTTATAACACTAAAGATTTCTTAAGTGCATCTATAGATCACGTGATACAAACCTTGATCGAGGCTTTTTTATTAGTATTCTTAGTGGTATTCATATTTTTACAAGACTTTAGATCGACATTAATACCGGCTATTGCAGTACCGGTTGCAATTATCGGTACATTCTTCTTTCTCTCACTATTTGGGTATTCTATTAACATGTTAACGCTATTTGCAATGATACTTGCAATTGGTATTGTAGTGGATGATGCCATTGTAGTGGTAGAAGCCGTGCATGCTAAAATGGAAGAAGGTGCTACAAATGCTAAAACGGCTACGAAATCTGCTATGTCAGAAATATCAGGTGCAATTATTTCTATCACCTTGGTAATGTCGGCCGTATTTATTCCTGTATCATTTATTAGTGGATCATCAGGTGTGTTCTACCAACAATTTGGTATCACATTGGCAATAGCAATTCTTATTTCCGCTGTAAACGCTTTGACACTGAGTCCGGCTTTGGCTGCTCTTTTACTGAAACCTCATCATACATCCGAAGAAAAAAAGAAAGGCGTTGTAAAACGTTTCTTCTCAGCTTTCAATACTGGTTTTGATGCGGTGACTAATAAATATGTTGGATCAGTAAAATATATAGCCAAAAGAAAATGGTTGACATGGGTATCTCTTATAATATTCGCAGCAATTGCGGTGATGTTATTTAAATCTACACCAACAGGCTTTATACCTAATGAAGATCAAGGATTATTATTTGCTGATGTTACAATGCCTCCTGGTACTACTTTAGAGCAAACACAAAAAACTGTAAAGAAGCTCGATTCTATTTATGAATCTATGGATATCATAGAAGCTAGAATGAACATTACCGGGTTCAGTATTCTAAACAGTGTTAACGGTGGATCATATGGTTTCTCTGTTCTTCGTCTTAAAGATTGGGGTGAAAGAGAAGGTGAAGGAGAATCTGTTCAAGAAGTGGTAGGAAGCCTGTTCGCAAAAACAGCGGGATTAAAAGATGCTAAAATATTCTTCTTTACGCCGCCAAGTGTTCGTGGTTTTGGTAACTCTACCGGTTTTGAGATGAACTTACAGAGTAAAGATGCCGATGATTGGCAAACCGTAAGTAAAGTTACCAATGAGTTCTTAGGTGCCATTAATGCAAGACCAGAGGTTCAATACGCGATTACTAACTTCAACGCCAATTTCCCTCAATATGAGTTAGACGTTGATGTTGAGAAAACTAAAATGGCAGGCTTAGCTGTTACTGATGTTTTTAGTGCTATGCAAGGTTATTATGGTGGTCTTTATACTACCGATTTCAATAAATTCGGTAAGCAATACCGTGTAATGATCCAAGCTAAACCAGAAGATAGAGCCGATGAAAATTCATTGAACCATATTTTTGTAACCAATGCTAATGGAGAATCGGTTGCCGTTTCTCAATTTGTATCGCTAAAGAAAATTTACGGTCCTGAGGTGGTAAGTAGATTTAACTTATTGAGTTCTGTAAAAATCAACGGAGCTATGAACCCTGGGTATTCCACTGGTGATGCGATTAAAGCAATTGAAGAAGTAGCTGCAGAGGTATTACCTAATAATTACACTTATGAATATTCTGGACTTACCAAAGAGGAAAATAGCGCAGGTAGCCAAACCATCATCATATTTATATTGAGTTTGGTATTTGTATACTTCTTATTAAGTGCACAGTATGAATCTTATATTCTACCATTATCAATTTTACTTTCATTACCAGTTGGTATTGCGGGCGCTATTGGTTTTGTAAGTATGGCGGGACTTGAAAATAACATCTATTTTCAAATTGCACTAATCATGCTTATTGGTCTACTTTCTAAAAATGCTATTCTTATTGTAGAGTTCGCATTGCAACGTAGAAAACATGGTATGTCGATTATCGACTCTGCTATCGACGGTGCAAAAGCGAGACTTAGACCAATTTTAATGACATCATTCGCATTCATTCTTGGTTTAATGCCATTGGCATTATCATCGGGTATTGGTGCTGTTGGTAACAGATCTATTGGTATGAGTGCTGTTGGTGGTATGTTAATCGGTACTATATTCGGTGTATTCGTTATACCGGCATTGTACGTTATTTTCCAGACTATTCAAGAGCGTTTTACAGGTGCTCCACAACCAACTATTGAAGAATAATAGAACTAAAGAAATCATGAATAAAATAATATCAAATAAACTTATACTGGTTGCCATACTGCCATTATTGTTGCAGTCTTGCTTTACGGCAAAAACATACGAGCGACCAGATATCGAAACAGAAAACTTGTATCGAACCGATAATTTACCGCAAGACAGTGTATCATTTGCGTCGGTTTCTTACCAAGACCTTTTTACAGATGCTCATTTGAAGACTTATATTCAAAGAGGATTACAAAATAACCTTGATATTCGTATTGCACTACAGAGTATTGCAGCTGCCGAGGCATATGTAAAACAAGGAAAAGCTGGTTACTTACCAACAGTTAACACTGCTGCAAGTGCGACTAGAACTGCAAGGAATAGTGAAAATGGACAATTTGGTAGCCTTTTCGCGCAACCTTTTAACCAATTTGAAACTTCGGGTACCGTTTCTTGGGAAGCAGATATCTGGGGAAAAATCAGAAGCTCTAAACGTGCAAGCGATGCTAGTTACTTACAAACTGTAGCTGCACATAAAGCAGTAAAAACGAGTCTAGTTGCCCAAATTGCTACTACCTATTATAGAATTCTATCATTAGACAAGCAGATTTTGGTTACTGAAGAGACGATTGAAAACCGCTCTAAAAGTTTAGAGACTATTACTGCCTTAAAAGAGGCCGGGCAAACAAACCAGGTGGGTGTTGACCAAACTGCAGCGCAATTATATAGCGCTCAGAGCCAATTATTGGATATTAAAAATTTACTGTACCAAGCAGAAAATACACTGAGTATTTTATTAAGCGAACAACCGCAGACCTATTCTCGTAGTACGTTAGACGAACAATCTCTAGCTAATGAAATGCAACTTGGGGTACCAGCGCTTTTATTGCGCAATAGACCAGATATTATGCAGGCAGAGTATAGCTTAGTAAACAGTTTTGAACTTACTAACGTTGCCAGAAGTAATTTCTACCCTTCAATAACTTTATCGGCACAAGGCGGATTTCAAAGTTTAGAGATTGATAATTGGATAGATTCTGGTTCCATTTTCGCGAACTTGGTAGGCGGACTTACACAACCGATTTTTAACGGTAGAAAAATTAGAACGGCTTATGAAGTTGCCCAAGTACAACAAGAGCAGTCTTTACTAAGTTTTAAAAAGGCTCTTTTAACTGCTGGCAAAGAAGTATCTGAAGCTTTATATGACTACAATATTGCAGTTGAAAAAGAAGAATTTATCTCTAAGCAAGTATTAGCATTAAAACGTGCCGAAAATAATTCAGAAGAATTATTGAATAGTGGTTATTTAACTTATTTAGATCTTTTAACAGCTAGAGAGAATTCTTTAAATGCTGAGCTAAGCCTAGTTGACAACAAGTTTTCGCAACTATCGGCAACGGTAGAATTATATCGTTCTCTTGGTGGTGGATGGCAGTAAGCTATTTATTAAAAAAAATGTGTAACACTAGAATTAAAGTTACACTTAAAATTGGATGTAAAGGGTCAGAAATGATGATGTCGCGGAGACCCTTTGCATCTTTTCTTATTTCTAATGGATAGCTACCTCTTATTATCAATTAATCGAAAAACTACCAGCGATTGAAAGGGTATTTACTTAATTGTGAATTATAATATTTTACAATACCAGTAACTTCTTCGCCTAACCAAGCAGGTTTTTCGAAATTTTCATTTTCAGAACTCAATTCTATTTCGGCTACTGTCAATCCTAAATTATCGCCGTAAAACTCATCTACTTCATACGTATGTTGCCCTACTGAAATTTCGTACCTACTTTTATCTAAAATACCTTTTTCACATAATTTCAATAGACTATCTGCCTCATCGACTGAAATTTCTTTTTCCCATTCAAAACGAGAAGTTCCTGATTCATTTGATTTACCTTTTACGGTTATGAAACCTAAATCGCCCTTAATTCTAACTCTAACCGTTCTATTAGGATCAGTATTTAAAAAACCTTGAACAATTCGTGTTTTAGTACTTGCAACTGATTTATAATCATCAGATTTTACCAAAAACTTGCGCTCTATTTCTATCATATGAATGGTTAAAACTACTATTCAAAAACTAAGATAAGTCTTAAATTTGCTTATGCCCAATGAAATGCCTCTTCGAAAAATTATTCATGTTGATATGGATGCGTTTTATGCATCTGTAGAAGAACTGGATAATCCCGATTTAAAGGGGAAACCTTTGGCTGTGGGTGGTAGTGAAAAAAGAGGTGTCGTTTCTGCCGCCAATTACGAAGCTCGTAAATATGGTGTACGTAGTGCCATGAGCGGATTTATGGCTAAGAAAAACTGTCCGCAGCTAACTTTTGTAAAACCAAGGTTCGAGCGGTATAAAGAGATTTCGAAAATTATACGTTCTATATTTTTTGAGTATACCGACCTTGTAGAACCATTATCCCTTGATGAAGCTTATCTAGATGTAACGATCAACAAAAAGGGCAATCCATCGGCTACAATGCTTGCCACTGAAATTCGGCAGCGTATTCTTGAAAAAACAGGCTTAAATGCATCCGCAGGTATATCTATCAATAAGTTTATTGCCAAAATCGCTAGTGATATTAACAAGCCAAACGGACAAAAAACGGTGAACCCAGAAGAGGTTATTCCGTTTTTAGAAGCATTAGATATTAGAAAATTCTACGGTGTGGGTAAAGTAACTGCTGAAAAAATGTACAAGCTGGGCATTTTCACCGGAAATGATTTAAAGAACAAATCAATAGAGTTTCTCGCAGAGAACTTTGGTAAGAGTGGTCCTTATTATTATCATGTGGTACGCGGCATTCATAATAGCGAAGTTAAACCGCACCGCATACCTAAATCTGTAGGTGCAGAAAGAACCTTCAACGAAAACCTAAGTAGCGAGGTTTTTATGCTCGAACGTCTAGAACATATTGCTCAAGAACTAGAAAGAAGATTGACGAAATCTAAGGTGGCAGGTAAAACAATTACGTTAAAAATAAAATACAGCGATTTTACTTTAAATACAAGAAGTAAAACAATGCCTTATTTTATCGCAGACAAAGATCTTATTTTAGAAACCGCTAAAGATCTTTTGTATCAAGAAGAGCTTCAAAACTCTGTTCGACTGCTCGGTATTTCGCTTTCTAACTTAAATACAGACGATAAAACGGCTAAAAAAGTTGATGATAAATCAATTTTAGTACAATTAAAATTCGATTTCTAAATATTCAAGGTTCATTTTCTCTCTTTAAACTAATTATTTAAAATGTTAACAAAAATTAACGGCAATTTCTTGTACAGCATAATTAGCTAGAATAGTTTTGTTCACTTAATGAAAAAAGGTTTTTTAAAATTTCTTCTTTCTATCTGTATATTACTTTCTGGTATATACAGTCCTCTATTTGCTAATAACAATTTAGAGGATACTTCTTTTCAATCCATTCAGCAATTAACCCATTCATTGAACAACAATCTAAAAACTGTTGTTGGGCATGATGCAAATTTAAAGGGTAATTTCAATAGTTTAGAAAAGGTTCTAGAAATTGAAGCTGTTGAGATCGAGGAAGAAGAGAGTGAACATACATTCTTTAAAAAAGCTTCTGAACAACAGCAAGCTGCAATATCTTTTTACCTTTTATCAGTACTTTTCTTATTCAGTTATTTTACAAATAGCAATTCACTACAAAGGCTATTTACTTTTCTACCCACAGCAGATAGGCGCTTTGTCCTATATCAGGTATTTCGTATTTAAAATTTCTTTTGGTCAATATTGTATTTTGACCTGACATCACTTTCTAGGCAACAGCCCCTTTAGATTAATTAATCTACTCGTCCTACAATTTGAATGTCTCCGCATTTTTAAATTTCATTTTACCAATCAATTAAATATTCATTTCTATGACCAAGAGCGTACTCCTGATCGCTACCGCATGCACATTATTTATTGCGGCAAGTTGCAATTCAAAAAAAGAAAAAAAAGAAGAGCACACAAAATTTCTCATTACCAGTCCTATTAAAAAAGACACATCGATCACTAAAGATTATGTGTGTAATATTAATTCATTTAAACATATTGAACTTAGAGCCCTAGAGAAAGGGTATTTGAAGGAAATTCACGTTGACGAAGGTCAACTAGTGAAAAAAGGGCAAAAAATGTTCAATATTATGCCCAACATCTACGAAGCAGACTTGCAGAAAGCGAAAGCAGAAGCAAAGGTTGCTGAAATAGAATTACAAAATACCCAACTTTTAACCGATGGTAATGTCGTTTCTAAAAATGAACTTGCCATGGCGAAAGCTAATTTTGATAAAGCAAATGCCGAAGTATCATTAGCACAAACACATTTAGGCTTTACAAATATTCGTGCTCCTTTTGATGGTATTATGGATCACTTACATGCACGAGAAGGTAGCCTTTTAGATGAAGGTGAATTATTGACAACTTTGTCAGACAACTCAAAAATGTGGGTGTATTTTAATGTTCCTGAAGCTGAGTATTTAGATTATATCATTAGCACAGACAAAGACACCAAAAAAGAAGTGCAGCTATTAATGGCGAACAATAAGCCTTTTAATCAAAAGGGTATTGTTGAAACTATTGAAGGAGAATTTAATAATGAAACCGGTAACATAGCCTTCAGAGCAACCTTCCAAAATCCTGATCAAATTCTTAGACATGGTGAAACTGGCAGTGTTCTCATGACCATCCCTTTTAAAGATGCTCTTATTATTCCTCAAAAAGCAACTTTTGAAATATTGGACAAACGATTTGTTTTTGTTTTGGATCAAGACAATGTGGTTCACCAAACTGAGGTTACTGTTGCTGCAGAACTCCCTCACCTTTTTGTAATTGGTAAAGGTTTAAAACTAAGCGACAAAATACTAGTTGACGGTATTCGTATGGTAAAAAACAATGAAAAGATTGAAACCAAATTTGCTGAGCCAAATGAAGTGATTTCAAAATTAGCCGTGTACGCGGAATAATCAAACAAATACAAAAGACATGTTCAGTAAGTTTATAAAAAGACCGGTATTGGCTATTGTCATATCGGTAATAATCGTTTTTGTGGGATTGCTCTCCATAAAGCAATTGCCCATTTCACAGTTCCCAGATATTTCACCAACAACGGTAAATATCTTTATCGCCTACCCTGGTTCTAGTGCAGACGTTTTGGTAAAATCTACCCTAATTCCTTTAGAGACTGCCATTAATGGTGTTCAAGATATGCGTTACATCGCATCTGATGCTACTAGTGCAGGTGAAGGTACCATACGTATCATTTTTGAACCTGGCACAGATCCAGATCAAGCTGTAGTAAGGGTGAAAACTAGAGTAGATCAAGTGATGCCTTTGTTACCTGAATTGGTACAACGAGAAGGTGTAATTATCACTCCTGTTCAACCGAGTATGCTAATGTATGTAAACCTGTACAGTGACAATTCTGATGATCATGAATTATTTTTATACAACTACGCATACACCAAAATGATTCCAGAAATTCAGCGAATAGATGGTATTGCAAGCGCTCAGATTTTAGGTAGCCGTAAATATGCGATGCGTGTTTGGTTAAAACCAGATCGTATGCGTGCTTATAATGTTTCTGCAGAAGAAATTCTAGAAGCTATGGAAGAGCAAAGTATTTTAGCTCGCCCTGGTAGAATTGGTCAAAGTTCTGGTAAAACATCGCAGTCTTTAGAATACGTGCTCATGTATCAAGATCGATTTGATGAGCCACAACAGTATAAAGATATTATTCTCAAAGCCACTGCAGAAGGTGAAATTTTAAAATTAGGCGATGTAGCAGATGTAGAATTAGGTAGTGAGTTTTTTGATATCTATTCTAACCTAGATGGCAAACCATCTGCCTCCATCGTATTAAAACAAACTTTTGGCAGTAACGCTAGTGATGTCATTGAAGAGGTTAAAACAAAATTAGCTGAACTCAAAAAAGACCTACCTACTGGTTTAGATTATAAAATTAGTTATGATGTTTCTAACTTCTTGAACGCATCTATACAGCAGGTAATACATACTTTGAGAGATGCTTTTATTTTAGTTGCCATTGTTGTATTCCTCTTTTTAGGCGATTGGCGTTCTACTCTTATACCCATTATTGCAGTACCAGTATCTTTAATTGGTGCATTTTTTATCATGCAAATGTTTGGGTTATCTATTAACCTTATTACGTTGTTTGCTCTAGTACTCGCCATTGGTATTGTGGTCGATGATGCCATAGTTGTAGTTGAAGCGGTACATGCTAAAATGGAAGAAACACATTTAGGTCCGTATGAGGCTGTAAAACTTGTGGTAAACGAAATCGGTGGTGCTATTATCGCAATTACCCTTGTAATGGTTTCGGTATTTATACCAATTGCCTTCATGTCAGGACCCGTTGGTGTATTCTATCGCCAATTTTCAATTACTATGGCTGGGTCTATCGTTTTATCTGCGATTGTAGCACTTACATTAACTCCGGTTTTATGTGCCATGATTCTTAAAAACAATCACGGTAAAGCGCGTAAAAAATCTCCTATAGATAAGTTCATAGATTGGTTCAACCGAGGTTTTGAAAAACTAACTGGCAGCTACACTAAGGTTTTGAACAAAATTGTTGCCAGAAGAGTACTAACTTTTGGTATTTTGGGTGTTTTCTGTGTTGGTATTTTCTTTACTAACAAAACATTGCCAGCTGGCTTTATACCTAACGAAGATCAAGGTATGATCTACGCTATTATACAGACTCCGCCAGGATCAACTTTAGAACGCACAAATGACGTTGCTAGAAAACTACAGAAAATTTGTGAAGAAACTGAAGGTGTTGAATCTGTTTCGTCTTTAGCTGGTTACGAAATTATGACCGAAGGTCGTGGGTCTAACGCAGGTACGGTTTTGATCAACCTTAAATCTTGGGGTGATCGTCATCACTCGGTTCATGAAATAATGGAAGAGTTAGAGGAAGAAACAAAAGACCTCGGTGCCGTTATTGAATACTTTGAACCTCCTGCAGTACCTGGTTTTGGTTCTTCTGGCGGATTCTCAATGCGTCTTTTAGATAAAACCGATGGTACCGATTATCACGAGTTTGAAAAAATCAACAATGATTTTATGAATGCGTTATCTAAACGAGATGAACTTACTGGTTTATTTACTTTCTACTCTGCCAACTATCCGCAGTATGAATTGAAAATAAATAATAAAATTGCGATGCAAAAAGGTGTTTCCATCAGTAAAGCAATGGAAAACCTGAACATTTTAATCGGTAGTACATATGAGCAAGGTTTCATTCGTTTTGGTAGATTCTTTAAAGTTTATACCCAAGCTGCTCCAGAATACAGAGCATTACCTTCAGATTTGGAAAAGTTGTTCGTGAAAAACGAAGAGGGCGAAATGGTACCCTATTCTGCTTTCATGTCTATGGAGAAGAAATTGGGACCTAATGAAATTACCAGATACAATCTTTACAATTCTGCTTCTATTAGAGGACTTCCTGCTGAAGGATATACAAGTGGAGATGCAATTGCTGCAATTTATGAAGTAGCAGAGCAAACACTACCTAGGGGTTTTGACGTTGCTTGGGAAGGTTTATCATATGATGAAGCGCAAAGGGGTAATGAATCTATTTACATTTTTCTTGTCGTATTAATATTTGTGTATTTCGTTCTTGCTGCGCAGTACGAAAGCTTTTTACTGCCCTTTGCTATACTTCTATCCTTACCAATAGGTATTCTTGGTTCTTTCTTTATGCTAAAAGCAATGGGATTAGCCAATGATGTGTATGCTCAAATCGGACTAATAATGCTGGTGGGACTTCTTGGTAAAAACGGGGTACTTATTGTCGAATTCGCCGTTCAAAAACGACGACAGGGCAGTACTATTTTAGAAGCCGCTATCGAAGGTGCAAAAGTGAGGTTTAGACCTATTTTAATGACCTCTTTTGCATTTATCGCAGGACTTATTCCGTTAGTTGTTGCACATGGTGCTGGGGCAATTGCGAATAAAACAATTGGTGGTTCTGCCATGGGCGGTATGCTTATGGGAACACTTATCGGTGTTCTTATTATACCAGGGCTATACTACATTTTTGCAACAATTGCAGACGGTCGCGGACTCATAAAAGGCGAATCTGATGAACCTATTTCAGAAGAATTTGTAAGAATTAGCGAGGGTGAAAGTAAAACACGTCAAAAGCTTCGCGAATTAAAGCAAATGATTAAAAAACTAACCAAAAAAGAAGAAAATGATCAAAAATAAAAAAACCATAAAGCATGGAAAACTACTTTTGGTGGTTCTTATGAACGTAGGTTTATTCTATTCATGCGTGCCTACAAAAGACTTGAAAGAGGCGAATACAAATATGCCATCGAAATATGTTGATCAAACAACAGATTCTACAAATAGTGCTCAATTAAAATGGTCAGATTTCTTTAAAGATGAAAACCTGACAAAATTGATTGATACGGCATTGACTAATAACCAAGAACTACGCATTATGATGCAGCAGATTGATGTTGCCCAAAATGAGGTTAAAGCTAGAAAGGGAGAATACCTCCCTTTCATAAGCTATGGTGCTGGTGCTGAAGTTGAAAAAGTAGGTGAATATACCCGTAACGGTGCAGTAGAAAAAAATCTGGACATTAAGGATGGCGAAGAGTTTCCTGAGCCACTAACAGATTACTCTGCCGGACTTTTTGCTACTTGGGAGTTAGATGTTTGGAAAAAACTGCGCAACTCTAAAAAAGCAGCTGCTTTAGAATACCTATCTACAATTGAAGGCAAAAACTTTATGGTGACTAGATTAATTGCCGAAATTGCAGATTCTTATTATGAGCTTGTTGCTTTAGATAATCAATTAGCATTTATAGAGCAAAATCTTGAACTGCAGAGTAACGCACTAAAAATGGTTCGCTTACAAAAAGAGGCTGCAAGAGCTACAGAACTTGCGGTAAAGAGATTTGAGGCAGAGGTTTTAAAAAATCAAAGTCACAAATTTGAAGTACAACAAGAAATTGTTGAAATGGAAAACAAACTAAATTTCTTAATCGGGCGTCAACCTCAATCAATTACTCGTAATTCTGAAGGATTTATCGAAACCGAGATGGATACTATCTATGCGGGATTACCGTCTCAACTTCTTTTAAACAGACCAGATATTAGACAGGCGGAATTTGAATTGGAAGCTGCGAAACTTAATATTAAAGTAGCAAGAGCTAACTTTTACCCCTCTATCGGATTGAAGGCAGGATTAGGACTACAGGCATTTAAACCTAAGTACTTAACCGAGACTCCAGCATCTTTAATATATAGTGCGGTTGGTGATATTGCTGGTCCCCTAATTAATAGAAATGCAATTAAAGCCGATTATAACACCGCAAATTCTAAACAAATACAAGCAGTGTTTGAATATGAAAAAGCCATTTTAAGTGGATACATCGAAGTGGTAAATCAATTGTCTAAAATGGAGAACCTGAAACAGAGTTATGCGTTGAAAGAAAACCAAGTAAAGGCATTGACAGAATCTATCGATTTATCTACTCGTTTATTTCAATCTGCAAGAATTGAATATATCGAAGTATTGCTAACACAACGTGAAGCGCTCGAATCTAAAATGGAATTGGTTGAAACCAAAAAAGACCAACTAATGGCAAGAGTAAATGTATATCAAGCCTTAGGTGGTGGTTGGAATTAATTTTTAGCATATAACTCACTTGTTTTAAACCCTAATAGAATTAATTTCTATTAGGGTTTTTCTTTATATTCAGGTATTTACGAGAAAATTATCATTATTTGTGTTCAACTTTTTAATGCCTTTTTTAAAGTTTAATGAAAGAAGACTTAAACATTTATAGGAATCATCTCTTAAAATTATAAGTGTCATCGGTAATTTTTATAGTTTTATAGCAAATTGCTATGAAAAAGAAATTTTAATTATCTCTAAACTACACAGAATGATAGATTTAAAAAATTACGATAATGCCGTAATTAAGTTTAGAAAAAGCTTAAACTTTACCATGTTGCCCGTTCTTTCTTGGGACTTTTACGCTTCTAATTATGAAGATATAAAACGTACTGAAGAAGATTCAGCGATACTATTAAACTTAGTTTCTACAAATTCATGGAATATTGATACCAATATTCTAGATGAAAGATTAAAGGCTAACAAGAATGTTGTTGTGGTAACTGACGCAAAACTAAACATTGTTTTTGCTACTAAGAACATGTGGAATATGAGTCAATACCATCCTGAAGAAGTTATAGGTAAAAGTCCAAAAATGTTTCAGGGAAATTTGACATCCAAATCGACTTTAAAAATAGTCTCTGATGCGGTTAATCAGAAAAAACCATTTGAGGTTACTGTAATAAACTACCGAAAAGATGGTTCAACTTATAATTGTTGGATTCAAGGGGAACCTATATTCGATAAAAATGGAGCTTTTGTTAACTTTATCGCATATGAAAAAGAAGTCGCTTAAGTATTTCACTTTAAAGCATAAAAAAGGGTCGCTAATTAGCGACCCTTTTTTATTTATAATAGGTAAGCTGACTAAATATCACCAGACTCAATTTCACTAACTCTTAATGTATTTACCATTCCCTTATCTTTAATAGGCATAGCTGCAAGACTAATAATCATATCACCAACTTGTAAATATCCTTTATTGAAAGCGATACGGTTAACATCATCGACAGTATCATCGGTAGATACAAACTTATCATAATAAAAAGCTTTTACGCCCCAAAGTAAATTTAATTGCGTAAGTATTCTTTTGTTCGATGTAAACACAAGAATGTGCGCACTTGGTCTCCATGCAGAGATTTGAAATGCAGTATACCCACTATTAGTTAAAGTAGAAATTGCCTTCGCTTTAATATCGGTCGCCATTGAAGCGGCATGGTAACAAATAGATTTTGTAATAAACCTCTTGGTACGAATATGTGGTGGATCATGTGGTACATGTATTAGATCCGAACCTTCTACACTTTGTAAAATACTTGTCATTTTTTCAATAACCTGTACTGGGTAATTACCAACAGAAGTTTCTCCAGATAACATTACGGCATCAGCACCATCCATAACAGAGTTTGCCACATCATTTACTTCTGCTCTTGTTGGTGTAAGGCTAGTAATCATGGTCTCCATCATTTGGGTAGCAATAATTACCGGTATTCTGGCTTTCTTAGCTTTTAAAACTAATTGCTTTTGAATTAATGGTACTTCATGAGCAGGAACTTCAACACCTAAATCTCCACGAGCAACCATTAAACCATCACAGTAAGCAACAATTTTATCGATATTCTCTACAGCCTCTGGCTTTTCGATTTTGGCAATGATCGGAATTTTGTGATCAGAGTGTTTACTGATGATGTTCTGTAGATCAATTAGGTCTTGGCTAAAACGTACAAAAGAAAGTGCAATCCAATCTACCTCTAACGAGATAGCGAATTCAGCATCCTTTATATCCTTTTTAGTAAGTGCAGGTAAAGAAATATTTGTGTTCGGTAGGTTTACACCTTTTTTAGATTTTAAAGGTCCGCCTTGTATAACCTTGGCTAAAACCTCATCAACACCATTAGTCGTTACTACTTCGAACATTAATTTACCATCATCTAAAAGAATACGCTCCCCAGGTTTTACATCTCTAGGAAATTCTTTATAATTCATGTAAACACGTTTTGCAGTACCTTCAAATGGTTCGCCAGTTACGAATGTAATTTCGTCACCCGGACTTACTACGACATCACCTGCCATTACGCCTACACGTAATTTTGGTCCTTGTAAATCTGCTAGTATGGATGTGTTTGTCTCCATTTCAGCATTTAATTCACGTATCATGTCTACACGCTCTTTAACATCGGCATAATCAGCGTGAGAGAAGTTAATTCTGAATACATCTACTCCTGCATCAATCATGCTCCTGAGTACCTCTTTCTTGCTAGTTGCAGGCCCTAAGGTGGCTACAATTTTCGTCTTTTTTACAGTTGGCATATTTAAAAAATTAGATTGTTCTTTGATTTTAGTTTGTCAGTACTTATTTCATAAGCCGCCATCATTCTTGGCAACATTAATATGTTCTTTATTAAGGAATTTGTATCAAAATCCTTTTCAGTTTCTATTTTTAATAGATAGTCAACATCTTTATACTCTGGCAATAACCTGTGTCGTTTATATGTTGTTTCGTTCTTAAATAAATCATCGTGCATCACGAGTTCTTTTTCACTGCTATGATTGGCTATTAATACCCAATACATATCATTAAACTCATCATCCCATTCAAATATTGGAAACGATTTATTTTCAGCAAGATTAAAATTCTTTTTCGCTCTTACAAATTTTGCCTTTATGCTTTGGTTTAACCCGTAGGCCAAAGAAAAATCTTCTAAGGTAGTGTGTAAAGCTATAAGGCTAAAAGATTCATCGTAAAAATCATCATTTATTTTGTAAGTAGTAGCCATACTTCAATAAAAGGGTAAATATAAAACTTCTAAGCCTTAATGCCTAGTTACATAAATTGATAAAAACACCTTAAAAGTTATTAAAATGTTAGCATTTTATCATTTTTACAAATGATTAATTGCCCATTTTGTCCTGCAGGGCGAAAAATGCTCTTTTAGAAGCCCTTTCTTCTGCTTTTTTCTTTGATGTTGCCCTAGCTTTTGCAACCACATTACCGCCAATGGAAAGTTTTACGGCAAAATGTTTTAATGGATCGTTGCCAGTATCTTCGTATACATCAAAATCAAAAGACTTCTTTTTCTTTTGACACCATTCAATCACCAAACTTTTATAACTTATAACCCTACCTTCTAATTGTTCAATGTCAACATAGGGCTCAACTACTCTTTTGTGAATGAATTTCTCGCAATAATTATAACCACGATCCAGATAAATAGCCCCAACCAATGCTTCGAAAACGTTACCATGTATGTTTTGGCCAAAGTGAGATTTAGGTATTCTACTTTCTACATAATTTATTAAACCTAAATCTTTACCCAGCTCGTTTAAATGTTCTCTACTAACAATTTTAGATCGCATTTTCGTCAAATACCCTTCGTCACCTTCTGGCACTTCGCTGTATAAATGTTTAGAAATTATGGTGCCCAACATAGAATCGCCTAAGAATTCTAGCCGTTCGTAATTCATGGCATTACCTTTATCATCCTTTTTATTCATTGACCTATGAAGAAAGGCTTTTTTATAATACGATAATGTTTTAGGCTTGAAACCTAAAATTTTGGTTATTCCCAAAAAAAAATCCCCATCCTCTTTTGGATGGGAATTAAATAAGTTTGAGGGAAATGACATAAAAACTAATTAATCGATTTTTTTAAAAACCACACATGCATTGTGCCCACCAAAACCAAATGTATTGCTCATCGCAACTTTTACATCTCGTTTTTGAGCTTTATTCAATGTAAGGTTTAAACTAGGATCTATATTTTCATCTACCGTGGTATGGTTTATAGTTGGTGGTACCATACCATGTTCCATTGCCAAAATCGATGCAATCGCTTCAATAGCGCCCGCTGCACCTAACAAGTGACCGGTCATTGATTTTGTAGAATTAATATTTATATTTTTGGCGTGCTCACCAAATACTTTGGTAATGGCCTTAAGTTCTGCAACATCACCTAATGGTGTAGATGTTCCATGTGTGTTAATGGCATCAACATCTTCTATAGATAGACCTGCATCTCTTAAACAGTTTTCCATAACGCGAACAACGCCGATCCCATCTGGGTGTGGTGCCGTCATATGATAAGCATCACTTGACATACCACCACCTGCTACTTCTGCATATATTTTTGCTCCTCTTGCTATTGCATGTTCATATTCTTCAAGAACTAATGCTCCTGCTCCTTCACCTAATACGAAACCATCTCTGGTTGCATCAAAAGGTCTTGAAGCTGTTTCTGGACTCTCATTTCTTGTAGACAATGCATGCATTGCCCCGAAACCACCCATACCTGCAATCGTTACGGCCGCTTCGCTACCACCTGTAACAATGACATCGCAATGACCCAAACGTATATAGTTTAAGGCATCTATCATCGCATTTGCCGAGGAGGCACATGCTGAAACAGTTGTGTAGTTAGGCCCCATAAAACCATGTTTTATAGATATATTTCCTGGTGCTATATCAGCAATCATCTTTGGTATAAAGAATGGATTGAATCTTGGTGTACCATCACCATTGGCAAAATTCATGACCTCGTTCTGGAAAGTTTCCAATCCTCCGATGCCTGCACCCCAAATAACTCCAACACGAAATTTATCGACTTTGTCTAAATCTAATTTAGAATCAAGAATAGCTTCATCTGAAGATACAAGTGCGTATTGTGCAAATCTATCTAGCTTACGGCCTTCTTTTCTATCAAAATGATCTTCGATGTTGTAATTCTTCAGCTCGCATGCGAACTTTACTTTGAATTTTTCTGTATCGTAATAAGTAATTGGCGCTGCTCCACTTTTACCGTTGACCAAGGCATTCCAATACTCTTCAATATTATTACCTATTGGGGTAAGTGCCCCCAAACCTGTAACTACAACTCGCTTTAACTGCATTTAACTTCTTATTTGTTTAAATCTAAACCAAGCGTAAATTAAAAAAAATTATCCATGCGGAGCATTTACCACATGGATAATTTGAATTCTATTCAAGAAAACATGTTTTACTTCGCTTCTTCTATATAGCTGATGGCTTGACCAACAGTCGCGATATTCTCAGCTTGATCGTCTGGAATTTGGATATCAAATTCTTTTTCGAATTCCATTATCAACTCTACCGTGTCTAATGAATCTGCGCCTAAATCGTTAGTAAAGCTAGCTTCGGTTACCACTTCGTTTTCATCAACTCCTAATTTATCAACGATGATAGCTTTAACTCTTGATGCAATGTCTGACATAATAATATTTGTTTTAAAAATTTAAATTGAAGGCAAAAATAAAAAACTTTGGTTTAATTACACTAATTGTCGTTAAAATGTATGGTAATTTAATCAAATTAAAGACATGTGCTGTAATTTTACCAAAATTAATATTTTGTTTCGGTAACGTTGAAAAAAGATATTTAAAAGAAGTGAGGTATTAGAACTATAAATGATAATCGTTTTTTTCTAAATTCTGACAAGCTTTTTAGTCGCTTTTTATACCGAATTTAATTTCATTGTTCGCTCTCTTAAAAAGACCACTTCTATTGAAAACCAAAAAAATTATTCTTTTTGCCTCCGGTTCTGGATCTAATGTTGAAAACATTGCCAATTATTTTAAACTCCGCAATGATGTTACTATATGCTGTGTATTAACTAACAAAAGCGATGCCAAAGTCATCGAACGATGTAACAGACTTGAAATTAATGCGCTATTTTTTAATCGTCAAGCTTTCTCTAAAAGCGACTTTATTCTCAATATGTTACAGTCCCTAGAGCCAGACCTTATAGTCTTAGCCGGGTTTTTATGGAAAATACCAGAAGCAATCACCAATGCTTTCCCCAATAAAATAATCAACATTCACCCCGCCCTTCTACCTAAATATGGCGGCAAAGGTATGTATGGCATGAACGTTCATAATGCAGTTAAGGAACAACAAGAAACCGAAACTGGCATTACCATACATTATGTAAACGCCCAATACGATGAAGGCGCAATCATTAAACAAGCAAAAGCACCTATCGCCATCAACGATACAGCAGAAGATATTGCGTCCAAAGTTCATCAATTAGAATATGAATATTTTCCTATAGTTATTGACGAAATTTTATCTAAACAGTAATGGCTAAAAAAGGAAAATTCTATGTTGTATGGAAAGGGAAAAAGCCAGGTATCTTTGATTCATGGGCAGCATGCAAAAAATCTATTGCAAACTATGCGGGTGCAGAATACAAATCTTTTGAATCTTTTGACGTCGCCAAAAAAGCTTATAATGGTAATTATGCCGATTTTAAAGGAAAGAAAAAAACAGCACCTTCATTATCTAAAGAAGAGTTGGGACGAATAGGGCTACCTAATTATCATTCCATTTCTGTTGATGCTGCTTCTAGCGGAAATCCAGGAGTGATGGAATACCAAGGTGTCGATACTAAAACGGGTAAAAAATTATTTCGCCAAGGCCCTTTTCCGCAAGGCACAAATAATATTGGGGAGTTTTTAGCGCTGGTTCATGGACTAGCATTTTTGAAGGATCGAAATAGCGACCGTATTATCTACACAGATTCTAGAACCGCCATGAGTTGGGTACGCAAAAAGAAATGCAACACCAAACTAACAGCATCTACAAAAAACAAAAATCTTTTTGAGCTTATCGATAGAGCCGAAGACTGGTTAAAGAAGAACAAATACAGTACTGTTATCGTAAAATGGGAAACAAAGGTTTGGGGAGAGATACCCGCTGATTTTGGAAGGAAATAATTAGCATTATATATGAACAATTCGCCTTTGATAACTATTAAAATTTGTATTTGATAAACCATTTTAATTAGCCCTTCAAAATCGTATATTTGCAGCTTAAATTTTTACAATTTTATGGGCAAGCTTTTAATAGTCGGTACTGTCGCTTTTGACGCCATTGAAACTCCTTTCGGTAAAACAGATAAAATTTTAGGCGGCGCAGCTACCTATATTGGCTTAGCAGCATCTCAATTCGATGTAGATTCAGCAATTATATCTATAGTTGGTGATGATTTACCACAAGAATACCTAGACCTTTTAACTGACAGAGGTATTGACATTTCTGCCTTAGAAATTGTAAAAGGTGGTAAAACTTTCTTCTGGAGCGGTAAATACCATAACGATTTAAATTCCAGGGATACCTTGGCTACTGAATTAAACACTTTAGAAGACTTCAACCCTGTAGTTCCTGAAGATTACAGTGATGCAGATGTTGTAATGCTAGGCAATCTTCACCCAATGGTACAACTGAGTGTAATTAATCAGATGAAAAAACGACCAAAGTTAATCATATTGGACACCATGAATTTTTGGATGGACAATGCTCTGAAAGATTTAATGGAAGTAATTAACCATATAGATGTTTTAACTATCAACGACGAAGAAGCTAGACAATTAACTGGCGAATACTCTTTGGTTAAAGCAGCGCAAAAGATTTTTACCATGGGGCCTAAATACGTAGTCATAAAAAAAGGAGAACATGGTGCTTTGTTATTTAACGAAGACCAAATATTCTTTGCTCCGGCGTTACCTTTAGAAGAGGTATTTGATCCAACTGGTGCTGGCGATACTTTTGCTGGTGGTTTTTCAGGCTACCTAGCAGCTAGCGATGATAGTTCTTTTGAAAATATGAAAAAGGCTATTATTCACGGATCTAATTTGGCATCTTTTAGTGTTGAGAAATTCGGAGCTGAAAGAATGATTCATTTAGAACGCAAAGAAATTAGAGAGAGACTGCATCAGTTTAAAAAGCTGACTCAGTTTGACATAGAATTACAATAATCCCCTAGCCCCAAATATTTGGGGTTTTTTTAATACCAAAAACAATGAGTGACGCAATTAAGCATGAGTGTGGTATTTCTGTAATACGGTTGTTAAAACCTTTAGAGTATTACAAGGAAAAGTATGGAACAGCATTTTATGGTGTAAATAAAATGTACCTAATGATGGAAAAACAGCACAACCGTGGTCAAGATGGTGCAGGTTTTGCCAGTATTAAATTAGATGTAAAAGCAGGGGAACGCTACATGAGTCGTGTGCGCTCATGCCAACAACAACCTATACAAGACATATTTGCCCAAATAAACGATCGCATAAATTCTGAGCTTAAAGAGCATCCGGAATATGAAGATGATGTGGCCTTGCAAAAAAAGCACATACCTTATATAGGTGAATTACTTTTGGGGCATGTACGTTACGGTACTTTTGGAAAAAATAGCATTGAAAGTGTACACCCATTTTTAAGACAGAACAACTGGATGCACCGTAACCTTATTGTTGCCGGTAACTTCAACATGACCAACGTTCATGAATTGTTCGATAATTTAATTCAGATAGGGCAACATCCAAAGGAAATGGCAGATACCGTAACCGTGATGGAGAAAATTGGTCACTTTCTTGATGATGCGGTCGCCAAACTATACAAGCAAATTAAAAAAGAAGGGTATACCAAACAAGAAGCATCACCACTTATTGCCGAACGTTTAAAAGTGTATAAAATTCTTAGAAGGGCCGCCAAAAATTTTGATGGTGGTTATGCTATGGCCGGCTTATTAGGTCATGGTGATGCATTTGTATTAAGGGATCCAAGCGGTATTAGACCTGCATACTATTACAGAGATGATGAAGTTGTTGTGGTAGCATCAGAAAGACCTGCTATACAGACTGTATTCAACGTACCTTATGAAGAGGTAAAAGAATTGGATCCAGGTGCAGCGATCATTATTAAAAAGAACGGCACTAGTGACATTAAACAAATACTAGAACCTAAAGAGCGTAAAGCATGTTCTTTTGAACGTATCTATTTCTCTAGAGGTAGCGATAAAGAGATCTACCAAGAGCGTAAAGCTTTAGGTAAATTGGTTTTCCCACAAATATTAGAAGCTATTGATGAAGATATCAAGAATACGGTATTCTCTTACATACCTAATACAGCAGAAACTTCTTTCTACGGTATGGTTAAGGAAGCTCAAAATTACTTGAACAAGAAAAAGGAAGAGCAAATACTGGCTTTAGGCACCGGTATTACAGGTGAACAATTACATGAGATACTAGATGTACGTCCAAGAATAGAGAAAGTTGCCATCAAAGATGCTAAGTTAAGAACCTTTATTACTCAAGATAGTAGTAGAGATGATTTGGTAGCACATGTTTATGACATTTCTTATGGTTCTGTAAAAGAAGGTGATAACCTTGTTATAATAGATGATAGTATTGTTCGCGGTACCACACTTAAAAAGAGCATTCTTAGAATACTTGACAGATTATCACCTAAGAAGATAATAGTAGTATCATCGGCTCCGCAAATTAGATATCCTGATTGTTATGGTATCGATATGGCGAAATTGGAAGATTTTATTGCTTTTAAAGCAGCTTTGGCATTACATGTAGACAATAACTCTATGCATATCGTAGATGAAATCTATAAAAAATGTTTAACTCAGGTAAAATCACGCGATAAAGATGTGATTAATTATGTCAAAGAATTTTATGCTCCTTTTACCGCAAAAGAGATTTCAAAGAAAACCGGAGAGCTTTTAAGTCCTGATGGAATTAAAGCCGAAGTTTCTATTATTTACCAGACTATTGAGAGCTTACACGAAGCTTGTCCTAAAAACCTAGGCGATTGGTACTTTACAGGTAACTACCCAACCCCGGGCGGAAACAGAGTAGTAAATAGAGCATTTATAAACTTTTACGAAGGGAATAACGAACGCGCTTATTAAATAATATTTCGATGAAATACATACTATTTGTGTATTTCATCGACGATAATGGTCTTTTATCGATTGAATAGTCGAATTGAATTAAGCAGCTTTACTTTTAAAGCTACCATAGCATAAGTAGGTTAAGTTCATGGTAAGATTTGGGGCAAAAAAGGTGGAGACTTCTCCACCTTTTTTATTTGCCATTTTTTTCTATCCACAAAGTTGTAATCCATTTCTTCACAAAGCTCTCTTTAACGTTATTACAAGACGTTTAGCCAATACCTTTTATATATATAAACAAGCCTATTACATTTACAGAACCATAGCATAAGTAGGTTAAGTTCATGGTAAGATTTGGGGAAAAGGACGGAGCAATGCTCCGTCTTTTTAATTTACGGCCATTTCTAACTTCATCACCAGGCAAAATCTTCTTAAAATTTCAATTCTAGCATTACAACTTAAGTTTGTGACGTACAACGAATAGCTTTTTATACCACCCTTTATGCATATACATTTGCAGAACCATAGCATAAGTAGGTTAAGTTCATGGTAAGATTTGGGGAAAAGACGGAGCAATGCTTCGTCTTTTTATTTTTGATCCATTTTATAACTTCACAAAAAACGAATATTTCTCCTCAATTTTTCATTTCGGTAGTACAACCTAAGTTTGTGACGTACAACGAATAGCTTTTTGCAATACCCTCTAAGCCTATATATTTACAGAACCATAGCATAAGTAGGTTAAGTTCATGGTAAGATTTGGGGAAAAGACGGAGCAATGCTCCGTCTTTTTAATTTATACCAATTGGGTTATAAAATAATCCGCCGCCCACAATGACCAATTCCTGTAAAACATCTTTAGTTAAATAAAAGATTAATTTTTTCTTAAAAATCCTTTTTTTATTTACTCAATACCAGTAATTTAGTCTCGCCATAGCATAAGTAGGTTAAGTTTATGGTAAGATTTGGGACGAAAAGGGTGGAGACTTCTCCGCCCTTTTCTATTTTAAAACCAAAAAAACCACCCATGAATAATTCATAAGTGGTTTCCTACAAGATAGTTAAGAATATTTCTACTCTTTCTTATTTGTTACTTGCATATCTTTTAGAAACTTCATCCCAGTTAATGATATTGAAAAACGCTTCAATATAATCTGGTCTCTTGTTTTGGTAATTCAGGTAATAGGCATGTTCCCAAACGTCTAAACCTAAAATTGGCTGACCTCCACATTCAACACCTGGCATTAATGGATTGTCTTGATTTGGTGTAGAACATACTTCTACTTTACCACCTTTATGAACACATAACCATGCCCAACCAGATCCAAATCTTGTACCAGCTGCAGTTGTAAATTTATCTTTGAATGCATCAAAAGAACCAAAAGCGCTATCAATTGCAGCAGCTAATTCGCCACTTGGCTTTCCGCCTCCATTTGGTGATAAGATTGTCCAGAATAATGAGTGATTGTAAAATCCACCACCGTTATTCCTAACAGCACCATTACTCATATCCAATCCTGTTAAAATATCTTCTATAGACTTCTCAGCAAGATCAGTACCTTCTATAGCAGCGTTCAACTTAGATGTATATCCTTGGTGATGTTTTGTATGATGTATTTCCATAGTCCTTGCATCGATATGAGGCTCAAGAGCATCATAGGCGTAAGGCAATTTTGGTAGTTCAAAAGCCATAATTTATGTGTTTTTAGATTAATATTAATTGTCTACCAAAGTTACGGGTTTTAACATTTATATTCATGTAATAATTTGTTAAGAACTGTACAGGATTCCTTAATTTGCAGTAAAAATTAGTGTCCAGTAATTCTTTTACCATATATAATGCATCCGCCGGATCAGGAAAAACCTATGCGCTTGCCAAGGTATACCTGAAAATTATACTTGATTCTCCGCAAAATTTTAGAAAAATTTTAGCCATCACATTTACCAATAAAGCGGTAAATGAAATGAAACACAGAATATTAAACAGTCTGTTCGAGTTTTCTAAAACTACCTCTATTGAAGACGCCGCTCCTTTATTTAAAGACATTATAAGCGAAACTAACTACACTTTTGAACAGTTGCCTGCTCTTAGCAAACTTAGATTAAAGCAAATTCTGCACAATTACGCTTTCTTCGATATTTCTACCATTGATAAATTTACACACCGACTCATAAGAACTTTTGCGAAAGATTTGAAGATTCCGCAAAATTTTGAGGTTGTTCTTGATGTGGACCTACTTTTACAAGAAGCCGTTGAGCGTGTTATAAGCAAAGCAGGTGAAGATCCTGAGTTTACAAAAGTGCTCTTAGATTTTGCCATTGAAAAAATTGAAGATGACCGTAGTTGGGATATTGGTTTTGATCTATTGAAAATTGGTAAGCTCATATTCGATGAGAACAATGCCGAACATTTAAAACATTTACAAGAAATAGAACTAGGCGATTTTCTAAAGTTACAAACGCATCTTAAAAAAGAAACCAAAAATCTAGAGAAAAAGATTGTAGCACTTGCTACTGCCGCTCTTGAAGTTATCACTTCATCTGGTTTGGATTTAAAAGATTTCCCTAGAGAAACTTTACCTAACCATTTCAAGAAAATAGTTGCTGAAAACTTTACACCTACACAACTCTACAATAACAAACTTGAGGATAATTTAATTGAGGGGAAAATAGTAAAAGCCTCCATAAAAGATGCTCCCGCAGATTTAGCCCCACAATTACTTCAGTATTATCAAGGAATAAAAAAGCTTATTTATAAAAGAGGATTGTTCGCCAATATCAATAGAAACATTATCCCCTTTGCGCTATTGAATGCGATCCAAAAAGAGCTGAAGATTATTCAAGAAGAGAAAGACCAATTGTCTATTTCTGAATTTAATACATTAATTGCAAAAGAAATAAAGGATCAACCTGCTCCTTTTATCTATGAGCGCTTGGGCGAAAAGTATCGTCATTATTTTATTGATGAATTTCAAGATACTTCGCAAATGCAATGGGAAAACCTTATACCGCTCATTGGTAGTGCCATGGAGGGTGAAGATGAGCTTGGCAACAAGGGTTCCCTATTTTTGGTAGGCGACCCAAAACAAGCTATCTATAGATGGCGCGGTGGCAAGGCAGAACAATTTCTTGAACTGGCTACACACCAAACGCACCCGTTTACCATACCGTCTGAACTGGTTACCCTACCTAGAAACTATAGAAGTTACGCCGAGGTCATCAACTTCAACAACAACTTCTTTCAGAGTATTAGTCCGTTTTTAGAGAACGATATTTATCAAGAATTTTTTAAACTGGGCAACACTCAAGAAACTAACCACAAAATTGGTGGCTATGTCAATATATCTTTATTAGAAGAAGATACCGACGATGAATATGCGGCCAACACATTGGCAACCATTGAAAATTGCTTGACGCAAGGGTATTCATATAGTGATATCTGTATTATTATTAGAAAAAAGAAACACGGATTACTACTTGCCGATTTTTTAATGCGGCATAAAATTCCCGTAGTTTCTTCAGATTCACTTTTACTTAGCGAGAGCGACAAAACCATTTTCTTGGTTCAGCTTATTCGATATATGGTTCAGCCTGCAGAATTAGAGATTCAATATGAAATTTTGAATTTTCTGTCAGATGGTAAAGCTGATAAACACGCCTATATCCATGAAAACTTGGGTAAACTTGATATACACCTTTTAGAAACCTATGGTTTTAATGCTTCTAAACTTAGGCAAACCTCTGTATTTGATGGCTTGGCCTATGCTATTAAAACCTTCGACCTTATACCAACTTCAGATGCTCATGTATCTGCTTTTATGGATTTGGTTTTTGATGTAGAGCAAAAATATGGCTCAGACATGCAATCATTTCTAGACTATTGGGACAAAAAAGGAAATTCGGCGAGTATAAGTACTCCAGAGAATATTGAGTCGGTGCAGATTATGACCATTCACAAATCTAAAGGTCTGGAGTTTCCTGTGGTTATTTTCCCCTATGCGAATTCAAACGTGTTCGAAGAGATTGATCCAAAATTGTGGCTTCCGGTAAATAAAAATGAATTCCTTGGCTTTTCCGAAGTACTTATCAATAAAAAACAAGAGGTTCAAGAATATGGCGAAATAGAATCGCTGCTCTATGACATTGACCACCAAAAGCTACAGTTAGATGCATTTAACCTGTTATATGTCGTTCTTACAAGAGCGGTAAATGCACTATTTATAATAAGTGCCAATAATCTAGATAAAAAAGGCGACCATAACCCTAACTACTATTCGGGCCTCTTTATTCACTTTTTAAAAAGTATCGGTGTATATCAACAAGACAAACTATCGTACGACTTTGGTAATTTTGCAATAAATGAAACAAAAAACAATAAGAGTACTAATCAATTGACGATACCTTATATATATACCAACAAAAACAGGCCCGATTTTAAAATACTTGCATTAGCCGGCACCCTTTGGGACGAAGGTTTAGATGTGGCCATAAATCAAGGTAACGTTATACATTATATATTAGGCGCTATCTATACAACTAAAGATTTAGACAGAGCTGTACAGATGGCTTTGCAGAAAGGATTAATTAAAGAACAGGAAGTAACCACTATTAAGAATATTGTAAAAAAAGTCATCTTTCATGAAGATTTGACCCAATTCTATCAAAACGATGTTGAAGTGCTGAACGAACGCGACCTATTAATTGCAGATGGTAGCGTGCAAAGACCAGATAGGGTGGTGCTTAAAAACCAACATGCTACGATTATAGATTATAAAACCGGTGAGCGAAACTCTAAATACCACCATCAAGTAAATACTTATGCCCAAAGTTTTTCAAATATGGGCTACACGATAGACCACAAAATCATTGTGTATATTAACACTGAAATAGAACTAGATTATATATAAAGGAATATGTACGGAAAAATTAAAGAACATTTACAGCAAGAAATTGAGAGTATTAAAAATGACGGACTCTTTAAAGAAGAACGGATTATTGTTTCTCCGCAAGATGCTGTTATTAAAATCAACACCGGGAAAGAGGTTATCAATTTTTGCGCTAATAACTACTTAGGGCTATCATCTCACCCCGATGTTATACAGGCGGCTAAAGATGCTATGGATACGCATGGCTTCGGTATGTCTTCTGTTCGCTTCATTTGTGGTACTCAAGATATACACAAGACATTAGAAGAAAAGATTGCCCACTTTTATGGTACGGAAGACACCATATTATATGCCGCTGCCTTTGATGCCAATGGCGGGGTGTTCGAACCTTTGCTGAATGCAGAAGATGCCATAATTTCAGATTCATTAAATCATGCCTCTATTATTGATGGTGTGCGTTTGTGTAAAGCTAAGCGCTACCGTTATGCTAATAGCGACATGCAAGATTTAGAAGCACAACTTATAAAAGCGAACGAAGATGGTGCACGTTTTAAAATTATTGTAACTGATGGTGTTTTCTCTATGGATGGTATAGTAGCACCATTAGATAAAATATGTGACTTAGCAGATAAATACGATGCTTTGGTCATGATCGATGAATGCCATGCCACCGGATTTATAGGTGCTAAAGGAATAGGAACCTTAGAGGAAAAAGGGGTAATGGGCAGAATCGACATTATTACAGGTACCTTAGGTAAGGCATTAGGTGGTGCTATGGGTGGTTATACTACCGGTAAAAAAGAAATTATCACCCTACTAAGACAACGCTCTAGACCTTATTTGTTTTCTAACTCATTGGCACCTGCCATAGTTGGTGCATCTATTAAGGTATTCGACATGTTAGAGAACGATACTTCTCTACGAGATAAATTGCAAGAAAATACTGAATATTTCAAAAAAGGGATCAAAGCAGCGGGGTTTGACATCGTTGAAGGGGACTCAGCAATAGTACCCGTAATGCTATATGATGCAAAATTATCACAGGATATGGCAAATAAGTTACTGGAAAGAGGAATTTATGTCATCGGATTCTTCTATCCTGTAGTCCCGAAAGGTAAGGCACGCATACGCGTTCAACTATCCGCAGCGCACACGATTGAGCATTTAGACAGTGCCATTAAAGCCTTTACCGAAGTGGGCAAAGAACTTAAAATCGTTTAAATGCAGTATTTAATCTTTTAAATGCGCTAAAAAAAATAGGAAATTGATTTTGTTAATAATATTTAACAAGTTACATTTGCAGCTAATAAACACTTAAACTTAAAATTTAATACATGAAACATCTTAGCAAATTATTGGCAGTTGCCCTACTTGTAGTAGGTATCAACAGCATACAAGCGCAAGACGAGAATAACCCTTGGCAAGTGCAATTTGGGGTTAATGCCATTGACGTATATCCTACTTCGGATGTAAGTTCTTTCGGTAATGAATTCTTTAATGTGAACGATCACTGGAACATTTTACCTTCTATTTCTTATGTAGGAGTATCTAAATCAATCGGAGATGGTTTCTCTGTTGGTGCTAGAGGTTCTTTAAATAAGATTAGCAAAATAGGAGATACTAGCGTTGACGATCTTTCTCATTATGCTATTGATGGTACAATTAAATATGATTTAATTAAAAAACAAACCGTTCTTGATCCTTTCGTAGAGATTGGTGGTGGTTATACTTGGGTTGATGAAATTGGTGCAGGTACAGTTAATGGAGGTCTTGGTTTAAACATTTGGTTTACTGAAAACTTAGGTCTTACATTACAATCTACTTACAAGCATGCCTTCGAAGATTACGGTGTTACTCATTTCCAACACTTAGCTGGTATTTCAGTTAAATTTGGTGGTACTGATACTGATGGTGATGGTATCTACGATAAAGATGATGCTTGTCCAGAAGTTGCTGGTCTTGAAGCATTCAACGGTTGTCCTGATTCTGACGGCGATGGCATCGAAGACAGCAAAGATGCTTGTCCTAACGAAGCTGGTTCTAAAGAAATGAACGGATGTCCTGATGCTGACGGTGACGGTGTTGCTGATAAAGATGATGCTTGTCCAAACGAAGCTGGTCTTCCTGCTTTAGCTGGTTGTCCTGATGCTGATGGCGATGGTGTTGCTGATAAAGATGACGCTTGTCCTTCTGAAGCTGGTCCTGCTGAAAACAAAGGTTGTCCTTGGGCTGATAAAGACGGTGACGGTGTACTTGACAAAGATGATCAATGTCCAGATGTTGCTGGTACAGTAGCTAACGCTGGTTGTCCTGAAGTAACTGAAGAAGTTCAAAAGCAATTGAATGATTACGCTAGAACTATCTTATTTGATACTGGTAAATCTTCTATCAAAGCTGAGTCTACTTCTGTAATGGTTGACATTATCACAATCCTTAAAGAATACCCTAACGCTAAGTTTACTGTTGAAGGTCATACTGACAGCGTAGGTAGCGAAAAATTAAACCAAAGCCTTTCTGAGTCAAGAGCTCTTTCTGTAAAAGAATTCTTAGTAGACAAAGGAATCGAAGAGTTTAGATTATCTGCTGTAGGTTACGGTGAGTCTAAGCCAATGGCTACAAACAATACAAGAGCTGGTAGAGCTCAAAACAGAAGGGTAGAAATCAACTTAGTAAAATAAGTTTATAAAAACCTAAGTGTTTTAATAACTAAAAGCCCCACAATATTGTGGGGCTTTTTTATTTTTACACTATGCAGAGTTTTATACAAGATGTAGTACTAGACGTTTTAAAAAATAACCCAGATACTGGTAAAGTAGTTTTTATTCTACCCAGTAAACGTGCGGGTGTATTTCTTAAAAAAATATTGTCCAAGTCACTTACCCAAACAGTACTTGCCCCAGAAATCTATAGTATTGAAGATTTTATTGAAAAGGTTTCTAACCTAGTCACCGCAAATACTACCACGCAATTATTTGAACTCTATAATGCCTATTTAAAAGTGGGTGATTATGAAAAGGAATCTTTTGATTCTTTTTTAAAATGGGGTCAAATACTATTACAAGATTTTAATGAAGTAGACCGTTACTTGGTTGACGCTTCTTCACTATACCAAAATGTTGCTGCTATACAAGAAGTCAACCACTGGTCATTGAATCCTGATAATTCTGAAATGATTGAAAACTACCTTCACTTCTGGAGGTATTTAGAAGACATCTACAAACAATTTAATGGCAGATTATTAGAACAGGGACTTGGTCACCAGGGACTCATCTATAAAACCTCGGTTTCTGAATTACCTAACTACCTTGAAAACACGAATAAAAAACACATCTTTCTTGGCTTTAATGCCTTGAACACTGCAGAGAGTATTTTAATACAGACCATTCTTGAAAAAACAGATGCTGATATTTATTGGGATATTGACCCCTACTTTTTACAAGACAATATTCATGATGCAGGTTTTTTTATAAGAAATTATCAAAGTACATGGAATGTTCTAAAAGGAAAACCCCTGGCGGGACTCACCAATTACTACAATACCAAAAAGAATATTGAAATTATTGGGGTGCCTAAAAATATCTCTCAAGTAAATTATGTAGGTGATTTATTGTACAAAATTCAAAATGAATCTCCTGATGCACTACGTAATGCTGCAATCGTATTGGGCAATGAAGAACTATTAAATCCGTTATTGAATTCAATTCCAGAAAATATACCGGCTACCAATATTACCATGGGTCAAAAGTTAGCGGCTACTACCTTGGCAAGCTTTTTTACCAACTTAATTGAATTTCATGAACAAAAGACAGAAAAAGGATGGTTCTACAAGCACTTACTTAATCTTTTGACACATTCATATGCCGTGCTATTATTTGACGCAAATGAAGTCTCTACAGATAGTTTAATATCAAAAATCAAAACAAATAACTGGTCTTACATCACCAATACTCAAATACGCGAACTTTTACCAGAAAATGCAGCGATCAACTTACTATTCGAAGATGTAAAGAATAACCCGAATCGACTTATAGATAATTTTTTGGCTCTTATTGAAGCTTTACGAGTTATCGACTTAGTAAAAGAAAATTCGCTTTTACTAGAGCAGCTTTATAAATTCTTTACACTATTCAATCAGCTAAAAGATCTTTGTAAGAGCTTTACCTATATCAATAATCTTAAAAGTCTAAAACATCTGTTTTCACAGCTGTTAAGCTCAGAAACTTTAGATTTTCAAGGTAACCCTATTGAAGGTATTCAAATTATGGGAATGTTAGAGAGTCGTTTGTTAGATTTTGAGACTATTATCATCACGTCTGTCAACGAAGGTGTATTGCCATCGGGTAAATCTAACAACTCATTTATACCGTACGACCTAAAAATCAAAAACGGATTACCAACTTATAAAGAGAAAGATGCGGTTTACACCTATCACTTCTATCGCTTATTACAACGGGCTAAAAATGTATATATATTGTACAACACCGAGCCAGATGCCTTGGAAGGCGGAGAGCGAAGTCGATTGATTACCCAATTATTGACCGACGACAATAGAAGCGATATTAAATCATTTATTGCCACACCAACTATACAACCTATTACCAATGAAATTCAGCAGGTTGAAAAAACCCCTTCGTTAGTAGCGCTTATTCAAGACAAAGCCAGAAAAGGTTTTTCACCTAGTTCGCTCAGTAATTACATTAGAAACCCTATCGATTTCTACAAGCAGAATTTATTAAATATCAATGAGGTATTACAAGTAGAAGAAACTTTAGCGCCAAATACTTTCGGTACCATTGTTCATGATAGCTTAGAGGCATTATATACCCCTTTAATTGGTAAGCCTCTTACGGTATATTTACTTAATGGCATTAGAAAAGGAATACCTACCATTGTGGCTCAGAATTTTGAAAAAACTTTTAAAGACGGAAACATCAGTTCTGGTAAAAACTACATTTCTTTTCATGTAATTCTCAAATACATACAAACATTTATCGATGTCGAGATTAAAGAACTTGCCGACCACAGTATTACCATTATTGCTTTAGAGCAATCACTCTCGGTGCCTTTAGAGGTTGCCGGATTAGATTTCCCTATCCTCTTAAAAGGTAAATTAGACCGTGTTGATGAATATGACGGAATTACCCGAATCATCGATTATAAAACGGGGAAAGTAGAACGCCGTAATGTAGAAATTGTAGAATGGGATATACTAACCGAAGAATATCAATACAGTAAAGCGTTTCAATTACTTTGTTACGGATTAATGTTTTCTAAAACACATCCCGCAGAAAATCTATCTATTCAAGCAGGTATCATTTCTTTAAAGAATTTTGCAGAAGGCACGTTGCTATTCGCGCAAAAAGAATCTGCCCGAGCAACCACAAAAAACCACATTATAACGAATGAGGTCATTTCCGATTTCGAGCAGATACTTGGTCAACTAATTACAGAAATATGCAATGCTGACATTGCGTTTACCGAAAAAGAAGTGTAATACTACTTCTTATCTGGTCTTGTAGGTCTTACCTCAATTTTACTAGGTAAGGTTCTTTCGTTCATTTGTAGTAAGTCTAATACCAATTCACCAATATCTTCTGGTTGAATTTTCCATGCATCTTTTTCATCTGGCTCGTTATTATTAAAATGTGTTGAAACAGAACCTGGCATTATCGTAGATACCTTAATACCGTACTGTCTTAAATCTAACATTGCAGCCTGAGTAAAACCAACCACTCCGAATTTAGAAGCATTATACCCTGCGCCTTTTGCGAAGAAGTTTGTACCCGCTAAACTCGCTAGTGTTATATAATACCCTTCTGATTTCTTTAAAGCCTCTACAGATGCTTTTAAGGTATGAAAAGCCCCATTTAGGTTAGTATCGATCATTTGATGCCAATCTTCATCCGTCATTTCATCGATAGGTGCAAAATTACCTACTCCGGCATTTGCCAAAACTACATCTACTTGACCCCATTTATCCAGTATTTTAGCAACCGCATCTTTTTCATCTGCCATTTTGCCAACATTAGAAACAATACCCAAAACAGCATCGTTATTAAACTCTTTTAGCGCCTGGTCAACACTACTCTGCGATCTACCGCTAATAGCCACTCTCATACCCTGCCCTAGCAATGTTTGCGCTACCGCAAAACCTATACCTTTTGTGCCTCCTGTTATATAGGCTACTTTATTTTTTACATCTTTCATGGTTCTATTTTTAATAATACGACAAGTTAGCAATTCTCTAATTTTTTTGTTGTCCTATTAGATTAAGAATTAACGGTTATCATTGATTATATTTAACATCAACTTAATACTCAACCATGAACAAAATAATCGTTTGGTCTATCACCGTAGCGCTTGCAGGTTTTTTATTCGGATTTGATACCGTAGTAATATCAGGCGCAAACGAACCTATTAAACAACTTTGGAACACTTCGCCGCTTTTTCATGGCACTTTTATTATGAGTATGGCACTTTGGGGCACTGTATTCGGTTCTCTGTTTGGTGGTATACCTACCAAAAATCTTGGGCGTAAAAAGACCTTACTTTGGGTAGGTATTTTATTTTTGGTTTCTGCTGTAGGTTCTGCATTGGCGCAAGATCCCTATTCATTCTCGGTATTTCGTTTTATTGGTGGTGTCGGCGTAGGTATTTCAACCGTTGCCGCCCCTATTTATATTTCTGAGATTACCTCAAAAGAAAATCGTGGTAAACTGGTAGGGCTTTATCAATTTTGGTTAGTGTTCGGTATTTTAATCGCCTTTGTCTCTAACTGGCTGTTAAAAGGTTTTGACGGAATAAATGACTGGCGTTGGATGTTGGGTGTTGAAGCTATACCAGCATTTATATATACTGCCATGGTATTGACCGTACCAGAAAGTCCAAGATGGTTGGCTCTTCATAAAAAGGATGATGCCGCTGCCTTGAAAATACTAGAAATCATACATACAAAAGAAAAGGCTGCACAGCAATTGGCAGAAATAAAAACGGACCTCAAGCATTCTACCAAAAGTGAACGTCTTTTTCAAAAGAAATATTCGAAAGTACTTTATCTCGCCTTTTTTATTGCCTTTTTCAATCAACTATCGGGTATTAACTTTGTGCTGTATTATGCTCCTGAAATATTAGAACAAGCAGGTTTGGGCGGTAAAGAATCGCTATTTAATTCTATTGCCATCGGTGCTGTAAATCTTGTTTTTACTTTTATCGGTATACGATTGTTAGATAAATTAGGAAGACGACAATTAATCATCATTGGATCTATTGGCTATATTATTAGTTTAATAATGGTGGGGCTTTGTTTTCAGATGGATTTAGGGTCTACCCTAACCCTTACCTTCATTTGTACATTTGTTGCCTCTCATGCTATTGGGCAAGGTGCCGTAATCTGGGTATTTATCTCAGAAATATTTCCGAACAGCGTGCGTGCATACGGGCAATCTTGGGGAGTAAGTGTACATTGGGTATTTGCAGCGATTATAACATTGATCACTCCGTTTTTCTTAGATGCTACGGAAGGTATTTTAAAAGATCAAGTATGGTATATCTACTATTTCTTCTGTGCCATGATGGTATTACAGCTTATTTGGGCAATTACCAAAATGCCGGAAACTAAAGGGGTTTCTTTAGAGGAACTGAGTAAGGAGTTGGTGAAAGAGTAGATTCATTTCACTAAAATGTTCATTAACTTCTTATTTAAATATAATTTTTCTTTTCCAACTTTTATGGAGGTTAGAAACCCTTTTTTTTCAAGGGCATTTAAATAATTACCAACTGTTTTTGGTGTTCCTAAACCAATATCAATCAAGTTTTGTCTTTTTGTATAAGGAAGCCTAAAAATTACCTCAACTAAATCTTTAGAATAAACTTTTGGTAGCGTGTCTTTAATATTTTCACCTGTTAAATCCATAAGCTTTGTAATTGACTCCAGTCTATTTAGACCATCAATTGAAGTTTTTTCCACCATGTCAAGCATATAAATAATGAATTTTGACCAATCATTTTTCTCTGTTATATTTCTTAAACCTTTATAATATTCATTTTTATACTTTATAATATACTCGCTAAGATACAAGGCTGGAACATCTAAAAGTTTTTCAAGTTTAAGTTGTAGTAAAAGAATAATTCTGCCCGTTCTTCCATTACCATCCAAAAAAGGATGGATAGCTTCAAATTGGTAATGGGATATTGCCATTTTAATTAAAGGGTCAATCGTACTATTTTCATTAATAAATGATTCTAAATTTGCCATTTTAGCTCTTATAACCTCTTCACCTGATGGCGGTGTATAAATGGTTTCACCTTTTTTATTTGATAATGTTGTTCCTGGAGTCGTTCTAACTCCTGCTGTATTTTGTTTTATACACTGAACTATTTCAACACATAAATTAGTAGTAATAAAAGGTTTTTTTTCAAGCTGACTTAAGCCAAGCCAAATAGCTTCTTTATAATTAATTACTTCTTTAGTTGCCGGGTTGTCAAACTTTTTATCCGCAACAATTGCCTGGTATATATCGTCATTTGTGGTAATAATATTTTCAATTTCTGAACTGGCTTTGGCTTCTTGTAAATGTAAAGCATCAATAAATAAGTTCGGATTTGGCAGATTTCTAATAGCTCCATTTAACTGAGCCAATGCTCTACTAGCAGCAATTGTTTTTATTAATACCTCCTTTGTTTCTAATTCTGTTTTAGGCGGAAGTAGCGGAAGATTATTATACGGTTTAGTCTTAATAAAGCTTTCCATTAACGAAGGTAAATTTTACATCTATACAATATACGAAGGTAAATATAATAATTTTTTACCTTCGTTTGAATTAAAACGGTAATCTTTACCCTCGTATCTACTCACTTTTCTATTTTATTCCATATTAAAATAGAAATTATATCACATACGTAATTAGCTCTTATCTAGACTATTATCTCCAATTACCAAAATGCCCGAAACTAAAGGGGTTTCTTTAGAGGAATTGAGTAAGGAGTTGGTGAAGGAGTAGATAGTAAGTATTTATAGAAAAAGAGCCCTCGTTATAATTATTACGAGGGCTCTTTCTTAATTCTAAGGTTAAAGATTGCCAACCATTTAATTCATACTATACTTTTCTCGATACGCCGTGGGGCTAATGCCCTCTTTCTTCTTAAACAACCTTGAAAAATAATGCGGATACTCAAATCCCAACTCGTACGCTACCTCAGCGATACTTTTACTGGGCTGCAACAACATATTTTTTGCCTCATCAATTAACAGCAATTGCAAATGCTCGGTAGTAGTTTTACCGGTTTCTTTCTTTAAGGTATCACTTAGGTAACGCTGAGATACCAACATTTTATGCGCGATCTGTTCTATACTCGGTATACCATTTTCCTGTAATTGCCCCGATTCAAAATACGCTATTAATTGTGCATTAAATTGCTCCAATAAACTTGTAGAAAGTTCTTTTCTGTTTAAAAACTGCCTTTCATAAAAACGGTTCGCATATTTCAAAAGGGTGCTCAGTTGTGATATAATGATGTCTTTACTAAACTCATCTTGATTATTCTGATACTCTATTTCAATATTTTCTACTATGGATTCTAATTGCTTTTCTTCTTTTGGTGATAGATGTAACGCTTCATTGACCGAATACGAAAAGTAGCCGTATTTCTTAATCTGTTGCGCCAATTCCGTCCCTTTTAAAAAGTCTTCATGAAAGTTGATTGAAAAACCATTTTGCTCAAAAACTGCGCTACTATCCCACTGTAATACTTGCCTAGGGGCTATAAAAAACAAAGCTCCATTGGTAAAATCATATGTTGTTCTACCATAGTTTAAATCGCCCTTTACAATCTTTTTAAAACTGATGGAATAACAGTCGTTGGTAATTGGTGGGGAACTTTCTTTCGGGCAGGGTAAAAAACCATCTTCCGATGCTGAAAACACACTTAACATAGGGTGTTCTGGACCGGGTAGCTCCAAATATTTTAAAAATGCCGATAAGGTTTTAAAGTGCTGCATATTACTAGTTCATTTCTTTAGCTGCCAACTGTAATTGTTTATTGTAACCGTCTATTCTGGCATGTGCGGTACCGTCAACCAACAAAATGGCGACCAACATCCCAATTGTTGTAATCATACTCGCTCTCCAAATAGGTGTGCTTACAAATAACAATACCAACGCACAAACTATTATAATTATCGGGATTGCGGTAAAAACAACCGTATTATATTCTTTTAGAGTAGCTTTGGCACGCTCAAGTTCTGATGCTACGAATGCCGGTGCATCTGTTTCATATGCTTTTTCAAATTGAGGTATTCTTGATTTATTGGTAAAGAACAATCCCAACCCAATGATCATAAGTAATGAACCCGCTACCAAAGTAGGTATAATGTAAGCTCTTGCCATATCGGTCTTGCCCAATTGCCAAAACCCAAAGCTAGCCATTAAAAATGCCAGACCGAAGAGCATGAAAAACGGAGTTGAAACTAGTTCTGCCTTTGCCCAATCTGTTGCTGCTTTTAAAATATCCATGGTTATAATTTTGGTCGATTACTAATTTACAAATTCCAAGTTACACCGGTTTCGTTTTCCGATAGCTCCCAAAGTCTTTTCATTACCGGCTTATCTTTTGCGTGTGGCTCTAGTTTACACTCCCCAACGGGACCTGTCCAATAATTTTTACCTGTAGGACCGTAAAATGCTGTTTGGTCCAAATCGGGTTCTGTAGCGCACATCAATTCTGGGTATGCCCCTTTCTCTGCAGATTGTACCATGGGCGTTAATTTCATGATCTGCCAAATGAATCTGGTCATTAAACTTCCGCTGGTTTTTATAAGTGATGTCGATGATGCCCCTGGGTGACAAGCATATGATTTCACACCTGTTTTTCCAGCTGCCTTAAGTCGGTCTTGCAGTTCATACACACACATGATCTGTGCTAATTTACTTTGGCTGTACACCCCGTTCGGACTATAATTTTTGTCCCAGTTCATATCATCGAACTGTATGGTCTTAATTCCCAAATTGTAGCCCATACTACCTACAGTCACTATTCGCCCATTCGATTCTTCAATGCGTGGGTATAGCAATGCCTGCAGTAAGAAGTTACCATAGTGGTTTACCCCTAAATGACTTTCAAATCCATCTTCTGTAAATGTCTGTTTTGGTACTTGGGCAATAGCAGCGTTACACATCAACGCATCTATTTGTGGTAAGGTTTTCAGCACTTCTTCGGCAGCTTTTCTTACCGAAGCCAATGATGCCAGGTCCATCTGTATATTCGTCACCGGTATGGCATTACCTAGCTCTTGTTTTAAGGTTGCCAAGGTATCTGCAGCTTTTGTTGGGTTACGGTTCAACATCACCACTTTTGCTTCTTTTTTCAAAAGAATTTTTGCCGCTTCAAAACCTGTACCGCTCGTAGTACCCGTTATAACGAATGTTTTGCCCTTTAGGGTTGTAATCCTATCGGGCGTCCACCCTTTTTTACCAAATTGTGTTGTACTCATTATATCCTATTTTTTATATGTCTAAAGAATAGGACAAAGGTAAAATGGGGGATAGGCTTTTGCCTTACACACATTTTCGAATGTTGTGTACTTTTTGGTGGATATTAGGGTTTTATTGGGATGGTGAATTAGTGAGATGGTGAGTTAACGAAAAGGTGAATTTATGCCTTGTATCATTTATCGAGCCAATCTGTTTTTAGATAGTGTAAAGCATCTTCTAAAGCCTGTTTAGATGATTTAGGATTAAAACCTAACTCTTCTACCGATTTACGTATATCGTAATCTTGTTTTAAGC
Source organism: Maribacter spongiicola (assembly GCF_004364165.1). GTDB lineage: Bacteria > Bacteroidota > Bacteroidia > Flavobacteriales > Flavobacteriaceae > Maribacter > Maribacter spongiicola. Next base: position 58,365 of record NZ_SOAY01000010.1, read on the forward strand.
CATAAAACATATCCAGATAATGTCTTTGCAATAAGGGCTCTTTTCCACTTATACGACTACCAAATTCCATTACTGTTGCAACGGCATACAACAACCATTTAGGGACCTTTCTAGGTATTCTTAATTTTAATTCCGGATATAGATCCGCAGCTATCTGTACACTTTCTTGTAGTGTTGTGTGTTTCTTGTTCGCTAAAATATAACGTTCTAGATTTCTACCTTTTTCCATCGCGCTATACAAACCCGTGGCAACATCATTTACATCTATCCAATTAAGTGTAATGTTGGTATCTACCGGTATTTCACCTTTTAAAATTTGTAATACTAGTGCATTGGTATAACTTAATTTAAACGCTTTTGAGCCAATCATTGCAGAAGGTAGTACCACTATGGTTCTAATATTATATTTTTCTCCCAATGTCAATGCAAGCTTATCAGAATCGTTTTTAGAATTGTAATACCAGTTTCTACGGTCTTTATTATAACCATTATTTACACTGGCCGGTAATTTTGTAAAATCTAAACTAGCGACAGAACTTACATAAACAATGTTCTTAACACCGCATACTTTTGCAATATCAAATACATTTTGGGTACCTTTTAAATTGTTGTCATATATCTCGGCTTTGGGATCTTTAGCCCACATACTAAAATTTGCGGCTACTGCGTATACATTTGTCACACCGGAAAATGCTTTTCTAAGTGATACTTTATCTGTAATATCCGCTTCAACCACTTCGCAATCTAAGCCCTTAAATGGTTCTTGATTAGTACTATTTCTTACCGTGGTCCTAACTTGTAGATTTTTGGCAAGTAAAAGGCGTACTAAATTGTTACCTAAATGACCGTTGCCTCCCGTTACCAATGAAATTTCGTTGCTCATATTCTTATTTTATAAGAGCAAATTTCAAGCGCTTGGCGGACTAAAAAAATAACATTTGTTAGAAAACGATTTGCTTTCTAATACGGCTTAATGATTGCGGCTCCATCCCCAAGAATGATGCAATATTGTCTATAGAAACACCAGCCACTAGTTTTGGATGTTGATTTACGAATTTTAAGTAGCGCTCTTTTGCCGTTAATAATTGAAAATCTTTAACTCGTTCCATTTTGCAATTAAGATGCTCATTGGTCACTTCTTTTACAAATTGTGTCCAGAACGTTGTTTTGGTCTGTAAACGGGTGAAGTCTTTTTTTGAAATTTTTACTACTTGACATTCCGTAATGGTTTCGTAATAATCATTTGCAGATGTTTCGGTCATGAAACTATCTAAAGATGTAAATATATCATTTTCTTCTACAAGATGTTGAACAACTATTTTGCCATCTATATTTTGATATCCCTTTACAATCCCCTTCTCCAAGAAATAGATAAATCGCTCTACATTTCCCTCTTTTAGAAGTAGGGTTTGTGCTGGTACTTTTTCTGACACAAAACAATCGCTAATTAACTCCTTATCCGATGAAGTTAACCTAACTTTTGCTTGTATGTAGTTGATAAGGTTTTCCATTTTCAATGTGCTAATACCATAGTTATTTTAATATATAATTATCTCGTTAATGAGTCCTTTCTATCTACTGTTGTTAATAGAGTTAAGTTTATCAATATACATTTAATAATCTATTATAAACCTTCAATTTTAAATAGCTCATCTCCAGGAATTAAATCTTTTTTATGTTCACAAGTCCAGATTACTTTACCATTAAAGGAACTCTCACAATCCACGGTAACGCCTTCGTTTCCAATTTCACATAATACATCACCAGATTTTACCCTATTGCCAACTTTTACATACCATTTTTCTAAAACTAAAGGCATCTGATTTCCCAAATCTGGTGTTGTACATACACTTACTTCTCCTGTTTTCAGTTCTGGAATGACAACCTTATTAGACGTTGTATCTTCTCTCTCCATTTCTTCCCTAGTCTTAAAATGAGGATTTGCTTTAAAATCCTCCATATACTGGGCGCTTTTCTTATTATACATAAAAAGCTTAGCTAAATATGCTTCTATTATTTTTCTCAAATTAGAACCTTAAAAGTGTAAACTATGAGACTTTAACTTTGTAAAGGATGTCCCTTTAACGTACCGTATTGAAGATAACGTCTCCGTATATGAAACGTAGCGTGTAAAAAGACACTGTCGTTTCGGATTATATACGAGCCGAATTTTTAAATTTTTCTTTTTATCTTTATTTTACTAAAAGCCAAATTTAAAAATTTGGCGGTCTTGGCAAATACACACAAACCTTTCGGAAAGCCTATACTAGCTATGTTTTATATACATTGTTGGCAGTAGTTTTTATTCATACGTTGGGTCGAATAATAAACCTTTATTTTGTTTTGCTTCTGCTTCAATTTCCTTACTTGTTAATTCAGAAAGTTCTTCAAGTCTTTTACCAACTACAAAATATGGTTTTTTCTTATCGAATTTTTTCAATTCAAGCTTTACTGCTTCTATTTTATCTATCAGTTCTTTTATTTTCGAATCAGAGTCTGATAGCTTTTTTTGAATTTCTTTTCGGTCTGTAGTTTGAGTTAAGTCAGTTAAATTCAAATTTTCACTTAATTCTATAAGCTCACTTTTTAATTCTGTGTTAGAAAATTTGTTTTTAGATATGTAGGTTGTTATTTGCTTGAGTTTCGTTTCAATTTTTTTGAGGTATGACCTTTCTACTTTTAAAGGTTCTAATTTTCTCGAATTGTTGTAAAAATATATATTTCGAGATTCCAAAATATTAAAAAAGAAATGGTCTTGAATAATTGATTTACTTAAAGTCGGTATCCAATCTTTATAAACTGTTTCATAAGCTAAAAGCCATTCTTTGTTATTTAAATTGTCCGTATTAATCATTTCAGTTACTGAAGTGAAATCAAAGTTCTTAATTCTGTTATTTTGCTGAAATAAGTCAAGTCCAACAATAATTCCTGTAACGCTTTTACTTTTAAAAACCATTTCATAAATATCTTTGGTTGGTTGAATTTTAAATTCGTTTAAAATCCAAAGCGACCAAGTCAGTTCAAAATCGTGTTGATTTTCGTAGTTCCTTTTGATGATTTCGAAGCAAAATTCTTTTAAGCGTTTTTTTGAAACTAATTTTTCGTAAGTAATTAATAGTTTGGCAATTTTATTTAAAGAACTTGTCTCAATTAAACCAAGTCTAAAAAGCAAAGATTCAAAATAATCCCAATTTTCCTCTTCAATACGGACAAAATTAAATTTATTTAGAGCTAATTTTAGTACGCTATCTTTTGGGTTTTCTTGTGCGTGTCTAAAAGCAATAGAGAAGAAATTCCATATGTCATCTTTTTGGTCATTTTCGGATGGTCTAAAATAAAATGATTTTATATCAAGTGCCCAAGGTTTTTCCAATTCACTTTGTGTTCTTGAAATCTCTGTTTTTTCATCATTAATTTTTAATTCAAAATCATTTAGAATTTTTTTCAATTCCGATAGTCCTATTTGAGCATCTAACTCCGAATTAAAATATAAAGCATAGTCGTCATAATATCTATAACCAAGAAAATCTATCTTTTTTGATTTTAGTTTTTTTTCAAGATGTTTATCAATATGACAAGCAATTACTTCTGCTATTATGAATGAAGTATCTGGACCAATAGGTATTCCCATTGTTTGTTGATTTTGACACCACATAAGTCTATCGTCAATATCATTTCCATAAATATTATTAACCTTTAAAGGGTCTGTATTACTTAACGCTCGATTCCTTTTGTATTTATCTTTTCCTCCAAATGTTACCCAAGGAACTGAATGAGTATAAATTGATGGATAAAATTTTGCAATATCAGTTTTTAATTGAACAGCATATTTAAAAGAGTTTATTATGCCCGATTCTTTAAAGAAACTAAAATCATTGTGTTTTACTGAACGCTTGTTTTGTTCAATTTCAGTCTCAATTTGTGGTTTCGTAGTTGATAAATTAGAATCATTAAATAGTTTTGCAATCTCTGTATAATTGTCAACAATTGCTTGGGATAATTTACCTTGGTGAATTGGGTTTGGTATTTTAATTATTTTTCTTGCTATTCCACTTTTTGGAATATTAAATTGGCTACAATCAGAATAATTTAGTCGATTTTTAAAGATTTGTTTTAATCTAACTTTTTTTTCCGTTTTTTCAGGTCTGGATAGACCTGTCATAGTATTAACAGAATTCTGCAATGCTGTTAAACTTGCATTTTTGGTCGAATCAGCTAATGCCGATATATTCGAAAAATCGTTACCAAATAATTCAGTAAAGAATGATGGCGGAAGCTCTTTAGGAAAGTATCCTTTATTCAATAAATGTTTAATGTTCATTCTTTTCTCAAATTACTGCCAACAATGGTATAAAGCAACAAGTTACTTTACACCCAAATATTAATTTATAAAATAACATTCTAAAACGGCAGGGGGAAGTAGTTTTTAGAACCGACCAACAAGGTAGTATTTTTCTTCAATGCAGCATTACGGTAACCCGTAATCTATTTAAAATAGCCGTAACACCTAATCTCTAAATGTTATAGAAGCTATGTAGGCAAGTTGCGCTAGGTTTTGTTTGTTTTGAGCTCAGTTCTCTATTCTGAGCCGTATTTATTTGTAGAGTTTTGGTTCTGCAATACCTCTTTTGAGCATATTTGACTTATTCATTTCAAAATGATCAATAGTCATCTCGTTATAGTATTCACGAAAGGTAGGCAGGTCAAATTCCTTTCTTAATTTATCAATATTGACGGAATCAATTAGTCCGTTTTTTGGTATTGATTGTCCAAATGAATTATAGGTTACTTGAGTGCCAAATCTTTGTTTTTTACCTGTATTGATATGTACTCGATCTTCAAGCATAGCGTATTCAGATTTACTGCCATTATTTATTGCTATTTCTTTTTTTAATTCTTCTAACATCGCCTGCTGAAATTCAATGTCATTGTCGGCGTGTTGTATTGATATCCAAAAATCGTGCGATGCCTGTTTTCCTATTTCCTTGTAACCTAAATAGCCATATTTTTTATAAAGCTCTTTTATTTTATTTTGATTTAATAGCCCAATACTATCTCTCTGTATTTCAAAGATCTCCCAACCCTTTTCGTACCCATATTTATCGGTTAATGTTACAGGCGGTAGACCTGCGTATTTTTGGTCAAGAGTTTTTATTGCGTTTAATTCTGTAATAATTTCTGCTTTTTCAGACTCTGGTATTGCATCTGTTTTACAACTAAAAAAACAAATAATAGTAAAACATAAAATAAATAGGGAAAAGAATTGTTTAAATATTTTCATTCATTTAAGTTTTTCTCTGTTTAATGCCAATATTGGTTTAAAGTAAAAATCAAAACTGCACCGGGAAGTAATATTTTAAAACCTACCAACAAGGTAGTATTTTTCTTCAATTTAGCATTACCGGTAACCGTAAACAATATTAAACAGCCATATTTTAATAATGTTTTTCTCAATGAATCAAGAACAGTATTTATTGTTTGGCAAACATAATCTTGCCTCCTCCTTGAAAAAGGATCATGGTGTTTTCAACTGTATTGAATTCAAATTTTGCTCCTGCTTGATCAAACTTAAATTTATCTTTTTCAGTTGCTTCAAGTGGAAATGACGGTTGACCTGTACCTTGTGCTATTAACGTATTTTCGTTTTTGGTAATCGTTATTTTCAAAGGAATTTGCTCAGAAGCATACACTCCCAAATAGTTGTCCAAATCTTCTGAGGTCAACTCTAACCTTGTAAATACAGGTATTTCATATGGTTTGTTATAGACCGCACTTAAAACGGCTATGGAAATATCGTTATTATTTATGTTTGTTCCGTTTGAGGTTAAGGCATATGAAACTTTTTCCTCTGGGAAATGTGAATACACAGAGCTAAAGCCATCAATGCCACCGGTGTGCCCGTAACCTATACTATTGTAGAATGGAATTTGGAACAAGCCAAGACCGTAACCTTCTTTTAGGGTTTTCATGCTTTCAAGACTTTCATCATTTAAAAGTTTTCCATCAAACAAAGCATCTGCAAATTTTGTTAAATCGTTTGGCGTAGAAGTAATAGCACCTGCACCTAAGGGAACTGTAAAGTCTGTTTCGGGTTCTTCTTTCCAAGAACCCATAAATTTGTATGATTTACACTCGTTGTCACTTGTATTTATTTTTCCAAAAACATACGTGTCTTTTAAACCAATGGGTTTAGCAATGTACTCTTGCACCAATGCTGCATATGTTTTATCAAAAGTCTTTTCAAGTATGTATGTCAATAGCACGTAATTAGAATTGCTATAATCCGCTTTGCTGTCAGGCTCAAAATCGCTACCTCCTTTTTCTATAATTTCAATCAGTTCCTTCTCAGTTTTTGATTGTGTGCTCCATGATAAATAGTCAGCGTCATTGGTAAAGTTATGTATGCCACTTCTGTGGTTTAACAATTGTTTTACCGTTATTTTCCCTGCATTGGTGATTACAGGAAACCACTTGTCTATTGTTTGGTCCAAATCTAACTTCTTCACTTCAGCAGCTTTTAGAACCAAAACCGCGGTAAACGATTTACTAATAGAACCAATTCTATATTTTGTTTTTTCAGTTGCTTTAATATTGTTTTCTGCATCAGCAAATCCGGTCGATTTAGAATAAATTATTTCTCCGTTCTTTGAAACGGCAACGCTGCCCATGAACTTGTTATGCTCTTCAAGTGTATTAAAATAGGTGTCTAGCTTGGTCTTGTCCAAGCTTTGCGAAAACCCAATGTGACAAACAATTAAAAAAAATACTGTTATGAAGATGGTCTTTTTCATTTTGTGTCTTGTTAGGTTTGGGGTTCTTGGAAAATAGAAACCATAATTTCATAATCCGTATTAATAAATTATAAGAGCCTTTATTGCTCGCACAATTCACATTTATAATTTATGATTTTGATTACGGTCTTTGATCAATCTTCCAAAACCGTTTCACAATCGTCTACTACAACTTTTTTTTTTACAATTTTACTCCGCTCCAACTTCCGCTATCGTCATCACTATTCATTGTCCAAAGTCCAGAAGCAATATTGTCTATAAAAGATCCACTAAACTCTCCAATGATTTCTGAAGTTTTTATATCTGCATTTAAAACTCCATTCTCGGTGATAGTTCCTATAATTTGGTAGGAATATGAAGACTGAATAGGAGTATACGTTCCAATAACAGTTTTATTCATGTCAACTCTTATTGACCAATTACCACTATCTAAATTACCTGTATATTGACCACTCCAATATCCTTCATATACAAATACATCGTCTTTTTCATTTGAACATGAGTTTAAAACAACCAGACTAATAAGTAAAAACACGAAAAATTTTGCTTTCATAAATATTTTTTAAAAATAACCAAACCAAACCTTATGTTTAAGCTATTGATTACAAAGTAAATAGTAACCAGCAAGGTAGTATTTTTCTTTCAAGTATGTTTAAAGGTGACTGTAAAAGAGAGGTACGAGAATTAAAATAGTTAGGAGTTAGGAGTTAGGAGTTAGGTGAAAAAATAGTACTAAGTAAAGAGTACAAAGTATTAAGTATTAAGTAATCTAATTACATATAGAATTTTCTGGTAACCATAAAATTCGGTCTTGCGTGAATTCTGACCTTAATTCGGCTGTATTGCCTATGGTTTCTCCCTCACAATTTCTGGTGAATGAAACATATGCTACAGTTGGGTTACAATTCACGTAGTAAAAAACATCATTACCTAAATATTTGGCTGTTTTGATATACTCATAATCATCAGTCAGTGAATTTACCCAGTCATTAAGCCAAGGTAATTCTTCTACCGGGTCATTAACATTACAAGTGAAATCTGTATCGTTATCATCACTACAAGCACACAAAACTGCCAATAAAATTACACCATAAATAAGCCAATTAAACATCCTATTATTCATTCCTTTAAAGATATAGTTATAGTAAAAAGATGCGTTTAATAAAAATGGTTGCTTTAATAGCTTATATCTTAACTTCCAGTTCACTGGCTACATTTTCTACTTGCAAATTTGAGGCAATAGACTTGCTGTATTTAAAAGGTATCGTACATCAATATATCAATGCGGATAACCGTAAAAGGATGGGTGTTTATTTTGTAGTTCATTAAACGCTAAAAAGCAAAACCCAGAAAAAGCTTCTGGGTTTAACATTAATGCAATAAGTTCATTTATTATTCTGTAGGAGGTTGTAGCGTGTAGCCCATAGACGTCATTACGTTTAATTGATCGTAATAATGCGCCATCATCGCAATTTTACCGTCTTCAACAACACACGTAACCTGTGCAGGAATCGCGATTTCTTGACCGGTCTTCTTATTTGAAATAGTGTCTGTAGTCCACACCATGACCCATTCGCCCTCGTTTATGCCACCAGTTACCTTAATAGGTGCATAAGACGTGTTTGCGTCAATTGAATGTGTAGAAGTTGCAAAACTTTCTTTATAATATTCAGACAATTGAGAAGGATTCATTGCGTCAGAAAATCCTGCGTTTAGACCGTAAATTTTCGCGTCATCTGCTAATTGCGCTATCATAGTTTCCAAATCTCCGTTTTGTACAGCATTTACGTAATTCGATACAACAGCTACATTGGCTTCTGCATTCTCAAAATCCATGGTAGCCGAAAATTCTTGTGCGGTATTGATAATTGGTGTTAAAAACACAGCAAGCATAAAAAACATAGTCATCTTAATAGTTCTCATAATATATAATTTTTGGTTATTATTCTAATCAATAAGTGTTTTACCACAAAGGGGAACAATTTTACCGGCAATACATATTAGGGGAATTTACTTGCTTCAATACTGCTTCAACAAAAAATATTGTTTAGACACAATATCTTAATCCTTAGAAAGTTAGTGATTATTTTTAACATTTCTATATCTAAAAATAAATTAATATGGTATTCCCATTGTAAAATTCAAAACGTCTGAAAAATTCTATTTGAGTATTAAGTATTAAGTACAAAGTGATTGGTTGATTCTTCTGCTTATATCTTAACCTCCAGTTTACGGGACACTACCCCTTTTCCACCCGCCATGAGTCCGGCAATTCTTTCATTTTCTATTTGTAACTGCACCGTGATGGCACTTGGTGATGGCGGCAACATATATTTGCCTTGCTGAATATGGAAGGTAGTTTTCTTTAATTGCAATACATCAAACAAATAACTAGCTAAAGGTCCGGCAGCCATACCTGTACCTGCTTCTTCAAATATGCCATATCGCGGAGCAAACATTCTGGCTGTGGCGTCAATTTCTGTAGCAATTTCGGTGCTGAATATGTAATATCCTATTAAATCATATGCTTCACTGATGCTTTCTATGGCATCAAAATTTGGAGTAATAACTTCTAACGTCTTTACATCTTTTACGGGAATCAATAGAAAAGAATTTCCGGTATTGACCACTTGCATTGGTGCATTTGACAGCAGGTCTGTTTTGATCAATCCTAAGGAATTTAAAATATCGTTTTCCCTATCTGCTGGGTCTACATATGTTGGTGCCAATTGCTCCATAAAAGCTAAATCGCCCTGTATTTCTATTTTCCTATTTCCGTCTATGGTCTCTTTAGAGGAAGTTTTACCCTTTAACAACCCCAATTGTTTTAAATAGGAGAATGCGGCAATAGTGGCGTGTCCACAATGTGCTATTTGCTTGGTGGGTGTGTAGAAATCTAACTTATAATCTGCCGTCTTAGATTCTGATATAAATGCCGTTTCCGAGAGCCCGACTTTCTGGGCTATCTCCAATTTGTTTTCGTGCGATAAGGCATCTGCATGTAGCACAATACCTGCCGGGTTGCCGCCTTTATCATTCTCGGTGAAGGCATTTAGTATTTGTACGGTTACTGTTTTTACGTCGTCCATCATAACTTTTTTAAGGTTTATAACAGATAGACGTAGTACTTTATAAAAAGACGTAGCTAATCTTCATTATTTTCAAAATCGAGTAATTTACCGGTGCCATCTGCAGCAACATTCTGACAACTGAGCAATTGAATTTTTAGAATTTCACGTGCTTTCTGTACCCGAGATTTTGTACCGGAATACGATATGTTCAAGTGCTTTGCCAACTCCTTTTGAGAGTATTCTTGGAATGTGGTGAGTACAATGGCTTCTTTATGCAGGGCAGATAACTCGCCTATTTTCTGATTGATGCAATTGATCAACTTGGAATAATCAAAATCATCTTCCTGAACTTGAGGCATATCAAATTGCGATATATCCACCGTTTTATCTTTCCGCTTTCGAAAATGGTCCATGATTGTATTTCGCGTAATCTGATATACCCAAGATGTTAGCTTAGACGTGTGCTGCACCTGATGAATTTTGGTCTGTATCTTCAAAAATACCTCTTGATGAATATCTTTTGCCTGCTGCTCATCTTTAATTTTACTTAAAATGAAATGATACAATTCTTCATTGAGATCCAACCAAATGGTATTGATTTCATTTTTCATACTGCTCCTCTTTTTCCACTAAAACTTATCTTCACTGGCAATTAAAGCCCTCCAAATAGCAATGAATTCTTCTATCCCTTTTTTAACTAACTCTGTATTTATCAAAACTAATTTTCCTGTTTTAGTCTTCTCATTGAAGAACATAAATGTCACCACACTTGGATCACTACCGGTATGCCCAATTTGCCCTTTTGAAGACATACCCATAAACACCCCCATATTGTATTCGTCGTTATATTCCTTATCACTTCTGTCTTTATGATTTTCATCTGTTAACTGAGGTGTAAATAGGATCTTAAAGCTTTCTGCGGATAACATAGTACCATTACCTGCATATCCATTTATGATTTCAGATAAGTATTTTGCTAAATCATGGGCAGAGGTAATCAATCCGCCATCGGGATAATTCACTAACTTGTAAAATGCCAGCTCGGTGTCTGCATCGGCATATAGTTTCGAATGCATTGAAAAATCAATGGCATCAAAAGACCATCCAGTACTTGTCATTTCTAAAGGGTCAAAAATATGTTTTTGAGTAAACTCGGGAAACGATTCTTCCGTTGCTTGTTCTAGAAGCAGTGCCGCTAAACCTGCGCCAATATTTGAGTAATTAAACATGCCTCCTGGGGTGTACTTCGAAAATGTTTTCTTTTTATACCACTTACCATCTTCGCTTAAAATAGCTTCAAGATATTCACCTAAAGACATCATTTCATTTGGAGGCAAAAAATTACCGTTCTCCTTGGCATCTCCATTTTCGGCTTCTTTAAGTATATACCCTTTTCTTTCATATTCTGAAGGATCCATAATACCCGAGGTGTGACTTGCCAATTGCCGAATGGTAATAGGTGTATTCTTAAATTTAGGATGCACTACCTCAAAAGGCAAGTAATCATTAATGTCATCATCTAAATCGAGCTTACCCAGTTCTTGTGCCTTTAATAACGCCATCCCAATAAACGTCTTTGAGATAGAACCAATATTCTGTAGTGTATTCTTGGTGTATTTTTTATTCGCTTTCTTGTCCGCGAAGCCAAATCCGTTTTCATACAGCATGCCATTTTCATTAACGATTGCTACGGAGAAACCTACTATGGGTCCGTCGCCAGCTATTTGCTCTAATTCGTTGGTGAGTTTGTTAGAAATGGAATCATTGGTCTGTGCATAGGTGCTCCCTATTAGCATAGAAAAAAGGATAAGCGAACTGATTTTTTGTGCTATCATGATGGTAAACGATTTGATTGATTGATGAATTAACTGCAATTTAACGATTTAGGAATTGGTTGTTGGCTATTGGCTATTGGTTGTTGGTTGTTGGTTGTTGGTTGAAAAATAGTATTAAGTAAAAAGTACTAAGTATTAAGTAACAAGTTAGCTGATTGTATGCCGTGATTGTGTTGTGTGTAAAGTTTTACTACCTACTACGTTTTTAATACCTTAGTCATACCATACAAATGAGAACCAAAATATCTTATCATGTCAAAGCTTCTTTTTACCCTTTTCATGTTTTTATCAATTACTTCTGCGATAGCTCAAAATAGCTTTCAAGATGTATTTTCAAACACCACAAGACCATCAAAAGACAACATCCGTATCGAATTTCAAGATTATAGAAATAATAAAACCTATTTACCTATATCTATATTAAAAGGAAAGAGTGAAGGACCTGTTTTTACCATGGTTGCCGGAGTACACGGGTTTGAATATCCGCCAATTATAGGGGTTCAAGAGCTTTTAAGAGAAATTGATGTCGATAAGTTGGCGGGTACTTTGATTATCATTCCTATAGCAAATACAAGTTCGTTCTTTTCAAGAACCTCTATTGTTAATCCGTATGACCAAGTGAATCTAAATGGTGCTTTCCCAGGGAAATCTTCTGGTAGCATTACCCAGAAAATAGCCGATTTTATTACTACGACCATAATACCAGCGAGCGATGTATTTTTAGATATTCATGGCGGTGGAGTAAATGAAGATCTGCTTCCGTTTGCACTTTTCTACGATAACCCCAATTATCCGGAACAAACAAAAAAAGCTAGGGAACTTACCGAAATCAGCGGATTTGAATACATTGTTTCATATCCGTTCACTTTAAAAGACAACGAACCTGCAAAATATGTCTTTAAACAAGCCTCGCAAGATGGTAAAATAGCTTTGAGCTTTGAAAGCGGCAAATTGGGCAACGTACAGAAAGATGCCGTAAGCTTTATAAAAAACGGCGTATACAATATGCTGAACAATTTGGATATGTATGATAAAGGAACGGGACCAAATGCCAACCTTGTTCAGCTAAACAACCCGACCTATATCAGTGCCACCGAAACCGGACTTTTCTATAGCGACCTTAAAGCAGGTGATGCTGTTACCAAAGGTGATATTGTAGGATATATTACGAACGAATTTGGCGAGAAACTCAAAGAATACACAGCTGATGCAACCGGTATTATTTTGTATAAAATATCAACACCGCCGGTGAATGTAGATGATACGTTGTTTTGTATTAGTTCTAGTTTGTAGGATATTGTTTTGTGGTGGTGTGTTAGAAAACTGGTATTTGTTTAATTACAAATAGGAACTTTGAAAATTAGTATAAAAAAAGCCCTCACTTTCGTGAAGGCTTTAAAGATGTGGAGAATACCGGATTCGAACCGGTGACCTTCCCGAAGGCTTTCGGGACGCTCTATTACTTCTAATCACCATCAAATTAAAACAAAAAAGCTCCCATTTATGGGAGCTCTAAGTGGAGAATACCGGATTCGAACCGGTGACCTTCCCGAAGGCTTTCGGGACGCTCTAAACAAAATGACTCCCTAATTAAAACCAAAAAAAGCTCCCATAAATGGAAGCTTTGCGTGGAGAATACCGGATTCGAACCGGTGACCTTCCCGAAGGCTTTCGGGACGCTCTATTACTTCTTATCACCATCAAATTAAAACAAAAAAGCTCCCATTTATGGGAGCTCTAAGTGGAGAATACCGGATTCGAACCGGTGACCTCTTGCCTGCCAGGCAAGCGCTCTAGCCAACTGAGCTAATCCCCCAAAATATTTTATTAATACCGAAGGTATTAAAAGAGGACCTTCCCGAATGCTTTTGGAACGCACAAGAAAACTGAGCTAATCCCCCGCTTTTCGAGAAGCTCAAAGAAAATACATTTTACTATGCCAACAAAGTACTACTTAATCTTTCTTTACACTTAATACCAAAACCGGTACTGGGGCGTAAAACTCTGATTTTGAAATAGTGCTCTTTTCCCATAATTTCTTAAAAAAACCACGTTTTCTTCTAAAAACACACAATAAATCGGGGTGTTTTGCTTGAAAATGCTCTAAAACGCCATGATACGTTGTGGAGTTTTCTGTAAAGGTCAATTGAGAACTGATATCCATCAATGCCGTGTTGATCTTTAAATCGTCATCTGAATATCCCGGAGTTTTCACCATTAAAAGATTTACAACGGCCTTGTGCTTATTCTTAATTGAAATTAACGGATCAAGAATTCTCTTTCTTTTTAATATACCAGACTTGAAGGCAACCAGAATATTTTTAAAAGGTATATATGCTGTTCCTTTGGGTACAATCAATGTTGGTATGTTTGTTCTTTTAATAATGGCTCCTGAAGTTTGTCCTAAATAGTTCTCTTCTTGAATATCATTACTTCTTGGTGCCAAAATAATTAGGTCAATTCCTATTCCTTTATCAATTTCTCTAAGTCCGTCTTTTAGCTCACCGTTAAAGCTTGCTATTTTTATAGAGACGTCTTTTGTATCTACTGTACCTACTACGTCCTTTAATCTTTCCTTTGAATTATCTGCTACCTTTTGTGTTATATTGGCAAGCGTTCCTGTTTTTCCGCTAACATTAAAAACATCCATTACATATATTTCTGCACCAAAGTCTTGTGCAAAATCTACTGCATATTGTAATGTTTGATTCGCATTTGAGGAGGTGCCAATAGGAACAAGAATATTCATCATGATAAAAAGTGTTGTTTATAACTCTAAATTTACAATTTAATTAAATCGCTTTTATGATTGTACCGGCAAAGATATCGCAAATACCCAAAATTCTTATCATGACAGATGCTTGTAGAATTGCTATGGAAGCCAATGGTATTTACCAATGGACGACCGATTACCCTTCTAAACAGGCATTTGAAAAAGACATAGAGCGTAATGAACTTTATGTGCTTCAACATGATAACGAAATAGTAGGTTGTATTGTTGTTTCCCTTTTTATGGATGAAGAATACACTTCTGTAAACTGGTTGACGGAAAATATAAATAACTACTATATTCATCGCCTAGCCGTGCACCCTAACTTTCAAAGTAAAGGTTTTGCTCAGCGGTTAATGGCCTTCGGCGAAAACTTTGCCAGAGAAAACAATGCTGTCTCCGTTAGGTTAGATACCTTTAGCCAGAACAAAAGAAATCAGAAATTTTACGAGCAACGTGGTTATACAAAATTAGGAGATATCTTTTTCCCAAACCAAAGTGAACATCCTTTTCATTGCTACGAACTTGTACTATAGAAACCCTATTTTTTGAAGACTTCAGTTAATTTAAAAAC
Source organism: Maribacter spongiicola (assembly GCF_004364165.1). GTDB lineage: Bacteria > Bacteroidota > Bacteroidia > Flavobacteriales > Flavobacteriaceae > Maribacter > Maribacter spongiicola. The sequence continues at coordinate 73,406 of NZ_SOAY01000010.1, forward strand.
TATAAATGCCTTGGCGATCCCTGCAACTATTGCGGGTATTGCAGAACCTTTGTTGTCGATAACCGACACGGCCATTGTGGGCAATATTCCGGTGGACGGATTAGAATCTCTCGCGGCAGCAGGTATTGTAGGTTCTTTTCTTTCTATGCTGATCTGGATTCTTGGTCAGACACGGAGTGCAATATCCGCCATTATTTCTCAGTATTTAGGTGCCGGTAGACTAGAAGAAGTCAAAACATTACCCGCACAGGCTATTTACCTCAACATTGCCTTAAGTATAATAGTTTTGCTATCTACCGTTTTTGTGATTCAAGAAATTTTTGAGCTGCTAAATGCCAAAGGAAAAATACTGCAGTACTGCATCAGCTACTACTCCATTCGTGTTTGGGGGTTCCCATTAACCTTATTTGTCTTTGCCGTAATGGGTATTTTTCGCGGATTACAGAACACTTATTGGCCCATGGTCATTGCTATTACCGGTGCAGTTTTAAACGTTATTCTAGATTTTGTTTTTGTATATGGTATTGAAGGATTCATTCCTGCCATGTATTTAGAGGGTGCCGCATATGCTAGTTTGTTGGCGCAAGCAATCATGGCGATTATGGCGTTCTACCTACTTTGGACGAAGACCGATATTAGCTTAAAATTAAGATTACCCATTCACCCAGAACTTGGTCGTTTGGTAATTATGAGCTTGAATTTATTTGTTCGTGCCATTGCCTTGAACACTGCACTTATTCTTGCCGTTAGAGAAGCTACTGCTCTTGGCGATAAATATATTGGTGCACATACTATCGCCATTAACCTCTGGCTATTTTCTGCCTTTTTTATTGATGGTTATGGTGCCGCCGGTAATATTATGGGCGGTCGATTATTAGGGGAACGCAATTATGACGGACTCTGGTTATTGGCAAAAAAGATTACGAAATACGGACTCATAGTTAGCCTAGTGATTATGTCTTTGGCTACCATTTTCTACAAACCCTTGGGCAGCTTATTCTCTAACGAACCCTTGGTGCTTTCTGCTTTTTACGGCATCTTCTATATTATTATTCTAGGGCTTCCTTTTAATAGTACCGCCTTTGTTTTAGACGGAGTTTTTAAAGGTCTTGGGGAAATGAAATATTTACGCAATACCTTACTTGTAGCTACTTTTTTAGGTTTTGTACCCATGCTGTTTTTAGGAAAATATCTTCACTGGGGATTAACTGGAATTTGGCTGGCTTTCACCGTTTGGATGTTCATTAGAGGCGGCGCACTCGTATGGAAATTCAGAAACAAGTTCAAACCTTTATTGCAAAATCCGTAATTTTGTATCAGCTACTTCAAGGCAAATCTTGAAGTAAACAATCTCGATTATCGAGTAAAACAAAATGCTATGGTCACTTCAAGAAAAAATGGAAGTTTATATACAAGAATAGATGGTAAAGTTGCTCACGTAGAGTTTGGGCATCCTGCCAGTAATTCTTTTGTTTCTGAACTTTTAGAACGTTTAACGGATACTATTAACGAACTTTCTGAAGATGAGGCCATATCTGTTATCCTACTAAAATCTGAAGGTGAAAAAGCATTTTGTGCAGGTGCTTCCTTTGACGAGTTACTTGAAGTATCTAACCTTGAAGAAGGCAAAGCATTCTTTAGCGGATTTGCCCATGTTATCAATGCCATGCGTAAATGTAAAAAGGTCATTGTAGGTCGTGTACATGGTAAAACTGTTGGTGGTGGCGTAGGTCTTGCCGCTGCTTGTGATTATGTATATTCTAACGTTAATGCTTCTATAAAACTTTCTGAGCTTAGTATAGGTATTGCGCCTTTAGTAATTGCACCTGCAGTTGCCCGTAAAATAGGTAATGCTGCCATGGGTGAAATGTCTTTAGCACCTACCGAATGGAAAAGTGCATATTGGGCACAAGAGAAAGGACTGTTCAATAAAGTATATGACTCTGCACAAGAAATGGATAAGGAATTGGACTTCTTCATTCATAAATTGGCTAGCTATAATGCCGAAGCTTTAACAGAATGGAAGAAAGTTTTATGGGAAGGTACCGACCATTGGGATACCTTATTGACAGACCGCGCAGCTATTACAGGTAAATTAGCCCTTTCCGATTTTACAAGAAACGCACTGTCAAAATTTAAAAAATAAACAATAACTGAAACAGCGCTTCGTTCTGTTTCTAAATAATTAGTATGGATTTCTTTCAATTTTTAAACGGTAACCTAGTATTTCCTGTTCTTGCCCTTTCTGTTTTGATCATTTATTTTGTAAACAAAATGCGTGCAAAGAAGAAATATAAAAGGTAATTCAACACTTTACGCAACTAATTGGTATTTGAACATCTTATAAAAAACCAATTTTATGTTCGCAAAAATCATATTCGTATTTCTTTCTATTTTCCTCGTTGCCTGTAACCAAAAGGACGATGCTGTTGAACAACAAGATTGTTCTACGGCTATATGCACCCTAAATTTTGTTACCATTACGGTTAGTGTAAAAGATGCATCGGGCGAAGCTATAGTATTAGATAGCTACGAGGTAATCGATACTGAAACGGGTGAAAACATTGCTGCAGATTTTAACGGCGATGAATATCAATATTATAAAGAACAAGGTCTATACCCTATTCTTAGTGATGCAAATCGGGTGCAATACCAAAATTCGACCGCCACACTTACTTTTAAAGGTATTATTGACACTGAAGCCGTTATTAACGAAACCTATGAGGTTGGCGCAGACTGCTGTCATGTGAGCTTAATCACTGGAAATACCGAGATTGTTTTAGAATGATTTCTCTCTATAAATGCTTTTAAAGATTCCCTACCTTTGCCATATAATTATAGGCTATGAGCAATATTCGTATTACGAAACAATTCAATTTTGAAACCGGTCACGCACTTTACGGTTATGACGGTAAATGTAGAAATGTACACGGCCATAGCTATAAATTATCTGTAACCGTTATCGGTACGCCTATAACAGATACCAGCCACGTAAAATTAGGAATGGTAATCGATTTTGGAGATCTTAAAAAAATAGTAAAAGAAGATATCGTTGACATTTTTGATCACGCTACCGTATTCAATAAAAATACACCACACGTAGAACTTGCCAAAGAATTGACGGACAGAGGGCATAACGTTATCTTGGCAGATTACCAACCTACAAGTGAGAACATGGTTATCGATTTTGCCGCAAAAATAAAATCTCGCCTTCCAGAAAACATTTCTTTATTCTCTTTAAAACTACAAGAAACCGATACCTCTTTTGCAGAGTGGTATGCCAGTGATAATTAAGTTCAACAAAACTTAACCATATACTTACTTTACAAGCTTATAAATTGTTTTATTTTTAGGGCAACTCCTTAATATATAACAACATGACAAAGCATCATATTTACTGGTGGAATCTTGAAAACCTGTTCGATGTAGAAAATTCGCCTAGACGAAGTGAATTTTTAAACAACCATTTAGGTAAGGAACTAGACGGATGGAATGCTACTATTCTTGATCAGAAAATTGCGAACCTAACTGCAGTCATATCAAAATTCAACGATGGTAAAGGTCCTGATTTATTGGGAGTTTGTGAGGTAGAAAATGAATATGTTATTGAGTTACTTATTGATGCCATGAGCACGGCACTTGATAAGAACTACGGCTATGTGATTTCTGAAGGGGAAGATAAACGAGGTATCGATACCGCACTTATTTATGACAAAACTAAATACGGGCCTGAACAGCAAACTTTTAGTCTACGTATTATAAAACGAAATACGACCAGAGATTTGTTTCAAGTACATATAAACACTGCTAATGGCAATAAGCTGGTATGCGTACTTAACCATTGGCCTTCTAGATCTGGTGGTGAACTCGAAAGCGAACCATTTAGAATTATGGTTGCCGAAAATTTATCGTACTGGATTGAAAGAATCTACGAAGAGCAGGGTGATGATGCCAATATCATATTAATGGGCGATTTCAATGACAATCCGTACAACAAAAGTATTACTGCGTATTTAAAGGCTATCAATAACAAAGCTTTGGTGAAAAGTAATAGAGTGCGCCTAAAGTACTTTTATAATGTAATGCATCGATTTTTAGATGCTCAAATAGGCACATTTGTATTCGGTAATGAGTATAATCTGTTAGATCAGTTTATAATCTCTAAAAGTATTTTGTCAGAGAAGTCAGAATCACCTTTTAAATTGAGTACCGTAGAAATCATTGCCTACCCTGAGCTTACTTCTGGATCTTACCAGAAACCAGTAAAGTTCGGTAGACCCAATTCTTCAACATTTAACGACAAGGGTTATAGCGACCACCTACCCATAAAAATAGTACTGAACGAAAAAGATGCCGTAGTATAATTGCACCTCTAAAAACTAGCATGCTCTTATTTTGACCTGCGTATTCCCGTGGTCCGCAAAACAGTTATTATATTTACATCCTGATGACGAACATTGAACTTCCCGCAGGAAAAAAAGTATATTTTGCTAGTGATAACCACCTAGGCGCACCTACTATGGAAGAAAGTAGAGTGAGAGAGCTAAAGTTTATTCGTTGGTTAGACACGATCAAGTCGGATGCAGGAGTGATTTTCTTGATGGGCGATTTGTTTGATTTTTGGTTTGAATACAAAACCGTTATACCTAAAGGATTTACCAGAACACTAGGAAAACTTGCAGAACTGTCTGATGCAGGTATCTCAATTCATTACTTTGTAGGTAACCATGACCTTTGGATGAACGGTTACTTTGAAGAAGAACTGAACATACCTGTTTACCATAAACCTCAACAATACTCCATTAACGGAACTTCTTTTTTCATAGGCCATGGTGACGGATTAGGACCGGACGATAAAGGGTTTAAAAGGATGAAGAAGATATTTACCAACCCCGTAGCCAAATGGTTTTTTAGATGGCTACACCCAGATATTGGCGTTCGCTTGGCAAAACATCTTTCTGTTAGCAACAAACTGATCAGTGGCGATGATGATGCCAAGTTTTTAGGTGAAGACAAAGAATGGTTGGTGCTATATGCCAAACGAAAATTAGAAACACAACATTACGACCATTTCATTTTTGGTCATAGACATCTTGCTTTAGAAATAGAATTAAAAGAAAATTCAAAATATACCAATCTTGGAGATTGGATCGGTTACTACACTTATGCCGAGTTCGATGGCCAACAGCTTTCACTGAAAGAATTCAGCTAAATTTCATCAAAAACATCGATGAAATACACAAATTGAAATGTAATCCTTTTCTTACAACAAGAATTGAGCAGTTCACAACAATAGTTTTATAAAACTAGTTCTTCGTTATATCTTTACAGTGTTATTAAGTTTGAGTGTTGACCCAAATCTTCACATTACCTACAAGTTTCCCCAGCTTAAAACCCAAATTTTAAGTGTACCTACTTTAAAGAACAGCCCCTATTTTAGGGGCTTTTTCGTTGTTTTAGCTTTTTTACTTCAATTATTATTTTTTATTTTAAGAAAATCCCATAAATTTTAAAAATCAAAATGCTATTCATTTACACTTCAGAAAAAGGAAATAATTTACATTTTTTTTGTGATGTCTTTTTTACAAAATTAGACTTATTCAGGATAAAAATATCAACAAACAACATGTAATCCTTTTCTTACATGTTAAAAATAGCACTTCACAACAAAAGTTAGTGTAAACTACCAATCGGTTATACCTTTACACTGTTGTTAAGATTAAGTGTTGATTCCCAAATCTTCAGTTTACCTACAAGTTCCCCCGCTTAATGACCCAAACATTAAGCATTACCTACAATAAAAAAAGCTCCTAATTAGGGGCTTTTTTTATGAACTATAACTACCTTCTTTAACTCTCATGCTCGTCGACATCTTTCTGTAAATCGAGCTTTCTAAACTTAGGTGAAACAATTGCCGTAAGTCCCACTGTTAATAAAGTCATGGTGCCGCCAAAAACAACAGCGGTTACCGTACCCATAAATTTTGCTGTTACTCCGCTTTCAAATGCACCAAGTTCATTTGATGAACCCACAAACATTGAATTTACAGAAGCTACTCGCCCACGCATGTTATCGGGAGTCTTTAATTGTAATATCGTTTGTCTTATAATCATTGACACCCCGTCTACCGCTCCGCTTAAAAACAACGCGATAACAGACAGCCAGAAATAGGCTGATAAACCGAATACGATCATACAAACCCCAAAACCGAATACGGCGAGTAATAATTTTTTACCTGCATTTTTATGAAGCGGAAATCTAGTAGATCCCAACATGGTTAACGCAGCACCAACTGCTGGTGCAGCTCTTAATACGCCGAAGCCTTCCGATCCTACATGCAATATATCTTGAGCAAAAATGGGCAACAATGCTACTGCTCCACCAAAAAGTACAGCAATCATATCTAGGGTCAATGCACCTAAAACTGCCCTGGTTTTAAAAACGAATGTCAACCCTTCTTTTAAACTCTGAAAAACTGGTTCCCCAATTTTAGGATTAAGAATTGGTTTTTTAGAAATGTTGAAAAGTGCGGTCAATGCCAATAAGGAAAATCCGAAAATGACACACATAGACCAATGTACGCCTATAAGACTAATAGAGAATCCTGCTAATGCGGGACCTAATACAGATGCCATTTGCCAGGTAGTACTACTCCAAGTAGCAGCATTGGGGTATATTTTTTTTGGAACTATTAAAGCTATTAATGAAAATATGGTGGGACCTAGAAATGCTCGAACCAATCCGCCACAGAATACCAAGGCGTAAATTCCGTAAAGAATGACTTTGGTTTCATAGGATTCTAAAATAGAAGGCAGACTTAACATAAACAGACCGAAGCTAATGACCGAAAAGCCAAAAATACACTTCATTAATAGATTTCGCTTTTCTTTTTGATCCACAATATGCCCTGCAAAAAGTGCCATACCTACTGCAGGTATTACCTCCATCAAACCAATGATACCTAATGATAATGGGTCTTTCGTCATTGAATACACTTGCCACTCTATAACAATAAATTGCATAGACCAAGCAAAAACCATGGCAAAACGAACTAGAAGAAAAATATTGAATTCCTTAAATCTTAAGGCAGCATAGGGGTCATTAACGCTCATAGTTCAATCGCTAAATAGAGTCCAAAGATATTTAATAAATTAAAGAGCAGTAAGCGATTGAGTGACTAATTAATCGATGGAAGTAATAAGAATTTTATTGCATGCTATTCAATGCCTAATTCTCCGAAATAGGAATCTAACTCTAACTTAAACAATGTACCATTTATTAAATCTCCTACCTCAATGGCTTCTTGATAGCTTACAGCAAATGTTACTTGGTGAGCGGGAGTGTTCAATAATAATGACCGACACGTTTCTTTCGTTTTACAATCTCCACAAAGATTACCCTTACCGTTTTTTACAGTATCTGCAATACATTTAGAAAAATGACGTAATTCGCTTTGGTTTAGCAATAGTCCGATATCCCTGAAAATCACCTGTACTTTATTGGATTGACTAGGTTTATCTTTTTTCCATTGGAAGGCTATTCCAAAATCATTCTGGTAAATAGGATGTATATCGTTCATAAGAATCTTCATATTTAGTATAAATATATAGATCTTATTTAGAACAATTATAAATAGTATTGTTAAATCGTAATTTCTATTTGATTCCCTTCGGGGTCTAGAATGACACATTCGTAGTAGCCATAGCCCGTAGTTCTAGGCTCACCGGCAATTGTGAATCCGTTTTCTCTCAACTTTTCAGTCAAAAAATCTACTTGTTCTTTTGATCCTACGGACATGGCAAAATGTATGAATCCGGTATTTATTTCATTATCTGTAGTTGCAGTAATACTTATGCATAAGTTCTAATCTTGCACCATCAGTAAAACTTAAAAAGTAAGAGGTAAATTCTTTCCTATGGTTATGATATTTTTCTCCTGCTACGGCATTAAAATACGTTTCATAAAATGCACGCATTGCCTCTAAATCTGAGACCCAAATAGCGATATGCTCTATTCTCATTTAATGTCCTTTAGCTTCAATTGCAAACTCACATTACCCTGCCATTCATTTTCATCAATAGAGAAAACGGCGCTAAAAGGTTTTCTACCGGTTACCAATGAAAGTTTATCGCCCATATTAAAGCCGATACCATCAATTCTATGACTGTCTTGCTGAACTACAGAAACTTTTAAATGTGCTTCTTCTTTACCTACACCTTTTGCGTAACCAGTATCCTTTAAATCTTCAGCCATAAATATTGGCGACATATTACCAGGACCAAAAGGGGCGAACTGCTTTAGAATTCGCATTAACTTAGGTGTGATATCTTTCAATTCAATTACAGCATCAACAGTAATTTCAGGTATCAACATCTGTGGATCTATACTCTCTTTCACCACTTTCTCAAACTGATGCTTGAAATTATTATACTGCTCTTCTAGCAAGGTTAATCCTGCGGCATATTTGTGCCCGCCAAACTGCTCAATATAATCTGCACAACCTTCTAGGGCATTATACACATCAAAGCCTCTGACCGATCGAGCCGATGCCGCCAACTTATCACCACTTTTAGTAAAAACCAAGGTGGGTCTATAATAGGTTTCCGTCAATCTTGATGCAACTATGCCAATAACTCCTTTATGCCAAGTATCTTTATAAACTACAGAAGTAAAACCTTCTTCCTCCTGATTCTCTTGAATTTGCCCTAGTGCCTCAATCGTAATTTCTTGATCCAGTCCTCTTCTATCTGTATTGAATTTTTCAATTTCAGCAGCAAATTGTATGGCTTGATCTATATTGGTTTCCGTCAATAAGTTTACTGCATATTGACCGTGTTTCATTCTACCAGCTGCATTAATTCTAGGGGCAATGATGAAAACCACGTCTGTAATGGTAAGCTCTTTTTTATTGATTTGATCGATAATAGCTTTAAAACCGATTCTGGGTTGCTGATTGATAACCTGCAAGCCATAAAAAGCCAGTATGCGATTCTCCCCAGTTATCGGTACAATATCCGCTCCTATTGCAGTTGCCACTAAATCAAGGTAATAGATAACATCGTCAATAGTCTCTCCTCTACGGGAACCTAATGCCTGAATCAATTTAAAACCGACTCCGCAGCCACATAACTCATCATAGGGATATGAACAATCTTCTCTTTTTGGGTCTAAAACCGCAATTGCACTTGGTAATATTGTACCAGGTCTATGGTGGTCACAAATGATAAAATCGATTCCCTTTTCTTTTGCGTAAGCAACCTTATCGATTGCCTTCACTCCGCAATCCAACGCAACGATCAATGTAAATCCGTTATCCTCGGCAAAATCGATTCCCTTGAACGACACTCCGTAACCTTCATCATACCGATCGGGAATATAGGTTGCCACATTCGGGTAATAACTCAACAGGTACGATGACATTAAAGCAACAGCCGTAGTACCATCTACATCATAATCGCCATACACCAAAATATTCTCTCCGTTGGCAATGGCTTCCTCAATCCTGTTTACGGCAATATCCATGTCCTTCATAAGAAAAGGATCATGCAAATCTTCTAACTGCGGACGAAAAAAACCCTTCGCCTCTTCATATGTAGAAATTCCTCTTTGCAACAATAGCTGCGCCACCAAATCATCGACCTTTAACGCTTTGGCTAAAGCATCAATATCTTCTTGTTTCGGTTTTGGTTTAATTGTCCAGCGCATTTTTTCAAATTAAAGTATAAGTTCAAATTGCTCAGTTGGCAGTTCTCAGTAACAGTTGGCAGTATCAGTTGGCAGTATCAGTTGTCAGTGTTCAGAGTATAATCGATATCGTCTTTGCGAGGCACGAAGCAATCTCTCACTTAAGTGTACCAAACAAACAGATTGCTTCTTCCGATTGCTATCGGAATCGCAATGACGTTTTATTTTTTGTGAAAAACAGTCTTAATATCTAGCTCGGCAAATTGTCTGAACATCTCCATTACTCCGCAATATTTTTCAATAGATAGGTCTACTGCTCTTTGTAATTTTTTCTCGGCTAAATTTGCGCCATGAAAATGATATTCTATAACTACTTTGTCATAAAACTTAGGATGCTCATCTGTTAAGTTTGCGATTGTTTCTATATGAAATTCATCAACCTCTAATTTCATCTTCTTAATCAATGCAGCAACATCTAAACCTGAACAACCAGCTAATGAGGACAACATTAATGCTTTTGGTCTTAAACCGCTACCATCACCACCGTCTTCTTTTGCAATATCTATTCGTAAAGAATGCCCTGATGGATTATTACTTTCAAAGGACATGTTGCCCAACCACTTTGTGCTAATATGATTTGTTGTACTCATAGTTTTATGTTTTTTGTAGACTACAAAAATACAACAATATAGGGTGGTTTTTCTAGGTGTTAGGAGTTAGGAGTTAGGAGTTAGGAGTTAGGAGTTAGGAGTTAGGAGTTAGGAGTTAGGAGTTAGGAGTTAGGAGTTAGGAGAAATTAAAAATTGCGAATTGAAAGTGCAAGACTGAGCAATTATTTGAAAACTTATTTTCTCTTTGACACTACTGTCAGTTAGATTGATTTTTAAATCAATATTTTCATTGACTTAAAAAATGCCTGCCAGCCGGTTAGGAGGGTATCGAAAACATTTGGAACACCTACTTAAAACAAACAGATTACTTCTTCCGACAGCTATCGGAATCGCAATGACGAATAACTAATTCAAAACCTTAGCAACCAATTCCTGCAGTTCCCCAACTACCTCTTCTTCGAACCACGGATTCTTGCTTCGCCAAAAATGATTTACTGGCGATGGGTGTGGCAAAAGAAAATATTTTGGCAGGTATTCTTTGTAGTGCAAAACGTTTTCGGTCAGGTTCTTTTTTGCTTGTTTCCCTAAATATTGGTCTTGTGAATATTTACCGATAAGCAGAATAAGCTTTACGTTTTTGAATTCTTCCCATACTTGCGAATGCCACAATGGGGCACATTCTTTTCTGGGTGGTAAATCGCCAGTCTTTCCCTTACCAGGATAACAAAACCCCATGGGCAATACTGCAAAATTATCAGGGTTGTAAAAGACATCCTCATTTACACCCAGCCATTCTCTAAGTTTTTTACCACTTGGATCATCCCAAGCCTTATTTTCAACATGTGCTTTTCTGCCTGGTGCCTGACTTACCAATATAATTTTAGAATTGTTAGTACCCGCAACAATTGGTCGTGGTTCTAATGGCAAATGTGCCTTACAAACCTCGCAACCTCTTATTTCAGCTAATAATTCTTGCATGGCGTAATTGATGTATAATTTATGCCTCTAACGATTACAAAAAGGGACGCAATGACGAATAACTACTTCAAAATCTTAGCCACTAATCCCTGCAGCTCCCCAACGACATCTTCTTCGAACCACGGATTCTTACTTCTCCAAAAACGATTTACTGGCGATGGGTGAGGAAGAAGAAAATATTTTGGTAGATATTCTTTGTAATGCAAAACGTTTTCGGTCAGGTTCTTTTTTGCTTGTTTACCTAGATATTGGTCTTGTGAATATTTACCGATAAGCAGTATAAGCTTTACGTTTTTAAATTCTTCCCATACTTGCGAATGCCACAATGGGGCGCATTCTTTTCTAGGTGGTAAGTCGCCTGTTTTGCCTTTACCAGGATAACAGAATCCCATGGGCAATACCGCAAAATTATCAGGGTTGTAAAAGACTTCCTCATTTACACCCAGCCATTCGCGAAGTTTTTTACCACTGGGGTCGTCCCAAGCTTTGTTTTCTACATGGGCTTTTCTACCTGGTGCCTGACTTACCAATATAATTTTAGAATTAATAGTACCTGCAACAATAGGTCTGGGCTCTAAAGGCAAGTGCGCCTTACAAACCGTACAACCTCTTATTTCTGCTAATAATTCTTGCATGGTTGATATCTAATTTATCCCAATACCATTAGAAATTAATGACGAATAGTTCTAAAGCAACTTTAATGCTTCTCCTTCAAATGACAAACCTTCAAAACCCGTTTCTATAAAGTTTCTAATATTCTGATGCGAAGTGCCTTTTAAGTCAAGCAAAACCTCATCAAAATAGTACTGACCAAAACAAGCCAACGTTTCTTCTTTTGAAAGTCCTTCTTTAATAGCAAATGAGAATAGCTTACAAGACCCGGAATTTTGACCAACTTCATTACTTACATTACCGTTAGTATATGCCGTTGGTGTAAAACTATATTTAGAATCAATCGCAACCATGGTGTCAGAAAAATTTATTTCTTTCGGTGTGGTCTTCAGTTTATTCTTGAACTCTGCTAATGTCATCGTTACTGGTTTTGGACTTAAATATGGTTATTTCTTAAATATTGATATTCAAATATAACGAAACCCTATTTTTTACTTCTACTTTACCTTTATTCAAATTTTGAGATATAGGCAACATACTAGAAATGCCTAATGCGTACCTATTATAATTAGCTTCTACACCAAAACGGGCAAAATACACTTCGCCACCTGTATCTGGCACAGTAAGACTAAACTCTTGATTTTTTTCAAAAATCTCTCCTCCCAAACCTATTTGCGGTGTAAGCGACACTGACGGAGAAAGGTAATAAGTCTTATAAGTGTTCAACGCCACATTCCATTGATTACCGAACAAGTAGTTTTTGCTATTCTCTGTCTTTATGGTATAATTCAATAAGGCAGATAAACCCCAATTTCTATGGGTGATCCCATAATTCGCCGCTAAAATATAATCCCAACTGCCAGTACCTAATTGAAAACTTGGGTTGACACTGCCTTCAATATTCGCAGCATCAAAACTACCGGTGGGCATTTTTACACCACCACCAATTTGTAAGGCGTGTTGTGGTTTAATGGAAATTACACTATCAGGGGTTTGGCGCAGTACATTGTAATATGCCAAAACTGTGGCATCTCCAATACCATTTATAGTCTGCTCTGTATTATCGGCAAATGTTCTGTTATGCGAATGATACGGAAGCAAGGCATTTACCAAAAAGCGATTTCCGATAGGAAATTTTCCCCACGCCTGTACGGTGTTAAAGTTTTCATTTATCCATGGGGAATTATCAAAAATACCATCGCGAGAACGGTACTTCTGACCAATATATCTAAGCCCTACAAAGTTATTATTCAATCCGGTTCCAAAACCCATACTTCCTCCATTGCCACCACACCCACAGGTATCGCAGAAATATTCATATGCGGTATTTTTCCAGATACACTCGGTTGTTTCTTCTGGAAAATCGTTTGCTTGGGCAGTAAAAAATCCGCCAAGCATCAATATTATTATAATCTTGTTCATATTTTAATATTCTGAAAATCGTTCGTCATTTATAAAAGTGTCATCCGTCAAAATTTCAAAAAAGGCTAATAATCCCTCTTTTTCTTCGTCGTTTAAGGCAATTCCTAATCCGTCTTCGGTTTGCAAAGAATCATCTAACGTTTCTGATGCAATCATACCATTGGTGTAGAAATTTAATACAGATTCTAAACTACCGAACCTGCCATCATGCATGTAGGGCGCGGTCAATGATACGTTTCTTAAACTAGGTACTTTAAATTTATAGTTGTCACTATCGCTACCGCTTACCTCTGCTCTACCAATATCATTTAATTGTGGATTGGGCGGTAAACCATTGTTTCTAAAACTGCCATCTGTAAATAAATCTGTAGCGTGGCATGAAGCACACTTTTGCTGAAAAACCGATAAACCATAGGCTTCAGTTTCTGTCAATTGACCCCCTTCTTCATTGCGAACATACTTATCGTATTTACTATTTGAAGAAATCATCATAACCATAAACTGAGATATCGCTTTTAAAAAATTCTCTGCATTTACACCGCCTTCTTCAAAAGACATCTCAAATTCTTTTTGATACTCGGCATCGGCTATGAGTTTGTTGATGACACCGGTCATGGTTTCACCCATCTCCACTTCATTAGTGATAGGAATTATTGGAAAGAGGTCTAAATGAGATGTAGCACCATCCCAAGCAAATTCAGTAAAGAATGCCATATTAGATATGGTAGGCGTATTTCTTGTACCCTCCAAATCATTTACACCGTGACTAAATTGATGTCCGTGATGCGTAAAAGCAGAACTCTGCTCGTGACAAAAGCCGCAAGAGATAAATCCGGATGAGGATAGTTTACCATCATAGAATAATTTCTTACCCAGCTCAAAACCCAATTGTGTTGGCGGATTTGCTTCTATATCGTACGCCAACTCAGGAAAATTTTCAGGAACGTCTACCGTTAAAAAAGTATTCTCAATAGCTACATAAGCATCATCTTCGTTGCAAGACACCAAAAACACGGACAGTAATACCCAAAATAGATATTTCATCTGTTATAGTTTTAAAATAGGGTCGCCCAAAAAGAGCGACCCTGATTAATTTAGTGTGAATGTTCTGAACCGTTATGTACATGGTCTACAGAGAACATACTTGCTGTGTTCAAGGCAACTTTTGGAGACTTTTCTTCGCTCACCATTATAACCGACTGCTCAGTCAAAGACAATTTATTCTCTCCGTCTAAAATGGCATTGGCATCTGCTACCAAATGAATTATAGGTGACATTTCATCGCTTACCAAAGCATCTGTACCCAAACTCAAGGTTACTTCTTTGTAGTTATCTAAGCTAGAACCGTGGCTTCCCATGTGTACTTTAAAGTCTGTTGCTTCTGTTACTGTTTCTGAAGTAAAAGTGCCTTCAAAATTTAAAAACTTGTAGCCCGCTTGCCATGACCACATCATATTGGTCTCTTCTGCTACGGTTAAAAAATCGCCCTGACCTTCTGCACCTTGAAGATATTTTTCTTGGTCTACGCCTATACCAAAAGTTACAGATACATACGTGCCTGCTGGTATATTCTCTAGCACTACCTCTGTACTACCTGTTTCTTCACTTGTAACAAAATAGCTGTCATCTTTATCATAAGTAAATACTTCACCTGCATCATTGGTTAAACTGAAGTTACTTACAATGTAATTTAACCTGGTAATGGTTAAAGTTTCGTTTTGCGAGTTGGTATAACTAGAAGTTGCCAATAGTAAATCGTCTGATCCTACACTATTATCGAACTCTAGGGTTACACTGTTTTCTCCCATTAGTTCTGTACTACCATCATCATCATCGCTACTGCAGCTAGCGAATACGCTTAATATTAGAGTCACTGTAAATATTTTATATATAGATTTCATATGTTGATGTATTAATTATTGGATATAGTTCGTGAAGCTATACCTCTGGTTTTACCAAAAGTATTACCACGCACTACACCTTAGTTTATGTAATGGTTTTACCTAATGACAATTTCTTAGGCATGATTTAAAATAAATGATTGTGTACACGACTACAGATTTTGTGTCGCGGTAAAATGTACAATAGCATATACCTTTTCAAAAAAGGCATACGTATGCTAAGTTGTATTTAAGATAAGAAGTTAGGCGGATGAAAAACAGCCGATATAAACTGTTGTTCGTTTAAACTTGGATGTATTGAAACCACTTTTGTTTCAACTATTGTATTTTGAAAATTACAATCGAGAATACTTACAAAACCAATAGGATATTCACGAAGGTCAGCAGAAGGAATGTCTTGATGATCTTCTTGTTGCTGCTTTTTTATCATTTGTGACAGGTAGCATTTACCATCACAATTAAGCATCGGTTTATCTTTATTGATACACAAAACCTCAGCAATGTAATCTTGATTAATTACATACTCCAATACAGGCAACACCGGTTTTACCATCGCTGTGAGGTATAACAATATAAATGTATATGTGAGAATTTTTTTCATTAATCGGCACGAAGATAATTCTGATTTTGAAATATTCTTAAACATTTCTTCAAATTAACACTTGAGTTATAGGAATATGAAACTGTTGTAGAATTTTAGAAGTTTCTACTTATTACCCCCAACAACAATTACAATTTCCCCTTTTGGTGGTTTCTCGGTAAAGTGTTTTAAAACTTCCTCTGCAGTTCCACGGACTGTTTCTTCGTAGAGTTTGGTCAGTTCCCTTGAAACGGAAATAGGTCTTTCTGCCCCAAAATATTCCACAAAATTGCCCAAGGTCTTTAGTAACTTATGTGGAGATTCATAAAAGATAATGGTACGTGGTTCTTCTGCCAACAATTTTAATCGTGTCTGTCTTCCTTTCTTGACAGGTAAAAATCCCTCAAAAACAAACTTGTCATTAGGCAAGCCACTATTGACCAATGCCGGTACAAATGCTGTTGCCCCTGGTAAGCATTCGACCTCAATACCCGCTTCTACACAGGCACGAGTTAAAAGAAAACCTGGGTCAGAAATTGCTGGTGTACCTGCATCTGAAATCAAGGCGATATTCTCACCTCCTTTTAGCTTTCCTACTAAATAGTCTACCATATTATGCTCGTTGTGCATATGGTGACTTTTCATCTGCGTGCCAATCTCGAAATGATGCAATAATTTTCCACTAGTACGTGTGTCTTCAGCAAGTATTAAATCAACCTCTTTAAGAATACGAATGGCCCTTAAGGTCATATCCTCCAAATTTCCAATCGGTGTAGGTACTAAATAAAGCTTTCCCATGTGTTTTAAAGTAAAAAACCTCAAGGCAGGCTCTCGAGGGATTGATTTGAAAATTTAATTTAGATTATGACGCAAACGTAAGTGTATTTAAATCTCTATTATCGCGTAAATGACCCAATACAGGTGCTGGGTTTTTGATACAAATCTTATATTATTTAGGAGAATCTACGAGATACCAATTCAATGAATCTTTCTTCATATGGTTCTTTACCTGCCCAATTATTATAATCTGGCTTTACCATATTTTTTATAAATGAAATCGAGCGTTCTTCGGTATCAATAGTATTTAACTGAGATAGCACACGGTTGTAATCTTCCATGTTATCATTGAACAAATGTTTTACAAATGCCAAGCGATCGTTCAAATCTACTTTTACATTACTTTTTGCTAAACGGTCATTTAATGATTTTGGCGATGCATCGGTCTGTTTTAGGTCTTCTTTTGAAGGCATAAAAAGCTCCTTATCATTTTTCATTAGATTCGGTGTTGACATAAATTCTGCCAATACATCTTCTAATTGATTATTATCTGGCATTTCAGAAACAAATCCTTTTATAGTTTCCATCCCAGGGTACTTGATAATATCCTCTTCATGCGGATTGCTCTCTGGCACGCCTGTATTTCCTTTCATTACGGCATTCGCCATTTCTTCAAATTTTGCCGCAATAGCATTTTTAGAAACATCAACTTGCATATCATTGAGTTCTACTTCAATAAACTTAAGCACAGCGAGTTTTTCGTAAAGGTTTTTAGAAACCTCATACAATTTTGTTACATCATCTAAATTATCAGCAGTCAAAATTTCTGTAGATAACTTTCTCAATTCCAGTTTCAACTTATTTTTCATCTCACAATTTTTATGGTAAAGACCTAAATAGCGGGTTTTTTAAATACCTTTATCATTCTTAAATAATAAACGAAAAACCGATTATTTTCGTCTAAAATTACAAAATGTTTCTTGAAAACACAGTTAATCCTAAAGAACAATTCGGCTGGATAGAAGTCATTGCCGGGTCTATGTTTTCTGGAAAGACAGAAGAATTGATCCGTAGACTCAAAAGAGCGCAGTTCGCCAAATTAAAGGTGGAGATTTTTAAACCTATGGTAGATACCCGTTATGATGATGAAATGGTGGTATCGCATGATGCCAACGAAATTCGTTCTACGCCAGTACCCGCAGCTGCCAATATTCGTATTCTTGCAGATACCTGCGATGTTATCGGTATTGATGAAGCCCAATTTTTTGACGATGAAATAGTTACCGTTTGTAATGACCTAGCAAACAAAGGTGTTAGAGTTATAATTGCCGGACTAGATATGGACTTTAAAGGAAAACCCTTCGGACCAATGCCTGCTCTTATGGCTACAGCAGAATATGTTACCAAAGTACACGCCATTTGCACACGCACAGGCAACTTGGCAAATTATAGTTTTAGGAAATCAAATAACGATAAATTGGTCATGTTGGGCGAAGTAAATGAATATGAACCCTTAAGTAGAGGTGCATATTATAAAGCCATGCTTAAAGAACAAGTGAAAACGATGGATGTAAAATCTGAGGAAATCAACACCCTCAAAAAGAAGCAAAATGGCTAAGGCAGAGGAGACCGTTTTAGAAATTGACCTAAAGGCTCTTGGTCATAACTACTCTTATTTGCGCTCTAAAATAAAACCCGAAACAAAATTTATGGCGGTGGTAAAGGCGTATGCCTATGGTAGTGATGCCGTCGCTATTGCCATATACCTTCAAAATTTAGGTATCGACTATTTCGCCGTGGCTTATGTAAATGAAGGCATAACACTTAGAGAAGGTGGTATTAGCGCTCCTATTTTAGTGCTTCACCCTCAGAAAACTCATTTTAAAACGCTCATTGAAAATAATCTTGAGCCAAGCATATATTCCAAAACCATTTTATCGGATTTCATTTCAACAGCCAAAGAACTAGGTAAGACAGATTATCCTATTCATTTAAAATTTAATACGGGACTTAATAGATTAGGAATTTCTGCGGATGAATTGCCTGAAATATCTACTATTATTAATCAACAAAAAGTAGTTCAGGTAATTGCGCTGTTATCACATTTGGCCGCCACAGAAGATGCTAATGAAACCGACTTCACCAACCTTCAATTATCTCGGTTTGATGCTATTTGCAAAAAGGCAGATACACTTTTTAAAACCAAGACTTTAAAGCATGTGCTCAATACCTCGGGTATTATAAACTACCCACATGCACAATATGATATGGTTAGAAGCGGCATAGGACTTTACGGTTATGGTAACGAACCACATATAGATGCAGAATTGCAACCTATAATGACCTTAAAAACAATCATTTCTCAAAAACATACTATACCTACAGGTGAATCTGTTGGCTACAATCGGAAATACAAAGCTGATCACAAAACCGTGACAGCTACATTGCCTTTAGGTCATGCAGATGGTATTGGTAGAGAATATGGTCATGGAAAAACATATGTTAGTATACACGGAAAACTAGCTCCAATTATTGGAAATGTCTGTATGGATATGATTATGGTCGATGTCACCAACATTGAATGTGAAGAAGGTGATGAAGTTGAAATTTTTGGAAAAAACCTGTCAGCAAATGAATTTGCAGAAACTGCCCAAACCATAACCTATGAAATACTTACGGGACTTTCCCAACGCATTAAGCGAATTATTAAAAATTGATTTCTTAACATTTTATTAAGGAATCGTTTTTTTTAGTAAATTGCGTTACTTTTTAAATTTAACCATTAATAAAAAATTAAGAACACATGTTAAAAGAATTCAAGAATTTTATTTTGACGGGTAACGTCATCGATTTTGCTGTAGCAGTTATTTTAGCTGGAGCAGTAGGATTAGTAGTAAACGGATTTGTTGCTGATATCATCATGCCAATCGTAGGTCACTTCGCAGGTGGAGTTGATTTCGCTGATTTGAAAATCGTATTAGATGAAGCTGTTGTTGGTGCTGATGGCGTAATTGCTAAGCCAGAAAATGCTATCCGTTGGGGTGCATGGGTAAATGCTATCGTTAACCTTCTTATTGTTGGATTCGTAATGTTTATCATTGTTAAAGCTTATAACAAAACTAAAACTCCTCCAGCTCCAGCTGCACCAGCAGGACCAACTGCAGAAGAGTTATTAGCAGAAATAAGAGATGCTTTAAAAAAGTAATCTAAAATACTCCCTATTATAATAGGGTACCGTTGCACTGCAACTTACATTAATTAAAACCGTCAACTTTGTTACGCTAACATTGTTGACGGTTCTTTTTTATAGCACACTTTCCAAATTACTCCTAAATAAACAATTGTTATAATTTAAACAATTTGTTATATTTTGATTATTCTTTTCTTTTTTACTTGCGCAAGTACCAGTATTACTTATTTTTGCCGTTTAATATAATTGTTTTACAAATGAAAGTAGCTGTAATTGGTGCCACAGGCATGGTTGGCGAAGTAATGTTGAAAGTATTGGCAGAACGTAATTTTCCGTTAACGGAGTTATTATTAGTTGCCTCTGAACGATCCGTAGGTAAAAAAATGACCTATAAAGGAAAAGAACATACAATTATAGGCTTGGCAGATGCTGTAGCCGCAAGACCGAATATTGCCATATTCTCTGCAGGTGGTGACACCTCTTTAGAATGGGCTCCGAAATTTGCAGAAGTTGGTACTAGCGTAGTGGACAACTCATCTGCCTGGAGAATGGATCCGACCAAAAAACTGATTGTTCCTGAGATCAATGCTCGCGAGCTTACTGCTGAAGATAAAATTATAGCAAACCCTAATTGCTCTACTATTCAGTTAGTAATGGCATTATACCCATTACACAAGAAATACAAAATGAAACGTGTTGTTGTTTCTACCTATCAGTCGGTTTCCGGTACCGGGGTAAAAGCAGTTAAGCAACTAGAAAATGAAATTGCAGGTGTACAAGGCGAAATGGCATACCCTTACCCAATCGGTAGAAACGCATTACCACATTGCGATGTTTTCATGGAAAATGGATACACTAAAGAAGAAATGAAATTGGCGCGCGAACCGCAGAAAATTCTAGATGACCGTACATTTTCTATTAGCGCTACTGCGGTTCGTATACCTACTGCTGGCGGACATTCAGAATCTGTAAACGTAGAGTTCGAAAATGATTTTGAGCTAAATGAAGTCCGTCGTCTCTTAAATGAAATGCCAGGTGTAACT
Organism: Maribacter spongiicola; assembly: GCF_004364165.1. Taxonomy (GTDB): domain Bacteria; phylum Bacteroidota; class Bacteroidia; order Flavobacteriales; family Flavobacteriaceae; genus Maribacter; species Maribacter spongiicola. Next base: position 94,204 of record NZ_SOAY01000010.1, read on the forward strand.
GTTCAAGATAATCCTGATACGAATACCTACCCAATGCCAATATATGCTCATGATAAAGATGAGGTTTTTGTTGGTCGTATACGTAGAGATGAAACGCAAAGAAATACATTAAATATGTGGATTGTTGCCGATAACCTTAGAAAAGGTGCAGCAACAAACGCTGTTCAAATTTCAGAATACCTAGTAGAAAAAGGCCTAGTTTAATTTATACCCTTTACAACGTTAAAACCTTCAAAACTTAACTGTTTTGAAGGTTTTTTTATGGTAATTTAGTGCAAACTGAACTACTCATGAAAAAAGTAATACCTGCGCTACTTGCCTTTGCGCTCATTTCTTCCTGTAAAAACGAATCTAAACCTGAACCCATTATTGTGAATTATCCTGTTACCGCAAAAGTTGATACTGTAGATACTTATTTTGGCACCGAAGTTAAAGACCCTTATCGTTGGTTAGAAGATGATAGAAGCCCAGAGACCGAAGCTTGGGTTAAAGAACAAAATAAAACTACATTCGGTTATTTAGAACATATTCCTTTTAGAAATGACTTAAAAAATCGTCTTGAAAAACTATGGAATTATGAGAAACTAGGGTCGCCTTTTAAAAAAGGTGATTATACCTATTTCATGAAAAATGACGGACTCCAAAACCAATATGTTGTTTATAGAGCTAAAGCCGATGAAAAGCCTGAGGTATTTTTAGACCCAAACACCTTTTCAGAAGATGGTACTACATCTTTGGCTAACTTAAGCTTCACCAAAGATGGCTCACTGGCAGCTTACCTAATTTCTGAAGGTGGTAGCGATTGGCGAAAAGCGATTATTCTAAATACTGAAACTAAAGAGATTGTCGAAGACACTTTAATTGATATTAAATTCAGCGGACTCTCTTGGAAAGGCAATGAAGGTTTTTACTATTCTAGTTATGACAAACCAAAAGGTAGTGAGCTATCGGCTAAAACCGACCAACATAAAGTATACTATCATAAATTGGGTACGCCACAAAAAGAAGACGAGCTTATATTTGGTGGTACTTCTCTAGAAAAGCATCGCTATATTGGGGCGAATGTTACCGAAGACAACAAGTATCTATTAATAAGTGCTTCTGTTTCTACTTCTGGTAACAAATTGTTTATTCAAAATTTAGAAGACCCAAACGGATTACTTATCCCCATGGTCGAAGACACCGATTCTGATAACTATGTTATTGATAATATCGGTTCTAAGCTGTATATCGTTACCAATAGAAATGCACCTAACAAGAAAATAGTTACGGTTGACGCTGCTAATCCTGAAGCAAAAAATTGGATCGATTTTATTCCGGAAACAGAAAATGTATTAAGCCCCAATACAGGTGGCGGTTATTTCTTTACCGAGTACATGGTAGATGCATTTCGAAAGTGAATCAATATGATTACAATGGTAAACTGATCCGCGAAGTAGAATTACCAGGTATTGGATCCGTTGGCGGATTTGGCGGAGAGAAAGAGGATAAAGAATTGTATTTCTCTTTTACCAATTACAACACTCCCAGTTCTACCTATAAATTTGACCCCGCAACCGGTGAATATGAATTATACTGGAAACCAGAAATAGATTTCAACCCAGCAGATTATACTTCTGAGCAAGTTTTCTATGCCTCCAAAGATGGTGCTAAGGTGCCTATGATTATTACTTATAAAAAGGGAACAGAATTGAATGGTAAAAATCCAACAATTCTTTACGCCTATGGCGGATTCAACGTGAGTTTAACTCCGTCATTCAGTATCGGTAATGCCGTTTGGATGGAACAAGGCGGAATTTATGCTGTTTCCAATCTTCGTGGTGGTGGCGAATATGGTAAAAAATGGCATGATGCGGGTATCAAAACTAAAAAGCAAAATGTATTCGATGATTTTATTGCTGCTGCAGAATATTTAGTGGATAATAAATATACATCGAAAGAATACTTAGCTATTCGCGGAGGTTCTAATGGCGGATTGCTAGTTGGAGCCACAATGACACAAAGACCAGATTTAATGCAAGTAGCATTGCCTGCTGTTGGAGTTATGGATATGTTGCGCTATCATACATTTACGGCTGGCGCAGGATGGGCTTATGATTACGGTACTGCAGAAGATAGCGATGAAATGTTTCAGTACTTAAAAGGTTATTCGCCAGTGCATAATGTAAAAGCGGGTACAGCTTACCCTGCTACTTTGGTTACCACCGGTGATCATGACGACAGAGTAGTACCGGCACATAGTTTTAAGTTTGCCGCAGAACTTCAAAAAAAGCAAGCGGGCACAAACCCGACTTTAATCCGTATTGAAACCAATGCCGGTCATGGTGCAGGTACTCCTGTGAGTAAAACTATAGAGCAATATGCAGATATTTTTGGCTTTACGCTCTATAATATGGGCTATACCGAACTGCCTAATAAAAGTGTTTTAAAAGAATTTAAGGAGTAATTTATACCATAAATCAATAAATTATTGAAAAATCCGTTTCACTTTGGAACGGATTTTTCAATTTTGCATTCCTAAGAATAAAAGCATGTTACGAGTAGAGAATCTATCATTTTCATATGATAAACTTCCAGTTTTAGAGTCCATTAATTTACGTATTCAACGTGGAGAACATGTTGCTATCATTGGTGAAAGTGGCTGTGGTAAAAGTACATTGTTAAAACTCATGTATGGGTTAATGGATTTGGAGCAAGGTGAAATTTTCTGGGAAGACGAGCAAATTTTGGGTCCGGCGTATAACTTGGTTCCTGGTGCTCCTTTTATGAAATACCTTTCTCAAGATTTTGATCTGATGCCGTTCATTACCGTTTCTGAAAATATTAGCCAGTATCTCTCTGTTTTTTATCCAGAAGAATTAAAAGAAAGAACACAAGAGCTATTAGAAATGATAGAGATGACCGAGTTTGCCGATAAAAAGGTTAAAACCTTAAGCGGCGGTCAGCAACAACGTGTTGCCTTGGCTAGAGTTTTGGCACAAAAGCCCGAAGTCTTACTTTTAGACGAACCCTTTGGTCATATAGATAATTTCCTAAAAAATAGCTTACGTCGTAATATTTTCAATTACCTAAAAGAGAATCTTATTACCACCATTGTTGCGACCCATGATGTAAATGATGTTTTACCATTTGCCGATCGTGCAGTCGTTTTGCGTGATAAGGAAATAATTGCAAGGGCAAGACCAATGGAACTTTATAAGAACCCAAAAAGTTTATATGTGGCATCCCTTTTTGGCGAGGCGAGCATGATTTCAATCGATGTGCTTAAAACCTATGCGAATACCAAAAGAAAAATTATTGTCTACGCACATGAGTTTCGAGTTTCGCCTTCATCAGGATTTCATGTTATTGTAGAAAAAGCATACCCAATGGGCGCCTATTACTTAACCGAAAGTAAAAGCGATGATGATGAAACCATTTTCTTCAACGCAGATAAATTATACCCGAAAGGGAAAGAATTGTTTTTAAATGTTGCCATTGAAACTATCAATCAGCGCATACAAGAAGCTGCTGCTAATTAATTTAAAAACATGTTGTGAACCAAGAACAGATTCTTACCGAGTTACAATTTAAAGCCATTAGAAGTAGTGGTCCTGGTGGTCAGCATGCTAATAAAGTTTCTTCTAAAGTCGAACTGTCTTTCCATATTGAAGCTTCCGCGGGACTAACAGAACGCCAAAAGAAAAGAGTTCTTCTAAAGCTAGGCAACAAACTAAGTAAAGAAGGCTTACTGATTTTACAATGCGATGAATCTCGTAGTCAACACAAAAACAAAGAATTGGTTATTAAACGATTCTTGAAACTTCTAGAAAAATCTTTAGTAGTACCCAAGGCTAGAAAGAAAAGTAGACCTACTAGATCATCTATTGAAAAAAGGTTGAAGGGCAAGAAAATTGCCTCCCTCAAAAAGCAGAATCGCTGTAAGCCAGATTATTAAATTTCTTGTTTTTTATGCGAAAATAGTATAGAATACAAACACGGTTATCGCTCCTGTAAGACCAAGAACTCCCGTACCTAAACCAAAAAGGCGATACCCAGTTTTTACGTTCATGCCGCTCATTTGTGTTACCACCCAAAAGAAACTATCATTGGCATGAGAGATTAGCGCAGAACCTGCCCCAATAACTACTACGACTAAAGCTTTCTGTATTTCGGTATCAAAACCTAAAGATGACATCATAGGCATGATTATCGATGCTGTTGTTACCAATGCCACCGTAGAAGAACCTTGTGCCGTTTTTAAAGCCGCTGCTAAAACAAAAGGCAAAAAAATACCCATATTATAATCCGTCAAAGTTTGCCCTAGAATTTCTGCAATACCCGAGTTCTGTAATATTTTACCAAAAATTCCACCAGCTCCTGTTATCAATAATATAGAAGCTGCATCTTTAATTGCCTTACCTACCCAACCTGCCGATGAGAGCATATCATAATTCAATTTTTTAGGTAAGAGCAGACATAACAATACGCCAATTAAAAGTGATATTACAGGCTCCCCAATAAAATTAATAAAATCTAATAGCCTGTTTTCGTGTCCAATATCCATAGAGTTTAAAACCGATTTCAAAACAATTAGAAAAATAGGAACTAGAATTGGTATGGACGCTTTTAAGGCACTAGGCGAATTTTTAATCTCTTGTTCTGCTTCTAGTGCATCTTCAACATCAGGTTCTATCATCGTTTGGGATGCATATTTCTTGGCGAATATGATTCCGACAATCAAAGCCACGATACTTGTTGGAAATCCGAAAGCGATGACCAAACCTAAATCTGCCCCAAGAATACCTGCTGCTGCAATAGGACCAGGAGTTGGTGGCACCATCGTATGGGATGCCATTAAGCCCAAACCCAATGCTATTGCAGGACCAGCAATTGATATTTTGGCTTTTTTAGAAAGACTTTTGTTTAATGGATGTAACAACATAAAACCACTATCTGCAAAGACAGGAATAGACACTATATAACCGATAATACCCATTGCTGTTGTCACCCGTTTCTTCCCTATTACACCCAACACTTTCTCTGCAATGGCAAATGCGCCACCGGTATGTTCTAAAAACGCACCAATGATGACTCCGAGAACTATAATCAACCCTATTTTACCTAGTGTACCGCCAAAACCATCATTGATAGATACAATAATATCGGCATAAGGCATACCTGCAAAAATTCCGTATAAAATTGAAATAATGAATAGGGCAAGAAACGCGTGTATCTTTAGTTTTGTTGTCAGTATAATTATGGCAATGACTGCGATGAGTAAGTAGAATATTTCCATAATTGATTTTTATTGTTGTCTAGAGTGCACCATAAATACTCAAAAATCGTCAAGGAAACAAATTAATTAAATGCAATGAAACACTATCCAATACTATCTATAATTAGCTCCTTTCCGTTAAAACTAAAAACATCTCCTACTTTCTTACCAAAGACAAGCTTACCTATAGGCGTTGCCGCAGAAATACAGTAGACGGACTTAGGCTTACTTTTAAACTCCCCTGCTGAAATGGCTATGTAATACACAAATGAGTCTGTAACGACCAAACTACCTAAACCTACAGTTGAGGCATTTCTGTCTTTTGGCACTTTTAAAAGTAATTGTTGCGTTTTTTCCAATTCTGCCAGCTGCTGACCTAGCTTTTCACGTTCTAACTGAATCATAGCACGACCGGTTTCATGCTTATCGCCAGCACTACTCTTCGTTTCTGAGGTAAGTGCCGACTCCAACTCTTTAATTTGATTCTGTATTCTTGTCAACCTATCGTTAACGAAATGCACGCAGAAGTCGTAAGCGTCCTTTTTTAAAATCTCAAGTGATTCAGTTTCCTTCAATGTGATACAAATCTGCCAGTTTATAAATCAAGTAATTTACGATTTGATTATCACTTTCACCACCACTTATCATCTTTTGAATCTCTATTTCATTTTCAGCTTTAAAATACTTCAAATCTCCAGAGCGATTATCACTAAATATATTCCAAGATTTTAATCCGCTTAACATTGCTTTATGTGCTTCGTAACGGTTTGTAATTGCTTGAACCCTTTTCTTATCTACCTTTTCTACTGACTCACTATCGTTTAGTATCTTATAATCTGCCGTAATTTGGGCATCTGCTTTTTCTGCTTCGGTAATGATCTTAAAATAAGCTCTAGATACTAAAGATTCGTATTTAGAGTAGAATCCTGATTCCATAGTATCATCTGCCAATGCAACTTCTTCATCCGTACTGGCATATAAATCTTCTTTGGTATACGAGTTATCGGCAATAAGTGATTGTTTCCAAGCTTCACTTTTTATATGCTCTTTCCATACCCTAGCATATTCTCGCTGGTAATGGGTTTTTGTCAATCCGCAGCTATTTAGACACACTATTGCTATAACGGCTAAAAATGTAGCCGAGGTAATTCTTCTAATCAATCTTTTCATATAGTATACTTGCTATTACAAACCATATTAAAAGTTTGCTGTTCTAAGGCAAACTAACAATCGCATAGGGGGTAATAGATAATCAAAGGGGATAGACAATTTATAAATAAAAATAAGAGTACACCCGCCTTTTTGATAAGATTTTAAAAAATGGGTTAAAAAGCTCTCGGTTTAACTAATTAATTGTGCCAGCTTTTTACCGATAGTACTGCCAATTGCAACACCCATACCACCTAAACGCACACCGCAAGCCACATTTTCACTAAGCTGCTTTACTATAGGTTTCTTTTGCTGACCTACCCCCATAATACCGCTCCAACTATAATCAATTTCAAAAGGTTGCTCTGGTAAAATAACAGTTTTCAAAAGTTCTTTAAGCTTATTACTTACTAGTGCAGTAGTACCAAATTCGGTAGTCTCTTCTGTTTTGAAATCTAAATTTCTACCACCGCCCAACAAAACTCGGTTATCAATATTTCTGAAATAATAATAGCCCTCTTCTAGATGAAAGGTTCCTTTAATATGTAAGTTTTTAATGGGTTTTGTAATCAACACCTGTGCTCGTGCAGGCTTTACATTTTCAGTAATCAATTGTGCTGCGAACCCATTTGTTGCTATTAATAATTTTTTAGTGGTAAATTCTAATTTAGTGGTTTTTATGGTTACCGTAGTACCCGAATCTTGAAAACCTTCTACCTGAGTATTATTTAAAATAGTGATGCCTTTTAGCTGAGCTAAATGCACTAAAGCATGCATCATTTTACCAGTATCAATTTGCCCTTCAAATATTTGAGAAATATAATTGTTGTTGATTCCGTTGAAATTAAAGCTATCCGGGGTAATCTTAAAAGCATCCGCTTTAAAAACAGAATGTAGTAACTCATTTACCGACTTTAATTCCTTAAGACAACGCTCGTACAACTCTAAATCCTTTTTTAAAAATAATTCGTGTCCGCCATTAATCTCATACCCAATTGCGGCATCACCTAAAAGATTGCGCAATGAATATATGCCGTCATATCGTTCTTGCACCAAGTTAATCACTTCTTGTTCTGAGTGTGTTTTTAAGTCGGATAAAATTTCAGAAATACTACCAAAACAGGCAAAACCTGCGTTTTTGGTACTGGCGCCTTGCGGAAGCTTCCCTTTTTCCAAAATAAGAATACGTGCTTTCGGATGTTTTCGCCTTAATTCTAAAGCACAATTTAAGCCTACAATACCACTACCGATAATAGTAAATTCGATATTTGAAAACCACGACGTACGTTCCCAATAACTAAGATTCATAATAGCATTTTGATTCGGACAAAAGATAGGCAAATCCATCTTGAAAAAAAGTATAAAAAAACTCCAACATTACTGTTGGAGTTTTTTTGATTAATCTTCTTTAGGCGGATTCATTTTCCAGTCGTTCATAAAGGCTGTTGTATAGTTACCAGCCAAATAATCTGGATGATCCATTAATTGCCTGTGAAAAGGAATTGTGGTCTTTATACCTTCAATTACAAACTCATCTAAAGCTCGCTTCATTTTATTGATAGCTTCTTCCCTCGTTTGGGCAGTAGTGATCAGCTTAGCGATCATTGAATCATAATTTGGAGGAATACTGTACCCACTATATACGTGAGTATCCATTCTTACCCCATGACCACCTGGTATATGCAAGGTTGTAATCTTACCCGGCGATGGTCTAAAGTTATTATACGGGTCTTCTGCATTAATTCTACACTCGATAGAATGTAATTTTGGAAGGTAATTTTTACCTGAAATCGGCACACCTGCAGCTACAAGAATTTGCTCACGAATTAAATCGTAATCAATAACCTGCTCTGTAATCGGGTGCTCTACTTGAATACGGGTATTCATTTCCATAAAATAGAATTTACGGTGCTTATCTACCAAAAATTCTATGGTACCTGCACCTTCGTACTTTATGTATTCTGCAGCTCTAACCGCAGCTTCACCCATTTGCTCTCTTAATTTATCTGTCATAAAAGGTGACGGAGTCTCTTCCGTTAACTTTTGGTGACGACGTTGTACAGAACAATCTCTTTCTGATAGATGACATGCTTTACCGAATTGATCACCAACAATTTGAATTTCAATATGTCTTGGCTCTTCGATCAACTTTTCCATATACATACCACCATTACCGAAAGCAGCAGTTGCTTCATTTACGGCGCTATCGAAAAGTTCTTCCATTTTATCTTCAGAGAAAACAGCGCGCATACCTTTACCACCACCTCCGGCAGTAGCCTTGATCATAACAGGGTAGCCCATTTTTTTCGCTACCTTTTTTGCATCTGCTACATCTTTCAAAAGGCCTTCTGAACCAGGCACACAAGGTACACCTGCTTCTTTCATTGTTTCTTTGGCCGTAGCCTTATCTCCCATTTTGTCTATTTGATCACCAGAGGCACCAATAAACTTTATATCATGTTCTGCACATATACGTGAGAACTTTGAGTTTTCCGAAAGAAAACCATAACCTGGGTGAATAGCGTCTGCATTGGTAATCTCTGCAGCCGCAATTATATTAGGGATCTTTAAATAGGATTCGCTACTAGCAGCAGGACCAATACATACGGCTTCATCTGCGAAACGCACATGTAAACTTTCTTCATCTGCCTTACTATATACAGCTACCGTTTTAATACCCATTTCTTTACAGGTACGGATAACACGCAAAGCGATTTCACCCCTATTGGCAATCAGTATTTTTTTAAACATCTTTTAAATTTTAAGTTCTAGGTTCGACAAGATTCTTACACATCATTATAAAATGACATCTAAAAACTACTACTCAAAATTTTGTTAAGATGGATCTACCAAGAATAATGGTTGATCAAACTCAACTGGCGACGAATCATCTACTAATATCTTAACGATAGTACCAGAAACTTCAGATTCGATATCGTTGAACAATTTCATTGCTTCAATAACGCAAAGTACATCACCTGTACCAATAGTTTGTCCTACCTCAACAAAAACAGGTTTGTCTGGAGAAGGCTTTCTGTAGAAAGTACCAATGATCGGAGACTTTATGGTGATGTATTTATCATCTTCAGCTTTTTTCTTCTCAGCATCGTTAGTACCCGCTGCAGCTATTTGAGGCTCTGCCTGTGCAGGAGCAGCAGCTTGCATAGCTGGTTGAGACATAGGCATCGTATGCACATATGTTGGCTCAGAATTTCCTGCTAAGCTTCCTGTGCGAATGGTAATCTTAATATCATCCGTTTCCAGTTTTACCTCGCTAGCACCAGATTTGGCCACAAACTTGATAAGGCTTTGAATTTCTTTAATATCCATATATTTCTAAGTTATAATTGGTCTTTGTTGTTAGTTAATAAGCCCATTTCAAGTAGATAGAACCCCATGTAAAGCCGCCACCAAAGGCTGCGAAGACTAAGTTATCTCCCTTTTTAAGCTGTTTTTCGTAATCAAATAATAATAATGGCAATGTTGCAGAGGTAGTATTACCGTAGCGTTGAATATTCATCAACACCTTTGATTCGCCTACACCCATTCTTTTGGCAGTGGCATCAATAATACGCTTATTTGCTTGATGTGGCACTAACCAGTCGACATCATTTTCAGTAAGTCCATTTCTTGCCATGATCTTAGCTGCGACTTCTGCCATATTAGAAACGGCAAATTTGAATACCGTTTTGCCTTCTTGAAAAATGTAATGTTTTTTATTGGTTACACTTTCTATAGTGGCCGGCATGATAGATCCGCCACCTTCCATTCCTAAAAACTGTCTTCCGCTACCATCTGCTCTCAAATACTCATCTTGTAGACCAAGACCTTCTGTATTCGGTTCAAAAAGAACTGCACCTGCACCATCTCCAAAAATAATACAAGTTGTACGATCGGTATAGTCAATAATAGATGACATTTTATCGGCACCTATTAATAATACTTTTTTATATCTGCCGGTTTCGATATGCCCAGCAACTGTTGACATGCCAAAAAGAAAACTTGAACATGCAGCCAATAAATCGTAAGCAAAAGCATTTACGGCACCAATTTCTGAAGCAACGAAAGCTGCCGTAGAAGCAACCATACTATCTGGTGTTGCAGTTGCGACTATTACAAGGTCTATTTCTGCTGCATCCAACCCCTTCTTCTGCATGAGGTCTTGTGCCGCTTTAATGGCTAAATACGACGTACCCTCTCCTTCTTCCTTCTTAAGCACCCTTCTTTCCTTAATACCAGTTCTAGTAGTGATCCACTCGTCATTGGTATCAACCAAATCTTCAAGCATTTTATTGGTCATTACAAACTGGGGAACATAGCCTCCTACCGCGGTTATAGCTGCTGTAATTTTGGTCATACTTTATTTGCTTTCTTGTAAAAAACTTAAAAAACCTGTCAAAAGTCATGAAAATTAGTGATTTTCAGCGACTTTTTTGGTAAAGTTATCGGGTTTTTGAAAAATTGCAATTGATAGCCGCACCACTATTGCCCCTTATATTATCTGAATAACAAGGTGCTAAAAAACAAATTGGGCTAAAAAAAACTCCCTACTTCAAATGAAGTGGGAGCTTAGTATAATTTAAAAAAGTCTTAAGCTTCTGCTTCTTCAGTTTTATCAACTAAAACTTGACCTCTATAATGTAATTTTCCTTCGTGCCAATGAGCTCTGTGAAATAGGTGAGTCTCGCCAGTTGTAGAATCTGTAGCCAAAGTAGGAGCTACTGCCTTATAATGTGTTCTTCTTTTGTCTCTCCTTGTTTTGGAAATTTTTCTCTTAGGATGTGCCATTTAAACCTTATTTATCCGTTAATAGTTTCTTTAATTCGTCCCAACGGGGATCGCTTTCTTTTTTGTCTAATCTTTTCTCTTTTGGTTGAAGCTCCTTTAACCTGTCTAACACTTCAGATTTTAAAGTGCCATCTTCAATACCAGGATGAATTCTTTTTTGCGGAACTGCCAATACTAGCATTTCATACACATACTGCGCAATGTTCAATTGGTGTTCGTTATGAGGAAGAATCAATATTTCATCATTTTCATCATTATACTCTTCACCAAACTTAACTATCAAATGCAAATCTCCGCTTATAGCTTGATCATACGGTTCGCTAGTTATGTCGCAATCAACATTCACTGTTCCTGATGCTTCCATGTCAACCTCCATCATTGTACTTGTTTTATGAAGTACTACATCTAAATTGATGTTGGTAGCATTGAATTCATCGTATCCAAAAGAATCAAAGAACGTATTTTCAATCTGGTAATTAAAGTTGTGTTTTCCTTGCTTCAATCCTGAGAAAGGAATATTGAACTCCTTTTGCTTCATCTCGTACACACTTAAATTAACACTAATCGCCCACAAAAGGCGGGTGCAAAGATACTATAATTTTAATAAAAGACAATAGTTATCAACTATTTATCTTTATAACTTTTTAATGCTACTAAATATTAACGCTCTCTCTTTAAACGCTGCTTTTTTAATACATCTTTTGTTAGCTCTTCGTACTCGGTTCTGTTCTTGAATATCTTCAACGCCATGAAAACCGCTTCTTTAAATGAACTTTCGTCAGCCACCCCTTTTCCTGCTATTTCATAAGCAGTACCATGATCTGGCGATGTTCTAACTTTATTTAAACCTGCCGTAAAATTGACTCCCTGACCGAATGATATTGTTTTAAAAGGAATCAGCCCCTGGTCATGATATGCCGCTAAAATAGCATCGAACTTTTTATAGCCATCAGATCCAAAAAAGCTGTCTGCTGAGTACGGACCATATACCAAATGGCCCATATTCGACATTTCTTTAATTACCGGCTTCATTACCTCATCGTCTTCTTTGCCTATTACGCCATTATCTCCGCTATGCGGATTTATACCTAGCAAAGCTATTTTTGGTTTGCGAATACCAAAATCCATCATTAATGACTTTTCTATGGTATTGATTTTATCTCGTATCAGTCTAGGTATTATTGCTGCAGAAACATCTTTTACTGCCACGTGATCAGTCAATAACCCGACCTTTAAGCTATCTGTCACCATAAACATCAAACTTTCGCCTTCTAGTTCTTGCGCTAAAAAGTCAGTATGCCCTGGGAATTTAAATTCTTCTGACTGAATATTGTTCTTGTTGATCGGTGCTGTCACCAATACATCTATATCTCCTTTTTTTAATGCATCGACCGCTGCTCGTAAAGATTTAATGGCATAGTCACCACCAGCTTTGGTCGCTTGACCAAAATCAATTCTAGGCATTTCTTTCCATACATTAACAATATTGATCTTATTGTCTATTGCCTTAGAAGCTTCGGGTATACCATTGAAAACAATACTGAGATTCAACTGTTTCATTTGAAAAGAAACTGTTTTATTAGAGGCAAAAATAACGGGAGTGCAAAAATCTAACATTCTACTATCTACAAATGTTTTCAATGACACCTCGCAACCTATTCCGTTTAAGTCTCCTATTGAGATACCCAACCTTATTTTCCTATTTTCCTCCATGATAATCTGTACCTTTGTAACCCCACTTAAAACCTTAAAAAGAGTTTTATCCTCCTCAAAGGAGAAGTAAAGTGGTTATCCCATTTATACATTGGGATATAAATATTCAAGCACAAAATTACTTAAATTAAACGACACATGTTTACGGGAATTATTGAAACATTAGGTAAAGTTACTTCTCTTGAAGCTAAAGGTGGCAACTTAGATATTACTATAGAATCTAGTTTAACACCTGAACTGAAAATTGATCAAAGTGTTGCCCATAACGGGGTTTGCTTAACTGTTGTTAGCTTAACGGATACAACCTATACCGTTACCGCTATTGCTGAAACTTTAAGCAAAACCAACCTAGATACTCTAAAAACGAACGATACCGTAAACTTAGAACGCGCAATGATTTTAGGGTCTCGGTTAGACGGACATATTGTTCAAGGACATGTAGATCAAACGGGGGAATGTACTAGTGTGAAGGAAGATAATGGCAGTTGGATTTTCTCTTTCACCTACGATGCCAAAACCGGTAACCCAACTATTGAAAAAGGTTCTATTACTATTGATGGTACAAGTTTAACCGTAGTTAATTCTGGCAAGAATACTTTTGAGGTAGCGATTATACCCTACACATATGAGCATACACGTTTTAATACGTATAAACCGGGAACTATTGTAAACCTGGAGTTTGATGTTATTGGGAAGTATGTTGCCAAGTTGATGGCAAAATAACCCGTTACACCTTTATAAATATCTTTTTCTGATATAGAATATAGCCAACCAAGCTATAAAACAACACTACACTTAATCCGTATAATAAGGATGATGTTTCTAGTGCCAAAAAATCATGTACATATACGGTTTGAAATAACCACCCGTGTAACGAGGTGTCGCCAATTTGTATTTGCCCCATTACCTTACTGATAAAACTTGACAAGAAATAGATAACAATGGCATTTGCACCTGCATATCTGAAGACGGAGCCGAATTCTATTTTCTTGACATCGGTTAAATAATAAATCAACGCCAAAATAAGATTTGCCCAACCTGCGGTTACCAAAACAAAACTACTTGTCCAAAGGGCTTTGTTTATTGGAAAAACGAGGTCCCAAATATGACCTATAATTAATAGACTACCGCCCAGTCCCATTAAAATGGTGGCTTTCTTTTCTTGCTTACTGGTTAAGATGAGTCCTGTGAATACTCCTAATAAGGAGCTTGCGATTGAGGGTATGGTGCTTAACAATCCTTCTGGGTCGTAATCTGCTTTGTAGTTATGAGAACCGAATACCTGTACGTCTATCCAATTGGCTAAATTATTTGGTGCCCTTTCTAATGTAGACGCCACACCTTCTACAGGAATAAATATCATCATCAGCCAATAGCCTATTAATAATAACGTCGTTACCCAAATCAACTGTTTCCAATTCAGATTGATGAATAACAATGCCGCAAAAAAGAACACGACACCTATTCGTTGCAACACCCCGGGAAAACGAATATCACTGAAATTTTTAAAGAAAGGAAAATGAATAACAAACGCTCCTAAGAAGAGTCCTAATGCAATTAACTTCAATGCTCTTATGGCAATTTTTTTATAGGCAGCTGCATCTACCGTTCTATTTTTATACGAGAACGCTATAGATGTGCCTACAATAAATAAGAAGAACGGAAAGACTAAATCGGTTGGTGTATAACCATTCCAATCGGCATGGAGAAAAGGAGCATACACATTAGACCATGTTCCCGGTGTATTTACCAAGACCATTAATAATATGGTTGCTCCCCTAAAAATATCGACCGATAAAATTCTGTCTTTTACCATCTTGCTATAAGATGTTTCCTTTAAGGCGATTCCATGCTTTTACCAACAATATTCCTGCTACCGCAGAAACAACAGTTAAAACAATTGCTTGTGTGGTTCTGCCATATATCCAATACCCGGTTGCGAACATTATAGAATAAATTAGAATTACCCCTAACAACATTGCAGTTATACCTGCAGGTACACTCCACTTTTCCTTTTCTTTTACAATTTCTACAGTATCGGTTTTTGCATCGCTTACTACTTTTGACCAACCCGGACCACCTGGTTGAATTTTAGTGTAGAAACTTCTTAAGGTATCGTTAGATTCTGGTTGTGTCATAAATGTTGCTATCAACCAAATCGCCGTAGTCAACACTACAATAAATATGTATTCTGACCAGTCTGGCAGCACCCCTGTTTCCGTTGCAAAAAGATAGGCACCTACGGGAGTCAGTTTTAATATGATAGAGATAATACCTGATGCGAACATTGCCGTGATTTCACTCCATGCATTAATTCTCCACCAGAACCATCTTAGAATAAATATGAGTCCGGTACCTGCACCGAAAGCCAATAAAATATCAAACAACTGAAGCGCATTTTGAAGCAACAATGCCAAGGCAGCACTAAACAACATTAAAACAACGGTTGAAATTCGACCTACCGCAACCAATCTTTTTTCAGATGCATTAGGATTTATCTGCTGCTTATAAAAATCAAAAACAATGTATGATGAACCCCAATTTAACTGTGTACTAATAGTACTCATATATGCCGCCACCAAAGAAGCCAATACCACACCTAATAAACCACTAGGTAGTTTGGTCAGCATAGCAGAATACGCTAAATCATGTCCTAATTTATCTGCCGTAACATTTGGGAAAGCTTCTTGTATGCTCGCTAAATCTGGGTACACTACAATAGATGCCAATGCCACTAAAATCCACGGCCATGGTCTTAACGCGTAGTGCATAATATTGAAAAAGAATGTTGCACCAATTGCATGATTTTCATCTTTTGCCGCCAACATACGTTGCGCAATATAACCACCACCACCTGGTTCTGCACCTGGGTACCAAGAACTCCACCATTGCACGGCAAGGGGAATAATAAATAAGGTTATTAATGCCTTCTTATTGCTGAAATCTGGTAATATGTTCAATTTTGAAGCTACGTTCTCATTCGCCATTAACGCTTCGATACCTCCAACTTCAGGTATATTCACTAAGTAATATGCAGCGCCTATCGCACCAGCCATGGCTACAAAGAATAAAAGGAAATCGGTATATACTACTCCTTTGAATCCGCCAAGGGCGCTAAAGGTTACTGTAATAAGACCCGCACTTACAACCGTTTGCCAAGGTTCTAGACCTAGCATAATGCTTCCTATTTTTATAGCTGCCAATGTTACGGCAGACATCGTTATCACATTGAAAATAACCCCTAAATAAACGGCCCTGAATTTTCTTAAGAAACTAGCCGGTTTACCACCGTAGCGCATTTCATAAAATTCTAAATCGGTATTTACGTTCGACTTACGCCATAGTTTTGCATAAACGAAAACGGTCAACATACCTGTGATCAAAAAACACCACCATACCCAGTTACCCGAGACTCCGTTAGTACGCACTATATCTGTTACTAAATTGGGTGTATCCGTTGAAAAAGTAGTTGCCACCATTGAAAGCCCTAAAAGCCACCATGGCATTGTACGGCCCGAAAGAAAAAATTCCGATGAATTTTTACCTGATGTTTTAGAGACATAAAACCCTATGCCTAAGACAAGGGAGAAGAAAACTATAATAAATGTATAGTCTAACGTACTGAGTTCCATAAGTTGGTTTTAGGTTGATTGTTAAAGATATATTATTTTAGGACATTCTTATACCTAATACGCTAAACGTACCACGTGCTTCTATCAATAACTACAGAAATTACCCCAACCGCTTGGATCCTTGCATCAATTGCGACCTTTATCATAGGATTATCTAAAGCAGGCATTAAAGGTATTGCCGTATTAAATGTCACCATAATGGCTTTGGCATTTGGCGCAAGACAGTCTACGGGCATGGTTGTGCCGTTGCTTGTACTTGCTGATATTTTTGCCGTTATCTACTATAATAGATATACCCAATGGAAATATGTTTTTAAAGTACTGCCGTGGATGATAGTTGGTTTACTAATAGGTGTGTTTATTGGAAACGAACTGCCCGAAAAGTTCTTTAAAATAGGCATGGCAACCATAATCATCATTACCGTTGGTATGATGTTTTATTGGGATCGTAAAAAAGACAAAACTGTACCTTCTCATTGGACGTTTGCTGGATCTATTGGTATTATAGCCGGTATTACCACCATGGTCGGGAACTTAGCCGGAGCATTCTCTAATATTTATTTTTTAGCCATGCGCTTACCTAAAAATCAATTTATAGGTACTGCCGCTTGGTTATTTTTAATCATAAATATCATTAAACTACCCTTTCACTTTTTTGTTTGGAAAACCATATCCATTGAATCGCTGACCTTAAACTTAATGCTTTTACCAGGTATACTTATAGGTTTCTTTGTGGGTATTCGATTTATTAAACACATAAAAGAAGCCTTCTTTAGAAAGATGATTTTGGTTCTGACAGCTGTGGGTGCTGTGCTTATTATGCTTAGTTAGTGGTGTATCTTTAATTTATTGTTTAATATAAAATTCTATAATGATTAAACTTTTTGACAAAACTTTAGATACAATTACTGGTCCGTCAGATAATAACGAAAATTCCTTTAATTATTATCAAAAAAGTAATCGAAAAGATATTGAAATAATTAGAAAAACAATTGAAGACTGGTTCTTATTATATCCCAAATCGGAAAAAATCGAATTAAAAAATCGCTTCAAAAAAGATATGGATTCTGCTTTTTATGAACTTTTTTTATACCAGATGTTCAAAAAACTTGGCTTTATAATTAAAATTCACCCTACACTACAAAACTCTAGAAAAAGACCAGACTTTTTAATTGAGAAAGATGGAATTCAATCTTATGTAGAAGCTAAAGTTTGTTATGACAAATCTCAAGAAGAAATGGCTTTTGAAAGAAGGAAGAATCAATTTTTTGACAACATAAACAAAGTTAAAATTTATGGATTTTCATTGAGAATTGCTGAATTGGATTTTAAAACCAACAAACAACCAAGTGTAAAAAAGCTTATTTTAAAAATTGAAAAAGAAATTGAAAAACTTGACCCAAAAGTTCTTACCTATGAAATGGAAATATTAGGATTTGAAGGTTGTCCAAATATTTATTATGAAAACGAAGACTTTCAAATAAAAATACAGCCAATACCTTTAGAAGATTCTCAAAGACATATCCTTAATGTAAATCCAATTGGGATGTTTCCAATTGAAACTTTTTGGGGCGACGGAAAAGAAGCATTACGAGATTCCATAATTAAAAAAGCAAATCGATATGGAAAAGTTAATATACCCTATTTAATTTGCATTAATGCGTTAGGTAAGAAAACTAGAGATCAAATAGACGTAGAAAGTGCAATTTGGGGTTCTCTAAAATATACATTTTCAGATTTCAATAATATTGAAAATGGAACAATGTCAAGAGAAACCGATGGAGTTTTTTTTAACTCTGGAAAGAAACAACTAACCAATGTCAGTGGGATATTTGTTTCTAAAGTATTTCCATCAAATGTGCCAAGTGCTAAATATTGGATTTATGAAAATCCTTTCGCTATAAACAAATTAGACTTTGAGAAGCTTAATTTAATTTACAATATTATTGACAATAAAGAACGAGTCGGGGTTACAGGAGAAAATTTAGATGAAATTTTAAATATTCCCAAGCGATGGTTAGATGAGTAAAAGACTGGTTTTCAAAATACAGTCAAAAAAGCACAAATACATACCATAAACCACAAACTACCAACCCAATAAAGTCCACATATTTCATATTAGGGTTAATCTTTACCCCACGTAACCAGTAATTTAGCAGTACTAACCTAAAATACCGTTACACATGAATATCATAGGAAATTTTATAAAAGGAGTTATCGATATTACCGACAAAATTACTGGTGATGACAACCCTGTTGAAGATCAAAAAGCTGTTCTTCAAAACCTTTTAGAAACCGCAAAAGAAACTTCTTTTGGGAAAGCCTATGAATTTGAACGTATTCTAGAAAGTGATGATCCTCAGCAAGCATTTCGTGATGCCGTACCTTATTTCGACTATAATCAAATCAATGAAAAGTGGTGGCATAAATTGCACGAAGACCAGACCGATGTTACATGGCCTGGTAGTCCAGACTATTTTGCATTGAGTTCTGGTACTACAGGAAAAACAAGCAAACGTATTCCGGTGACCGATGCTATGATAGACGCTATAAGACAAGCGGGTATTAAGCAGGTATTAGCAATTTCGAATTTTGACCTTCCGGCAGATTTCTTTGAAACGGGAATCTTAATGCTGGGGAGTTCTACAGATTTGGTGGAAAATGATGACCATTTAGAAGGTGAGATCAGCGGTATTAGTGCCAGTAATATTCCATCTTGGTTTAGCGGATACTACAAACCCGGAAAAGAAATAGCAAAAATTGACGATTGGGACGAACGTGTTGCAAAAATTGCAGAAAAAGCTGCGGATTGGGATATTGGTGCTTTAAGCGGAATTCCTTCTTGGATAGAATTAATGTTAAAGGAAGTCATCAAAAAACACAACCTCAATAACATTCACGAAATATGGCCCAACCTACAGGTATATACTTCTGGCGGAGTAGCATTCGGACCTTATGAGAAAAGTTTCAATGCCTTAATGGGGAAACCTGTTACCGTAATTGACACGTATTTGGCATCCGAAGGATTTATCGCCTTTCAAGCACGACCAGAAACCGATGCTATGAAATTAGTGACCGATAACGGAATCTATTTTGAGTTTGTTCCTTTCAACCCTGATTATATTTTAGAAGATGGCTCGCTTTCTCAAGATGCTCCGTCATTAACACTATCCGAGGTTGAAACCGGTCAGAATTATGTGCTTATTATTAGTACGGTTAGTGGTGCTTGGCGTTACCTTATTGGTGATACTATTGAGTTTACCGATGTGGAACGTGCGGAAATAAAAATTACAGGGCGTACCAAGTTCTTTTTGAACACGGTTGGCTCGCAATTATCTGTCAATAAATTGGATGATGCACTACAAGACATCATGGAAACTTTTGATATTGAAATACCTGAGTATACACTTTGTGCAAAAAAGTATGAAGACGGATTTTACCATACTTGGTATTTAGGAACTAACGCGACCCATGACCCAAAAGAGATTGCTAAAAAGCTAGATGAATCTTTAAAAGCTGCCAATAAAAATTATAAAGTTGCCCGTTCTAAGGCATTAAAAGGTGTGAAGGTTTTTACTATCAATCCTGATATATTTTACGATTGGAACGATAGCAACAAAAAGAAAGGCGGACAAGTAAAAATGGAGCGTGTAATGAAAGAAGATAAATTTGCCGAGTGGGAAGCTTTTGTAAATAAGCATGATTAAATGCTTATTTACCTTGGCTCAATGCATCTCTTTCTTCAACTAATAACATAATTTCTTCTGGAGATAAGTACAGATTTTTAATACGGTCAACATATGCCTGTGTTAAGCCTGCCTCTTTTAAAATAAACTCTTTGGTGGCAAGAATATAAGTTTCCATACCATGGGTAACTGCAAAAGAATCTGCACGGCGCTCTGCTTCTCGTATATAATTTTGAGAGGTTACATATTTAAAGCCGAAGCCTATTAAATTAAAACCACTTCGCTGCTGGTAATCCATCACATGACCGAGTTCATGACCTAACCAACCTATCATAATTTCTGAAGGTATGTCTTTGGTATAGTATACCGAATCGGCAATCTTAATTTTCTCACTGATCAATATAAAATAGGAACGTTTTTTTTTCGACTTAAAAACACTCCAAAATGAAGGTTGTGCCTGCATTGTTGACTTTTTGATTTCCTTTTTAAACTTGAATTCAATTTTAGTATTCGCAAGCTCAGGATAGTGAGATAGCGCAATTTTTGCTTCTTCTGTTATTTCAACTGGTATTGTATGTTGTGCAGATGCAACCATAGTGTAACTTAATAGTATTAAGATTAAATAGTTCGATTTATGTTTAAATAAGTGTTTCATTATAGTAACGGACTAAAGAATTTGGCGAGACCTTCTAAAAATTTACTAAACGGTGATCTCTTTTTAAATTTTTCTAAATCTACCTCCGCCTCTTCAGTACAGTGTTTTGTGAATAGCCCTTCTATTTCAGAAGCTAATTCTTTATTATATAAAATTGCATTGGTCTCGAAATTATGTTCGAAACTTCTGTAATCAAAATTACCAGACCCCACAGAAGCTATTTCGCCATCTATAATAATAACCTTACTATGCGAAAAATCTGGTCTTAGGTAAATCTTGGCCCCTACTTCTAGCAAAGCTTCAAACGTAGAGAACATACTATATTGAGCCAGTAACGAATCTGATATTTTAGGGGTCAACAAGTTAACTTCTACGCCGCTTAACGCAGCAATTCTAATAGCCTCCAATACTGGTTCTCCAGGTATAAAATAAGGGTTTGCAATACAAATACGCTTGGTAGCGATATTAATCATCGCTAGATATTGCTGCATGATCGACGGATATTTAGAATCTGGTCCGCTAGAAATTATCTGGGTTACCGTATCTCCTTTTGGTTCTACTTTTGGAAAGTACTTGTCTTGAAGCAGCAACTCTTCCTTACCCGCAAAATGATAGTCCTTAACAAAAATGCGTTGCAGACTATTTACCGCCGGACCATCTATCTTTAAATGTAAATCTTGCCAAACACCCAATTCTGAAACGGGTTTTATATATTTATCGGACACATTGAAACCTCCTGTGAATCCTATCTTACCATCAATAATTATAATTTTTCTATGATTTCTATAATTTAGGGTGAATAATAGATTGCCAAACCTAATTGGCATCGTTGAAAAAGCTTTTACACCAATTTCTTTAAAACGCTTTACTCGTTTTCCGCGCATAGAATTACTACCAAAAGAATCAAATAACATACGAATTTCTACTCCCTCTTTAATCTTCTTTTGAAACAGCTCATGAAATCTATCTAAAAGTGTACCCTCTTCTAAAATATAATATTGAAGATGTATAAAATCTTTTGCTTCTTCTATTGCTTTAAATATAGCTTGGAATGTTTCTTCTCCACTATTTAATAAGGTTATATTATTACCTTCATAAGGTGCGAAGTAGCTGTTTTTTCGAATAAGTGTAGCAAGCTTATCATGTTTATAATCGTCAAATTCATGTACACTTTGTTCACCCCCTTCAAGTTCTTTATAGGTTTCTGAATACAATCTTCTCTTTTCGGTCTGCTTTAGTTTAAAGAGTTTAAATTTTCTTCTGTTAATTCCAAATAGGTAATATAAAAGTGGTCCTAAAAAAGGGAAAATGATTACCGATAATGACCAACTAATCATTTTGGTTGCTCTAGATCCATTAAAAACAATATTGATAATACTCCATATTGTAACTACTAAATAAGCAAGCCAAAAAACAGTATTCATCTCTATATATTTTGATATTAAACAAGATACTATAAATTGCTTAAGGCTTTATCTAATTCAACCTATCAAGACACTTTTAGTCTTAAACGAGTTAATTACTACCTGTAAATGTGAGTACTTTTAACAAAAAGTAATGGGAGTAATTGCTATGGATAAAAAACAGATAACCCTGTATTACAGTTCTGAAAACTCAATAGGGAAACAATTGAACGCGTATGTTGAATCGTCAGGTGAAGACCATTTAACAATAGATATTTCTAAAACCAACGTCACTGGCACCCAATGGGCGGAATTAGCTGATGGTCTAGATAAGAATATTTCTGATTTAGTAAACACCGAACATGCCGATTTTAAAAAAATCTATGGCGACGATTCTATCGATTTAGATGATGATGGTTGGTTAAAAATATTGAATAAGAACCCTGTTCTTCTTAAAAATGCTATTGTTATAAAAGGAGAGCACTTTATTGAACTTACCAGTGCTTCTGATTTTAAGCAGTATATGGATCCTGACAGTGAAGGCATAGACAAACCTTATAAATAGTTCGCTGACCTATAAACATAGGGTTTATAAACTTCTAATACATAGCATTTAATATAAACCTTATGCTCAAAATTTTAAAATGGGTTGTTCTACTTCTTATTCTCTGCATTGGCGGTTATATACTTGCCGAATGGAAAATGAAAAAAGAAATCGTTAGCTTTTTAGAGAGAAAAATACCCGATCATATAGATTTTTCATACGACCAACTAACTATTAACCTTATTAAGGGTAACATTGCATTTAACGATGTTGCTGTAGTCAGTTTAGGCAAACAAACTTCTTCTTGCGAAATTAAGATTGATGCAGAACAGCTTTCAATACAAGGTTTTAGTTATTGGAAGATTCTATTTCAAAACTCCATCTACATAAAATCTCTTACACTTTCTAAACCTCACCTTAATTTTAAAACTTGCCCTAAAGACCCAAATAACGTCGTTGCAAATAAAAGTAACCCCATAAATCTTTTAAAAGAAATCTATGTAGACGAATTAATTTTTGATACGGGCATTGTAGAAATATGGGATTCAAAAGAAGAGGTTGAATTAATTGCCGTTGAGTCTATTGATCTTTCCCTGAAAGAAGTGGCTACAGACCCTAGTATTATTACCGAATATATTCCTTTTACATTTTCCGACTATACCATTGAAATTAAAAATTTTAAGGCACCGTTAGGTGATTACGAGAAATTACAATTAACCTCTATGGTCATCAATAATTCTACTATTGACGTTCAAAATATATCTCTTTCTACCATTTTTTCTAAGTCTGAATTAAGTAATGAAATTAGGTATCAGCGAGATCACTTGAGTTTAATGATTCCGGCAGTAACAGTGGAACATCATAATTACATAGTTGCCAACGATTCGCTACAGGTCAATTTTAAAACACTGTCGCTTACTGAACCGAAATTAGAAATGTACCGTGATAAATCGAGATTAGAAGATTTTAAAAACAAACCACTTTATGGCAAATTATTACAAAAATTGCCTTTTAAAGTCGCAATTGACTCCGTTTTAATCAAAAAAGGGACTATAATCTATGAAGAAGATATTCCGAATGATGTTAAAGCCGGTGCTCTTAGTTTTGAAAATTTAGATGCTTCCATCAGTAATTTATCAAACATAAGTCACACCGAAAACCCGGTTAAGATTCAGCTAGAGGCAGACTTAATGGGAACTGGGCAATTTGATCTGAATTGGGAATTTGAGGTATATGATCCACAAAGTACTTTTCTGATTTCTGGCGGACTATCAAATTTTAATACCGCAAGCTTAAATGATTTTCTTGTACCTAATTTGAGAACACAAACTACAGGTACTATAGACCAACTTTACTTTACGATTTCTGGTAACGAACACGTAGCTACAGGTGATATTAAAATGAGGTATGAGGATTTTAAATTTCAAGTACTCAACAAAGAAAGAAACGGAGTAAAAAAAGTACTATCATTTATTGGTAACTTATTTATAAATGATGGGTCAAAAACAGATAAAGATGGGTATAGATATGGTGATATAGAAACTGAGCGAATAAAGAATAAATCGTTCTTTAATTATCTATGGATCAATTTACAAGATGGTCTTTTAGATGTGCTTACCGGTAATGGTAAAAAAGAATAATAAAAACACTGTGAACTAAAAAAGCCAGGTAGTAAACTACCTGGCTTCTCATTTCATAGCAATATGTATTCTAGTTGTCATCAGTAGCATCATCTACTGCATCTTCAACTTCATCAGCTCCATCTTCGATTTCATCTCCAACATCGTCCATTCCTTCTTCAATTTTTTCTCCTGTAGTTTTTTCTTCTCTACAGCTTGTTGCAATGCTCAATGTAGCAAATGCAAATACGATCATTAATAGTGACTTTTTCATAATATTGATTTTAATAATTAGGTTAATATTTTAAATACTTAGGCTTTCAGGCTTGCTTATCTACTGCAAAGCATGCCAAAACCACATCTACAAAATTGATGTTTTTAAGGCGGAGCGCTTAGTTGTAAAAAAAAGAATATTGACTCATCTGACCAATATTATTTGATTTGCTGATTATCAATTGATTATCTACTCACATATCTTAATAACACAATTTTTTAGAGCGCCTGTTCTTGCAATAATTACCTTATATTGTGCTTATATTATTCGTTTAAATGAGCACAAAAAAAGAACTTAAGGAGTTGAATGTAGTAGATGTGGTAAAAGATATTGCCCATAGATTAGGCGTTAGCTATAAGGAAGAAAACAATGAAATTTGTATGGATATCCCTGAAGAAGCGGGTACTGGCCATATTAAAGCAATTAGTTTTTCTCATGGTGTTGGCGTTATGGATGTTGACATTACTCTAAAAAAGGAAGTACGGTTCGTATTGAACCAATCTTTAGTTCAACCACTTGAAATAATATTTAATAGAGAAACTAGCCTGCTACATGAATTTGAAGGTCAAGAAAAAAAAACCGAAATTAAACATTTAGAAAGTGCTATTTTTTCCTGCAACAGTAAATATGGAAATGTACTTAACTTAAAGGCAAACGAACCTATTTGCTTTTTTAATCTTGAAATAAACCGAAAACTATTTGAGGAGAAAATAGAATCTTTTCTTCCTGAAATGAACGAAGATTTAGAAGGTCTATTTAGGGATGTAAACGGTATTAATTTATTTTTTCATAAAGGCCATTACAGCCTAGATATTGCCAAATGTATTGAAGAAATAAACCAAAGTGAGGATACTGGCTTTACCAAAAGTGTTTTTATGGAGGGCAAGTGCTATGAAATATTGGCGCATCATTTAAGACAATATGTTGATGACTCATCACCAAGTGAGAAAAGAACCATTTTAAGACAATCTACAGTTGTAAAAATTGAAGAGGCTGCAAATATTATTGATGACGCTTTAGATGAGACTCCAGATATAATTACGTTATCAAAAAAAGTTGGATTAAATCAAAATACACTACAGAACGGATTTCAAAGTTTATTCGGGTTATCTGTTAATGAATATATCCAAAACAATAGGATGGAAAAAGCCAGACACCTAATGGAAAATACCACTTTGAACATCACTGAAATTACATATAGGATAGGTATTAACTCCAGAAGCTATTTTGCTAAGTTATTTAAAGAGCGGTACGCAATGTCACCAAAACAATACATGCAAAAACTTGCTTCTGACAATAAAAAAGAAACTAATACGATCTAAAATCACCCTTTTAGAATTATCAATATTCTATTTTAATAAAAACAAAAGTGCTCATTTATGTCAATTAACATTTCAATAGTGTTAATGAATGTGTCTCGATTCTAGTTTTTTTGTAAAGTACAATTTGTATTGTGCTTTATTATAAAACAATGAAAAAGTTAACCTTACTTAGTTCTAAGTCTAATGAAATGTTTACCCAACTACAAGATTGTATTCAGGGTAAGCTAAAAGAAGACTGCGGCGAAAGTGTTTTAACTTTTGATAATACCATTGGAAAAGGCTTTTTGCGAACCATTGATTTTAACTGGGGAGTATCTCTTTTTGATTGTAATATAAAACTGAACGAAGAAACTAAGGTTGTATTTGACACGCAGGATCTAGCACCAATTGAGTTCATTTTTATTACTAAGGGGTATTTTGACTACAGTGAAAACAATACGGATGCGTGTACCAGATTAGAGCAATTTCAGAACACTATCATATCGAACAAACGAATAGCAAAAAAAACTTTTCTGTTTCCGAAAGACGAGCATTTAAAAATAAATTTTATTCGAATAAATCGCCAAGAGTTCTTACAGAAAAAGAATAACAATGTGTGTCAATTAAATCAATTGTTGGTGTCATTATTCAATGATAATAACGGAAAAACCTCCTTTCTACATAGTGGTGGTTTTAGTTTAAGAATTGCAGATGAAATTAAATTGTTAAACGATGTTGATACAAATAGCGGTATGCTTAAGTCTCTTTCCCTTGAAGGCAGACTTTATTTAATTCTTTCGATGCAGTTATTAGAACATAAAAATTTTGAAGAAAACATGAATTTACCTGAAGCTATTTCTAAAGAGGATATTCTAAAGATTCACAAATTAACCACTTATATATTAGAGCATATTTCTGATACTGTTTCTATATCAACGTTAAGTGCAGAATCCGGATTAAGTCCCAAGAAACTTCAAATTGGTTTTAAGATTCTGTATTCAAAAACCGTGAATGAATATGTTAGGCAGTTGAAGCTTGAAATCTCCAAAGATTTTTTGAAAAATACCGATTTATCGGTTTCTGAAATTGTTTACGCCATTGGTATTAAAAGCAGAAGTTACTTCTCTAAAATATTCTTTGAAGCTTTTGAAATTCTACCAACAGAATATAGAAAACATCTTAAAAATAAGAATTCTTCACTTCGCTAATTTTCAGGATATTCATACGGACTCAACATACTATCATAAGATATATCTTGATTGAACAGGTTTCTTGCAATAGGTCTTATTTCTAATTCAGTTGAATGTGGCGGTCTTAATATCTCTTTCGCCCTTTCTAAATCGGTATTACCAGAAAGCCATTCATTCTTGATATCGCGATCCACAATAGCAGGCATATAATCTACTAAATTTTGATAATGAACAATTTCTTTTTCAAGAGGCCCAGTAAGTAGTGAGCAGGTTATAAAGCCATCTTCCAATGTGGTATAGATACCTGCCAAATACAAGATCGCTCCATTTTTCTTGCTAATGTGATAAGGGTAGATTTCTCCTTTTTTTAGAACTGATGTGAAAAAACCCGTTACAGGTATTATACATCTTTTTTCTATAAAAGAATCGTGATACCAAATATTGGTATGTGCATTTTGGGAAGGTATAGTTAACGTATTGGTCAATTTTTGAAATAGCTCCCAGTCTTCATTAAAACTGCTCGGTAATAAGCCCCATATGGCTAAATTGACCGCGTCCGGCTCATTCATGGTGATTATAGGTATTGACACCTCTGTTAAACCACTAATAACCACTTGTGGTCTATACAAATTTGGATACTTGAACAAGGCATTTGCATCTTGTTCTATCTCTTTCATTTTTGCTGTATTCGAAATTTTAAAATACATATCAATCATTCGCTTTAAACATAAAGTTCATCAATTATTATCATCACCATTATTGCAGAAAAATGAAAATGTAACCCATAAAAATAAGTGACATAAGAAATGAAATAGTAAGCAGTTTCTTAATCTTAAGGCATAAAAAAAGAGGTCTAAATAGACCCCTTTAATAAACTGTGGCATTAAACTTATCTAATGCTTTCTAACATTTTAATATTGGACAAGCCGTTTTGTATAGCCTCTTTTTGGCTTCTTAAAATAGTCGCCGTTGTTGAAGGCAATGAAGTTTCTTTCAAAACCTCCTCATATTCTTCAATAGCAGCTTTCTCGCCTCTAATTGCTTCTTCTAACATTGCCTCTGCGCTATCAGATGAAAATAGAGCTTTAACATCCATCCATGCCCTGTGTGCTGTTCCTGCAATGCTATCTCCCTTATCAACTTCTTGACCGAAAGATTTAATCTCTGCTTTTAGCTCATGTCCAAAATCATAACGTTGCCTAGCTTTTGAATCGAAAAACGACTTTAATTGCTCATGTTCTGTATTTTCTGCAGCTTTTTTGTAGCCTTTTTCAGCATCATACGTTTTTTCTAAAAGTTCGTTTAATTTTTCTCCTACTTGTTCTGTATATGTACTCATTGTATATAATTTTAATGATGCGATTTTTATTTAGAGATGTCAATCGCAATTACATCTTATAAAATTTATTTCTGTTTTTAAAATCTTGTAATTTTCTTTTCAATTCGGCTACGTCTTTTACTTGCGATTTATCTGCGAACATTAATACATGCTCCATATTGATTTCGCAAAATGCATCTTCATCAACATTTGTACTATCGTTACGCATATCATCAATGATATAATCTTTTACTAATAAGCTAATGAAGCCAAAACCTATAATTATCGATATTCCTGCAATTAATTGTACCATCTGTAATAATTTGATGACAAATATAAACGGGACTTTCACTATTTTTTACCGTTAAAAATTTTTGAATTAACTCCTTCGAATAGGGTTAAAATTCAGGCTTTTAGCATCAAAAATATAGTGCCCTTCTTGCACAATATTTAATTTAATCATAGAACTTGTAGTCTCAATTTAGTTCTCATGTTTGTGCATCTGTAAATGATATTTTCCATCACATGGTTCTCCAAAAAACTAGCTGTGATGGAAAGCACAAACAATTAAATAATTATATAATGATAAAAAAAGGTACAACTGTAAAATGGTCTTGGGGTAATGGTACTGCCGAAGGTAAAGTTGAAGAAACTTATACTTCAAAAACAACAAAGACAATTAAAGGAAATGAAGTTACCAGAAATGGTAGCGATGATGACAAAGCACTTTACATTCAACAAGAAGATGGTGATTATGTTTTAAAGAGCGAAAGTGAAGTAGAACGTGCCGATTAATTTATAATCAAGCTTTTTGGTATTTCTAATTTATATCTAAATTTAATAACGGATTAAAATCGGCAATCAGTTTTATCAAAGCTTTTTCTGCTGCGGTTTGGTATTCTGATGAAGTTGCTTTCTCTACGCTTTCAAAAACATCATTGAGCTCACTCTTTTCATACTTTTTGACTACAAATGGGTGTACGTAGTATTTCTTGCACACATTTCTAGTATTTCCTAATGCTTTAGCCGTATCGTTAAATGCTTTTATAACATTTTTTTTAATTTCACTTTCTACATCGGTTGGTTCATTTTCCATAAGCGACTCAAAGAATATGAGCGTACCAGACCATGTTCTAAAATCTTTCGCAGTAAATAGTTCTCCGCTTATTTCTTGTAAATATTCGTTGACCATACCACTGTCTACTCCCGTTTTGGTTCCGTCTTCATCAAAGAATTGAAACAGATCCCAACCAGGTATTTCTTCGCATTGCAAAACCAACCTTCGTAGCCTGCGATTATTCAATGTGATACTATGCTTTTTGCCTTTCTTACCGGTAAATTCAAACTTTAGCTTATTCTTACTTGTTTTTAAATGTCTTGTTCTTAAGGTAGACAAGCCATAAGTTTTGTTTCGTTTTGCATATTGCCGGTTTCCGATTCGAATATGGGTTTCTTCCATTAACCTTACAATTAGGGCGAGAACTTTTTCTTTAGGCCATCCATCTAACTGTAAATCTTCATCGACCTTTTTTCTAATAAGAGGCAAGGCTTCCCCAAATTGATGCATTCTTAAAAACTTGGTTCTGTTTCTGACTAATAACCACAATTCATGGTAACGGTATTGAAGTCTATGCTTCATATCATACCCAACCGCTTGCAAATGTGCATTGGCAATCGGTGCAATTTTTACTTCTTGCCATGCAGGCGGTATCACCAGTTTTTTAATCCTTGATAATTCAGCTTTTTTGCAGAGCGGTTTGTTTTTTAGCAGATATAAAAATTGATCTTTCTCTTTTATCCGCAGTATTGATAATGCTTCTCTATTCACATATTTTAAGTGCATATGTGCTGCTACATCATGTGGTTCGCTCGCTAAAAGTTCTGAATAGTTCATTTAAAATTCTTTAAAATAGTACTGATATAGATATAGAAAACACTTCTTTTGTTTATTGTTTTAAAGACAACATCAAACAAAAATAATCAAAGAGGCTTTTTATTATGTGTTCTATACCGTTCTATTGTAACTTAAAAGGATCTATTCAAATAAATCTCATGGCTTTAAACCCAAATCGATTGCGATAGTAATTTTATCGTACGCGATCTTTTTAAAATTAAAAGTTATTTACCTTTCACCCTCACTTACGACTATTGCTTATGAAAGGAGAACCAATGTTAATATGTATACCAGACATAAGCGGCTTTACAGAGTTTATGAGCGAAACGGATTTCGATTTGAGCTCAAAAATTATCCCTGCCCTACTGAATCAAATTATCTACACCAATAAAATTGGACTAAAAGTTTCTGAAATTGAAGGTGACGCGGTTTTGTTTTTTAAGACCGGCGAAATGCCCAGTCTAGAAAATTTAATTGATCAGTGCAGACAATTTTATACCGAGTTCTACAAAGAACTAAACTCACTTAGAGTAAAACATAAGAAAAATAAAGATGCCGATTCGATGCCAGACATTCTGGGCTTAAAAATCATTTTACATTACGGTAAAGAAATTGCGTTGACTAAAGTTGGCAACAGCATTAAACTATTTGGCGAAGACTTGATTATTGCACACAAACTTTTGAAAAACAAAATTAGATTAAGCGAATATTTATTGCTTACCGAAGGCTTAACTAATTACTATAAAGAGAATAATTTAGATAACCAATTCGATTGGGGATCGCTAAAACAAAACTCAACGGAGTATGACCATGTAGGTGAAATTAACTACTCATATATCAATTTAAAACCCTTGGTAGAAGAATAAGTTTTACATCACTTCTAAACTGTAAAACGTTCATCATTGCCTCTTATGAGTCAATGATAACCCTCTATATCCTTTAATTTTGTAACAGAAAAATTAAATAAAATTATGAGCTATTTAGATATAAAATCAAAAGATATACAACCAATCGTTGATGAATTGAACATATTGTTGGCAGATTACAATTTGTACTACCAAAATCTCAGAGGTTACCACTGGAATGTTTCCGGAAAGAACTTTTTTGACCTTCATATTAAGTTCGAAGAACTCTATACCGATGCAAGAATTAAAATCGATGAAATTGCTGAGCGTATCTTAACTCTAAGACATAACCCAACTAGCGAGTTTTCAAAATATTTTGAAATGTCATCTATTAAAGAAACATCTTCTCTAATTGCAGATACCGATATGGTAGACCACATTTTAGATCAACATGAGATTTTGTTGAAGCAAATGAACAAGGTAATTAAGAAAGCTGAAGCTGGCGGTGATGAAGGAACTATTGATATGATCGGTGGTTATATTGGCGAGATTGAAAAAGTAAGTTGGATGCTTGATGCCTGGTCAAAAGAATAAAATTTAAATACATAGTAAAGTATAAAAAAAGCACCTCATTAAAAGAGGTGCTTTTTGCTTTCAACTAGATTACAAATGCAATCTAATTGTTTATCATTTTACTACTTTTCGCATTAAATATAACATACCAAATTTTTTGGCTGCAGAAAATGCGGTTGACACCCAGTTATACGGACTCAAATCTTGCTGCACATCTTGCTTTAACCCTTTTAATTCTTCTAAAGCTATTTGTCTCTCCAACTTCAGGCGTTTTAAATTATACTCTATCTCATTAAAATTTTTGTACATATCTCTATTAGTTAAAAAATTTATCCGACAACTTTCTTACCAACATGTTATCTATTTTACCTCTAAAAATATAGGCTAAAATCAATAGTATTATAAATAAAGCTCCTGCTATTAAACACGCGCCTACCATACTCTCGAGAACATTCGCCAAGAAAACAACACCAGCTACCGTTATAAATATAAGTGCCAAAAAAGCAAGACCACCTATAACTGCCATTTTCAGCAGCATACCGGTGGTCATTGTTAATTGTTGAAACACTTTTAGCGTATAGTATTCTTGGGTTTTCTTATAGTAAACCTCTCCTACATCAATTGCCTTGTTAGACGTTTCGTTAAGTGATTCAATAACTCCCATTTATACTGTTTTCTGCAGTTTCTTATTTTTCATTTTCAACTCAGCTAACTTTTTCTCTAAAGTTGAAATAACATCATCTGTCTTATAACTTAAATCAGATACTAAAGATTCTACTCGTGCATCTAAAGTTACTTTTTCGTCGACCATTTTAGATGCTACTCTATTTTTAAGATCTACTGCACTTTCAGTAAAATTATCTCTTGTTGCAGCTGCTTGGTCAGCAATTAATTTTCTTGTGTTCTCACCTTTATCTGGTGCATAAAGAATTCCTAAAGCTGCACCGATTGCAGAACCTGCAATAATTGCTAATAATGTATTTCCGCTATTGTTCATATTAAATATTTTAGATTAAACGTTTTTTATTCGTGATAAACTATTGCTTATCGTGTTGTACAAATGTCTAAAATAAAGATACAACTACTTAACTCAAAACCTTTTAAAATTGACGTTAACAATAGCTTAAAAGGGTTAAGAATTATTTGAAACGAATTAATGCATCAAACTGTTTACCTCTAAATTTGTAACTATGAAAGAATATGAAACTAAGAATCCGTACAACAGTGAAGTTGTTAAGACTTATGTACAAGACAGCACTGCCGATATAGATAAAAAACTACAAAAAGCCTTAGCTATAGAAGCCTCTTGGGCAGCTGTAGAAATTGAAGATAAGTGCGAACTTCTTTCCAATGTGGCAGAACTGCTTATAGACCGTAAAGAGGAATATGCAGAGCTGATGACCCAAGAAATGGGAAAACCTTATTCTCAAGGTATTTCTGAAATTGAAAAATGTGCTTGGGCATGTGATTTTTATGCACATAATGCTGAAAATCTTTTAGCCGATGAGCTCATAGAAACCGATGCCGATGAGAGTTTTATTAGTCATGATCCCTTAGGTTGCATTCTTGCCGTTATGCCATGGAACTACCCATTTTGGCAAGTAATACGTTTTGCGGCACCTACATTAACCGCAGGTAATACCGCATTGCTTAAACATGCACAGAATGTAACGGGTTGCTCACTTGCTATTGAACAATTGTTTTTAGATGCAGGATATCCTGAAGGATGTTTTCAAAGTTTAAAAGCAGGTCATGAAGAGATTGAGAAGCTTATTGCCAATGACGGAATCAAAGCGGTAACCTTAACCGGAAGCGAAAAAGCCGGTAAATCAATAGCAGGTACGGCAGGAAAGAACTTAAAGAAATCTGTTCTTGAACTTGGCGGAAACAATGCATGTATCGTTTGGGAAGATGCCGATTTAGATGAGCACATCGATACTATGGTAATGGCACGTATGCAGAATACAGGTCAAAGTTGTATCGCTGCAAAACGCTTTATTGTTTGTGAAAACATTTATGATTATTTTCTAGAAAAATTTACGGCAAAAGTGAAATCACTTAAAAGCGGTGATCCTATGAAAGAAGATACTTTTATAGGTGTTATGGCTCGAGAAGATTTAGCCGAAGAACTTCAAAAACAAGTGAACGACTCTATAAAACAAGGTGCCAAGGTTGTGTTAGGCAATATGCGCAATGGTGCATATTATTCTCCTACCATACTTACAGATGTTACCGAAGATATGCCGGTTTTTAAAGAAGAAACTTTCGGCCCTGTGGCGGCAATTATTAAAGCTAAAAACAGAGAAGATGCTATTACCATAGCAGCGAATTCTAGATTAGGACTCGGTAGTATGTTATTCACAGAAGATACCGATGCGGCAATGGATATTATTTCCGACATACCAGACGGGGCATTTTTTGTCAACGATATGGTAAAATCTGATCCTAGATTACCCTTTGGTGGTACAAAAGCATCTGGCTATGGTAGAGAATTATCTAGAGAAGGTATCTTAGAATTTGTCAACAAAAAAACAGTTTATATTAAAAAATAATACGCATGAATAAAGAAACAGAAGAAACAAAATTCGTTAAAGAACCTGAAGAGAATACACAGCAATATATACTTCAGAAAAATAAAAAAACAAAAGTAGGGATTACCATTTTAGTAGCTTTTCTAGTACTACTTGTAATTGGTGTTATTGTATCGAACATATTTTTCACCAACTAAAAACTAGTATCTAATAATTGATAAATGATCAACCAACCAATTAAATCCACTTGGGTAAAACATCTCACATTTACCATTTTAGTACTGTTAGGTTCTTCCTGTGCTACATTTAAAGAACAAAGCAATATAAATAATGAGAAAATCACAGCAAATAAAGAAGTGACCTATTCTTTTTACATTGCTGGGGGATTAGGAAATTCTTCTTCATTACCAAATAAAGCTCTATTGCAGCGCTTTAAAGAAGAGCTTGATCGTGCTTCTGAAAATAGTACTTTACTATTTACCGGAGATAATATTTCACCAGATATAAACAATTGGGATATTGATAGTTTACTTATCAAAGCACAGTTAGATATATCATCTAATTTTAAGGGAGAAACCGTTTTTTTACCCGGTAATAATGAATGGAAAAGCTACGAACTTAAGAAAATTGAAAAGGTTGAAAATTTATTAAAAGATATTGCAAGAGAACATACTGCGGTTGTACCCAATAATGGTTGTCCGATAGAACATAGGGTCATTAACGATGACTTAGATCTGATAATAGTTGACTCGAAATGGTTCGTGTCCAATTGGTCTAGAGTTGAAGATATCAATAGTAAATGCACAGACATTATTACCCGTAGAAGATTTATGGAAGAACTCGAAGGGTATATTGGCGATGGGGCTGGTAAAAATATCGTAATTGCAATGCACCACCCAGTTTTTACAAATGGTATTTATGCGGGGAATACAACTCTTAAGGACCACCTTACTCCAATTCCTGTTTTAGGTACCATCAAGAATACGGTAATGGGCTTAGGTGCCTTTGATCCTGAACATGTAAATTCTAGAAGATATAACTACCTAAGAATAGCGGTAAGTGCCTTAGCACAGGCTAACGATAGAATTACACTAGTTTCTGGTCATGAAGAAAGTCTTCAATTATTAGAGGGTGGTGGTATTCATCAAATCATTAGTGGCTCTTTAGGTACAAAAAGTGCAACTAATCTAGGAGATGGTAGAATTACCGCAATAGGTGGGTCTATTGAATACAAAGGACAATATGCTTTTGGAGATAGAGGATTTGCTAGACTAGATTACTATAAAGATGGAAGTTCAAAAGTTACTTTTATCTCTGAGCATAATCTTGATAAAGATACCGAACTATCTGTTCTGCCTGAATTTGAACCTAAAAAAGAATATACCCAATTTAACATAAGCTCGCAATTAATAGAGAATAGTGCAATTTTAGATGATCCTAATGATTTTAACAAAAGTGCAGCTTATACATTTCTTTGGGGTGATCGTTATCGTAAATATTATGGTCAACCTGTAGACGCACCAGTTGTAAAACTTGACACTCTATATGGTGGTTTATCTGTAGTAAAAGAAGGTGGTGGTCACCAGTCTTTTTCGCTCCGTTTAGAAGATGCCAATGGCAAACAGTACGCAATGCGTTCTTTACGAAAAAGTGCCTTAAAATTTCTAAAATTTAAACTCCCCGGCATTTCATATAATACGGAGGATTATCAAGATACTTGGGCAGAAAAAGCTATTTCTGATTTTTTTACTACTGCCCACCCATACATGCAGTTAGTTATTGACCCTTTGGCCAAATCTGTACAAATTAACCATTCTGACACCGATTTGTTCTATGTTCCAAAACAAGATAGTTTAAAGCAATTCAACGAAAATTATGGTGATGAACTTTATTATATAGAAAGAAGACCTTCAGAAGAGCAGGCTAATTATAAAGGTTACAGAAGAAGTATTGATCAAAATTCTGGCAAAGTTGTAGATTATGAAAGTACAACAGATATGCTTGAGAAAATTAAAAGTGATGAATCATATTCTGTTGACGAAAGGGCATTTATACGTGCAAGAATTTTTGACATGTTATTAGGCGATTGGGATCGTCACCAAGACCAATGGAGATGGGTTGAATATGAAAGTCCGGATGGTGAAAAAGAATTTTTGCCCATTCCTCGAGATCGTGATAATGCCTTTCCAAGATTTGACGGCAAAGTTATACCTTTTGTAAATTGGTTTGCTCCAAATTCAAGAAATTGGGAAACTTATGATGATGATGTTGATAATGTAAAATGGCTGAACCTTTCTGGCAATAAATTAGACCGAGCCTTGCTAACCTCTTTCGGACCCGAGGTTTGGGTCGAAGAGGCTATAGCCATACAAGAAGGTATGACTTCAAATGTAATTGAAAAGGCATTCACCCGATTGCCTAAATCTGTACAAGACGAAACCTCTGAATTTATTAAAGAAAGTCTAAAGCAACGTCTTTCAACCTTGCCTGAGGTCGCAAAATCATATGCTGAATACCTCAACAAAATCGTAGCTGTAACCGGCACCGAAAAAGATGATATTTTCACCCTTACAAAGATGAAAAATGGTGACACAAAGGTTGAAGTAAAACGAATCTTATCAGACGAAAAAGATGAATTAATTTATTCTAGAATTTTTAACGATAGTCTAACCAAAGAACTTTGGGTTTACGGTTTAGGCGATGATGATGTTTTTAAGGTTGAAGGAAGTGAAAACCCTAAAACAAAATTAAGAATCATTGGTGGTTATGGTAAAGACACTTATAAAATCGAAAATAAGAAAAGAGTGAAATTATATGATTGGGAACATGAGAAAATAAATATTGAAGAACTAGAACCTGCCACATCGTTTTCGAATAACTATGAAACAAATACCTTTCATTTTAGATTCTTTGAGCCTAATAGCAATATTTTAATGCCAAATATTGGGTTTAGAACAGATGATGGTTTCTTTTTAGGTGGCTCAAACACCTATACGCAAGATGGTATTGACGGTAATACTTTTAAACAACGACATACTGTAAGCGCCAATTACTTTTTTAAATTTAAAGCTGCAGAAATCTCTTATTCTGGTGTATATGGTAGCGTTTTCCCTGGGTGGAATTTTGAAATGGATGCTTATTTTGCTAATGATAGATATGTAAGTAACTTCTTTGGTTTTGGTAATGAAACCGTAAACAATGAAGATGCATTGAACAGAGACTATTATAGAGGTAGAACTAGAACATTTAAAGCAAGTGCCGGTCTAGCTTTTTATGACCTACGGATAAAAGGTTTATTTGAATCTTTTAAAGTAGATGACAATCCTAACAGACTATTTAATTCAAATAACTTAGAGGATGCGGTCTTTGATAATCAAAATTATGGAGGGGCGGAACTGACCGGTTTTTATGATCGTGACGATGCCGGTGATTTCCCTTCTAAAGCTATTTATTTCGGTTTTTCAGCAGGATATAAAATCAACCTGAACAATAATGCCAACAAGTTTGGTTATGCCTCTTTAAAAGTTGGGATCGATCACAAATTAGAATCTAAGGGGAACCTAGTTCTAAGTACAACTGCAGAATACAAAGGTCTTTTCGATTATAACGATGTCTATTTCTACCATACCCCGTCAATTGGTGGTAATAATGGTTTACGTGGATTCAGAGATGAAAGATTTACAGGTAAATCATATTTCTATCAATCATCGGACATTAAATTGAAGCTTAAAAGCTATGTTACGGCAGTTGCACCAATTACCGTTGGGATGTATGGCGGATTTGATTATGGTAGGGTTTGGATGCCAAATGAAATTTCTAATGTATGGCACACCTCTCAAGGTGGTGGTTTCTGGATCAGTAGTTTAAAAGCACTGACCCTTAATATAGGGTATTTTAATTCTAAGGAAAGTAACCTAATTCAAGTCGGCTTCGGACTTTCTATTTAACTCAACTAATTTATTCGTACTTTTCTAAAGCGTTCGATCATATAAAAAAAACATGTCTAAAATAGTTTCTAAAGTTGAAGTGTTTGCCACTGCAAAATTGAGTGACAATATCGATCCAAGATTTCTCTATCATAATCTTAGACATACACAGCGTGTTGTAGATGGTACAAAAGAACTCATTGAAGGCGAAAAAATTGGCGATGAAGAAAGCGAGTTACTTTTAGTTGCTGCTTGGTTGCATGACCTTGGCTACACTGTTTCTAACGAAAATCATGAAGAGCATAGCTGTAAGATAGCTAAAGACTTCTTAGCTCAACACAAAAGCCAAGATACATTTATAGCTCAGGTTTGTAGCCTTATTATGGCTACCAAAAAGAATTACGAGCCAAAAAATGAATTAGAGAAAATTATACGCGATGCCGATTCTTCTCATTTTCATGTAAAGAACTTTATAGCTACTACAGAATTATTACGAGAAGAGCTTTCTCTTTTAGGTAAACAAAGTAAAACTTCTGCAGATTGGCGAGATGAGAATATTATTCTACTACGTACAAAACATCGTTTTTATACAGAATATGCGATTGCTAATTGGCAAAAAGGAAAAGACAAGAATATTAAAAAACTCATTAAGGCCAAAAAGAAACACAAAGAGCTAGTTAAAAAAGAAAGCCTAAAAGCGAAATTTAAGGGAGAGTTACCAGATAGGGGAATACAGACCTTGTATAGGGTTACTTTACAAAATCACTTAAAACTTAGCGATATTGCAGATACGAAGGCAAACATATTACTTTCCGTGAATGCCATAATTATTTCAATGGCATTGGCAAATTTGGTTCCAAAATTAGATAATCCCACTAATGACTATCTCTTTTATCCCACATTTGTCTTTATAATTTTTAGCGTTGTTTCTATGGTTATGTCCATTATTGCGACGAAGCCGAACATTACTACCGGTCAATTTACCGAAGAAGAGGTAACTACCAAAAAAGTGAACTTATTATTCTTCGGTAATTTTCATAAAATGAAATTAGAGCAGTATAATTGGGCAATGAACGAACTTATTAAAGATAAAGACTATATCTACAGTTCATTGACCAAAGATCTTTATTTTTTGGGTGTTGTTTTGGAAAGGAAATATCGAATTCTACGTTGGACCTATACCGTTTTCATGGTAGGTATGATAATTTCAGTAATCGTATTTGGCATCGCGCTTAAATTCTATGGTCCCGAAAGAATCTTGGAACTCCCCGTGATGCAGCCATAATTAAAAAGGCTATTCTATCTGCATTTAGAAAGAATACGTTAAGTGCATTCGTTAGACTCCGAAAGTCATTAAAAGTATACACAACAAAATGCCGATTGCAGCAATTACAATAGTGAACTTTAAAGCTTTTGCCAATGCTGGCTCTTTAGTTTGATTATTTATATTTACCCTGGTCATGAGCGGTGGTCTATTTAAGATTATACCACAAAATTATGTCGAAACGGGTTTCGGGATTAACTATATAACTAAATTTCTTGCCTTTATTACGATTTTCTTAACATTTCACGATAAAGCTAGACGATTATAATTCAACAACTTACACTTAGCTCATTTGAATCATAGCTTTTTTAAATGTAGCTTTTGGAGCCGAACATATGGGGCACTCATACGCGTCATCAATATCTTCAAATTTGGTACCTGAGGCAATATTAAACTCTTTATCACCATAGGTCGCATCATAAACCGTTAAGCAGTCTTGGCATTGATATAACGATTGTGTTGCTTCTATAACTTCAACACTTGTCGTTTCTTCATCATCTTCGGCGCGACCTAATTGATCGAAGTACATTTTACTTAATTCCATCAACAACCCAGGTAATTCTATCTTATCAATATCTTGGGCATAGGTAATGTACTTCTGACTATTAGGATCAAAATGCTCAAAATGCAGCACGTTATATGTTGGGCGGACTTCAAATTCTTTAACAATGGTGGGTAAGCTGTTCTTTTCAATAATCACCGAGGCAAAGTGCGAACGTTTACCCACCTCATTGCTGATACCAAAAGTGAGTCCGTAAGTACTTATATCATTTTGATCAAAACTTCGAACCAAATACTTCTTTAACTCCAACGCCTCGCCATCATCAATAGGTACATGCCAATTCATCTCTAATTGAGAGTGCCTTACATTGATTCCTCTTTTACCTAAAAAGCGCTCTAAGGCAGGTCTGCTAGATTTCTTAATACCTTTTACAACAAAAGATTTCCACGGAGTAATACAGATTTTACCAATACTATTATCCAAACAAAAGCCACAGAATTCTTTTAA
Source organism: Maribacter spongiicola (assembly GCF_004364165.1). Lineage (GTDB taxonomy): Bacteria > Bacteroidota > Bacteroidia > Flavobacteriales > Flavobacteriaceae > Maribacter > Maribacter spongiicola. The sequence goes on from NZ_SOAY01000010.1 coordinate 134,835, forward strand.
GAAGGAAAGGTCATATTTATTGTTTCTCCAATAAAGACCAAGCCAATACATATCTGATCCCAAACGGTTCATGCCTTCATAATACGGAAATGTCTGAAAAGGAACCTTCAATTCCTTTTCCATAGTTTTGTTGTTGGTTTCTAGGTTCTTGTTCATCACAAAGAACAACTCATCTATATCGGTAATATCTTCATAAATTTCTTCGATCTGTTTTGAAATAGAATTGATATCCCAACTATAAATAAGCACGGGATAAAAAGCTGATGATTTCCAGTGTGGTAGTTTAATATTCAGGTACCAATAATCTTCTTGTTCAGATGCTATAAAGTTGAGGTTACCACTAAAAATAGGAACCAAGCGTTGTTTTGGATCCGTAATATTGATTTTCAACTTCGGCAAAAAATCAAATCCTTCTAAAATATATAAGTAGGTAGAACCCTTTAACCAATGCGTCATATCAAAAATATCTGCAGATACATACGAACTTACAATGTTCTGATAAGTACGATTAGCAATAATATCGGTGTTGAATTTCGAGATACTTTCTAGCTGTTCTTCTTTTGCATCCTTTAGTGGAAACAAAATATCTTGTCGAGACCCAAAATTCACACTTGTGAGTCCGGCAGACTCCAGCATGGTAATAATATCTTTCAATTCACCAGGAGATGTAACACCACCTTTTATCAGTATTCTATGAAGATCATCGTTCATGTCTCGCTATTTTAATTTGCTAATACCAGTTGTTTCTTTAATACATCTTTAATCTCGGGCTTACAACTTCCGCAGCCCAAACCGGCACCGGTTTCTGAGCATAGTTTGTTGAAATCTGAGCATCCACCGTTTATGGCATCTATTACATTGCCTTCACCAACTTGGCTGCAAGAACACACCAATTTACCTTTTAGCGGTACAGAGGTCGATGCTCCACGCAGCAACTCATTTCGTTTTTCAGATAGTTCGATTTCTTCTTCTATTAGTCTTTTAAATTCTGCAAACTCATTTTTATCACCCAATAAAATGGCACCTTTTAACGTATCATCTTTTACAATACACTTCTTATAAAAGCGCTTGCTCACATCCATTAAAATAATTTCTTCATAAGAAGAATCTCCTATGGGTGAATTCACCATACCGATACTGCAGAGATCCAGATTTTCGAACTTTAAAATGTTCATCAATACCGAACCATTGTAGATACTACTAAAGTCCCCAAGTATAAAATTAGCCGCAATATCTGCTTGCTGCTCGGCAGCTGAGGTAATACCGAAAAGTGAGTTTTTGAACTCCGCAATTTCTCCCAAAGCAAATATCGATGGATCAGAACTTTGCAAGTACGAATTTACGACCACACCTCTTCGGGTTTTGATCCCCGTAGGTTTTGCCAATTCTATATTCGGTCTTGTACCAATAGCATAAACTATGGCGTTGCACTTAATAGAACGCCCTGTTTTAAGATTTACAGATAAGCTATGTTTTTGATCCTTATCTTCAAAAACAGTACTTACTTCATTATCGAAATACAGATTTATACCTCGTTCTACCACATCTTCTGCCAATAAACGACTGGCAATAGTATCTAATTGACGCTCCATTAAACGCGGTGCACGTTGAATGATATGAATATTAATATCTATTTTCTTTAAAGCGGCGGCAAGCTCTAATCCTAGTAATCCGCCACCTACAATAACCACATTCTGGTCTTTTGCCTGCAATCCAGTTTCTGACAAATATTTTCTAAGTTTATCTGCATCGCCTCTTTCGCGCATGGTAAAACGACCCGGTAATTGTATTTGTACATCACTTGGTATAAATGCCCTACTACCGGTTGCCATGATCAACAAATCATAGCTGTGCTCTTTTCCGTCAGAATCTAAAACTGTTTTATTTTCTGCATCAATATTGTCGATACCAATACCCTTATGTAAAGAGACCTCTAGCTTTTGTAACTCGCCATCTTTTAACTTCTCTAAGGCTTCCCACGAAAGCTCATCACTAACATATTCAGGTAGTAATACACGATTATAAAAGGGATCTTTCTCTTTTGAAAAGACGTGTAATTCGTCAATACTATTTTTTTCTCTGTACGATTGTATAAAGCGGTATGCCGCAGCACCTGCACCAATTACAACTACTTTCTGTTTTTCTTTTACAAACTTGGTAACCTCAACGGCGCAGTATTTAAAATCTGGCTCTTTTGACACGGGATCGACCAAATCGTTGGTTAGGTTATTTGCCCTTCCAAAATCATTATTCAATACTTTACCCCAATGCATGGGTAAGAAAACCACCGATTCTCGAATATCATAATTGAGCTGCACTTTTACCTGCACTTGGCCTCTTCGGCTTTTTACAACCGCAATATCGCCTTCCTTTATTTTTCTCAAATAAGCATCTACTGCATTCATTTCTAGATAAGGCTGCGGTATATGGGTCAATAACCTTTTTACTTTACCTGTTTTGGTTCGGGTGTGCCATTGATCACGAACGCGCCCAGAATTCAAAATTAGCGGATAGTTATTATCGGTTTCTTCAGACTTATTATACAATGTCGATGGTGCATTAAAATGTGCTTTCTTGTCATTGGTAAAGAACTTACGATCCGTAAATAATCTTGGTGTACCCTTATGTGTTTTATGAGGTACCGGCCACTGAAAACTTCCTTCATTAATCAAACGCTCATATGATAAACCAGAAATGTCTATTTCCGTGCCTTTTGTCAATAAACAGTGCTCGTCATAAACCTCACTACTATTCTTATAATCGAAGCCTTTATAGCCCATTGCCTGAGCAAAACGCCATATAATTTCTGCATCGGGTAAAGCTTCACCTGGTGCATCTATTACTTTAGGCAAATGACTTATGCGCCTTTCTGAATTGGTCATGGTACCTTCTTTCTCTAACCACCCTGCTGCAGGCAATAATAAATCGGCAAATTTTGTGGTCTCTGAGTTATGAGAAATATCTTGAACTACCACAAATTTTGCCTTTTTTAAAGCTCTTTCTACTTTATTAGAATTAGGCATACTTACCGCAGGGTTGGTACAAACGATCCAAACTGCTTTTAACTTTCCTTCATTGAGGGCATCGAACATTTCTGTTGCCGTGTACCCTGGCTCTGCTTGTATTTCGCCACCTCCCCAAAAGTCTGACACTTCTTTTCTATGCGCCGCATTTCCTAAATTTTTATGTGCCGCCAATAAACTTGCCATCCCACCGACTTCTCTACCACCCATGGCATTTGGCTGACCTGTTAATGAAAACGGACCAGCACCTGGTTTGCCTATTTGCCCCGTTAAAAGTGACAAATTTAGTAATGATACATTTTTAGCTACACCAATAACACTTTGGTTCAACCCCATAGTCCACATACTAATGAACTTTTTGGCATTACCGATATATTCGGCAGCTTTACGAATATCACCTACAGGAATACCACATTTTTTTGCGGCTTCTTTAAGGGTTAGCGTATAGGCCATTTCTTTAACCGCCTCATAATTTGCGGTGTGCTTTTTTATGAAGGCGGAATCTATTTTTCTTTTCTCAATTAATCGGCGGGCAATGGCATTGAAAAGAATAACATCGGTACCAGGTAATATCTGTAAATGTAAATCTGCCCCTGCGCACGTCTGTGTTTTACGTGGGTCTACAACAATTATTTTTACCTGCGGATTCTCTTCTTTATGCTTTTCCAATCTTCTATATAAAATAGGATGGCACCATGCCGGGTTAGCCCCTGCAATTAGGAAGCAATCTGCCAGCTCAATATCTTCATATGAAATTGGAACGGAGTCTTCGCCCAATGTTTTCTTATACCCTACCACGGCAGAACTCATACATAGTCTAGAATTGGTGTCTATGTTGTTCGTACCTATAAACCCTTTTGTTAGTTTATTGATGAGGTAGTACTCTTCCGTTAAGCACTGACCAGACACATAAAACCCTACACTGTCCGGACCGTGTTTGGCAATAATGCTTTTAAATACTGCGGCAGCACGCTCAAAAGCGGCATCCCAAGAAACACGTTGCAAGGGGTGATTTCTGCTCCACTTCATTTCTGGATATAGAATTCTATCGGTAGTGTCTTGAGCTACGTAGTTAAGATTACGTCCTTTGCTACACAGCATGCCTTTATTAGATGGGTAATCGGAATCACCATCTACCGAAATAGTTCCTTTTGCGTCAACATCTACAAGTATACCGCAGCCAACACCGCAATAGGAACATATTGTTTTATGAGTTTTATTACTATTCATTTTATCAGTGATAAAGAATGGTTCAGAAGTATACTGCAAATTATAAAAAGTACGTATAAATACGTACTTTTTTATCGTAAATGTTCTGCGTATAATCGAGTGATCCGCAATTATTCTGCCTTAAGACTGAGAATGGATCAATAAATAGGAAAGTGAGGTGTTGAAATGTTAAAATGGAATGTTGACTGAGTGAACTGTACTGAGAATACTTTCAAGCGGAATTGACTGTCTTAACTACGGACATTTCTTGAGAAAATTTTGCTAAAAATGCCATCATCACAGCAATAATGCGGTAAAGCATATTATCGCTTGAACTAGTAACAACCTCTGTTCTTTATTAACTATCTAAATTATATTTTGGTTGTATTGAAGGTAAAACAGTCTTGAGCTTTTCGTAATAGGGTTTCCAATTAGCATAGTTTGGTTTTTCTAATTTTAAATCTACTATCGCTTTTTTCGATTCATAATTTTTGTCATTACATAGTTTAGAAATAATTAAACCTCTAAAATTAGCATCTAGCGTACCTGCTAAAATGCCATTATTTTTTCTATCATGCCAGAGTATACCCTGATTTTCAAGCTCATCCATTCTTTTTAGAATGTTCGGCAAATACAAATAGTTATCTAAAAACTTTTTACCATCACCGTTGATGTAATTTTTGATTAGTTCAATACCTTGCTCAATTTCCTCATGAGTAGTTGCATTAAACCCAAAAGTTCCTTTAGTAGTCCAATCGTAAACGGTAGGTAAATGATGACGTTTTTTCTCTTTAAAAAAATCCTGAAAATAATCCAGATCTAAAATATAATCTTCAACTTCATAATGAGTTATACCAAAACCAGAAAATGTAATGTCTCCCATATCAAAAAAATTGAAACCGATTTTGATGGCGATACCGTTTTTAAAATAAATAAAACAAGGATTGCCACCTGTTTTGAATGATTTATATTCTAAAGGTTGTAATATGGGTAGTAGACTGTCAAATAATATTTTACGTTTTTCTGTGGTAGTCATAGAATTAATTTCTTGGGGCGTAAGTGAAGTTTTTGTTTTTTGTATCCAAATTAAGTCCTAAAGATATTTATCTCCGAAAATATTTTTTACCATTACAACCAACAACCAAACAAGTTCTTAAATCAAATTATGCTTCTGTGCCTTTTTAGAAAGGTCAATGAGGTTTTTTACATCCATCTTACGCATTAAATTAAAACGATGTGTCTCAATAGTACGTTTACTATTTTGAAGTTTTTCTGATATCTGTTGATTGGTTAAACCAGATAATACCAACTCTAATACTTTCAATTCTTTATTCGTTAAATCAAAAACATTATTAGCACTTTTACGAGGTGACTCTTCTTTAACGACCTCTTTTTTTGCTCCCAATAAGTTATTGACCAAAACATTACTTATGTCTCCACTAAAGTATTTACCGCCTTCTCTAACGGTATGTATTGCCTTAATGAATTCTGATTTATCGGTATCTTTCAATAAATACCCATTTGCACCAGAGCTAATAGATTTTAAAATGTATTCTTCTGAGTCGTGCATAGATAGTATAATGGTCTTCACTTCAGAATTGCTTTTGGTCAATTCAGCTACGGCATCAATACCGTTCATAACGGGCATTCTAATATCAATGATTAAAAGATCAGGATTTACCTTCGCTACCAATTCAATAGCTTCTTTACCATTCGATGCTTCACCGATCACTTCCAAATCAGATTCAGATTCTAATAAAGAACGGATTCCGTCCCTAACCAAAGCGTGATCATCTGCCAATACTATCCTCGTTGTTTCACTCAAAATATAGGTAATTATACGTACCGTGCTAAATTACATATTTTAAAAACAAAAATACGGCCTACACAACCAATGCTGTATAGACCGTATAACTAACTAAATTCTTGTAAAACTCTATTCTTTTTTGCTATTCAAAAATTGAGGCTTGATCGTTAATTGTACCCAAGCCCAGTTTTGACTACTTTCCGCTAAATCTTCTGTAACCCCTTTAAGTTCATACATACCATCTGCAGCGAACATTTGAGAATATCCGATTGCAAGACCGTAGCCATTGAATTTCTTGGCAAATACCAAATCAATTTCGGTACCCAAAGATTTTTCTCCGCTTGGTAATTCTTGCTCTCCGCTAAAGTTCAACACTTTCACCAATAAACTAGATTGCTTTCCTAAATCGAATTTTGCGCTTGCATGAATATCAAAAAGACCCACTGAATTAGCATGGTTACCTACGTAGAAATAATCCATGAATCCGTTGAACTTATGGTTGGTTCCGTATAAAGGAAAAAATGCTTCTGTTTTATCTGTAGTATCAGCCTTGTTACCGCTGATTACTTCCGTACCTACACCCAACATCACTTTATCACTTGCTTTATAACCCAATTCCAAACCTAATAAATACGCACTGGATTTCACTTCGTTTTGTCTTTCTCCTGTTTGTAAAAATAAGTTAGCTTTCGCATTGAATTTCCCTTGTTTAAAATTTAAGTGCGTACCAATTGTCTGTAGATTGCTTACACCGTCTGCAGCACCTTCGGTATCGAAATTTTGAAATCCGTTATTCAATGCCAAAATACTACCAGAGAATTTATCCCATTGTTGTTTGGCATATAGATATTGCATGGTTTTATAGGTAAAAAAACCAGATGTATTATAAGCTGTACCTACAGATTGAAATCCTGTTGGGTTATCAAAATCTTGACTAAAAGCAAGACCTACATCTAACATAAATTTATCTTTCTTATACTTTAAAAGTCCCGCGTCATGGTTTCTACCTTGTTGCGCCCAATCCAATCCGCCGAAAATACGCTGGTCGTCATATGAAATTACTTGTCTACCTAACTTAGTAGACCAGCCTTTGCCTAAATTAATGTTTGCCCATGCTTCAAATACAGCAAAAGAGTCGTTCTGGTCATCTGGTAAAATTTGTCTGTTCTCACCCCAAACCATTACATCTTGTATGCTTAAATAAAATTGATATGCTTCCGATTCATACTTTGCATTTAAACGTGCACGTGTAGAAATTGCGAAACCGGCATCTGCAGCATCAGGAATTAGGCTTCCGAAACCATTTCTATATTCTGTTCTTGGTCTAAACTGCCCGTCTAAGGTAAATTGGGCATAAATTGAATTTGCTGCCAGAAACAATAAGGTGATGAGTAAATATTGCTTTTTCATAATCGTAATTTTTAATGTTTGATTGAGTTATTTGTTAGTGTTCTAAAAAGTCTATTAGGTGTTTTCTGTACGTGTAATAATCATCGTTCTCTAAAACGGATTTACGAGTTCGTGGTCTTTCAAAATCTATGGATAGGATATCTCCGATTTTAGCACTTGGTCCACTGGTCATCATCACCACACGATCTGCTAAAAAGATGGCTTCATCGACATCATGTGTAATCATGACCGCAGTAATCTTTTCTTTGTTCCAAATTTCTATGAGAATATCTTGCAGTTCTCCCCTGGTCAAAGAATCTAGCATTCCAAAAGGCTCGTCTAGCAATAATACTTTTGGCTTTATGGCAAATGCTCTGGCAATACCTACACGTTGTTGCATACCTTGAGATAATTCTGATGCTTTTTTGTGGAAGGCATTTTCTAGACCTACTTTATGTAAATAGTATTTGGCAATGTCTTGACGCTGCCCTTTAGTTGCATGCGGAAAAACCTGATTTACCCCAAGTAATACATTCTGCAAGGCCGTCATCCAAGGCATTAAACTTGGAGATTGAAATATGACCCCTCTATCTGGACCCGGACCTTTTACCGGATTTCCCAGTACTGAAATATTACCGCCAGAGATAGGGTTCAGCCCTGCAATCATAGAAAGCATGGTTGTTTTACCACAACCCGAATGCCCAATTATGGTTACAAATTCTTCTTTTAGAATCTGCAGGTTCAAATCTTCAAGTACCACATAATCTCCTTTTGGGGTTGGGTATACCTTTTTTAAATTAGAAAGGTCAAGCATTACATTATCAGGATAGACAATGCCATTTTCTGAATATACTTCGTTAGATTGTTGTGTTGTGTTCATTTGCTATTTCTTTAGGCTACAAAGCTTTTAGGCGTTAGCTCTGGTAATTTATATTCTACATCAGAAACTGTTTTTCTTTCATCACCAATATCCATTAAGTATTCAATAATGGCGTTTCTCGTTTTCTTGTATTCAGGATTATCGTTCATTGCCGTTTTATCCCTTGGTCTTTCAATGTTAATTTTAAACTCGGGACCTAAAGTTGCATTCGGACCTGGTTTTAAAGGAATTATTCTATCTGCCATATAAATACCTTCGTCAACATCGTTAGTAATCAACAATGCCGTACGCTTGTCTTGACTCCAGATATTCAAAATTTCATCTTGTAGGTTTCCTCGGGTCAAAGCATCTAAGGCTCCTAAAGGTTCATCCATAATGATCATTTCAGGATTCATGGCCAAGGCACGGGCTACCGCAACCCTTTGTCGCATACCACCAGATAATTCTTTTGGTCTTTTATTGATTGCAGGACTAAGGTTTACCATACCTACATACTCTTTTACCCTTTCCATCAGCACTTTTTTACTCTCTTTAGGAAAAGCCTCTTTAACGGCCATGTAAATATTTTGACCTACCGTTAGCCATGGTAAAAGCGAATAGTTTTGAAAAATCACGCCACGTTCATGACTGGTATCTGTAACCGGAACTCCTTTAAACAGCACCTCACCGCTAGTTGGTTGTAACAAACCGTTTATAAGATTTACCAAAGTGGTTTTTCCACTTCCGGTAAAGCCTACAATAGCAACAAACTCTCCTTCTTCCATAGTAAGGTTGATATTAGAAAGTACCTCTGTACTGTTCTCTCCCTCACCATAGGTTTTGTATATATTATTTAGTTCTAAGTATGCCATGTTCTATCTTTTGAAGGCGTTATGCCATTTCATTTTTATTGAAAGAAACCATATTCTGTACAGCCAGCATCAGTCTGTCTAACAAGAAACCAATGATACCAATGACGAACATTGCCACAATGATTTTTGAGTTAGAATCGTTAGCCCCGTTTTGAAACTCTTCCCAAACGAAAAGCCCTAATCCCTGACTTTGTGCTAAAAGTTCAATCGCGATCAATACCATCCAAGCCACAGAAAGTGTAATACGTAGTCCCGTAAAAATCAGTGGTAACGAAGAAGGTAAAATTACCTTGAACACTTTTTGAAAAGTGCCCAGCTTTAATACCTTGGCAACATTGATATAATCTTTATCTACAGATGCAACACCCATAGCCGTATTGACCAACGTTGCCCACATGGCACAAAGACCAACACTAATAAATGAGATAACAAATGCATTATCAGAACTATCACCGATATACAATGTCTTTACGATCATAAAAACCAACAGGTACCATACCACTGGCGATACTGGTTTAAATATTTGAATGAACCAATTGAAGGCGCTTCGTAATGACGGACTAAGACCTATAATTATCCCTATAGGTACTGCGATAAACATTGCTAAAAGAAAACCGGCAAATACTGTTTTTATACTTGTTAAGACTATATCTACAAATGAGGCTCTACCTGTATATACAATTGGATCTTTACCTTCAGCAATCATTTTTTCATTAGTAGCCGCCATTTTCTTAGCAAATGCATTTTTCTTTGCACCAATTAAATTATGATCCGCTATTAACGATTGTAGTGAAGCCCATACTTGAGAAGGCGATGGCAATGTATTTGGCTGACAACTACTGTCACCAGATTCAATACATGCACGTTCTGCAGCAGCAGCCTCTTCGCCTCTTTCCGTTAGCGCTTTTTCAATTCTGTAATCTGCTTCTTTATTGTAAAGTGCCTTAGAACCCATTTGCCATAAACCAATAAACATTAAGATGGATAGAAGTGTTATACCAGTATTTTTTAAGGATTTTATAATGCCATCTTTTTTAATACTTGGCGTAAGTTTCAAAAGCATTTGCTTCAAACTAGAAGACAAACTATTTTCGTTTTTTAAAACCATTTCTTGTTCCATACTATTTAATTTTAGGTCAATGAATTACTTTAATTATTTCTTGTCTTTGTTTCCGATCGAAAAACTATTGATATACCCAATTGGATCTTTGGCATCATAGCTTGTGCCATCTATAAAGTCTGCAGTTGCTGCTTTGTAACCGTCTGTATCTGGAACATCTGCTGCTGGTATCTGCCCTTCTGCAACCAAAAGATCTGCGGCTTTTTTCCATATATCTGGTCTGTAGATATCTTTTATTGTACTTGCGTACCAATCAGAAGATTTTGATTCAGGAATTTGACCCCATCTACGCATTTGTGTTAAGAACCAAATACCGTCAGAATAGAATGGATATGTTGCGTTATACTTGTAGAAAACATTGAAATCTGGCATTTCGCGCTTGTCTCCTTTTTCAAATTCAAATGTACCTGTCATAGAATTTGCCAACACTTCTTTTGGTGCACCTACGTATTGTGACATTGATAATATTTCTACCGCTTCAGCTCTATTAGTTGGTTCATCTAACCACTTACCAGCTCTGATCAATGCTTTGGTTACCGCTATGGCTGTATTCGGATTTTGCTCTACGAATTCCTTCGTCATTACAAATACTTTCTCAGGATTATTTTTCCAGATGTCATAGTTTGTTGTAACCGGTACACCAATACCTTTAAAAACCGCTTGTTGGTTCCAAGGTTCACCTACACAGTATCCGTAAATAGTACCTGACTCTAATGTAGCTGGCATTTGTGGCGGAGGCGTAACAGAAAGTAAAACCTCGGCATCTATCTGCCCTTGAACATTATCTGCAGTATACATACCTGGGTGAATACCTGCTGCAGCTAACCAATAACGCAATTCGTAATTGTGAGTAGAAACCGGAAAGACCATTCCCATTTTAAAAGGTTTCCCTTCATTTTTATACGATGTAATTACCGGTTTTAAAGCATCTGCCTTTATTGGGTGAATTGGCTTGCCATCAGAATCTGCAGGTACATTTGGCTTCATTTTAGACCAAACATCGTTAGATACCGTAATTCCGTTACCATTTAAATCCATTGAAAATGGAGTAACCAATTCTGCTTGTCTACCAAAACCTGCTCCTGCAGCAATTGGCTGACCTGCCAACATATGTGATCCGTCTAATTGACCATCGATTACACGGTCTAAAACATTTTTCCAGTTAGATTGTGCTTCTACCGAAACGAAAAGTCCTTCTTCTTCAAAAAAGCCTTTTTCTTTTGCAATGGCCAAAGGCGCCATATCTGTAAGTTTTATAAAACCAAATGTTAATTGAGGCTTTTCAATATCCAACATTTTAGTTTTTGAGGCTACCGCTTCTTCAGCAACCGATTCGGCTTTCTTACTCTTTGTATCTCCACAAGCCGTAAATACCAAGGCGAGGGAAAGCGTTAAAATAGATGAGGTAAAAATGTTTTTCATAATCTTATAATTTAGTGTTCTACGTATTAATACTTATTTCTACAAATATATACGTAACAGCATTTTTCATAAATGATATTAGCGAGGTTTAAACCTCTTTTTAAAACACATTACAACCTCTTAAAAAACCATATTAAAAACTGCCAAAAAACAGTTTTTAAATAATAAAACATTGTTTTACAGAAACTTACATGTACAAAAATGAGTGGTGTTAACTACGTAAATAGAAGAATAAAAGGAGTACGTACTATTAGCTGTCTAAGTAGAAATTATGTTCTGAAATTTCTTTTTTAAGTAATTCAATATTAGAAATACCTACTCTTTTGCCTTTGGTAATCAATAGGCCTTCTTTTTTAAGAATAGAGAACATTCTTATGACTTGTTCTTCTGTAGTACCGGCATAATCCGCGTACTCTCGTCTACTTAATAAAAGGGAAGAAAATCCGTTGGTTTGCCCAAACTTACGATTGATATATAATAAAGTATCAATGACCCGTTCTCTAACCGTCATTTGAGATAGCGATTTTACTCGGATTTCACTGCGATTAAGTTCGTTCGCATAAAACAACATGAAATCATATGTTAGGGTAGGTGTTTCTCTTAATGTTTGCTGTAATACTTCTTTTGAAAAATAGCAGAGTGTACAATCTACCAAAGCAATAGCACTTATGGGGTAGGTTTCTTCTGTGCCAAAACCTCTATGCCCAATAATTTCACCCGGAGTTGCAAAGCGAACAATTTGTTCTTTACCATGAAGACCAGTTCTTAATACTTTGACCTTGCCACTTAGCAGAAAAAATAGTCCGGTAACAGAAGCACCTTCCATGATAAACTGCTGCCCTTTTTTACATTTTATTTCTTTTCTTGCTTGTACTAATTCGTCAATATTAGAAGAATGAATATTCTTTTGAATTAGGCATTTCTTATTGGTACAAATACCACAGGCACTATCAAGTAGTTCCGAATTATTGGAAGAGAACTTTGATATGTTTGTTGTGCCTGTACGCATAGTTAATCTTATTTATATAGTACTTGGAGATAAATCAATTACAGGCTTGTTAACTGTACTCAATTCTTCTTTCACCTGTTTTTCATCTTCTGCCGAGAATTTGATTGCCAAGGTTGTCAATGCGGTAACAATTACAAAGCCACCAATAATAAAGTAACCGCTAGAAACTGCTCCTGATGCAGCTGCAGATTGTGCCGCCTTCATAGCCTCTTCTCCTAAATTAGCATTCGCCGCTAATGCTTTGGTTTCTGCCAATGCTGATTTAGACTTCAATAAAAGTGCCGCTAAAAAGGCACCTACATTACCACCTGCACCTACAATACCAGATATGGAACCAATTGCTTTTTTGTTTATAAATGGTACTACCGAGAAAGTTGCACCTTCTGCCATTTGTACCGTAACACTAAAAGCAATTAAGAATATAATACCCATTGTAAAACTTGTAGCTAAAGAAAATGTTGAAAGCATAATACCTTCAAGTGCTAGTATTATGGTCAAGAAAAGAACCCTGCCACGTAATCCTTTTAATCTACCAAAACGATCACCGAAAAAGCCGCCTAAGGTTCGGGCAAAAATATTCATGAGTGCAAATGAAAGAACCAAATTACCTGCTGTAGACCTTGTTAGTCCGAATGTGTTTTGCAAGTAATCATCCATAGTACCATAAACGGTAAGTTCCATACCGAAAGATGCTGCGTATACAATGAAAAGAATCCACACTCTATAATCTTTTAATACACTTATAAATGATTCTTCATCTTTTTTAAGCTTCGGCATTTTGCCAGCTTCTTTCAATTCTTTAAAATTGCCTTCGGGAGTATCTTGCGTAAAAAAGTAATACACAACACCCATTAACATCGCAATTACACCAGCAATGATCATTGAATATCGCCAAGCAATTTCATCTGCAACTCCAAAACTTACTACTGCAGCAGCAATTAATGGCATACCAAGACGATTGGCACCACCACCTAAATTTCCCCATCCTGCTGAAGTAGCATTGGCAGTACCAACAATATTAGGGGCGAACATAATTGAAGTGTGAAACTGAGTAATTACAAACGATGCACCAATAAACCCTATGAACAATCTACATATTAAGAATTGCGTAGGTGTTTGAACAAATCCTATCAATATTACAGGTATGGCCCCTAAAATCAACAAATAGGTATAACACAATCTAGGGCCATATTTATCACAAAGCTTACCAATCAATAGTCTAGCGAAAACAGTTCCCGTAACCGCTAATATTATAGAATTCCATTTTTGATCGGGAGTCAAACCTAAATCCTTAACTACATCTGGCATAAATGGTACAATACCAAACCAAGCAAAGAAGCATATAAAGAATGCTATTGATGTAATCCAAAAAGTACGTATTGGCATACTTTTCAAATCAGTTAACTTTAAGGTTGTGGATTTTTTAGATTGATTTTCCATAATAGTAAAGGTTTCGTTTATAACTCAGTACAAACCTAAACTATTTAATACGTAATTATACGTAGTTTTAAATAATTTGACCATTTACTACGTATAATTACACAATTTTAATTATTGCGACCGGTCCATTATCACATTCGGAATTTCAATAAGACGAAAATCAGTTATTCGGAATTTCAGATTTAAAACAAGAAGTTGTTTTGTAAAATTGCTACGTAGAAAGTAGTATTTAAAGGAAGAGATATGCTTTAAATAGCATCATGCAATATACGCTGTACTTCTTCTTCAAAGAAAGATGGATGATCGGCTACTACATCACCTATTACTATAATTCCATGCATATTTGTATCTATGGATGATTGGTGTTGATGAATACTATCTAAGGTAGCCACAACGCAGCTTTCATTTTCTGTGGTTCCGTTTTGAATTACGGCAACGGGCGTCATTCTACCCCTGTATTTACTAACCTCATCTACTATGTTACTTAGCTTTTTTATCCCCATTAATATGACCATTGTGGTAGATGATTTTGCTGCATATTGCAAATCTTGTGAAATTGTACCATCTTTTTTAGTAGCGGTCATTACCCAAAAACTACTGCTTACCCCTCTTTTGGTCATAGGTATTCCTTGACTAGATGGTACGGCAATTGAACTTGAAATACCGGGTATAATACTTACAGGTATACCAAATGCTTCTACATATTCTATCTCTTCATTTGCCCTGCCAAAAACAAATGGATCTCCGCCTTTTAAACGGACTACATGTCCAAACTCAAATGCGTATTTTACTATAAGTTCATTGATTTCATCTTGAGTATGGGAGTGTTTTCCACATCTTTTTCCTGTATATATTTTAGGTATATCGGTACGTAGTTCAGATAATAGTTCATCACTAATTAATGCATCGTATAATATAACATCAGCTTCGTTCAATACCTTTAAACCCCTTACTGTTATTAGGTCTTTAGCTCCAGGACCTGCTCCTACTAAACTTACTTTTGCCGTTTTCTCTAATTCCATCTTCATAGTATTTAGCTTTATTAATTATCGATTCAACAACAAGAATACGTATTTTTTCTGATATAAATATAGAATATATACGTATTTATACGTAATATTGCTCTGTAGCTAAATAAGTAAGCGTATGAAAACTATACTAGTTGTCGGTAATGGAATGGTAGGATACAAATTTTGTGAGAAGTTTGTAGCTAAAGAAGAAAGCAAACAATTTAAACTTATTGTTTTTGGAGAAGAGCCCAGACCTGCATATGATAGAGTTCACCTAAGTGAATTTTTTGAAAACCAAGATGCTAAAGCTCTAGAAATGGCTCCGGCAGAATGGTACGCAGAAAATGGGATAGAATTAATTGTAGATGAACGCGTTGCCGACATCAATAGAACTAATAAAACCATAACCACAGCCAAAGACAGAGCGTTTTCTTATGACTATCTGGTTTTAGCAACAGGATCATCTGCTTTTGTACCTCCTATTAAAGGTGTTGAAAAAGAAGGTGTTTTTGTATATAGAACTATTGAAGATTTAGAAGGCATGTTGGCGTACGCCGCTAAAATAAAGGCAAAGAACCCAAATGCAAAAGCTGCTGTTTTAGGTGGCGGACTTCTAGGATTAGAGGCTGGTAAAGCGGTCATGGATATGGGCTTAGAACCACACATAGTAGAGTTCGCACCAAAATTAATGCCGAGACAGTTAGACTCTAGAAGTAGTCAAGTACTACAATTGAAACTAGAATCTATTGGTTTAAACATACACCTAAGTAAAGCTACCAATCAAATTCTTGGAGATGATGGATACATTACAGGAATGGAGTTTGGAGAAGATGATGTTTTAGATGTTGAAATATTAGTAGTCTCTGCAGGTATTCGCCCAAGAGATGAGCTAGGCAGAAGTTCTGGATTAGAAGTTGGTGTTCGTGGCGGTATTGTTGTCGATAACAAAATGCAAACATCTGACAGTAATATATATGCTATAGGCGAAATTGCTCTTTACAATCAAATGATATATGGATTAGTTGCCCCTGGATACGATATGGCAGGTGTGGCAGTAGACCAAATTATTGGTAAAACAGAAACACTAATGCCCGAAGAGATAGACATGTCGACCAAACTAAAGTTAATTGGGGTTGATGTTGCTAGTTTTGGCGAGCCTTTTATGCCTGCAGCAAAAGGACACTCTATAATTTTTGAAAATAAAACACAGCACCTTTATAAAAGAATAAATGTAAGCCTTGATGGCAAAACCTTATTAGGTGGTATTCTAGTTGGTGATGCATCAGATTATAGCATGCTGCACCAAATATTTTTAAACGGAATGGCTATTCCTGAAGATGCTTCTCAATTAATTCTACCTGCAAGCGAAGGTGGTGGTTCTTTTGGTGATGTTATGGATTTACCAGATGAAGCACAAATATGTTCTTGTGAAAATGTTACAAAAGGACAAATTTGCGGTACTATTGAGAGTGGTGAATCTAAAGACCTTGCCGATGTGGTTAGTTGTACTAAAGCAGGTACTGGTTGTGGTGGCTGTAAACCCATGGTAAAAGACCTTACAGAGGCTACTCTAAAATCATTAGGTATAGAAGTTAAAGATTCAATTTGCGAGCACTTTGATTTAAACAGACAAGACCTATATAAAATCATTCAAGTAAAAGGCTATAAAACTTTTAATGATGTTCTTGATAATCACGGAAACGGTGGTCATGGCTGCGAATTATGTAAACCGGTTGTTGCTTCTTTGATGGCTAGTATTAATGCAGATACTGCTAATAAAGAGTATGCCATACAAGATTCTAATGATAGATTCTTAGCAAACATTCAGCGTAATGGAACGTATTCTGTTGTTCCTCGTGTACCAGGTGGAGAAATTACACCAGATAAGTTAATTGCACTAGGAGAAATTGCTAAGAAATATGATTTATATACCAAAGTAACTGGTGGTGTTCGTATTGATTTATTTGGTGCTACCTTAAACCAATTGCCATTAATTTGGAAAGATTTAATAGACCAGGGTTTTGAAAGCGGGCATGCCTACGGAAAATCTTTACGTACAGTAAAAACTTGTGTGGGTTCTACTTGGTGTCGTTACGGTATGGCTGAAAGTGTAAGTTTTGGTATTGAATTGGAGAATAGATATAGAGGAATACGTGCTCCACATAAAATTAAAGGTGGTGTTTCTGGCTGTATTCGTGAATGTGCCGAAGCTCGTGGAAAAGATTTTGGTTTAATTGCCGTAGAAGGTGGTTGGAACCTATACCTTGGCGGTAATGGTGGCGCTACACCAAGACATGCCGAATTATTTGCAGAACAAATAGATAATGAAACCGTAATTAAATACATTGACCGTTACCTAATGTTATACATGCGTACTGCAAAACCTTTACAAAGAACGGCAGCATGGCAAGAACGTTTAGAAGGTGGACTTAATTACTTAAAAGAAGTAATTATAGATGATAAATTAGGTATTGCAGAAGACTTAGAAAATGAAATGCAAACACTAGTTAATAAGTTTGAGTGTGAATGGACACAAGCTATTAACGATCCAGAAATGATGAAGCGTTTTAATCATTTTGTAAATAGTGAAGAAGAAGATGACAACTTAGTTTTTGTTCCATTAAGAGAACAAAAAATGCCAGAAAAATGGGTCTAACTACGTTTTAAACAACGAATTTCTAAAATTTAAAAAATGACTATAATTTCAGATAAATATAAGACCGTAAAACCAGAGGAAGTAACCGTTTGGTTTAAAGCAGCACCAGTTACTGCGTTTCCAAAAGATGGAGGCGCTTGTGTAAAATATAAAGACCTACAAATTGCTGTATTTAATTTTGAACGACTAAATACTTGGTACGCTTGCCAAAACCTTTCTCCTGAAAAACAAGAAATGGTTTTAAGCAGAGGTATGATTGGTGACCATAAGGGTATACCAATGGTAGCCTGTCCATTACACAAAAAGACATTTTCATTGGAAAATGGTGAAAATTTAAATAGTGATTTGGACCCTATCGCCATTTACCCGGTAAAAATAGAGTCGGACTTTGTGTATGTTGGCTTTTCTGAATAGCTTTGAGTAAATAATTGACTTATGGCGACGACAGATAAATTACTGGTAGCATTTCAACATTTTGACGAAGCCAACAAGCAAGATCCAAATACCGAAGTTTTTGAAGGTACTACCTACCCCAAAGAAGTGCTTTATGGTATTAGAATGACAGAACGCCTAAACGAATTTGACCCAACTGCTTCTGAAGCTTTACGCCTTACCGCAAGATGCCAACATATCTGTAGATGGGAAATACCTCGAGAGTCTTATGAAATGAACCGCGAGGGATATCTAAGATGGCGACAGGAATTAAAGAAATTTCATGCCAAGAAAGCTGCGTCTATATTAGAAAATGTTGGTTATGATGATGAAACCATTGACAATGTCAAATTTCTTTTAGAGAAAAAACAGCTAAAGAAAAACGAAGAAACACAATCTTTAGAAGATGTTATCTGTTTAGTATTCTTAGAGTTCTATTTTGAACCTTTTGCACATAAGCATCCTGAAGATAAGACAATAGACATCCTTCAAAAAACATGGAAAAAAATGTCAAAAAAAGGTCAAGATGCCGCTTTAAAACTACCACTCTCTAAATTCTCTTTAGCTTTGATTACCAAGGCACTACAGGGGTAACCGTAAATTACAATTTCTTTATGGCCAATAACGAGCACAATATACCATTGGACACGGCTACGTTTATACGTATACGTAAGTGGTATTTGTTGGCATTGGCTGCCATTGCGCTTACAGTTATTATTGCCCAAGTGCTGATTCAATTGCACCTAAAAGCACAATCTGGCGATTCTGAACTTATTAATGTAGCGGGTAGACAACGTGCCTTTAGCCAAAAACTGGTGAAAGAAACCTTGCTACTAAAAAATAGTAACGACCCTACAGATAAAAAATTAATATTATCTGAAATTGAGAAAACACTAAGCGTTTGGAAAGTTTCGCACGACGGACTTCATTTAGGCGATGCATCATTTAACCTTCCTTACGAAGATGACCCCAAAGTACAGTCGCTTTTTAAAGAATTAGAGCCGCACCATTCTGCCATGGTCACAGCTGTTGAAAATATTCTTGCAACTCACGAGCAAAATATCAACGCCAATGTTCAGGAAAATGACCTTAATGCATTGTTGAATAATGAGCGTCCGTTTTTAAGTATTATGGATCAAATTGTTAATGAGTATGATGCCCGTAGTAATGAACAACTTCAGAAACTAAAACGAAAAGAATATTGGTTGTTGGCATTCTCTTTATTGATTTTGCTGTTAGAAATCTTCGTAATTTTTAGACCGTTATCCATCCAAATTAAAAATACCATTGGTCATTTAATGGGTAAAGATGAGGAGTCAAAGGGTCAGCTAGATAAAATTCAGAGCTTATATAATGAAAAGGAACGCTCTCTTAAAGAACTGCAAGAACTGAATTTCGTAATTGATAACGCAGCCCTTTTTGCAAGTATTCGAAAAGATGGCACCATCGTATTTATTAGTAAGAAATTCTTAGACTTATTAGGGCACGATACGGCACCTGTAAACAAACCTATTTCAGAAATACTCACTATTGAAGAAGGGCAGCAATCGTACCTTAAAGAGGTGCTGAAAATCAATAGAAAAAATGTAATGCGAAATGAAGAGCTGCAAGTGGTAACCACAAAAGGCGCTACTATTTGGTTAGATATGTCTATCGTACCCATGCATCAATCTACTTTAGAGCAAGACATTCTTATTCTATGCTCAGACATTACAGAGCGAAAAGAAAATCAGCTTAAAGTTCAACAATTGACCAAGCAGAATTTTGAAGAACGCATGCAACAAAAGAAGGTGCAGGCAAGCCAAATTGTAGAGAGCCAAGAAGAAGAACGCAAACGTATTGCCAAAGATATTCATGATGGTATTGGACAAATGCTTACCGCTCTTAAATTTAATATTGAATCTATTGATATTGAAAATACTGCTAAAACAGGAGAGAAAATCGCCTATCTAAAAGCATTAACCTCAGACCTAATTAAGGGTGTTAGAACAGCGACTTTTAATCTTACTCCGCCAGAATTAAGCGATCATGGTATATTTCCTGCAATTCATAAAATGACCACTGAGCTTTCTAAATTGACCGGCACAAATATCTTGTTTAAAAACAAAACAGATGATAATATTAGATTCGACTCTTTGGCAGAAACCAATATTTATCGCGTTACCCAAGAAGCGGTAAACAATGCCATTAAATATGCAGAGGCTAATTACATTTTGGTTACTTTAAATTACTCCTATCCTATTTTGAGCGTGGTGATCGATGATGATGGCAAAGGTTTTGACGATAGTATTCTTGGTCAATTACCAAAAAATAATAGTGAAGGCGGTATGGGTCTGTTTTTTATGAAAGAACGTATCGACTATATTAACGGCAGACTTTTTATAAACTCTGAAATTGGGAAGGGAACGCGAGTGACTATCAATTACAAAACAGAAGAAAACAAAACATTACATGGAACGGAATGAGCTTTACCCCGTATTTTTAAAAGTATCTAACCTACATATTTTAATTGTTGGCGGTGGCAATGTTGCGCTAGAAAAATTGACTTTCTTGTTAAAGTCAAGTCCTAATGCGCAGGTAGAAATGGTTGCACCTATGTTCCGTGATGAAACCATTGCACTTGCCAATAAATTCAATATAAAAATGAATATGGCAAATTACGATGTTTCTTATTTGAAAGGGAAACACATCGCTATTGCTACCACAGATAATGTACCTGTAAATGAGCAGGTATATCATGACTGTAGAGAACGGCAAATATTAGTAAACGTAGCCGATAACCCACCTTATTGCGATTTCTACATGGGCGGTATTGTTACAAAAGGAAATGTAAAAGTAGCGATTTCTACTAATGGAAAATCACCCACCACTGCCAAAAGATTACGTCAGTTTTTTGAAGACGTAATACCTGAAAATATAGATGACCTCGTCAAAAACCTCAACGAATTTAGAAAGACCATAAAAGGTGATTTCGAAGAAAAAGTCGAGACTTTAAATGAGTTTACCAAAGGGTTGGTGAATAAGAAAGAGGAGTAAAATTATGCGCTGTTTTTTGCGCTATCCTCTTTAGATTCTCTTTAGAAAAGGACTTTAAATTTATAGGTATGAAAGTCCTAACTTTAATCAGATGAAAATTTTAATCGTAGAAGATGAGATTGCCCTTTTACAAGCCATCGCCAATTATTTGGAAAAAGATGGTAATGTATGTGAAACAGCATCTACCTATGAAGATGCCCTTTATAAAACTGACCTCTATGAATATGACCTTTTAGTGCTTGATATTAATTTAATTACCGGTAGCGGCTTAGACATTCTTCAGTTCTTAAAAAAAGAAAAAAAAGAGACGGCGACTATTATTATTTCTGCAAACAACTCATTAGATGATAAACTTAAAGGACTTGATTTGGGTGCAGACGATTACTTGACCAAACCTTTTCATTTAGCCGAACTCAATTCTAGAATTAAAGCTGTTCTTCGAAGAGGTAAATTTGGAGGTTCTGAACGATTGAAGTTTAATGAAATATCAATAGATACCAGAGCGAAAGTTGCCTATATCAA
Source organism: Maribacter spongiicola (assembly GCF_004364165.1). Taxonomy (GTDB): domain Bacteria; phylum Bacteroidota; class Bacteroidia; order Flavobacteriales; family Flavobacteriaceae; genus Maribacter; species Maribacter spongiicola. The sequence continues at coordinate 156,641 of NZ_SOAY01000010.1, forward strand.
TAATCAGACTATGGCACTTACACGAAAAGAATATGACTTACTTTTATTCTTCATTACAAATAAAGGTCGCGTACTTTCTAAAGAAATAATCGCAGAACATTTATGGGGCGACCATAGCGATATGCTCGATAATTACGATTTTATATATGTGCATATTAATAACCTACGCAAAAAATTGACCGATGCAGGTGCTAAATATATTAAAACGGCATATGGCAGTGGTTATAAATTTATAGAAGATTAATGAATGGGCGAGCAATCAAAAAAAATAGGGTTATTACATAAAACTTCGAAAACATTTCTATCGGTAAGCCTGGTATTAATGGTTATTAGTACAATAGTACTTTTTTTTTACGTTCGTAATCTTTTACAAAATGAAATAGAAGAAGAGCTGCGTTCTACCGAAGCGAGAATAGAAAGTTCCATTTCTAACTATAGCCAAATGTATCAGCTGCCACCCATGGTTGAAGTTACAGAGGTTTCTACCTTAGGTGTTGAGCATTTAAAAGACACTCTAATATTCGATCCATCTCAGAACGAAATGGAAGATTTTCGAGAGCTAATTACCTATTCAAAAATCAATGATCATAATTATCAGATTACTGTGCGTACACTTATTGTTGAGTCTGAAGATATTTTGATCGCCGTAATCGTTTCTTACTTAATTGTCATCTTTTCTGTATTTGTCTTTCTCTTTTACTTAAACAAATCTAGAACACAAAAACTATGGAGTCCCTTTTTTAAGAACTTAGAACAAATGAAAAAATTTTCATTGACTTCAGAGATTCCTATTTCTTTAGAAGACAGTACAATTTTAGAATTTTCAGAGCTTAATACAGAAATTACCACCTTAACCGATAAAGTACGCTCAGACTATAAAAACCTGAAGCAGTTTACAGAAAACGTATCTCACGAATTACAAACCCCGTTGGCAATAATTCAGGCTAAAATAGATACCATTATAAATGGTGAAGAACTTAATGAGTTTCAGTTTGAGCAGTTATCGTCTATTCAAAATGACATTCAGCGGCTTAAACAACTAAACAAAAGACTTGGGCTACTTTCAAAAATAGAGAATTACCAGTTTCAAAACCTTACTGCGTGTTACTTAAACGCTATTCTAAAACATAGAATTGAAAACTTAGCAGATCTCTATTCCGTAACTATCATATTTAAAAACAATGAAGATGTTATTCTTATGATGGATGCCTATTTAGCGGAAGTTCTATGCGATAATTTGCTGTCTAACGCAATTAAACATGCAACCCCTAAAACCCCAATTACCGTAGTATTGGATAAAAATTCATTGACATTAGAAAATAATGGTACCAAGGCTATTTTGAAACCAGAGCTATTATTTCAGCGCTTTTACAAAGAATCTGAACATATAAAATCAACTGGGTTGGGCTTGGCAATCGTTAAAAAAATATGTGATCTTTATAATTTTACACCATCCTACAGCTACAAAAACGAAACACACTTTTTCACCATTTCATTTGTAAATTAATAATCATCTTAAAGGTATCTTTAGATTCTACACGTATCATTGCACACAAAAGTTGATCTCATGAAAAAGATTTTATCCGTAGTACTACTCCTTTGCTTCTTTATACCTGGCTTTTCTCAAAATTCGGTAACTGTAACAGGGCAATTAAGTGATGGTGTTACACAAGAAACGTTACCCTTTGCCAATGTAACCGTACAGAGTGCTGTAGATAATTCGATGATTACAGGTGCTATTACAGATGAAAATGGGCTATTCGAAATTTTAGGATTGCCAACAGGTAAATACAGTTTAGTCTTCTCTTTTATAGGCTATGAATCTGTAACCAAACCTTTGATCGCTGGCGGTCTAAATAGCATTTTTAATCTTGGGCAAATTTTACTGCAACCAAGCGCCGAGCAACTTGCCGAAGTACAGGTTATAGGTCAAGAGGCCTCTACCAATAGCGACCTCAACAAAAAATCTTTTAATCTTGATAATAACATCGCGCAAGCAGGCGGCTCGGTTTTAGATGCCATGAAAACAATGCCAGGGGTTACATTTGATCAAGATGGGAAAGTAGTTTTAAGGGGTAGCGATAAGGTAGTTGTTCTTATAGATGGTAAACAAAGTAGCTTAACCGGCTTTGGTAACCAAAAAGGCTTGTCGAACATACCGGCTTCAAATATTGAAAAAATTGAAATCATCAATAACCCATCGGCAAAATATGACGCCAATGGTTTTGCCGGTATCGTCAATATTATCTACAAAAAGGAAACTCAAAACGGACTTAACGGTGATGTTGGTTTGTCTTTTGGGTTGGGTGCCTTAGGCAAGCGAATACCCGATACGCCTACAGATTTAGGAAGTTTTTCGGTAAACCCGAAACTTATACCAAGTATAAACCTTAATTATAGAAAGGGTAAACTAAACTACTTTTTACAGTCAGAATTTATTGTTCAAGAAGCCCTGCCAAATAACGAGTTTACTACAAGAAACTATGATGATGGGCGCAACGTTATTTCGCAGGTACCAGAAAATAGAAAGCAATTTCGCTCTATCATAAATGGTGGTATCGACTATAATTTAGATGATAAGAATAGCTTTACATTTTCAGGGCTATACGACAGAGAGCGACATATAGACACTTCGCAAGTAGCATTTATAGATTTAAATACCAATAGTAGAAACCGATTTTACACTTGGGAAGAAGAAGAAGTTACTAGATATATAAATGCCGCTATCAACTACAAACATTCATTTGAGCAACCTGGGCATAACCTAAGTGCCAATGCACAATACACCCAAGGTTTAGAAGATGAAACATATTCTTTGAACGACAGCTCTGCAGTTCGTATCGGTAGAGATAAAACCAATATTAGAGCAATTGAAAACACTACTAGCTTAGCCACCGATTATGTAAAACCATTGAGTAACGGTAGACTAGAACTTGGCGCAAAACTTCGTATTCGGAGGCTACCTGTAGATTATACCATAACCCCTGGCAATGAATCTATAATTTACCCAGGTTTAGGTACTTTCTCTGACTGGGGAGAAAACCTTTATGCCGGTTATGTAAATTACCTTCTAGAGAAAGAATTCTACGATATTGAAGCAGGATTACGTGCCGAACAGACCGATGTTTTTTATGATCTAGACCCCGCGAACACCTATTACCCAAATAATGATGCCTATGATTATTTTGAGCTTTTCCCCAGTGCGCGTTTTACCTTTAAGCTAAACGAAAACAATAAAATATCTGCTTTTTATAATCGCCGTATCGATAGACCGGGCGAGCCAGAATTACGGGTGTTTCCAAAATATGACGATCCAGAACTTCTAAAAGTGGGCAACCCCTATTTACGCCCTCAATTTACCGATGCTTTTGAAGTTGCCCATAAATACTCTTGGTCTAATGGATCTTTATTTTCTGCCGTGTACCATCGAATTATTCAAGATCAGTACATGCGTATTTTTAGTATCGATGATTCTGACCCCAATTACGATATCGTAAATCGAATTTATCAAAATACGGGTAGGGCGACGAATACAGGTTTAGAGCTATTATTGAGTCAAGATCTTACTGAAAACTGGAGTCTTTCTAGTACGGTAAACTGGTACTCGAATGCCATAGACCAATACGAAGGTACTGTGCTTTTCCCTTTCGTTAGACCGTTTGTGATTGAAGAATCTACCGCCAATGCTTGGAACGCTAAACTGTCTTCTGAGCTTAACTTACCGAGCGACTATACTTTTCAAGTAACAGGCGTTTACTATTCTGATAAAAACATTCCGCAAGGTAAAGAGCTTTCTCGCTACTCTGTAGACTTAGGGGTTAAGAAAAGTCTTTGGAACAAAAAGGCAGAACTTACCTTCTCTGCTACCGACATTTTCAACCGATTTGGTATTCGACAAGAAGTTACCAATGCCGGTTTTACTGCTATCTACCAAAATTATTTCGAGACCCAACTTTTTAGATTGGGCCTGAAATATAAAATTTAATATCTAGCCTTATGAACTCCCTAAATAAGGTCGCCCAGGTTACCCTGTTATTTTGGTTAATGAAAATTGTCGCTACCACTCTCGGCGAAACTTTAGGTGATTTTATTGCACAAACGTTGGGCTTAGGTTATACGGTCGGTATTTTAATAACCCTAACTTTTTTCGGTATCGCCCTTATCATTCAGTTGACCCGAAAAAAATACATACCGGTGTGGTTTTGGTTGGTAATTATTGCCACCACAACATTAGGTACCGAAATATCAGATTTTATTGATCGCAGCCTTAACCTAGGTTATACATGGGGGAGTCTTTTATTGTTTCTAGGTCTGTTGACCACGTTATTCTTATGGAATAAAAAATATCATCATCTGGTGGTATTTCCAATTCTAGATCGCAATACCGAAATTTATTACTGGATCGCTATTTTATTCTCAAATAGTCTCGGTACCGCATTCGGCGATTATTTGAGTGATGTAATAGGGTTAAGTTATTTGAGCGGAGCCTTCGTCACTGCAAGTATCATAGTACTCGTCGTATTACTACATTACTTTACAAAGATTAACGAAATCATCCTTTTTTGGATCGCCTTTATTTTTACTAGACCTTTCGGCGCTACATTTGGCGATTTTTTGACCAAACCGATAGTAAAAGGAGGGCTCGATTTAGGGACATTGAATGCATCGATCGTGTCTATAATTTTAATGGTGATCTTAATTGGTATTTCTCATCGATTAGAAAATGCAAAATTGAATGGAAAACAATAAATACCAAAGACCACTATTCATTCAATGTATTTAATATCTTTAAGAAAATGATTATTTCAGAATTTATCTTCAGATTGGGAGCGGCACTTTTAGCCGGTCTCGCCATTGGCTTCGAACGACAGTGGCACCATAAAACTGCTGGTCTGCGCACTAATTTATTAGTCGCAACAGGTGCTGCAGTATTTGTTTTGATTTCTTTCGAGTTGAAAGAGAGCGAATCTAGTATTGACACCTCTCGTATTATTGCCCAAGTTGTAACAGGTGTGGGTTTTTTAGGTGCAGGCATTATTTTTCGGGAAGGTAATAATGTTCATGGCCTAACCTCAGCAGCAACTATTTGGTGTAGTGCTGCAATTGGCTGTCTGGCGGCTTCGGGTTTTTTTATAGAAACCCTTGTATGTACCATAACCGTAATAGTAGTCAATTCGTTTTTAACTCCGCTAGACAAATGGTTGAAAAACAGAAAATAAAAAGACAAAAAAACACCTATGTTTCATTCCGTACTACTATATGCTGCACTTTTTTTGGGAGTATTCTTAGAGGGTGAATTTGTGTTACTTTCAGCAGTTATTGCAGCACACCACGGCTATTTAAATATTTGGTTGGTCATTATAACCGCAATAATAGCCACAATTGGTTCTGATCTTTTTTATTTTAATATCGGTAAACATAAAGTTTCTCGCTTCGTTAATAATGGTAAGTGGTCAACTAAAATGAGCGGGGTTAAAAAGAGATTTGAAAACCATAGAATACAAACTCTTCTCGGTTATCGCTTTCTATATGGGTTTCGCGTTATTACACCTATTTTCTTAGGTACTCAAAATATAACCGCTAAAGAGTTTCTGAAATTTTCACTTTTAGGCACACTAATTTGGGCAACAATAATTACCGGATTGGGTATATTCTTTGGCGAATTAATAATTAGATACCTGAATGACCTTGAAAAAGTTGAATTCTATATTATTGGTGCTCTTCTAATAATCGCTTTGCTATCTATACTCTTTCGATTTAAAAAAAAGTAATATGAATACATTTACTAGCAGTATTTCTAAACAAGAATTTCCAAAGAGCGAACAAGTTTTTGGTAACACGATACGAAAATCAATTTTTGATGTAATTCTAAGTGACTACCCTAGCTTCAATAAAAAAAATTCAATATCTATTACTGAACTTAACCTGTATCGCCAAAAATATCTTTCTGGTTATTTAGTAAAAGAGGTTGGTGAGCTTTCCCATTTAGAAGAAGATGTTCTAAAGACATTGAACGACCATGAAATTATCTCAGAAAAGGAGGGTGAGGGAACTACCAAATCGAGCTTCGGTCAACAACTTGCTGATAAGGTTGCCGCATTTGGCGGCAGCTGGAAATTCATCATAATTTTTGCACTTATTATTTTCTTTTGGATTTCTGCGAATATCATTTTATTGGCAAACAAAGGTTTTGACCCGTACCCCTTTATTTTACTTAACCTTATTTTATCATGTTTAGCGGCACTTCAAGCACCTGTAATTATGATGAGCCAAAATAGGCAAGAAGAAAAAGACCGCGAAAGGGCAAAGCAAGATTATATGGTCAATCTAAAGGCTGAACTTGAAATTCGTACACTTCATGAAAAAATAGATCATTTAATAATACATCAGCAGCAAGAGTTATTGAATATTCAACAAATACAGGTTGAAATGCTTGAAGATATTATGAAGCAAATCAATCCGAATACATAAAATTTTACATTCTAATCCGAAAACTAATTTTCAATACATATAACGCTATATATCAATTGGTTATTTGCATCTAATAAATATTATTTCATCTACTAAAACTTTAACTCCTCTTTAGAATCGGCATGTACATTTAGGCTCAAATTAGTCTAATTACAGTATATATGTTGACCTATCTTTTTCCTAAGCGCTTTTCTCTACTTAAAGCATTTGTGTTACTATTTATTTCTTTATCATTCTTGGTTCGGCTCACATTTTTTATATGGGGGTTTTCTGAGGTAGATGCCCATTTGGGTGCTATTATAAAAACCTTCATTACAGGGCTATTCTACGATGTTGGTACGCTCTCTATATTTATGATGCCCTTTTTGTTATACCTATTCATTTTTCCGAAAAAATGGTACGGTTCTTTGGTAGATAGAGCCATTACCTGGTTCGGATTCTTTATTGCTATTTTGATCATCTATTTTTCATTCTTCGGCGAGTTTACTTTTTGGGACGAATTTCAACGTCGATTCAACTTTATAGCGGTAGACTATTTAATCTACACCTATGAAGTTGTTAAGAATATTAATGAATCATATCCGCTTCCATTGCTATTAGGCACGCTTATTTCATTGGTAGCACTTACCCTATTTATCAGCTTTAAAAGAAAGGTTTTTCACGCTACTTTCAAAAATGAAACAACCTTTAAACAACGAGCTTTTGCAACTTTGCCTTGGGTTGCCATTTGTGTCTTCTTTTCTTTCTTCATTACAAATGCTCAAGCAGAATGGTCAAAGAATAGGTATAACAACGAAATATCTAAGGCAGGTATCTATTCGTTTTTTGCAGCTTTTAGAAATAATGAACTCGCCTTTTCTGAATTTTATAGCACCATGCCAGAAACAGAGGCATTTGCTAATGTAAAGAACCAGTATCTGCCTTTTAAAGTTGAATTTACACATCCAAATAAAAATGAAATCTACAGAACGGTTCATACCTTAGACACTACTATTGTCGCACTAAAACCCAATGTCATATTTATCTGTATAGAAAGCCTGAGCGGCAAGTACTTAAATAGCTTGGGTAATGATGAAAATATCACTCCCGTTTTAGACTCCCTTGCAAATCACAGTCTATTCTTCAATAATCTATACGCGACAGGCACACGTACGGTTCGCGGTATGGAAGCTATCACACTTTCTATACCACCAACACCCGGTAGAAGTATTGTAAAACGAAGTAATAATACCGGACTTTTTACCATCGGTGAAGTTTTTAAAAATCAAGGGTACGACCGTAATTTCTTTTATGGTGGTGATGGCTATTTTGATAATATGAATACCTTTTTTGGAGGAAACGGATTCAATATTATTGATAGAGGGCGTGGCTTTCTTTTAGATGAGGCAATTACCGTAAAACGCACTAATATTGAAGACGATGAGGTTACCTTCGAAAATGCATGGGGTGTTTGCGATGAAGATATTTATAACAAGGTGCTTAAAGAAGCCGATATTGCCCATGAATCTGGCAAACCGTTTTTCGATTTTGTCATGACAACTTCGAACCATAAGCCTTTTACATATCCTGAAGGGAAAATAGATATACCTTCTGGTACAGGTAGAAATGGAGCCGTAAAATACACCGATTTTGCTATTGGTGCCTTTTTAAAAGAAGCCCAAAAGAAACCTTGGTTCGCAAATACCGTATTTGTAATTATGAGTGATCACTGTGCAAGTAGTGCGGGCAAGTGGGAACTTGATGTAGCAAACTATCATATACCTGCCTTTATATATAATCTACAGAACAAACCACCCGCTAAAATTAATACGCTTTGTTCTCAGATAGACGTTTTCCCTACCTTATTTTCTACCTTGGGGTGGAATTATGAAAGCAACCTTTTTGGTATGGATATTTTAAAAATGAGACCACAAGATGAGCGTGCTTTCATTGGAAACTACCGAAAATTAGGATACCTGAAAGACAATAAAGTAATGGTGCTGGGCGATGGTGAAACTGTTAATTTTTATGATTGGAATGCACTTGACAATAGTTTAAAAAATACCACAATGGACGAGTCTTTTAAAAAATTGGCGATTTCGAACTACCAAGTAGCAGATGAGCTGTACCACAATGGCGGACTCCAATTAAAATCTCTAAAAGAATGATTCGCATACACTTTATTGTAAACCCTATAGCAGGCCACGGCCATGCTTCATTTACTAAAGAAGACCTACAGCCTTATTTTATAAGAGGTATACATGAATTGACCGTTAAAATTTCTGAATATAAAAAACATGCTACCGAATTAACCAAATCGTCTATTTTAGAAAATGCGAACATAATTGTTGCTTGTGGGGGCGATGGTACCATTAACGAAGTAGCATCATGCTTAATAGGTACCAATATCGCTTTGGGCATTTTACCCATGGGTTCTGGCAACGGGCTGGCATCTAATCTTAAAATACCTAAAAAAAGACGAAAGGCGTTAGAGATTATTAGGAATAAACACATCGAACATATGGATGTAGGTAAGATAAATGGTCGTTATTTCTTTAGTAATACCGGTGTTGGCTTCGATGCTAGTTTAATTAAACACTATGAGTCTTCTGAAAAAAGAACATTATTAGGCTACATACGGGCTTGTGCAACTACATTTAGAGATATCAATAAAAATACTCCTCTTTCTATTGTTGTAGATGAAGAGGTGCCTATGGCGAACCCATTTATTATTCTAATTTCCAACTCAAACGAAATGGGATATAAATTAAGCCTAACTCCAAAAGCATCGCTACAAGACGGATTATTAGATGTTTTGGTAATTAAAAATATTAGCCGCATAAAAATGCTGTGGTTAGGGTTTTTGATTCTCATTAGAAAAGTGCATTGGCTAAAAGAATCTAGAAGTTTTCAGACCAAAAATGTACATATAAAATGTAATCAATCAGATTTCTTTGATACTCAAGTAGACGGTGAGCATAAGAGAATAGATACTAATGAGCTCACTATTTCATTAGTTGAAAAATCGTTATTTGTGCTAACACCTCAATAATGAAATAGCTTTCAACTTTAAATTCTCTTTAGAATTGTAATTTAATTTTCCTCAAAAATTAAATACAGTATTATATGCTTACTCTTTTAAAGCCAAATTTATTTTGTACCAAACTGGCTATTCTTTTTCTTATTACCACCTCAATGCATACTTATGGTCAAGGCGATGCTATACAAACTTCAGGTGATGTACTGCTTTTTGCCATGCCGGCATCTGCACTTGCAGGTAGTTTAATAGAAGGTGATTACGAAGGTACTTTGCAATTCGCAAAAGGTTTTGCCGTTAACCAAGCTGTAACAATCGGACTTAAATATGCTCTTAATAAAGACAGGCCCTATGGTGGTGGTGAAAGAGCTTTTCCGTCTGGGCATACCTCAACAACTTTTCAAAGTGCCGCATTTATTCAAAAAAGATATGGTTGGGGTTATGGTTTACCCGCATATCTTCTTGCCGGTTACACTGGTTTTAGTAGAATAAATGCCAAAAAACATGATGGCTGGGATGTTCTTGCCGGTGCCGTAGTAGGTGTTGGTAGTGCCTATATTTTTACTACACCATACCAAAAAGAACATATGCAACTAAGCTTTTCGAACGATGCCGACAGCTTTTTACTTGGTTTCGTCTATAAATTTTAATTACCTATCAAAACTAAGATGGGCAACGTCATGACTACAACTGTAATGCGCGTTGTCTGCCGCGTACACTGCTGAATCTGCTGAACTTTGGGCTTCTTTCATTAAACGCTGTGCTTTACGCATATAGTATTGTAAGTTACCTAGGTTGTTCGCCTTGGCAGCATTCTTTACATTTTCAAAAGCTTCGGTTGAAAAATCGCGAGAATCTATAGTATGTCTTTCAGCATCGATAGTATAGCTCATGGCATCTTCTAAACCACATGTTTGAGAATCGTATTGCGCTTCTGAAGCTAAAATTACTGCTTCATCGGCAGCATTAACTGCCTGTCCTATTAATAGCATTGCTGTTTTAGTATTTTTTCGTGCCGTACTTATAGAGGCGTCAAAAGAAGCAATCTCAACAGCGGTACTCAATGAATCTGAGAGCTGACTAAATTGCGTCATGTACTGCTGTACATCGCTGATTTCACTCTTAAAAACTTCGCATTGGGCTTGAATATAAGTTGATGTAAAAAACAGTACGGCAACTTTTAAATAGGTTTTAATCGTAATCATATTTGGGGGAAAATTTGATTGTTAAAGATACTAACTGCTTTATTTTACAAATCGTATTATTATTAGGCCAACTGCACAAAATAAAGAAAATTCCTGTTAATTATTGAATTAAGGTTATCAAAACCAGTGCTCAAAACAATGCCTAAGTTTCAATATCTTTAAAAATTGAATCGTAGTGCTAAAACATGACTAAAGAATCCATCCGAAAAATACTTTCTGAATTTAACCTCAACGGAAATTCATTAAAATGGACACCCCTCACTAGCGGACTCATTAATGACACGTATTTGGTTACGGAAGATGATGACCAACAATATATACTTCAAAAGATAAATACCCAGGTGTTTAAAAATGCTAGTATTCTGATGGATAATATTCAATTTGCTTTACCTGTGCTTAAAGCAGACGATTACAGCCAAATTACTTTTCTGAATACAACTGCAGGAACCAATCATCTCATGCAGGATAATGATTTCTGGCGGATGATGACCTACATACCCAATAGTACCACCTATAATACAACAACCGAAACCTCAACTGCCTTTGAAGCGGGATGCATTATTGGCAAGTTTCATCAGCTCTTGCTACATACAGATACTGGGCTGTTTAAAGAAACGCTACCAAAATTTCATGATCTAGTCTTTAGAAATAAAGAGTTTCAAGAAGCACTGCAGAATGCTGATGCACAAAAAACAGAAATTGCCGACGTCGCCATTAAAAAGGCAAAGTCATTTCTCAAAGAACTTCAACATTTAGACACTACTGATTTGCCAGTTAGAATTTGCCATAACGATACAAAGCTTAATAATATCTTATTCTCTAAATCGACAAAAAAAGCATTGTGTCTTATTGACTTAGACACCATTATGAAGGGCTATTTCTTCTATGATTTTGGTGATGCTATTAGAACTGTAGTTAACAATGCACCTGAAGATGAGCAAAACCACGAATTGATAAATTTTGATGAATCATTGTTTAAAGCTTTTGTTGATGGTTTAGCTGATAACAGCTCATTTTTAACTGCCGCAGATAAAGATAGTTTACCATTAGGTGCCGTTTTTATGCCATTTATTCATGGGTTACGTGCATTAACTGATTACCTAAACAATAACAGGTATTACAAAGTCACTTATGAGAATCAGAATTTAGATCGTTGTTATAGTCTCTTTAATTTTGCTGATAAGGCACTCAGCAAAAAAGATTTTATGGCAGCTTATATCGCAAAAGTCCTTGTTTAATTATTTACTATTAATCCATCTATCAACTTGCGCACTTTAGCGCTATTCCAATCTGCGGCACCGGTTTCTTTTATGACGATTTTTCCTGTAGTACCAATTACATAATTAGTGGGGATGCTATTTTCTTGTAATATTTCGGGAGCTTGCATTTGTGGAAAATAAATAGGTAGTTCATAACCTCTCTTTTCAATAAACCGCTGCACTCTTTCTGGTTCTTCTTGAGTCAGTAATATAAAATTGACATTGTCTCCGTAGTCTTTATACAATTCTTGAATTCCTGGTAATTCTGCAATACATGGGGGACACCAAGTTGCCCAATAACTAATAAAAGTAACCTTGCCTTTACCTATCAATATGCTTTGAGTTTCACCCTGTAAATCAACAACAGCATATTGAAACGGAGTAACCATATTCTGGTCTTCTTCATCTTCAATACTGGGTGACCAAATTACTACTTTCAGTTTATTGACGGCAACCTGAATTGGTGTTCTTGTTTGCGGAATTATCAACAACAAAATGAACACCACAAATAGGATATCACTGATTTTAAATTTTCGCTTTTTCATGTGATATGTGGGTCGAAATACTTGGTGATTGTTTACGGAAATTTTAATTTCACAAACAAAATAACACTATTTTACCTCTTTAATATATAATACAGCCTATAAAAAATAATATTGTTCAAATTATAGCGTGGTTATGAATTCTTTCGTTCTTTTAAATATCCATTCAAAACAACACCAAACAAGGCAAGCCAAAGTAAACGGAAAACCCAAATATTCATATCAATTCCAAAAAATTGACCTGTATCGCTGTCTCCAACAAAACTATATGCTATTTCAATTATCGCTATGACCATTCCAACAATTGATAATATTTTTTTCATAATTCTGATTTTGTATTCTTATTAAATAGCTAAATCTTATTTTCTGGAATCTAACTCCTTTTTTAGCGCATTCATATTCTTTACATTTAAAGGTATAATTACTGATAACGCTAACGGAACTGCCAATAAAGGAGTAAGCCCATCTTGTATAGAAACGTATATAAAAAAGAATAAAACTCCAGTTAATACAATTGCCAAAAGCCACACCATAGTTTTTGCAGCAGTATGTTTTTTGAGCAGTTCTTCTGTACTCAATTTAGAGAGCGATTCTTGATTCATATTTGATAACTTAAATTTATATCACCAGGTTCCTTTCTCCTATAAATCTAAGAAAGCTGCTGCTGAAACGTCAAGAAAATCTAAACTGATTCCTCTTCTTTAGACTTGTTGTATTTAGTGAACTCAACCTTTTTATCTTCTAAGATTTTATAGAACCTACGGTGACTAATTTTAAGGTCTTTCGTAATTTGAGCTACCTTTTTCTTTTTCTTCTTGTAAAGTTTGATCTCTGCAGTTACGGCTTTGTTGAAGTAATATTTATGAAGCGCCTCAACAACCTCTAGTTCTGTTTTTCCGTTAGTGCTAACCAACCGGTCTATTTCAGATTTTATTTCTTGTAAGCCTTTCATATAGATACTTATTTTTCAGGCACAGCAGCTGAGAACTTATTAATAAGGTCAGCATACTTATCTAAATCTTCTAGAGAATGATTGCCATAATCATTAACAATGTCGAACTTTATATTGTTGTTCGCCAAAAAAGTGGCTACTCTTTCAAGCTCTTCGGGGGAACCTTTAATCTCAATTTTTGCCATTATTAACAAATGCGTTTTACGTAGTGTTGCCTAAATTTAATACTATTCTTTGAATTTGGTACGGTAAAATATGCCGCCAAGGCATATACCTATTAAAGTTAATTGATTTTTTAGAATTTTCGCTGATACACTGCTAAATCAACAGATTTTCTTAAAACTAAGCTTTAGTGTTTTGCTTGAATGGGGTAATTGAAGTATAAGAAGTCTTGTCTCGGACGGACATCAATAAAAAAGCCCAATAATAAATAGCAACACTAATGAATTCTGGGGGAACTTTAGTTTACCAATATTAAGGGCTATTTCAATTTAATATTTAATTAGGAAATACAAAAATCAGTTTTTTGAATTTAATTGAAGTTTACAAGATATAAACTACTTAAAAACCAAGAAAGCAGCCTTTTAGGCCGCTTTCTATTATCTAAAAAAATATTTTAAAAAGAAAAATTCGTTTTTACATTTGCAAGGTATTTCTACTAAATAATTATCGAAGCTTACATCAAATATTTCTACTGCGCCTGAATATTATTAGTTTTTTAGTATTTAACTATTCTGCAGCTCCTTCAAAAATGGAGTTGAAAATAAGCTTATACGTTCCTCTTGGTTGTGCCCTAAACTGTGGTCTGAATGCAAATAACACCACAGCGCCTTTTCCATATTTCGCTTTTACCATAGCCGGTTTTTTAGCTATATACTTTTTCTCGCCCATTGCCCAGCCACTCATCAACAAATCTTTCTCTGCATAATTGGCTATTACCTCAACTTCTGGTAACGGTGCATCTTTAATGTCTTCTGTACCACCTTCCCCTTTTTTACTTTGCTTATCAATAACAAAAGCTCGACTCTTATTGAACGAAACCGCAACCGTGTCTTGCATACCAAATGCTAATGGATGTGTAGTATCTATGCCTGTTTTAATCAATGAACCCGGGATAAAGAACTCTGTACTCTCTGTGCCTTCAGTCGCATCTTTTAATGGTAAACCAAATTGCTCTATGACATAGTTACTTGCTTCATCAAAAGCCAATAACGTACCTCCGTTTTTTACATAATTGCTCAATGCCAATGATCCTTCTAAACCAATGCCACCAGTAAATTTCACTGGCATGGACAAAGCTGAATTGCCATGTAAAATTGATTTTGGTCGTTGCGACGGTAATATTAAAACATCATACTGAGATAAATCTTTTGTTTGAATGTCTTTATCGTGAAGGGTATCGGTTTCGAACGAATATTCATCCATTATAAAACGAGTCCATCCTTCATCCATATTAGAAACCCACGACTTGTACAATCCTACTTTAGGCGCATGTACTTTCGTTAGTTCTACTTTAGGTTCTGCGGATAATCCTATTACTTCTAAACCATATTCAGCTGCCAAATCTTCAACAGAAGCGCTACCGCCAGAGACGATATAAGCACCTGCCGGATATGTTGTTTTCCCCGATTTGAAGGATGCCTTTGTTTTATACGCCGTACCACCTGCTTTTAATACTTTATTGGTGACAATGACAGATGCGTTAGTGTTGGCACTTAGTAAATATCCGAAGGAAGCATTCCCCTTTACATCACCTTCATAATATGATGCTTCGTCTAATACCTTTTCAGTTGCTACCTCAAAAGGCTCTGCAATTTTATCAACCGCAATTCCCATTTGCATAGGCAATGTCCAACCTGCTAAGTCATATGGAGTATCTGGTGGTCCACCTGGGTATTGAAAACGTGTTGGGTAATTTTGCTTCTCTAACAAATCCATCAAATAAGGTCTAAACGCTTGTGCCGTATAAATTACATAAGCACCTTTTTCATATTTCTTTCCGTTGACTTCAAAACTTTTGGTTGTTTTTTCAATTTCGATTCCGCCTTTAAGCAAAACGTTTACCAAGTTTACAGACTCAAAAGCATCCCATTGATCTTTCCCGATTATGTAAGCAAACGGACCTCCTTCTTTCGACTTTTCAATTGCCGAAGCTCCCATTTTGTAAATGTTGTACAGGTAATTGCTCTTACGGTCTGCTGCTAAGTCTAGCGTTGCCCAAGTTGCAGTCAACATATAATCTACAGCATCGCGAAAATGAGATTCGCCACCTTTCCATGGGTCCGGGTACATAATATCTGTACCATCGGTTGGTGTGCCACCAGCAACGGTTTTAGGTAATTTCTCTGGATCATAGAATCTTGGTGTTGGTGATGTATGTCCGGTCTCCGTTAAAATTCCGATCATATTATGGTAGTATGGCACTGTACGCCCACCGCCGTTCCAGAACATGGTATAGAAATTATCGGCAATTGCACCTGGCATATTCTCTAATGAAAATCTTTTGGTCATTGCAGAACCTAGCTCACTTACACCTGCAGTAATCGCTGGGTGAATTCTTGGGTTTACTGGATCTGCATATGGTGGTAATGATATTTTTGTCCAAGATGGTGAAGATTGGTGGTGGTTATACACGATCTGCGGATACCACTCATTGTACAATATCTTAGTAACATTATACGTCTCTGGCATGGTATTCATGAACCAGTCTCGGTTGTTATCATGACCCATGTAGTAGTGATATAAAATTGGAGGTCGCGATGTTTCATAAGCGGTGCCTAAGTTCTTTTTGTACCAATCAACAACAATATCTAACCCATCAGGATTCATTACAGGCATCAATATCGTAATGACATTCTCCCTGATTTTTTTCATTTCTGTAGTTTCTGATGTGGTCAAAGTATACGCCAGTTCAGATGTCATTTGCCCATGCGCCAATTCGGTAGAGTGCATACCGCCATCGATCCAAACCACAGCTTTACCTTCTTCAGATAGTTTCATAGCCTCGTCATTTGAAACCTGAACACGAGCTAGTTTAGTACTAATGTCTTTCCATTTGTCTAAATCTTTAAGGTTCTCTTCGCTAGAAATAAATAAGATGTACATTTTTCTACCCAATACGGTAGTTCCGATTTCTACTTTTTTAACGCGTTCAGAAGAAGCGTCTAGTTTAGAAAGGTAGTCTTCAATTTGGCTGTAGTCTGCCAGTTTATAATCGGCACCAACCTTAAAACCATATACATCTTCGGGAGTAGGTACGGTTTGTGCCATCGTCAGAGATATGCACGAACTAGATAGTAGGAGCGCCATTAAGACGAACTTGTAGCATTTAAATTTTAAAATCATCTTGAGTTAGTTTGAATTGAACAGTAATTTAAACAAATGGAAATAGAAAAATAAATTCTTAAAAGAGTAAAATAGGAAAACTTGCTAATTTTTTATTGTTGGTAATTTAAACCTACTTCTCTTGCCAAATAATTAAACTATTCTGCACATAGATTTTATTTTTGTTAGAATTACATCACACTCAAAATAAATAGTACTCATATAGAGCACCATTCTTATTAATACGACAAACTTAATTATTGGTGTTTTCCTATTTTTATTGAAAATTATCCTTGATTTATTCAGGACTACAACTAATATGGTGCTATGAGTAATGAAAGCTACAGAATTTGTCAAAATTGCGGGACCGTAAACTTAAATCGCGATTATTGTGAGAACTGCGGAAATATTATAAACATCAACCTTAAAAGAAGGTTAGAACGTGAGAAAAAGAACAAGGAAAAGTTGGCTTCTATAAAGGTGAAAGAAAAAAACGATATCACTTTATTTTTTGAAAATGCGAAGGTTCATGAAAACATTTTTATTCGCTATATCTCTCGCTTTTTTTATTCTATTTGGATCGTAGTACTCGCCATAGGTTCTTTTTTAGCTTTAGTCTTCGGCTATATTGCCGCTTAGCTTATCAAATGTTTTTGTTAGATTTCCTTCTTAAAATGTTCAAAACCATCGTAAAGAAATATTATTTTCCCGTATTTATAATTACTGGACTCTTAGTATACCTGCTCCAACGCTATAATGCTGATATTCCAACACTTATAAACAATTATCTGAACGATTTTTTGTGTATGCCCATTGTTCTCAAAATAGGTCTCTTCAGTATCCGATATATAAAATCTGACGAACACATAGTACTCCCTTTGCCGCTACAAATTATAACGACCTTCCTATTCATAATTTATTTTGAGGTGGTACTTCCTAGTTATAATGAGCGGTACACGGCAGATATTTTAGATGTTGCTGCCTATTCCCTAGGGCTCATTTTATTTATAGGCATTGAAGGATTTCAGAAAGACAATTTTAGTGCAGATAATTAAGATTAATAGCTAAATTACCTATTGATGAATACTAATTTATTCTGAACCCATGCTATAAACTATTACAAGAAGTTCGTTCTACAATATAAAAAACTACATTAAATCAAATGATCTAATGGAGTTTTAAAAGTGGTCCCACCTATCCAAAAGTTGACCACCTGTCACAATAGTTATCGGGAGAGGTCAGGTGTTCTTCATCTCACAAAATATCTTATCTCGTAGCTCGGCATATTTAGCCAAGTTCCGAATGTAAACACTGCTCTTCATTGATTTTATTTTCGTTCTAGTCGAATTGCATGGGCATAATCATCGCAATCAATCTTTAAAAACAAAACCCAATCTTGTGTGATAGAAGTAAACCTTTTTGTACCATAAGTACCTGCATTGTGATTTTCAATACGTTGTTCTAAATCTTCATGGCATGCACCGTTATAGAATTTATTGAGTGCTTTACTGTGGAGAATGTAAGTATGTGAAGACATGATTGGAAATAAAAAAACCCCTTTAAATCTAGTGATTTTAAAGGAGTTTTATATGTGGTCCCACCTTACTTAAAGGAAGACCACCTGTCCCGATAGCTATCGGGAGAGTCAGGTGCTCCTGGTTTCATTATATATTTTATCTCGTAGCTCGGCATATTTAGTCAAGTTCCAAATGTAAACACTGCTTTTCATGGATTTTATTTTTCGTTCTAGTCGAATTGCATGGGCATAATCATCGCAATCAATCTTTAAAAACAAAATCCAATCTTGTGTGATAGAAGTAAAACTTTTTGTACCATAAGTACCTGCATTGTGATTTTCAATACGTTGTTCTAAATCTTCATGGCATGCACCGATATAGAATTTATTGAGTGCTTTACTATGTAGAATGTAAGTGAATGAGGACATGCCTAAAAATAAAAAAACTCCATTAAATCAAATGATTTAATGGAGTTTTAAATGTGGTCCCACCTGGACTCGAACCAGGGACCACCTGATTATGAGTCAGGTGCTCTAACCAGCTGAGCTATAGGACCGGTAACAATTCTATGTGTTGTTCTGTAAAATCATATTTAGATTTAAACCGGTGCTCAAACCAGTTATTACAAAACCCGCGAATTGCGGATGCAATATTACTACTTATTTTTAACTGTCACAAACAAAATAAAGCTTACTCTTTAATTTCTTGACACAACTCTACCAACACCCCATTTGCTGTCTTTGGGTGAACGAAGGCTACTAGCTTATTATCAGCACCTTTTTTAGGTTTTTCATTCAACAATGTGAAGCCTTCTTTTTTTAACCGTTTCATTTCTTCGACGATATCTTCTACCTCAAAAGCTACATGATGTATGCCTTCTCCCTTTTTTTCTAAGAATTTGGCTATAGGTCCGTCTGGTTCTGTGGCTGCTAGAAGCTCTATTTTATTAGGTCCGTTTTTAAAGAAAGAAGTCATTACGCCTTCCGATGCTACTTCTTCTTGTTTATAGGGAGCTACGCCTAATAATTTCTCGAAAAGCGCATTAGAATCCTCCATGTTCCTTACCGCTATACCTAAATGTTCAATCTTTTTCATGCCTTATTTGCTTCAGTGTACATCATATAGGGGTTAAGATACAATTTCTATGTATTTTTGCAGTATGGAAACGCAAAGACAACGTAAAATAGCTGGAGTCATTCAGAAAGATATTGTAGACATTCTACAAAAGGCTGCCATTGATGGCGGACTACGAAATACGCTTATCTCCGTTTCTAAGGTTGCGGTGACTACCGATTTATCTATCGCGAAAGTATATTTAAGCATTTTCCCAAATGATAAGGCTGGCGAATTAATGGAAGGGATTAAGTCTAACCAGCCACTTATTAAACATGAACTTTCTCAGCGTACACGCAACCAATTGCGTAGAGTACCCGAGTTGTTGTTTTACCTTGATGATTCTTTAGATTACATTGAGAATATTGAAAAGTCATTAAAACGCGAAGAAAACCCAATAGAAAACAGAGATTTGTTGCCTAAACGTAAAAAAAGCTGATCGGTTGAATTTTCCTCTCTATATCGCTAAAAGGTATGTGCGTTCTAAAAGTACCCAGAACGCGGTCAACATTATTAATTTTATTACCTTTTTAGTTATAGTTATTGGCTCTGCAGCACTGTTTATTGTGCTTTCGGCTTTCGCCGGATTAAAAACATTTAGTCTTTCGTTTACAGAATCTTTTGATCCAGATTTAAAAGCTTCGCCCGTAGCCGGAAAGATTTTTACCATTACTCCTGAACAAGAACAACGTTTACATTCTGTAGACGGGCTCGCATTTTACTCCAAAGAGCTCGAAGAAAAAGTATCTCTTGAGCATCGTGGCAAAAACCATATTGCCTACATAAAAGGTGTTGATAGTAATTATACTAAAGTAACCGGTGTCGATAGTACGCTATACATTGGCGACTGGACTATTAATGACACTCAAGTGGTATCAGGTTTGGGCATTGCTAATATTTTAGGGGTAACCATCAACCAATTTCGAAGCCCCATGCAGATCTATGCTTTTAAACCTGGTAAAGGCTCTATTTCGCAACAAAGTATTTCATCGCTCTACAATCAACTGCCCATGGTTATTGGCGGTGTGTATGCTGTTGAGGCTGATTTAGATAATAAATATGTATTTGCCGATTTACGATTGACGCAAGCGTTACTTGAAAAAGATTCCCTTTCTATTTCTGGTATTAATTTTAAGATGGATGAAGGTGTAGAACCAAGTGCTGTACGTTCAGAAATTCAATCTATTTTAGGGTCTAATGTGCAATTGAAAAACAGACAACAACTGAATAGTACGCTCTATAAAATGTTGAATACCGAGAATGTGGCTACATACCTCATCTTTACCTTGGTACTTATCATCGCGCTTTTTAATGTTGTAGGTGCTATAATCATGATGATTTTAGACAAGCAGCAGAATTCTAAAACCCTTTATAGCCTAGGTACAACAATTAAAGAACTACGTAGAATTTACTTTGTACAGGGAATTTTAGTAACCGGTTTCGGCGGATTTATTGGAGTCTTAATAGGTGTGCTAATCGTATGGTCACAACTTGCTTTTAGCTGGTTGAAAATTACGCCGTCGTTGGCTTATCCTGTGAAATTTGAATTCATCAATATTGTCATTGTTCTTGCTACCATTATTGTACTAGGTATCATTGCATCTAAAATTGCAAGTAGCCGAATCAATAAAAAATTGGTTGATCTTTAAACGGTAGTAAACTTGTGGTCTCCAAACTTCTCTAATACCTCATCAAAGGCAGCAAATACTGATGCAGAATCATCGCTAGTCACCATTTTCATGCGATACTCCTTAAAGTTAGGAATGCCTTTGAAATAGTTGGTATAATGCCTACGGGTTTCGAAAACACCTAATATTTCACCCTTCCAATCTATAGACATTTGCAAATGACGACGTGCGGCATCTACTCGTTCTTCCATCGTTGGTGGAGCTAAATGAGTACCCGTTTCAAAGAAATGTTTTATTTCTCTAAAAATCCAAGGGTAACCTATGCTTGCACGACCGATCATGGCACCATCTAATCCGTATTCATCACGCATTTTCATGGCCGTTTCCGGAGAATTGACATCACCATTACCAAATACAGGTATATGCATTCTAGGGTTGTTCTTAACGTCTCTAATGGGGTTCCAATCAGCATTACCCTTATACATTTGAGCACGGGTTCTACCATGAATTGAAATTGCCGCACAACCTACATCTTGTAACCGTTCTGCAACCTCAACAATTCTAATAGAATCATCATCCCAACCTAGTCTTGTTTTTACCGTAATGGGCAAATTACTGTGCTCTACCATGGCCTTGGTCAAAGATACCATTAGATCGATATCTTTTAAAATTCCGGCTCCTGCTCCTCTTGATACTACTTTCTTTACAGGGCAACCAAAATTAATATCTATAATATCTGGTTTCGACTTTTCTACAATCTCTACAGACTGCAGCATACTCTCTAAATTAGCGCCGAATATTTGAATACCTACTGGGCGTTCCTTTTCATAAATATCTAATTTCATGACACTCTTTTCGGCATCACGAATTAATCCTTCCGAAGAAATAAATTCTGTATAAACCACATCTGCTCCTTGCTCTTTACAAAGGGCACGAAATGGTGGGTCGCTAACATCTTCCATCGGTGCTAAAAGCAACGGGAAATCAGGCAGTTGTATGTCTCCTATTTTGGGCACGGGCGTATTTTAATTTTGGGTTGCAAAGTTATATAAAAATACGACAAGGGCATTACGTAGACTTTTCTATAAATTGTATGGTCTTGAAGGCTGTAATCACGGACTCGAATACTTGTTATAGAAAGAGCGTAAATTAGTGACGAAATTGGTCTTTTAAACTCCTAAATCTACCACCAATAAATTCATGATTAATTCGCTCCTTATTTTCTCAATACCTTATGAGCCTGTTGTATTTGGTGTAAAATTAAACATGCATCTTATTCTTGAATACTTGGCGTTCTTTCTCGCATTCAGATATTATGTTTTTCTACGTAAAAGAAGTACTGATGTCATTTCATCTAACAACCGACTATCTATAATTATAGGTGCCATTTTTGGAGCTTTATTTCTTTCTAGACTAGTCGCATTTTTTGAAAACCCCGTGGCACATATTCAAGAAGATTGGCTATACAATCTGAACAATAAAACCATAATGGGCGGACTCTTTGGTGGTCTACTGGGCGTGGAACTCGCCAAGAAGATTATTGATGAAAAACAATCTTCTGGCGACCTATTTACCGCACCTATTATCCTAGGCATTATCATTGGAAGAATCGGCTGCTTTTTATCGGGTATTAAAGAGTTTACCTATGGCAAAGAAACCTCCTTTTTTACAGGTATGGACTTAGGTGATGGTATTCAAAGGCATCCTATTGCGTTATATGAAGTGGTGTTTTTAACGGTGCTTTTTATTATCATCCGTAGACTTCAAAAAGCGAATATTACTTTTAAGAACGGAGATCTTTTTAAGCTCTTTATGGTCAGTTATTTTTCCCTTCGTTTCTTTATCGAGTTTCTAAAACCTAACAGTTTTTACACCCTTGGTCTAAGCAGCATTCAAATATTATGTTTAATTTGTTTGGTTTACTACTATAAATTCATCCTTCAGGGAATTACATATGTCCGAAAAAAACTATACATATTATGATTTTACATTAAGCCTTTGCCCAGAATGTTTACGACGGGTAGATGCTAAAATCGTTTTTGAAAACAGCAATGTATACATGCTTAAAAATTGTAAAGAGCATGGTAGATCTAAAGTGCTTATAGCTGATGATATTGAGTATTACAAGAACATTAGAAATTATAATAAGGCTTCTGAATACCCGAAAACATTTAATACCGAAACGCATTTCGGTTGCCCTTATGATTGCGGACTTTGCCCTGACCATGAGCAACATTCTTGCCTTACGGTCATAGAACTAACTGATCGTTGTAACCTTACCTGCCCTACCTGTTACGCAGGATCATCGCCAACTTATGGTAGGCATAGAACGCTTGAAGAAATAAAGAAAATGCTCGATGTTATTGTAAAGAACGAGGGTGAACCAGATGTGGTGCAGCTTAGTGGTGGTGAGCCCACTATACACCCCGATTTTTTTGAAATACTAGATTACGCCAAGTCCCTACCAATTCGGCATTTAATGTTGAATACCAACGGAATTAAAATTGCGAAAGATTTTGAGTTTGCTAAGCGATTAGCCAGCTATGCACCAGATTTTGAAGTGTATTTACAGTTTGATTCATTAGACAACCAGGTACTGCAAACCTTACGCGGAGCAGACCTATCCGATGTTCGTTTACAGGCATTAGAACATCTAAATAAATTGAACCTTTCTACCACACTAGTAGTTGTGCTACAAAAAGGATTGAACGACCACGAAATGGGAAGCACCATAGATTTTGCCTTAAAGCAAAAGTGTGTACGCGGAGTCACTTTTCAGCCTACCCAAATAGCAGGTAGGTTAGAGAATTTTGAAGTAGATGAAAACCGTATCACCTTAACAGAAGTACGCAGAAAAATTTTGGAACAGTCCCCTATTTTTGAGTCGGACGATTTAATACCTGTTCCCTGTAACCCAGATGCATTGGTGATGGCTTATGCTTTAAAACTGGGTGATGAGGTGAATCCGTTAACTAGATTCATAAATCCTGATGACTTATTAAACGAAGGCAAAAATACCATTATTTACGAGCAAGATGAACAGCTACACGGTAAAATGATTGAGCTGTTTAGTACCGGAAATTCCGTTGAAAAAGCATCTGAAAATCTAAAGAGTATTATGTGCTGCCTACCAGAAATTGATGCGCCCGAACTTGGATATGACAATTTGTTTCGTATCATTATCATGCAGTTTATAGATGCCCACAATTTTGACGTTCGTGCCATAAAAAAGTCATGTGTGCATATTGTAAATAAGGACTATAAGATTATCCCTTTTGAAACCATGAACCTCTTTTATAGAGATGATAAGATCGAACGATTAAAGGAACTACAAAACGAAATGATATGATTTTAGAAGTTGGTAATCTAGATGGATTAGTTGTTTTAATCTTTCTAATAATGTTCGGTCCCGCACTATTGTTCATTATTATTGGGGCAATTTTATTTTATAATAAGAAGAAAAAGGCAGGTAAAGTCTTTATGATTTTAGCTGGGGTATATTGCCTAATAAGCCTAGGCATATGCGGTTCTATGATGGTATAACAACTATAATCGTTTGCCCTCATCGGTATTCTTCTTCTTAGAATTATCGCGAATTTTAGTGTTGCCAAACTTATATCTAAAGCCTAGAACAAATAATCTATTCTCGACCCTACTGCTAACTGTGTTTTGTTGGTCCAGATAATTTCTAGTTGAAAATGTATTTCCATTATTAAAAATATCTTCAATACCTAAAGAAATACTTGCGTCTTTGTTCCAAAAGGTTTTTCTAAACGACAGACCTAATTTGCTAAAAGACTCCGATGTTGCATTACCACTAATGTATGGTGAAAAATACGTATAGGTAACATCGGCAAAAAGTGATTCATCTTTAAGAAGCGTAAAGTAATTGTTGGCGCGAATAAAGGTGGTCCAAATAGAATTCTCTACTATGGTATTTGTATTCAGGTCTTTAAAGGTCTTTTTGTCATGATAATGACTAACAAGAGCATATAGATACCAATACGATGTAAGTTCTTTAGACACACTTACATCGATCCCGTAAAAATAATTGGATTCTAAATTTATATATTGAGTTCTTAATATATTGGTTTGGTTGTCTTGGATAATCTGTTGCGCTTGTTCATTAGATTTTCTATTGACAAATAATACCACTTTATAATCGCGGTCATAGACATAATCGAACTGCAAATAATCACTATAAGCCGGTTTTAAATTAGGATTACCTTCGTAAAGAGAATTTGCCGTCAAATAGAATTGAAATGGATTAATGCTGCTATATCTCGGTCTTGTAATTCTTCTATAGTATTTTAAATAAAAGGCATTTTTTTCTTTTTTATATGAAAGCGCCATATTAGGAAAAAGTTTAAAATAAGAAGTTGTATTTAGAGAAGCCGACATATCTAAATTACCTTCGGTATCTGTATACTCTGCTCTTAAACCTACATTTAATTTCCAACTTTCCCAATTGTTATTCAAACTGACATAGCCTGCATAAATTTGTTCGTCATAATCAAACAAACCAGATTCTGTAGGGCTTATTCCGTCTACCGAATCATCAAACCCAGATTGCATAATACTTGCTTCAGAATTGATAGTTGCCACTCTCAAGCCTGTTTCCATTACAGATTGCTCTGTTAGCGGTAGTGTAAGGTCTGTTTGTGCACTAAAAAGGTTTATAATTTGATCAGACCCTATATTCAATGTGTTTTCTGATGTATTCTCTGTAAAGCCTTGTGTAATATTATTGTTCAATACTTGGCTCTGTTTAGAATCATAGTAAGTAAAATGAGCGTTAGTGGTTAGTTCTGCCCCTTTATCATTTAATTTATACACCCAATCTAGATAATTTGATGTGTTGTACGAATCATCATTTTGTACGTTTAAACCATCTAACCTAGCGGTTAAATCGCCATCGATAGTATTAATATCTGTAATTGAGAAATAATCTGTATTTCCGTTTGGCGATAAATTAGAGGTAGAAGTTATGCTTAAGGTATTCTTTTCATTTAATTGTACATCTAAAAAGAGATTAATATTGTGACTTTTCTTCTTATCGATTATTTTTTGTTCCGCTGTCCAAATTTCGTTTTCTTGTCCGTTTTCCAAGTAGGTTGTAATGTCGGTATATCTTGTCCAATTTCTATTATGGCTAAAGCTATAGTTGGTGGAGAAATCTATCTTTTTTCCTTTAAAAAAATGGTCTGTTCCTAACGTGTGTTTTGGTAACACCCCTTGTGTATATCTATTGAATACGGCACCATTATACCCAGCAACCAGATTTTTCTTCATTTTAATATTAATCAGTAATCCGCCTTCGGCACTGTATTTAGCTGGCGGACTCGTAATTACTTCAATAGCTTCTACATTGCTGGCTGAGCTACCGGTAAGAAGGTTTACAATATCGCTTTCTGGTAAGTTCACTAGCTTACCATTAATCATCACATTAACATTAGGACTACCGTTAATATATAAACGATTATTCATTACCATAACACCAGGGGTACGTTTTAGTACATCCCAAATATCACCATCAGATAGTGCGGTGTTTTCAACACTAAAAATGTGACGGTCTGCTAATTGTTCTAATACCGGCTTTTTTTGAGTAACTACAACCTCATCTAACTCTTGAGAACTTTTAAGAATTAAGGGCTTTACTTCAGTATTTTCTGTAATTGAAATATTAGAACTCTCAATAGTATTTGCTATGTAGCTAGCAACAATATTATAAGTGCCAGGGGTAACCGCTTTAAACTCGTATAAACCTTGATCATTTGTTACCGTGCCTTTAATGAATTCACCTTCACCGGTCAATAAGATTACATTCGCTAAAACAACTGGGTTTTGATTGTCATCTATTACTGCACCATTAATTAAAAAATCTTGGGCAAACGCTAAAGAAAACGTAAGACAAAACAGTAGTGTTAAGTGTAAATTCCTAGTCATTAGTGTGCATATAACAACTAAATGTAGGAAAGTAATATTGAATTATCTTACAGAATTCTTAAATTTTTCTTAATAAAAAACAAAGGTTCTGATAGTTAAATAGTTAGCTTTATTCAAGACGTTCGCGTTCTATTTTATCTATATCTCGCTGGTTATCTTCTAAGCGAAAATTACCAAAGTTGTAGGTGAAGCCAAATTTTACATATTGGGTTTCTTCGACTGCCAAGTAGCGATTATTTTGATTTAAGTATTGAGAAGAACTATAGGCATTATATTTTCCAAGAAGGTCATTTGCACTAACGCTTAATACAGCTCTATTATCTAAAAATGATTTTCTTAATCCTATGGTTAAATTTGCAGTCTCATCTTGGATAAAAGATCCTTCTAACCAACCCGTAAGGTACACAATACCTAACTCGCCCTTAAAACTACCATCATTAGAAAGGGTTATATAGTTGGTAATATCAATATATGCACCATTAAGTTCATTGGTGTATGAAAATGCATCGCTTTGGGAAGCTATAAAAGTTTCTTCTTCATGAAAGAAAGACATATAGCTGTACAAATACCAATTATTTGTAATTGACTTACCATAGGTAAAATCGAAACCGTAAGAAGTACTTCCTAGTACATTTTGGAAATTATCGGTTAATACAAAATCAGTGTTGTTTTGAAAAGTAAGATCCGAAATATACCTGCCATTATCACGGTAGTAAAAATCAAAAAAATACTCTTGATTTAGCGTATAGTTTAAATTAAAGTTATGAATAAAACTTGGTATCAAATTAGGATTGCCCTCTACAAAAATACGCTCATTACTATATGTTCTAAACGGATTTAAATTCTCATACCTGGGGCGTTGTACCTTTCTGGCATAATCAAAAGATAGACTATGGTGGTCATTGATATTGTGCAGAATATACAATGAAGGGAAAAGTTCAAAATAACTAAGCTCATTAATGTTTGATACATTTACAGACACTCCCGTGCTTTCTGTTTGTTCTGCACGTAACCCTGTTTTTATACTCCATTTATCCCAGTCTTTCGAAAGGCTAAAATAACCCGCATACACACTTTCGTCATAGGTATAGTCATCAGAAAGATTGGGTATAAACTGCGTACCATTATTCTGTAGAAAATAATCTAATCTACTTTCAGAATCAATAAAAGAACCTTTTGCCCCTGTTTCAAAAAATACGCTGCCAAAATAATCACTATAATCTATTTGAGCGGTCTTTATTTCTATCTGTTGATCGGCAATAGTCGAGAAATTAAAATCGCGCAGAAATGAGCCACTAGGCTGAAAATAATCTGAGTTTACATCTTGATTTCGGTCTAAACCAAAATTTGTATAGTGTGCATTTACAGTTAAATTTCCTTGGTCTTTAAATTTATGTTTAAAAGTAAGGTCGCCCGAAATATTATGCTTTTGTTCACTTAAAAAACTGTTTGATGTAAAAATTGAATCTAAAACCCCTACGCTGTTTTTAATGGTAGTTTCCTGAAAAAAATCAGCATCCTTTTTTGGTTGATACTGTGCGTTGCTTGTTAAGCTTAGGGAGTTCTTTTCGTTAAATTGATAATCTACCGATACCCCTGCGCTATGGGTATTAGTACGTATTACTTGATCAAAATCTGTATCCCAAATAGAAGTAATACCGGTATTATCCATAAAATTGGTATTGCTCAAAGTATTCTTGAACTCCTTCTTTGGGGTGTAATTGTAACTTGCGTTTACATTTAACTTTTTTGTCTTATAAAAATGTGATGTTCCAAAATTGTACTTCGGAAACACCCCTTGCGTATACCCTGCATTTACATTGCCTTTATAGCCTACAGAAAGGTTTTTACTGGTGACAATATTCAAAATAGAACCACCTTCGGCGTCATAACTTGCTGGCGGATTATGAATAACCTCAATAGATTTTATATTCTCGCCTTGGTAGTTTTCTAACAGACTTCTAACCTCTTCTGAAGACAATTGCACTTTACGGTTATTGATATAAACCGTTGTTACTTGATTTCTTACTTTCAACTCATCATTCATCATAATGACTCCTGGTGTTTGACGAAGAATATCCCAAGAGCTGTTCTGAGAGATAACCGTGTTTTCGACATTGAAAACAATTCGGTCAACTTCTCTTTTTACAACTGGTTTATTACTAATAACTGTAACTTCATTTAATTGTTCTGCCTGCTCCTCTATAATCAAAGCGCCTATTTTAGTGTCTTTAACTATCTCAATAGCTAAATTTTCTGAAGTTTGACCTACATAAGATGCTTTTAAAAAATAGAGACCCTCTGCTATATCAGAGAATAAAAAAGCACCATTTTCGTCTGCAGATGTGCCTTTTACCAATACAGAATCTGATACGTTCGATATAAAAACAGAAGCAAACGCTACGGGTGATTGATATTGATTCTTGACTTCTCCTTTTAATTCAAAGGTTTGA
The DNA here is from genome assembly GCF_004364165.1 of Maribacter spongiicola. Lineage (GTDB taxonomy): Bacteria > Bacteroidota > Bacteroidia > Flavobacteriales > Flavobacteriaceae > Maribacter > Maribacter spongiicola. Next base: position 186,067 of record NZ_SOAY01000010.1, read on the forward strand.
CCAAAAATAACATGGGTCATTGCTAAAAATAAGAATATAATGGTGGTTAGTAGTTTCAATGGTTATTCGGGGTTGGTGGTCAAATCTAATTAAAAAAACGTTGTAATCCTTTACAATATATGTAATCCAAAGTAATCTTTACAATAATAAATACGTAACTGCACTCAAGCTTAGCGCTATAAATTAGATTATATTTGCAATTGCTCTTTGGTGCCGGGCATTGATCCTGGTTTAAATTAGCATTATTATTACTGTTACCGCTATGAAAAACATTAGAAATTTCTGCATTATTGCACATATTGACCATGGTAAAAGTACCCTGGCAGACAGACTGTTAGAGTTTACCGGTTCTGTTACCGATCGAGAAAAGAAAGAACAGTTACTAGACAGTATGGATCTTGAAAGAGAGCGTGGTATCACTATAAAAAGTCATGCCATACAAATGGAATATACCTATAAGGGCGAGCAATATATTTTAAATCTTATTGATACTCCTGGTCACGTAGATTTTTCATATGAAGTTTCTAGATCAATTGCTGCCTGTGAAGGTGCATTGTTAGTGGTAGATGCTGCACAGAGTATTCAAGCTCAAACGATTTCTAACCTATATTTAGCACTAGAAAATGACCTCGAAATTATACCCGTTTTAAATAAGGTAGATTTACCAAGTGCCAACCCAGAAGAGGTAACCGATGATATTGTAGATCTTTTAGGTTGTAAAGCCGAAGATGTTATACCAGCATCTGCAAAAACAGGTATTGGTATTGAAGAAATATTGAGTGCTATTATTGAGCGTATTCCTGCACCAAAAGGCAACCCAGACGAAGCATTACAGGCTTTGGTTTTTGATTCTGTTTACAACCCTTTTAGAGGTGTTGAAACTTATTTTCGAGTTATAAACGGTGAAATTAAAAAAGGACAAAAAATAAAATTTGTAGCAACAGACAAAGACTATTATGCCGATGAGGTAGGCACTTTAAAATTAACTCAAGAAATTAAAAAAAGTGTAAAAGCTGGTGACGTTGGTTATTTAATTACTGGAATTAAAGATGCTCGTGAGGTTAAAGTAGGTGATACGATTACTGATGCCGCAAACCCTACTAAAAACCCTATTGGCGGCTTTGAAGATGTAAAACCAATGGTATTTGCGGGTATTTATCCGGTTGATACCGATGAGTTTGAAGAGCTACGTGCTTCTATGGAAAAACTACAATTGAACGATGCTTCTCTTGTATTTGCACCAGAAAGTAGTGCTGCACTTGGCTTCGGATTTAGATGTGGTTTCTTAGGAATGCTACACATGGAGATTATTCAAGAGCGTTTAGAGCGTGAGTTCAATATGACGGTAATTACTACGGTACCCAATGTTAGTTACCATGCATTTACGCGTAAAAATCCCGATACTCCAATTGTTGTAAACAACCCAACTGATTTACCCGATCCGTCAAGTATTGATCATGTTGAAGAACCTTATATAAAAGCTACCATTATTACGAAAGCTGATTTCGTAGGTAACGTTATGTCTTTGTGTATTGAAAAGCGTGGTATAATTACCAATCAAACCTATTTGACTACCGAGCGTGTTGAACTTAATTTCGACATGCCTTTGGCAGAAATAGTTTTTGATTTTTATGACCGTTTAAAAACAGTTTCTAAAGGGTATGCCTCTTTCGATTACACACCTATAGGCATGCGCCCTTCTAAACTAGTTCGTGTAGATATTTTGTTAAATGCACAGCCTGTAGATGCACTTTCTGCTTTATTACATGCTGATAATGCCGTAAATATTGGTAAGAAGATTTGTTCGAAACTAAAAGAACTGATACCAAGACAACAGTTTGATATTCCTATTCAAGCTGCTATTGGTGCAAAAATCATCTCTAGAGAGACAACTAAGGCTTTGCGTAAAGATGTAACGGCTAAGTGTTATGGTGGTGATATTTCTCGTAAACGTAAACTTCTTGAAAAACAAAAAAAAGGTAAAAAACGTATGCGTCAAGTTGGTAATGTAGAAGTGCCACAAGAAGCATTTATGGCGGTATTAAAGTTGAACGATTAACTTACTCTAACCACTTTCTAAAATCAGAAGTGGTAGAAGTACTGGTCATCGATTTTTCTTTACACCCCTTTATCGTTATAAGCAATCGGTTTTTAAAATGACTTTCAATCTGTTCTATAAAATCGATATGTACAATTTCGCTACGGTTGATTCTAAAGAACTTTTTGGGTGGTAGCTGTTGTACAATACTCCCAATTGTTTGAGATATCGGATGCCTTTTGCCTTCTTGATCGGTAGCAATGCAAAAATCTCCTGAGGCTTCTATCATACTAATATCAGAAGTGTTCAAGAGCTGAATGCCATTAGGTCTTTTGATTACAAACCGTTTCTTATAATTGATCTGCTCATCTTGCAGTGCCAATTTTAATGCACTTAATGTTTCATTGCTTAGCTTACTATCATATTCTCCCTGTTTAAAAAGAGATTGATACTTTTCTAAAGCTTTTATAAAATCAGCATTGGTGTATGGTTTTAAGATATAGGCGATCCCGTTCGTATTAAATGCTTGGAACAAATAATCATCATACGCAGAGCAAAATATTATTGGACAACTCACCTCAACCTGATTAAACAAGTCAAAAGAAATTCCGTCTAACAACTTAATATCAGATAAAATAAGATCGTATGTATTAGCTTCTAAAAGCGATTTACCCTCTACAATAGATCTTGCCCAGTGATTTGTTATATCATCATCAAAAAACGTTTTAAGATGACTTAGTAATTTCTGATATGCGGGTATTTCATCTTCTAAAATTAAAAGGTTCATATGCTTCTAATTAGTTACTTAATTTGATAATTGGAATGGAAATTTTAAACTCCGTTTCACTTTCTTCTATTTTAGGTATCTCTTTAGAAAGTAATTGATACCTCGCTTTCAAGTTGATGAGTCCTGTACCCAAACTATCCTTAGGTGCTGCAAATTTTAATTTGTTGTTTGTTACTGTCAACCAATTTTCATCAACATCAATACTAGTATGTACTTTGTTTTCTCCACCTGCTTTGTTATGTTTTACCACATTTTCTAACAATGCCTGTATAGCCCCAGTGGGTAAGAATTTATTTAAAAGATCGATGTTCTTATTGATGTGAAAACTGTAATCATCACCAAAACGCGTTTGAATTAAAAACATATAATTATCCGCTAAATTCATTTCTTCCGACAACTCCATGACCTCAGCGTCTTTTGTTTGAATTAAGTATCTATAGATCAAAGAAAGACGATTTATATATTCCTTTGCCTTATCAGCATTACTATCTATTAAGGCATCTAGAGTGTTTAGATTATTAAAAAGAAAGTGCGGGTCTAATTGCGAACGTAGAAGTTTTAGTTCATTTTCTTTCTGTTGTTTTTGAATTTTTACGACTTGAGTTTGGCTTTCGTAGAACTTTTTGGTCAACAAAATCCCTAAGGGAATACCAACATTATCTGCACCGGCAAAAAGACCGTCTAATAATGCTCTGTGCCAAACCGGGTATGTTCTGCAATCATTTTCACATGACCAATACCCGGCAAGGTTTTCTATGAAACCTGTAACGGTCAATATTACAATAGCTAAGTTAATGAACAGGAAGTAGTTTGTATTCTTCAATAAAAAATTTGGCAACAACCAATACATAAACAACCCAATAGCAATGCATGCCATAATTATGTATGTTGGAATATCAACTATAAATTCTAACAGGTCATTACCATAAACATAATATTGCCAAACATTAAGAAGTGATGTTACGCCAATAATAATACCTAGCAATATAAAGTCTGACTTATTTAGTTTAGTGTTCATATATGCTATGTATTAATTGTCCTGTTTAATACGGTTTTGTTCGTCTTTTGAAGAATTCTCTCGCTTATTGTTTTTTCCGAATTTAGAACCAAAACTATAGTTCAATTGTAAAAATACGTTGTTTCTTGCCCAATTTGAAACTATGGTTGCATTTACATTATCATACTTAACAACCCCATTAAAAGGTCTCTGAATCAATTCTTCAAACTCTAAACTTACCTTTAATTTATCATCCAAAAAGCTCTTGCTAAAAGCTATATCAATACCAGCCAACCAATCATATTCGATGATGCCCTCTAAGCCGCCAGAAGTATAGTATGTTGATACTTCAGAATTGATTTCCCATGGTAGTTCATATTCAGCTCCTGCAAAACCCGTAATACTCCATTTGGAAAGGTTTAATTTAGGTTCTAAGTTTTCTGAGTTATATGCGTTATGATTCGCTTGTACGCCAAAATAACCGTCTATACCTTCTATAAAATCTAATGGCGCGAAAAAACTGAAACTCCAGTTTTTATTTTCAGCCAAATTGATCATGGTTCTAGAGGTTTCTGCGGAGACGTCGTTTTGGGTAATAATCTCAAATAATTGATCCGAAGTTTCTCTGTAGTTGATGTTGAAAAATGGTTGGTTGTCAAAGGTTAAATTAAATTGATAACTATTTGTGAACGAAGGTTTTAAATTAGGGTTTCCTTCTTCAAATGTAAACGGGTCATAAAAATACACAAAAGAATTAAGTGAACTGTAAGATGGTCTTTGAATACGGTAACTATACGCCAAATTTGCACTGATTTCATTTGTAATTTTTCTGCTGATACTTGCGCTCGGAAATAGCTTTGAGATTTTTCTTGTTCTTGTTTCTCCTGTAGTTGTCGCTGTCCCTTGGGTATCACTTTCCTCCCAACGCAATCCGCCAGAGAAGGTCCATTTATCAACCTTTACGTTCATTTTAGAATACAATGCTAGAATTGTTTCATTTACCAAGAACCTATTACTTTCGGCAGGTCTAAATTGAAAAACTCCTTCATCATCCTCTGTTAACGATTGTAAATCACTATCTGACTTAACATCTGAAAACTTAACACCGGCATCCCAAGAAAAATTATCATTTACAGTTCGCTTATAGTCGGTTTTATAGGTGTTGATTTTATACGACGCATCTTGAAAATAACGTCTATTATTGAAGGACTGAGTTGAAGTGCCTACTTGATATAGATTATTTTCATTATCATAGGTGTAGTCAACATAATTATAATCTAGCACTAATTTACTCTTATCATCTTTAAACTCGTAATACGGATTCAAAGATTTTATGTTTCTGTTTCTATCGAAACTATTATCAGTAAAAAGTGAAATGTTTGATGTTGCGTTAGAAATCGTTGTGTTGTTATTAGATACTCGGTCAGAATCATTGTTAATCAATCTACCGTTAATACCTATAGTGTGTTTATCTGACAAGTAATAATCAATACCCGCCCCCACATTAAATATTCTAGGATCAAATGCTGATTTGGAAATTTGTTTATAGGTGTCGTCCAAAACTTTACGTGAAAGTGTTAGATCATCTCTTGATGTAGATTTTTGATAACCCGTGCTAAGCTGCCAATTTAGTTTGTTCTTATAGCTCGCAATAGATGCGCTGGTGGCATACTCAAATCTATTTTCATAGCCCACCATTTGCTTTACATTACCATGTGTACCTAACCTTATATTTTTCTTTAGAATAATGTTTAAAATTGGTCCAGAACCTTCGGCGTCGTATTCTGACCCTGGTTGTTGTATTAGTTCTACTTTAGAAATATTATCTGCGGGCAAATCTCTTAACAAACTTGCCGTATCCATATAATCGGTAGTCTTACCGTTAATCAGTATTCTAATATTACCTTGACCCGCATAACTTACATTACCATTGGTCATTATAATACCGGGCACCTTTTTTACTACATCTTGAAGATTGGTATTCACCATATCTGAATTTTCAAGATCAACTATGAGCTTTTCTGCAGTTTGCTTAAATTGTGGTCGTCTACTTTTTACAACAACCTCATCTAAGTTCTGAGCTTCTTCGTTCAGTATAAAATCTACTATTAATTTTGACTGCGGTAATTGAAATTCATCAGATTTTTTGGTTTCAAATCCTAATACCGACACTTCTATTACATAGTTGCCATTTGCAATGTTTTCAAAGAAATAAGTGCCTATTTCATTACTGATTACTCCTGTTACCGCTTTTTCTTTTCCTACTTCGTATAGAATGATGTTGGCGAAAGAAAGCGGTGCTTCTGTTGTGTCCGTGATTATACCGGTGATGGTGTTTTGAGCTATGGTAGCCGCTGTGATAAGTAGCGCAATAAATAGAATTGTTGATTTTAGTTTCATGACAGTTCGTTTTTTAATTGATACTGTAAAACTATAGTCAGACCCCTATTTTTTAAAGTTCATTCTGCCCAATCGGGATAAAAAACGGTCGAACTGGGTCTCTCTCTTATGATTAACTTTCAATGAAATATCACCTACAACCATTGTAAATAGTGTAAATGTGCTAGAAGAGGTATTTGTGGTAGCGTTGAAATTGAAGGTTAAAAAAAATTTGGCTAATAATTAATAAAGCTTTTAGAATTGCATCTAATAATGACGTTGAAAACTAAATATTTATACAAAAAAAATGCCCTACAAAAGATATGTAGGGCATTTCTATTCTTAAGCATTCTTGTATTAAAAATCTGAAAGTAAGTTTAAAGCTTGACAAGTCGCATCTACAACTTGTTGAGGAGATAGTCCTTCCAAATCAGATTCATTTAATGTTCCATTGCTTTCTCCGCCTACAGTTAAGTCATAAGTTCCGTCGCCGTTATCACAAATTTCAACTTTTTGGTCTGCGCCAGTACATGATTTACATTCGTTATCACTATCTTTTGAGCAACTTGTGAATGATACGGTAGCCGCTAAGGCTAAAAATAAAACTACTTTTTTCATAAAAACATTTGGTTTTGGTTGGTTTTTCTTACTTCCTTAACGAAATGATTTTGCGGTTTATTGCCAAAGTAATATTCAAATAGGCATTCTATAGTTCCTTTATCAGTAATAATATAATAAACTTAAACTCCAAGTGTGGATGATTACTTCTCTTGAGCTTCTTCTTTCTTTGGGTCTTCTAAAGGAAATATTTTGCCTAAGTATGCCAACTTATATCCTTCTTTAATATCTGTGAATTCTTTACTAAATGCCGTGATAATATGTATTTCTCCTTCTAAATCTCTCAGAAATAAAGGAACAATATCTGAATCTGCCTTTGTAATCTCAATTAAACCCTCGTAATGTTCTGTATCATGAAGTTCTATCTCGTGTATTGAAGGGTACTTTCTTGCCGCTTCCGTCAATTTAATAAAGTCATCGGTATGCGAAAACAACCCTTCTTTTGGGTTATTCTCTGGGTCAGCCATTTCATCGACATCTACCAACCTAAAAGATCCATTTTCACCAAATACATCTTGAAACTTATCTATCGCATATCTGTTAATATCTGAATTTGCGGTCAAGGCCATTAAATAACCTATGTCATTAAGCTCAATATTGTCGGTTAGGTTATCCGAATAAATATTTGCTGAAATAGCTTCTAGTCCTAATTTGTTTGCTTTGTCAATATTCGTCTGGTTGTTATCTATTAAAACCACATGTCTGTCGTTTTTATGTAAGTACGCTCCTATTAAACGTGATACTTTAGAGGCTCCTAAAATTAAAATTCCTTCAGACTTGTTTAAAAACACCCCTATTAGCTTCGCAAATATTCTAGCTGTAGTAGCATTTAGCAATACCGTACCAAGAACAATCATAAATACCAAAGGTGTAATATATTCTGCACCAGCTTCGCCCCTTGCCAATAATTTAGAACCAAATAAAGAAGCTATACCTGCAGCAACAATACCTCTAGGGCCTACCCAACTAATAAATAATTTTTCGTTGAATTTTAAATTAGACCCTATAGAGCTTAGAAAAACACCTAGCGGTCTAATTATTAAAACGATAGATAAAAACAAAGCGACTGTTTTCCAAGTATATATTAACTCTAGGTCTGCGATATTGATGTTTGCCGCCAACAATATGAATAATATCGAGATTAAAAGAATACTTAACGACTCTTTAAAATAAAGTAATTCTTTAATATTAGGTAAATCGGTATTCCCCATCACCATACCCATCACTACAACCGCTAACAAGCCAGATTCATGAGCAAAAACATCTGACATAACGAAAACCCCCAACACTACCGATAATGAGACAACGTTTAATAAGTAATGCGGAATAAAGCTTTTCTTGATTAAAAATGTAAGCGCATGGGCAAAAGTGAAACCGAAAGTAAACCCGAACAATAATATTTTACCGAACTCGATCAATGCGGTCATAGTATATGCTTGACCTTCACCTACACTTATAAATTCATATACCAATACCGCAGCCAATGCACCAATGGGATCAATTAATATTCCTTCCCATTTTAGTATGGCCGAAACATCTTTTTTAAGTGGAATATTTCTTAAAATAGGAGTAATTACAGTAGGTCCTGTTACAATAATCAAAGCTGAAAACAAGAAACAAAGCTGCCAAGAAAGTCCGAATAAAAAATAAGCCGCCAAAGAAGCGCCGAAAAATGTCGTTAAACTACCAAGGGTAATTAACTTGGTAATTACCGGACCAATATTTTTAATTTCAGAACGCTTTAGTGTAAGTCCGCCTTCGAATAAAATAATACTAATGGCCAGAGACACAAAATAATATAGACTTTCGCCAGGGAAAAGACCTTTGGTTCCGTTCCAGATTGGCTCAATAATTTTAGAACCATCTTCGGTGTACAATGTCGATAACGGACCAACGATTAATCCAATAAGAATTAAAGGTAAAATTGCTGGTAATTTTAGGCGCCAAGCCACCCATTGAGCAAGTATTCCTAAAATAATAATTCCGGCAAGCTCTAGCATTTAGTTTATTTTTGATAAAAATAAGAATTCTAGGTCATTATATATCAAAATTACTAAACCATAACAAGCATATTTAAACCATCGATTTAAGGGGTTGACATGACTTCTTGCTAATTAGCACTATATTCTATCGCACAACCTAACAAATGACTGCTTATCAAGTTATAAAAATCTATTTTATTCGACATCGTATTTTCACCTTCACTTAAGGTAAACATATTAGAATCTACAGTAAAAACCAGTGTTTGAGGTAGAGTACTTCCGTATAACATTGAATGTATTCTATCGGATATACCCACCGATATATTAATGGTTAAAACTTAGATTTGACAGCTAAAAAAAACCTTTAATTTTTAGCTACGCTGCCTAAGAATCTATTTTCTGGTTTTGTAGTGTCGTTAATAGCATACCTCTTGGGTTGGGACTTGCTCTTACAATCGACCCCCACTATATCAGTTATTATAGCTGCAGATGTAAGCGTTATACTGGTGGTGATTCTGAGTAGTTCTAATGTGAGCATTAGAGGTCCTGGAAATGGTTTGGTGATTCTACTTTTAGGGGTAATTACAACTATTGGTAGTGATCTGTATGCTGCGCTATTTACACTTGCAGCCATTGTTTACTCAGGTATTCTTATGTTTTTCGAGATTCTTAAAATGGGCAGATTGGCAGATTTCTTTCCGGCATCTGCGATTGAAGGTATGTTGGCCTCCATTGGTTTAAAAAACCATTAAGATTTCAATAAGCGTTTTTTTCTTAGGTGGAGAGCAAAAAAATGTAATTCAAGAACTATTTACAAATGAGCTCATTACTTTCTTAGAAAGTAACCCTTAGAATCATATTGAGACCAATGGCACATCTATTCTTAATCTTAAAAAGCAACGCCTATTAAGTGTTAAGAAGATAAGGCAGTACTGTATTTTGGGGAAAAACTAAATCAACTTCTTTACCAAAGTGTTTCTGTATAGTGCTTTTTTGTTTTACCTCAACTGCCGAAACATATTGTTAAATCTGCTATATATCAGTATTTAGTTAAACATTTTTTATCATAATCACTAAAAATGTTAAATTCTAAATTGTTAATCGCTTAATAATCAATAATTAAGTGTATTATTTACATTAGTTTAATCTTACAAAAGTTGAAGAAAAAACGTTATAATAGGCGCGACTTTTTTAACTTCGTAAATACCTTATGGTTTAAGCTTTTACCAACAGTATTGGTTTAAAAAAAATTATATACTTCATATTTATAAAAATGTCTGAACCCTATAAGCGGTCTATTTTAAAAAACCCTATTCTATACGGTCTTGCCACGTTTTTTTTTATTTTTATAATCACCCAATTCATTGCCTTTCAAAAATATGAAATTTATCAAAAAACAGAACTCCAGACAGTAAATGAAAGAGTTAATAAACTTAAAATAGACCTACAGAACGTATTAGGCCAAAGTTATAATGTCACACAAACTTTAGCATTTATTGTTGACCAATATGGTTTACCAAATAATTTTGACAGTATTGCGCAAATTCTTTTAAATAGTAACAATAGCGTTGATGCTCTTGAATTAGTTAATGCCGAAGGTGTAATTACACACGTTTATCCTTTTAAAGGGAATGAGGTGCTTGGTATGAATATTCTTAACGATCCTGAAAATAAGTTTGGAGCAAAGATTACTCTTGAAAAAGGAGATTACTATACAGCCGGACCCATTTATTTAAAGCAAGGTGGTTCGGGCGTTATTGGTCGCAGACCTATGTACAAGAACGGGAAATTCAATGGCTTCGTTGCAGCCGTGGTACGTCTATCAACTATTGTAAATGCGGTTCAATTAGATTCTCTTGAGCAGACAAAATTCTCTTATAAACTGGTTAAAATAAACACGGATAATTCTGAAGAAACCTTTTATACATCAAAAAATAGTTTTCAAGAAGGTGCAATTGGTGTACCACTTACCACCAGCCAAGGCGAGTGGAAGTTGTATGTCTACTCAAATAATACACATTCAAATTCTGGTGCTATTCTATTTGCCGTTCTCGGTCTAATATTATCTATAGTTTGTGGTATTTTGTCGTGGTTTCTAATGCGTCAACCAGCTAAATTAAATAAACTTGTTGATGAAAAAACAGCGCTCTTAAATGATAGTAAAGAAAGATACCGATTATTAATTGAAGGGGCTTCTGACGGTATATTCCTCATTGATTTTCAGGGTAATATTGTAGATGCAAACCCTTATGGACTAGAAATGTTAGGCTATGATAAAGAAGAGCTATTAACAAAGAATTTAATAGATATTACTGTTCCTGAAGACACTAAAAAAAAACCACCACGCTATAAAGAGATGCGTGAAGGGCAAACTGTACGATCAGAACGAAGATTGATAAAAAAAGATGGCACTCTATTTTACGGTGAAGTAAGTGCTAGACAATTAAATGAGACAACAGTTTTAGGTATTGTAAGAGATATAAGCGAACGAAAAGAATTAGAGCTAGCCGCACAAGAAAATTTAGCAAGATTCGGTAAGGCCTATAATAACAGGTTTGTAGGTATGGTCATTAAAGATCAAAATAGATGTGTGGTAGACGCTAATTTTTACTTTCTAAACCTTATTGGGTATTCGTTAGATGAAATTAAAGGAAAAACCCTTGATGAAATTGGGCTGATTGATTTTTCGCCGGCTTTAAATACCAACCCGTGTCAAAAATCTATAATAGAATCTGAAGGTATCGATAAAACTGAGTTAGATTTTACAAATAATAAAGGTGAGAAATTACATTTAATAACTTCTGCCGAACCTTATGACTATTTAGGTAAAAAATATAGTCTAAGTACTTTCATTGACCAAACAGAGGCGAAAAGCGCCAACTTGGCCATACTTGCAAGTGAAAAAAAATATAAACAGTTTACCGAACGAATTTCAGATGCCTTCGTTGCGTTTGATCAAAACTGGTGTTTTACCGATATCAACATAAAGGCGGCCAAACTGGTTCGTATGAACGCCGCAGAAATGTTGGGTAAAAATGTATGGGACGAATATCCAGATTTTAAGAATTCAGACGGCTATATCGCATTTAAAAAGGCGATGGTCGATCAGGTGTACACTCATTTTGAACAATACCACCCAACAGCTGACCTTTGGATCGAAAATCACCTATACCCTTCACCTAGCGGACTTTCAGTATATTTTAGAGACATCACTTACAAAAAAAAGGCTGAACAAGAAAAACAGCAATTAATCTCTATTATTGAGAATAGCCCAGGGTTTATTGGTCTGGCAACTTTAAAAGGTGAATCCGTTTTTATGAACGATGCCGGTAAAAAGATGATTGACCTCCCTGTTGATTTTGACGTTAAAAACAGTACCATTTTTGATTTTTTCGATGATGAATATAGAGATGTCATCGCTAATGAACATATGCCCACCATTATGGAAAAAGGCTTATGGTCGGGCGAAGTTCCTTTGAAAAATTTTAAAACTAAAAAAAAGACCCCATTAGAATTTTCTGGTTTCTTGATTAAAGACAAAAAATCTGACCAACCCATTGCAATAGGTGCTATTGGTTTTGATTTAACAGAACGTAAAAAAAATCAAAAAGAAATACTTGCATTACAAGGTAAAATGGACGCGGCCATTCGTATTGGTAAAATTGGATACTGGGATTTTGACATAGAAACAAAGACGTTCATTTGTTCGCCTTTAATGTATACCATATATGATATTGACCAAGACACGGTTTTGACCATACCTTATTTAGAAAGTATCATTCACCCAGAAGATTTAGAAAAGCATCGCCAAAATCTAACTGATATTATAAAAGAGAAGAACAATCATAATTTCACCTATAGAATTATTGTTAGAGATGGCTCCATTAAGTATCTGATGGTTGAGGTAGAAGTTATAAGAGACACTAATAATAAGGGACTTGTATTTAGAGGTACAGTTATAGATATTACAAAACAAAAAGAGGCCGATTTTGAAATTCTTGATTTACAATCAAAAATGAATGCTGCCATTAGAATTGGCAATATAGGCTATTGGCATTGGGACATGGAAAACCCTATAGTAGAATGGTCTAAAGAGATGTATGCTATGCATGAAATAGCTCCAAATACTCCTATTACACCAGAATTGGTGAGGGAAATTATATATCATGAAGACGTACTTATTTTAGATACTAAACTTGCCGAGAAAAAAGGTGAAGGTATTGCTACACCCAGTAATTATAGAATTCAACTCAAAGACAATTCTTTTAAATACTTTTTAGCTTTTTCTGAAATAATTTATGATGAAAATGGTGAGCCTGTAGTTTATCATGGTACTGCAATGGATATTACCAAAAGTGTTATTTCAGAATTAGCACTTAAAGAAAGTCAAGAAAAATTTTCTAAGGCTTTCCATACCAATCTAATGGGCATGCTTATTTTAGATAAGCAAAGACGAGTAATTGACGCCAACGAAATGGTATACTCTATACTAGAGACCTCAAAGAAAAAATTACTTGGTAAGACAGTTATAGAATCTCAAGAAATATTTATTAATGAAAACGAGAGAAGAAGACTTTGGGAAAAACTTATAGAAGAAGGCGAGATATTGAACGAAGAGTATAAGATTCAACTCAAAAGCGGACTAAAAAAGACCCTTCTGCTGTCAATTACCCCTTTTCAATTAAAAGGCGAAGTCAGTTACTTGGTCAATATTTTTGACGACTCAAAACGAAAAGAGGCAGAAAATAATTTAGAAACTCAATTTCAAGAACTTCAAAAAACAAATTCAGAACTTGACAGTTTTGTTTACAGCGCTTCTCACGAATTAAGAGCCCCTTTATCCTCTGTATTAGGGCTCATAAACCTTATTCAACATGAAGATATTGACCCAAAGTTGTTTCAACATTTAAACATGATGGAAAGATCTATAGAAAGATTAGATGATTTCATTAAAGATATTATTGAGTATTCTAGAAATAAACACCTAAAGGTAGAGTTAGAAACCATAAATTTTACTACTTTAATTGAGCATTGTCTAGAAAGCTTTTGGTACTTAGAGAATACCGATAGAATAAATATAGAAGTTCATATATCCGATAATACCAGTTTTGTGTCTGACAGTAAGAGAATTTCGGTTTTATTGAATAATTTTATCTCTAATGCAATCAAATATCATGATTTAGATAAAGAATCGCCCTCTATTTGGATCAATGTTAAGACAAACGATAATGAGGCTATTATAGTAATAAAGGACAATGGTGTTGGTATGGCAGATGACCAACTTGAAAGAATATTTGACATGTTTTATAGAGTGTCTTCTAAAGTAATGGGGTCTGGTATAGGTTTGTTTATTGTTAAAGAAGTTATAACAAAATTAAAAGGTACTATCGAAGCTAAATCAAATATTGGAGAAGGATCAACGTTTACTATAAGGATACCAAATGAATCAGGCAGATTATAATATGGCAAAGGATATAAATATTTTATTGATAGACGATTCGGATGTGGACAATTTCATAAACAAAGCCATTATTTCGAAAGAAGATAATATCTCTCAAATTACAACTATGACGTCTGGTCATGATGCTCTAGCACATTTAACAAGTATTGTCGATAATACCGAGGACTACCCAGATGTAATTTTTCTAGATATTAAGATGCCAAGAATGAATGGTTTTGAGTTTTTAGATGAATACATTAACCTACCAAAAGCATTGACAGACCATTGTAAAATTTATATTCTAAGTTCGTCTATGGACTCTGTTGATTCAGAAAAAGGCAAAGAGTACTCGGTAGTTACAAAACATTTAATAAAACCATTGGCACACCACCAAATTGGACATTTACTTGCTGAAGACTAAACAACCGCCTACCAAATAATTTAAATACTGCCTAACCTTTACTATACCACAAAACTCGGCACAGATATTTATAAATAGTAAAATCTTCACTTTTCTGTGGGTTAAATGATAATATATTCTTAATAATCTTAAGATATCATTCGCTTTTATTATTTTGCCCCTTATGAAAATTTATCCCATTGAAACCGGTAATTTTAAATTGGACGGTGGCGCTATGTTCGGTGTTGTTCCCAAGACGATTTGGCAAAGAACAAACCCAGCAGACCAAAACAATTTAATTGATATCGCTGCAAGAAGTCTCTTAATTGAAGATGGCGACCGATTGATATTAATTGATACCGGTATGGGTAATAAACAGTCTGATCAATTTTTTGGCTATTACTATAAATGGGGCGATTTTACGATAGATTCTTCTTTAAAAAAACATGGTTTTCATAGAGATGATATTACCGATGTATTTTTAACCCATCTTCATTTTGATCATGTTGGTGGTGCCATTCAGTGGAACAAAGATAAAACCGGGTATGAACCTGCTTTTAAAAATGCAAAATTTTGGACCAATGAAAAACATTGGAAATGGGCCACCGAACCCAACCCAAGAGAAAAAGCTTCTTTCTTAACGGAGAACTTACTACCAATGCAAGAAAGTGGTCATTTGAATTTTATTAATCACACAGAAAATGATTTTTTAAAAAATAGTCCGCTAGGTTTTGATATTCGTTTTGTAGACGGGCATACCGAAAAGCAAATGTTACCACAATTTTCATATCAAGGTAAGACCATTACCTACATGGCAGACCTTATACCTACCGTAGGTCATATTTCATTACCATATGTAATGGGATATGATACGAGACCACTAATGACAATGGCAGAGAAAGCGTTATTCTTAAACGAAGCGGCAGATAATAAATACTATCTGTTTTTTGAACATGATGCACATAATCAATTATGTACCCTAAAACATACTGATCGTGGTGTTCGGCTTGATCAAATTTATACCTTCAACGAACTTTTCAATTAATACAATCATAATTAACTATAAATAAATTATTAAAAGTTACCCTAGTATGACAAATACATATTTTAAATCAATCTTCACCCTTACAATAGCTGCCATTTTAACTAGTTGTGGTAGTGCAGGCACAGCAGGCGGAAGCGGATTAATTCTTACTCCTGTAGAAAATATAGATTCTACTCCTTTAAAAATTGCGGATCTTACTACCAGCGAGAAAAATAATTGGGGTCATTTAGACCTTGTAGCAGACACTATACCTGGTATGAGTGTTGATAAAGCATACAGTGAAATCATAAAAAACAGAAAAGGAACCAAAACCATTGTTGCCGTTCTTGATTCTGGTATAGATTTAAAACATGAAGATCTTGTTAATGTTCTGTGGACGAATACAAAAGAAAGAGCAGGTAATGGTATTGATGATGATGGTAATGGTTATATAGATGATATTCACGGGTATAACTTCTTAGGCGAATCTTATAATGAGCAACTAGAATATGTACGTATGCTTCGCTTAAATATTGGGGATGCTGCTACTTTATCAAAAGCTAAATCACAATTAGATGCTAAATACAACGAGGCTTTACAAGGTAAAGAGCAATACGAGTCTATTTACCAAGCGGTAAAGAATGCTGATAACGATGTTAAAAAGTACTTGAAGAAAGAAACGTACAACAAACAAGATCTTGCTGGTATAAAAGCAACGGACGAGGCTATGCAGCGAAATGTTGCCATACTGAACCAAATGTTAAGTATTAATGAAACAATACCTGGCGTACTTGACGATTTAAACAAAGGAATTAAGTATTATTCAGAACAGCTTAACTACAATCTAAATAAAGATTTCAACGGTAGATCTCCTGTTGGTGATGACCCTTATAATTTAGCAGATGTAAATTACGGTAATGGTAACCCAATGAACAGGGTAGATGATGAAAGTCATGGTACGCACGTTGCAGGTATTATTGCTGCTGAACGTAATAATGGTAAAGGTGTTAACGGTGTTGCCAATAACGTAGCTATAATGAGTATTAGAGCTGTACCTAATGGTGATGAGTACGACAAGGATATTGCTAGAGGTATTCGCTATGCTGTTGATAATGGTGCCCGTGTAATAAACGGTAGTTTCGGTAAGTCATTTTCACCAAAGGCCGAATGGGTAAACGATGCTTTAAAATATGCCGCGAAGAAAAATGTTCTTTTCGTACATGCAGCTGGTAATGATGGTGCCGATTTAGATGATCCTACAAATCCAAACTTTCCTAACGATCAAATTACAAACGGACCAGAATTTGCCGATAACGTAATTACAGTTGGTGCTTTGAATCCTAAATATGGTTCTGAAATGGTTGCTAGCTATTCTAATTATGGTAAAATAAATGTTGATATTTTTGCCCCGGGCACAGATATCTATTCTACCTACCCAAACAACGAGTACGAATATTCACCTGGTACCTCAATGGCTTCTCCTGGTGTTGCCGGTATTGCTGCTTTGGTGATTTCTCAATATCCAAACCTAACAGCTGCACAGGTCAAAAAAATCATATTACAATCTGGTTTACCAATTAAAACTAAGGTAGTATTAGGCAGCAATGGCGGTAAAAGCGGATCTTTAAACGAAGTGTCTACTTCTGGTAAAATCGCAAATGCATATAATGCTTTGGTATTAGCAAGTAAAGTAGCTGCCGGACAGGTTAAATTATAATTTTATACAACTCTCATGATTAAATCATTTCTTACATTTTTAACGGTAGTATTCACTGTTGCATTATTTGCCCAGAATAAAACCGATTATTGGCAACAACATGTTGATTATACCATGGCGGTAGATATGAATGTTGACAATTTTCAATATAACGGTACACAAACTTTGGTTTACACGAACAACTCACCAGATGAGTTAAAACGTGTTTACTTCCATATGTATTTCAACGCTTTTCAACCTGGTAGTGAAATGGATATTCGCCTGCAGAACATCGCAGATCCAGATGATAGAATGACTACGCCAGACAAGAAAAGTAGAATAGCATCACTTACCGATAGCGAAATAGGTTACTTACATGCTACCTCTTTAACACAAGATGGTAGTAAGGTTACTTTTTCAGAGGAAGGCACTGTGTTGGTTGTTGATTTGGCTAAGCCGATAGCTGCTGGTGCGAAGTCTACATTTAACATGGAATTTAAAGGTCAAGTGCCTTTACAAATTAGACGTTCTGGTAGAAATAGTGAAGAAGGTGTTGCCTTATCTATGAGTCAGTGGTACCCAAAACTAGCGGAGTATGATTTTGAAGGTTGGCATGCAGATCCATATATCGCTCGCGAGTTTCAAGGGGTATGGGGAGATTTTGATGTAAAATTGACCATTGATAAAGAATACACCGTTGGTGGAACTGGTTATTTACAAAACCCTGATGAGATTGGTCATGGTTACGAGACGCCTGGTACCAAAATTAAAAAACAAAAGGGCAAGACCTTAACATGGCACTTTAAAGCTCCAATGGTACATGATTTCATGTGGGCCGCAGACCCAGAATATATTCACGATATTCAGCAAGTACCTGACGGACCAGTACTTCATTTTCTTTACAAAGACGATGCTAAAATTTTAGAGAACTGGAAAAAACTTCAGCCTAAAACGATAGAGGCTATGCAGTTTTTTAGTAAAAACATTGGTAAATACCCTTATGATCAATATTCGGTTATTCAAGGTGGTGATGGTGGTATGGAATATGCCATGTCTACTCTTATTACAGGTAACCGCAAATTTGGTAGCCTTGTTGGTGTTATGGCGCATGAAATGGCACACTCATGGTTTCAACATATATTAGCCACTAATGAAGCTAAACATGAGTGGATGGATGAAGGGTTTACTTCTTTTATTTCTAAGCTTTGTATGAGCGAAATAATGGATTACGAAAAAGAGAATCCGTTTGAGGGTACTTACAAAGGGTATAGAAACTTAGCGCTTTCGGGTAAAGAACAACCTCAAGGTACCTATGCGGATCGTTATGCTCTTAACTTTGCTTATGGTGTTTCTGCATATAGTAAAGGCTCTATATTTTTATCTCAATTGGGCTATGTTATCGGTCAAGATAAATTGATGGAAACTATTCGTCAATACTACGATGAGTTCAAGTTTAAACACCCGGTGCCTAACGATATTAAACGTGTTGCTGAAAAAGTATCTGGTTTTGAACTAGATTGGTATTTAACCGATTGGACACAAACGACTAATACTATTGACTACAGTATTAAAGAGGTTGCTGCATCAGAAAATAATACTACAGTTACCTTAGAACGTATTGGTTTAATGCCAATGCCTATAGATATTTTGGTGGTATATAATGATGATTCTAAAGAAACCTTTTATGCTCCTTTACGTATGATGCGTGGTGAAAAAGCAAACCCTTATGAGGGTATTGAAAGAACTGTTATAGAAGACTGGCCTTGGGCTTACCCAACGTATAACTTTACTATAAACAAACCAATGTCTTCAATAAAAGCAATTGTTATTGATCCTTCGCAATTAATGGCAGATGTCAATTTAGAGAATAATGTTTGGCAAGCAGAGTAGTTTCTTTTGCTAAACTTTTAGATATTTATGCCCCCTCATTGGGGGCTAGTTCTTTTTAATACTTCTTTTATAATGGATGCCACCTTCGGAAAAAAGGAAAAACTTAAAAGCAAAAAACTCATTACCCAGTTGTTTGAAGAGGGTAGGGGCGTTTCGGTATATCCGCTGAAATTAATTTATCTTTCCGTAGAACAAAAAGAAGTGCCTATTAAAACAGGGGTTACCGTATCTAAACGAAATTTTAAAAGTGCCGTAGATAGAAATAAGATTAAGCGGCTACTTAGAGAGTCTTATAGACTTAATAAAGCACTGGTTTTTAACAATACAGATGCAAACTTTGCGTTTCTATTTTTATACCTTGGTAAGGATATGCCCACCTTTGAGCAGTTAGATCATAAAATGAAGCTCGTTTTAAACAAGTTTAAGCTACAGATTGATGAAAAAAATAATAAGTAAAAAAGTACTTGTACCCATAATTGCCATCGCTTTTCTATTTGTAGGAAGTAGTTATAAAAGCGACTTTTTTGAAATAGCCAAACAAATCGAAATCTTTACCACCTTGTTCAAAGAATTGAACATGAACTATGTGGACGAAACCAACCCTGCAGAATTAATGGACACCGCCATTAAAAATATGCTGAACGAATTGGATCCTTATACCAAATTCTTAAACGAACAAGATGTTGAGACATACCGTATAAATAACGCTGGTGAATATTCTGGTATTGGTGCTATGGTCCGTTCTTTTGATGATAAACTGCTAATTATAGAACCACACCAAGGATACCCCGCAGATAAGGCAGGATTGAAGGCTGGTGATGAAATAATACAAATTGGAGATATCAAAGTAGCCGATTTTGAAGATAATGCGAGTGAGCTTCTTAAAGGGGCTAACGGCTCAACTATAAATGTTACTTTTAAAAGACAGGGTAAATTAAATACAACAGCTATTACCCGCGAAGGTATTGAAGTAGATGCCGTGCCTTTCTTTAAAATGATTGATAACAAAACCGGATATATTGTTCTGGCAAAATTTAATGCTAAAGCAACCGAACAAACAAAAGCGGCTCTTTTAGATTTAAAAGGTAAAGGTGCAGAAAAAATAATCTTAGATCTTAGGGACAACCCTGGCGGATTATTATCTGAAGCTATTAACGTGACTAACTTATTCGTACCTAAAGGGGAGTTGGTGGTGACTACAAAATCTAAGGTCAAAAAGTTTAACCGAGAATATCACACTAATAACCAACCTGTAGATGAAGAAATTCCACTTGTGGTTTTAGTAAACGGAAGCAGTGCTTCGGCAAGTGAAATTGTTTCTGGTAGTTTACAAGATTTAGACAGAGCGGTAATAATGGGTGCTAGAAGCTTTGGTAAAGGCTTGGTACAACGCCCGCTAAAATTGACTTATGGTACACAATTAAAAGTGACCATTTCTAGATATTACACTTCATCTGGCCGTTGCATACAATCATTAGATTATTGGAACAGAGATGAAAGTGGTAAAGCTGTGCGTAATACTACTTTCAATGATTTTACGACCCGTAACGGTAGAAAAGTACAAGATGGTGGTGGTATTTTACCAGATATTGAAGTAGCCACTTCTAAAACCAATGACCTTACTTTGGCTTTGCTACAGAATAACGTCATTTTCGATTATGCTACTAATTACCATTATTCACATAAGTATAATGCCGTTGCCGACTTTAAATTTACAGATGCCGACTTTACTGCTTTTAAGAGCTACGTAAAACAGAGTAGTTTCTCTTTTGAAACCAAAGCAGAGCAAGCCATTAAAAAAGCCCTATCTGGCGATGAAAATGACTTTTTAGGTTCAGATGTTAAGGATAGCTATAAAACGTTGTTGGCCAACATTGAAAAAGGTAAAATCAACGCGTTGGACAAATACCAAAGTGAGATTCAAAAGAATCTTGAAGATGAAATTGTTAAGCGTTATTTCTACAGAGATGGTTTGTACCAATATTACTTAAATAATGATGATGCTATTTTAGCTGCTACCGAATTATTAAGCAATAATTCTAAATACAGTGCTATATTAAAATAGTGTTGTTTACTTAATTTTTAAGCGACCAATTTAATTATAGCTGCATGCTTTTAAATCTGAAACCTCGTAATACTCTTTGTAGTTCGTTGCTTTTGGATCTGTACATCCTTTTAAATTTCTAATTTTTATATTTTTAAAATCAATTGGTTGCCCTTCGCTTTGTAAAGCAATAAAGCCTTCTGTTAATAACTTACCGTCTTCTTTCATTCTGGGGTCATAACCATTAGCTACACCACCACCAATTTGTGGTTTTGTGTATTCTAACACTGTTTTTCCGTTAATAATATGTTTAACTAATGAATCGTGATAAACTACTAATTCTGCCGTTACCCATTGATCACCATAATATGTATCGGATGTTGATTTGATACAATGTCTTGGGTCTATTTTACCTTCAAAAACTACATCGGTACCTGGTGAGCACATATTGCCTGTTGGGCGTTCTACACCTTCTTCTACCCCTGCTAAAAATTGTATCTCAACACTTATGGGCCAATCTTGTTCTTTTAGCATGGTTTTTGGATCTTGAGAATGAAACATTACACCGCTATTCAAAATCGTATAATCTGGTGCTCCTCTATATAGTTCGCCTAGAAATCTATACTGTACCGTAAAATGAAAATCTGAAAAAGGTTTGTCATAGTATAAATGAGAATACCTATTGTTAAATTCTCCTTCATATTTATCATACCTCACCTTTACCATATCATCTTCTGCCCTAAAGGTATCTGCATAGTTATCACCCACTTCATAATGGTGCACTTTGGTGGTCCACCCATCTAAATCATTACCATTGAACATGGTTTCCCAACCATCGTTAGTTTCTTGTGAGGTAATGAGTCCGCATCCTAATAAAAATAAAAGTGAAGTTCCGAGTAGTTGAGATTTAAGTTGTTGTGTTTTCATGTTGATAGTGTTTGGTTGAATTTTCAAAAAAAAGGGAACTGATGCAAAAAATACATATATAAATATACTCAATGTTCTGATACCTTAGGCGATGCGATTATTGAGAGATATTCCAATCAATACCAGTACATCTGTTCATTTATTATTGCTACTTTTAAAAGTACAAACTAACGATACCATCAATACTTTTACTCAAAATGAGAAATCTTCTATTACTAGCAACCAGTATTTTGTTTCTTCAATTTTTGCAAGCTCAAGACTCAAAAAAGGAAACTAAAACGAAACCCATACCAGAAGCAAAATCTTTTATAACCAAGCATAAAGGTGTTTTTGGTGGTACGGCTATAGATTATACAACAACGGCTAAAGAAACTTTTTTAACTAATAAAGACGGAGATTCTATTGCTACTTTTTGGTCTGTTGCCTATACTAAAACCAATATGGGAGATGTTGCTAAAAGACCGGTAACTTTCGTTTTTAATGGCGGACCAGGATCTGCTTCGATGTGGTTACACATGGGATTCTTTGGACCAAAAATTGTAAAAGTAGATTCTGATGCCAAATCTGATGATGGTGCCGCACCTTACAATTTAGTGAACAACGACCATGGTTTACTTGATGTCACCGATTTAGTTTTTATTGATCCTGTAGGTACCGGTTATAGTCGTTTGGTTGGTAAAGGAGAGGGCAAAGATTTCTACGGATTAAAAGAAGATGTAGATTCTTTTGCTCAATTCATTAGAAAATGGGTGACCGAAAACGAACGTTGGTTTTCACCTAAATATTTAGCTGGTGAAAGTTATGGTACCACACGTGCCGCAGCTCTTGGAAAAGCTTTAGAAGGTTCAGGTCAAAATATGGCTTTGAACGGAATGATTTTAATATCGCAAGCTTTAGATTATGCAGGTTCTACTTCAGTAAAGAACAATATTACTTCGTTCATTACTTATTTACCCAGTATGGCGGCTACTGCTTGGTATCATAAAAAAGCAGGTCAGGGCAAGTCTTTAGAAAACTTTACACAAGAATGTAGAGATTTTACATACAACACCTACATACCTTCTTTATACAAGGGCAATTCATTAAGTGAAGCAGAAAAGAACACGATAGCTGAAAAACTTTCTTATTTCACAGGGTTGGATAAAACATATATTCTACAATCTAATTTGAGAATACTGATGGGTCGTTTTCAGAAAAAACTACTAGAAAACAAAGGTTTGGCAATTGGTAGATTAGACGGACGATTTATGGGTGATGAGGAAGATAAAGTTTCTGAAAATCCACATTTGGGCGATGCGGCAAGTTATCAAATTAGTGCTGCCTACACTGCTAGCTTAAATCACTATTTCGCTTCAGCTTTAAAAGTAAAAATGGATAGACCCTATATTACTTCTGGTGGTGGATCTAATTGGAGATGGAGAACCGTACCCGATGGACAATATTGGGAACCGATGCCGGTAAATACTGCTCCGGATTTAGGTGAAACCATGCGTAGAAATACTGCTATGAAAGTAATGGTAGCAAGTGGATATTATGATTTAATTACTCCGTTTTTTGATGCTGAATATACTTTTGATAGAAACGGAATCGTAAAAGAGCGCGTACAAATGAAGTATTATGAAGGTGGTCATATGATGTATACCCATGAACCGGATCTTATTAAATTAAGTAAAGATATACGGGAGTTTATTACTGTAGATTAATAAAAATCAATATTACAGTAGTACTATTTTTTAAGAATTAACACATGTTCTTCATTACATTTTAGATTATAAAAATTTACAATGTCTCTAATGTGCTTTTTCTTGTATTCTTTATTTTGAATTTTCTCCACTAAAACCGGACAATCTGAAAAATAGGTCGAAGCTGCATTTTTAAAATTCTTACTAAAGAGCTGATTTGACCCCAAGTGGGTTACCTCTCCGTTTACTCCTTTACTTACATATAGATTTTTAATGTCATAGTAATTACCATGCACCATATTCATTTGGCCATTTGCACTACCAACAAACATGGGTGCGGAATACCCTGTTTGTTCGAGAACATAAAGACTTACTTTGCCTATTTCTAATTCTCTTACTACATTAAAATAACCTTCTCGGGTTTCTAAATAAATGTAGGTAGATGGCTCTTCCCTATCATTGATAACTACTTGCTCAAGTTTTTCAAAATGATATTTTTCTGGTTTATCTCCCTTATTTATTTTGAATTTTACCTGGTCTCCATTTACAAGCTTTGCCATTCCCTTTAATTGCTTGCCATCTTTAAAATATAAAGTTGCAGCATCTTTTTGGGCAATAGCTATAGATGATCCTACAAAACAGCAGATTAAAACTAGAAGAATTGTTTTTTTCATAGTACATAAATGATCGTGCTATTTTAAAACGAGCTCATTATTACTATGTTATATTATTTATCTTAAAATCGATGAAACACCTCTTTTAAAAACCAAAACTGTTATTCGTTTAACGGTTTTGTAATATTTAGGTTTAGAAGCAAAGGATCCTCTTCATTTAACAAGCGTTGGGTCCTTAAATATCTACCTACATTAAACGCATCAAAATTTGGCGAATCTTTATCAACACTGCTTATACGTACCATTTCAGATGAATGTATAAATTGGTTATCACCGATCCACATACCTACATGAACTACTTTTTCTGAGCTTGTTTCTGTTGCTTTTCTTCCGAAGAACAACAAATCTCCTTTCTGTAATTTGCTGAAATCTGCAATAGAATCTATTGGCTTACCAGCATGCACTTGCTGAGATGCATCGCGTGGAATTACCATTCCATTTAAATAATAGATAGTCTTTGTGTAGCCACTACAATCAACACCTTTTGTAGAAGTACCACCCCATAAGTAAGGCACACCCATTAAGGTTTTCGAAGTAGCTATAAGTGAATCTGCATTGTAACTCAGATTTGATAACCAAGTATCATATTCTTCTGCTTCATCTTTAGAAATGTACCCCTGTCTACCATCTGGAAATTCAATTTTATAATACTCATCATCACTACTTAATAGTTTTAATAAGCTTCCGGCAACTACATCAGATATTCTGTTTTTAGCCTCTTCAGAACTAAATGCATGCCCATAAGTATTGGTATAAATAATTTTATCCACAGTTGTCCACCCCTTTATATCATCTGCATTCATTAATTCTATTCCGCCTAAATCTACCCAAGCCAAATACTTATCTGGTGTTTGTATCAAATACCAATCCCCTTCTTTTTTTAGAACATCAACAACAGTACCTAAAGTGGCCTGTGTAGCCAGTTCTGCCGAATGTTTAGGGTTACTTCTAAGATTGGCTGCAGAGATGTTAATAACCGCCTTGGTCATACCCTCTAAATCTTCTGCTGGTAAAATTTTTATATCATTGGTAGCGGTAATTCCCTTTTCCTTTAAAAGACTATTTAAAGAATCTACGGCTAAAGGTAAATTTGTTTCACCTACCAAAGTAAAGCCAGATGGACCATCTAATACTTCTAAATTAAAAAGTGCCGTACGTTTATCTGGTGCAAAAGCATTTTTTATAATTTCAATTTCTTCGACCAATAATTTCTTTTCGTCCATATGAAGGCCACATGCTGTATTTAAAACAATCAAAATCAATACAAAAGCCCTCTTTAATAGTATTCTCTTCATCCGTAAAAAAATTTCTAATAGTATTAGCCTTGTGAAATTATGTAATTTTATCGCAAATGAAGAAACTAAAGGTCATAGAACTTTTTGCGGGTGTTGGCGGATTTCGCTTAGGATTAGAGGATACCGAGAACTACGAAGTAGTTTGGAGTAACCAATTTGAGCCTAGTACGAAAGCCCAGCACGCCTCTACAGTTTATGAAGCTAGATTCGGTCATGAGAATCACAGAAATGAAGATATTTCTGAGGTACCCACTAAAGATATACCCGATGCCGATATTTTAGTTGGTGGTTTTCCTTGTCAAGATTACTCCGTTGCCGCTACACTGAACAATTCTAAAGGACTTATTGGTAAAAAAGGGGTTTTATGGTGGAGCATTCATAGAATTTTATCGGAAAAGAAAAATCCGCCGAAATACTTATTTCTTGAAAATGTAGATCGATTGTTAAAATCTCCGTCAAACCAAAGAGGTAGAGATTTTGCCATAATGCTTAAAAGTTTAGATGATTTAGGTTATGCCGTAGAATGGCGGGTTATCAACGCTGCAGATTATGGAATGCCACAAAGAAGAAGACGTATTTTTTTCTTAGGATACCATAAATCTACGCCGCTTTATAAACAATTTAAAAAAGCCAAAGTTGAAGACTGGATTTTTGAAAAAGGGACAATTGCAACAGCATTTCCTATTACAAGTACTTCTTCTAAAATGATTTCATTTGATATTACCGAAGATCTTGTTTCACTATCCAAAAATTTTAATTTAGGCGAAAAATTATCTCCTTTTCAAAATACCGGAGTGTTCATTAAAGGTAAAGTATACACCGCTAAAACTAAGGCTAGTTATATTGGTAAAAGAACAGTCTTAGCCGATGTTTTACAAAAAGAAGAAATACCCGAAGAATTTTATATTCCTGAAGAGGAGCATGATAAATGGTATTATCTAAAAGGTTCAAAGAAAGAAACCCGGACTTCTAAATCTGGTTTTGCTTACCATTATAATGAGGGTAATATGATTTTTCCTGATTCATTAGACAATGCATCAAGAACAATAATAACTGGTGAAGGCGGTAAGAGCGCATCGCGGTTTAAACATGTTATCAACACCAAAAAAGGACTTCGTAGATTAACTCCCATTGAATTAGAACGCTTGAATATGTTCCCCGATGATCATACATTACTTGAGGGTATTTCAAATACCAAAAGAGCATTTTTTATGGGGAATGCCTTGGTTGTTGGTGTTGTTAAAAAAATTGGCGAAGTTCTTTATGAAAACATAAAATCGACCTAGTATAACTTTCTCTTTTATAGTTTTATAGTACTTATTTCGCTGTTATCTTGCTGTAAATAATAGTGGTGTAAAATCTACTTTTAAACCCAACATATTGTTAATCAACGTTTAAAATTAGGAATTGTCCATTTTTTTTTTATTTTATTAGGTATGGTAAAAGTAGAAAAGTCAGAAAACGTAGAATTTTTAGAAAAGTCAATTCAACATTTAGAAGCTACCGGTTTCGAGAATATTAAGGCTGATATGGATGGTTATGAAACACCTAAATCATATTCTAGAAAAGGAAAAAATGATAATATAACTCCAGATATTGTTGCAATAAAAAATGGAAGAAAATATTATTTTGATATTAGTCTCAAATCTCCAAAGACAAGATTATTAAAATCGAAGTGGTTGTTTTTAGACACGTTAAGTAGAATGAACTCTAACCGGTTTAGAATAATTACAACTAAAGGTCATTATAAGTTTACAGATAATATGCTTGAGGATATTAACTTAAGTAATAAAACGCCTATCAAAATTTAAATATTTTAAAATAACGTATTAAAAAAGTCCGCAATTAGTGGACTTTTTTTATGTTTTAATCATTTCTAAATGCGGTATACCGTCTTCTAAATATTCTTTTCCTGTGGCATTAAATCCTAAATCTGTGTAAAATTTGGTAAGGTATTTTTGAGCTGAAATTTTTATTTCATTTTCACTAAAACGTTTTTCTACAGCTTTAATAGAAGCTTCCATAATTACTTTACCATAACCAAATTTTCTAAAATCTTTATGTACCGCAACCCTGCCAATACTTGCTTGGTCAAAATAATCGCCTGGCTTAAAAATTCTTGTATATGCTACTAGCGTATTGTCTTTAAAGCCGATGACGTGAAAAGCTTTACCATCTTTACCATCTAAATCTAAATAAACACAATCTTGCTCTACGACAAAAATATCGCTTCGTAATTGTAGTACATTGTACAGTTCTTCAATATCGAATTCTTTAAAACCAATTACTTTTATATCTAACATGAGTTTGCTTAATTAACTAGATATGTTCATATCTATAACCTAATAAATATTTGATTATTAAGTAGTTGTAATAACTATTTTGGGTTATCAACATAGTTATAATAACTATCTACTGAAGTGGAATCTTTTCAATTCTACGTTCATGTCTACCTCCATCAAAAGAAGTGTTTAAAAACGTAGAAACCATTTCAAGTGCTTGAGGTAAAGAAATATACCTCGCCGGTAAACTTAATATATTGGCATCGTTATGTTCTCTAGCTAGTTTCGTTATCTCTTTTGTCCAACATAATGCAGCTCTTACATTTTGTTGCTTATTGGCGGTCATAGAAGCCCCATTGCCACTACCACAGATTAAAATACCATAATCGGCGGTACCATTTTCAACATCTAATGCCACAGGGTGTGCAAAATCAGGATAATCAACACTATCAGTACCATCTGTACCATAGTTAATAACCTCAATCTGTATAGATTTAAGTAAACCTATTATAGCTAACTTGTATTCTGTACCAGCATGGTCGTTACCAATAGCTATTTTCATATGTATAATATTTAAAGGTTAATAGATCATTGTTTATAACCAGTGGGGAATGGCATAAAACCATGCTAAAGGTACAATAATCAGGCATTCACAACAAAAAACGAGGGGTTCACAACATTTGTTATTATCTAATTAATTTAAATTGTTAATTAGTATGTTATAAGCAAGATTAGGTAATGCATAAATTGTTTAGAAAAAGTTGCTAAAAAATTTGCTTATTAAAGTTAACATCTGCTTACATTATTAATCCTCTGAAGACGAATTTAAATATTAGAAACTATTAGAGGATTTTCATCAAAATAACAACCCTAGTTAACATTAAAATTACATTTAGTTATTAATAAATTCATGTTAATAGCACTTATAAACCATGTTTAATAACTTCTCAAAATACTGATTCTCAATTATAGATTATATAAATTGATCGTCAACAAGTATTAGTATCTCATAATGTCAAGTAATATTGAAATAAGTTATTCCAGATATTAACAAGCTATAATAATCATTAATATTTAATTTAATTTAAAAGAAAAAATGCCAATTATGATATATATGTTAATAACAACTTGTTTCCTTAACTTTTCAATAAGAAGTTGATTAATTGGTAGTGGATTATAATTCGTAATTTTCCAACAAATTAAAAGTTTAATGTCGAAGAAGAATAAGAAGGCGAAGAACCATAGAAAGAACGAAATTACTAAAGGAATTTTTACCGTTCTTGAAAAGGATCCGAATAAAAGTTTTAACTATAAGCAAATTGCTGCCAAAATTGATATTACCGATGCTCAAGAAAGAAATACACTTATAAAAAGGTTAACTGAGCTGAAAGAGAAAAAAAGAATTAAAGAGGTTGATAGAGGTCAGTATCAGGTTTTAGAGGATACAAAATCTTATCACGTTGGTACTGTAGATGTTACAGGAAAAGGAAATGCATATATCGTAGTCGAAGGTATGGATGACGATATTTTTATTCCTGCCAATAAATTAAATAAAGCTTTTCATAAAGATAAAGTAGAGGTTTATATCTACCCTAGAAGTAAAAGTAAAAAACTTGAAGGTGAAATCGTAAAGATTCTTGAAAGGTACAAGACAACTTTCGTTGGTATTGTTGATATGCAGAAGACATTTGCATTCGTAAGACCTTCAGATTTTAGAATGTATACCGATATTTTTGTTTCGAAAGATAAATTAAATGGAGCAAATGATGGTGAAAAGGTTTTAGTAGAAATAACCGATTGGCCCGATGATGTTGATTCTCCTTTTGGTAGAGTTACCGAAGTTTTAGGTATACCTGGCGAACATGATACTGAAATTCATTCCATTTTAGCGGAGTATGGTTTACCATATTCTTTTCCTGCAGATGTTCAAAATTTTGCGGATGGTTTAGATACTAGCATTAAAGAAGAGGAAATTAAAAAACGTAGAGATGTACGTGATGTTCTTACGTTTACAATTGATCCAAAAGATGCTAAAGATTTTGATGATGCATTATCGTTTCAAATTTTAGAAAATGGTAATTATGAGATAGGTATTCATATTGCCGATGTTTCTCATTACTTACAGAAAGACACCATTTTAGATGATGAAGCCTATGAAAGAGCAACATCTGTTTATTTAGTCGATCGTGTAGTACCCATGTTACCAGAAGTCCTTTCTAACAATGCATGTTCCTTAAGACCTAATGAAGAAAAGTATACTTTTTCTGCCATATTTGAGCTAGATAAGAATGCAACCATAAGAAATCAATGGTTTGGAAGAACTGTAATCGATTCTAATGAACGTTTTGCTTATGAAGAGGCTCAATATATCATAGAGACAGGCAGTGGCAATATACCAGAAGAAATTTCGATTAGAGACGCAGCTTATTCTGTGTCTAAAGAAGTTGTAGAGGCTACTTTAGAGATGGACAGACTTGCAAAAATTATGCGCTCTAAGCGTATGGATCAAGGTGCACTTTCTTTTGATAAAGTTGAAGTTCGTTTTAATCTTGATGAGAATAGTGAGCCAATCGGAGTTTATTTCAAAGAATCTAAAGATGCTAATAAGCTGATTGAAGAGTTTATGCTTTTAGCAAATAGAAAAGTTGCTGAATTTATTGGTAAACAAAAACCTAAAAAGACATTTGTTTATCGAATTCACGATGATCCTGATCCAGATAAGTTAATGGCCTTGAATGGTATCGTTTCTAAATTCGGACATAAATTAGATTTCAAGGATAAGAAATCTATTAGTTCTTCTTTAAACCAATTACTACAAGATGTAAAAGGTAAAAAAGAACAAAATATGGTTGATACACTTACGATACGTAGTATGAGCAAAGCGATTTATACTATTGATAATATTGGACATTATGGATTAGCTTTTGATTATTATACCCATTTTACTTCTCCTATTCGAAGATACCCCGATGTAATGGTGCATCGTTTATTGCAACATTATTTAGATGGTGGTAGTTCTGCAAATGCAGAAGAATTCGAGAAGAAATGTAAGCATTCGTCAGATATGGAATATTTAGCGTCAAGTGCTGAACGAGATTCTATAAAGTACATGCAGATTAAGTTCATGCAAGATCATAAAGATGAGGAATTCCGTGGTGTAATTAGTGGTGTTACCGAATGGGGTATTTATGTTGAAATCATTGATAATAAATGTGAAGGCATGATTCGTATTAGAGACATTAAAGGAGATTATTATATCTTTGACGAGAAGCAATACGCTATCGTTGGTGAACGAACCAAAAAGAAATATACCTTAGGTGATGAGATAACCGTTATGGTTAAAAATACCGATTTAGTCAAAAGACATTTAGATTTTGCTTTAATTCCGGATAAGAATAATTAATTTGGAATAGATTTTGGTATTATAAGGCTGAATTAGAAAAACTATTTTAAATTAAAGTTTTTCTAAAAAATTACACGTAAAAGAATGAAACAAATAGTAGTTATAATGTTTCTCTTTGGATGTCTTTTGGTTACAGGCCAGGAAAATAAGATTACCCAAAATTTAGAGCCCTTTAAAGAATTAAAAGGATTTGATGGTTTATCTATCAATCTTATTAAATCTACAGAGAATAAAGTTATTATAACTGGTGAGAATACCAGTAAAGTCGCAATTGTTAATAACGAAGGTATTTTAAAAATACGGATGCAAATCGGTAAAATTTTTAGTGGATATAAAACGTTTGTAGATTTATATTATACCGGAGATATTTTGGTTATCGATGTTAATGAGGATGCTAGAATTGTTACTGAACAGATTATTCAACAAGAGATATTAGAATTAAAAGCTCAAGAAGGTGGTGAGTTGATTGTTAATGCAGAGGTTGAGCAAATGTTGATAAAGTCTGTTTCAGGCGGAATTATAAGAACCACTGGATCGTCTAATTTTCAAGATGTGCAAATAAATACAGGTGGTGTTTATGAAGGTAAAAATTTCAAAACAAATTTTTCTACAATAAATGTAAATGCAGGGTCTAGAGCAGAAATTAATGCCAAAGACTATGTTAAAGCAACGGTTAAAGCAGGTGGGGAGGTTCAAGTATATGGCAATCCTGAAAGGTTAGAAGAGAAAACTGTATTTGGCGGTACTATTAAAAGAATGTAAACGTAGATGTTAGAAGATATTCAGGCAGCAATCCCTTTAGGCTTTTTCTTAAGTTTTATGGTAGGGCCTGTTTTTTTTGTTTTGCTACAAACTAGCGCTGTAAAAGGTTTTCGCGCTGCTATTACTTTTGATTTGGGAGTATTTTTGGCAGATATATTATTTATCCTAGTAGCTTATTTTAGTAGTTTTCAACTTCTTGA
This sequence comes from Maribacter spongiicola, assembly GCF_004364165.1. GTDB lineage: Bacteria > Bacteroidota > Bacteroidia > Flavobacteriales > Flavobacteriaceae > Maribacter > Maribacter spongiicola. The sequence goes on from NZ_SOAY01000010.1 coordinate 218,587, forward strand.
AAATTTAAGTAATCAACCGGGGCTTTATGTTTTTGGTGGTGTAATTCTTTTAATTTATGGGTTATTTACTTTTTTAAAAGTTGATAAAAAAGAAATACCAGATGAGTCTAGGAAGATTAATAAATCAGATTTCTTTAGTCTTTTTATAAAAGGCTTTTTACTTAACTTTATTAATATTGGGGTTCTTGTATTTTGGTTGGGTATTATAATTATTATAGGACCAAGCTTAGATAATCAACCAAATAGATTTTTCACTTTTTTTGCTACTGTATTGCTTTCTTATTTTATAACAGATATTTTTAAAATTCTATTAGCGAAACAGTTAAAGAGAAAATTGACGGTTAAAAGGATTGTACTTATAAAAAAGGTTATAGGGATAATATTAGTGATATGTGGAGTTGTTCTTATTGTAAAGGGATTTTTACCTAAGGATCAGTTTAATATAGAGCATGAACTAGAAAGATTTTAGACTAATATAATAGAATAAAAAAAGCCGGTCATTGACCGGCTTTTTAATTATAGTAAATAATAGTTTTATTTCTTGTACTTATCATTAAGTAACTTTACAATCTCATCAGTTAGATCATTGGCATCTTTGCCATAAAGAACACTACCACCATCTCCTCCACCTAGTATGTAAGAGTAACCTTTTGATTCACCGTAGGCCTTAATTTCTTTTTTCACTACAGAAACTATACTGTCCATTTCAGTCTGACCTTCCATTTGTAATTGTTGGTCTTGTTGTTGAAGTTGTTGACCAATAATTTGACCTCTTTGCTGCATTGCTGCATATTCTTCCTGCGCTTTTGTTTGAGACATTGATTGAGCTTTAGCTTGAAAGGCTTGTGCCTCAAATTGAAAAGCTTGAGAAATACTATCTCTAGTTTTTGCTAAAGCATCTGCTTTAACTTTGAATTTAGATTCAACATCAATTTTTTGTTGATACTCATCCATCAATTTTACGTTATCTACGTATCCGATTTTTTCTTGTTGGCAAGATGCTAATAATGCGATAGCGAAAATTAAAATTATGTTTTTCATTTTTTTCATTTTTATGTCGTGCAAAAGTAATAAAGCTTTTAGAATGAAAATGTTTTAAAATCAAGATAAATGATGAGATCTAAGTAAAAATAGATATTTCTTATTATTAAAATTTAGAATATCAGTTTTTCTTATTTTTTCTATCGATTTTAAAGCTTATTTAAGGGATTATTTAGATTTATTTGATATGGTATATAGATTAGATTAGTTATTCCTTTAAATAAGTTTTAAATAGCTTTTTACTCTTTTTTGAGCACATATATTAGAGAAGAATACTCAGTAGATGTCTTTGCCTTTATATTTGAGATAAATCCTCTGTAAATTGCTTTTAAGTAATTTGAAGAACCAGATTTATATTTTTCTGATAATAATGAAACATAAAAAGAATCGAAGTACATTGGTAAAGTATTGACTACTTCTATTTTTTTATTTTTAAAAATACTTCTTATTGCTTTTTGTGAAAAATGCCATATATGTCTTGGTGTATCATAAGCTGCCCAAAACTCTTTGTAGTATTGAGCGTCATATGATTTGTAATTTGGAACAGCAATTATGAGTGTCCCGTTTTTATTTAATAAAGATGTTATTTTATTTATCTGCTTATCTAAATCTGGCAGATGTTCTAGGACATGCCATAGTGTTATGACATCAAATTTTTTACTATTTAAATCATCCAATGATTTATAAATTTCTAGTTCTTTATCTACTGCTTTCTTTCTTGCACTATCATTTAACTCTACCCCTACTGTTTTCCAATTTTTATTTTTTGCATTGATTAGAAATTCTCCTGTTCCACATCCTATATCAAGTAAATTTTTATCATCTGTAGTATACTCATTTATCAGCTTTACTTTTTTGTTTAAGGTGTATTTTTTTACATTTTGATAAATTTTTTCAACTAGACTTTTTCCATTATCGGAATGTGAAATATAATTATTTGGGTCGTAGTATTTTTCTAAGTCTTCGGGTATAGGTTTTGTAACTAGCATATCGTATTTAGAATCATATTCTAATTCAAATGATTCTTGAGTTACTAGAAAATCCTTTGTCAAGATTTTTGAAATGTGATTAGGCATGTCTTAATTATAAATATTGAAATTTTTGCTATAACTTTTCATTGTTCCACGTGGAACAATTTGCCCTACCTTCCAAGAAAAACTAAAAGTACACTGATGTCACTCGGTGTAACTCCACTAATTCTTGATGCTTGAGAAATAGTAACGGGTTGAATTTTTGTCATTTTTTCTCTCGCTTCAAAAGATAAAGATTTCAATTTTGAGTAATCAAAATTAGCAGGAATCTTAACCGCTTCTAATCTATGAAGTTTATCAGCATTCAGTTTTTCTTTTGCTATATATCCAGAATATTTTATTTGTACTTCTGCTTGTTCAAGTACCTCACTATCGAAATTATTTTGTTTTACAAAATTAGAAACATCTTGTAATTGCAACATATGTTCCATAGTAACATTAGGTCTTGAAAAGGCTTTGTACATTTTATCAGATTGTTTTACTAAAGATGAATCAACGCTTTCAAAGATTGGATTAATGTCCTTTGGCAATACACTAGTTTCTCGAAAGTAGTTAACAAGAGTTTCTGACTGTTCTAGTTTTTGCTCCATCCTTTTCATTCTTTCATCTGTCGCAAAACCTATAGCATGGCTCAAAGGTGTTAATCTTAAATCAGCATTATCTTGTCTAAGTAATGTTCTATACTCCGCACGAGAGGTAAACATTCTATATGGTTCTTCTGTACCTTTGGTAATTAGGTCGTCTATCAATACACCAATGTATGCTTCGTCTCTTTTTAGTATTAATGGATTTTCTTCTTTTATTTTTAGATGTGCATTTATGCCAGCCATCAATCCTTGCGATGCTGCTTCCTCATATCCAGTAGTTCCATTTATTTGTCCTGCGAAATATAAATTTTCAACTAACTTAGTTTCTAAAGTGTGTTTCAATTGTGTTGGCGGAAAATAGTCGTACTCTATGGCATAACCTGGTCTAAAGAATTTTACTTTTTCAAAACCTACTACAGAACGTAGTGCTTTGAACTGAACATCTTCTGGTAAAGAAGTTGAAAATCCGTTTACATATACTTCTACAGTTTCCCAACCTTCAGGTTCAATAAACATTTGGTGACTGTCTTTATCAGCAAATCTGTTTATTTTATCTTCAATAGATGGGCAGTATCTTGGACCTAAACTTTTTATTCTGCCATTGAACATTGGTGATCTGTCAAAACCTTCGCGTAACAAATCATGAACCATTGCACTTGTATGTGTCATGTAACAATCACGTTGATGTGCTAATGGTTTTGTATTTGTATAAGAGAATTTTTCAGGAATTGCATCACCAGGTTGAACAATCATTTTAGAATAATCTAAAGATCTTCCATCAACTCTTGGCGGAGTTCCAGTTTTCATTCTTCCACTTTCAAAACCTAATTCAACTAGTTGTTCTGTAATTCCTGTCGCTGCTTTTTCTCCTGCTCTACCACCACCAAATTGTTTTTCTCCAATATGAATGAGTCCATTCAAGAAAGTTCCATTAGTTAATACAACTGCTTTTGATCGTATATCAATTCCTAAAGAAGTCTTTACACCAACAACTTTATGATTTTCTACTAACAATCCAGAAACCATTTCTTGATAAAAGTCTACGTTCGGAGTTCGTTCTAACATTAAACGCCACTCTTCTGCAAAACGCATTCTATCGTTTTGGGTTCTTGGACTCCACATTGCAGGTCCTTTAGATTTGTTAAGCATCTTAAATTGTATAGCAGATTTATCTGATACTATTCCGCTATATCCACCGAGTGCATCGATCTCCCTAACAATTTGTCCTTTTGCAATTCCACCCATTGCTGGGTTACAAGACATCTGTCCTATATTTTGCAAATTCATAGTTACTAATAAGGTTTTTGAACCCAAGTTTGCAGCTGCTGCTGCCGCTTCTGCACCGGCGTGTCCTCCGCCAACTACAATTACATCATATTCTTCTCCAAACATATTTTCTATTGTTCCACGTGGAACAGCTTTATTTTTTCTTCTTCTTTAGCGCGCATTTCGGCAGTAGCTGCATCCGATTTATCCGAATAACCCATAAGATGTAAAACCCCATGAATCATTACGCGTTTTAATTCATTATCAAATGAAACATTAAACTCTTTTGCGTTTTCTTTTACGCGGTCAATTGAAATGTATAGGTCGCCCGACACATTTTTTCCTGACACATAATCAAAAGTGATAATGTCTGTTAGATAATCGTGTTGTAAGTAATCTTGATTTATTTTAAGCAAGTAGTCATCACTACAAAAAATGTAGTTGAGTTCAATTATAGAAAACCCTTCGGTATTACAAGATTTTGTAATCCATGAATCGAAGTTATTTTCTGCTACAAGTTTAAATTCTGTTAGGTAATTGTAATTAATCATTTGCTTTGAAGTACTCTTTAACCTTAGATTGAAAATTTTGCCGCAAAGGTAAGCTTTGCCTATTTAAAATTTCAACTTCATTACGATAATTATCTAATAATGAGGGTTTAGTAGTAATAGGATTTGTGAAGTCTTTGGTATTCCTATTACTTTCTCGCTCAGATTTCTCTCCTTGCTTAAGTGCTGCATTCTCTAATTTCAACAATTCATACTGTATAGTATTGGCTTTGTTGATGGTACGTTGTGTTACTCCATTTTCTAAAAGATCGTTCTCAAAATCTTCCATCTGTTTGATCAATTTTTGTCCTAATTTTTGATCACCAGAATTTATCATATTTTCAAGTTGTTTTTCTAATTCTTGTCTTAATTTTTGTTGATTTTGATAGATTTCATAAATTTCTTTAAGTTCAGTTTCACTCATTGAACCTTGCCCTTGCCCGTTTGTACCGTTAGACCCATTATTTCCTTGACCATTTTCCCCAGCTTCACCATTTATACCATTTTTCCCACTTTTTCCTTCTCCATTTTTACCATTTTCCCCGTCACTTCCGCTCTCTCCTTCTTTTCCGTTAGCCCCCTGTTTACCACGTTCGCCTTGTTTTCCACCTTCACCATTTTCTCCGTTTTCACCCTGTTTAACTTCTCCACTTTTACCCTGTTTTCCTTCACTCCCAGATTTACCTTGTTGACCCATTTTTTCACCTAATTGCTGTTGTCCTTTGATGATATCTGGTAATTGAAAACCACCTTCGCTTTGTCCAGAACCTTTGCCCATTTGCATGCTTGAATTCATATTGTCCATTACTTCTGCTAAAAAATCGGCAAGGCTATTTGCTGCTGTTAAGACATATTTCTGATGAGAAATTCCTTGAAACATTTGACCATCTGCCATGGTTTCTAAAGATTTGTCAATGTTATAATATACTTCGGTAATTTGTTCATTCACAAATTCTGAAAGCTCAGCCTGTCGAAGTGATAATGCAAAAAGACTATCATCAACATGTTCGAATAAACTCTTTAATTCATTCTGATCGCGCACCCTTTCAGAATATTGAGTAGCATCTTGGTCTTCTCTAGCTGTTAGTCTGTCATATAAAGTTTCTTGTTTGAATGAAAATATGATAAGGTTATCAAGAATTTGTCTTAGCATTTCTGCATCTTCAGTTACAGATGAACCACCGCCTCCACCAGAAGATGATTCGCTAAGTTGTTCACTCATTTCTTTCATTTTATCTGAAGCAGATTTTTGCTTTTTATTTGCGTCAGAACTGGTTGGTTTATTGTGGTCTTTAGAGTTGTTTTTTTCAAGTTCTTCTAGTGCCTTTTTTTGGTCTTCTTTTACCCCTTCTTTTTTACTTTTATCAATATTTATATCAATTGGTTTTTTGAGCTTTTCATTGTCCTTTTTTAGGTCGTCTAGTTCGGCTGATATTTTATCAAATTGTTCGTTTAGTTTTTCCTGTTCTTCAGCGGTATTATTTTCATTTTTTTGTTCTGAAAGTTCTTCTTGTTTTTTAGCTAATTCTTCTAGATCGCGTGCAATCTGAGATGCCTTTTCTGTAACATAATACCGTTTGGTTAATTCTAATAACTGTTCAAGGCTACGTTGACTATTCTGTTGTTTTTTACCTAGTTCTTCTAGTTTTTTGGTAAGGTCTTCCTTCTTTATCTTATCAGCTACTTTATTAAGTTCTTCAAGGAGTTGTTGGTTTTTCTTAGCTTGTTTTTCTTGACGTTCTAAACGATCTTGTAACAGTTGGTTTAATTTGTCATCTTTGTTTTCTTTATTCAAATTTTCTTTTAATTCTTTACTGAATTTTTGCCTCAGCTGTTCTTGCAGTTCTTGCTTTTTTAAATAGTCTTTTATTTGATTTTTATCATTAAAATTTAGACTGTTTTTTTCTTTCTGATTTTGATTGATTTCTTCTAAATATTCTTTTTGTTCTTTAGATTTTTGTAACGATTTATCAAGGTCTTTTATAAGGGATTGTTGCGACTCTAAATCTTTGTTTGTTAATTGATTTTCATCTAGCAATACTTGTTGGTATATTTGACTTTTGGTTGTCTTGCCATTATGTATAGCATCGTTGTCTGTAACCTCGAAATAAAAGCCATAATTTTTGCCTGCTTCAAGTGCTAAACCAGAGGGGAAAGTGTAATAAAATTGCTCATAGTTTGAAGTAGGTTTTAATAGGTTTATGGTATTCTTTTTTTCTTCTTTTCCAACTTCAAAATACACAACATCAATTTTGCGTAAACCATAATCATCTGTTGCATTACCGGTGTAGTAAGATACATTCGGATTCAAACTATCTAGAACTTGATTAACCTTGATTGTAGGGTACCCATCTTTAATTACTTTAAAGTTATAGGTTAGACGTTCGTAGTCTTCAACATTTTTGTTGGTGGTTGTTAGCTCATAATTGAAATCATTGTAGATACGTTTTTCCAGTTGGAACGTATTGTTTTCTTTTGTTAGCTGTAGTATCGTGTCTTTTGTGGAGAGATTAATCTTATCGGTATTTTCACCATTTATTTTCCATTGTATTTTGGTGCCTTCAGGTATTACAGCGTTTCCCGTACTTTTTATTGTTTCATTTGGTTTGTTTAGGTATGAAGGATATGTAAGATTCATGGTAAAATCTAAAATGGATGGTGTTTCTAAAGCGGTTAATGTATATTCTCTAGAATTGACTTCATTTGCCATAAACTTAAAGTTTGTTGTAGTTAATGGTGGTGTAAATTCATATTCATAGAAACCATTGTTTTGTTGCAATAGAATCTGCTTGTCATCTATTTCTATATATACATTTTCAGGCTTTAATTCACCCCTAGTAGCAACCTGTATGGTAAAGGTTTCATCTTGTAATGTTTTTAAATCATCTGATAATAATTCGAATTGAAAAGGTGCTGGCTTTTCATATGCCATTTCATAGTTAACTACCCGTTCATAAGTTCCAAAAAAACTATTCCAATTTCCTGAGATTAACAATAGCCCTATTATAGCAATGGGAATTATAACATACTTCAAATATTTTAAGCAATCTTTAAAGTCAATAGCATTTGAAAACGGAATTGGGTCTAGCTGTTTTGATCTTTGGTTTATACTAGCGAGTAATAATTCTGATTGTTCTGGGTCGTTTGCCAGATCTAATAAATTGGTAAGCTTATCTCCCACTTCAGGAAAATAATTCCCGATGATTTGTGCGGCATCTTTTGGTCCGATGCCCTGTTTTAATTTAAATAAGTAGAAAATTGGGGTTAAAATGTATTTGAAAAGAAGAAATAGTTCAACCGCTATAAAAATTCCGAAAAGAATCATTCTTCCTGTGGTATTCATCCACAGAAAATATTCTACTCCTAAAATCAATAAGAAAAACAATAACCCAAGGGCAAAGAATAATAATATACCTTTCAGTAGAACTTGAGAGTAATGTTTCTGAATAAACTGATTTAATCGGTCTAAAATGTGTTTATAGTCTTGCAATTGTTCTTTTTTATACCAAGATAACGGTTATCACCTATGTTTGTTGGGAAATATTTGTTAAATCAAAACACTGTGTATTTTATAACTAGGCATCTAATAGTAAATTTTTAAAAAAGACGACATTAAAATCCTATTTGTAAATCTTTAGATACAAAGTAGCGGTTATGTATCTTTGTGATCTTATAAAAAAAGTATGTCGAAGAAAGTTCGTGTTCGTTTTGCCCCTAGTCCTACTGGGCCATTACATATTGGTGGTGTCCGTACTGCCCTATTTAATTATTTATTTGCTAAAAAGCATGGTGGTGATTTTATTCTTAGAATAGAAGATACTGATCAGAATAGATATGTTGAAGGTGCTGAGCAGTATATTATTGATTCTTTGAATTGGTGCGGTATTCCTTTTGACGAAGGTATTGGTAAAGACGGCGGATTTGGTCCATATAGACAGAGCGAGCGTAAATCGTTATATAAAAAATATGCCGATGATTTAATTGAAAGTGGTCATGCATATTACGCATTCGATAGTGCAGAGAGTTTAGATGGGCACAGAAAAGAGCATGAAGAAAGCGGAAAAACATTTATATATAATTGGCATAATAGATTAAAGCTTGACAACTCGTTGTCATTGATGCCAGATGAAGTTAAAAGTCGTTTAGATAATGGTGATGATTTCGTAATTCGATTTTTAAATCCACCAGATGAAAAATTACATTTAAAAGATTTAATTCGTGGTTCAATTCAAATAGACACAAACGTTTTAGACGATAAAGTATTATTTAAGAGTGACGGTATGCCAACATACCATTTAGCAAATATTGTTGATGATCATTTAATGGAAATCACTCACGTTATTCGTGGGGAAGAATGGTTGCCTTCTATGGCGCTGCACAAACAATTGTATGATGCTTTTGGTTGGGATGCTCCAGAATTTGCGCATTTACCGTTGATAATGAAACCGGTAGGAAAAGGAAAGTTGAGTAAACGCGATGGTGAAAAAATGGGTTTCCCTGTTTTTCCTCTTTCTTGGAACGAATCTGTTGGGTATAAAGAATCTGGTTATTTCCCCCAGGCGGTTATTAATTTCTTGGCTTTATTAGGATGGAATCCTGGTACGGAACAAGAATTATTTTCTTTAGATGAATTGGTAGAAACGTTCAGTTTAGACCGTGTAAATAAATCTGGAGCGCGTTTTGATCCTGAAAAGACCAAATGGTACAATCAGCATTATCTTCAAGAAACAGCTGATAATGAGTTAGCTAAATTGTACTTACCAGTTGTAGAGGCTCATATTTCAGGTAGTGAGAATTCAAGTTTAGATTATGTAACGAAGGTGGTTACGCTTATAAAAGAACGTGCAGTTTTTGTGTCTGATTTTTGGGAATTAAGCGATTACTTTTTTGTAGCACCCAATGAATACAATGAGAAAGCAGCCAAAAAACAATGGAAAGAAGATACGGCAGAAATTATGACCGATCTTATCTCTATATTAAAACCTATAGAAAATTTTTCATCTGAAAATAGCGAAACCATTGTAAAAGCATGGATTGGCGAAAAAGAATTGTCTTTCGGAAAAGTGATGCCACCTTTACGCCTATTCTTAGTTGGTGATATGAAAGGACCGCATATTTTCGATATTATGGCGATGATTGGTAAAGAAGAAACAATTTCTAGAATAGAAAGAGCTTTAAACAAATTAGGATAAAATAGAATTTTCAGGAAAATAAAAAGCCCTTTATTTTCCTGAAAACTCACCTAAAATTGCCATTGCTTTTGTCGTGTCTTTGATAGGGACAAAAATGTGGTCGTGATAATACGCTGCCACTACATTGCAACTGATATTATATTTTGTTAATGCGGTAGAAACTGCCGCCGTTAATCCAACGGCTTCTAATGCGGAGTGAACATTTAGAGTTATCCATGAAGCAACAAATTCATAATCAAGATTTAATTCGTCGGCTTTCTCTTTTCTTAAAACAATCGTTATGCCTTCCTTTTCTTTAAATTCGAATAAAATGTGTTCTCTAAGTTTTTTATCTAATGCTTGTAAGCAAACAAAAACATAGCTTCCATCATTTAAAATGGGTTTTAAGCTCTTTAATAGTACGCTAATATCTGTTTCTCCTGGCATTTTAGGTATAGTGCTTATTTTCAAAAAAAATTCGACCCTTCGGGTCTATTTAAGATTAAAACGGCTTAAAGTGGCTGTATTTTGAACCTAAAAGGTTTTTCGGCGAAAATTTTATTCGTTTTTCCATCTATCGTTCGCCCAAGTTTCCATTTCTGGTGCAGATAAAAATGTCCAAGCTATAATTCTACTTAGTTTATTGCCCTGTCCCATTGGTGTGGTTTTGTGTTCCACCACTCCTACTTTTTCTAGTCTGTCATAAAACGCACGAAGATTCGATTGTTTTGATACCAATGTAGAAAACCAAGCGCAATTTTTAGAATATTGGGCACTTTCATTAATCATGTTTAATACAAATCGTTTTTCGCCACCGTCTGTCCAAAGTTCGCCACCTTGTCCGCTAAAATTTAGCTCGGGTTTTTTCACCCTTTTTTTCTTCAGGTTACTTAATTTTCTAAGCGTCCCTGCTTCTGCTTCAGCTTGTGTTGCGTGAAATGGAGGGTTACAAATAGCTAAATCGACCTTTTCTTCAGTATTTAAAACTCCAGAATATATATGTTCAGGTTTCGGTTGTAGTCTAAATTCTATTTTACCATGAAGGGAAGGATTTGAAGTCACAATTTTTTGTGCTGCTTCAATTGCCTTTGAATCTATATCAGAACCAATAAATGACCATTCGTAAGAATTATTTCCAATTATGGGGTACACACAATTTGCCCCAACTCCAATATCTAGACATTTTATCTTTTCACCTTTAACTAAATCTCCATCATTACTGGCGGCCAATACATCTGCTATATGGTGTAGATAGTCGGCTCTACCTGGAATTGGAGGACATAAAAAACCATCTGGTATATCCCAAAAATCTAAACCGTATTGAGAAATTAAAATTGCTTTATTTAGGGCTTTTACCGCAACGGGATTAAAAAAGTCTATCGTTAAGTTTCCGTATTTGTTTTTCTCTACAAACGGCTTTAAATCAGTATTTATTAATTTAAGCGCTCTTAGATCGTAACGACCGGTATGTTTATTTCTTGGGTGTAATGTGGGTTTTTCTGTACCCTCTTTTTTCTTTGTATCTGCCATAGTTAATCAGCCATAATTGAGACCCCAAAGCTAACCCTAATTTTTAAGCTGTTGCATTATTTCTTCGCATACGCTTTGGACCATACCACAGCCAAAATCCTGTAATCGTAAAAAGCAGTAGCGCCAAACCCATTATAGAGGTGTAGAAAACTTTAATTTGTTTGTTACTGGTACCTAAATAATCGTCTATAATAGAACCATCATGAACTTGTTCTATTAGGTCAGAATATCTTTTTTCTACATGAAGTAATTTACCTGTCGCACCATCTAATTGTAAGCCCCAATAATGCTCGTCATAAACGAACTTGACCATCCCCTTATCTTTTCTTATGTCAATCCTATCAATTTTTGTTGACAATTCTGGCGATACGTTTTCTAATAGATATGAATTGGCGAGGGTATGTAAACTATCAATAGGTAACCAATGCTTTAATTCGGTCGAAGTACCTTCATATGATTTTGATAATAGTATTCCCCCACTGTGTTTTTTCCACCCTAAAAGAAGTCCGGTTATTGAAATAATAAAGAAGAAAATAAATAATGCTGCGCCTGTTGTTCTATGTACTTTTCGAAAAATACGTAACCATTTAGCCTGTCTTTGTCTTTTAGATGACTCTGCCATAAATAACTATGATATAGCTATGCAATATAACTAGATTTTGTAGGCTCGGAGAATCCAATAATGTTAAAAGAAAGACTACCTGTTTAAAAACTATTGAGATTTGTTTTAAGCCAATTGATTTTAATTTCGATTAGTGTTTGGTATAACCGTTTGATTGATAATTATATACTAATTATTTCATGTAATAAGTGGAAAATGGTAAGAAGGATATTGTGTATATTTAAGTGCCATATTTATAAAAGAGGAAGTTAAATAATTCCTTATATAATTACACAATAAGATTTATCTATTAAAATCTAAATTGGCATAAGTAAAATATTGATAATTTTGTGGTATAGAATTAAATACAACTAAAAATAAATATAATCATGAGTAGTACTAACGGAAAAGGTGAAGCTTGGGATGTTAATGATCCTGCAGCTGCTAGTTGTCCATTTTTAAATGGCGAAATGCATCAAGCAGCTGGCGGCGGAACAACCATTAAAGATTGGTGGCCAAATATGTTAAATCTTAATATTCTAAGATTGCATTCGAAAATGGCAGACCCTATGGATGATGATTTTAATTATGCAGAAGAGTTTAAATCTTTAGATTTAGCAGCTATTAAAAAGGACTTAACTGATTTAATGACCAATAGTCAAGACTGGTGGCCTGCTGATTATGGGCACTACGGACCATTTTTTATCCGTATGGCTTGGCATAGTGCGGGTACTTACCGTATATCAGATGGTAGAGGCGGTGCAAGTGCAGGAAACCAACGTTTTGCGCCATTAAACAGTTGGCCTGATAATGCTAATTTAGATAAGGCTAGATTATTATTATGGCCTATAAAGCAGAAATATGGTAAGAAAATTTCTTGGGCAGATTTAATGATTTTGACTGGTAACGTAGCACATGAAAGTATGGGTTTACCAATGTTCGGTTTTGCTGGTGGTCGTGAAGACATTTGGCAACCAGAAGAAGATATTTATTGGGGATCTGAATCTGAATGGATGGGAAATAAGCAACGTTACGAAGGCGATGGCTTGGAGTTAGAAAATCCGCTTGGTGCTGCACATATGGGCTTAATATATGTGAATCCTGAAGGACATAATGCAAATCCTGATCCATTAGAAGCTGCTCATTATATTAGACAGACATTCAAAAGAATGGCGATGGACGATTATGAAACAGTTGCTTTAATTGCTGGTGGACATACATTTGGTAAAACTCACGGTGCCGCTAGTCCTGACGATTATGTTAGTTCTGAACCAGCGGCGGCAGATATTACGGAGCAAGGCTTAGGTTGGAAGAATAGTTTTGGTACCGGTTCAGGTGCCGATACAATTACAAGTGGTATAGAAGGTGCTTGGACTCAGACACCTACGAAATGGAGCCACTATTATTTCCAAAATTTATTCGGTTTCGAATGGGAATTAACGAAAAGCCCAGCTGGTGCTTGGCAATATAAGCCGGTAGGTGATGCTGGTGCAGGTGAAATACCAGATGCACATATTCCTGGTAAAACACACCAGCCGTTTATGTTGGTTACCGATTTGTCTTTACGCGTAGACCCTGCTTATGAAAAGATTTCTAGAAACTTTTTAGAAAATCCAGATGAGTTTAAAGATGCTTATGCAAGAGCATGGTATAAATTGACACACAGAGATATGGGACCTGTGGACCGTTATTTAGGTCCAGAAGTGCCGAAAGAAGAATTACTTTGGCAGGATCCAGTACCGGCAGTTAATTTTGAATTGATTAATGATGATGATGTTGAGGCTTTAAAGAAAATAATTTTGTCTTCTGGTCTTTCAACCTCTGAATTGGTTTCTACCGCATGGGCGTCTGCTTCTACTTTTAGAGGTTCAGATAAACGTGGTGGCGCTAATGGTGGTCGAGTACGTTTAGCACCACAGAAAGATTGGAAAGTAAATAACCCAACGCAGTTAGCTAAGGTTACTTCTATGTTAGAGAAGATTCAAAAAGATTTTAACGACAGTCAGTCAGGTAACAAAAAAGTTTCTTTTGCAGATTTAGTGGTGCTTGCAGGTTCTGCAGCAGTAGAAAATGCGGCTAAGTTGGCAGGTTTTGATACTACTGTTGCTTTTAATGCTGGTCGTACCGATGCTACTCAAGAGAAAACGGATATTGAAGCTTTTGATGCACTTGAGCCAATAGCTGACGGATTCAGAAATTATACGAAACAAAAACTATCTGTTCAAGCTGAAGAGTTATTGATCGATAGAGCTAATTTGTTAACCTTGACTGCACCTGAAATGACCGTTCTAGTTGGTGGACTTCGAGTGTTAGGAGCTAATTATGATGGTTCTAACAACGGAGTGTTTACTGACAAGCCAGGTTTACTTACCAATGATTTCTTTATTAATTTATTGGATATGGGCACTACTTGGAAGGCTGCTTCTGACAATGACACCATATTCGAAGGAAGCGATCGTAAAACAGGTACTGTTAAGTGGACAGGTACTAGAGCTGATTTAATTTTCGGTTCTAATTCTGAACTACGTGCCTTAGCCGAAGTATATGGTACAGAAGATGCGAAACAAAAATTTGTTCGCGATTTTAGTAGAACATGGACGAAAGTGATGAATTTAGATCGCTTTGATATTTAAAGTACACTTAACTCTGCAAAAAAGGCAGCTCGAAAGAGCTGCCTTTTTCTTTTAACTATTTCTTATAAATGAATTGATTCTCCAAAAGTTAGTAAGTTATTGTCAGGGTCTAGAAGAGCGAATTCCTTTTGTCCCCAAGGTTTCAACTCTAGTTTTCCATTTGGGTGTATAACCACTTTAGTATTTAATAACGATTGGTATAAAGAATCTATTGCATTAGTGCGTATATATACTTGGCCGTAATTTTCTTTTGGATTTAACGCTTCGAACAAAAAGAAATGTATTTCGATATCATCTTTTTGTACCATTAAATACTCAGGATAATCAACTGTTCCAACTTTTTTAAACCCTAGACAATTGATATAATAGTCTATAGTTTTGTTCTTGTTTCGCATCGCTAACTTGGGATTAATAGAGAGAAGCATCGTTTTTGTGTTATAATTGGTTCTAAAATAATGAATTACAGGAACTATGAATGTTAGATAATCTTATATACTGTTTTTGAGTAAAGGATAATCACTAAAGTAATTACGGATTACGTATTTATTGCAGCTATTCTGTAACAAATATGGAAAGAATGCTACTAATACTATGAAGGCTTTTAGTATCTTCCATTATTAACTATAAAAGAAAAAATCATGGGCTCATTTATTTGGATTCCGATTGCGTTTTTAGTGATTTTCACTATTCTATCGGGTGTATTTATTGTAAAACAACAAACAGCAGTGTTAATTGAAACATTCGGAAAATTTACTAGTGTAAGACAATCCGGTATACAATTTAAAATTCCTTTTGTTCAACGAATTGCTGCGCGTATTGGTTTAAAAATTCAGCAATTAGATGTTATTATAGAAACAAAAACGCTAGATGATGTTTTTGTTAAACTAAAAGTATCTGTACAATATGTTGTAATTAAGGATAAGGTTTATGAGGCGTACTACCAATTAGAATATCCACACGAACAAATAACTTCTTATGTATTTGATGTGGTAAGGGCAGAAGTACCTAAAATGAAATTGGACGATGTTTTTGTAAAAAAAGATGATATTGCTATTGCGGTGAAATCAGAATTGCAACAGGCAATGTTAGATTACGGTTTTGATATTATTAAGACCCTGGTTACCGATATTGATCCAGATGCACAGGTAAAAGAAGCAATGAACCGTATTAATGCTTCTGAGCGTCAAAAAACTGCTGCGCAGTTTGAAGGTGATGCTGCTCGTATTCTAATTGTAGAAAAAGCAAAAGCCGAAGCGGAAAGCAAAAGACTACAGGGTCAAGGTATTGCTGATCAACGTAGAGAAATTGCGCGAGGTCTAGAAGAATCTGTAGAAGTATTAAATAAGGTAGGTATCAATTCTCAAGAGGCATCGGCGTTAATTGTGGTAACTCAACATTATGATACGTTACAGAGCATTGGTGAAGCTACCAATACCAATTTAATATTATTACCAAACTCACCTCAAGCAGGTAGTGATATGCTGAATAATATGGTTGCTAGTTTTACGGCAAGTAATATGATTGGTGAAACAATGAAGAAAACAAATAAGCCTAAACTTAAAGAATAATAAATTTGAGTTAGCTTTTAAGATACAACCCGAGAACAAAAGTTCTCGGGTTTTTTTGTTCTTTTCTAGATAGTTCTAAGCATTTGATCATTTCAATAATTAGGCTTGGCGAAAACCGTTTTTAAAGCTTCTGGAGAGCAGTTTTTTTTGAATTCATACCAATTGGTCTAAAAAAGGAAATCCACCCGTAGACGTGTTGTCTATAGGTGGATTTTTATATTAAATCGTAATTAAAATAGGTTCTAACGATAAGGAATACTTATACTATATAATCTATTGAATTTTTGCCCAAGAATCTCGTAAACCAACAGTTCTGTTGAAAACTAAATTATCAGCAGTAGTATCTGAATCAACACAAAAATATCCGATACGTTGAAATTGAAAACGATCACCTGGTTTGGCATCTTTTAAAGCAGGCTCAACATATCCTGTAATTACGGTTAAAGAATCAGGATTTATGAAATCCATAAAATCTTTGTCCTTATGAGTATCGGGACTCTCATCTGTAAATAGACGGTCGTATAATCTTACTTCTGTTTTTACCGCATGTGCTATAGACACCCAATGCAATGTTCCTTTTACTTTACGCAAGCTTTCTTCAGTGCCACTTCCACTCTTGCTTTTAGCGTCATAAGTACATTGCACCTCAGTTATATTCCCCTCGGTATCTTTTGTGCAGCTTTCCGCTTTTATAATGTATCCGTTTTTTAGACGTACCTCTCCGCCTAGTTTTAATCGGAAGAACTTTTTATTCGCTTCTTCCTTAAAATCCTCTTGTTCTATATATAGTTCTCTTGAAAATGGCACTTCTCGTGTACCGGCAGTATCATCTTCTGGAGAATTTTCGGCTTCTAACCATTCCGTTTCACCTTCAGGATAATTGGTAATAACCAATTTCAACGGGTTCAAAACACCCATAACCCTATGAGTGGTTTTGTTTAAATCCTCTCTAATTGTAAACTCCAATAAAGAAACATCAATAAGATTATCTCTTTTTGCTATACCTATAGTATCTACAAAATTTCTAATAGAATCAGGAGTATATCCTCTTCTTCTTAATCCAGAAATGGTAGGCATTCTTGGGTCATCCCAGCCAGTAACTACTCCCTTTTCTACCAATTGCGCCAATTTACGCTTACTTACTACAGTGTGACTTAAGTTACGACGAGCAAACTCACGTTGTTTAGGCCTTACTTTAGTTTCATCATATACTTGATCTAAAAACCAGTTATATAGCTCGCGGTGCATTGCGAATTCTAAGGTACAAAACGAATGAGATACTTGTTCTATATAATCGCTTTCACCATGTGTCCAATCATACATTGGGTAAATACACCAATCGGTATTTGTTCTGTGGTGCGCTTTATGCAATATACGGTACATAATAGGGTCCCTCATCAACATGTTAGAAGAAGACATATCTATTTTGGCTCTTAATACATGAGTACCTTCTTTAAAGTCTCCGTTTTTCATCTTTTCAAAGAGCTCTAAATTCTCTTCAATTGATCTATTTCGATTCGGACTATCGGTTCCGGGTTCTGTAGGTGTACCTTTTTGAATAGCCATATCTTCAGAAGACTGATTATCGACGTAAGCTTTACCTTGTTTCACCAATTCAACCGCCCAATCATATAATTGTTGAAAATAATCAGAGGCATACCGTTCGGTATCCCACTTAAATCCTAACCATTCTACATCTTTTTTGATAGCATCTACGAATTCTTGCTCTTCTTTTGCAGGGTTGGTATCATCAAACCTCAGATTTACAGGTGCATTGTATCTAAGACCTAAACCAAAGTTTAAGCAAATAGAACTTGCATGCCCAATATGAAGGTAACCATTTGGCTCAGGAGGAAAACGAAAACGTAATTCGTCTTTGGTATAACCATTTAACAAGTCCTCTTCAACAATTTGTTCAATAAAATTCAAAGACTTCGATGTCTCGCTCATGTCATTATTTTTCAGGCTACAAAAGTAGCAAAATTGCCTTAAATGGCGGGTTTAAAATAGGCACACCTTACTTAAAATGCGTTTCACAACAGAAATCTTCCTTCCGACAACATAAAATTCCCTTTCGTCGTATTAAATAACATATTTGTCTAAGAAATGATGGGAATGTAAAACAACTTATTAACCATCTTTTCAACCGTAGTGGCCCCCATAACTACAAATACCTATGAAAACTTTGAACAAACTTACCGTATTTACAGCACTATCCATGCTATTCTGCGCATTTCAATTATCTGCGCAAGCAATAGTAATTAACGCTCCAGAACCTGCAGACAATCCGAATCTTTCAGGGAGTACCCCTTGGTCTGCCGTATGTGCAGGTAATGGTGGTTTCAACGAATATTTTGTAAACATCACTTGGATTGGTACAGCCAATGCAGGCAACGAGTTTATTCTCGAATTATCAGATGCCAGTGGTAGTTTCGCAACCCCAGTGACTTTGAAAACTATTACAGATCAAAATACGATAAAGGATTTTGATACTAGTTTTGCGATACCTACCGACACCCGTGGCGAAGGGTATAAAATGAGAGTTAGAAGTACAGATCCTGTAAAAGTGGGTAGTGAATCTGAAGCATTCAATATGTACTATATGGACGTTACCTCCAATTTAAATATTAGTGAATTGGGTAACGGAGTGCCACCTGGTACGGTTTGTAGTACTGGTGCTATTACGCTGCAAGTTGACAATATTGCCAACCCAGAGACCTACCAGTATATTTGGTTTCGTAGTGGAACCGAATTAACAAGTGAAACCGGTCATACATTGAATGTTACACAGTCGGGTATGTACAATGTATATATTGATTATGGACCAAGATGTACCGGCTCTGGTAATACAGATTCTAATATAGTAGATGTAACTATTGGCGGTTCTGGTAGTGGTATTGCCGTTACTGCCCCAACCAAAACATCTTTGTGTAGTACCGATATTGAAACATTAAGTATAGACCAAACAAATGCTTCTTGGAGCTACCAGTGGTTTAAAGACGATGTTGAGATTATAGGTGCAACGGCAACTTCATATAACGTAAATGCTGCCAATGCAGGTTTCGAAGGAAACTATGCCGTAGAGATATCTGGAACAGGTATCTGTAATGAAAGATCAGCAGCGGTAGCTATAACCAATGCAGAATTATATACCGTTTCTGTAGTGAATGAAGTCAATATGGTTTTATTGCCTACACAAAACGAAGTTTTATCAGTAACGACAACTGCGGTTACGCCAAGTTATAAGTGGTTTAGAAATGCTGTTGAGATTTCTGGTGAAACAAATAGCACACTTACAATTAATGAAGCTGGTGAGTACTATGCAGAAGTTACCCAAACAGGCGGTGCTTGTTCAGTGTCTTCTAAAAACTCTGATATTACTACAGTAGTGTCCCCTGCTTCTTTTGAAATGACCATAAATTATACCGATGCGTATACATCTTGTGAAACCACAAGCACCACTTTAGGTGTTGAGCTTATAAATGCAGTTGCCGCAGATGGTACTAAAACAGATGTTACTAGTGCTTTACTTGACGGATTTACATATGAATGGAGTAAAGACGGTGCTGTTATAAGCGGTGCCACTAGCAATAGTATTAGTTTGGCTTCAAATTCTGAAAATGGAGATTACGATTTAAATGCAACCGTTGGTAATTTTGATGTAGACTCTAATGTTTTACCCGTTCAATTACTAACAAACGAAACAGTAGGTATTACAAGTTCAGGAACTGTCTTCTGTAGTGGTGGCGAAACAATAAGCTTAAGTACAACCACAGATTTAAGTTCAGCTACTTATCAATGGCAATTAGATGGAGCATCAATTAATACTACAGATGAAGTGTTAACGATTTCTACTGCGGGTACATATACTTTAGCAATAGATAGAGATGGTTGTTCTTTAATCTCTAATGAGATTGTTGTTACACCGTTAGACGAAAACCTAATTACACTTGACCCAGGTACAGAAATAGTAATGCCAGAAGGTACTACTAGATTGGTTACAGCAAGCGGAGGTACCGCCTACAGATGGTTAGATGCCAATGCGGTAGAAGTAAGTAACGCTGATAGTGTAAACTTTACCGAAGCCGGTAGTTATACCCTAATAGCGTCAATTGACAATTGCGAGATTGTAAGGCAGCTAGAAGTATCTTATTTGGACACTTTCAAAGTACCTAATGTAATTACCGTGAATGGAGATGGTATTAACGATCAATGGATCATACCAAACTCTTATTCTAATAAAGCCGATGTCAATGTAATTATCTACAATGAGCAAGGTCAAGAAATTGTAAACGAATTCGATTATAAAAATAACTGGCCGCAGTCAACTACCGCGTTCACCAAACAAAACATGGTATTCTACTATAAAATCAGGAATGCCAGTGAAGTACTTAAACAAGGTACGATCACAGTAATACGTTAAGCTCACCATGCTAAAGAAAAGTGTTTTATATCTATTGTTATTTGTGTTAGCTATCATGAAGGTTAGCGGGCAAGAGGAAAATCCGTTTGTATCATACGATGTTCCTGCCCAGAATCTTCTGAAGTATAACCGATTCTTAATCAACCCAACGTTTTCAACGGTTAGGGAAGACAAATCCTATATCAATTTGTTACACCGAAACCAATCGGTACAATTTGATGATAACAATCAAAACTATTTCTTAAGCTATAGTGGACGTATCAACGATAAAACCGGATTAGGTCTTAGCCTATATTCTCAAAGGGAAGGTATCTTAAGCAACTTCGGTGTGTTGGCAAATTATGCCTATGGTATTAAATTGAACGACAAGAGTAACTTCACTTTTGGTGCAAACGTATCTTACTACCAAAGTGGATTTGATAACGGTAGAGTTTCTACTGTAGAAGAAGATCCTTTCTTGGCAGGTTTGCAAGATCAGAACTTATTATCATTTCAGCCTGGTTTTAACCTTTCTTATGGCAAGTTCGATGTTGGTGTCTTTGCAGAAAACCTTTTTGATTACAACTTAAAGACTAGCGAATCTGTAACCGAGTTTAAAGACAAAACATATTCTGGTCACCTACAATATACCCATCAGTTTGAAAAGCAAGATGGTATTTTTGAACAAGGTCGTTTAATGCCTTTGGCAAGAGTTAGAAAAGTAGGAGAAGAAGATGTTACTTTAGGAGGAAGTTTAATACTTGACCTTCCAAAATTAGGATGGATACAAGGTGGATACGATAGCTTTTATGGTGCTGCCGCTGGTGTAGGCTTTAACCTGAACCAAAGAATTTCTTTAGGCTATACTATGGAAAAAGGATTGTCTAACAACTTTGATAATTTCGGAGTTACGCATGAGATATCATTTGCCTATTCATTCTCTCCAAATCTTACAGAAGATAGGGTAATGTTAGAAGATGATTATGAAGATGATTTGGTACAGAATGATGAGGAACCAGAGAACATTGCTACGAAGGAAAAGGTAGAAGAGTTGAAGATTAAGTTGGCTGAAAACGATGCCATTATAGAAGAACTGATGTTCCGTCAAGATTCCTTGGAAGCTATTCGCCAATCTGATCTTGAAAGACGTTTTGCGATGGTAATGCGTATGGTTAGAAATGAAACCAACGGAGAAAGACCTGACCTAGAAAATAAGGCAAAAGAGCTTTTCCTTGATGAGAATAGTAATATTGCGGTTGCGTCTAACTATAACCCAAGTAATTCAGGAGAACAAAATGTTTCTCCAAATTATAACCCTAGTATTTCAGGTGAAGCCGTTACAAGCAATCAGGCAGTTGGGCAAACACAACAAGATAGGGTAGCGGTAGTAACAAACGAAAGAAACAATCCTGTTGCAGAAAAGCAAGAAGTTGCCGAAAATAATACCGATTCGAATATTTCGGCTGATAGTAGGTTTAAAGAGCAAGTGCAGCCTAAAGATGCTGTAGTTGCAAATAGACCACGAAACAATGATACTCCTATTGCGAAAGCATCTAGAGAAGTAGCTCAAGACGGAGTAAAAAGTAGAAGGTTCAAAGACTTACCAGATGTTACTGATGGTTATTATGTTGTAGCTAATGTGTACAAAGGCGGTCAGTACATGAACAACTTTATAGAAGATTTAAATGCAAAAGGTATTAATGCCGATTATATTGATAATCCTAATACAGGTTTAAAGTACGTTTACCTTCATCGTTACGATACATTTGAAGATGCTGTTGCTGCACACGATTCTAAATTGAACGGTGCATATGATGGTGCCATGTGGATTATGAACGTAGATAATAGATATACTAACGAAGCCTACGCAAGCAATGTAAATAAGATCAAAGAGAAATCTTCTAAGTACGACTCTAATGTGCTAACCTCAAATGAGGTGGTTAGAGATAATGTAGATGCTAGAGAAGCTGATTCAAAATCTTACGTTATTGAGGGCGCCGGTTCTGGTTATTACCTTATTGCAAATGTGTTCGCCAACCCTAAGAATGCAAAACGATTTGTAGCCTTGCTAAACTCATTCGGCTTAAATGCAAGTTACTTCATCAACCCAAAGAATAATTACAGATACGTGTATCTTAAAAAGCACGACTCTTGGACCAAGGCTTTAATCTCTTACTACTCTAAGCTAAACGACGCTTACAATGAGAAGATGTGGATTATGAGGGTCAATCAAGAACTGTTGGTTTAGAACGACTATAGGTTAACATAACGATTATATAAAGCCCTTATCATCTAAGATGATAAGGGCTTTGTAGTTTAATAATAAGCACAAATTATAAACCAATCATTATATTTATTTCTATATTTCTATAAGATGGATAAAGTACAATGTTTCTATCTTAAATGAAATTAAAATACAACTTGGTATTTTAAATATTCAAAACTTTCTCTAAGAGATATATGCTCTTCAACTATTCTTTTTCAAAATAATCGTAACCAAATTAGAAATTGATAAAGTGAATTGGTCTCTTTCAAATGCGATTTTTGGACAGTGAATCTCTTGAGTATTCTTTGACTTTATAAAAAGATGTTCCTCTTTAATAAACTAGTATAATTGGCCATCATTATCTACCAAGAACCATTTATTATTTGAAGTTACATAGCGTAAATATTCATCGGTAAATGTAAAAGTGCTTCCAATTATTTGGTTGATGTCATTTGGAATGCAAACACTTGGTCGGGTGATATGAACTTTTTCAATCTGCCATGTACCGATTAATTCTTTCTTCAGTATAACATCAGATGTAACTTGACCTTGAATTAGTATAAGAAGTAAAACTATGGTTTCTCTCATAAGTTCAAGACGAATGAAATGACTTAACGTTACTTGAAAATAAGGGCGGTTTAAATTTGAACTAAAGATTTAGGTAGTCTGATTTATATGTAACAAAACCTTCAATCTTAAGTTTATACCTCAAACCTAGATTCTATTTAAATTAGTAACCATATGAAAAAGATAATCTTACTTACTATCATTCTTCTTTTTGGAAATATTTTATTTTCTCAAAATGATTTTACAGAAGAACATAAATTGGTGACTACTGCCAAAGTTTGGGGTTTTTTAAAATACTATCACCCCGAGGTAGCCAACGGAAAATTTAATTGGGATGAATAATTATTTAAAATTTTACCTGAAATAAGAGATAGTAGAAGTAAAGAGGAGCTTTCAGAAATTTATGTGAAATGGATTAATGGTCTTGGAGGTATTGATTTGTGTACAGATTGTGAGTTGAAAAATGATGTGGATTATTTTAATGAAAATTTCAATTTAGATTGGATTTCTGATGCCGACACGTTTACAAAAGAGCTATCGGACAAACTAAAATTTATAGAATTAAATAGGCACCAAGGTAAAAAGTACTATGTGTCTGTAGCCAGTAAAAAAATTGGTAATGTTAAGATTACAAATGAAATTGAATACAATGATTTTGATTGGAAAAAGGAAGATTTAAGACTACTTACATTATTTAGGTATTGGAATATTATAGAATATTTTTTTCCTTATAAATATCAGACCGATTTAGATTGGGATGATGTGCTAAACAAAATGACACCAAAGTTCTTGCATTCAAAAAGCGAACAAGATTTTCATCTTGCCATGTTAGAATTAGTGGTTTGTATAGACGATAGCCATGCAGATTTTGCTACAGATTTAACAAATGCTTTTTTTGGAAATTATTGGATTCCTGCCGGATTTAAACTTATGGACTCTACGGCAATAATAACACGTTTTTACAATAAAGGGTTTGCTAAATTGGATGATTTAAAGATTGGAGATGTAATTACTAAAGTTGATGGTTTAGATGTACAAACGATATTCCAAAAAAGAGAGAAATATATAAATGGATCTAATCTTTCTAGGAAAAAGTGGATGGCCTTCCGTTCAATTTTTAATGGTTCAACCAACGCAGTAGAAATAGATTATATACGAGACGGAACAACGGCTAAGAAAACTCTAAAACGGTATTCAATAAATGATATTAATTATACCTGGAATGGATCAACTGAGAAGTTTAAAATACTAGATAATAATATTGGCTATGTAGAAATGACGCAGTTGAAAATAAAAGATGTTTCAAAAATGATGAAAAGCTTGAAGGATACTAAAGCTATTATTTTTGACTTGAGATATGGATCTGATTGGACATTACACTTAATTTCAAATTACATTAATTCACAGAAAAAAGACTTTTTTAAAGCAACATATCCTGATTTAAGCTACCCCGGAAAATTTATTTGGAGAGACGGTTATACATGTGGTAAAGACGGAGAATTAAAATATAAAGGCAATGTGGTCTTACTGGTGGGTGAGATGTCTCAAAGTATTATAGAATTTACCGCAATGTGTCTTCAAGCAGGCGATAATGTAACTACTATTGGTAGCCAAACTTCAGGTGCTGATGGAACTGTTAGTCCATTTGAAATGGTAGCTGGTTATAAGACCAATATAACTGGTGTAGGCATATTTTATCCGGATAAAACCGAAGCTCAAAGAAAAGGTGTCAAAATTGATATTGTGTGTAAACCAACTATTGATGGTATTACAGCAGAAAAAGATGAAGTCTTAGAACGTGCTTTAGACTATATTAATAACTAAATACTGCTCATTTAAATTTAAATATTTACAGAATGATACTTGTCTTCAACTAGGTTATGCATTGCT
Organism: Maribacter spongiicola; assembly: GCF_004364165.1. Taxonomy (GTDB): domain Bacteria; phylum Bacteroidota; class Bacteroidia; order Flavobacteriales; family Flavobacteriaceae; genus Maribacter; species Maribacter spongiicola. Next base: position 243,688 of record NZ_SOAY01000010.1, read on the forward strand.
TGTAATAGTATGTCGCACACTGTTTTTAAGCCCAAGAAAGCTTGCTTTTATAACTACCTAAGAAATTTACGCCCGAGTATATGAAAAGCCGCTAGAGCGGCTTATTTTAATTCATCAGACTTGTTTTTAAAAATGGGTTCTCGTCAAAGTCACATTTTAAAATGGCTCTATTTTGTACTCGATTAACCTATAAAGTGTAAAACTATCTTATTCAAAAAGCACTTTCAGTTTACATTTTCCAAATAAAAAGTAAAGTAATTTCGCTTAAAACATAGGGTCTTTATATGGTGTTTTGTCTGCTTAAAATAGAACTTTTCAAGTCAACATTATAGTATTTATTACTAAAACAGAACAACAAAAATGAGTGATTATTTTAAATAAAATTGTTCTAGAAAACATGAAATTTTGCAACTCTTCAAAATATTTTCATCCTATTTTTTTTGAAATTATCTCAAACGATTAAATATTAAGATAGCGCTACTAGGTGTATTATCGTTGAAATACACTCTTTTTTAAAAAACGCAAACCCATTCTATTTGCTGTTTCACAACAGAAAACATCGTTGCTACAACAATAAATTCTTTAGCCAACTAGTATGGTTAATATTTGTTATTGGAGAATTCCGCGTGGAACGATGCGAAATGGATATCGAATGATAGGAAGGCTCCAACAATTTTACAACATGACCAGACTGACTCAATTTTTAGATTTTACCAAACTCATTTCTCCCATGGGAAAACAGTACTCAAAGTTTTTATATTTCATTTTATTTTTGGCATTAGGTTTACAAACCGCGGTATCGCAGGTTAAAAATGATTTCGACGTTCGTTATGAGGCTGATATTCGTGGAGAATTAACCTTTATCGCGAACAATATTGTAAACAGGTACGAACCTTCTACAACCCGTAGACAATGGGTGTGGAGAAATGGTCGTTGGAGAATAGAAAACGTAACTACCCCAGAAGTATCTGCAAATACGCCTCTTAACGCCACAGGCAGTGCTTCAAATTACAATGATAATTATGACATGCAATACATTGATGTCGATAGTGATAGCAGTACATTTAGTTCTAGTAGTGCCTACTTAGAAATACCAGATGTAGATTGTTCATTGGTACGTTATGCAGGATTGTATTGGTCTGCGGTTTATGTAAATTCTGATAGAAGCAATATTGATGATATTAAGTTTAGAACTCCAGGTGGTGCATACCAAGACATTACTGCAGATGAGGTAATTTTTGATGGAAATGGAGATACCGATTTTGGTTATTATAGTCCATACGCTGCCTATAAAGATGTAACTTCTATAGTATCTGGTTTAGCAAATCCTAACGGAGATTACTTTGTTGCCAACGTAAGAGCTAGTACTGGAAATAGTATTTCTGGTGGTATTTCTGGTGGATGGAAAATGGTTATTGTTTATGAAAATCCAAACTTACCTGGAGATAAATTTATTACCACTTTTGATGGTTATGCAGGTGTAAAGTCGGGTGAGAGTATTGACATCCCGGTGAACGGATTTACGACCTTACCCGCACCTTTTCCGGTGTATGCAAATATGGGAGTTGGCGCTTTAGAAGGAGATAACAGAATTGGTGGTGATGCATTACAAATTAACGCAAACGGATCTTTTACAACATTATCAAATGGACAAAACCCCGCTACTAATTTCTTTAATTCTAGCATTACTCAATTTGATACTCAATATACAGCCAGAAACCCTAATAGTATAAATACATTAGGTTGGGATGTTGACCTTTTTGAAATACCAAATGGTGGCGCCAGTAATACGATTATACCTAACGGTGCAACTAGCGCTATTTTAAGGGCAAGTTCTTCGCAAGATAAATATGATATTTTCTTTACATCTTTCGATGTAGATATTATTGCTCCGAATATAGTTTTGGAGAAAAGAGTACAAACACCAGGTGGTGTTGATATTACAGGTCAGGGTGTAAACTTAGGTCAGACATTAGATTATATTTTAACCTTCGAGAATATTGGAAATGATGATGGTGTAAATTATACCATTAGAGATGTATTGCCTGTTAACGTTTCTCCGCCAGATGGGCGTAGCTTTTTCAATGCTTCAGATTTTACATTTCCTGCTCAAATATGTACTGGTACCCCAAGAACTTGTTACGAGATTACATATGTTTACGACCCAGCAACAAGAGAAATTATTTTCAGTATACCAGATGTATATGTTGAAGATGAAGATGGTGAATATTCTATTGGTTTTCGTGTTCAAGTTGCCGAAAACTGTTTTGATTTTATAGATGCGTGTTCAGATTTAATTGAAAACTTAGCTTACAGTTCATATAGAGGTGAGAATAATTCTGCACAGGTTACAGATGATCCGAGTGTAACTGATTTTAATACATGTGGTTTTGTTATCCCTGGTGCTACAAACTTTCTTTTAGATGATCTTTCTGATTGTAATTTTGAGAGAACTATAGAGCTTTGTGGTACTAGTGCGATTTTGAATGCGGGTGATGGTTTTGATTCATATGTATGGTATCGCGACACAAACAGTAATGGCGAAATAGATGCAACCGACATCGAAATTAATGATGGTGATCCAGATAATGATCCTAGTACACAAGTTGTAACACTTGTTGGTCAATATATAGTAGATAAAATTGTTGCTGACCCTTGTAAAGGATTTAAAGAAATTATAACTGTAGAACCTTTTGGTTCTGGTAATTTACCTAACCCGGTAACAGAATATTTTAATGAGGTAAATGGAGATACCGATCCAAGTAATGATATTCCTGGTGAAATAGTTTTCTGTAGTGATGACAGTTCTTTTTTACCAAAAATATTTTTATGTGGTATTAACGATTCACAACCATTAGCAGTAAATATTGTTGACGCACAAAGTGTAACTTGGGAGCGATTGGTTGAAGGTAGTTGTGGTGTTGATGTTGGCGAAGATTGTGCCAACAGAGCTCTTACGTGTACATGGTCAGAAGTTGGTACAGGCAGCAACTATTTATTAAACGCACCTGGTGAGTACAGGCTTTCTGTTATTTATCAAAATGGTTGTACAAGTCGCTTTTTCTTTAAAGGTTTTCAGAACAACTTAGATATAGATTTTAATAATAGAGATATTGTTTGTGATACTGATGGTAATATTACTATTACAAATCTTGGTAGCGGTTATGGATATCAACTTGTAGATAATGATACCAATGCTACTATAGTTCCATTTAGTGCAAACAACGGACCAAGTTTTAATTTTGCTTCTGGTGAAAATGGTTCTTATAGAGTTGAGGTTACTCAACTTGATACTAGCGGGAACCCAATTGAAGATGCTTGTATTTTTACAACTCCAGTAATTGGGGTGCGTGAGCGAGCAATTACATATGATGTTAGTGTAACGCCTGAAACCTGTTTTAATTTAGGAACAGTTAACCTACAGATTACAGATGCAAATCCACCATATGCTTTTGAACTTAGAATAGATGAAGGTGCAAATGGAGGATTAGGTACTCTTATAGATAGTCAAAATGGTCATGCAGACAATAACTACACTTTTACAGATGTAAGTGCTGGTGACTATATAGCTTATATTTCTACAGATGATGGATGTTCTTATAGTGAATCGGTAACTGTTATTGATGAAAATGACCTTGAACTTACTGCAAGGGTTTCTCAACATATAACTTGTAGAGAAGGTAATATAATAATGAGTTCTGATGGTGGTAAAACACCACACACCTATGCCATTTGGGAATATATAGATGATTCTGGTAACACTGTAACAACTTATCCTAATTACTCTGATATCCCAGCAACAAACTTTCAAAGCAGTCAAATATTTGACATTCTTGACCCAGGTGATTACACTTTTGTAGTATTGGATAGAAATGGTTGTTATAGTGAATCAAATGTCGTTACTATAGAATTTAGACCCGCTGCCGAATTTGCTGCGACTACGGTTAATGACGTATTATGTTTTGGTGAATCTACCGGTAGCATTCAGTTCAACTTAATTGATGATAATGGGTATCAATTAACATTCTTTCTTTTTGATTCTGATGACCAACCTTTAGGTGAAAATACAACAGGTCTTTTTCCAAATTTGGCAGACGGTGATTATAGAGTAGTTATCAATCAAAGAAAAGGTAGTGCGTCATGTGATTATGAAGAGAGTTATTCAATAGCCGCACCAACTTCTGCTATTAGTGGTACTTCGGTTCTGATTCAAGATTATACATGTTTACAAGAGGGTATTATCGAGGCACAAAATGTTACCGGAGGTACCGCACCATATGAATATAGTATTGACGGAATCAACTTTATTCCAGATACGACCGTAAATGCACATCGTTTTGAAAACTTAACTGATGGTACTTATACTCTTGTAATTAGAGATGCCAATGGATGTCCGCTAAGTACAGACGAAATTGTAATCGACAGACCAAATCCACCAACAGATTTAATGATTGTAGAGTCTCAAATTACTTGTCCGGCACAAACCGTTAATTTAACGGTGAATGCTGTTAATGGTGCTGCGCCATATGTGTATACAATTACGGCACCTTCTTCTTTAACTCCTACAAGTACTTCAGGTAACGAAGCCGTTTTTGAAGATTTGGCTCCTGACACTTATACGGTAAGAGTTACCGATGCCGATGGTTGTTTTTATGAAGAAAATTATACGATAAATGCAATCAACCCAATATCGGCTAGTGGTCAAACAACGCAGCCAATTAGTTGTTTTGGTGCTGCAGATGGCGTTATCCGATTTAATGTAAACTTCCAAGCAGGTCAAAATTTCACGTATACCATTACAGGTCCTGCAGGTGTTGTTAGGACCGGTGGTACCGAAGCTTTAATTGATAATATCAATAATTTGGCTCCTGGTATATATACCATAGCTATTGTTGACACGGATACTAACTGTACATACAGTGCTTCACATGAATTGGAAGGTCCAGCCTCGGCATTGACTATTGCTAGTTTAACCGAAATACAACCTAGCTGTACATCACAGGGTAGTGTAAGTGTTCTTGCCGATGGCGGATGGGGAAGTTATGTATATGAATTAAGCAATCCAGATGGTACTGTATTTGGTTCTAATGCTACAGGTTCCTTTAATGGATTATTACAAACAGGAACTTATAATGGTACAATTACCGATGCTAATAACTGTAGTATTCCTTTTACTTTCGATCTTAATCCTGCGACTCTACCGGTTTTAGAAATAACACCTAATCAAGATTGTTTTGACAATGCTGTATTATTGACCCTGACCGCCAGTGTTTCTTCTGGTGGTGACGGTACTTTTGAATATAGCTTGAATGGTGGTGCTTTTAGTAGTACCAATATATTCTCAGGACTTGCAGCAGGTACATATACTATTAATGTTAGAGATGGCAATAACTGTACAGATACAGAGACTATTACAATTGACCCGGCATTAACAGTAAACGCAAGTGCAAGTAATATTACCGCTTGTAGTACCGATACCGACATTACTATTTCTGCAGCTGGTGGAGATGGTAATTATGTGTACGCTGTAGTTGCAGACGGAGTTACACCAACCGCTGGTGATTTTGACCCAAGTAATACTGTAACCGTGACCGGAACAGGTGACTACGATGTGTACGTAAGAGACAATAGCGGAAACGTTGATTTCTGTGAATCTTCATATGAGATTACAATAGAACAAGATGCTCCAGTAGCCGCAACACCAACTGTTGTAAATGTTACTTGTTTTGGCGGAAATAACGGTAGTATTTCTTTAGCACCAAGTGGTGGTGAGGCGCCTTATACATTTAGTATCAATGGAGGTACTTTCGGTACCGTAAGTTCATTCAATAATTTAACTGCTGGTACGTATGATGTTCGAGTAAGAGACGCGAATGATTGTGAGGCGACATTATCACTTTTGGTAAGTGAGTTACCTGAAATAGTAGCGGAAAGTGCACAGACAGAAGATTATACCTGTAATCAATTAGCAGAAATTACTGTTGGTGGGGTAACACCTACAACAGGTGGTTCTGGTTCTTACCAATATAGCTTAAATGGTGGTGCTTGGACGGCAGCGACTGCTGGTGGAACTGTTTATACAGATTTGACCAACAACACATACACCGTTCAAGTAAGAGATGCGAACAATATCAATTGTGTTGTAACTCTTCCTGAAATTATAATTGCTCCCTTACCAACAATACCCTCTTTAAGTAGTAGTGTTGCTTATAGTTGTGATGGAACAGGGGTAATTACAATTCTTCCAAGCGATGCAGCGTATACCTATAGCATTGATGGTAATACTCCTCAAATAGGTGACAATGTATTTAATAATGTTTCGGTTGGTCAGCATACGATTACCGTAAATTATGGTAGTGATTGTACCACAGATATTGTTGTAAATGTTGAAGACGGTTACCAATTTGAAGCTGCTTTGCTTTCTTCTAAAGATTTGGATTGTAATGCAGATAACTCTGGTTCTATCACTTTTGAGGTAGCTAATTATGGTACAAGCGGATTCGAATACAGCTTAGATAATTTTGCTAGTATTTTAGGTAGTACTACGGTATCGCCACAAACGATATCTGGTCTTGCGGCAGGTAGTTATAGAGTTTATGTTAGAGATGCAGGAAGTACTTTGCCAGGTTGTACAACATTTTTTGATGAATTCATTGAAGAACCAACATTGGTTGTTGCCGATGCAGATCTTACACAAGATTTTACATGTAACAATAGTGGCGGAGAAATTACGGCTAGTGCAACTGGTGGTACACCAGGATATGAGTACCGTTTAGAAGATACAGCAGGTACTGTTTTAGTTGCTTATCAAACTAACACGGTATTTAGTGGATTAACTGCCGGTATTTATAATGTACGAGCAATGGATGCTAATGGATGTTCAGACTTAATTGATGCAACAATTGAAGTTTTTGCTCCAGAAACACCAGCTTTTACTTTACAGGAAACACTGTGTTATAGTGGTAGTAATGATGCAACCATTGTTGTAAACGTTACTGCGGGTAATGGGGATTACCAATTTAGAATCAATGGTCGTTCTTATGTAACTCCGGCTCCAATAGATGCAACGACCTATACGTTTACGGGATTATCAAATGGTACATACATCGTTGAGGTTACCGATGCTTTTGGTTGTGATGCTCCGGCTCAAACGGTAACCATAGAACAACAAGTTACGGTTAGCGCAAGTGCAAGTACAATTACTGCTTGTGGTACCAATAGTGAAATAAATATTACCGCTGCAGGTGGAGATGGTAATTATGTTTATGCGGTAGTTGCCGATGGTGCAACTCCAACAGCTGGTGACTATGCAGCAACTAATCAGGTTACCGTTACTGGTGCTGGAGATTACGATGTTTATGTTTTGGACAATAATGGTGGCACAGATGCGTGTCCTGCCATGTATGATATTACTATTGCTCAAGATGCTCCTGTAGCAGCAACCCCAACTATTGTAGATGTTACTTGTTTTGGAGGAAATAATGGTAGTATCTCTTTAGCCCCAAGTGGTGGTGAGGCTCCATATACCTATAGTATCAATGGAGGTACTTTTGGTACCGTAAGTTCATTCAATAATTTAATTGCTGGTACGTATGATGTTCGGGTTAGAGACGCGAACGATTGTGAGGCGACATTATCACTTCCTGTAAACGAATTGGCTGAAATTGTAGCAGAAAGCGTACAGACAGAAGATTATACTTGTAATCAATTAGCAGAGATCACCGTTGGTGGTATAACCCCTACAACCGGTGGTTCTGGTTCTTATCAATATAGCTTAAACGGTGGTAGTTGGACAGCCGCAACTGCTGGCGGTACAGTTTTTACCGATTTAACCGATGGTACATTTACTGTTCGAGTAAGAGATGTAAACAATATCGCATGTGTAATTAATCTTCCGAATATCATTATTGCACCTTTACCAACAGCACCTTTATTAAGTAGTTCTGTTGATTATAGTTGTGATGGAACAGGAATAATTACCATTCTTCCAAATGATGCTACTTACACGTATAGTATTGATGGTAATACGCCTCAAATTGGTAACAATATATTTAACAATGTATTAGTTGGTCAACACGCGATTACTGTAAATTATGGTAGTGATTGTACAACAGATATTATTGTAGATGTTCAAGATGGTAATGCTTTTGAAGCTGCAATTTTATCTCATGAAGATTTAGATTGTAATGCCGATAATTCTGGTACCATAACTTTTGAAGTTGAGAATTTCGGAGCAGGTGGTTATGAGTATAGCTACGACAGTGCCTTTGCAATTATTGAAGGTAGTGATACTGCAGCAACACATCAAATATCTGGTTTATCTCAAGGTACTTATACCATCTATGTTAGAGATGTTGACAACCCAATTGCTGGTTGTACAGAAATGTTGACTCAGACAATTAACGAGCCTGCAGTTTTAACGGTTTCTAATACACCGACACAACCTACATGTATTGATGACGGTGCTGTAGATATTACGGTTACAGGTGGTACTGCTGCATATTCTTATGTAATTCAATTACCTGATTCTTCATTTACGCCAGTACAGAATTCAGGAATATTTACAGGACTTGATCAGTTAGGTTTACATATCATTACGGTTACCGATGCAAACGGATGTACAGATACGGATACCTTTACTTTAGTAGCACCCGTTGATCCTATAGCTAGTATTTTACCAAGTTCAGATGTATGTTTTGTTTCTTCTATAACTGGTTCTGCGACTATTGAAGTTGGTGCAACTGGTGGTGTGGCTCCATATTCATATAAAATAAATTCAGGTGCATTTGTAAATTCGAACACCTTTACAAATCTAACGCCTGGTAGCTACTCTTTTGAAATTAGAGACGCAAATGGTTGTACAGACACCATAACTTTTGATATTGAACCTCAATTAACGGCTAATCTTGCATTAACTAAAGACTTAGATTGTACTGTATCACCAGAGGCAACAATGAATTTAGTGACCAATGGCGGTTATGCACCATATACTTACGAATTAGAGGTTAATGGTGGTGGTTATGCTGCTTTTGCAGGAACATTCCCGTATTCAACTTCAACAGTTGGTACATATAGATTTAGAGTAACAGATGACCAAGGTTGTATTGCTGTTTCTAATTTAGTTACGGTTACTGCAACGGTAAATCCTGTTGCGACCGAAACCGTTACGAACCCTACTTGTTTTGGAGATACCAATGGTATCGTTGAAATCAACGTTGATCCTAATTTTGGGTCTTCTCCATATCAAATTAGTTTCGATGGTAGTGCCTTTACAAATCAAGGAGTATACACAGGTTTAGCTGCTGGCACATATAATTATATTGTAAGAGATTCTAAAGAATGTACGTACAACGGTAGTGTTACTGTTGTTAACCCTGTATTGTTCGATGCAAATGTTGTGGCAACCGATGTTAGTTGTGGTGTTTCTGGTGATATTCCTGGTAATATTGAAATTACAATTACGAGTGGTGGTGCACCAAACTTTACATATACCCTATATGATAATCTTAATAATATTGTTCCTACGACAGGGTCAAACCCAGTTGTAAATACTACAGCTACTACGGTAACTTTTGACGGTTTAGCTTTTGGAGACTACTATGTTCGTGTATTAGATGCTAATGGTTGTGAATATTATGAAAATCCGGTGCGTGTGCTTTCTAGCCCATATTTAGTAGTTGACCCTGTTTTAATGCCTTCTAGTTGTATAACTGGCGGTACGGCAGAACTTACTGCTAGTGGTGGTTCAGGTAATTATGATTTTACCATTTATGGTGCAGGTACAACACCAGATGCTGAGGCACCAGGTGCTACTGCAGATGAGGAAGTGGCTACGTATAACGGACTTAATCCTGGTTCTAGCTATGTTTTTCAAGTTATTGATACAGACACAGGATGTTCTAGTTTTGTTGAGGTCGATGTTCCTAACGTATCAAGTATTGATGTAGTTCCAACACCAACGGTAACAGATGTTGCTTGTTTTGGTGATACAAATGGGTCAATTGCTTTTCAATTTGAGGGTTATGATACTTCAGTGACTACTATTAATTATGAATTAAGGGAAAGTATTAGCAACACACCATTAGGTGGTGTTTATGCAGGTAGCGTTTCAGGTCCAATTGGTCCTGGTCCAACAGTTACTGAAACAATTTCGAATATTCCTCCAGGTGATTATGTATTATTCTTCCAAGAAGCGGCTACTCCTGAGTGTACAAATACTTATGAGTTCAGAATATTAGAACCTAACCCTGTTACCTTGACTCTAGCAGACCAAAATAACGGATACTGTTCAGAAGATGCCAATGTAACGGTTATCGCTGGTGGTGGTAATGGTTCTTATACGTATGCATATGTTCAAAACGGAGCTACTCCGGTGGCTGGAGATTATGGTACAAATAACTATGCTGAATTAGATCCTTCTGTAAATACAGAATGGGATATTTATGTAATGGACGGAAATGGTTGCTCAACAGCTTTACCTATAGATGTTACTATTGCAGATGATCCAACCCCAGCTATTTCTGGTTTGGTAATCAACCAATGTACTGCAGATGAGGGAGAGTTTATTATAGAAATTACGTTAGACGGAGAAGGATCTCAACCATATACACTTAGTGTAAACAGCGGTTCATACCAGTCTTCTACTTTAACGACTGCAGGTACTACACATCAATTTACCGACCTTAGTTCTGGTAATTACACCGTTCAGGTTCGTGATTTTAACGGTTGTGGAAATGTAGAGACGATCGAAATTTTTGCTCCAACTTCTATCACTGCTGAAGTAACCACTCAACCTTCATGTACCGAAGGAGATGGTGAAATTATAATTACAGCTTATGGTGGTTCTACCTTTTATGAATATGAATTGTTTGATAACGGAGGAATAAGCGTAGCTGGTGGACCTCAACTATCACCAATTTTTACAGGATTGGATTCAGGTGTATATACAGCTCATGTTTATGATACTGTTTTAGGTGGATGTACTGCCCAAACCGATGTTGAATTAGAATTGGCAACTCCTGTCCTATTTATTCCAGTAATAACAGATGTTACTTGTTTCGGTGATACAGATGGGTCTATAGTTGTGCAATTAGATACCACAATGGATAATCCACCTTATGTGTACCAATTATTTACAGAAACAGTACCTTCTGTTTTAGTACCCGTTGGTGTGCCACAAACATCTAATGTATTTAATAATTTACCTGCGAACGATGATTATGTAGTTAGAGTTACTTCAGGTCGTGGTTGTATTTTAGAAGTTGACAGTCCGGTAGGTACTCCGTTACAAATTTCAAACGTGAATGCAGATGTAGTTGAATTTGGTTGTACTGTTGGTAATAATTCAAACAATGCAACGGTGACTGTTGATACTGCAGCCATTACAGGCGGTAGTACTACTTATGTTACATATGAGTTTATTGATAGCAGTTCTGCTGTCGTTCAGTCTGGACCATCAAATGTATTAACGGTTACTGATAGAACAGGGGAGACTTATACTATTAATGTATATGATGACAAAGGTTGTTCAGGTAGCACAACAGCTACGGTATTACCTTATGATGAATTAACTGGAGCTACGGCTAATGTTACTAGAACTGCTACTTGTGAACCAGTTAGTGTTGGTGAAATTACGGTTATAGTTACATCAACGGCTGGTGATGATACGAAATATGAATATAGTATCGATAACGGTTCAACTTATGTTCCTACCAATGTCTTTAGCGGCTTATCTGCTGGAAACTACAATTTCTTAGTAAGACATACAGATACAGATTGTATTGTAACGGCTTCAGCTATTATTGAAGAGCCAAATACGTTTACTATAGATGTTGTTAAGACAAGTGATGTAGTTTGTTTTGGAACCGATACTGGTGAAGTAACTTTTGAATTGGTTGATGCAACATATAGCACAGGATTTAATTGGGAAATTTTCCGTACCGATAATACTTCTGTTGTAAGCGGTTCAGAATTAGCAAACGGTCCTACACCAATTATCAACTTAGGTGTTGGCGAATACTATGTTTCTATTTCACAAACAGACAATCCGTATTGTACCGATGTTGAATATTTCAATATTGCAGGTCCTGATGCCGATATTACAGGAAATACTGTAGTAACAGATATTACATGTGTTCCTGGTAATGACGGTTCAATTACAATTACTGACGTTGTCGGTGGTTGGGGTGGCTATACTTACTTTGTTGATACGATAGCACCAACATTACCAACTGATTTCGTAGTAGATGCTGCTTTCACAGGATTGGTTGCGGGTACATATCAAGCATGGGTACGTGACGCAGAAGGTTGTGAGCGATTAATTCAAGATAACATTGTTTTGGATGTCCCAGACCTAATTGATGCCGATTTACTTGTTACTCAAGAGAACTGTACAAACTTACAAGGTGAAGTAACGGTTAGCAACGTAGTTGGCGGACAAGGAAGTAACTATACATATCAATTAAGATTAAACGGTACAGATTTCCGAGCACCACAAAATACCCTAGTTTTTTCTGGTCTAGGTGCTGGTATATATGATGTAATTGTTTCAGATCAATGGGGTTGTACATTTACAACAGATTCAGTAGAATTATACGAGCAGTTAAGTGCTACTACTTCTGTAGATAAAGCCATTGATTGTACGGGTACACCAGGCGGTACAATTACTATTAATGTAACTGGTGGTTCTACAAACCTCGAGTTTGTAATGACACCTCCAACAGGTCCTAATGTTACACAAACAAACAATCCAACATTTACAGATTTAGTTGATGCTGGTAACTATAGTTTCTTAGTTAGAGATTTAGATACTACAAACCCTGTTTGTGAATTAACGGTTACGCAAGAGTTAGCTCCTGCAATTCAGCCAGTATTTACAGATTCTCATATAGATATCACATGTTTTGGATCTAATGATGGCTCAATTACATTGACGCAAGTTGAAAACGGAGTAAATCCGTTGACATTTACGATATCTCCAGTAGCCGGAACGTTTAATGCAAGTAACAATACATTTGAAGGCTTACCTCCAAATACCTATGTTGTGACTGCAACAGGAACCAATGGTTGTAGTACTGTTTCTGGTAACATTGTAATAGATGAACCTGCATTGATTTCGAATATCAATACTTCGGTAGTTGAATTCGGTTGTACTGTAGGCAATAACCCTAACAACGCTACAATTACAGTTGACGAGACTGCCATTACAGGTGGTAGCGGTAACTATGTAATTTATGAGTTTTTAGATAGTAGTTCTGCCGTTGTCCAATCTGGTGCGTCTAACCTGTTAATTGTTACGAACAGAGCAGGTGACACGTATACTATCAATGTTTATGATGATAAAGGATGTTCTGGTAGCACAACGGAAACCATACTTCCTTTTGATGAGATTACTAATGCAGTTGCAAATGTTTCCAATACGGTTACTTGTGATCCAATTAGTGATGGAGAATTAACAGTAGTTGTAACTTCAACTTTAAGTGATGCTACTAAATTCGAGTATAGTATTGATAATGGCGTAAACTACCAACCAACTAACGTTTTCGGCGGATTATCTGCGGGATCGTATACGATTCTTGTGAAGCATTTAGATACAGATTGTATCGTTTCTGCAACACAAACTATAGATGAACCAAATACATTTACCATCGATGTTGTAAAAACAAGTGATGTTATTTGTTATGGCTCTGCAACAGGAGCAGTTAACTTTGAATTAGTTGATGCAACATACCCTGGCGGATTTACGTGGACTATTTATGACACTGAAGGCACACTAGCAGATATTGGTGATGATACCATTGTTATCTCTGGTACGGAAGCAACTACAAATGGTCCTACAGCAGACATCAGCTTAGAAGCCGGTAGTTACTATGTTTCTATAAGACAAGATAATAGTCCAGACTGTACAAATACAGAGGCATTTACTATAAACGGACCTACAGCTGATATCAGTGGTGATACTGTTGTAACTGAAATTACCTGTAACCCTGGTGATGATGGTTCAATTACAATCACTGACGTAGTCGGTGGTTGGGGTGGCTATACATACTATGTAGGTGTAGGTATTCCTGCAACTACAGATTTTGTAGCTAACGCTACTTTCGATTCTTTACCAGCTGGTACATACCAAGCATGGGCTCGTGATGCAGAAGGTTGTGAGCGATTAATTCAAGATAATATTCTTCTTGAAGTTCCTGAGGATATTAATGCCGATTTACTTGTTACTGTAGAGAATTGTACAAACTTACAGGGAGAACTAACAGTTGATAACGTAGTTGGCGGACAAGGAAGTAATTATACATACCAATTGAGATTAAACGGTACTGATTTCCGTGCGCCACAAAACACGAGAGTATTCACAGGTCTTGGTGCTGGTAGTTATGACGTAACGATTATAGACCAATGGGGTTGTCCTTTTACAACTAATGCGGTGGTGCTTTATGAGCAAATGGATGTTTCTACGACAGTAGATAAGTCTATTGATTGTTCATCAATACCAGGTGGTGAAATTACGGTAAATGTAAATGGTGGTTCAACAAACCTTGAGTTTGAAATGACGACTCCATTAGGTAGTGTTGTAACGCAAACTACAGGCGTATTTACAAACTTAACCGAAGCAGGCACATACACATTTGAAGTAAGAGATTTAGATACAACGAATCCTGTTTGTGAAAGAACAGTGACTCAGACATTAGATGCGCCAGTAGACCCAGTGCTATTAGATGCAACTATAGTAAACGTAAGTTGTTTCGGTGGTACAGATGGTAGTATTAGAGCTAATATTGACCCGGCTACAAATACAAACCCTGAGTATCAGTATGAACTATATGATATGGCTGATTTGGTTACTCCGATAGCAACACAGACCAATCCGTTGTTCACAGGGTTGCCAGAAGGTGATTACCAAGTAAGAGTTATTTCTAGTAGAGGTTGTGAAGACATCAAGAATGAAACAATCACAGAACCATTAGAACTAACGGTTAGTGCAGTGGCGACAGAATTTAGTTGTGCAGCAGATAATAGTGTTAACACGGCAACGATAACGGCGACTGCTGGCGCAGGTACAGGTACCGCACCATATTTATACAGTATAGATAATATCATCTTCCAAGCACAAAATACATTTAATGTTAGCGATACAGGAAGTGCACAAGCTATAGATGTATATGTAAAAGATGCCAAAGGTTGTACTACGTTCGATACGGTTACAATTCAACCTATAAACACATTCACGGCGACTGTCGCTCAAGATGTAGCTATTAACTGTACTGTTGATGAAACAATAATAATTACTGTTGCTGATAATGGCTTGGCACATAACTACGGTTATGAGTTGTTACCTATTGGTAATGCCACAGGTACATTGATCAGTACTACAGCAACTTCTGCAACGTACGATTTAAACACTGTTGGATCTTATGTATTTAGAGTTACAGATTTAGATACGGGTTGTTATGTAAATACAGCTAGTTATACTGTTGCACCGTTCGACTTTATTACGGCAACTGCAACAGCAACAACTGCAGTAACTTGTTTTGGTGAACTTAATGGAAGCCTAGAAATTGATGTTGACGGATATATAGGAAACTATACTTACGAGGTATTTAATGCCGCAGGTACATCAGTTATTCCTGCGACAGCATCAGACACAAGCGTTAACCCAAGAACGGTAACAGGATTATCTGGTGGTACTTATTATGTTACAATTACAGAAACCGATGTTCCTTTATGTTCTGAAAACACGAACAGAGTAACAATTGCTTCTCCTGACAGACCCTTAAGTGGAACTGTTTCAACGTTGGCTGAAGCTACTTGTACAGATGACCAAGGTGCTATAAGAGTTGAGGTTGAAGGCGGTTATAGACTTTATGATATTGTATTGACTAACACTACAACGGGTGATACATATACTATGGACGATGTTAGTGAAGGATTGTTTACTGGTTTAGCTTCAGGTGCTTATACGGTAAGTATTACCGATAATGCCGGATGTGTAGTAAACTATACTGAAACATTGGCAGCAGCTACACCAATAGTGGCAAACGCAACTCCGCTTGTAACAGACTTAGCTTGTTATGGAGATAGGGGTGCCTTAGTCACTGCAAACGTAACTGGTGGCGGTAGTGGTAATTATGAATATCAATTGAATTATTATGATGCAACTGGCACTACGATTACCTCGACTACGGGAGCTCAAAATAATCCTAATTTCAGAGATTTAGGTGCAGGTTTCTATAGTGTTACCGTAGTTGACGGATGGAACTGTGATACCACAACGAATACCGTTGAGGTTAGAGAGCCAACTGAAGTACAGGCTAGTTTAATTAGAACCGATGCATTAACATGTGCACAAGGCGCAGAATTTGAACTTACCGCATCAGGTGGTAGTGGTTCATATGAGTATAGTGTTGACAATATCAACTTCTTACCAATGACAGGCAATGTAGTTTACTTGCCAGAAACAGGTACGTATCAAGCGGGTAGATATCAATTCTATGTACGTGATGCAATTAACGGTTGTGAATCTGCAATCTCTAATGCAATTACTGAAAGTGAAATACCGCCATTATTGTTATTTGTTGATCAAACTGCTGCAGTATTAAATTGTACTGGCGAAAGCACAGCTATTATTTATGCAAGTGCTGATGGCGGATTAGGAAACTACCAATATGAATTGTTTACTGATAGTTCTTTAAGCGTAGCTTCTAGAATTGCCGGTCCTCAATCGCAAGGTGTATTTAGAAACCTAGGTGCAGGTACATATTATGTAACTGTAACTAGCGATGATTGTGAAACAACACCAGAAACTGTTGTTATTGTTGATCCAACACCATTGACATATACAGATAGCGTCATAGATATTACATGTTCTGGTGAAAATGATGGTGAGATTACGGTTACACTTTCAGGAGGTGCCGGTGGTTATCAGTATGCAATTTCGCCAAACCTGAATCAGTTTTATGCTGAAGGTACATTTACCGAATTGACCCCGGGAGAGTATACAATCATTGCACAAGACCAAAATGGTTGTTTCGAATACTTGACATATACTATTTCAGAGCCGTTAAGTTTAGAAGTAACGGCAGATACCACACCAGAAATTTGTGTTGATAGTCAAGATGGTTCTATTATTCTTGAAATAACAGGCGGTACGGCACCATACAGTACGGCATTGAATTCTAATGACGATGCAGACTTTGTATTGAATAGAACTGAATTCTATGACATGGCTGCAGGTAACTACCTCATCGTAATTAAAGATGCCAATGGTTGTGATACTAATGTAGTAGTTGATATTGAAACCGGAGTAAACCTTAATGCTACAGTAGTACCTGTTTATGAATGTTCAGGTGATACTCCAGATAATTATGTAAATATCACCTTAGAAGATGATACTGTAATTGGTGATGTGCTTTATGCAATAGATTCTGTTGATCCAGCTGCTTTCCAATTGAATCCTGATTTCAGAAATTCGGCACCAGGTAACCATTATATTACCATTGCACATTCTAACGGTTGCTTACAGACCATTGACTTTGTAATAGAAGCTTTTGAACCATTGACACTTGCTTTAGAGCAAAATAACATGAACGAAATAACCGCTATAGCCGAAGGTGGTCGAGAAGGCTATACATACTACTTTGATGGTTATGACAATGGTGATAATAACACGTTCTATATCACAAGAACAGACACTTACGAGGTGCGTGTTGTTGATGAGAACGGATGTTCTACTGTTGCAAACATATTTATGGAGTTCATAGACATTGAATTACCTAATTTCTTCACCCCAGATGGAGACGGGCAGAACGATTTATGGATCCCTAGAAACATTGAACAATACCCTCAAATACTAATAAAAATATTTGATCGTTATGGTAGAGTGGTTTCCGAACAAGCAGTTGATTCTGAAGGTTGGGACGGAACTTATCAAGACAATGAATTGCCAACAGGAGACTACTGGTATGTAGTAAAACTGAACGGTGATCGAGATGAAAGAGAATTTGTTGGACACTTTACCCTTTACCGATAAAACTTAACCTAAAATGATGATGCGGAACAGTCTTTTAACACTGGTATTATTTATAAGCGTACTTTCCCTAAAAGGACAAGAGCTTACGATACCTCAATTATCGCAATACCTTGCCGATAATCCCTTTGTAATGTCACCTACCTATGCAGGTATCGGCGACCACGTTAAAATAAGACTTAACGGACTTACCCAATGGGTTGGCATTAAAGATGCACCCGATACACAGTCTTTAGCAGCCGATATGCGTATTGGTGAAAAATCTGGTATTGGTATGTTATTGTATAATGATAGTAATGGTGAAACCAAGCAACAGGGCGCTCGCTTTTCATTTGCGCATCACCTTACGTTAGATCGTTACGATGATGAGTTTTTATCATTCGGTATCTCGTATAATTTTAACCAGTTTAGAATTGATAATACGAATCCTGATCTAATTGCAGATCCTGCGTATGTAGGCGATAAAGCGACTACAAACCATAACTTTGATATTGGGGCACTATACAGATATGACAAATTTTATTTCAGTATCAACGCTTCAAATGTTTTAGATAAAGATTTAAGTAATTTCAACGCTTTATACGAGCCAAATAGATTAAGAAACTATTACGTGTATACAGGTTACAGATACATGAAGAAAAGAACCAGCAAGATGGAAATAGAACCTTCTGTGTTGTTTCAATTGTTTGAAAGTGACGGGCGTTCTGTTACCGATTTAAACTTGAAATTCAGATTTTATGATTTTGAAGATTATTTTTACGCAGGTATTAATTATCGTTTCTTGAATGATCAAATTGGTAATCCGCTTTATATCGCTCCTATCGCAGGTTTAAAGAAAAGTAATTTTTACTTCGGATATTCTTATCAAGTTATTCTTAACGAACTTCTTGGCTATAGTTCTGGTACGCATGTCATCACTCTAGGGGTAGATTTATTTCAAGGGATCAGTAATTGTCGTTGTACGTATTAATCCTTCATGGAGATTCATTAAATTTGATCTCCAGAATATAACGAATGGGTAAAGTACAATTAGAGAATATCAAAGCATATGCCCACCACGGGTGTTTGCCTCAAGAAACCAATATTGGCAGTGATTATTTGGTCAACGTATCAGTAGACACAAATTTATTAAAAGCCTCAGTTTCCGATCAGTTAAAAGATACTGTTGACTATGTACATATCAACAGGATCGTAAAACAAGAGATGGCAATCCCTTCTAAGTTATTAGAGCATGTAGCCAAAAGAATAATCGACCGAATTTTTATTGAACTGCCTACCGTAGATAATGCAATGGTTTCTGTTTCTAAAATCAATCCGCCTATAAACGGAGATGTTCAAAAGGTAACGGTTTCATTGAACTTACAAAGAGGACAATCGGTACAGTAATCCATCCGACCTTAAATAAATATAATTTCTTGGTTTTTAATGCAGCTTAGATTAGTATAATTGTTTATTTTTGCTCTCGCTAAAAAATGGCATCGTGGCCGAGTGGCTAGGCGCAGCTCTGCAAAAGCTTGTACAGCGGTTCGAATCCGCTCGATGCCTCCAAAACCCTTCTAATAGAAGGGTTTTTTGTTTTGTATAATTTTATGTTCTTTATGCTTGAAGTAGAAATACAAGAAGAATCGTCGGAATAAAATAGACGGCAATGGTTTTTGCACCTTCGTAATCTTTAGCAATTCGCTGTCCGAACAAAAGCATAAGCAATGTTATACTCGATAATATTGCGCCATATAGCGCAGTGCTAGTTTCTCCCGTGCTTAGTATTTGATATACTCCAACTACACATAGTAAGCCGGCAACTACTTCGGTAACCAAAATAATACCAACCAATAATGGCACTATGTTTTTAAAGGGGGTTTTAGAGAAGTGTTCTTTTAACCAAGAGATATTCCCGTTCCAATCTGTAATTTTATCAAATCCGCTTTGTAAAAAGGTAATAACTAAAAACAATAGTAATAAAATCTCTGTGGCATTATTCAATAAGGTATTCATGGTGGTTTATTTAAGTTCAGACTTTTTTCTATGAAGCAGTCTAGTTAGTTTAATAGATAAATCGGTAAATATAATTTTAGAATTACCATTTCTCTCCACATGGTAAATCGCATCTTCCAGCTCTTTAGTGATATCTAAAATGTTGTTTTCATGTACAAAAGGTGCAAATTTCTTTAATTGAAATCCTTCGGCATGAATTTTTAGATACGCAAGTTCTTCAGCGCCATAATTGATCATTAGCGCCTGTCTCATAACCGTAATACAGTAGCTTAGAAAGTTCTTTTGCGTTTCTCTGCCGGTTTTAGCAACTTCTTCACTCCATAATAACAATTCATGAATTGCGGCTTTGTTCCCTTTTGCTTTAAAAGCGGTGCGAACCCATTGTACAAACCAATTTTCAAAAACTAAATCTTCAGAATCCTTGTTTAAAAGATCAAGTGCCTTATTGTAATTACCGTTCGCTTCATGAGCCAATAGCATTGCTTCTGGCTTGCTAGCACCTTTTTCAGTTAAGGCAGAGGCAATAGCATCTTCTGCCAAAGGTGGAAAATGAACTACTTGGCATCTAGATTTTATAGTTTGTATAATTTGCTCTTCGTCTTCACACAGCAGCAAAAAGATGGTTTTATCTGGCGGCTCTTCTATTAGCTTCAATAATTTGTTCGAAGCTGCGGTGTTCATTTTTTCAGCCATCCAAATTAACATCACCTTGTATCCTCCCTCATAACTTTTTAAGGATAGTTTTTTTACAATATCTTGGGCTTCATCTACACCAATTTGTCCCTGTTTTTTTTCTATTTCAATATGGCGATACCAGTCAAAAAGATTTCCGTAAGGTTGGTCAATAATAAATTCTCGCCATTCTTTCATGTAATGGTTGCTTACTGCATGAGATTTTACTTTGTCTGAATTGGAAACAGGAAAAGCAAAATGAACGTCGGGGTGGGCAAATGAATTGAACTTTAAATTGCAAGCTTCATTACCACCACTGTTTTCTCCGTTTACGTTTTGGCATATAATATATTGTGCATAAGCTAACGCCATTGGCAATAGACCGCAGCCTTCTGGACCAACAAATAATTGCGCATGTGGTATTCTACCTGCATCGGCACTAGATGCCAGGTGTTTTTTAATATGTGAAAGTCCTAAAATTTCATTGAATAACATAGATTCAAATATAGTTGTTTAAAGCACAACAAATTT
The DNA here is from genome assembly GCF_004364165.1 of Maribacter spongiicola. Classification (GTDB taxonomy): domain Bacteria; phylum Bacteroidota; class Bacteroidia; order Flavobacteriales; family Flavobacteriaceae; genus Maribacter; species Maribacter spongiicola. Next base: position 264,914 of record NZ_SOAY01000010.1, read on the forward strand.
AATGGTATTGGGTGTAAATTATCCTATTTAGCTCTTTATCAAAAGCCTTTTAATCTTTACATTTGTTACTTAACAAAAGGAAAATCACATGAAAGTATTGAACGACTTCAATTTTGACAATAAAAAGGCCTTAATAAGAGTGGACTTCAATGTTCCATTAAACGATAAGTTTGAAGTAACAGATAACTCTAGAATTGAGGCGGCTAAGCCTACAATTATAAAAGTGTTGGAAGATGGCGGTAGCGCGGTGCTTATGAGTCATTTGGGCAGGCCAGACGGTAAATCTAATGCTGATTTATCTTTAAGTCATATCGTAGATGCTGTTTCTGATGCTATAGGTGTAACCGTAAAGTTCGTTTCGGATTGTGTAGGTGAAGTAGCTAAAAAAGCGGTAGCCGATTTAAAAAGTGGTGAAGTACTTTTATTAGAGAACCTTAGATTTCATAGTGAAGAAGAAAAAGGTGATGAAGCTTTCGCAGAAAAGCTTTCACAACTAGGTGATATATACGTGAATGATGCTTTTGGTACGGCTCACCGTGCACATGCATCTACAACTGTTGTCGCGAAATTTTTTCCAGAGGCTAAATGTTTCGGCTATTTATTGGCTAAAGAAATAGAAGCGATCGATAAAGTTATGGCTACTGGCGAAAAACCTGTATTGGCGATTCTTGGGGGAGCAAAAGTTTCTTCTAAAATTACGATTATTGAAAATATACTTGATAAAATCGACGACCTTATTATCGGTGGTGGTATGACGTATACTTTTATAAAAGCCCAAGGTGGTAAAGTGGGAGATTCTATTTGTGAAGATGATAAGATAGATCTTGCTATGGAAATTCTTAAGCAGGCCAAAGAGAAAGGTGTAAATGTTCATATACCTGTAGATGTAATTGCTGCCGATGCTTTTGATGCCAATGCAAATACACAAGTGGTTGATGTAGACAAAATACCTGACGGATGGCAAGGTTTGGATGCCGGACCAGATACACTTCAAAATTTCAAAAAAGTGATTTTAGCTTCTAAAACAATTCTTTGGAACGGACCAATCGGAGTTTTTGAAATGGAGAAATTTGCTGCTGGTACCATTGCTATAGGTAACTATATCGCCGAAGCTACAAAAGAAGGTTCTTTCTCTTTAGTTGGCGGAGGAGATTCGGTTGCGGCGGTGAAACAATTTGGCTTTGAAAATAAAGTTAGTTATGTATCAACAGGCGGAGGCGCAATGTTAGAAAGTTTAGAAGGAAAAACATTACCAGGGATCGCTGCGATATTAGCGTAGTACAGGGGTTATCGATAAACGGCGTATGACGAAAATTTGTGCATTTTAAGAGAATTTATTTTATTCTCATTAAAAAATGTGCGATTTTCGTTTGTTCCGTTAATGTATTTTACCCCATTATGAATAAAGTAGCCTATAATTTTTGTTGTTTTTTAGGATTAGCCTTGGTGCCAATGTTAACATTGGCCCAACAAAAGAATCCTATAGTAAAGGCAGTAGATTCTCTGAATAGTAACACTACAGCTGTTAATGACTCATTAAACAACGTGGTGCCCATAGCGCAGATGGATATTGTGCAAGGCTCTGCGACCGAAAAGTTAACGTTGTTCAAGCCAACAGAATCTTCTTCTTATAATCTTCAAGATCATGAGTTAGCTGCAAAATTCGATAGCCTTTGGATGAAAGAACTTGTAGATGCGGCTCCGCTCTTCAATGAAATGTACGAAGAGGTAATAGAACTCGATACAGTTTCTACTTTCGTTTTAGACCTACCTACAGATACTTTAAAAATGCGTTTAGCAAAAATGAATGCTAAAACACCCTTCAATGTTGAATACAATACATCTTTAGAAAGCGTTATTAGATCATTTTTAACTAGAAAAAGAGGGTTAATGGAGCGTATGCTTACCATTAGTCAGTTTTACTTTCCTTTATTTGAACAAGAATTTGACAACAAGAACATTCCTTTAGAAATGAAATACTTGTCTATAGTTGAATCTGCCTTAAATCCGAAAGCACGTTCTAGAGTAGGCGCAACCGGACTATGGCAATTTATGTATGGTACCGGTAAAGAAATGAAATTGAACATCAATAGTTATGTTGATGAGCGTAGTGATCCAATAAAATCTACCACAGCTGCAGCTAATTACCTAAATAGATTACATAGAATATATGATGATTGGGATTTAGCCTTGGCAGCCTATAATTCTGGACCGGGTAACGTAAACAAAGCAATACGCCGCAGTGGCGGACAACGTAATTATTGGAATATCAGAAAGAATCTACCAAGAGAGACTGCAGGTTATGTACCAGCTTTTCAAGCTACCATGTATATTTTTGAATATGCAGAAGAGCATGGCTTAAAATCTAAGAAAGCAGATCGCGCGTATTTTGAGACAGATACCATTCATGTAAAAGGACTGATTACTTTTGATCAGATTTCTGAAATGACCGGTATTAATAAGGAAGAGATTCAAGTATTGAACCCTTCTTATAAGTTAGACGTTATACCTTTTGTAGAAGGAAAAATACATGCATTACGATTACCGGTTCATAAAATGGGAAAATTTGTAGCAAATGAAGAAGCTATTTACGCCCATGTAAAAAAAGAATTGGCAAGTAAAGAAAGTCCGCTTGCCGAGATTACCAAACAAGCAGATAAGAATAGTATTCAATACAGGGTCAGAGATGGCGATTTTCTTGGCAAAATTGCAGAGCGTTATGGTGTTCGTGTTAGCCAGATAAAACAATGGAACGGACTACGAAGTAATAATTTACGTATTGGGCAACGATTAACCATTTACCCTAAACACAACTCTAGTTCTTCTGTAAAACCTAAGGAAACACCTACTAGAACTGCTGTTGCCAGTAATTCTAAAACACATGAAGTTAGAAGCGGAGACTCTTTATGGACAATTTCTAGAAAATATCCGGGTGTAACTATTGAAAATTTACGAAAGTGGAACGGTATTAGTGGTAATAACTTAAAGCTAGGCACAAAACTTAAATTGTGCGACTGTTCATCGTAAATTAAAACACCAATGAAAAAAAGAATTTTACTTTGTTTTATGGCAATTTTAGGATTGTCAATTGCCTGTAAAGAAGAGGGCAAAGCAGACTACTTACCAGAATCTGTAGGCGCTATGAATACCTTAACAGTGGTTATTGATAACGACCTTTGGAATAGTAGTGTAGGTGATGCTATCCGTGAAAACTATACAGCCGCTGCCCAAGGCCTAACTTGGGATGAAGCTCTTTTTAGCGTTACACAAATTCCACAGCAAATTTTTTCCGGTGCCATACGTAATACCAGTTCTGTGCTGTATGTTATGGAAGACACCCTAAATGTTGCGCACATGAAAAACAACATGTATGCCAAGCCACAGAAGGTAGGTGTCATCAAAGGTTTGAATAAAGAAGAGTTAATAGCAAATATCCATAAAACCGCACCAGAGTTTATTGCCGATTTTAAGGCATTGGAAATTGGTAAGGCACAAAAGCGTTTTGAGAAGTCTTTAAATAAAGAAAAGGCGTTAGAGGACAAGTTTGATATTTCAATGAAAATACCTTCTATATACAGAGTTGGTAGAGAAGAAGATAACTTTGTGTGGATTGACCGTCAAATTCAGAAGGGAAACATGAATATTATCGCATACACCATGCCATGGGATAGTTTCAAGAACGATTCTACTTTTGTACAAGATATTATAAAAATGCGCGATTCTATTGGCAGTCTTTATATTGGAGGTGAAGATATACCCGGCAAGCAAAACCATATGATTACAGAAAAAGCTTTTTCTCCATATGTCTTCCCTGCTGAGATTTCAGGAAATAAAGCGGCAGAAGTAAGGGGAATTTGGGAAATGTCCGCTTATCCTATGGCTGGTCCTTTTTTGACCTATATAATTAACGATAAAGAAAACAACCGCAAATTAATATTAGAAGGATTTGTTTTTGCGCCTGCAACCCAAAAAAGGGATTACATGTTCGAGCTAGAAGCAATTATGAAATCTGTGCGGTTCAATGTTAATGAACAAAACAAATAACTAATTTAATTTGGTTTTATAAAAAGTAAAAGGCTCAGGAATTTCCTGAGCCTTTTTTATGTGAAATAGGTTTGTTGTTTTATTACAAACGCTATTATGGTGTGTATTATAAATTGCTAAAAGAAAAGCCTGTAGATACCCTAAAGATTAAAGCATATGAGGCATAAGCAATCAATATAAAACATAACCAAGAAAAGATTTTAAAATAATGTTCCAGAATGAAACTTTTCCAGTTTCTAAAGGCTTCAATGTATATTTCTTTAACTAAAGTAATTTTTTCCATGTTCAATGATTTAGGAGTTCTTGTGAGTAAAGATGTTCAATCTTAATGCCTTTATTGAAAAGATTAGTTAAAAGGGCAAATTATTCTATAAAATGAAGTGGGTTGATATCGTTATCTATCAACTGTAAAAATGATAGATAAACTGCATGTTCTAAGTGGTTTAGAAAATCGGCATAACGTATAAAATCACAGATAAATAGAACGCAGTTTTGGTCGATTTAGGAAGAATCATTTGACTTTTTATTGTTACAACAACTTATATGTTTTATAAGACAAAAGGCCCGCTATTTAGCGGGCCTTTTAATTGATGTTATTTTATATTACATATCTACGATAATAAACTCTGATCTACGGTTTAGGTAATGTTGTTCTTCTGTACAGCGAACAGTACCATCACAATCATTTATCAGTTGTTCTTCACCGTACCCGATTGCACTTTCAATTCTACTTGGATCAATACCTTGCGCTATGATATAGTCTCTTGTAGATTTGGCACGCTTGTCAGATAAGTATTTGTTATAAACGTCATCACCTCTTGAATCGGTATGAGATTCAATTTTAATGACCATGTTAGGCGAGTCGTTCATTACTTCTACTAGCTTATTAAGTTCTACAGCTGCATCGTCTCGTATGTATGATTTATCAAAGTTAAAGTGAATCATCTCTGTCTTAAGCTTCTTAATGCCATTCTCTACAGCGATCATATCATTAAGTTTTCTCATTGATACATCTACATTAACAATCTCGTTATCTTTTGTAGCAGCTTCTCTAGTGTCATCAAAATAGCTGCCTTTAGTTGTTTTCAATACATATCTAGTATCGGCATCTAAATCTTCGAAAATAAAGTTACCTGTATCATCGGTTTCCATTTCTCTAAGTTTGATGTTGTTCTCATCAAGTAATTCAACTAATGCGTTTGGCATTAAATCTCCAGTAATTAATTCTGTTACTATACCAGATATAGCATTTATACTGGTTGGTATTTCCTCTAGCTGTAATGTTTTAAATGAATAGATATCATCATCGCCTTTACCACCATCACGGTTAGAGGCAAAGTATCCTTTTTGGGTTTCTTCATCGACTATAAAAGAAAAATCATCTTTTTTACTATTTACAGGTTTACCGACATTGCGGACTTCTAAAAAGCCAGCCTCATCGTCAAAGGCAACTTCAAAGACATCTAATCCTCCTAGGCCTACATGACCATCAGATGAGAAGTATAGTTTCTTTTCATTAATAAAAGGGAACATTTCTTTATGCTCTGTATTAATTTCTGGACCAAGGTTTCTTGGAGAAGAAAAAGAACCGTCTTCAAGAACATCTACAACGAAAATATCTGTCTCACCAATGCTGCCAGGCATATCAGACACAAAGTATAATTGTTTACCATCTGCACTTAAGGCAGGGTGTCCTGTAGAATAGCTATCACTATTAAATGACACTTCTTCAGCTTCTAACCACTCTCCATTTACTTTCTTAGAGCGATAAATTTTAAGGTGGTTGATTCCGTTCTTATCACGCTTTAATTTTTTACCATAGTTGTTTCGTGTAAAATACATGGTTTCATTATCAGGAGAAAAAGCAACAGATGCCTCATGATACTTTGTATTAATCTTTTTAGAAAATTTAATGGCATTTTTAAAGTCTTGCGATTCTTCGTTCACCTTAGCTACAAACAAGTCTAAATAAGGCTGATTGTTCCATTTGTATTTTCTCGTGGTAAATATGGAAGAATCTTTTGCAGAGGCATAAACCATTTCATCTTCACCATAATACATAGGTGAGAATTCTGAATATTTTGAATTTATGTTCAGGTTGTCGATATCAAATTTCTCTTCCATTCTCAATAAACCGTCTAAAACTATTTCATTCTGTTCGGTATCTTGTGCAATCTCTTCGCCAGCTAATTTTCGATTATATAATTTTAATAGACGTTTTGATCTTTTGTAATTTCCAATACCTTTAAGAGAGTGTGCATATTTAAATAAGTAATCTGAACTCATATCAGACTCATATTTGGTATATAATATGTTATACCATTTGTAGGCGTTTTCCATATCAGTATTAAAATAATGCGCATCTCCCGCTTTTTTCAATACATCATAGGTATATGTTTTTTCTCCTTTAGACAGGGCTTGCTCATAAATTTTAGCTGCTTCTGCATACCACATTTTGTCAAAATACTCATCGGCTCTTTTTATAAGTTTTGATTTAACCGCTGGGTCATTCTCTTTTGATGAAGAAAGCATTTCATAAGAAACATCTTCCACGGGTATAAATTCTGTTTCAAACACACCTTCGGCACCTAATGAAAGTTCTGGTGTTTTAGTATCAACTTCTGATACCGATGTCAATTCTGTCAATGCCTCAGATTCAGATTCAGATTCAGTATATGAATAATTGTTGATCATTTTTAATACCCAAACTTCGTCGTCGTAACGATTATTGAATTGTGTAGAACAATCGTTGAGGGCATCTTCCCAAGAAGTATAATGATTTAAATAAACATAGTATAGTTGGTTTTGAGTATTTTGAAAGTACCCTGCGTTAAATCCTTTTTTCTTAAGCTTCTTAACCTGAGAGTTAAGATTCTTGTTTTTAGAAAAAGTGCCAGATATTATATAGTAGCCATTTTCGGTCTCTTCAATATCATGAAAAGCCCTATAAGGAATAGACAGCTCTTCTGCTGCCCTTTGAAATGCTTCTTTGTCATCTGCCGCAGTTTCATTTACCACTGAGCTATCAATAGTATTATTAACCTCAGACTCAAGTTCGTCTTGAAAATCTTGCGCTTGGGCAAAAACGATAAAGACCAGAAAAAATAAATTTAATACACTTCTCATAGACATAATTCTTTGTTGAATAAGAAATTCAACTGGGGTTTTAGTATAGTACCAACGGTTAGTTATGGCTGTTTAGTACTATATGTCTAACGAAATTAGCGGTAAAGCGATATTCTAAATATTAATTGTTGTGAAAGAGGGTTTTTTTGTCGTGAATGGATAGTATTTAGTAGCTTCATTGCCGTCCAACACTATAAAAAGTCGACAAAATGCATCTAAATAAACATACTATCACTTCATTTATGGGCGAGTGTTGTATCATGGACTTCTATCCCACAAAAAAAGCCCTGATATACAGGGCTTTATAAATTTTATTTTGGAAGTAAGATTTTACTTAATCCTTTTTATTTTCTTCTAGTTTTTCATCCTCTTTAGAGGCATCCTTAAATTCTTTTATTCCGCTACCTAAACCTCTCATTAGTTCCGGAATCTTTTTTCCTCCGAATAATAGTAGAATTACGACTACCACTAATATAATTTGTGGAGCGCCTATGGCCAAAAAAGTAGATAATATTGTCATAAGACTATAATTTAAAATAGAATTCAAAGATACTAAAAAGTTATTAGTTTGCTACTAATATTAACTTCAAGTACTGATATTTTAGCAGATTGATGAACAACCAATTATATAATATTCATCAGCATTAGGTTTTAGTGCCATAAGACATAGAATACCATTTGGTATTTTAATTGTGATTTTTATTAAAAGAATGGGGTCACTTTACATTAGTAATCTTTATAATTCGTTGATATGGAACAAATATGCTGAGCATCCCAGATTTGTGAGCACCGAAATTGGATGATGCTTTATGATAGAGTGGTCATATTTTTTTGCATTGCTTTCAAATGCAAACAATACAACAAAACAGTGATGCCAAGCATAATTATTAATAAATGTAATATCTCAATTAAATAGAAAATTAACAGATCTAGGACTATTAAAAATACAAGTACTGCTATTTAGCCTATAGTTTTATTTAACTTATGCATGATTTCGGAATGACTATTAAAATATCTCATGTTTAAGATTGTTAGTTTAATCTAGATGCGTTAAAAGGAAATTCGAATGTATCAATAAAGAGACTGTATTGATTTTATAAGTTGTTTTTTACATGGTGATATCCTAAATACTACAATGTTTAATCTTTAAGTAAAAGTTGATTAAAGAGTATTTTTATATTCCTAAATAATGAAATAGTGAATAAGTAATTCTATTGATTGAAATTATAAGAATCAATTAGGAGTTTGGATGAACTAAAATTATATAACAAAACGTAACTAGTTAAGCCTCTCTTTCTAAATTAATCATTTCAAAGAAGGTCTAAAATTAAATTCTAAGTTTATCTTTGTTAAGATGGCCAAAAAGAAAGTCAAGAAAAGAAAAGAAATAAAAAGGAAACTACTTCACAAGTACCGTTTGGTAATACTAAACGAGAGTACTTTTGAAGAGAAAATTTCTTTTAAATTAAGTAGGCTTAATGTTTTTGTTACAGGATCTCTTTTTATGATCACCTTAATCGGACTTACAACTTTATTAATCGCTTTTACACCTCTTCGAGAATATATACCGGGTTATTCTTCGACCAGACTTAAAAGAGAAGCGACTGAACTTACCTATAAGACAGATTCTTTGGTTAGAACCTTAAATTATACCAATAAGTATTTAGATAATATTCGTATGGTATTGAAAGGGGATATTGAAAATACGGTTGTGAACAGAGATTCGCTTTTTCAACAATTCAAATTAGACCCTGCATCAGTAGATTTGAATCCGATAAAAGAAGATTCATTGTTAAGGGCAGAAGTTGCTCTTGAAGATAAGTATAACTTGTTTGAACGAACGATTGACAAGAAAAATTTAGTATTGTTTACTCCTGTTTCAGGATCAATATCTATGGGTTTCAATGCCAATGAAAAGCATTATGCAGTAGATATTACTGCAGTAACAGACAGTCCTGTAAAAGCAATTGCGAACGGCACTGTAATTTTTTCTGAATGGACGGCAGACACCGGATATGTAATTATAATTGAACATGAAGGCGGATTATTAAGTGTATATAAACACAATGGTTCTTTATCTAAATATCAAGGTAATATTGTAAGAGGAGGTGAAGTTATTGCTGCTGTCGGAAATACAGGCGAGCTTACAACAGGTCCACATCTTCATTTTGAACTTTGGGATAACGGAACACCTATCGATCCTTTAAATTATATCGACTTTAATTAAAACGAAATGTCACTAAAGACTATTGCTGCCAAAATATTTGCACACCGTATCGCGAAAAGAACCGATCGGTGGGTCAATAATCCTATTGAGACACAAGAGAACGTTTTTAGAGAACTTATCGCAAAAGGTAGTAAGACAAAGTTTGGCAAAGACCATAACTTAAAGACGATTAAAACGCATAGCGATTTTATAGCTCAAGTACCTATACGAGATTACGAAGAACTTAAAGAGTATGTGAATTTAGCCGTTGATGGACAAGAAAATGTTCTTTGGCCGGGCAAACCGTTATATTTTGCGAAAACATCTGGTACTACTTCTGGGGCTAAATATATACCCATTACAGAAGGTAGTATTAAAGAACAGGTAAAAGCATCTAGAAATGCCATTCTTAACTACATTCATGAAACTGGCAAGGCAGATTTCGTAACTGGTAAAATGATTTTTTTACAGGGTAGTCCGATTTTAACAGAGAAAAACGGAGTGAAATTGGGTCGACTTTCTGGTATTTCAGCGCATTATGTGCCTAATTATCTGCAAAAAAATAGAATGCCCAGTTGGGAGACGAATTGTATCGAAGATTGGGAAACTAAAGTAAATGCCATAGTAGAAGAAACTAAGAAAGAAGATATGACCGTTATCGCCGGTATACCTTCTTGGGTTCAAATGTACTTTGAGAAACTAAAGGAAAATACCAATGAGTATGTAGGTGATTTGTTCAAAAATTTTGAGCTTTTCATTTATGGAGGTGTTAATTACGAACCATATAGAAAGAAATTCGAAACACTAATTGGAAGAAAAGTTGCCAGTATAGAATTATTTCCGGCCAGTGAAGGTTTCTTTGCGTATCAGAATTCTCAATCCGAAAAAGGTATGTTACTGCTGTTAGATGCAGGCATATTTTATGAGTTTGTACGATCTGATGAATTTTTTGATGAACACCCCAAAAGAATTACTTTAAAAGATGTTGAAATTGGTGTTGATTATGTTATGATTATCACCACAAATGCCGGCTTATGGGCATATAATCTTGGTGATACCATTCGGTTTATTTCAACCTATCCTTTTAAAATAGTAGTGTCTGGGCGTATAAAACATTTTATTTCTGCGTTTGGTGAACATGTTATAGCTAAAGAAGTAGAAGAGGCCATGTTGGCGGCTACAAAGGCAACCGATGCCAGTGTGAGCGAATTTACTGTGGCACCACAAATTACTCCGCAAGAAAATGAATTGCCATATCACGAGTGGTTTATAGAATTTGAAAAACTACCATCTGATATGGGTCTTTTTATAAAAGAATTAGACTCGGCACTTCAAAAACAGAATAGTTATTATTACGACCTTATTGTGGGTAAGGTGTTACAAACTTTAAAAGTTACTCCGGTTAAAAGTGGAGGGTTTTTAGAATATATGAAATCGATAGGTAAGCTCGGCGGACAGAATAAAGTTCAGCGACTATCTAACGACCGAAAAGTAGTTGAAAGCCTGTCAAAATATAAGGCATAGAGCAGCTAGCTTTTAAATAACAAATTATAAATCGTAATTTCGTTTGAAATCATCAATGGGAAAAGCAATTACAACAACAAGAGCGCAAGAGTCTACAAATGCAATAGAGCGTATGTATATTACTATGCGTCATCTTTTTAATAGAGGTTTTTATAAGCCAAACGGAGTTTCTGGTGAAGCATTAAAAAATGCTTTACTGCAGTTGCGACCAGAAATATATGGTTCTGTAGGAGAAGAAAAAGCTGAATTAAACGGACTTATATACGTTTTAGAAAGATTACCTGAGGGCATTGAACAATGTTCATTTATTAATTTGACCTCAGACGAAGGGTATGGCATTTCTCATATCAATCCGATCATTCCACCAAAAAGAAGAAGAAACTGCTATCGTATAGACGAAGAGCAGATGAATATTGAAATCACCAGAGGTCGTTCAGATATCTATGATATTCTTACGCACCTAACTTTTCTATTCATTGAATCTGAAAAAATATGTAAGCGTGTTTTAATAACAGATACAGAAAAAACCATAAGAGATTGGGCTAAACTTGAAGCTGCGGTTCAAAAAGAAGAACTGACCCAGGCTGAGCGAGAAATTGCACTTATACATACAGCCAATATTTTAGGCAGGTCTTTTGAAGAAATTTTAGAAGTTTATAAAAAGTTCAACAGCAAAAGCAACCCTGATCGGTTTTTGAATGTCATTTATTGGTTAGGTAAGCTGGCTTTGGATGAAGAAATCTCGGGAGAGAAAAGAGCTGTTACATTTAGTGCTTTGCTAAGAGAACGATTAGGACATCATATTCATGGTGAAAGGTGGGCAAATAACATAAAGGAGGTTTTAACCAAAAACAACCTGATGCATAGGCCAATTCATATAATCTCTGCCAATATGCATAGTGTTATGAATTCCTTGTTTGCCAAGGTAGCTCTAAAAAGGGAGTTTCCTAATACAGATTCATTAGAAATTTTTGAAGCACTTAGTAGTTCTGGTAATGCTGCGCTAAGAAAGAAAGTAACGGACTTGGCAGAGAAGAATGGTATGATTATAATGGATGATACCTCTGGAACAAATATAGACGTACAGATATTTGATACCGCAAAAATTAAAATAAACAACTGTTCGTATGAATTTTCTGAACAAGCGGTTGATAAAAAACCCGTTATATTTGTAATGGATTACGCATTTGGAGAACAGGCGTATGAAACAATAGATGAGTTATTGAAACCATATATTACCAAAAAGAACAATACCTCTTTGATAAATGTTGATTCTGTTTCGATAATGGGAAAAGCAGGTATTTTGGAAGGTGGAAAAGGAGATTTAATGATTCCTTCAGCACATATATTTGAAGGTACAGCAGACAATTACCCTTTTAAAAATGAATTGTGTGCTAAAGATTTTGAAGGATATGGTTTAGAGGTGTTTGAAGGTACGATGGTGACTGTTTTAGGAACATCACTTCAAAACAAAGACATTTTGAAGTTCTTTCATAAGTCAACTTGGAATGTAATTGGTTTAGAGATGGAAGGCGTGCATTATCAAAAAGCGATACAGTCGGCATCTAAAATTAGAAAGAGTATCGGTGAAGATGTAAAAGTGCGTTACGCATATTATGCATCAGATAACCCTTTAGAAACCGGAAGTACACTAGCCTCTGGCGGATTGGGTACAACAGGAGTAAAACCAACATATCTTATTACAGATAAAATTTTGAAGCAAATATTTAATACATAATGGCAAGTAATCAATCACCGTCTACTCAAAACAATTCTGATGAAATTGATTTGGGGCAATTATTTCAATTAATAGGAAGGGGCTTTAATGCTGTTTTTCGTTGGATTTTAAGAGTATTTCTATACCTTAAAAAAAACATGCTTTTACTTATTGGTCTTGTCGTTGTTGGTCTTGCGATTGGTTATGGCTTAAATAAAATTATATCTAAGATGTATAAAACAGAGGTCATTGTTAAACCTCAAATTGAAAGTAAAAACTATTTATATGATGTTGTAGGTGAATTACAATCTAACATTAAATCAAAAGATACTTTGTTTTTTAAGTCAATAGGTGTCGATAATATTGATTTTGACGGTTTAAATATTGAAATATCTAGAGTAGCAGAAGTAGGTGGATCTGAAAGTGATATTAAGTATTTAGAGTTACTTCAAAGTTTTGAAAATACAGATGCCATAGCAGATATTGTTAGGGCAGAGTTACAGAACAAAAGTTCTTTTAACCATAGAATTACATTTTATTACAAAAATGCAGCTTTCGGTAAATTATTTGCAGAAAAGATATTGAGCTATATTAATACAAATACGTATTTCAATGGTCTTTTAGAAGTGTATAAGAGTAATGCAAAGGCCCGTATCGGTGAAAATGAAAAACTATTGGTTCAAGTTGATGAAATTATTACTAACTATACTACAGGGTTAGCAAACAAAGGAAGTTCTTCTTCAAATGATAGAATTGTTCTAGATAATCAGGAGCAAGTTAACATAGCCGATATATTTGAATATAAAACTGGGTTAATTAGAGACATTGAAAGTAAGAAATTAGAACTTGAAGAACGTAAAGAACCGGTTAGTGTGATTAATTTGGGTCAACCTCAAGTAGAACATAAATCCTTTTTTGGAAAAAGCATTGTGTTGATTCCAATAATATTTGTTTCTTTATTTTTCATACTATCTATACTGGTATTTTTAAACAAAAAATCAAAATTAATACACTAAAAAGAATTACTTAGGTATGAATATATTAATAACAGGAGGCGCGGGTTTTATTGGATCTCATGTAGTTAGAAGGTTTGTAAAGAATTACCCAAATTATAATGTTTATAATCTTGATGCATTGACCTATGCTGGTAACCTTGAAAATTTAAAAGATATTGATGATTTGCCAAACTATAAATTCATTAAAGGAGATATTGTAGACGAAAGTTTTATTAATAAATTGTTTGTTGATGTAGATTTTGAAGGGGTAATTCACTTAGCTGCAGAATCTCATGTAGATCGTTCTATTAAAGACCCTCTTGCTTTTGTAAGAACAAATATTATAGGTACTGTAAATCTTTTAAATGCTGCTAAAAATACATGGAAAGATAATTTCGAAGGAAAACGATTCTATCATGTAAGCACAGATGAAGTTTATGGTGCTTTGGGTGAAGAAGGCTTGTTTACAGAAACAACATCATATGATCCAAATTCACCATACTCTGCTTCAAAAGCTGGTTCTGACCATTTTGTAAGAGCATATGGTGAGACATATGGTTTACCATATGTAATTACCAATTGTTCTAATAACTATGGGCCATATCATTTTCCAGAAAAGCTTATTCCACTATTCATAAATAATATAATGGAAAATAAATCTCTTCCAGTTTATGGCGATGGTAAATATACTCGAGATTGGCTTTTTGTGGAAGATCATGCAAGAGCTATTGATTTAGTTTTTCATAAAGGTAAAAATCACGATACGTATAATATTGGAGGGTTTAATGAATGGCAGAATATTGATTTAGTAAAATTACTTTGTACAGTAATGGACAAAAAATTAAATAGACCCGAAGGTGAATCAGAGAAGTTAATAACCTACGTAAAAGACAGACCTGGGCATGATTTAAGATATGCTATTGATGCTACTAAAGTTAATAAGGAGTTAGGTTGGAAACCTTCTGTGACTTTTGAAGAAGGTCTACAATTAACGGTAGATTGGTACTTTGATAATTCAGATTGGTTAAGTCATGTTACCTCTGGTGATTATAAAGAGTATTATAAAAAAATGTATACATAGTTTAACCATATCAAACCAAATAGTATGAAAGGAATAATTTTGGCAGGAGGATCAGGAACTAGGCTTCACCCACTAACATTATCAGTTAGTAAACAGTTAATGCCTATTTATGATAAACCGATGATTTATTATCCGCTATCAACTTTAATGTATGCTGGTATTAAAGAAATTTTAATAATATCTACGCCAAAAGATTTACCACTTTTTGAAGATTTGCTTGGAGACGGCAAAAAATTTGGTTGCTCTTTTTCATATGCAGTTCAGGATGCTCCAAACGGACTGGCTGAAGCTTTTATAATAGGTGCTGATTTTATTGGTAAAGAGAAAGTTGCCCTTGTATTAGGAGAT
Organism: Maribacter spongiicola; assembly: GCF_004364165.1. Taxonomy (GTDB): domain Bacteria; phylum Bacteroidota; class Bacteroidia; order Flavobacteriales; family Flavobacteriaceae; genus Maribacter; species Maribacter spongiicola. Next base: position 279,955 of record NZ_SOAY01000010.1, read on the forward strand.
AATATATTTTATGGTTCAGGATTAGCAAAACTACTTCAGAGCAATAATGATCCAGTTGGGGGCATCATTTATGCTTATAGAGTTCATGATCCAGAAAGATATGGTGTTGTAGAATTTGATGAAAATGGCGTTGCAATTAGCATTGAAGAAAAACCCATTGAGCCAAGGTCTAATTTTGCGGTTCCGGGTATATACTTTTATGATAATAATGTAGTTGAAATAGCTGCCAACATAAAGCCTAGTCCAAGAGGTGAATTGGAAATTACAGACATAAATAAAGAATATTTAAATCAAGGAAAACTAAGCGTTAGTATCTTAGATAGAGGTACAGCTTGGTTAGATACAGGTACATTTCAGTCTTTAATGCAGGCTTCGCAATTTGTTGAGGTAATTGAAGAACGCCAAGGACTTAAGATTGGTGCAATTGAAGCTGCGGCTTATGAAATGGGATATATTGATAAAAATCAGTTTAAAGCGCTGGCAGAACCTTTAATGAAGAGTGGTTACGGCAAAAATCTTCTAGGTATTTTAAATAAAAATCAATGAATTTTATAGAGACTAAGTTAAAGGGTTGTTTTATTATAGAACCAACTTTATTTGCCGATGATAGAGGTTATTTCTTTGAATCGTTTAATGAAGAAAGATTTAATAAAGGCATTGGAACAAACGTTGAATTTGTTCAAGACAATCAATCATTTTCTCAGCACGGCGTTATAAGAGCAATTCATTATCAATTAGGAGAATATGCACAAGCAAAATTAGTTAGGGTTTTACATGGAACTGTTATTGATGTAGCTGTTGATTTAAGAAAAAATTCTCCTACTTATGGACAACATGTAGCTATTGAATTAAGTGGTGAAAATAAAAGACAATTGTTTATTCCAAGAGGATTTGGGCATGGTTTCTCTGTAGTATCTGAAACGGCTGAATTTTTCTATAAATGTGATAATTACTATAATAAAGAATCTGAAGGTGGAATCATTTTTAACGATCCAACTTTGGAGATAGATTGGAAAGTAGATTCGGATCAAATTAAAGTATCTGAAAAGGATTTAATCTTGCCAACTTTAAATAAGGCTAGATTATGAAAAATATCCTTGTAACGGGAGGTAATGGACAACTAGCTACCTGTCTTAAAGAAGTAAGCGAGGAGCAAGGTGATTTAAATTTTCTTTTTGTTAGTTCTAAGCAATTAGATATAACAGATTATAATGCAGTTAATGATTTTTTTAACAAGAATGATATCTCTTATTGCATTAACTGTGCAGCCTATACAGCGGTTGATAAAGCAGAAACTGATGAGGCTAATGCAACTAAAGTTAACGTAGATGGTGCTAGAAACCTTTCTAAAGTTTGTAGTTTATTTAATACGATATTAATACATATCTCAACAGATTTTGTTTTTGACGGGGAGAAAACTTCTTTGTATTCTGAAGAAGATAAGGAAACCCCTATCTGTGTTTACGGGCAAACTAAGCTTAAAGGTGAAATTGCTATAGCCGAATCTTGGGAGAAACATATAATAATTAGAACTTCATGGCTATATTCAGAGTATGGTAATAATTTTTTAAAAACTATGCTTAGATTAGGTTCAGAAAGAGACAAGTTAGGTGTAGTCGTTGATCAAATTGGTACACCGACCTACGCGGTAGATTTGGCAAAAGTTATAGTTGCTTTTATAGATAAAGAGAGTATCGATTTTGGCACTTTTCACTTTAGTAATGAAGGTGTTGCTAGTTGGTATGATTTTGCTAAATCTATTTTTGATATTAGTAAAACTAAGGTTGAGTTAGCACCTATTAAATCGGAGGCTTATCCTACACCAGCGAAAAGACCATCTTTTAGCGTTATGGACAAATCTAAAATCAAAAATGAGTTAGATATAACAATACCTTACTGGAGAGATAGTTTAAAAATTGCTTTGAAAAACTTAAGTTAATATATTTTATAATGACAAATAAACCTTTATTACTTGATTGTACTTTACGAGATGGCGGGTATTATACAAATTGGGATTTTGATGAAAATTTGGTTGAAGACTATTGTAGAACAATGGAAAATCTCCCTATTGAGTATGTAGAGGTGGGTTATAGAAGTATACCATTAAAAGGTTATTTAGGTGAGTATTTTTATTGCCCAGAATATGTTTTAAAAAGGCTGAAAAAATTAATGCCATCAAAAAAACTGGTGATTATTTTAAATGAAAAGGATATAAGAGCAACTCATGTAGGCGAATTGTTAGGTCCATGCAAGGATTATATTAAACTGGTACGTCTAGCAATAGACCCATCCAATTTCGAACGAGCTATAGTTTTAGCAAAAGCCATTAAGAAAATGGGGTTTGAAGTTGGTTTTAATGTAATGTACATGTCTAATTGGAAGGAAAATTCAACTTTCCTTGATTTATTGGAAGGTTTGGAAGATACTATTGATTATTTCTATATGGTAGATTCATTTGGAGGAATTTTTCCAAAGGATGTTATAGAAATAATAAATTTAGTAAAAAGCAAAACTAAATGTGCATTAGGTTTTCATGGACATAATAATTTAGAAATGGCAATGGCAAATACCTTAACCGCAATAGATCATGGTTGTAGTATTGTAGATGCTACAATAACCGGCATGGGAAGGGGTGCGGGAAATTTGAGAACCGAGTTGTTTTTAACCTATTTAGACAGTCAGAGAATTACAAAAATTCAATATAATAATTTGAGTGTCGTAGTTTCAAAATTTGAAAAGTTAAAAGCCCAATTTTTATGGGGTACAAGTTTGCCGTATATGTTTTCTGGTGCTAATTCTTTACCTCAAAAACAAGTCATGGAGTGGGTGGGAATGAATAGATACCCTATTAGCAGTATAGTAAATGCGCTTAATAATCAAAAAGATTCTTTAAAAGATAATTTTAGGCTACCTGTTTTGCAAAAAGAAAAAAAATATAATAAAGCTATAATTTTAGGAGGAGGCAAAACTGTAAGGAATAATAGTACGGCTATAAAAAAACTTGTAAAGCAAAACAACGATTTATGTTTGGTGCACGCAGGAGCTAGAAATGTTGGTGAATATTTAGACGTTTCGTGTGAACAGTTTTATGCTCTTGTGGGCTTTGAAAGTGAAAAATTACTAGAAAAGGTTAAAGACTTTGGTAATTTATCTCAAACGTGTGTTTATCCGCCATATCCTAGAGCAATGGGTACAATTGTGCCAAATGAAATTATTAATCTCTCTAAAGAATTATCAGCAGTTGATTTCACTAAAATTTCATCAGATTCACCATTGGCATTAGCAATACAAATTGCATTAGATAAAGGTGTAAAAGAAATATTTTTTGCTGGCTTTGATGGCTATGAGGCATCCATAAACCATAATCAATATTTAGTGTCTCAAGAAAATCAAAAAATATTCGATGACGTGTTGAGTTATAAAAATATTGTGGTTACTTGTATAACGCCAACAAAATATGAACATATGAATGTAATTTCAGTTTTTAGTTTAATTAAATGAGAAAAATTGGAATTATTCCTGCTCGCTATAAATCGACTCGATTTCCTGGAAAACCATTAGTACTAATTAATGGAACTCCTATGATTCTGTTAGTTGCTAAAATTGTAGAAAAGGCTTTAGGTCATGAAAACACATATATAGCAACCGAAGATGACAGAATTAAGGACGTTGTAACCTCTGCAGGTTATAAGGTGATAATGACTACAGATAATTGCTTAACAGGCACTGACAGAGTTTGGGAGGCTGCTCAGCAAGTAGAAGCTGATATTTATTTAAATATACAAGGGGATGAACCTTTGTTAAACCCAGATGATATAAATTTAATAGCTTCTCAGAAAGAAAAATACTTTAATTATGTCATTAACGGTATGTGTATATTGGGTGATGGTGAATTACCAACTAATCCTAATATACCCAAAGTTCTGACAAATAAAAACCAGGACTTATTATATATGTCCCGATTACCAATTCCGGGTATAAAAGGTATAAAAGACCAAAAACCTTTATATAAAAAGCAGGTGTGTATTTATGCCTTTAGTTATAACGATTTAAAATTATTTGGAGAATCAAAAAAGAAAGCTGAGTTCGAATATTTTGAAGACATTGAAATTTTACGTTTTTTTGATTTAAATGTACCTATAAAAATGATTGAAACCTCTGGTAGCTCCGCTGCAGTAGATGAACCTTCCGATGTTTTAAAAATAGAACAAGCAATCAATAATATGGCTCAATAAGAGTATTAATTAATACTCTAAATTAAACATTACATTAGCAAATTCTTTAAATTTTGTAATCTATAATAAATTACTGCAAAAACAGAAAGCAGAACACCATAGTTTTTTTTCACAATTTTTAATGACTGCTGTTCATCGAAAACCGCACTAACTCCACCAGGTAAAGCATAAGACAAGAATACATCATCATATATGAACGTGAAATTTTGTTTATATAATCTTTGATTAAAATCAAAATCTGCATATAGATTAAATTGTTCATCAAAGGGAGAGATAGGGTGAAGACTTTTTTTCACTAACAATGCTTGATGATGCAATGTATTCCCTAATTTTAACCTAAATCCTATTTTTGAATTAAATATGGTATTCTCATTTAAGATAACTCTACCATAAATTATGTCAGCTTTTGTAAATTTATCATCTGAAGGAAGCTCTTTTAATTGATCACCAACGCCTAAATAAAGTATAAAACTATTAGAATCAGCCAGATTCCAACCTTTATTGAAAGCATCATAAATACCTTCATCTTTTTCACTAATAAACCGATGTAATTTACTCTTGTACTTACTTATTATTTCAACAGTTTTATCCTGACTAGCACCGTCTATAATAATGAGGTCTATTTTTTTTTTTTGGTTCAAAACACTTTTAATAGTATTCTCAATATATTCCTCCCCGTTAAAAACGGCTATAATAATTGTAATCTTAATATTTTGGTTTTCCATTTTATCTTTTGTCAATTAACATAAAAGCTGGTTTAATAGCTAATATCATAATTTATATTTTCTTATAAATTTTCATTTATAATATTATAATTATCAATACCTAGACCTAGAATGTATTTAAGGCGTTCGTCTGCTTGGTTAAAGTATTTAGATAGTTTTTCTTTTTGGTTAAATGGAATCGCCTTAAAAACTTCTTCAAGTTGATTTAGGTCTTCAAAATTGTCATTAAAAACATGTAAACTATCTTCAAAAGTACCATCATTAAATCTTTTACAGGGTAAATAGTTTAAGTAAGCCTCATAATATGCTGCCGTATTTATTGCAATAGCCCAACCAAAATTATTCTTTTTAAACATATTTGTTAATGTATATTTTTCTTCAATTAACTCCCAACCAAGTGAATTACATAAAGTATTATATTCTTGCCAATTTAAAGTCGGGTGAAGTTTGATACTTATTTTTACGTCATTTTCTATAGAAAATTTTTTCAATATTTTTATTAATTTGACGTTAGAATGCTCATAGGTATACCGTGCGAGAAGAACTAAACATTTATGTTTATCTAATGTAGCGGGAGGACTTTTTCTAATTAAATTTCTAGGATAACCAGCTAAAATTAAAGAATCTTTCTTAATACCATAATCCTTAAATTCATCAATACTATATTCTCCCCAGCATAATTGTTTGTCAGATAAAAAATTTTCAAATAAAATAGCATCTAATGGAATATGTTTTTTAAAAACATAATAAATACCATGTTGTAATGAATATGTTGGTATTTTTTTCTTTTTAAAATAAAAAGTGATGATAGCTTCTAAATGGTGTACACCACTAAATGCGATGTAGTTTTTAAAAGTGGGTCTTTTGTCTTCTAGTTTATCTATTGTGTTTAGATAATATGACAATTGACTAGCTAAAAATAGTTTTGATTTTAGTGATAGGTCAGTATTCTTAAAAATATGTTTACATGCTAAAATTAAATTAGAAATTTTTATATGTGGAATAGGTTTTATTTTGCTCAAATCAAATAATACAGATTTGATAGTTTTAGAACGTACATAATTTAGGATTTCGTAATAGTCTTTTCTATGATATCTTCCTATAGAAAAAAGCGTCTGATCGGGGTTTTGATTAGCAATTAAATTGATATTAATTGCTAAAAAGAAATATCGTAAAGTTTTAATTTTGAGAGGAGGATCTACGTAAATTTCTGATATTAAATCCATCGCTAAAATTTTATCTAGCTCATAGCCATTAAAATTATATTTAAGTTGGGACTTGTTTTTTCTATACCGCTCAAAAAAAAGTTTATTTTCCGCCAATTTTTTTTATTCTATTTATTATTTTGTTTATATCAAAGATGCTTTTGTCAGCAGCAAAAGTCAAAATTATAATGTAAAATGGTACAGCTGCAATAAATGAATACCATTTATTTAAATTATAATGATTCATTAAATATAAAATAATTAAGGCTAGAGCGGTTGACAGCAATAAAATTTTGAAATAGAAACGAAATGGGAAATATTCTAAAAAGTTAACTGAAATTTGTTTTTTTAATAGATATATTGGTAAAAAATAACCTAAATAAGTGGATGCTAAAGTAGCATAGACAGCGCCGAAATTACCATATTTTGGTATAAGAATTAAATTTAAAATAATGTTTAAAATTAAATTAATGATTGTATTTAAAAGAACCCATTTCTGAAGTCCGATGGCATTCATTACTGCTGAAAAAGCAATTACAGTTAATAAATAGCTGGCAGTATATATTTGAAATATATACCCAGAATCCTTGTAGTTTTCTGTGTATAGTGTGGTAATTAGGTGGGGACCTAGTATAATACAATAAATTAATATGGGTACTAAAAAAAGCGAGGTTTTTATAGTAGCATTTCTTAATTGGTTTTTTATTTCGCTGATATTACCTTCAGATTTTAATTTTGCTAAAGCCGGTATCAAGGCTGTTACAACTGATCCAGTAATTATTCCTATGAATGGAATTGAAAAAGCTCCTACTTGGTATTCAGCAAAACTCTCAGGATTTAAAATTGAGGAAATCATAAATTTATCCGTGTAAAGAGTAAGAAGAGAAGCCATTGATATTGCTATCATTGGTAAGATATATTCAAACTCCTTTTTTGATAAAATTATTGGACCTTTAATTTTGAATACCAATAAAGAATTAGATCCGAATACTATTAATTTAGTCAATGAAATTAAAATCAACCCGGTTAAGATATCTTTTATCTGCAGGTTAAATCGAGAAATGGCTGTAATTAAAACAATAGTTAGTATAAACTCAGTGATTATCACAAAGAAATAAAACTGGAGTTTCCCCCTAGTTAAACAATATTGTAAATAGTATGAATTAATTATTTTTAAGGTAAGAAGTCCACAAAATAGAATAGAGTATTCTCTAAAATAATTATTTTTAAAAAAATCAGCTAGAATGGGGTTAAATAAAAATATAATCCCTCCTAAAGCTAGGGAAAGGAAAAACATAGACCACCAAAAACGCTTATAAATTTGAATACGAGAGGTATAATCTAGGTATGTTCCAAAAAAATAAGACAAACCCATAGGAATGCCAGATGAGAAAGAGACTAAAAAATTTATTATAATAAATAGCTGTTGATATTTTCCAAATATTTCTTTTTCTTCAAAAAACCTAGCTAAATAAATACTTAATACAAGCCCTAGTCCAACCTGTAATGAGTTGGACGCAACTAGGTAAATTGTATTATGACGTATAGACTTCAAAAGATTATGAGAAGAGATTAAATTAGTGGTTAAAAGACCTATTAGCTACCTTAATTGATGCTCATCAAAGCTCTCAATATATTCTCTAGATTGCTCCATTAATTTGGTGTTGTTATACCCATAGAATTCTATTGAGTTAACTTTTGCTGCTTCATAATCATTAATAGAATCGCCAATTAATATAGTTTCTTCTTTTTTATACCCAAAGTCTTTTAAAACAGTGAATACCAATTTATTCTTTGCAATAGGAGATCCGTTAATAGTTATAAAATAAGAGTCTAATTTTAATTCTTTACATAAAAATCGCAATTCATTTTCATCTGATCCAGAAACAATATGAAAATTAAAATTCGTATGATTGTTTTCAATAAATTTTAATGAATCGTCAATTAAATGTTCTGGTTTAATTAATTCTTCTCTCATAATATTAGAAAACTTATTAGCCAATGCCAGAACCTCTTTTTCGCTAATATTTTGTCCTAAAATTTCTTCATAAAAATATCTGATTTTTACATATCTAGACCAACCACCATTGGTTCTATGGTACTTTATAAGCTTTTCAACTTGTTCATGTGTATGTTCTTCAAATATTTTTCTAAAGCCATAATCTCTTACTTGCATAGAGTCTAGAATAACACCATCAAAATCCCATAAAATGTTCTTTATCATAACCTAGGTATTAAAAATTTAATTTTTTTCTGCTATTTTTTTAATCAAATTTAGGTGTTTTCTATCTAGAACTTAAATCTAAACACAAACTGTCAATGGAAAACGGTCTAGAATTTAATTATATTTATTGTAGGTATATAAGTAAACGTAAATTTATTACGTTCAGTTTTATATTTTTTATGTTTATAATGTAAACAATGTATTGTAAGCCGTATTCTTGTAGTTCTTTTAAGAAAAAGATTTAATTTTAAATAATATATGCGCGTATTAATTTCAATACTCTTTTCATTAACACTTTTAGAATTATTTATAGGAGGTGGCGGTAGGGTTTTTGAATTTGGGACAATTACTCTTAGAATAGCACTGTTTGTTATCAACATCATTTTAACGACTATTCTTTATATTAAGCGTGGCAGAATAGAAGGTTACGTATTGGTAATTTCAATAACATTTATACTTATTTCTATATTTTATGGTTTTTTAGGCTTATTTAATGGGGCCTCGTTATTTTTGATAATTGAAGATGTCAAACCATTGTCCTATTTTCTTAGTATTATATTCATAAGTTATTATATCAGGGAATATAAAGATGTTGGTGTTGTCGTTTCATTAATAAAAAAATCTAGCTTTTTTATGGCTATTTTATATTTAATAATTCAGATTTTATTTTTTTCTGGAAAATTAAATTTTGTTTGGTTTTATAGTTTTGTAAACATTGGTATATCTTCTTCTGATTTTATGTTTAGAGGTACAGAAGGCCTGTTTTTTTATAAAGGTTTTATGTATATGGTATTGGGATTAATTTTTTGGATTCATAGTCCAAAATCAAATAGTAAATCTTTAGCTATTTTAATTCTTACAATGGCGATGATACTTACGGGTACAAGAGGCTTGATTTTAATGTTTGGACTGCTATATGCTCTTTTTTATGGTATTCCTTTGTTATTAAGGCTCAATATTAAAATGCTTGTTTTGGCTTCAGTTCTTGTCTTTGGAAGTATATTTTTCTTCGCAAAAAATGATATAGGAGATAAGAAGCTAAGTGATTCAACAAGAATAGAACAATTAGCTCAAGTTTTTGATGATGTAAACTTCACTTCATTTTTTATAGGACATGGTTTTGGTATTGGAGTACCTATAAGGCCTGTTCATATGGAAATAGGTTATTTAGAAGTGTTTCATAAACAAGGTATTTTAGGGTTGTGTATTTGGGGTACTTTATTCGCGTACTTATATATAACGTATAGAAAGAGTGATAATGATAATTATCTTAGAAAACCATTTTTACTAGGATTTCTTTTCGTGATATTACTTTCTTCAACAAACCCATATTTTAATAACCCCCTCGGCATATCTATGTTTATGATTGGACTTGCCTCATTAAAGGTTTTAAATAAAACAAATGCTGAATCAGTAAATAGGTTATAAAAAGAAGCATGCTGAAAAGTTTATCTCAAAATTCATTTGTGTATAGAATTTGCTTAAGCATGATATTCTCGTTGACACTAAATTTTATATTTAGTTTTTACGTAACCAGTATGCTCCAACAATCTAATTTTGAGTTGCAAATTAAATTAAATTATAGCATAAACAGTAGCTTAGATTTATACTTTGACACTGGGAATAATTTTAGCCAAATAAATAAAAAGAGGGTTAATGTTAATCAAGGTGCAAATTCTATAAAAATACCTTTTACTTTAAAAGATGGCGAGCATTTAAAGTTTATAAGATTGGATTTTGGAGAAAATACTAAACTGTCAAAAGTTAGAATAGATGAACTTCAACTATTAGGGGATAAAGACGTTCTATTTAAACTTAATGAAAAGAATATTTTAAAAAGTATAGGGTTTGCCAAAAATATAAGTTCTATAGATCAAAATATTGGGGTGTTGAATTTAGAAACTTCTGTAAAACCTTTTGATCCTTATATTGTTTTAAAACCAATTTATGAGTTAATACTTCCATTATGGCAACGTATATTATTACTTGTTATATCTTGGGTTATCTTATTTTTTATCCCAGTTTATAAATGGATAAAAGTAAATTTAAACGATTTTGAAGTGCTATTTGCAGCACTATTTATTTCTGTTATACTATTAAAAACCGCATGGCTAACATTAGCTTCTATATTTATGTTGACTCTTGGGATAATTACTCTTTTAAAGTACAAATCTTTATACTATAATAAAGCCAATTATTTGTTGGTAATTTTCTTTCTTGTACCTTGTCTTATATTGGGTAATGGTCAGTTCTCTAAATTGGCAATTCCTATGACATTTGTTATTTTTTTGCTTATTTCAATGACAATTGATTTTTCGGATAGTTTAGATGAAATAAAAAAAATATACACAAAAGTTTTTATAGTATTTGGTTCAATACTTATAGTCTATTCTGTTTTGTTTTTTTGTTTTGATGGTTACTACTATAACATAAAGTTTTCTAATTTCTTTTTAGATTTAAGAACTAATAGACATCATCTGTTATATTGGGTGTTCTACGACCATACTACGTTCATTTCATTTTTCATCCTAATTGGTCAAATATTTGTATTAAATCTTAAAAAGGAAAAATTAGTTTCTATACAGTATTTTGTTCTTTATTCAATTTTAGCGGTAACTAGTTTACTACTGTTAGGCTCTAGATTTGCCCTGTTATTAGGTATTATGATCATGTTTCTTAACTATTTTTCAATAAGAATATTGAAACTAATATTGATTCCCTTATATATAATAATATTTGGTTTTACTATTGGCTTCATTAAAAGTATTGACCCTTTTAGGGCAAAATTATGGGAAATATCTGTTTCAAAAGCGAAAGAGAATTTGTGGTTTGGTTTTGGTACAGGAAATTCTAGTGAAATCTTGCCCATAAATCTTCCAATACAAAAATCAGGAATTACTACAATTATGGAAATCAATCATTCTCATAATCAATATCTTAGCTATTTGTTGGAAAATGGTCTAATTGGGAGTATAATAATAATGGTTATTTCACTTTCATTATTATACTTATATGGAAAGCAAAATAATAAAACTTTAACCTTAGTAATGTTTGCTACCATGATTTTGTCAATTATAGAATCTCCTTTTAAAACGGCAACACCAACATATATAATTTGCTTTATATTATCCGTCTTTTCCTATAAAAAAGAAGTTCACCAAAAAAAACCATAAGTTTTTTCTGTCAGGTTATTTTTGATTATTCAATTCAAAATTTAAAAATTACCTATTTTTGATTATAGTATAATAAAACATAAATACTAAACGAGTCTATGAAAAATATTTTAATAACAGGTGGAGCGGGCTTTATTGGCTCTAATTTGGCTTTAAAATTATTGCAAAAAGGATATGTTATTACTGTTTTGGATAACCTTTCAACTCAGATTCATGGAGAAAACCCAGAAGAAACATCCCCATTGTATAATTCTATAAAAGACAAAGTCAATTTTATAAAAGGAGATGTTACTGTTATTGATGATTGGAAAAAGGCAATAAGTAATCAAGATGCTATTGTGCATTTTGCCGCGGAAACAGGTACTGGGCAATCAATGTATGAAGTAGAGAAGTATGTAAAAGTAAATATACAAGGAACAGCTTTAATGTTAGATTTTCTTATAAACAATAAAACCAATGTTAAGAAGGTAATTGTGGCATCTTCAAGATCTATTTATGGAGAAGGAAAATACTTAAGCAAAACATTGGGTGATGTTTATCCAAAGCATAGAAAAGAGTCAGATATGCAGAAGGGTGATTTTGATGTAAAATACCCTAATACAGATGTTTTAGAATTAGTTGCTACAGATGAAGATTCAAAAATACATCCATCCTCTGTTTATGGTATTACCAAACAGAATCAAGAGCAAATGGTAATGACGGTTTGCCCAACAGTAGGTATCGCACCTGTTGCTTTTAGATACCAAAATGTTTACGGTCCAGGACAGTCGTTATCAAATCCATATACAGGAATACTTTCCATATTCTCAACACAAATTAAGAACGGAAACGGTATTAATATTTTTGAAGACGGAAATGAAACTAGAGATTTTGTTTATATAGACGATATTGTTGACGCAACTATTTTAGGTTTGGAAAAAGAAGAGGCTAATGGAGAGGTTTTTAATGTTGGTACTGGAGTTGCTATAGATGTAATTACTGTTGCTAAAACTTTAATCGCAAGTTATGGAATAGAGGTTCCTTTAACAGTTACAGGTAATTATAGAATTGGTGATATAAGGCATAATTATGCTTGTTTGAAGAAAATTGAAAAAACACTTGGCTTTAGTCCTAAGGTCGATTTTGAGAGAGGTATTAGTAATTTTACTTCCTGGGTAGATACACAAGAAGTAAAGGAGGATAATTACGATAAATCTATTGCAGAGATGAAGAAAAAGGGTATGTACAAGTAATAGATGAATGAATTTATAGAGAAAGTTTCCGTAGTAATTGTATTGTACAAAGTTAGATATCAAGACGCTATCTCTTTCCAAAGTATTTTGGCAGCAAACAGAGGTGAAGAATTGTTAAATATATTCCTTTATGATAATTCTCCAAAACCTCAAAACATTATAAATGTTAAAGGTTTGGATATTATTTATCACCATGACCCAGACAACTCTGGAGTTAGTAAAGCATATAATACTGGCGCAGACTGGGCAAGACAACTTAAAAAATCATGGATGCTTATCTTAGATCAAGATACTGCTCTTCCTATAAATATTTTTGAAGCTTATAAAAACTCATTGCAAGAATTTCCAAATGTTAAAATGATAGCACCATTATTAAGATTGGATGATGGGCGAATTTTTTCTCCTTTTAAATATAGCTTTAAAAGAGGGTTTCATTTAAAATCCATAACTCCAGGGGAGTATTCTCTTTTTAAAATAGCACCTGTTAATAGTGGTATGTTTTTAAATTTAGATTCGTTCTTTGCTTCAGGTGGTTATAATAATGCAGTAAAATTAGACTTTAGCGATTTTCAGTTTATAGAAAGATTTAGAAAGGTTAGGTCAACATTTTGTTTAATGAATTTAGAATGCATTCAAGATTTTTCTGATAATGAAGCCTCTTTTTCTAGCCAATTGAATAGATTTAAATTTTACTGTGAAGGTGCTTTAAATATATCTAAGGAAGGAATTATGGATTGGCTGCAATATGTAGCTATTGTATTTATAAGGGCTGTAAATTTAGCGTGGAGATATAAAAAAATGGCATTTATATTTATTTATTTTAATTATTTTATAGCTAATATTTTTTTAAAAAATAATTAAATGAGAGTTTCCGTTTGTATGGCCACTTACAATGGCAATCTATTTTTAGAAGAGCAATTAGATTCAATTTTAGGGCAATTATCTTTAGAGGATGAAATAATTATTTCGGATAACGGTTCTACAGACAATACGATAAGTATAATTGAAAACTATAAAGACCCTAGAATAAAACTAGTGCATTTTACTGAAAAAAATTTAATATTGAATTTTGAAAATGCGCTAAATAAAGCTTCGGGAGACATAATTTTTTTGTCTGACCAAGATGATATTTGGAAAGAGGGAAAGGTTCAAAAATATAAGGAGTTATTAAAAGATAATTTGCTAGTTTTTTCTAATGCATCTATTTTTCAAAATAACAATTTAGAATCAGCAAAACTTTTTTTCAATTCAAAAAGAAAAAGAACGGGGATATTTAACAATTTAATTAAAGTTAATTTCTTGGGTTGTACTTTGGCTTTTCAACGTAAAGTTTTAGAAAAGGCTTTACCTTTTCCAAAAAATATACCAATGCATGATATTTGGATTGGTCTTATCGCAGAAACTATGGGAGATACTTTTTATATCGAGAACCCTTTAATATTTTATAGAAGGCATGAAAATGTAGCTTCAGCTACAGGAAACAAGAGTTCTTTTTCTTTAGCAAAGAAAATTAAAATTAGAATAGATCTAGTGGTAGGTTTAATCTTTAGAAGTTTTAAATAATAGAGAAAACATTTATGGTTTTTAGTTCTTTTGTCTTCCTTTTTATTTTTTTGCCATCAGTTCTTATTATAAACTTCTTATTGAAACAAGAATATCGTAATTTCTTTCTTCTAATTGCGAGTTTAGGGTTTTATGCTTGGGGAGAAGGTATTTTACTATTATTAATGCTTTTTTCTATTGCAATTAATTATATTTCTGGTTTAGGTATTAATTACTTTATTAACAAAAGTATTTTAGGTTCTAAAGTCTTTTTAGGATTGGCTATAGCAATTAACTTAGGTTTATTACTTTATTATAAATACGCTAATTTTATAGTCGAAATCTTACAAGATTTTGGATTTTATTTAGAATATGATCATCAAAATATTTTATTGCCAATAGGTATATCCTTTTTTACTTTCCAAGGTATTTCTTATCTAGTAGATGTAGCAAGACAAGAAACTTCTGTTCAAAAAAATGTTTTTCATTTAGGACTATATATATCTTTTTTTCCACAATTAATTGCAGGACCAATTATTAGATATCATGATGTTGCTCTTGAGATAAAAGAAAGAACAACTAATATTGACCTTTTTACTAGTGGGGTAATTAGATTTATAAGGGGTCTTGCTAAAAAAGTTATAATTGCAAATAATGCTGCTCTAATTGCAGATCAAGCATTTTCAATACCAATGGATAGTATTTCGCAATCCTCTGCATGGATAGGGATCATATGTTATTCAATTCAAATTTATTTTGATTTTTCTGGTTATTCAGATATGGCAATAGGACTTGGTAAAATGCTAGGGTTTAATTTTAAAGAAAATTTTAATTATCCATATATTTCAAAGTCAATTCAAGATTTTTGGAGACGATGGCATATTTCACTTTCTACTTGGTTTCGTGATTATTTATATATTCCTTTAGGTGGTAATCGTAAAAGTAGTTGGAGAACTTACTTTAATTTGTTTTTGGTTTTTTTTGTTACTGGTTTATGGCATGGAGCAAGTTGGAATTTTATCTTTTGGGGTCTTTTTCATGGGTTTTTTCTGATTTTAGAACGTAGTAAGATTTTAAAAACACAAAATTGGCCAATTTTTCTACAACACCTCTATGTAATTTTAATAGTTATAATAGGTTGGGTGTTTTTTAGAGCAGAAACAATGCTTGACGGGTTTAGCTATCTAAAAACCATGTTAGGTGTTAGTAATGGTGATAATAGTATCATATTTCTTTACATCAACAATTATTCAGTATTAATAATTTTGCTCGCGTTTATATTTTCTACACCAATTAGAAGGATATTTAATGAAAAAATAATGAATACAGATTACGGTTTAATAAAGGTCTTTTACCTAACAGGTACTAAATTATTTTATTTAGCACTATTGCTTTTTTCAATCGTTGAATTGGCGCAATCTGGCTATAATCCATTTATATATTTTAGATTTTAATTTATGGATAAATATAATCGATATCGTAATATTTGGATTATCACTCTTGCATGTATAGCAACATTTATTGCTGGTAATTATTTAACTAATTTGAATGATACTTTTCTTGGTCAAATTGATGTAATTTTTAAGGCAAAAATTCCAAAAAATGATACTTTTCAACTTTTTTATCAGCAAGGCAGTACTAACGAATTTACAATTGCTAATTCTGTTAAAACTGATATTATAGGAAGTGTAGATATTCAAGATGTTATTTTTAAATTACCTAAAATAGACAACTTAAAAAATCTTCGATTAGATATTGGTGAAAATTTTAAACAGGAACAGATAGAAATTTACTCTATTAAATTTATTATTGAAGGCAGAGAATTGTTTTACAATATCGATGAATTTAATATGCTATTTTCACCAAATAAATATATTGAGATTAATAACGAATCTACTTTTACAGGAAAAGAGGCTGTTTTGGCAGGTAATAGAAAAATTTATGACCCAGGATTTTATGTAAATTTAGATTCAGCTGGGTTTGAAAAACTTAAAATAAAACGTTTTACTAATTATCCTTTTACTATTTCTGCTTTTATTTTTTTAGTAGTTTCTTGTTTTTTTATTGTAAATGTTCAAACGACTAAAGTTAAGATTAACACGTTATTTCTAGCAGTGTTCTTTGTATTATTAATTTTGCCTTCAGTACAAATTAAATACAAAATAATAGACCCATTAAAAAGTTTAGAAAAAAGAGAGCTCGCTAAAAAACCTAAGTTTAGTTTTTCCACAGAATTTGCTAGAGATTATGAAACATATTTAAGTGACAATTTTGGTTTTAGAAATCATTTGGTTAATTGGGGAAGTAACTTAAAGACAAAATTTTTTAGGTCTTCAACATACCCGGAATTGGTTATTTTTGGTAAAGAAAAGTGGCTGTATTATACTAGAGTAAAAGGTAGAATTTATCGTAGTTATTCCCGAACTAATCTTTTGCAAAAAGATACATTAAAATTGATTGTTAATAAATGGGAAAGCAACAAAAAGAAATTTGAATCGAAAGGGATAAAATATGTTCTAGGGTTTTGGCCAAATAAACATACTATTTATCCAGAGTATTTATCCAATTCTGCAAATATGCAGATTAAAGATACAATTTCTAGAATAGATCAAATTGTAGATTATATTGACCGAACAAACGCTACAGTTAAATTAACAGATGTACGTAAAAGCTTACTTAAAGAAAAAAAGAAGAATTTACTTTACCATAAGTATGATACTCATTGGAATAGTTATGGGGCCTTCGTTGCTTATCAAGAGTTCTTTAAACAAAACAAGAATGATTTAGGAATAACGGCCATGGGTTTAGATGAGTTTAATGTTCAGTGGCAAGATTATTATCAAGGCGAGCTTATTTCAATGTTAGGAATTAACAACGGAGGATTTTTTGTAGAAAAAAACCCTGTTTTTAATTTGAAGGAAAATCCAAATCAGATAGAATATTTGACTACCGAAGGTTACCCTAAATTAACCGTTATTACAAAAAACTATTTGGCAAATAACAACTTGAGAGTCTTAGTGTTTAGAGATTCTTTTACTACTAATCTTATTCCTTTTTTTTCATTACATTTTAGAGAAGTATATTATATATGGGGGTTTAAAGAAGAATTTGTTGATCAGCTTAAGCCAGATATCATTATAGATGGTTTTGTAGAAAGAGAAGTCGGCGAGTATATTAGATAATTAGGTTAACCGATTGTATTTTACCTAAACACCAGAAAATTATATACTCGTTCTATATGCTTACCTTTAAGGCAAATTTATTGTTAAGGATTTTTTCAACAGAATTATCTACCAAGTTTAACTAAAAGTATTATGCAGACTACAAATATTTTTAAGGGAAAGAAGGTTTTATTTTTTTCTCCTAAGTTTTTTGGGTATGGGGTAGAGATTGCTAAGAAATTGGAAATTTTAGGTTGCGATGTGGATTATTTTGATGAAAAACCTAATAATGATTTTATCACTAAAGCTTTGGTAAGAGTAAATAAGAAAATTTTATCAAGAAAAATCTATGATTACTACTCATTAATTTTTATAGATTTAGACAAAGATATTTATGATATTGTCTTTTTTTTAACTCCAGAGAGTATCTCCGTTAAAAGTTTAAAATACTTGAAGAGTACTCAGCCTAATGCAAAATTTGTTCTTTATATGTGGGATTCTTTAAAGAATAGACAAAACGTTTTAGATCTTCTTCCATTTTTCGATCATAAATTTTCTTTTGACAAACAAGATTGTAGTCAATTAGCAAATAACTTTAATTTTAGACCTCTTTTTTATTTAGATATATATAAAAATGTCACTTATACTAAGTCGACTATTGATATGTTTTTTGTTGGTACTGTGCATAGTGATAGGCTTAGGTTATTAAAGGAAATTGAAAACGAGTGCAAGAAACTTGCTAAGAGTTCATTTTACTTTATGTTTTTACAGAGTAAAATAATTTATTATTACCGCAAACTTACAGATAAACATTTTCGAAAATCAAACATTCAGGATTTTGCTTTTAAATCTCTTTCTCAAAAAGAACTAATTGAAAAGTTAAAAGTAAGTAATTCTGTTTTAGATATCCAACACCCTTCACAAAGTGGTTTAACAATGAGAGCTATAGAGATGATAGGGGCTAAGAAAAAATTAATTACTACAAATAAAGATATAGCTAATTATGATTTTTATAATTCGAATAATATATTAATCATAAACAGGGATAAACCCAAATTAAGTGCGTCATTTTTTGAATGTAAATATCTTGATTTAAAGGAGCACATTTATTTTAAATATTCTTTAGAGGGTTGGCTCAAAGAAATATTCTTAGAAAGTCTTAACGAAACTGTTTAAGAAAGATTTTATAATTTGCTGTGTGTTATTATTAAAGAAATTTGTATTTATTTATAAGTATGCCAAGACCATCAATTTTAAATTCTTTAGAACGTAAATTTATTTTATTAATAGGAGATTTTCTTATTATAATAGCTAGTTTAAATGTATTTATCCATAATGCTATTGATAGTCAGTTTATTTCATTTAAATTAAAATTTACACTTTTTACTTTTGGAATAACCTCCTTTTTTATTCTTTCTTATATTTTAGATTTATATAATATTCAAAAAAGATTGCGACGTAAATATGTTGTTACTCAAGCATTGTATATTACATCGTTATTTGTTTTTATAGTATTTATATTTGCGGTAATTTTTTTCGATGCTAGCTTTTGGAGAATACCCTTATTAGTTTTTTTATTGTTAACGCCAATTGAAGTAGCATTATGGAGGCTGTTTTTTGCGAATGTTTTTAGAGTTATACCTACAGTTAAAAATGTGCTTTTAATTTATGATCAAGAAACGGAAAAGGATTTTAGAAAAATAAATTCTGCTATTGATGGTGATGAAGAAGAAACTTTTTATAGGTTAAAATTATCCTATAATTTAAATCAGCATAGTGAAATAAAAAAGACATTTTTGCAAGCAAGTGAAAAGGTTGATTGTTGGATTATTAATATTAAAAATTATAATGAATTCCCTAAAGATTTAGAAAAATTGCTCTTGCGTTCAATATTAAAAGGTAAAGAGGTTATTTCATACACTTCATTTTATGAAAACGTATATGAAGCTTTACCTATACAATCTCATAATGATAGTTTTTATGAAATTTTGCAACTAAGAAATAGAAAAATTAGATATCTACATACCTTATTTAGTTTTGTCGTCAATTTTATTTTAGCCTTTATGTTAGGCTGTATTTTTATTTTATGCACACCATTTGTTTTTATTTTAAATTTATTTTTTAACAGAGGTCCTCTTTTTTATACCCAAAAGCGCGTTGGTCTTCATGGAAAGGAGTTTAAAATATATAAATTTCGGTCAATGGTAGTTAATGCCGAAAACGATGGTGCCAAAATGGCTGTTAAAAACGATGTAAGAATTACTCCTTTTGGAAAAATACTTAGAGTTTTTCGTATCGATGAATTGCCGCAAATCATTACTGTTGTTAAAGGCGATATGCAGTTCATAGGACCAAGACCTGAACGAAAGGTATTTGTTAACCAATTAAACTCTTTAGTACCTTTTTATGGCACACGTCATTTGATAAAACCGGGTATTACTGGCTGGGCCCAAGTAAAATATAAATATGGTGAAAATTTAGAAGATTCGATTAAGAAGCTAGAATACGATTTATATTATATCAAAAACCGTTCTATTACTTTAGATTTGCGAATAATATTTAAAACGGTAACAACAGTTCTTTTTTCAAGAGGCATATAATCAGGAACATGAAAAAAATATTAATTACAGGTGCTGCTGGTTTTTTAGGTTCTCACTTGTGCGATCGTTTTATTGCCGAAGGTTTCGATGTTGTTGGAATGGACAATCTTATTACCGGAGATCTTAATAACATCTCTCATTTATTCCCGCTTTCGAATTTCGAATTTCATCATCACGATGTAACGAAGTTTGTGCATGTTTCTGGAAAACTTGATTACATTCTTCACTTTGCCTCACCTGCGAGTCCTATAGATTATTTAAAGATTCCGATAAAAACGTTAAAAGTGGGTTCGCTAGGAACGCTAAACTTATTGGGTTTGGCAAAGGAGAAAGGTGCTAGAATTTTGGTTGCTTCTACCTCCGAAGTTTATGGTGATCCATTGGTTCACCCACAAAATGAGGAGTATTTTGGTAATGTTAACCCAATAGGTCCACGAGGAGTATATGATGAGGCTAAGCGCTTTATGGAGTCCATCACAATGGCTTATCATAGACATCATGGACTAGATACTCGCATCGTTCGTATATTTAATACCTATGGGTCTAGAATGCGGTTAAATGACGGTAGGGTGGTGCCAGCATTTATGGGGCAAGCACTACGAGGAGAAGATTTAACCGTATTCGGAGATGGTTCTCAGAGCAGGTCTTTTTGTTATATCGATGATCAAGTAGAGGGTATATACCGATTGTTATTTAGTGATTATACGGATCCTGTTAATATTGGTAATCCGCATGAAACTACTATTAAAGAATTTGCAGAAGAGATCATTGCTTTAACTGGAACCAAACAAAAAGTAATTTACAAACCGCTTCCTCAAGATGATCCAACTCAACGTCAGCCAGATATTACAAAAGCGAAGGAAATTTTGGGATGGGAACCAAAAGTTCATCGAGCGGAAGGTTTAAAAATCGTATACGATTATTTCAAATCCTTGTCTCCAGAAGAATTACAGAAGAAAGAGCATAGAGATTTCTCTACAAAATAATATTATTAAAGAGCAAACGGTGGTTTTGCAAAAATTGACAAAATGAATATTTTAATTCTAGGATCAGGTGGTCGTGAGCATACTTTTGCTTGGAAATTGGCACAGAGTAATAAACTATCAAAACTATTTGTAGCACCAGGAAATGCTGGTACAGAAAAAATCGCAACAAACATACCAATCGGTGTAAATGATTTTGAAGCTATTAAAAAGTTAGTTTTAAAGGAGAGTATTCAACTTGTTATGGTGGGGCCTGAAGATCCTTTGGTAAACGGTATTCACGATTTTTTTCTTGGTGATAAAGAATTAAATAATGTGGCAGTTATCGGTCCTGAAAAATTGGCAGCAACTTTAGAGGGTAGTAAAGAGTTTGCGAAGGAGTTTATGATGCGTCATGAAATACCTACCGCTCAGTATAAAAGTTTTACTGCTGAGACTGTGGAAGACGGATTTAAATTTTTGGAAGAACTAATTCCTCCGTTTGTATTAAAAGCTGACGGATTGGCTGCTGGTAAAGGTGTTGTTATTCTTAATGACTTAAACGATGCCAAGGTTGAATTAAAATCAATGTTGGTTGATCAGAAGTTTGGTGCTGCCAGCTCAACTGTGGTTATAGAAGAGTTTCTCGATGGTATCGAATTAAGCGTTTTTGTACTAACAGATGGTGATAGCTACAAAGTGCTTCCTACTGCTAAAGACTATAAAAGAATTGGCGAGGGTGATACCGGACTCAATACGGGAGGTATGGGTGCTATTTCGCCGGTTCCTTTCGCGAGTAAGGACTTTATGGAAAAGATTGAGCAGCGAATTGTAAAGCCTACGGTAGAAGGGCTTAAAAAGGATAATATGCCTTACAAAGGTTTTATCTTCATTGGACTCATAAAAGTTGGTGATGATCCTAAGGTTATTGAATACAACGTTAGAATGGGTGATCCTGAAACTGAAGTGGTTTTACCGCGAATTCAAAACGATATGGTGGAATTGCTAAAAGCTGTTGCCGATCAGAAATTGTCTGAAATAGATTTGCAGTTAGATGATAGAACGGCTACTACAGTTATGACTGTTTCTGGTGGCTACCCTGGTTCATACGAAAAAGGAAAAGAAATCACCGGTATTGATGCTATTACTGAATCTCTGGTATTTCACGCAGGTACTACGCTTAAAGATGGTAAAGTAGTTACTAACGGTGGTAGGGTAATGGCGATTACTTCTTTTGGTACCGATTTTAAATCGGCACTAGCGCAATCGTATAAAAATGTAGAGAAACTTTCCTTTGAAGGAATGAATTATAGAAAAGACCTAGGTTTCGATCTTTAATAAATAATCTCTTATCGGTTTTTAATCTTTAAAAACCGATAAGAGATTAAATTCGATATTATAAGTAAGAGTGGGAAGTGCTTGATTTGTCTTCTTCTCCCTTATCATTGTATTTCTTTAATTCAAGCATCCAATACACAAATGCTACAGATCCTATCAACATAAATATCCAGTTTAAGATATTTGATAAAGCCCAACTATCTGTAAAACGTAAAAAATCTAACGGTGCAAAAAGTACATTTACGAACAAATCTGCGATACCTTCAAAAAATGATTTCATCTTATTACTATATTTACCAGCAAAAATATAAAAAGCTTAGATGATTTCAAGCATTTTTGAGAAAACAAAACCGGTCAATTTCATCATTCTTCTGGTTTTTTTGTTTCTTTTCTACTGGTCAGTCCAATTTTACCTCTTTGATGTATCGATGAGCAATGTAGAAATTGTTCCGTCAATCGGTATTTTGACAATTTTATTATTTAGTGTTTTTATTGTTGATTTTGTTGTTAAACGTAACAAACTTACCAGTACAAATTCTTTTGCAATTTTGTTCTTCACCCTACTTTTTGTAGTTTTTCCAGAGACACTGGGTGATAATAATGCCATTTTAACCAGTTTTTTTCTATTGCTTGCGATGAGGCGGTTACTAAGTATTAAGTCTCTAAAGAATATTAAACTTAAGATTTTTGATGCTGCATTGTGGATCTGCATTTCAAGTGTTTTCTATGAATGGGCCTTGCTTTATTTGCTTTTAGTTTTTGCGGCAATATTCATTTATGAACCAAAAAATATAAGAAACTGGTTGGTAATTATATCTGTAGGCTTTTGTTTTTTCATGATACTGTACGGTATATTAGTATTGCTTAACGAGCCTGATTTTATTCTAGAGCATTATGATTTTGCAATTAACTATGACGCTATATTCCCCATTAAATGGTGGACTAGCTTAAAAATGACATTATATGCCTTATTTAACATGGCTCTTGCTTTCTCTGCTTTTGTTCATTTGAGTAAGTCGGGAGTAGGTAAGGTTGTTGTTATGAGACTTATTGCATTTTCATTTGTAATAGGGTTGGTAGTAAATGTGTTGGTTACTTCTGAAAATAACAATGCAGTGATGATTACCTTTTTTCCTTCGGTAATTTTTATTGTCAATTATCTAGAATCTATTAAGAAACCTAAGTTGCTAGAATTAATTCTTGTTTCTAGTATTTTGGTGCCGATTATAGTTTTTGTTGTGAAACTTTAGGTTTATCCTGTAAACTTTATCTTTGTAAAAAAGGCTCATATGTTTAGCGAATTCGCATTTAATATATTTAGTACGAGTATTGATAAATATCACGTAGAAGATGATGTCTATCAAAGTTTTCATAATCCATATTCGAAAGAAGATATAGAGCACTTGCTATATCGAAAAAACTGGATTGATACCGTGCAATGGCACTATGAAGATATTATTAGAAATCCGGAGATAAACCCTGACGATGCTTTAGTTTTAAAACGTAAAATTGATGCCAGTAATCAAGATAGAACTGACTTGGTGGAGTTTATAGATAGTTATTTTCTTAATAAATACCAATCGGTAGATGTTAAGACAGATGCTACTATTAATACCGAGAGCCCTGCTTGGGCAATAGACCGCCTATCTATTTTAGCGCTTAAAATCTATCATATGAAAGAGGAAGCTACTAGAGCAGATGCCTCTTTAGAGCATAGAGAAAAATGCCAAGTTAAACTCGAAATTTTACTTGAGCAAAAAAACGACCTTTCTTTAGCGATTGACCAATTACTTGCGGATATTGAAAGTGGCGACAAGTATATGAAGGTATATAAGCAAATGAAAATGTATAATGATGAGGAACTAAATCCCATCCTTCGTGGTAACAAATAAAACAAATCACATACTGGCAGTACGACTTTCCGCAATGGGAGATGTCGCTATGACTGTTCCGGTTCTTTTGGGGGTTGTAAAAAAATATCCTCAGGTAAACATAACAGTTCTAACTAAAGGATTTACAGCACCTATATTTGAAAATATACCAAATGTCTCAGTTTTTAAGGCTGATGTAAAAGGAAGACATAAAGGTTTTTTAGGACTTTGGAAATTATACAAAGAATTAAAGGCGTTACAGATTGATGCAGTTGCAGATTTGCATAATGTGCTACGTAGTTCTATTCTAAAACAGTTTTTTAAACTATCAAAAATTCCTTTTATACAAGTGGATAAGGGAAGGGCAGCTAAGAAAGCTTTGGTAAATCCTGAACGAACATCATTTATTCCCTTACCGACTACTTTTGAGCGCTATTCTGAGGTTTTTAATAAGCTTGGGTATCCTATTACTATAAGTGAGATGGGAACCTTATCTAAAAGACCAATTACTGATTCAGCAAAAAGCTTGATCAACCCTAAAGGAAAGAAGCTGATTGGGGTTGCTCCGTTTGCAGCTTTTAGCGGAAAAATGTATCCATTACCAATGATGGAAAAGGTAATAGCCGCATTGAATTCCACGAATAAGTATCAAATTGTATTATTTGGTGGAGGGAAAAAGGAAATTGAAGTTTTGGCAAAATGGGAAACGCAGTTTAAAAATTGTGCTAATGCAGCAGGTAAGTTGTCATTCTCAGATGAATTGAGTTTAATTTCTAATTTGAAATTAATGCTGGCGATGGATAGCGGAAATGCTCATTTAGCCGCAATGTTCGGAGTACCAACCGTTACAATTTGGGGTGTAACGCATCCGTATGCAGGTTTCTCACCTTTTAATCAGCCGAAGCATCACGCACTTTTATCCGACAGAAAAAAATATCCTGCAATACCAACTTCAATTTATGGTAATAAATATCCTGACGGTTATGATAAGGTCATGGAAACCATATTACCAGAAACAATAGTTCAGAAAATAAATGAAATTTTAAAAACTCAGGATTAAGAATTAACGGACTTAGCTTCTATACTTTTAAAGTATTGACGTAACTGAGACATAAATCTGTATTTTTTGGCTGATGGTGCTGCACTGGTCATTAAAGTTCTTACTCCGAAATAAGAACTCATTAAAAAAGTAGCTGCAGCTTCGCAATCTACGTGACGATCTAAATAGCCATTGAATTTACCTTTTTGTAATGTTGTTACTAAATTTACTTCCCAGACGGTAACAATCTCATTTAAGTGACGCATTATTACCTCATTCTTTCCGTTGAATTCAGTTAAGAAATTACTTAAAATACAGCCGTAATCCATTTCGTTATGTACAGCAGTTTCCATAGCATCATCAAAACACTTCGTTATTAATGTTAACGGGTTATCGTGACCCTCTATTGGTTCTATTAAAGTACTATAGATTTTACGTGCCAATAAATTTTGAATGATTTGTATAAAGTAGTCTTCTTTAGAATCGAAATGATAATAAAACGCCCCCTTAGAAAGGTCTAACTTTTTTAGAATATCATCTATACTAGTATCGTAGTACCCTTGGGCATAAAACAACTCTAATCCTGTGTTCTGTAAACGTTGCATGGTTGCCATGCGCTTAAGGCTCTTGTTCATAATATTTAGATTTGGGTAAATCCGACCATGTGGTCTCTTTATAGAACGGCAGGTTGGTATAAATTATCAGGATTTATAGATTAGATGCATCTTTTTTCGATAAACGACCATTTAATCGCTGTATAACATCCTTTTTACACTTTTAAACAAACTAAGTGGTCAGTTCTGTATGTGATGTATTTGGTTCATTTATAGTAGAATGAGTTGGTTTAAAACAAAAACCGTTTGATATTTTATATCAAACGGTTACTAAATGAAGAATATTTTAACAGCATCCTCCACCATCGTAATGGTAGGTAGATTTACTGATAAAAATATCATTTGTATTTAAAGAAGCTAATGCATTGGCCGTTTTATCACAAATTGATAAAGGTTGGTTTTTAATTAGAACATGACCATTATTATCATCAAAAAAATCCTCATCCCCATAATATATTGCAGCTTTTCCAGTAAATATACATGGACCATCTAAGGGCATTGGATCTTTAATAGCTGCTACTTCTATAGATTCAATATAAATTAATTCATTTGTTGGATAAGCATTTGGAGCTAAAACTCTGTATGGTTTTCTTGCTCTAATTTCTATTGTTCCAAAACCTACATCGGTTAATGCTTTTATATACTGGTCAATAGGAATACTTCCGCTAAGACAAAGGGCTCTCAATCTATCATCTTCACGTAATTCATCGTTCATCGGTTGTTCACACGTTGGATCGCTCATTACCAATTTACCATGCGGCTTTAAAACCCGATACATCTCTTCAATTGCACGTTTTAAATCTTCTGCTTTGAAGATATTGAACAAACAATTTTGAGCTGCTACATCAATAGTATTGTCTTCAACCGGTAAGTTAAGGGCATCACCCTTCTTTAGCTCAACAAAATCAGATTTAAACCAAGCGTTCTCTTCTTCAGCGACCTTAAAGTTCTTTCTGCTGGCTTCTAGCATTTCATCAACCACATCAACACCCACAACGCCCCCTTTTTTACGATTGAAATATGAGAATTGTAGTAACTCCATTCCGCCACCAACACCTACATATAACATTTTCGGATTATTAGAAAGATCTCTTGCATGAACCGTGCTCCCACAACCATAATTCATCTCCTGCATTATTTTAGGAATCTTTAAACCTGGTAATTCCCATATAGGATTTGTAGTACAACATAAACCTACGTCTGGCTTAAGTGCTGCTTCTTTATAAAGATTGTTTGTTGCTTCTAAATAACTCATAGTTTTTTGTATTTTATGCTACAGTCCCTTGACAGCTACTACCCGCACCAGCCGTACAACCGTAACAATGTTGAGATATAATGATGTTTCTGTCATTCAATAAGTCTTCGTTATAATCTTTAATATGTTTTACCTTACTAGCTACTTTTAAGTCTAGCATTTGGTTAAAATCACAATCATATAACCAACCATCCCAACTAATAGAAATGGTATTGGTGCACATTACGTTGGCTACTGCAGACGGATTGTAAGCTTCTACCAGGGCATACATATAATCTTCGTAATTTTCTGATGCGATTAAATAATCCAAGAAACGCGCAATTGGTAGATTGGTAATGGCGAAAAGATTGTGAAACTGAATATCAAAATCTTCTTTTAAGGCTTTTTTGAAATCCTTTTCCATAGCT
The DNA here is from genome assembly GCF_004364165.1 of Maribacter spongiicola. GTDB lineage: Bacteria > Bacteroidota > Bacteroidia > Flavobacteriales > Flavobacteriaceae > Maribacter > Maribacter spongiicola. The sequence goes on from NZ_SOAY01000010.1 coordinate 307,538, forward strand.
GCTTGATCTCCTGGTAAATATGCACCTGATGGATTATAGACTAAATCCAATCGTAAATCGCTACCAGGCATACCATAGCCTCTTTCGTTCAATTCTTGCAATGCCTTTATCGACTTGTCAAAAACTCCGTCCCCTCTTTGCTTATCCGTTTTACCACGGGTATAGTGGGGCATTGAAGAAATAACGTGTACGTTATGCTTTTTAAAGAAATCTGGTAGGTGATAATACTTTTTATTAGCTCTAATTATGGTCAGGTTAGAACGAACAATAAAGTCTTTGATTCCGGCTTTTGCAGCTTCTTCTACGAACCACTCAAAATCAGGATTCATTTCTGGTGCACCACCTGTTAAATCTAAAGTATGTGCTCCTGTATTTTTGATAACCTCTAAACACTGCTGCATCGTTTCACGCGTCATAATCTCTTTACGATCCGGACCAGCATCTACGTGGCAGTGCTCACAAACCTGATTACACATGTAACCCACATTGATTTGCAAAATTTCCAGCTTTTTAGGGCGTAACGGGAAGTGACCAATTTCGGCAATCTTATCTTTAAAATAAGGAAGCTCTCCATCAGCAAAAATTCCTCCGTTCAATATTTCTAATTGCTTGTTGGAAACTGCTAATTCGTTCCCTTTAGCCTTTAATGATTTTGTAGCCATTCTTTTTTTGTTGTTGGTTGATGGTTGTCTGTTGTTCGTTAATTTTTAGTTACGAGCGTTAAACAATTCAACCTATTTTAAATTCTTTTCTTAATAGATAGCAATTTCTATTTTTAATATTTTGGATTAGTAATCATTGGCGAATGTTGAGTAAAACTAACAACCGACAACAAACAACTATCAACTAATATCACAACAATTAATTTCTTATTCTTAACCTTGGATATTCATAATCAATATTCCATTTGTAATATTTTTATAAACTAGCTTTAATTTCAATGTATTGATTATTTAAGAAAGCTGCTACGAACAACCATCAACGAACAACCAACAACGAAATTTACATGGACAATTTATTATACTTATTCATCATCTGTACACCATGCACTAATGTTGCTCCACTTTCTATGGCAGCACCAACGTGTACTGCTTCCATCATCTCTTCTTTGGTAATCCCTTTTTGCAATCCGTCTTTGGTATAGGCATCAATACAATACGGACACTTAACTACGTGCGAAACTGCTAATGCAATTAGGGACTTTTCTCTTGCACTTAGTGCGCCTTCTTCGAAAACCTTACCATAATAATCGAAAAATTTAGTTCCAAGCTCTTCGCTCCACTCTGTTATTTTTCCGAATTTTCTTAAATCTGCTGGATCATAGTACGTATTTGCCATCTTTTTTTGTGTTTTAGGTTTTATTGAATCTTTTTGTTCTTGGTTAAAATGAATCGGAATTCCTTGCCCCATTTTTTCGATTTCAGGGAGTATTTCCATATTGTCCCAAATGCCAGAGGTTAGGGTATCACCATAGGCTTCAGGTAAATGATTTTTGTACATTAATTTCTGTGTGGTTTCGGCATCATAATCAAATGAATGATGTTTATAGGTTACTTCACCATCTTCAATATCCAGAATCAAATACCAAACTCGGGTAGTGCCATCATTTGCCGGCATACCAATAACACCAGGATTCAACCATAAATTTTCCTTTATAGTTTGATGAAAAGGTAAACCACAATGTCCCGCAATAATTATATCACTATTGGTGGCTGTAAAACAGCGTTCTTTACTTTCTGTGGCGTTTGATTTGAATACAAATTCTGAAGTATTACCATAGTTTCCATGGACTACCGTAACTTTTTTGCTGCCATAGTCAAAACTGATGTATTCTGGTATTTGCTTCATCCAATCTAAAGACTGTTGCGATAAGTGCCCTTTAGTATACGGAAACCACATTTTCGAGAAATCGTCACAACGGCTACCACTTTTAAAATCGCAACCACAATCTTCGCTATCACTAGCTAGTTGCAATTCTACATTACCAGCAATACTAATTGCTCCCCATTTTTGAAATAGTTGTACCGTTTCTTCAGGTTGCGCACAGTAACCGGTAATGTCACCAGTACTTATGCAGTTCTCAGGTTGAATTCCTGCTTCTTCAGCTATCGAAATCAGTTGCTCCAAAGCCTGCAGATTACTATACACGCCACCAAAAAGCAATAGCTTTCCGTTCTTGGTACCAATATGTTTTATTTCTTTATCCATGTAGGTATTATGTAAACGATTAGGCAACATAAAATGCCCCAAAAATTAATCCAAAGTAAATCGGCATACTTGCCGGTGGTGAAAATCAAATCGTCTGGAAACCATTTAAAAATTAAAAGGAACCCAAATAGCAGTCCTATAAAAACGCTTAGGAGAAAACTGATTTTGGGTGCTTTATCCTTCCAAAATATAAAAACGGGAGTTAGCCCTATTACCATAGTTCCACTAATTGTCGTAGCAGATAATATTTCTGCATCTAAAAAAACGGGTATGGTTCCCAAAACTGCGATTGCTACCATAGACCAACGACCAAATTTTAATGTATTTCCTAGATTTAAATCTAATGCCAATAATTTTGAAAATGATGAAAAAGTAGAGTCTAAGGTAGATGCTGCTGAAGTTATCATGATGAAATTGATGACCAATAATATTACGGTTCCAAATGCTTTACCAACTTGTACCGCTGCCTGACCTTGCATACCTTGAGATTGAGCATATACACCAATGATGCTAAACAGAATAATGCAAAGAGCACCAAGAACACTTGCCCATAAAAAACTTTTCAATGTTACATTCGGACTACTGATAAAACCTCTGTCTGTTAATACGGGGTCATGAAAGGGATAGCTGAAAGATTGTAATAATGCTGCGAATAGTAAATTAAGCCCTGTTTCAAAAGACCAAATACCTGAATTAACCACTTCGGTAGTGGTGATTGCATTATCATTTCCAAAAATAGTGAACAATATTACCGCTAAAAGGATAGAAAATAACCCCATTTGAACAACATCGGTAAAAATGGAGCTACTCATGCCACCTTTCAATACATAGGACAAAGTAAGTGCCGTAAATATTAAAATGGACCAATAATAAGCACTGGTACCCATATCACCAAAGTAAGACCCTATAACCATGGTGTTGCTCCATACCTCATTAAATAAGCGGAATGCGATCAATATAGAGAATATCGTTACAGCGGTTTTGCCAAATTTAGAAGATAAGAAATGGTGAATACTAGTATACTTTCCATGTAGCCTCATTTTGTAAATGACGATACCTGCTACAGCAAATGACAAATAATATCCAGCATAGGCAACACCACCAACAATACCAAAGTCTAACCCTAAGTTTGCGGCGTTGGTTATACTCTTGGCAAATATCCAAGAGATGATCAAACTACCCATTAACATGAATGTATTGGGTGCTTTCTTCTTTTGAACTGCTTTAAAAAACTGATTGGTATCTTTTGCCCATGGGGAAAGGAAAAACAACACCAAACTTGATGCTATTATTAATCCCCATTGCCAAATTTTTACTTCAGTCATAAATTATAATTATTCCTAACTCCTAACTCGTTTACTCATCCCACCAAACAGCCACATTTATACTATTGCCTTCCGTTTTATTTGAAGCTTCGGTATAATTGGCATTATTTAAAGCTTCTTCTTCAGCGGGATAAGGCATGCGAATCGGTATTAAATCATTGTTTAAACTAGCCGAGATTGTTTTCAATTGTGGAAAACCTGTTCTTCTATATTCAATCCATCCTTCATAACCGTTTATTGAATTTGCAATCCATTTTTGAGTAATGATATTCTCTAAAGGGTCGCCATTATTTAAAGCTGCGTCAACGGTTAAATAATCAGTAGGTAGCTCCACTTGCCAATATTCAAAGGCTTGTGTTACTCCGGTATTATAAAGCGTTTCGGTATCGTCAGCAATAAGACCTTTTTGAGCGGCTTCTGCTAACAGAAAGTGAGTTTCCATGCTAGTCATGAAGTTGGCGTCTAATTGCCCTGTATTCTCTCTGAAAATAGTGCCTAATAAAGAATAATCAGCTAAGGATACTCCGGCAGATGCATCAATCCCATTTAACAGCCCGTTGTAACCGTCATCTGTACTATTGGCGAATGGTTGATAAAATTGTGCGATACGTGGGTCGTTTAAATCTGTCAAAATTTCATCCATCGTTTCAGAAAGCACGTAATTATTAAAATCACCAACCCTAAGTTGTGCCAGTCTAAAACTATTCGGCTCACCATCGGTAAAGTTGAAAATTGCATTTTCGCTGTTATCATCAATAAAATTACCATCAGTAACTATCGTCTGCAATTGAGAAGCAACATCAATTTTACTTGAAACACGCATTAAATATTTAATCTTCAATGAATTTGCAAAACGAATCCATCCGTCTAAATCGCCATTAAATAAAATATCACCTTCTAACGCTATGGTTCCCGTATAGTTCTGAATGGCTAAAATTCCTTTATTTAAATTATCGAATACACCATCTTCATCCATATAAATAGATTCTTGAGAATCATAAACGGGAGTTACGGTTTCTGTATCTCCTTTAAATGCTTCGGAATAAGGAACGTCACCAAATAAATCTGTTAAGCCAGCCGCCATATACGCTTTCATAATTCTTGCGGGACCTTCATAAACAGTATATGCAACATTCTCTTGAGATAGATTCAGTATAATTTCATTATCCCTTAAATTCTGATAGAATATAGGCCATGGATTCCCCCCCAATTGCGGCGACTTTAAATCATGACGATCGAAAAGGTTAAAATCTAATGCCGTACTGTATTGACCCAAGAGATTGCCTGCCGTAAAACCTTCATAAGACATTTGCTCACCGTAGTCATAGATAACCTGTCTTAACAGTAGGCTTGGTTGTACCGTAACCGGATCGTTGGTGTTCGTATTAATTTCTTCAAAATCTTTTGTGCAGCCAACGACCAACAACAAGATTAGAATGGTATATATATATTTCATTTTCTTTTTCTTAAAAATTAAATCCGGCTTTGAAACCAATGCTTCTGGTGGTGGCGTATGACATGTCTTCTACACCGCTAATAAATCCTTGTCCCTGAACAGCTAATTGCTCTGGATCAAAATGCGGATTCTCTGTAATGGCAAATAGGTTTTTTCCAATAAGTGATAGACTCAATGTTGCATCTTGATTGAAAAGACTAAGATTGTCAAACGTATAACCAATGGATACTTGACGCAGCTTTAAAAAGGAAGCATCATAGGTGTTATTTTCTTCATGGTTTCTGTCATAGAACTGGCGGTAGTAACTTTCTGCCGATACTGCCACTGTATTTTCAGTATAAACAGGATTATCTGCAGCGCCTGTATTTACAACGCCTTCGGGAACAATTCCTTCTTCTGGTCTGTTTGCTGTTTCTGCCAACTGACCCCCAACATTACCCAAAGCTCTAGTTCTAGAAACAATGATACCGCCTTGTCGCCAATCGAAAAGGAAACCCATATTCCAGTTTTTATAATTGAATTGATTATTAAAACCTAACATAAAATCAGGATTGTAATTCCCTAATTTTTGGAGCTCGTTATCAGGTATGTATCTACCCTCATCCGTAAGGATAAAATCGCCATTTTCATTTTTCAAATAGCCAGTTCCGTATAGATCACCAACGCGACCACCTTCTTCTGCCTGTAAAAATACCGTTTGGTTTTGACTGTCGTAAATTCTTGAGTACGCCAGTGTTAATCGCCCTTCATCTTGTGGTAGGCTTTCTACTGTAGACCTGTTGGTGCTAAAATTTAAGGTGCTGTTCCATTTTAAATTCTGACTTATAACCGGCGATATGCCTAAAATAATCTCCACACCTTTAGAACGTACTTCACCACCATTAACTACTTGTTGTGTATAACCGGAGGAGATACCAATAGGCAAAGAAATGATTTGATCTTTGGTCAATGCATTGTAGTAAGAAACATCAAAACGAACCTGATCGCCAAATAATCGTACATCTGCACCTACTTCAAAAGAAGAGGTTAGTTCTGGTTGTAGATTCGCATTTGCAATCGTGTTTGAATTACTGAAAGTAGGTTGACCATTAAAAGGAGTTTGCGCTACAAAAGCACCTGTAGTCTGATACGGATTTGTATCATTACCAACCTGCGCCCAACTTGCCCTTAGTTTTGCAAAAGAAATTGATTTAGGTAAATCAACTACCTCCGATAGTATAAAACTACTAGATACCGATGGATAAAAGAACGAGGTATTATCTACTGAAAACGGAGTGGCTAAAGCACTGGACCAATCGTTTCTTCCGGTTACATCTAAGAATAGGTAGTCTTTATATCCAAATTTGGCTAGACCGTAAAAACTATTGATTCTCTTATTTGATTCAAACTCGAATACCTCAATTGGGGAAGCTGCATTAGATAATCTAAAAATACCTGGTTGTGCTAAACTTGTAGTTTGTGCTTGTGAGGTAAATGCCTTTTGATCTAATCGATTTCCGCCGAGCGATACATCTACCTTAAAGTCATTGAATTGATTTGTATAGTTCAACAAAAAATCGGTATTTACTTCTCTATAAAAAACATCATGCTCGGCATAAGCGCCATTAGAAAAACGATTAGAACTATAGGCTCTTTTCAATTGGCGTAATTCACTTGAATAATCCATACCTGTTCGTATAGATGCCGTTATGTGCGCTGTAATATCATAGCTGGCTGAGATGTTTCCGAATACCCTATCTCTATTGAACGAATTGGTATTTTCATTAAGAATAAAATACGGATTATCGAAAAACGTATAATTATAGGAGTACTGTTGTATGCCTTCTAAACCGGGTTGCCAGTAGTTTTTTAAATTTTCAATGTTTAAAGAGCGCGGACCCCAAGCAACTAAAGAATAATTGGCATTCTCAGAACCATAACCGTTAGAGGGTCTGTTGTCACTATTAGAATTAATATAACTTATAGATGAATTGATGCGTAAATTTTCAATAGGTTGAAAATTTAAACGTGCACTTACGGTTTGTCGGTCTAAATTAACTCCCGGTATTATAGATTCACTTCTTAAATCCGTAAACGAAAGACGATAGTTACCTTTTTCAAATCCGTTAGAAATAGCGATATTATTAATTAACGTTGTTCCGGTTTCATAGAAATCCTTCAAGTTATCGGGGTTCGATTTAAACTCCGTCGGTGTAATCGTATTCCCATTATAAAGTGCAGTATCACCACCTCGCACTACGGTTCCATCAGCCAATGTCACGGGGCTGTCATATTGTGGAATAAGATTACCAACATCTAAACGTGGTCCCCAACTATAAGTAATCAGGTCATTTGTGCCTCCACCTAATCCGTCAACAAAAGCAAATTCACCAGAATTCCCTTGTCCGTATTCATTTTGAAAATCGGGTAACTGAAATGCTGAGTCTACAAAGAAACTGGTGTTGTAGCTCACACCTAATCCTTTCGTATTCTTCCCGCTTTTGGTTTCTATGATAATAACACCGTTAGATGCTCTTGTACCATAAAGAGCTGCCGCACTTGGTCCTTTTAAAACAGATACTTCGGCAATATCATCAGGATTCACATCCATTGCGCCGTTTCCAAAATCTATTTCTTGAAATCCGGCAGCGGCTTCATTGGTAAAGTTGAAGACCGAGTTATTATTTATCGGTACTCCGTCTACTATAAACAACGGATTGTTATTGGAAAAAGAGGCTTCTCCACGAATGGTTATTTTAGAAGAGGAACCTACACCGGTAGCTCCTTGATTTATGGTTACACCTGCCAGTTTACCGGATAAATTATCAAGAAAGTTAACCGATTTTACTTCGGTAACTCCTTTGGCATCTAAACTTTGAACGACATATCCCAATTCTTTGGTTTCTCGTTTTAACCCTAATGCGGTCAAAACTACTTCGTCTAAAACTTCAGAAGAATCTTTAAGTGTGATATTAATGGTACGGCGATCATTGATAGGAACAAGTTGTGTTTGGTATCCTAAAGCAGAAAATTCAACATTGCCCGTAAGAATGGGAACATCAATGGTATAAAAACCACTTTCATTGGTGGTTGATCCGGTTATGGTCCCAGACAATACAATGTTTACGTACGGTATGGTATTGCCATCGGTATCGGTAACAATACCTGTAATTGTTTCTTGAGCATTGACCATATTCATTATAAACAAGGTCAACACTAGTAATAAGTGTTTCATATATAGCTTTGGACTGAGGTTTCATTTACCCAACTATTGGGTAAAAGGAGAATTAGATAAATGAAACTGTTGGAGAGCCTTTGTTATATAGAAAGTAATTAGGTAATAGTTTAGAGAAGTTCTGTTTAGTGTAGTAAAGACTTCTGCTTCTTTTTAATAAACCGATGATCAACAATAATATGGTTGATGATAAACCAGAAGAAAACGATAGAATAGATTCTAAATCTCTTTCGTTATCTAAATCTTGTAAAACAGGTAATTTTATTAATTCAGACGATTCTTCTTGTAACCACAATGAAATTTGGTGATATAAGCTGAAGCGTTGCCATGGTAGATTTTGAAATTCTGCAGCCTGAAAGTTAGATTTTTGAAGACCTAACAAATAGAAACCACCATCATTTGAAGGACCAATTACAGTCTTACCCATTGCCAATTGTTGGGCAGTATGCTTAAGATGCTGTGTCTTTAAATGCGGAGTGTCATTACCAATGGTAATAATGTTAGAAAAGCCTCTTTCAAAAACGCTGGCAATGGCATTAGTAAAACGCTCGCCAAAAGTTGCGCCAACTTGATCTTTATCTGAAAAGTGAAAAACAGGTAAACCTGTTTTTTTTGCTTTCTTGAGGGTAGTTTGAGTTAAAACATCGAATAACTGTTCACCATGGGGAATTTGCTTGTTCGCTAAATCTTCTTTAGCGGAATTGGCAAAAACCAGAATTGCAGTTGTACTCAGTGAATTCAATTAAATGTTATTTCTTGTTGATAAACTTACGTAAAAATATGGCAAAGGTTTTTTAAGTATGCATAATAGCTAAATTAAAACATATGAAATACCTTACTTTAAGTCAAAATGACAGTTTTAGACCACTTGGTCGGTTTTATACTCGCTATTTATTATCCTATCTTTTAAATTCGACTATCAACAAACCCAAAAATCAGATAAGTGACCTATTTTAATGCCGATTTTGACAAAATTTTAAGGTTACAGACTAGTTAGTCTAAAAAAAGCCTTAAAATTTCAGTTAGTTTTAATTTTTTTTTAGCATTGACAGTAATATGCATGGCATAGCTATTGCGAATAGGACATCAGAAGAATTATAAAAATTTAAATACATATGAAATCAGACACAAATACCAGAAGCGCTTGGAAGGTTTACTTCTTCTCTGCGATTATTGCTCTTGCAGTAAGTTACGGAGTACTACATTTTAACAAACAAGAGGTGAAAGAATCTACCGGAGTAACCGTCGTAGAATCTGTGCCGGGTGCACAGGCTTTATACACGAAGGACAATGAAGGAAACATTAAGCCTTTAGATTTTACCGAAACATCTGAAAAAGTTTTAGATGCCGTGGTGCATATTAAATCTACCCAAACTGGTTCATCGAATCAAAGTCAAGGAGCACGTGAATTACCAGACCCTTTTAAAGAGTTTTTTGGTGATATGTTTAAAGGTCAATCTCCGCATGGTATGCAATCACAACCTCGTGTTGGAACTGGCTCTGGTGTTATCATCAATGATAAAGGGTATATTGTAACGAATAACCATGTTATTGATAATGCCGATGAGGTTGAAGTTACCTTATATAATAACCAATCATATAAAGCGACGGTTATTGGCACAGATCCAACTACAGATTTGGCATTGCTACAGATCAAAGCCGATAATTTAAAAACGATGTCTTTGGTGAATTCTGATGATGTAGAAGTAGGTGAGTGGGTATTGGCAGTTGGTAATCCGTTAGGGTTAAATTCTACAGTTACTGCAGGTATCGTAAGTGCCAAGGCAAGAAGCATTCATATTAATACCGATAAATTTGCGGTAGAAAGTTTTATTCAAACAGATGCAGCTATCAACCCAGGTAATAGTGGTGGTGCATTGGTTAATTTAGACGGAAACCTTGTAGGTATCAACACTGCAATCGCTAGTACAACAGGTACTTATACAGGATACGGATTTGCAGTACCTAGCAACATCGTTACCAAAGTAGTTGAAGATTTGTTGAAATTTGGGAATGTGCAACGTGGTATGTTAGGAGTTACCATTAGAACAATGGATAGCAACTTAGCGAAAGAAAAAGATGTTGACTTTACCAAAGGCGTTTGGGTAGAGCAAGTAGGTGAAGATAGTGGTGCTGATTTGGCAGGTATGGAATCTGGTGATATTATACTTAGCGTTAACGGAAAAGAAACCGCTACATCACCAAGACTTCAAGAAATTATTGCGGGTAAAAGACCAGGCGATAAGGTTGCCATTATTGTGAATAGAAATGGAAAGGAAAAAGAACTTGAGGTAGAGCTTCATAATTCTCAAGGTGGTACAGATTTTATCAAAAAAGAGAAAAAAGAAGTATTTAATCTTTTAGGAGCAGATTTTGAGAATGTGGATAAAGACATTGCCAAAAAATTAGATATCGATGGCGGGGTACAAGTTTCTAAATTATACCCTGGTAAGATTAAGAGTGAAACTCAAATGCGAGCTGGTTTTATCATTACCCATATTGATGGTAAACGAGTAAAGGATGTTGATGATGTTGCTGCTATTTTAGAGAACAAGAAAGGCGGAGTGATGTTAGAAGGAGTTTATGAAGATGGCACTAAAAATTATTATGCCTTCGGATTGGATTCATAGTCCGCTTTAATGACTAATTTTATGCCGAGCGGATAATAGTATCCGTTCGGCATTTTTTTTGAAATTAATTCTAGTTAGATGCAATTAGGTTCTAAGTCCATTGGTTTGGTGCTTTCCGGTGGAGGCATTAGAGGTATGGCGCATATAGGTGTTATAAAGGCAATGCAAGAATTTGGTATTGAAGCCAAGGTAGTTTCCGGTAGTAGTATTGGAGCTTTGGTAGGAGCGTTGTATGCGGCGGATAAACCAGTTGTTGATATGCTCAAGTTTTTTAAGGAAACACCACTTTTTAAATATAATTATTTCGCGGTCGCCAAACCGGGTTTATTGAATAGCGAGAGTTATATAGCTTCCTTTAAACAGTATTTTCCAGATGATAGTTTTGAGGCTTTAAATAGAGAGCTTCACGTAGTAGCAACCAATTTGCAGAAAGGTGAAGAGCTTTTTATTAATCAAGGTGAATTGATAAAACCTTTATTGGCATCGGCCGCATTACCACCCGTTTTTAGTCCCGTTGAGTATAAGGGTGAATTATATGCCGATGGAGGAATCATGAATAACTTTCCGTCTGAAGCGGTTCTGCCAAAAGTGGATTATGTAATTGGTAGTAATGTATCTGTAGTTTCCCAACTAGAGAAAAAACACTTAAACAACTCATTTCAATTAACAGGAAGAGTAACAGGATTAATGATTTATGCCATCAATCGACAAAAAATAAACAACTGCCACCTTGTTCTCGAATCTAAAGAATTGGAGCATATTGGACTTTTGGATAGAAGAGGTATTGAAAAAGCTTATGCCATTGGTTATGAAGCTGCAGTTAGAAAATTTGAAGCCGTATTCTCGGAATAATTCGTTTTCTAAAGCATGGAACTCAACAGTAGTGTGCCAACAATCCACAGTACCAAAGATATTGTTCCTCCAATCACTAGAAAGTGTTTAAACTTGTAGATTCCCATACTATAAATTAGGGCATTGGTTTGATAACCTAAGGGAGTAAAGAAGCTAAAATTCGCAGCGAACATTACACAAAGAATAAATGGTTTTGGATCAAGACTTAATCCTCCAGCAAGTGAAATTCCTATAGGTGCCATTATAATAGCGGTAGCATTATTTGACACGACACTACTTAAAACCATGGTAGTCAAAAATAACAAGCCAATAATAAATATAGGTTGCTGACCAGACATTAATGCCAATAGTTCTTCGGTGATCCACGTGTCTGCTTTGGCATTGCTCATGGCGATACCTAGCGGGATCATACCTGCCAATAAGAATATAATTTGCCAGTTTATTTTCTCGTAAATACGATTCAATTCTACACACTTAAAAAGAAGCATAGCCAAGGTTCCAGTAATTACACTTGTCATTACTTCAAAAACCCCAGTTGCTGCCATGGCAATGGTTGCTACAAGGATTAAGATCGATAGATTTCTTTTAAATGGAGTAGCAGGTGTGCGACCTTCATATTGGTTCAATACAGCCAGATTGTTGCTGTTTTCAAAGTTAGAAACGTATTCTGGCTTAGTTTGTATCAATAATCGATCCCCGACATGAAGTTTTGTAAACTCATGATTACTTTGGTGTAATCTATTTTGTAGAATACGTAACTTCTTTCTTTTATTGACACCAAGTGGAATAGCTCTTGGTATCAACATAGTTTTCAACTCAGACAAATTTCTACCCAAAAAACGTGAACCGGGTAATAGAAGAAGTTCTAATAATAAGCTTTCATCTTTTTCTTCTTTTGATTCCTCATTATCGTTTTTAGAATTTGCTACTTTCTTAATTTGAGTGCTTTTTGTAGATGTAAAATGGTCTTTTTCGGCTAAATCGACCTCAAAATACCCTTCACCACGCATTTTTTGAAGATTTTCTAAACTGCAATGTAAAAGAATGACATCGTTTGGTTTAATCAGTAAATCATGATTATCAAGATTTTGATCGTAGCCATATCTAGACAAGCGTAACACCGTTATGTCAGCTTCTTTATACATAAAGCTTTCCCCAATGGGCGTATCAACTAACGGGGAATCTTTTTCAATAGTCAATGTCAAAAGATAGCGGTCAAGGTCATAATTGTCTGAAAGGTCGCCATTATCTTTTGGTAAAAAACGATAGAAAACGGCTATAATTCCTATAGAAATGATCAAAAAAGTGCCTCCTATGAGTGAAAATTCAAAAAAACCGAGTTTTTCGCCTGTGTACCTTGCGGCTATATTACTGACCAATAAGTTGGTTGAAGTTCCCATAAGAGTACAGCTTCCTCCTAGAATACTTGCGAATGATATGGGTAATAATAATTTTCCTGGTGGTAGTTGATACTTTTCTCGTAACTCGGCAACTATCTTTATAAAAACAATTACTACAGCGGTTGAACTTACAAAGGCAGAAATACTACCTGCAATTAGCATAATGGCAACCGTTGCTAAAACAACGGGCCAGTTCTTTAAAATTTTTAATCCTTTCGCTAAGTAAGAAATTGCGCCGTTCTCTTCTAATCCGATCGCTAAAATCATTAAGCATAAAATGGTGATGACCGCTTTGTTAGAAAATCCGCTAACAGCCTCTTCTGGTGATACCAAGCCTGTTAATAATAAGGCAGCAATGATGCAGAAGGATATTTTATCCATCGGAAAAATCTCAAACGCAAACAGAATAATTACCGCAGCGATGATGATAAAAACTCCAATGATTTCGATGGTCATAGTTTGTGAGAATTGAAAAAGCTATCAAAGATATTTCAACGCCCTAGTAAGGATAACTCAATCAAATTTTATTTTGACTTGGAGTAAGAAAATAATGCAAAAAACGTCATTACCAACGTAGTGAAGTAATGACGTTTTAGAAGTAATTTTTACTTCTTATAAGTTTCCCCTTCGGGGATTAAGGAGATTAGACATCATCATAATCTACCTTGATAGTAGATGTAGTTGGGTGTGCTTGGCAGGTAAGAATAAATCCGTCTGCTATTTCCTTATCCGTTAAAATTTGGTTCATCACCATTTCTGCTTTTCCTTCAGTTACTTTGGCAATACAGCTACTGCAAACTCCGCCTTGGCAAGAGTATGGTGCATCTATATTTTCTTTTAAAACGGCGTCAAGAATAACCGTCTTTTTATCCATCGTGAATTGAAATTCCTCATCGTCAACAAGAACGGTAACCGATGTTTGACCATCTGCCTGTACAGGTAATTCTTCTTTTATCTCTGTAGGAGTAAAAAGCTCAAAATGGATTTTATCCTTATCCACTTCATTTTCTATTAAAGTGTCTTGAACTAAACGGATCATCTCTTCTGGACCACATAGATAGTATCCATCAAAATCAACATCTTTATGCTTGTTCAATAGTGCATAGTTTACTGTTGAGGTATCTATTCTACCAAATAAAGCCTTGTCTTCACGGGTTTGGCTATTAGTGAAGTACACAAAAAACCGATTGGCATATTCTAATTCTAATTTTACCAAATCTGTATAGAACATGGTCTCTTCGTACGATTTGTTACCGTAAACCAAAACAAATTTGTTCTTAGGGTTACTATCTAAAACAGACTTTACAATACTCATAATTGGTGTAATACCACTACCTGCAGCAAAAGCAGCAATATTCTGAACGTCATTGGTCGTATTGAATACGAAACGACCTTCTGGCTCCATTACTTCTAAGGTATCACCAACTTTTAATTCTGAATTGGCGTAGTTAGAGAATCCGCCATTATCTACTTTTTTAATACCGATAGTGATGCCATCTTTTTCAGGTGATGAACTTATAGAGTATGCTCTTCTAAGTTCTTTTCCTTTGATCTCTTTTTTAATCGTGATATACTGACCCGCCGTAAAGGTGAAAGTCTGTGCCAATTCTTTCGGAATTGAAAACGTAACGGCAACAGAGGTTGGCGTTAATTTCTTAATATGTTTAACCGTTAATGGGTGAAAATGCGACATATATTCGTTTCTTTAAATCGATTTACAAAATTAAGCATGCTTTTGCGATAAAATATGACATTTGTCAAAAAAGTCAGTTTTACTGCGTTTTGTTTAACTTTTTGTACTATCAAATAGTATTGAAGTATCTCATTTAAGAGAAAGAGCGTGTTTATTTTATGGTTGTTATACGAAGTATTATTTAAGGAAAGGATAGGTCGTATGAATGATTTCTAAATTAATTATATGATAGGTTTAGTAAAATGAACAAATTACCGACATTATAAACACTATGAAGTATTTTACTTACGTTATATGTTGTAATTCTTATATTAGCGCAAGACCAATAAACCTACTTATACTTGAAAAAGTTTCTCTCGATTTTCATTCTTTTATTTTCTACGTATGCTTTACAAGCCCAAAAAGAAGCCGCGATTTGGTACTTTGGCGAAAATGCGGGGCTTGATTTTAATAGTGGTGCACCGGTAGCGTTGTTAGATGGGCAGATAAATACCCATGAAGGCTGTGCAGTCATTTCAGATTTTAATGGTGCTTTATTATTTTACACCGATGGTATAACCGTTTGGAACCGCAACCACATACCTATGCCCAACGGAACGGGATTATTTGGTGATCCTTCTGCGGCACAATCTGCAATTATAGTTCCTCATCCTGGTATTGCAACACAGTTTTATATTTTTACAGCTGATCAATTAAAGGGTGAGAATGGTATCAACTATTCTTTGGTAGATATTTCTTTGGCAGGTGGTTTTGGAGATGTAATTCAAAAGAACATACAATTGGTAACCCCTGCTACAGAAAAACTTACGGCTGTAAGTCATGCTAATGGCACCGATATTTGGGTATTGACACACGATGCTTATACGGATGCTTTTTTTGCTTATAGGGTTTCTCCAGCAGGTTTAGATATCAACCCGGTAATATCTAACGTAGGTATTAATTTAAGCACCTATTTTTTTCAATCTAGATTTCATGCGCCAGGTTATATCAAAGCATCTCCCGATGGAACAAAAGTGGCAGTTGCGCATATGGGCCTTACTACAGAACTGTTAGATTTTGACTCAGCCACTGGCGTACTAAGTAATGCGCTAAACCTCTTTGACCTTAGCGAAGCGTATAAGCTATTTTACGGTGTAGAATTTTCCCCTAACAGTAGATTTTTATATGTTGCAAATCGAAGTCAATGGGATTTGCTTCAGTATGATACAGCTGCTGCCGATATTAGGGCGTCTAGGGTTTCAATTGATACCGAAGATAATGGCGGACATGCAATTCAATTGGGGATAGATGGTAAAATCTATATAGGAGACTATTTAAAACCAACACTTAGTGTAATCGAAAATCCAAATTTGCAGGGTTTAGCCTGTAACCTAAATTATAATGCAGTTGATTTAGGTGGTAGATTAAGTGTAAACGGTTTACCACCATTTATTAGTAGTTATTTTCAGGTTGATATTGAAGCAGAAGACTTTTGTGAAGGTAGCCCTACAACTTTTGAAAGTGCTATCAGTGCCAATCCAGTTTCCACTACATGGGATTTTGGTGACGGTAATACCTCTAGTTTAGAAAACCCAAGTCATACATATGCTTCGGCAGGGGATTACACGGTGTCAGTTACCGTAACAACACCCAAAGAGACACAAACAGAAACTAAGGATATTACCATTTTTGAAACTCCCTTAGCTTCAACAATAAATGATATAGAAAGTTGCATTGAACAAAATATCTATACTTTAGATTTATCTACTTTGGATGTTTTAATTTTAGGAACTCAAAACCCGACTAATTTTGTAGTTAACTTTTATCTATCTCAGGCTGATGCAGATGCAAATAGTAATCCGTTAGCATTGAATTATGATTTTCCTTTGGGTAGTACCGCAGTATATGCGAGAGTTTCCAATAGTAATAATCCAGTATGTTTTAACATAACCCAGTTTAATGTTATTGCCCAGCTAGAACCTACTTTAGGAACAATTACCAATTGGACCATTTGTGATGATAACCTTGATGGATTTTACACTTTTGATTTAACTGAAAAGAACACTGAGATTTTTAATGGTCAAGATGAAGCTGTTTTTGATGTAGCTTATTTTGCTTCTCAGGCCGATGCTGATTCTGGCACCAACCCTCTGCCGCTTAACTATACCAATTCTTTAGCTGTTGAAGAAATATTTGCTCGTCTACAAAACACCACACATACCGATTGTTATAAAACTGAGAGTTTTACCATAGAAGTAAGTGCAGGAGTCGTAGCGAATACGCCAAATAATTTAGAGTTGTGCGATGATGACAATGATGGTTTTGCAACTTTTACTTTAAGTGATACGGAAACAGAAATCATAGGCACGCAAAACTCAAGTAGTTTAACACTAACATACCATACTACTTTAGCTAATGCAGAAGCAGGTATAAATGCTGTTTCAGACTCGTTTACCAATACCATAGCATATAACCAAAGTATTTATGTACGGTCACAAAATGCAACGGATATGAATTGTTATGCAACAACTAGTTTTGAGTTGCAAGTTTTTGATTCCCCGCAAATACAGATAGTCACAGATTGGAATGTTTGTGATGATGATAATGATGAATTATCATCATTTGATTTTAATCAAAAGAGAGCAGAAATACTGGGAAACCAAAATGCAAACGATTTTACCGTTCATTATTATGAGAATTTAGCGGATGCGAATTTAGCTCAAAATGAAATTAATGGTTTGTATCAAAACACCTCAAATCCTCAAACTATATATTATAGTATCGAAAACCATAGTAACACAACTTGCAGGGTTACCGATAGTTTTAATATTTCGGTATATGACACTCCTTTTGCACAAACTCCATTATCAATAATTCTTTGTGATGATGAAACTAGTAATCAGTCAATAAATTTTACCCAAAAAGATGTTGAGATTTTAGATGGTCAGGCAGCAGCTGAGTTTAATGTTCGCTATTATACATCACAAGCAGATGCCGAAAACGATTCAAATGCTGTTAATGGGGAAGTGTATTCTACTTCACAAGCACAAGAAACCATATATGCACGGGTAGAACGAACCGATTTACAAAGTTGTTTTGCAATTACATCCTTTGAAATAATCATCAACTCTTTACCACAGCCCATTTTAGAAGAACGCTATGTTATTTGTCCCGATAGTCCAGCTTTAGTAATTGATGGCGGAGATTTTGAGTCTTGGTCTTGGCAAAATTCTAATGGTGTAGAACTAAGTACCATAAGAAATTTAAATGTGTCTGATTTAGGTGCATATCAATTAACCGTAAGCCAAACTACAAACGGAGTCCGTTGTGAAAACTCCCAATCATTTGAGGTTTTATCATCTGGAGCACCAGAAACTATGGAAGTTGAGGTTAACGGATTTTCAGATCAGATAGATATTACAATTAACGCGACAGGAACGGGACCTTTTGAGTATTCGGTAGATGGTGATAACTATCAAGCTAGTAATGAATTTGTGGTCTTTCCCGGTGAGCATACGATATATGTAAGAGATTTATTGGAGTGCAGGGTTATATCGGAAGATGTTATTGCCATTGGTTATCAGCGATTTTTTACTCCCAATGGAGATGGAAAAAATGAATTTTGGAATATCATAGGTGGTGAACTGTATCCAGATTCTCAAGTATTTATTTACGATAGATATGGTAAACTATTGAAACAGATTAGCCCAAATTCAAAAGGATGGGATGGAACTTCGAACGGATTTTTACTTCCCGAATCAGATTATTGGTTTAAATATTTATATTCTGATAATCAAATAATTACAGGGCATTTTACTTTAAAACGATAAATTAATTACGGTCTATTGTAAGTAGCTTAGAAATATAATCTTCAATTATCTTGTAACAAACTCAAGATTTTTCTTACTTATATTCTGAATACTAAAACCAACCGAATGTTTAAACGTTTTTCTTCCTTACAATGGAAATCCTTTTTTAGGTCCTCTAACCTTGGTAAAAGCCTGGGAATAAAAATTTTTATGGGCTTTATGGGTGTATACCTGCTTTTATCGCTAGCAGTTACCGGTGGCGGAATGTACTTTCTTTTAAAAGAAATATTCCCAGATCAGAGCCCAATGTGGAGCATTAGCCAATATTTCATTTACTGGATTTTAATTGAATTATTTTTAAGGTATTTCATGCAGAAACTTCCAGTGATGGATATAAAACCATTTTTGACCACGCCTGTTAAGAAAAGTACCATTGCACATTATATATTAGGTAGATCAGCGGCCTCTATCTATAATTTATTGACGTTATTCTTTGTTGTGCCCTTTGCAATTGTATTATTATTTAATGACTACCCTTTTTTAAATGTTTTACTATGGATAGTTGGTATTATGGGCATTGTATTAAGTATTAACTATATGAATTTGCTTGTTAATAAGAATGATAAAGTTCTTATTGGCATAGGGAGTATTCTTGCTTTAGGTTACGGATTAGATTATTTTGGGGTGTTCTCTATAAAAGAGTTTTTTGCTCCTGTTTTTCATGCGCTTTATGCATACCCAATTACGGTATTGATTCCTATTGCTTTGGCAGCTCTTATATATTATGTGAACTATAAGTTTTTGCGAGATAAGATTTATCTAGATGCAAAGCTTAAAACAAAGGCAGTAGAGGCAAATACCTCAGATATGTCTTGGACAAAGCGTTTTGGAGAGATGGGTTCTTTCTTGCAGCTTGATCTAAAAATGATTTGGAGAAATAAAAGAACGAAGTCTCAAGTTTATATTTCCTTACTTATGGTGTTCTACGGATTGATATTTTACACTCAAGATGTGTATAGTAGTATGATGCCGATGAAAGCTTTTGTTGGCGTTTTTATGACAGGTATTTTCTTAAGTAATTTCGGTCAGTTTATTCCTGCTTGGGATAGTAGTTATTATAGCATGATGATGTCGCAAAATATTCCTATGCGTAAGTATTTAGAATCTAAAGTATCTTTAATTACGGTAAGTGTAGTATTTATGTTTTTATTGACCTTACCCTATGTTTACTTCGGTTGGGATGCCTTAGCTATCAATTTTGGTTGTGCATTGTATAATCTAGGAGTAAATATACCGGTCATTTTATATTTTGGGTCCTTCAACAAAAAAAGAATCGAATTAGATCAGAGTCCGTTTGGTAATATGCAAGGTGCAAGTGCTACTCAGTTTTTGGTAATGCTTCCGGTTTTGATAGTTCCTATAATTATATTTTCCATCTTCTATTACATCTTTAGTTTAGAAGTGGCAGTGGGAGTATTATCTGTTCTAGGTATCATCGGTTTTGCGATGAAGAATTATTTACTAGGGTTGATAACGGAACAATACAAGAAAAAGAAATACGGAATGATTGCAGGTTTTAAAGAGAAGGCGAGTTGATTAATTAAGTACTGAGTATTAAGTAACAAGTACAAAGTAAAAAAGGTTTTTTTTGGAGTTGTGAGTTATAGAACTTCACTTTCATTTTGAACATTTTTAGACTTAGGGAGAATATTTTGGAAAACTTAAAGAATTCAGTAAAGAGTATAAAGTTGAAGGGATAAGTAAATTGAATGTTTGCGAATTGATAATAAGTTATTCAGACAGATATAGTCGATTTTGATTTCTTTTAACCAATAACCAATAACCAATAACCAATAACGAACAAAGCGGTTGCTGAGCGTAGCCGAAGTAAATAACAAGATTATGATTACAATAGGAAATTTATCAAAGAAATACGGTTCACAACAAGTACTAAATATAGAATCCTTAAACATTCCAACGGGACAAAGCTTCGGTTTGGTGGGTAATAACGGGGCAGGTAAAACCACCTTATTTAGTTTGTTACTAGATTTAATTCAACCAAGTACAGGTCATATCATTAATAATGAGCTGCAAGTAAACACCAGTGAAAATTGGAAACCGTTTACATCATCTTTTATAGATGAAACCTTTTTGATCGGGTATTTGACTGCTGAAGAGTATTTCTACTTCATTGGTGACCTTCGCGGGCAAAATAAAGCAGATGTAGATGCGCTTTTAGCACAGTATCAAGATTTCTTTCACGGTGAAATTTTAGGTCAAAAGAAATACTTGAGAGATTTATCTAAAGGAAACCAGAAAAAAGCGGGTATAGTAGCTTCTTTTATAGGAAATCCTAAAGTTGTGATTCTAGATGAGCCCTTTGCAAATTTAGATCCAACAACGCAAATTCGCTTAAAGCAAATCATTAAAGAACTTGCCGCAAAAGAAGATGTTACCGTTTTAGTATCTAGTCACGATTTAATTCACGTAACCGAAGTTTGCGAACGTATTGTGGTATTGAACAAAGGTGAGGTGGTAAAAGACATTAAAACATCTACAGAAACATTGAAAGAGCTAGAGGTGTTCTTTGGTGCAGAAAGTGCTCTTCCGGTAGTGGAATAATAAATAGATATATGTCCGTCCGATTGAAGTCGAGATCTACATATGTTTAAAAATTTAAAGATTTTTCAATATTTTTTCGATCAGACGAATTACACTTTATGCAAATAGCATTAAAATGTATAAAACCGACCACTAGGTCGGTTTTTCATTTCTATATTTTGAGGAGACCTAACTAAAATCCGATGAAGATGTATTTGATCAGATTATGTGCGGTTTTTAGATAAATACCTGTTCATTATAATTCAAAACAAACTACATAGTCGGTAAAAATTTGTTGTAGTGGTCTATAAATGTTACGAATGCTTAAAAATAAATATGCGGTTTACCGATGAACGGTATAATAATATGGCTGTTTTTAAGTTAAACATACATACGTAGATCAACTATTTTGAATCTTAAAAACAAACTTATTTTATCGGGTCTTTTGGCGAGTATGCTTTTTAGTGCATGTTCTGTTAAGAAAGACAAGTTCGTAAACCGTAACTGGCATGCGCTCAATACCAAATACAATACCTTGTATAATGGTAATATTGCTTTTGAAAAAGGTCGGGAAACTTTAAACGAAACCTATCAAGATGATTATTTTGAAGTCTTACCTGTGGAACGTTTAGAAGTTAGCGGCGAAATTAAACTCGACTCAGAAGACAACAATCCTAATTTTCTTATTGCGGAAGAAAAAGCGACCAAAGCTGTTCAGCGCCATAGTATGGATATTAAGGATGAAGAACGAAACCCACAAATAGATGAAGCTTTTCTTCTTTTAGGAAAAGCTAGGTATTTTGATGAGCGTTATATTCCGGCATTAGAGTCTTTCAACTATATTTTAAATAAATACTCTGAAAGCGATAAGCTGAACGAAGCTAGTATTTGGAGAGAGAAAGTAAACATAAGATTAGAAAATGATGATCTAGCCATTAAGAACTTAAAGCGCTTAATGAAATACGAGCGTTTAAAAGACCAAGAATATGCCGATGCAAGAGCAATGATGGCACAGGCGTTCATTAATTTGAATGCACCAGATACGGCTGTTCAAAATCTTAAAATAGCATCGCACTACACTACAAAAAATCCAGAAAGAGGTAGGTATTACTATATTATAGGTCAGTTGTATAATCAATTGGGCTTTAAAGACAGTGCTAATAACGCATTTGACAAGGTGATTGAATTAAACAGAAAGTCGCCGCGTGTCTACATGATCAATGCAAAAATTGAAAAATTAAAGAATACCGAGGTTACTGCTGAAAACAAAGAAGAGGTGTTGGAGTATTTGACCAAATTAGAATTGAATAGGGAGAATAGACCATTTTTAGATGGCATTTACAGACAATTGGCAGAGTTTCATTTAAAGCAAGAATCTGATAGTCTGGCGTTGTTATATTTCAATAAATCTTTACGTGCTTCGCAAAACAAGCCAAAATTAAATGCGCTTAATTATGAGAATTTGGCGGAATATAATTTTGATGAAAGTGTGTATAAACCGGCTGGTGCATATTATGATAGTGTATTGACCAACCTTAATGAAAACACCAAAAAATTTCGTTCCATTAAAAAGAAGCGCGACAATTTAGAAGACGTTATTAAATACGAAGACATCGTTCAATATTCTGACAGTGTAATTACAATATATCAAATGCCTAAAGATGAGCAATTGGCTTATTTCGGAAAGCATATTGAAGAATTACAAAAAGCAAAAGAAGCTGCACAGAAAAAAGAAAAAGAAAGGATTACCGATGGTTTCGCTGCATTTGCTAATAGTAAAGGTGGTAAAGAGAACAAAGGAAAGTTCTATTTCTATAACATTACCAGTTTAGGTTACGGTCAAAATGATTTTAAAAATCGCTGGGGCAATAGAGAATTAACCGATGATTGGCGTTGGTCAGATAAATCAGTAATTAATACTGAAAATGTTGCATTACAAGATGCATCAGGTGTTAACGATAGTTTAAGTGTCATAAGTGAAGATGAGTTATTCTCGTTAGACTATTACATGGATCGTTTACCTACAGATGTTGCCGTAATAGATAGCTTAAAGACAGAGCGTAATTTTGCCAACTATCAATTAGGATTAATATATAAAGAGAAGTTCAACGAGAACTTGTTGGCAGCTGGTAAATTAGAAGATGTATTGGCATCTAATGCAGAAGAACGATTGATTCTTCCTTCAAAATATAATTTGTATAAAATATACGAAGAAGTTGATAGTCCGTTGAAAGAGACTATGAAGGCAGATATTATTGCCAACCATGCAGATTCTAGATATGCAGAGATACTATTGAATCCGCAAGCGGTATTGGCAGATAATTCTGATAGTCCAGAAAAGCGCTATGAGAATTTGTTCAAACAGTATAAAGACCAAAAGTATTTACAGGTAATTACAGGGTCTGAAGAAAATATCAACAGATTTACAGGTGATCCTATAGTTCCAAAATTTGAAATGCTGAAGGCAAATGCAATAGGCAGGCTTCAAGGTTTTGAACCTTTTAAAGAAGCATTGAATTATGTGGCACTGACGTATCCTAATAATCCGGAAGGTAAAAAGGCGGAACAGATGATTGCAGAGCAGCTTCCGAAGTTAGAACAAAAAGAGTTTTCACCAGAGACAGATTCTAAAGGAACATCGAACTGGAAAGTAGTTTTCCCATTTAGAAGAAGTAATACCGAACAAGCATTAAAGTTGATGGAATTGTTAGAGCAATCTATCGTAGACCTTAGATATAAAAATATAGTTTCTAGAGATATTTATAATCTAGAAGACCAATTTGTAGTGGTACACGGATTTAAATCTAAGGATTTTGCACTTGGGTATGCCGAGCTACTAAAAAACAATAAGGATTACCGAGTTGCTGATGAGAATTTTGTAGTTTTATCGGAGAACTATAAGATCATACAAGTACACAAGAATATAATCGATTATAGAAATACGCTTTTAACCCCAAAACCGTGAACAATGTTTTCAGACAAACAAAAACCTAGAACTATGAATGAAGTAGGAGGTCAACCTAACAGAATAGAAAAGAATACAAAAATTAAAGGAGATATCATATCTGAAGCAGATTTTCGTATAGATGGTAAGCTAGATGGCAATGTAAAAACCTCCGGAAAAGTTGTTATTGGTAAAGATGGTTACATTCATGGTAAAGTAGAATGTGTAAATGCAGATATAGAAGGTAGCTTTAATGGTGAACTTTTAGTGTCTGACTTATTATCGTTAAAATCATCTGCAGTAATAGAGGGCACGGTATCGGTAAATAAATTGGCTGTTGAGCCAGGTGCTACATTTAATGCTTCTTGTACAATGGGCGGTAGTAAAGGCGCTAGTGGTGCAGGTTTTAAATCATCTAATAATGGAGCCGCAAAAGCCTCGTAATGATAATTCTGAACTTTTAAGAAATGCCGCAAGCTTATCGGGTGTTGCCATACAAATGGGTGTCACTATTTTCTTGGGCAATCTTTTAGGGGAGTGGTTAGATCAAAAATTTGAAAAAACGTTTTTAGAGGACACATTTACATTACTTGCCGTATTTTTGTCTATCTATTTAGTCATAAAAAAAGTTATGGCGTTAAATAAATAAACGTTGCTAAAAAATATCATTTTATATATAGTCGTGTTCACTATTGTGGGCGCGACTTCTTATTTTCTGCAAAATCTCGCTTTGTTAGATCCGCCAACTTATTTTGGTCCGCTTTTAATCAAAGCATACACTTTTCATTTCTTGTTTTCTCTTGCATTGGTGATCATTTTCTTAATTGCCTCAAAAAACAATTCATTTTTTGATCAGTTGGGTTTTATGTATATGGGTGTGTTGGTTTTTAAGATTACAATTTTTGCCGCGTTGTTTTATCCCTACATGTTGGGTGAACTGATTATGCCTCAAATATATAGGGGCGCGCTGCTTATACCGGTGATTATTTTTTTGTTTCTAGAAGTGTTTTTTATTTCCAAAATAATGCGCAAAAAAAGACTCTAAATTTTAAAGCTTTAAAATTGGGTAGTTTATGCAATAATTAACTACTTTTGCGCAAAATTTCTAGGAGCTAATTTTTTTGACATAGAACTAATGATGCAAGTTTCAAATACGATTAAAACCTTATTACAACTTCTAATACTTTGTTTTTCGTTACAAAGTTTTGCGGTATCAGATACAGTGCCAGAAGGTGCGGTTAGCTCTAAGGAGCAGGTAGATGAGTATATTTTACATCACCTTAAAGACTCTCATGATTTTCATTTGTTCTCATATACTGCTGATTCAGGTGAAAGAAAGCATGTTGGTTTTCCATTACCGGTAATTCTTTGGTCAAGCAACGGATTGGCAACTTTTATGTCATCAGAATTTCATCATGATGATAACGGACGTGTAATTGTTGAAAAAAACGGTTCTAAATTCGTTAAACTTCATAGCAAAATATATGAATTGGATGCTGGAGCGTCTTCAGTGAATTTTGATGAAGAGCACCATGCTACTAATGCACATAAAGTTTTAGATTTTTCTATTACCAAAAGTGTTGTTGGGGTGTTGTTGGTAGGATTACTTATGTTATTGGCCTTTTCATCACTGGCGAAACAATACGGAAAGAAAAAAATACCTACCGGTTTTGGTAGAGTGTTAGAGCCTTTAGTACTTTATGTTAGAGATGAGATTGCAAGACCTAATATTGGTGAAAAGCATTACAGAAAATTTACGGGATATCTATTAACGGTTTTCTTCTTTATTTGGGTATTGAATTTATTAGGACTTACTCCATTCGGATTTAACGTAACAGGACAAATAGCGGTAACAGCTTGTTTGGCTATATTCACATTGATCATATACACGGTTAGTGGAAATAAAGATTACTGGATGCACATTTTATGGATGCCAGGAGTTCCTGTTTTCGTAAAACCTATTTTGGCAATTATAGAATTAGCTGGTGCATTTATTATTAAACCATTTTCATTGTTAGTTCGTTTGTTCGCAAACATATCTGCAGGGCACATTGTAGTAATGAGCTTAATTGCAATTATGTTTACATTGAAAGAGAGTTTAGGTGTAGCAGGTGCTACAGGTCTATCATTGGTATTATCATTTTTTATTACGCTTATTGAGGTTTTAGTAGCCTTTTTGCAAGCATATATATTTACTGCGCTTTCTGCCTTGTTTATAGGTATGGCAGTTGCGGAGCACGACCATGATCATGAACATGATGACTCTGGTCACGAAGTAGCCGATACAGAAGATGTAAGAGCAGACTTCATTTAAGAAGAGTTTTTTAATTTAATTATATAAATCAATTAGTATGGTAACTTACAATTTAATTGGAGCAGGTTTAATCGTTATCGGAGCAGGTCTAGGTCTTGGTCAAATCGGTGGTAAAGCAATGGAAGGTATTGCTCGTCAACCAGAAGCGGCAGGAAAAATTCAAACTGCGATGATTATCGTTGCGGCACTTTTAGAAGGTTTAGCATTCGGTGCTTTGTTCTTAGGAAAATAAGAACACTAAAACCCAAAGACATCTTCCTGTAACGGTTGGTTACAGGAAATGTTTTTTAATTATTGATTTAGATTTTAAAGATTAGGATATGGAAGTTTTATTGAACGATTTTTCACCAGGTTTGTTTATAGTTCAAACAATATTATTATTAGGATTGATTTTCTTAATGGTAAAATTTGCCTGGAAACCAATATTGAACTCTTTGAACGAAAGAGAAGCTGGTATAGAAGAGGCATTAGCTGCTGCTGATAAAGCACGTACAGATATGCAGAACTTACAGGCTGATAATGAAAAGATGCTTCAAGAAGCTCGCGCTGAACGTGAGGGGATGTTAAAAGAAGCGCGTGAGATCAAAGAAAAAATGATAGCTGACTCTAAAGAGCAAGCGAAGATAGAAGGCGATAAAATGTTGAAGCAAGCGCAGAGTGCAATCGAAAGCGAGAAAAAAGCTGCAGTTGCTGACATTAAAAGTCAAGTTGCAGAATTGTCTGTAGCTATAGCAGAAAAAGTATTGAAAGAGGATTTATCTAGCAATGACAAGCAATTGAAATTGGTTGATTCAATGTTGAGCGATATAAAACTTAACTAAAAGAAATAATGAGCGAATCTAGAGCTGCATTACGTTACGCAAAGGCAATATTGGATATGGCCAAGGAAAATAAAGCCTTGGATGCTGTTGAGAAAGATATGCGTTCAATCGCCGCTACTATTTCAGATAGTAAAGAACTAAAAGATGTATTGGCTAGTCCGGTTGTTTCTGGTACTATGAAAAAGAATGCCTTGCTTGAAATTTTCAAGGGTAGTCATTCAATTACAGAAGGTACTATAAATATGTTGGTAGACAACAAGCGTTTAGGAATGCTAAACGAAGTTGCCTTAAAATACATTATCCTTAATGAGCAATTAAAAGGTAAAGATGTAGCTTACGTTACAACTGCGGTACCTTTAGATGCCGTAATGGAGAAAAAAATATTAAAGAAGGTCGCTGAACTTACAGGTAATGAAGTTACCCTAGAAAGTAAAGTTGACGAAAGTATCATTGGAGGTTTCATCTTAAGGGTTGGAGATTTACAGTATGATGCTAGCGTAAGCAACAAGCTTAGTAATTTAAAAAGAGAATTTTCAAATAGTCTATAATAACTATATAAGGCTAAGAATGGTTACATTCAATGCCTAATATCTTATATCTAATTAAAAATGGCAGGAGTAAAAGCCGCTGAAGTATCAGCAATTTTAAAGAAACAATTATCTGGATTTGATGCTACCGCTACCTTAGACGAAGTAGGTACTGTATTACAAGTTGGTGATGGTATCGCAAGAATCTACGGATTAGCGAACGCGCAATACGGAGAATTGGTTGAGTTCGAAGGCGGACTTGAAGGTATCGTTCTTAACCTTGAAGAAGACAACGTTGGGGTGGTTCTTTTAGGGCCTTCTAAATCAGTTGGTGAAGGTGATACCGTAAAACGTACACAACGTATTGCTTCTGTAAAAGTAGGTGAAGGTATTGTTGGTCGTGTAGTGGATACTTTAGGTAACCCTATCGATGGTAAAGGACCTATTGCCGGTGATACTTATGAGATGCCATTAGAGCGTAAAGCTCCAGGGGTAATTTACAGAGAGCCTGTAACCGAGCCAATGCAATCTGGTATTAAAGCAATTGATGCGATGATCCCAGTTGGTAGAGGTCAAAGAGAGCTTGTTATTGGTGACCGTCAAACTGGTAAGACTACAGTTTGTATCGATACCATTCTAAACCAAAAAGAATTTTATGATGCTGGTGAGCCTGTTTACTGTATCTATGTTGCCATAGGTCAGAAAGCATCTACTGTTGCCGGTATCGCTCAAGTATTGGAAGATAAAGGAGCAATGGCTTATACTACTATAGTAGCTGCTAATGCATCTGATCCTGCACCAATGCAAGTATATGCACCATTTACTGGAGCGTCTATTGGAGAATACTTCCGTGATACAGGTCGTCCTGCATTGATTATATATGATGATTTATCTAAACAAGCGGTAGCTTACCGTGAGGTTTCTCTTTTGTTAAGAAGACCTCCGGGACGAGAGGCTTACCCAGGTGACGTTTTCTACCTACACTCTAGATTATTGGAGCGTGCAGCAAAAGTTATCAATGACGATGATATCGCAAAAGAAATGAACGATTTGCCAGAGGTATTAAAGCCAATGGTAAAAGGTGGTGGTTCTTTAACGGCTTTGCCTATTATTGAAACACAAGCGGGTGACGTTTCTGCCTATATCCCAACAAACGTAATTTCTATTACTGACGGACAGATATTCTTAGAGCAAGATTTATTCAATCAAGGTGTAAGACCGGCAATTAACGTAGGTATTTCTGTATCTCGTGTTGGTGGTAACGCTCAGATTAAATCAATGAAGAAAGTTGCAGGTACATTGAAATTGGATCAAGCACAATTCCGTGAATTGGAAGCGTTTGCTAAATTCGGTTCTGATTTAGATGCAGCTACGTTGAACGTTATTGAAAAAGGACGTAGAAACGTTGAGATATTAAAGCAAGCACAGAACGATCCTTATACTGTAGAAGATCAAGTTGCAATTATCTATGCAGGTTCTAAGAACTTGTTAAGAGATGTTCCTGTTGAGAAAGTAAAAGAATTTGAACGTGATTACTTAGAGTTTTTGAACGCTAAACACAGAGGTGTTCTTGATACATTAAAGTCTGGTAAATTAACCGATGAGGTTACAGATACATTGACTTCTGTATGTAAAGAGCTTTCTGCGAAATATAAGAACTAAAAAAGTACTGAGTACTGAGTATGAAGTACAAAGTGTTATAATTACTTAATACTTTGGACTTTATACTAAATACCGAATAAAATGGCAAATTTAAAGGAGATACGTAATAGGATTTCATCGGTTTCTTCAACGATGCAGATTACCAGTGCTATGAAAATGGTATCTGCTGCTAAATTGAAAAAGGCGCAAGATGCTATTACAGCAATGAGACCTTATGCAGATAAACTAACGGAGCTACTACAAAACTTAAGTGCTAGTTTAGAAGGTGATTCTGGTAGTGTTTATGCCGATAATCGTGCCGTAAACAAGGTTTTAGTGGTTTCAGTTACTTCTAATAGAGGTCTTTGTGGAGCTTTTAATACCAATATTTTAAAGCAATCGGTTCATCTAGCAGATAATGTTTACGCTGGTAAATCAGTTGATTTTATTGCTATTGGTAAAAAAGCGAATGACTTTTTAGGAAAACGTTTTAATGTTATCGCTAATCACAGTGGTGTTTATGATGACTTAACTTTTGATAATGTCGCTGAAATTGCTGAGAGTTTAATGGAACTTTTTACTGCTGGTACATATGACCGTATTGAAATTGTGTATAACAAATTCAAAAACGCGGCAACTCAAATTGTAATGACAGAGCAATTTTTACCTATTGTTCCATTAGAGGAAGTTGAAGTAACTGCAAGTGCAGATTATACTTTTGAGCCTACGAAATTAGAAATCATTGAACAATTGATTCCTAAATCTTTAAAGACACAATTGTATAAAGGCATTAGAGATTCATTCGCTAGTGAGCACGGTGCTCGTATGACTGCCATGCACAAAGCAACAGATAACGCAACAGAAATGCGTGATCAATTGAAATTAACATACAACAAAGCAAGACAAGCAGCTATTACTAACGAGATTTTAGAAATCGTTGGTGGTGCAGAAGCATTGAATAACTAATATTCTGATGTAAAGTTTATTTTACATTTATAAAATAAGAACCCTCGTATTTATTCGAGGGTTTTTTAGTTTTTAATAATTATAGGAACGAAAGTTATTTAGTATTATATTCATATATTATCTAAAAAAATTGATATTTTATGAATAGGACTATTATTATATTGTTGATTATGTTTTTTTGTTTTAATTCATTTGCTCAAAAGGTTAAGATTAAAAAAGGTAAAATCTTATTAGATAATATCGAAGTTGGGGTTATAGAAGCAATTAACAAATCAGAAATTGTTTATTCATTTAAAGATTTATCTGGTAATGAACTATTAAAAGCAGATGTAGATATAGCAAACGGGTCTACAAGGCCGTTTGAATTTAATTGGATGACGATAACATCTAATAATTATTCTCAAGTTAATACTGTTGATTATAGTATGCTCTCGATGTCGCTTAGTCATCCTAAGATTATCGCAGAAATTCTTATAAAAACATATGGGTTGTATGATGGTAATGGTTTTAGACAAGATAAAATAGACCAATTTTTCTCTCAACCAAGAACCAGTAAGTATAAAGAAGATGCTACTGGAAATGGAGGTTCAGATATTTCAGGATTAGATGAAGGTTTTGGTGGTAAAATAAAAGTAAAGGATAACCAGGTATTATTTGATAAAGTGCCTGTTGCTATAGTAAAAATCAATAATGGAGTATATACGTATACTTCTCTTAAGGATAATAAGAAACTAAAAGTAGATTTTTATGTAGCAGAGCTTGCAGGTACAGATGAAACATTAAAGTGGCTTGCGGTTTCTGAAAATAAAAGGCGGAGTGAAATTAAAATGGAATATTTATCTGGTAGTGCTAGAGATGAAAATGCAATAACCCAATTGTTGTCTAAAAAATATAATTTAATCACTTTAAATGGGATCGAAAACGTAGATGAATTCTTTAAAGTAGATCGTAAAAACTTAACAGAAGAATATAGGACAATGTTTAATGAAGCAAAAGAATCATATATTCTAGCAGAAAATAGTATTAAATATAAAATTATAGAAGAAGGCATTAGGGAAAGAAGTGCCTTAAGTAGTATTGAGAAGGGTATTATTTATAATAAGGAAGACGATAAGATTCTTGGAACTGTAGAGTCTTTAAAAGGAGTTAATGCTAATTCGGCTGAGTTTTATGTAAAAATTTACGATACAGATAAGAGGTTAGTTGCAAATATTATTTCTTTGCCAGATTCTGATAAGAATGAGTATATTCTAAAAGGGTACGATTCTAATATGCATATAGTTAACCTAGAAGGAGATATGCAGTTTAGTAAGCAGACTTTTTATCGCAATCTTTCTAAGGTTTTAATCGAATATGGTTATGATTTTGCTCTAGATAATGGCGTAGAACAGGCAATGATAAGAGATGAGAGAATAGCACTTGAGGCTAAACAAAAAATTATTGATGATTTCGAATTTCAGTCAAAAGCAGCTGGAAATTTAAGGCGAGCGCCGGGCTATGTTATTATGTCAAGTAAAAAAGGAAAAAAAATAGGAGGCTATATTACTTTATATAATAAGACCATTCCATTGCCAGAAGGTGTTGAAGATTTAGAAGAAGGAAGAATGTTCGGAGACCGTATTGATGGTAAAAAGTTAGGTGAATATTTTCGTTTCGAACAATATATTGAAGCAAAAACAGGTATGTTGAAAAAAGCTAGAGACGGAGGTAGTTTCTGTTTATACCTACAAGACGAAGCAGAAAAATGTTTTGCAGGCAAAAAATTGGGTACAGCTACATATGGATTTGTTCCAGTTGATTCATTGCAACTAGGTAATTAATATTTTTAAACCCCACCTAAAAGTGGGGTTTTTGCTTTTATAGCTTTAAGATTACTTTTTTTACCCGACTTTTGTCTTGACCATGAAATCTAAAAAAACCGCATTACTTTTTATTTTCATAACTATCCTTGTAGATGTAATAGGTATTGGTATTATCCTTCCTATTATTCCTGATTTGATTATGGAGTTAACGGGAGAGGGTAATCATATGGCTATTATCTATGGCATGTGGTTGACTACTGCTTTTGCAGGTATGCAGTTCTTGTTTTCACCCGTATTGGGTGAAATATCCGATAGATTTGGAAGAAGACCCATATTGCTTATAGCCCTTTTAGGTTTAAGTATAGATTATTTGATTCATGCTTGGGCGCCAACAATTACCTGGTTGTTTTTGGGGCGATTTTTAGCAGGTATTACAGGCGCTAGTTTTACTGTTGCTTCTGCCTATATTGCTGATGTAAGTACCAAAGAAAATAAGGCAAAGAATTTCGGATTGATAGGTGCGGCATTCGGAATCGGATTTATAATCGGGCCGGGTATTGGCGGATTTTTCGGAGAGATTAATATTCGACTTCCATTTTACATTGCTGCTGGTTTAACGTTTGCCAATTTCCTTTTTGGCTATTTCTTTGTGCCTGAATCTTTGACTCCAGAGAATAGAAGGCAAATCAATTTTTCAAAAATGATTCCCGGGGTTTCTTTATTCGCCTTACGAAACTATAAAGGCATCTTATTATTGATATCTGCTTTCTTTTTAGCGAATCTTGCTGGTCAGGCATTGCCATCAACATGGTCGTATTACGGTATTGAGCGATATGATTGGAATCCGAAACAAATAGGATTGTCGCTAATGGTAGTTGGTCT
Source organism: Maribacter spongiicola (assembly GCF_004364165.1). Lineage (GTDB taxonomy): Bacteria > Bacteroidota > Bacteroidia > Flavobacteriales > Flavobacteriaceae > Maribacter > Maribacter spongiicola. The sequence continues at coordinate 340,602 of NZ_SOAY01000010.1, forward strand.
TTTTGTGGCTATTGTACAAGGATATCTAGTCGGAAAAATTGTAACGAAATTTGGAAAGCGTAAAGTCATCATATTCGGATTTCTACTTTGGACGGTTGGTATGTTTCTTTTTTCATTCGCCAAAGAACCTTGGATGCTGTATGCATTCTTAATACCGTATGCATTAGGTGGCATTGCTGGTCCTACTGTACAGGGTTTAATTTCTAATCAGGTGTCTGAAAAGGAACAGGGTATTTTGCAAGGATCTATTACCGGTCTGGTTAGTATTACTGCCATACTCGGTCAATTAATCTTTGCTCCTGTATTTTATTATTTTATACGACCAGAGGCATCCATTTACTTTCCTGGCGCACCATATGCTTTGGCCGCTATATTTCTCTTAGTGGCTTTTATTTTAGCATCTACAGCCATGAAAAGGATGGATTTAGAGTCGGAATAATATTTTTTCAATTTCAGATGTAACATTTTTTAATTTTTGAATCTAAAGGGTGAACAAAACAAAAACTCTTTAGATGAAAACAATTAAATTTTTATTATTCGGATTACTTATTATTTCCTCTCTTTCAATAACTGCACAAGACAATACTTTTGAAGTTGAAGTTACAGGTGAAGGAGAACCAATACTTTTATTTCCTGGCTTTGCGTGTACTGGTGAAGTTTGGGAAGCTACAGTTGCAGAGCTATCAAAAGATTACCAATGTCATGTATTTACCTTTGCTGGCTTCGGTGATGTACCTGCTATTGAAAAACCATGGTTACCCAAAATTAAAGAAGGAGTCGTTAACTATATTTCTGAAAAAGAATTAGACAACGCTGTTTTAGTAGGGCATAGTCTAGGTGGGGCATTAGCATTGTGGATGGTAGCAGATGGCAATTCATATAAGGAACTAATAATTGTCGATGCTTTACCTTCAACAGGTGCTTTAATGATGCCTGATTTTAAAAGTGAATATATGGTCTATGATTCTCCATATAACAAACAACTATTAGCTATGAACGATACCGATTTTGAAGCTATGGTACAACAAATGGCGAATAGTATGACTAAAGAACAATCAAATCAAGAAAGAATAAAAGATTGGATGATCCAGGCAGATCGAGAAACCTATGTGTATGGTTATACCGATTTATTAAAGTTAGATTTACGCGAAGATTTGGCTAATATCAATACACCGGTTACCATACTTGCCGCTACAGAACCTTATGGCTTAGAAATGGCGAAATCTACTTATGATCAACAATATAAAGCGCTTACAGAATACACCATTGAATTTGCTAATGGGTCATCTCACTTTATCATGTATGACCAGCCACAGTGGTTTATAGAGAATCTTAAAAATGCGTTGAACGACTAATGGGGTCCAAAGAAATTACATATCAAAAAATCTACGAAGAAAACTACTCGAAAGTTATGCGATTGTGCATGGGGTATACGGTAGGTGACGAGTCTCTTGCCAAAGATTTAACTCAAGAAACTTTTATTAAGGTTTGGCAGAATTTAGACGGATTTAGAAATGAAAGCGGACTCTCAACTTGGATATACCGAATTTGTGTAAATACATGCTTGGCAGAAATACGAAGAGCGCGCAAAAAGGATAAAAACCTGCAAATTGATAATCTTCAGGTAAGCGATTCTGTTGACAACGCAACAGAAAAGGAAGATATGTTGGTTCGGCTTTACGAATGCATCAATAAATTAACTAGTACTAATAAAGCCATAATATTATTGGAATTAGAGGGATTACCGCAGCTAGAGATTTCAGAGATAATGGGAATCAAGCATGAAGCCATCCGTACTAGAATACATAGAATAAAACAACAACTTACAAAATGTGTCCACAATGAATAATTTTGAAGATTTACAGAATAAATGGCAGAACCAAACTACAGTTTCTGCTACCGATTACGGATTTAAATCGCTTTTAAAAAGTGTAAAAGCCATAGAACAAAAACAACAAACAGGTAACGTGGTTTTAACCATTACGATTATCATTTTGGTTGCGTTTCTACTATATGTTTCCGGTTATAAAAGCACTACGTTCTTACTAGGTATAGGTTTAATGATCGGTAGTTTAGTGGTTAGAATAGCTATAGAATTGTATAGTTTAAAGAGGTTAAGATCTATTAATTTCAGCAAAGAATCAAATACTTTTCGCAACGATCTAACCAGTTACTATAGTTTTAGAAAATACACGCATTTCATAATTACACCTTTAGCTCTTGTAGTTTATACCGTTGGGTTTATTGTTTTATTACCCTTATTTGAGGCTAGTTTGTCACATGGTTTTTATATCTATATTCTATGCTCATCAGTAGTGTTTTTAGTAGTTTTCTCTGTGTTTTTATACAAACAGATAAAGATTGAACTTAATAAACTGAAACAATTACAATTAGATGACGAAGCCATTAATTTGTGATCACCATGTTAAATGACTTATTAAACACATATTACTTATTATCTTTATAAGAATAATATGGGTCTAATGAAATACGTACTTAGTTGCTTTTTAATTTTTTGTCTTTGTTTAACCAGTTGTACCTCGCAGAAAAAACTACAAGTAGAAACTCCGTTTGAGATTGGTAATGCTACATGTCAGCAGTATGCTGGCGGTCGAGAAGAAAGCGGTTCTGGTACCGAATTACGTATTCCGATTTCACTACTTGAGAATTCTGATGTTGAATTAAATGAAGTTTATTTTCGTGGTAAGCAGGTAAAAGCACTTGTAAACACTGTAGATCATCAAAAGATGATTGTGGTTAGAATTTCTAATGAAATGTCAGATTCATCTGAAACGAAGAGTTTGAATTTAAATTCAGATGAGGCGGTTATTAGTTATATTGAAAATGGTGAAGCAAAATTTACCAAGATTTCAGGTATAAAACAAAAGCAACCGTTGATTTATAATGGTGTCCCCAAAAACTAACTTTGTAACTAGGCTTTTAATAGGTACTTTTATCGCCTGAATGTATAGTGCTTGAATCCACTCAAAAAACTTTTTAAACAAACTGCAATCTATGGCTTGGCAACTGTCTTGCCAAGGATGCTTAATGTTATATTGGTTCCCATTTATACTGGTGTAATGAAGCCAGGTTCATATGGTGAAGTCGTGGTGATTTTTGCCTATTTTGCTATTTTCAATGTCTTCTTAGCATATGGTATGGAGACTGCCTTTTTTAGATTCTATAAGGATACAGAAAATAGAAAAAGAGTGGTTTCGACATCATTGTTGTCCATTTTGGGATCAACTTTGCTATTTATGCTTATTGGGTTTCTGTTTAAATCTTCGTTATCCGATGTTCTTGAAATATCAGATGAGTATATAGGCTATGTCTTTTGGATATTAGCTTTAGATGCGTTAGTTATAATTCCGTTTGCTTGGTTAAGGGCAAATGAAAGACCTATGCGTTATGCCATAGTAAAATTGATTAATGTTGTCTTGAACTTAGGGTTGAATTCCTTTTTCTTAATTTTTCTACCCAAAATTGCAGCTACAGATAGTTCAGGTTTCTTAGGTTCTATCTACAAACCAGATTTTGAGATTTCATACATCTTAATTTCTAACTTGGTTTCAAGTGCTGTCACATTAGGTTTAATGTTAAGGGTTTATCTACGAAGACCATATGTTTTTGATATGGATATTTGGAAGAGAATGATAAAGTATGCCATGCCAGTAATGATAGCGGGTATAGCATTTACCGTAAATGAAGTATTAGATAAGATTTTGCTAGAGAAGATATTACCTATAGAAATCGCTAGTGATGAAGTGGGTAAGTATGGGGCTTGTGTAAAATTAGCTGTGTTTATGACGCTATTTGCCACTGCATTTAGAATGGGAATTGAACCCTTCTTTTTTAGCCATTCAGATACAAAACACCCTCAGAAAGCATATGCTCAGATAACAAATTACTTTGTAGTATTAGGGAGTATTATATTGTTGGCAGTAGTCGTTTTTTCTGATTTGTTGAAGGTTCTTTTTGTGCGTGATGAAGCGTATTGGGAAGCGATGCCCGTAGTGCCATTAATTTTATTAGCGGCTTTTTTCTTAGGTATCTACCACAACCTTTCCGTTTGGTATAAGGTGACCGACCGAACAAAATTCGGAGCATATATTTCAATGATCGGTGCAGTTTTGACCATAATCGTAAACTTGATTTTTATTCCCCATTTTGGGTATATGGCATCTGCCGTAGCAACTTTATTGGCTTATGGAACCATGATGTTGCTTTCGTTTTATTTCGGACAGATGTATTATCCTATTCCGTATAACTTCAGAAAAATTATCTTTTATTTAGGAATATCAATCTTGTTTTCTATTCTTTCATTTTACATATTTGATAGAAACCTCTTTGTGGGCATACCGCTATTATTGTTGTTCTTAGGCTTGGTGTATAAATTGGAGTTTCAGAATCTTAAAAAATTATATTTAAATAGATGAACATAAAAATAATTAATAAGTCGAATCACGACTTACCGCATTACGAGACAAACTCATCTGCAGGTATGGACTTAAGAGCTAACCTTACCGAAGCTGTTACTTTACAACCTTTAGGGAGAGCTATAATACCAACTGGTCTTTTCATTGAGTTGCCTGTAGGTATTGAAGCGCAGGTAAGACCTAGAAGTGGACTTGCAGCTAAAAAAGGGGTTACCGTTCTTAATGCTCCTGGTACGATAGATGCTGATTATAGAGGTGAGGTCGGGGTAATATTGATAAACCTTGGTAGCGAAGATTTTGTGGTAGAAAACGGAGAGCGAATTGCACAAATGGTCATTGCCAAGCATGAGCGTGCAGAGTGGAATCTTGTCGATAGCCTGTCGGAAACTGCAAGAGGCGAAGGCGGATTTGGGAGTACCGGCGTAAAGTAGTTTTATATACTAAAGATGAAGAAATTGATTTTTTTGGTCTTGCTTTTCGGTGTTTTTAATACGCTAATGCAGTCTTATGCGCAAGAAAATCAAGAATTAGAGGTAGAGCAAAGCGCTGAAGTTTTTCTAGAGGAATATTCCGATACTTTTCAAGAGAATTTTTTCGAAGGGTTAAAGCAAAAGGGAATCAGAAATTATGACCGAGCTATAACTTACTTCTTAGAATGTAAACGTCTACAACCACAAAATACGGTTGTTACTTTTGAACTTGCCAAGTTTCATTTGTATGATAAACAATTTATACTCGCTCAAGAATATGCATTAGAAGCATTGAACGGAGAACCAGAAAATTATTGGTATGCAGAAACATTGGTTGACGTTCTTGATGCAAAAAAATCTGTGCTAGAAGAAGTAAAAGGAGATTTGCCGTGGAGCAACGTCGAGCTAAGAGGTAATTTGGCTGAAATCTATTTTTTAAACGCAGATTACGTTACTGCTAAGGCTGTTTTAAAGGGAATTAAAACGTCTAAACAACAAAAGTATTTAGAGCAGAAAATTAATGACTCGATTGCGAAACAAGAAAAAATATCAGTGCCTGTAGCAGATGTAAAGAGAACAGAATCTTCTGAAGATTTAAATAGTGTAGAAGGTTATAAATCAAAAATTGAAACCTTGCTAAGTTCTGGTTCTGACAACAATGTTTTACTTGAAACAACCGAAGAGGCAATGGAGCGATTCCCTTCTCAGCCTTATTTCTATTATGCCAACGGAGCCGCTTTAAATAAAGCGCTGAAATATAAAGGTGCTATAAATATTTTAGAAACAGCGTTAGATTATCTCATTGATGATACCCCTTTAGAAAATGCCATTTATAAAGAATTGGCAAATGCATATACTGCAACCAATAATACGGCTAAAGCAAATATGTACCTTAGCAAAATTAAATCAGGATTTTAAATGACGAAGTTTTTGAATATGATGAAGATTAAGTATGCTTTACTAATGGTTGCGATAGTTTTTATGGCATCTTGTAAAGGTACAAAGGTGATTTCTGGTGGTACTGTAGATGCAAAATTATCGTCTAAATCGGTTATAAAAGCCCATTATCAAAATGAAGCAGGTTTTAAAACATTGGCAGGTAGGGTAAAAATTAACTATTCAGACGGCGAATCTTCTCAGGGTGTTTCCGTCAGCCTACGAATGGAAAAAGATAAAGCCATTTGGATGAGTGCTCCATTGGGCATTGTTAAAGCTTATATAACTCCGGATCGAGTGTCGTTTTACAACAAATTAGAAAATGAATATTTTGATGGCGATTTTTCTTATTTAAGTGATTTGTTAGGGACCGAGGTAGACTTTTCAATTTTGCAAAATTTACTGACCGGCCAAGCAATCGTAGATTTAAGAGATGAGAAGTATGATATTGGTATTTCTGAAGACACCTATAGACTAACTCCGAAGCAACAGGGGACTTTGTATAAAACCTTGTTTCAAATAGAGCCTAAAAATTTTAAAATGGCTTTGCAGCAGTTATCCCAACCTGCAGACAAACGTTTGTTAGAAATTGCGTACAAAAATTATCAAAGCATTGATAAAGAAGTTTTGCCTAATGAGATTATGGTAAAGGCTATAAGTAAGGATAAGATGAATACGATTGACCTGGAGTTTAAAAATTTAGAATTGAACGGAAAAGTTAACTTTCCCTATTCAATACCAAAAGGGTTTAATGAAATAGAGTTGTAAACAGATGTTGTTCAAATTTAAATATGGTTTTTTTCTATTTATGCTGTTCACTACGGTATTCGCCTTAGCGCAAACTAGTGAGCAAAAAGCTTTAGAGGAAAAGCGTGAGCAACTTCAGTCAGAAATACGTAACATTAACCGCCTGCTTTTCGCCGAGAAAAAAGAGAAAGGTAATGTTTTAGATCAAATGGAGGCGTTAGATAAAAAAATTACCGTTCGTCAACAGTTAATTCGTGTTACCAATCAACAATCAAATTTGTTGAACAGGCAGATCAATACCAACATCAGAAACATAGGTAAGCTAAAGACCGAGCTGCAAGAGGTAAAGGACGAGTATGCTAAAATGATTCAGAAGTCATATCAGAACAAATCCAAGCAAAACAGGTTAATGTTCTTGTTGTCTTCAGAAAGCTTCTTTCAGGCATTTAAAAGGCTTCAATATATGAAGCAATATACGGACTATAGAAAAGAGCAGGGAGCACAAATATTGACCAAAACTGAAGAGCTTTCACGTTTAAATTCAGATTTGAACGAAGAACGAAAGGTAAAAGAGGTTTTATTGGCTCAGAATAAAAAGGCGAAAGATCAATTATTTGGTGAAATACAGACTCAAAAAGCATTATTAGGTACTATTCGTAAGAACGAGAGTAAGTATGCCAGTGCAATTGATGCGAAAAAGAAGGAAGCTAGAAAGATTGATCAACAGATAGAGAAGTTGATTAGAAGTGCTATTGCCGCATCAAATAAAAAAACGGGTAGTACTACTAAAAACTCAAGTAAGTTTGTTTTAACGCCAGAAGCAACGGTTATTGCCAATAACTTTTCAGCCAATAAAGGAAAACTGATTTGGCCTGTAGAAAAGGGAATAAAGAGTCAGGGATTCGGAGTATATGCCGATCCAGTTTATCCGGGAATAAAGCACCAAAGTAACGGAGTTATCATTGCCACCGATGAGGGTTCTAAAGCTCGCGCCATTTTTGAAGGAGAAGTCATTGCTATATTGGCTGTACCAGGGGGTAATAAAGGTGTTCAAATTAAACATGGTAATTTTATTAGTACATACTACAACCTTTCTGAACTTTATGTAAAAAAAGGAGATAAAGTATCTAGTAAAGAAGAACTTGGTGTTGTTTATACCAATAAAAATAATGGTCAGACCAGATTAAAATTTTACCTATACCAAGATACCTCTCGTCTTAACCCAGAAGAATGGGTGTATCGACTTTAAAACATAATCCTATGAAAAATCCACCTGTTATTACTGATATTAAAGGAAGTTTTGAACTACGTAATGGGGTAAAGATGCCTTATTTAGGTTTAGGAACTTATCAATCAGATAATGATGAAGAAGTTGTTAAAGCGATTAAGAGCGCACTTCAATTGGGGTATCGTCATATCGACACCGCTGCGGCTTATAAAAATGAAGTTGGTGTAGGTAAAGGTATTCGGGAAAGCGGAGTAGATAGAAGTGACATTTTTTTGGTGACCAAAGTTTGGAATGCCGATCAAGGGTATGAAGAGACATTAAAAGCTTTTAATGCGAGTTTAGAACGTTTGGATGTCGACTATCTGGATTTATACTTAATTCATTGGCCGGTTGAAGGTAAATACAAAGATACTTGGAGGGCTTTAGAGCATTTGTACGCTCAAAAGAAAATTAGAGCAATCGGAGTAAGTAATTTTCTGAAACATCATTTAGAAGATGTTATGAGCGATTGTACCGTGGTGCCTATGGTGAACCAAATGGAGTTTCATCCGCATTTAGTTCAGCAAGACCTGATCGATTTTTGTGCCGATAACGGAATCCAATACGAGTCTTGGTCTCCGTTTATGCAGGGCAAGGTTTTTGAGTTGGATATTTGTGCCGACTTAGCCAAAAAGTATAACAAGAGTGTGGCACAGATTATTCTACGTTACAATCTACAAAAAGGTATTGTTGCGATTCCGAAATCTGTACATGCAAACCGAATTGCATCTAATGCCGATATTTTTGATTTTGAGTTGTCTGATGCCGATATTGCCTTTTTAGACGGATTGGAAACAGGAGAACGTATTGGACCTGATCCCGATAACTTCAATTTTTAGTAGGCAATATTATCAATACTATTTTTCTGTTATTTAAATAATATGATATCTTTAATTCTGAGTTATCATATTGATATTCATAGTATTATGTAGGTGTGGGTTGACGAATTTTTCCGAATTTTACTGTATTAATCAGTAAAAGGGAACTATTATGAACAGCACAATCACTTTAAATTCAGATTCTACTCAAAATCAATTAGAGAAGAATACTACTCATAAATCACCAAGTTTTAATTTAAAATGGTCTCTTAAACCAATAGTCGTTTATGTTGCATTTTTAGCTACGTGTTTGACTTTGGCCTACGGCGGATTAGTAGTTTATTCCATCGCCTTTTTCATTATAGGTAGTATTGGTTTAGCTGCACTTTATATTTGGAATAATGCAAACGAAATGAAAATGGACCTTTCTTTTAAGGTTGATTTAGAGCAGTCGGAGCTAGAAAAAGACTTATACCGAGAATTAGCTTAATAGAATTACAATGTATTTGTACTAAAATATAGACAGAACTCTGGTTGCCATATTTTAGCACAAAAAAAAACTAGAAAACGATTATAATATTTTAACCAAATTACTTCGTAAACAAAGCTTTAAGCTCTGTAGCATTATCAGGCGTCATTTTACCTGCTAATACTAAACTCAATTGTTTTCTACGTAATGCACCTTCAAAACGAGTAATCTCTAGTGGAGTTTCAGGTGTTAATTCTGGTACTTCAGTTGGCTTTCCTGTTTCATCAACGGCAACAAAGGTATAAATAGCTTCATTTGCCTTAGTACTCTTGCCACTGTAGCGATCTTCTATCCAAACATCTATGTAGACCTCCATAGAGGTGTTATAGGCTCTAGAAACGGCTGCTTCGACAGTAACAACGCTACCAAGCGGAATGGCTAAATTAAAAGCTACGTGGTTTACAGAAGCGGTAACGGTAATTCTGCGGCTATGTCTACCGGCAGCAATACTAGCTGCACGATCCATACGGGCCAATAATTCGCCACCAAATAAATTTTGTAGTGCGTTGGTCTCACTTGGGAGAACCAAATCGGTCATTGTGGTACGAGATGCTGCAGGAGTCTTTGCTTCCATTAATTAGAAATTTTCCGCAAAGATACGGGCAACAAGGGTACTTATAAAATGTGTGTAGGTTTATTTTTCGGTTAATAACCAAGCATCTTTAGACTGCGTACGTTTAATTTCACGTAATGCATTTAAAGCATCGTTTGCATTGGTATAACTATCGAAGGTTACCATATGCAGACCATAAGCATTAGTGCCATAATAACCGGCATTAAATCCGTTAGCCTTTAGCTCCTCGATTTTTCTATCGGCATTACCCTTAACTCTAAAAGCACCCGCAACAATAAAATGAGTTGCAGCATCTTTTTCGGCATTTACTTTTGCTGTAGATTTTGTAGTGGCTTCGACAGTAACCGTTGGTAATTCTAATGGCGATAGGTCAAAGAAGGTAGCTTCTTGTATTTGCTTATTTACAAACTCTTCAGCATTTTGTCTTGCAACTTGCTCGTTTGTATTTTTTTGTTGGTATGCACGATAACCGGTCACGCCTGTAGAAAATGCTAGCATTAGAATAGCAGCATATTTTAAATAAGGTCTAAACCCTCTATTTTCTCTACGTTCAGGGCTAATAACGAACGGTATTTTTTCTTCAATTTCTATGATCTCTTCTTTTAATACCTCTCTAGTAACAGGTATAGAGTTGAAATTTGAAAGTCCGAATGAAGAGGTTAAATAGTTTGTTTCATTTGCAGGTTGAAACAATATTTTATCTTCATGGTTTCTAGCTAAAGAACCAATATTTTTAAGGTGTAAAGAAGTTTCTTGAATCAAGATTTCTTGCCAAGTTTTTACTTGTTTTTCTATTTTGACCAATGCCGTTTCATAAGAAACCTTCTCTGCATTTGATACATAAGAAACCAAAAGCCCATCATTAGAGACTAGCTGTCTATTGAAAACAATAGATTTATTTGGTGCGCTAAACGTATTGGTAACCACGTTTATTTTGGCAGAATTTTTTTGGGTAAGGAATGCTCCAAATCCTGGGACAACAACACAGTTGTACCTATAAAGTAAATCGCTTATATAGTGTTCTAAAACCATCTGATCACAAATATGAAGAAAATAAAGAGGTATAAAAACTCCTTTCGTAACTTTTTATTAACATATTTTTTTCGCTTATTTGCGAACTAGAAATGAAAACTACACAACATACTGCTGATGAACTTGTTGCAATACTACGGTTACAACATGTTCCAAATATTGGAGATATCCTCGCGAAGAAATTAATTTCTCATTGTGGGAGTCCATCTGCAATTTTCGAAGATAAAAAGCAACATCTTCTAAAAATCGATGGTATCGGTACTCATACCATCAAACATTTATTTGATTTAGAACATTTAGAAGTGGCGGAATCAGAATATGATTATGTACTCAAAAATGATATCAGTTGTACCTATTTTTTAGATGAAGATTATCCTAAATTTTTAAAGCATTGTATTGACGGACCTATTCTTTTATTTCAGAAAGGAAATATCGATTTGCAGAATCGTAAATTGATCAGCGTAGTCGGTACTCGAAATATTACGAGCTACGGAATGTCTTTTTGTGAACAGTTTATTGAAGAGATTGCGCCTTTGGATCCGGTCATCATTAGTGGTTTCGCATACGGAGTAGATATTTGTATTCAGAGGGAAGCTGTAAAACATGGTTTGCAAACCGTAGGGTGCTTAGCACACGGCTTAAATCAGATTTACCCAAAGGTTCATGCCAAATATCAAGCGGATGTTCTAAAGAACGGAGGGTTTTACACCGAATTCTGGAGTACGAGTAACCCCGAAAGGGAAAATTTTCTAAAACGAAATCGAATTATTGCCGGTGTAAGTGAAGCTACTGTGGTGGTAGAATCTGCTGAAAAGGGCGGAAGCCTAGTAACCGCAGATATTGCGAATAGTTATAATAGAGATGTTTTTGCCGTACCCGGTAGAACAACTGATAAATATAGTTTGGGTTGTAATAACCTGATCAAGCAGCAAAAAGCTCATGTAATGACATCGGCTGCAGATTTAATTTATCTTCTAGACTGGGATATAGCTGAAAAACAGAATAAAACCATTCAGAAACAATTGTTCATTGAATTGGATGAGGTCGAACAAAATATTTACACCTATCTGCAGAATAACGGGAAGCAAATTCTAGACAGTATCGCCTTAGACTGTAAACTGCCAATTTATAGAACATCTTCTACCTTATTGAGTATGGAAATGAAAGGTGTAATCAGACCTTTACCAGGAAAATTGTTTGAGGCAATCTGATATTTTACAAACCACTCGGTTTGTTTTCTGACTTTTCGAAGTCTAGAATGAATTAAGTAATCCCTTTATCGATAATATGCTATTCCAAATCGGGAAATTTACTGCGGACACTGTAGTAATAAAAACAAAAAACCGACCTAGTGGTCGGTTTTAAATATATGTGGTTTTTTAGACTACTAATTAGTATCCCAACTTTTCACGAACTCTTTCTAATACGCCGTCCGCTACTTTTCTTGCTTTTTCTGCGCCTAAAGCTAATGCATCATCAATCTCGTTTAGGTTGTTCATGTAGTATTCAAACTTCTCTCGAGGTTCTTCAAACTTATTTACAATTACTTCATAAAGTGCTTGTTTGGCATGACCGTATCCATAATTTCCGGCTAGGTAGTTGGCGCTCATTTCTTCAATTTGAGGCTGGCTAGCTAACAATTTATATAAACCGAATACATTATCATTGGTAGGGTCTTTTGGATCTTCCATTGGTGTACTATCTGTCTGTATACCCATAACCTGCTTGCGTAATTGTTTATCCGTCTGAAAAAGACTGATCAAATTACCCTTACTCTTACTCATTTTAGCACCATCTGTACCTGGTATGTACATTGTTTCTTCTTGAACCTTGCCCTCTGGTAAAACAAAAGTCTCACCTAATTGTGCATGAAAACGAGAAGCTACATCGCGTGTCATTTCTATGTGTTGCATCTGATCTTTACCAACGGGTACAATATTGGCATCATAAAGTAAAATATCTGCAGCCATTAACATGGGGTAGGTAAAGAGCCCTGCGTTTACATCCTCTAACCTATCAGCTTTATCTTTAAAAGAATGTGCAAGGGTTAATCGTTGATACGGAAAAAAACAGCTTAGGTACCAAGCTAGTTCTGCCGTTTGTGGTACATCGCTCTGTCTATAAAAAACGGTATTTTCTATATCCAACCCAAAAGCAAGCCAAGTTGCGGCAACAGCATAGGTGTTATGACGTAACTCTGCGCCATTTTTAATCTGAGTCAATGAATGCATATCTGCAATAAAAAGAAAAGATTCGTTAGCCGGATTATTTGCCATTTCTATTGCTGGCTTAATCGCTCCTAGAATATTTCCTAAATGCGGAGTTCCTGTACTTTGTATGCCTGTTAAAATTCTTGCCATTTTCTTAATTCTAAGAAAGCAAAGGTAAAACAAATACAAAAAAACTATCGTAAATAACTACTTTTGATTTATGCTTAAATTGGTTAAACACGCCGGTCAAACTATATACCGAATTTGGTTTTATGTTCTAGTCGCTATTCCTATTCTACTCTTTTTTCCCTTGCTGGTAATTTTTGCTTCGCGTGAAACCTGGTATCCACAGTTTTTCTGGATGGCCAGAAACTTATGGGCTAGATTTATACTGTATGGTATGTTTTGCTTTCCAAAAGTGAAATATAAGCAGCGCTTAGTGAAAAGAAAGAGTTATATGTTGGTGGCGAACCATACGAGTATGCTAGATATTATGTTGATGTTAATCGTTAGTAGAAATCCGTTTGTGTTCGTTGGTAAGAAAGAATTGGTTAAAATTCCTTTATTCGGATTCTTCTATAAACGTGTGTGTATCATGGTAGATAGAGATAATACCCAAAGCAGAACCGCCGTCTACAGAAGGGCGCAAAGAAGATTGCAACAGGGTTTAAGCATCTGTATTTTTCCTGAGGGTGGTGTGCCCGAAGAACATATATTGTTAGATAAATTTAAAGATGGAGCTTTTAAAATGGCCATAGCTCATAAAATACCAGTAGTACCTATGACCTTTTATGACAATAAAGAACGTTTTTCCTTTGCCTTTTTTAGTGGAGGTCCTGGTAAATGTAGGGCTAGGGTGCATTCATTCGTAGAAACACATTCTATACGCCCAGAAGATACGGCAGAGCTCAGAACAAGTGTTAGGGAAACAATACTTAACGATTTAACTAAAAATAGTTAGAATCTGTAACCTAAATTTATCCCGCCTTTACCAATAATGGTAAAGTCTCTATCGTTTTTAAATAAATTGCGGCCTATGCCTAAGTCTATTTCTACGATAAAACCTCTTTTAGTGAGTAGTTTAACACCTGTACCAATTCCTAGGGCAAAATCGACAATGTTTTCTTCATAACCAGAACTAGAATAATACGAATCTGTTGGTTCATCGTAATAAGAGCCGTAGGTGTAATCATCAACAGAATTCAACATACCAAAAGCTTCTACGAAGAAACCAGAAGCGTATTTTTTGCCGAAATATTGACGGTAGTAGGGTGCTATATAATAGTTGACATCAATATTCTCGTCATCATAAGCATATAAGACGTCAATACCGATAGCAGATTCTTCGTTTAGTAAATATTGATAATCCAACTCAATGGCGCCTAAAATTAAAAAGAGGCCATTAATTTTTAATTCTTGATGCTCTTCTGAAGTTATATACGCTTCATCTGTATCTTGAGAGTAGATAGAAATGCTCATTAAGCAAAGGCAACACAAGATGTAATTCTTCATATTTAAATTTTTAAAACTGAAAGGTGAGTCCGCTATAAACCCCAACCGAATAGGGTCTAAAAGTACCGTTTACATCAGAAAAGGTGTTCAATTGATATTTAAATATTGGTTCCACGTTAAATCGTACCTTTTGAGAAAAATTGTAATTAAGACCAAGACCCATATTTGCACTAAAATTTAGGTCGTTAATATTATTAGCCTCTCCTATTTCAGTTGTTAGTTCACCAGAAGTTAATGATACTGCATTGTCAATTAGAAATAGAGAACTGACTCCGCCAATAAGGTTAATGCCAAATTTCTTATCTATAAGCGCGTAATTTAACTCAACGGGTAATTCAAGATAGCCGAACTGTTGCGACATGTAGCCTTCTCTAGTAGGACTTTTTGCGGTAATATCTTGTACAGAGTTCATAGTATTGAATTTTTCTGAGGCAACCCTATTGCTAGAAATTTTCAGGGTACTAGAAGTTTCAGCATAATCTATACTAGATAATTGCCCGCTTTTGGATTCTAAAGTTGATGAAGATGAAAAAGCAACATCTTCTGTATCGTAACCGTAATCTACTTTATTAATTCCTGAACGTATTGTCAATTTTTTGGTGACTGCATATGCTAGCGAAACTCCGTAACTCATATTTACATTTCCTGATTTTGCATTAGGACTAAAAATTGAATTTACCGGAGAGCCTTCGCCAATGGCATTAAAATATACGGGTGCAACATTTGGTCCGGCAGACCATCTGTTACTAGCTACTTTTTTCTTTTTCAGCTCTTCTTGATCTTCAATCTCCTCAAAAATTGATTTCTTGTTCGATTCAAGTTCTTCGGGAACTTCTTCAATAGTGCTATTTTCAGCCACTGTACTTTCTGATTCTGAAAGATTAATATTTAAATGAGTATCAGAATCCTTATTTGTGGTAGTAATTGATTCGTCTTTGTTTAGAATGTTATTTGCTAAGTTTTCTGAATCACTAGTATCAACAGCTTTTGAAGGAATATGTTCAGCAATTAAGGTCTCCATAGTAGAATTACTTTTTTCTGAAACATTTTTATTGTTTTCAGCTATAGCATCTTTCTTAGGTTCAATATTCCTGTTGTAACTATTTTTAGTCTTTGGCGCTGCAACCTTAATAGATTCTTGCTGTTTGTTTAATGCCTTATTTTTAGCACTATTCGCTTCGCTGTCACTAACTATATTTTGTTCAACCACAGCATTGGTAGTAGTATTTATGGAATCAATAAAAACTTCAGTTTCAGTATTCGGTTCAATATCATTTAGTATTTCTGATTCATTGTCGGTGTCCACCAGAATTTCATTGGTAGTTTGTTCTTCTGTAAACGGATTAAATACTAATAAACCAATCATTATAGCGGCAGCAACAACCCCAAATGACCACCATAAAGGTATAATCCTTTTCTTTTTTCTCTTGTCCAATGACGCATCAATCGCACGCCAAACTTTATTGTCCGGTGTTTGCTTGAAGTCCGAAAGCTTATCTCGGAAAAGTTCGTCTATATTTTTCTTCTGCATCTATTACTGTTTCTATCTATAATCACCAGGATTATAAAAAGTGTGTTGATATAATAATTAAGATACTTACAATTGATTGTGTGATCTTAGTTTCTATTTTTTCTTTTAATAATGCGCGTGCCCTAGCAAGATTAGATTTTGAGGTACCAATGGTAGTGCCTAACAATTCACTAATTTCTTTATGCGTATAGCCATCCATTACATATAAATTGAATGTAGCGCGGTATTTATTAGGTAATTCTTGAATGTAGCTTAACAACGTTTGCAAGCTGATGTCATCATAAACATTATCTACGGTAACTTCTTCTTCGGTATTATCTGTAACTACATTAAGGTATTCTTGCTTTCTATATTTTTGCAGCGCAGTATTTACAGTAATTCTTTTCATCCAACCTTCAAAAGAACCTTTGTTTTTAAACTGACCTATTTTATCATAAATGGTCATAAAACTATCATGTAGGGTATCTTCTGCCTGCGATTTAGATTTGGAATATTTTAAGCATATACCATAGAGGGTTGTGGCATAGGCTCTATATAATAGTTCCTGTGCTTTACGGTCTCCTTTTTTGCAATTATGTATGAGTTCTTCTAGACTCACAAATGGTTGGTTGTTTTAAGGTTTGTTTACTGGAACGACAATTTCCATATATTCTGCCTCTCCATCACTATTATCGCCTTTGTAAAATTTAAATGTATAGGGTTCGGTATAAATTACCTGGAAGTTGAAAGACGCCGTTTCTTGAATTAATTCTACCATACAATCATCAATATCAGTTCTTACTGCGCCAATGGCAACAACACTTCTAACGGTCAGGGAATCTTTAACAACGTCAAAACCTTCATAGTATGTACAACTATCCGGTTTTAAATAATTTACAGAAATCTTATAAGTCTCATTAAGAATAAAAGATTCTGGTACTTCTGCATTGACAATCTCCAATGCTGTAAAATGGAAATTGGCGTCATCATCATCAATAGAACAACCATTGCATATAAATGCTATGACCAGGGTCAACAGCATCATCTTATTTCTCATCATATAACTGTTTTGTATATAGGATGAAAATCAAGTACAATGGTTGCGTTAATTCATTTATGTTTACTTAAATTAAACTGAATTTAAGCATTTAAGGCAGCAATGGCTTCTCTAATTTTACCATCTAATTCCTCAAATAATTCAGGGTTATCTAAAAGTAGGTTTTTAACCGCATCACGACCTTGACCTAATTTTGTGTCGCCATAGCTAAACCATGAACCACTCTTTTTTACTATTTCGTATTCAACACCTAAGTCGATTACTTCACCAACCTTAGAAATACCTTCACCATACATAATATCAAATTCAGTGGTACGGAAAGGTGGTGCTACTTTATTCTTTACAACCTTAACTCTGGTCTTGTTACCTTGAACATTGCCATCTGTATCTTTTATTTGTGTAGATCTTCTAATATCTAAACGAACAGACGCGTAAAATTTAAGTGCGTTACCACCAGTAGTAGTTTCTGGGTTACCGAACATTACACCAATCTTTTCACGCAATTGGTTAATGAATATTACGGTACAGTTTGTTTTGCTGATAGAACCGGTTAATTTTCTAAGTGCTTGGGACATTAAACGAGCGTGAAGACCCATTTTAGAATCTCCCATTTCTCCTTCAATTTCACTTTTAGGTGTCAATGCCGCAACTGAATCTATTACTACAATATCGATTGCTCCAGAACGAATTAAGTTATCTGCAATCTCTAAACCTTGCTCACCATTATCTGGTTGAGAAATAATCAAGTTGTCTATATCTACACCTAGTTTTTGAGCGTAAAAACGGTCAAAAGCATGCTCTGCATCAATAAATGCTGCAATACCACCATTTTTTTGTGCTTCTGCAATAGCGTGTAATGTCAAGGTTGTTTTACCTGAAGATTCTGGTCCGTATATTTCAATTACTCGACCTCTTGGGTAACCGCCTACGCCTAATGCTATATCCAATCCTAATGAGCCAGAAGGTATCACTTCAACATCTGCAACAACACTATCGCCCATTTTCATTACAGCGCCCTTACCGTAGGTCTTATCCATCTTGTCAAGGGTCAACTTTAATGCTTTTAATTTTGCTTCTTTTTCAGAACTCATTCTCTATTTTTTTTGGAAAGCTAAATTACCAAATCTTTTTTGATTTGAATAATGTTAAATAGTATTACGCAACCATTTTGGTCAATTACTATCTTTATATAAAAGAGAAGTTACTTCATTGGTAATCAATCGCTTTTTTTAGTATAAGCGGTTATAGGTGGCTATATCCTTTTTTATTCTTTTAAGAATGCTATGAAAAAGAAAAAAATGGAATAGCCGATAAAGAGTCTTGTTATAATCAAGGCTCTTTTTTTATGAACTAAAATGGTTAACGGCAATAAAATAGGTGCATTTTTCAATATTATAGCTATTTTTGTCATTTAAAATTTTTCTATAAACCTTCTGCCTATTGGCAGACTTAAATTATTAGTATAGCATGCAACTGTACAATACGTTAAGTGCAATAGAAAGAGCAGCTTTAATTGAAGAAGCGGGTAAGGAGCGCCTTACTATCTCTTTCTATACCTATGCACACATTGGTAATACCCACATTTTTAGAAATCACCTTTTTATCAACTGGAACGATATGGATGTTCTTGGGCGAATTTATGTTGCTCATGAAGGTATAAATGCCCAACTTTCTGTTCCAGCGGAAAATTTCAATGTTTTTAAAGAACATTTAGATAGTATTTCTTTTCTAGAGAATGTGCGACTCAATATTGCTATTGAGCAAGACAACCTTTCTTTTTTAAAGTTAAAGGTGAAAGTCAGAAATAAGATTGTAGCTGACGGATTAGAAGATAATTCTTTTGATGTGACCAATAAAGGTATTCACGTAGGTGCAGAACAGTTTAATGAACTTATTGAAGACCCAGATACGGTTTTGGTAGATATGCGAAACCATTATGAGAGTGAAATAGGCCATTTTAAAAATGCCGTTACACCAGATGTAGATACGTTTAGAGATTCACTTGATATTATAGAACGCGATTTAGCAGATCATAAAAAGGATAAGAAACTGGTGATGTATTGTACTGGTGGTATACGTTGTGAAAAAGCGAGTGCTTATTACAAACACAAAGGTTTTGAACAGGTATATCAGCTAGAAGGCGGAATCATTGAATACACAAGACAAGTAGAGAAGAACAATCTTGAAAATAAATTCAAGGGAAAAAATTTCGTTTTTGATCATAGAAGGGGAGAGCGTATTAGTGATGACGTTATTGCCAATTGCCACCAGTGCGGCGAGCCTTGCGATGAACATGTAAATTGTGCTAATGAAGCTTGCCATTTATTATTTATTCAATGCCCATCTTGTGCTGAAAAAATGAATAATTGTTGTTCAGACACTTGTAAAGAAGTGCATGAATTACCTTTTGAAGAACAAAAAGCGTTGAGAAAAGGTAAGGTTGTAAGTAATAAGATATTTAAGAAAGGCCGATCAGAAGTACTGAAGTTTAAAAAGTAGGCTTTATGATTCCATAAGATTTAAGTCATTAAACTATACGATATAGTATAAAAAGGCAGCGTTTTTCGCTGCCTTTTTATGTTTTTGAAATAGTCTTAGGTTATTGGTAAAGTCGCTATTTAAAACCTTCACCGCTAATTTCACTTTTATTTCACATTAAAAAAACTGTATCTTTACCTATAAGTTTTTTATGAACCTTTTTTGGTGAATTTTATATGATTCGACCAAACCAATATATATAATATGAGTTGTAGTAGTTGTTCTACCGGTAAGGATGGACAACCAAAGGGATGCAAGAATAACGGTACTTGCGGTACAGATGGTTGCAATAAACTGACAGTCTTTGATTGGCTTTCAAATATGTCGCTCCCTAATGGGGAACGACCATTCGATTTTGTTGAAGTACGATTTAAAAATAGTAGAAAAGAATTTTTTCAAAACACAGAAAAACTTTCACTTTCCATTGGCGATATAGTTGCCACACAAGCACAATCAGGTCATGACATTGGTATGGTTACCTTAACAGGTGAGCTTGTTCGTGTTCAGATGAAGCGAAAGAAGGTATCTTTTACTGATGAAGAAGCTCCGAAAGTTTACAGAAAAGCGAGTCAGAAAGACATAGATATTTGGCAAAAATGTAGAGATCGAGAAGAAGAAATTAAGAAAAGAGCGCGTGAAATTGCTATTATCTTAAAACTTCAAATGAAGATTTCTGATGTGGAGTTTCAAGGTGATGGATCAAAAGCTACTTTTTATTACACGGCAGATGAACGTGTAGATTTTCGTCAGTTGATAAAAGATATGGCAAAGGCCTTCGGTATTCGTATCGAAATGCGTCAAATTGGGTATCGTCAAGAAGCACAAAGACTTGGCGGTATTGGCTCTTGTGGTAGAGAGTTGTGTTGTTCAACATGGTTAACAGATTTTAGGTCTGTAAGTACTTCTGCAGCACGTTATCAACAACTATCGTTGAATCCGCAAAAGCTTGCTGGTCAATGTGGTAAACTAAAGTGTTGTTTAAATTATGAGCTAGATGTTTATGTAGACGCTCTTAAAGATTTTCCTGCTCAAGACACAAAATTGTTTACAGAAAAAGGACTCGCTTTTTGTCAAAAAACTGATATTTTTAAAGAGATGCTGTGGTTTTCATATAGAGATGATCCTGCTAATTGGCATGTGCTTTCTAAAGATCAGGTAAACGAAATCTTAGAGAAGAATAAAAAGAAAGAGAAAGTAGCTAGTTTAGAGATGTACGCAATGGAAATTGCCGTTGAAGAAAAAGTTGTTTTCGAAAATGTAGTAGGGCAAGATAGCCTTACACGCTTCGATAAACCAAAAGGTGGCGGAAACAATAATAAAAACAGAAACAAGAACAAAAATCGCAACCGAAATAAGAACAAGAACAGAAATCGTAATAGAAACCAAAAGAAGGATGCGTAGTATATCTTGTTGTTTTTTAGCACTTGTGCTTTTTGCTTCTTGTGACAGCAATATTATCAAAACCGAATACCGAACTTTAGAAGACGGGGTTTGGAACAAAGATAATGTTCTTGAATTTTCACTTTCAAAAATGGATACTATTGCCGAGCACGATATCTTTATTAATGTTCGTAATGACAATACTTTCCCATATAGTAATCTATTTATTATTGCAGCATTGACTACGCCTGAGGGCGAAGTAACAAAAGACACTTTAGAGTATGCAATGTCCTTACCAGATGGCACTTGGCTAGGCAAGGGTAGTGGCAGCATCAAGGAAAATAAATTATGGTATAAAGAAAACATCGTTTTTTCATCTTCGGGCGTATATACTATAGAGGTATCGCAAGCGATGCGTAAAAATGGTAATGTTTCTGGTATAATTGGTCTCGAAGGCATTACAGATGTTGGCATAGAAGTAACAAAAAGCACCCCGTAAACAATGGCAAAAGAGGTAAAGAAAAAAACAACGAATAGTTTTTCGAAATTCATATTATGGTTTTGGATCTTGTTTGGGTCAGGTATTGCTATTGTAGCATTAATTTTCTTATCTGCTTCATGGGGACTTTTCGGTGAATTGCCGCCTTATGAATATTTAGAAAATCCGCAGACAAACCTGGCATCACAAATCATATCTTCTGATGGTAATTTATTGGGGAAGTTTTATTTAGATGATAACCGTACCGATGTTAAGTTTGACGAATTGCCTGATAACTTGGTAAATGCTTTGATTGCAACTGAAGATGTTAGGTTTAATTCTCATTCAGGAATTGATGCTTGGGGTACTTTAAGAGCCTTTGTGTATTTGGGTAGTAAAGGTGGGGCAAGTACTATCTCTCAGCAATTGGCAAGGCAGTTATTCGTAGGGGTTCGTTCTAGAAATAAGTTTGAGACTATACAGCAAAAAATTAAAGAATGGGTATTGGCTATTCGATTAGAGCGAAGCTATACCAAAGAAGAAATCATCAGTATGTATTTTAATATTTATGATTTTGGTAATAATGCCGATGGTATTCGTTCTGCTTCACGTATTTATTTTGGAAAAGAGCCAAAAGATTTAAAAACGGAGGAATCAGCAATGCTGGTGGGTATGTTCAAAAATTCATCCCTGTTTAACCCTATGCGTAGAGAAGAAATGGTGAAAGATCGTAGAGATGTTGTTTTGGCTCAAATGGCAAAATATGATTTCATTACCGATGTAGAGAAAGATTCGCTACAGGCTACCAAAATGGATATCAACTACAATCCAGAAACGCATAGTGTTGGTTTGGCAACTTATTTTAGAATGTATTTGCAACGTTTTATGAAAGATTGGATTGATAAAAACCCGAAGCCTGCTATCGGTGACGAATCTGATCGTTATAATCTGTATTTAGACGGACTCAAAATCTACACGACTATTGATTCTAAAATGCAAGCTAATGCCGAAGAAGCAGTAAATGAGCACATGACTAAATTGCAAGCTGAGTTCTTTCATCAAAATACACCGGATAGAAATAAAACCGCTCCTTTCTTAGACATTACACCAGAAGAGACGAAGAGTATTATGGAGCGCGCCATGAAAAATTCTGAAAGATGGAAAATCATGAAAAGCGAGGGGAAATCTGAAAAGCAGATTCGCGAGTCTTTCGATAAAAAGACCGAGATGACAGTTTTCGATTGGAAAAGTCAGACTAAAGAAAAAGATACTATTTTAACCCCGATGGATTCCATCCGTTACTATAAAACATTTTTAAGAACGGCAATGATGTCTATGGAACCGCAAACAGGTCATGTTAAAGCTTGGGTTGGTGGTATTAATTATAAGCATTTTCAATATGATAACGTTATACAAGGTGCAAGACAGGCAGGTTCTACTTTTAAACCTTTTGTATATGCTGCCGCTATAGATCAATTAAGATTATCGCCTTGTGAAACCCGCCCAGATACCCAATATTGTATTGAAGCAGGTAAGCATGGTAATGTAGAGCCTTGGTGTCCTAGAAATTCTGACATGAAGTACTCTGGTACTAGCTATTCGCTAAAAAGAGCTTTGGCAAATTCTGTAAACACCGTTACCGCACAATTAATAGATGAGGTGGGTCCTAAATCTGTTGTGAGTATGGTTCGTAATTTAGGACTTTCAGGAGAAATTCTAGAAGTGCCTTCAATCGCCTTAGGTACCTTAGATGTTAATGTATATGAGATGGTAGGTGCATACGGTGCTTTTGCTAACCAAGGGGTGTATGTAAAACCGGTTATGGTTACTCGTATCGAAAATAAAGACGGTACGGTTCTTTATGAATATGTACCAGAGACAAAAGATGTATTGAGTAAAGATGTTTCGTATGCTATTTTAGACCTGATGAAAGGCGTTACCCAAGGTGGTTCGGGTACACGTTTACGTACAACGGGTTATAATAAATGGAGACCGGAATATGACGAAATTATTACAGGTTATCCATATCAATTGACAAACCCTATTGCCGGTAAGACAGGTACTACACAAAACAATAGTGATGGTTGGTTTATGGGTATGGTACCTAATTTAGTTACCGGTGTATGGGTAGGTGGTGAAGAAAGAGCGGTGCATTTTAAAAGTATTACTTATGGTCAGGGTGCTTCAATGGCATTGCCTATATGGGGCTTGTATATGACCAAAAATTATGCAAATGAAGAATTGGGCATTTCTAAAGAAGATTTTGAGCGACCAGAAAACATGTCTATCGAAATAGATTGCGACAAATTCTCAGCCGGTATTAAACAAGATAATGATGTGGAAGATGATTTAGAAGATCTTGATTTTTAATTGATCGACCATAATTTTTAGAAAAGGTCTTGGTATACACCAAGACCTTTTTTTATTTATTCCATTTTAAATCGGTATTTTAGACACTAGATAATTTAATAATAAATGATACGTAAAACAGTAGCAAACGTAACCGATGCATTAGCAGGTGTAAAAGACGGAATGACCTTTATGTTAGGTGGATTCGGACTTTGTGGTATTCCTGAAAATGCGATTAGTGAATTAGTAAGATTAGGTGTAAAGGACATCACTTGTATTTCGAATAACGCGGGTGTTGATGATTTTGGCTTGGGATTATTGTTGCAGCAACATCAAATTAAAAAAATGATTTCATCTTATGTAGGTGAGAACGATGAATTTGAACGACAAATGCTTAGTGGCGAGTTAGAGGTTGAATTAACACCACAGGGTACACTTGCCGAAAAATGTAGAGCTGCACAAGCTGGTTTCCCCGCTTTTTTCACTCCGGCTGGTTATGGCACAGAGGTGGCAGAAGGAAAAGAAGTACGTGAATTTGATGGGAAAATGTACATATTAGAAGAAGCATTTAAGGCAGATTTTGCTTTTGTAAAAGCTTGGAAAGGTGATGCCGCTGGTAATTTAATATTTAAAGGAACTGCACGAAATTTTAATCCGTGTATGTGTGGTGCCGCTACCATTACTGTAGCTGAGGTTGAAGAGTTGGTGCCTGAAGGAGAACTAGATCCAAACCAAATACATATTCCGGGAATATTCGTGCAACGCATTTTTCAAGGAAAAGATTACGAGAAAAGAATAGAACAAAGAACGGTACGTCAAAAATAAAAACATGTTAGACAAAAACGGAATTGCAAAAAGAATTGCACAAGAAGTGGAAGACGGCTATTATGTAAACCTTGGTATAGGTATACCGACCTTGGTAGCAAATTATGTTCGTGATGATATTAGTGTAGAATTTCAAAGTGAAAACGGAATTCTAGGTATGGGTCCTTTTCCAATTGATGGCCAAGAAGATGCAGATTTAATAAATGCAGGTAAGCAAACCATAACAGCATTGCCAGGGGCATCTTATTTTGATTCTGCTACTAGTTTTGCCATGATTAGAGGTAAGCATGTAGACCTTACTATACTTGGCGCTATGGAGGTTGCTGAGAACGGCGATATAGCCAACTGGAAAATTCCTGGTAAAATGGTTAAGGGTATGGGTGGTGCTATGGATCTTGTAGCATCGGCAGAGAATATTATTGTTGCTATGATGCATACCAATAGAGCAGGTGAATCTAAACTATTAAAGAAGTGTAGTCTTCCTTTAACAGGGGTAGGTTGTGTTAAGAAGATAGTAACTAATCTGGCAGTACTCGAGGTTATAGATGATGGCTTTTTGCTGTTAGAAAGAGCGCCTGGTGTTTCTGTAGAAGATATTAAAGTTGCTACTGAAGGTAATCTAATTATTAGAGGAAAAGTTGCAGAGATGAGTGTTTAGTAAGGTTAGGTAGATTATCGATGAAATAAGCTTTTTATATTTTTCACAACAGGTTATAATCTGTACACAACAATTATTATCAAAATTCAGTAGAACAGATGTATCTTTCAATCTCAATTAACCCCTTAACCTATAAATTACTTAGCCGTCATGAATTCACAAATTAACCACACTGCTAGCGAAAACAAAATTCAAGTTTATAGAAATGATTTCTTTACAGGATTTCTAAGACTTACTAAAAAGTTATTTATGTTATAAATTACTTTAAAGAGATTAAAAAAGAGCGACTTATTAAGTCGCTCTTTTTTTTTGCCTTTTTTAAACGACGAGAATTTTAATAACCTATAATTAAACTTTTAGTTTTAAGGTTGATAGACTAACTTGTCTTGGTTCACCACAATTTTAATAAGTTTTACCACAAATTCTTTTTTGTAAGAAAAAGACTACATATATTTGAAGTGTAAATAAAGTGTATCCCAAATCGCTTTGTAAAACTTAACCTAAAATGAAGTATGTATTTAGTTGCCTAATCTTATTGGTACTTGTTACCTCGTGTTCAAAAATTGAAGAAAATAATGATCCTATTATTGGTATATGGAGTCATACGGTCAAAACCGCTACCAATACGAATAAAATGGTCATAGATAATGAAGAATATATCTTTAATGATGTTTATTTAGGTCGGTTTCACGGCTATAAAGGTGGTCAGGTTGTATATCTGACAGATTTTAGCTGGAGTGTAAACGGCGATGTGTATATCGTTAGCTACCCAGGAACAGATTTTCCTGACGATTTTGTAAAAATGCAAGAGACTGATGACGGATTAATTCTTATGAGAACAGAAGGTAAATTATTTGCCGAAAAAGAATAAAAGTTCGCAATTGAAAAATGCCCACGAACTATTGTATGTTATAAGTATGCAATAGTAGAAACAGAAAAGTTACCAAATCAACCATTTTATAAAATTTCCCCCGGTAAGGAGCAAAGTAATTTGCTCCTTTTTTTATTTTAGTGAAATGAAACTTATATATAGATTATGTTCTCTTGAAGAACTACATCAATTAAGACAAATTTCTGAGCACACTTTTGTCACTGCTTTCGAAAAAGATAATCATCCCGAAGATTTTAAGAAGTACATTGAAAAGGCTTTTGCCTTAGAAAAGGTGAAAGAAGAAGTGCTTAACCCAAATAGTGATTTCTATTTTGTGTATTACAAGAAACAAGTCGTGGGTTACTTTAAGCTAAATGTGAATGATGCTCAGTCAGAACTTAAACATGATGATAGTATTGAATTAGAACGTATTTATGTTTTAGCTGAATATCAAGGTGTTGGTATAGGGGAACAAATTTTGCATTATATTAAAACTATTGCTCAAGAACGAAACAAGGCGATGTTATGGTTGGGTGTTTGGCAAGAAAATGAGCGTGCCGTAAAGTTCTATGAGCGCCACGGGTTTAAAAAATTTGATACCCATCCTTATTTCATAGGTACAGATGAGCAAACGGATTGGTTAATGCGTTTCAAATTAAGTACCTTGTAGTCTCATACTAACTTTCATGAAATTATACTGTATCACCCTAGTTGCTTTCCTAGGCTTTTTGAACCTACAAGCGCAAGAATATTACTTTCCAGAACGAAATGCAGACTGGGAAGTAAAATCACCAAAAGACTTTAAAATTAAAGATACCAAGCTAAATGAAGCGGTAGATTTTGCAGAGGCAAATGAGTATTCTGGTTCTAGAGATTTGCGTATTGCTATCGTAAAAGGCTTTGAAAATGAACCGTTTCATAAAATATTAGGTCCGACGAAGAAACGTGGTGGTCCGGCAGGTATGATTCTTAAAAATGGATATATAGTTGCCCAATGGGGAGATACCAAAAGAGTTGACATGACTTTCAGTGTTACCAAGAGTTTTTTGAGCACCATGGCTGGTCTTGCCGAAGACGAAAAGCTAATTTTCGATACTAAGAATTTGGTAGGTGACTACATCTGGGACGGCACTTTTGATGGTGCCCATAATTCTAAAATTACTTGGGAACATTTACTGCAACAAAATTCCGCTTGGGCTGGTGAACTTTGGGGAGGAAAAGATTGGGCAGATAGACCTCCAAGTGAAGGCGGTATTGATGATTGGAAGTTTGCAACACCTAAAGAACCGGGTACTGTTATGGAATATAATGATGTGCGTGTAAACGTATTGGCATATTCACTTACACATGTATGGCGTAAACCAATGCCTTTGGTTTTAAAAGAAAAAATTATGGACAAAATCGACGCATCTTCTACATGGCGTTGGTTTGGTTATGATGATGCATGGACAGAGATTGATGGACTTCAAATGAAGTCGGTTACTGGCGGCGGACATTCAGGAGCAGGAATATTCATTAGCGCAGAAGATATGGCTCGCTTTGGTATGTTGTTCTTGAATAATGGTAAATGGAAGAATGACCAATTGATTTCAGATAATTGGATTAAAAAAGCTACTACCCCTTCCGCACCTAATGCAAATTATGGCTACATGTGGTGGTTAAATAAAAAGGGTGCTAGACATTGGGAAGGTCTATCAGAAAACATCTACTATGCTGCCGGTTTTGGCGGTAACTTTATCGTAATAGATAAAGAGAATGATTTGGTGGTAGTAACACGCTGGTTAGAACCTAGTAAAATTGGCGAATTTATGTCTAAAGTAAATGCTGCTTTTTAGTAATTAGGTATTAGAGCTTGCATAGAATTTCAACTGCTTTTTCTAAAGTTTCCTGTTTTTTGGCAAAGCAGAATCTCAACATATGATCATTTCTATTATCGACATTGAAAGAGGAAATCGGTATAGAAGCTATTCCGTTTTCGGTGATTAATCGCTTCCCTATTACTTCATCTTCTTCATTTGAAATATTGGTATAATTTAATAATTGAAAATATGTTCCTTGGGATGGTTTAAACTTGAATTTAGACGATTTTATTCCTTCAAGAAAGAAATCTCGTTTTTGTTGGTAAAAATTGTTCAAATCTAGATAGTGTGACTCATTTTTCAAATAGATAGCCAATGCGCGTTGTACCGGATGGTTTACACAAAAAACTGCAAATTGATGCACCTTTCTAAATTCAGCCATCAGTTCGGCTGGTGCCACACAATAGCCCATTTTCCAACCGGTTACATGAAATGTTTTTCCAAAAGATGCACAGACAAAACTTCTGTTGGCTAAATCAGGAAATCGCGATGCACTTTCATGCACTTGTCCGTCGAAAATAATATGCTCATAAACCTCGTCGCTCAAAAGAATAATATTGGTAGGTTTTAATATCTTCTCTAACTGCTCCATATCCCATTTGGTAAGAATGGTTCCGCTGGGGTTATGAGGCGTATTTATGATGACCATTTTGGTTTTATCGGTAATCTTATTTTGAAAGGCTGTCCAATCTATCTTATAATTTGGAGCATTTAATTGAACATAGACTGATATTCCGCCGTTTAAAGTAATTGCGGGCTCATAACAGTCGTAAGCTGGTTTTATGACAATTACCTCGTCACCTTTATTAACGAAGGCTGTAATCGCCGTAAAAATGGCTTGAGTGGCACCCACGGTTATGGTTATTTCATCGACGGGAGAATAATTGTGATTATGTAGCGATGCTATTTTCTCTGAAATGACTTCCCTTAGCCCATAATACCCTTGCATTGGTGCATATTGATTATAACCGATGTTAATAGCCTCGCTTACCAATGACTTCAATTTTTTATCTGCTTGAAAATTTGGGAACCCTTGTGATAAATCAATTGCTTTATGTTTCCGTGCAAGATTACCAACCGTTGTAAAAATGGTTGTCTTTACATCAGGTAATTTAGATGCTTTTGTATGTAGTGTATGGTCCATAATAGTAAATGTATGAATTTTAAATACGGGCATAAAAAAAGCCCAACCAATTGGTTGGGCTTATCAATTCCATTAGAATGAATTATGCGTGTTGCATTTCATGTTTTCCTTCTTTTATTTCCTCAATTAATTTGGAATTAAAAGCTGGTAAATCATCTGGATTTCTACTGGTAACAAATCCTTCATCAACTACTACCTCTTGGTCAACCCAATTGGCTCCTGCATTTACTAAATCATCTTTAATGGAATTAAATGATGTCATTTTTCTTCCTTTTACTACTCCTGCACTAATTAGTGTCCATGGTGCATGGCAAATTGCTGCTACCGGTTTCTTCAATTTAAAGAAATCGCGTACAAAATCTAATGCGGTTTCTTCTCTTCTCAATAAATCTGGATTGATTACGCCGCCAGGTAAAACCAATGCATTATAATCTTCCGCCTTTACTTCATTTAGTGTTTTGTCAACCTTATAGCTATTAGACCAATTTCCGTCTGCCCAACCTTTTATTTCTCCTTTTTCTAAACTTACAATTTCCACATTAAAGCCTTCTTTTTCCATGGCTTCTTTTGGAGATTTTAATTCACTTTCTTCAAATCCATTTGTAGCTAATATTGCTATCCTCTTCATATTATATAGTTTTTTAGATTAATAATTATGTTCATCACTAAGTTACTAATCATATATACTGATATCCGTTAAGGCTATATTAAATAAGGGTTTACAAGGGTTAAACATTTATTAAATGAACTTTATAAAACTCATTTTGTGCTCATTTGCACGGTATTTAAATGATCAAGGGTAGTTGCTAAGCAGTTATCTAGATTCTTTTTGATTTCAGATTCCCAATACCTGAATACTGTATATCCTAAATGACTAAGTTCTGTGTTTACTTCATCATCGCGCTGCATATTACGTTCTATTTTAGCAATCCAAAATTCGCGATTGGTTTTCACCTTTGGTTTACGTTCTGCCCAATTTTTGCCATGCCAATATTCCCCATCAATGAATATGACCGTTTTGTATTTGGGTAGGGCAATGTCAGGTTTACCGATCAGCTTTTTGTAATCTATGCGATAGCGATATCCAGCAGCATACAATGCTTTTCTAAAGGCAAGTTCAGGCTTGGTATTTTTCCCTTTTATTTTGCTCATTATTTTTGAGCGCTGTGGGGTAGTGTAGAAGCCAGATTCTTCATTGAACCTAGGTACTTTTATTCGTTCTTTAGTATAGTCTTCTGACATATCTTAAAAATAAAAAATCCCGAACCTCTACGGTCGGGATTTTTAAAAACTTTATGATTGTTAAGCTTAACTTTTAATGTTAGCACTTAAGAATTCGCGGTTCATTCTTGCGATGTTTTCTAAAGAAATTCCTTTCGGACATTCTACCTCACATGCTCCAGTATTGGTACAGTTTCCAAAACCTTCAAGGTCCATTTGTGCTACCATGTTTTTAACACGATCAACAGCTTCTACTTGACCTTGTGGTAATAATGCGTATTGAGATACTTTAGCACCTACGAATAGCATTGCTGAAGCATTTTTACAACTTGCAACACAAGCACCACAACCAATACATGTAGCGGCATCCATAGCCTCATCTGCTGCATGTTTTGAAATCAGTGTAGCGTTTGCGTCTTGAGTATTACCTGAAGTGTTTACAGAAATGTAACCACCAGCATGTTGAATACGATCAAAAGCGCTTCTGTCAACAACTAAATCTTTAATTACCGGAAATGCTTTGGCTCTAAAAGGTTCAATAGTTATAGTGTCACCATCTTTGAACATTCTCATGTGTAATTGACAAGTGGTAACACCTCTGTCTGGACCGTGAGCCTCACCATTAATATACATAGAGCACATACCGCAAATACCTTCACGACAATCATGATCGAAAGCTACAGGTTCTATACCTTTATTAATTAATTGCTCGTTAAGAACATCCATCATTTCTAAAAAGGACATGTGTTCAGATATTTCTGTCACTTTATAATCGACCATTTTACCCTTGTCGTTCGCATCTGTTTGACGCCAAATTTTAAGTGTTAAGTTCATGATACCTTCTTTATTTATAACTTCTTTCTTTAACTTCTATATTCTCGTAAACCAATTCTTCTTTATGCAAAACTGCATCTTTTGGTTCTCCTTTATATTCCCATGCCGAAACAAATTGAAACTCTGTAAGTCTTTTTGCCTCACCATCTTCAGTTTGGTGTTCTTCTCTAAAGTGACCACCAGCAGATTCTTCTCTTACCAATGCATCTTTAGCGAATAATTCTCCCAATTCTAGGAAATCTGCAACTCTGCCGGCCTTAGCTAATTGTTCGTTGTATTCTGTAGCTGTTCCCGGTACATTTACGTTTTTCCAAAAATCTTTTCTAAGCGCAGATATGTCTTCAATTGCTTTTTTAAGACCTTCTGCATTACGTGACATACCACACTCATCCCACATAATCTTACCTAATTTCTTATGGTAGTAATCTACAGAATGCTCTCCTTTATTATTGATAAAGAAATTAATTCTATCGGTTACTTCTTTTTCAGCAGCATCGAACTCAGGTGTATCTGTTGGTATTTTTCCAGTTCTAATGTCGTGTGATAAATAATCGCCAATTGTATAAGGAAGTACAAAATAACCATCAGCCAAACCTTGCATTAAAGCAGAGGCTCCAAGTCTATTTGCGCCGTGATCAGAGAAATTTGCTTCACCAATAGCGTAACAGCCAGGTATGGTTGTCATCAAATTATAATCTACCCAAACACCACCCATTGTATAATGTACCGCTGGGTAGATCATCATAGGTGTTTTGTATGGATCTTGATCAACAATCTTCTCATACATTTGAAATAGGTTTCCGTATTTCGCTTTAACGATAGCTGCACCTAAATCATATATCTTATCTGCTGATGCGTTTGTAATATTGTGGATTTTAGCTTGCTCAATACCGTAGCGTTTAATTGCTGCGGCAAAATCTAAATATACTGCTTCACCGGTTGCATTTACTCCGTAACCAGCATCACAGCGTTCTTTTGCAGCTCTCGAGGCAACATCACGTGGTACTAAGTTACCAAATGCAGGGTATCTTCTTTCTAAGTAATAATCTCTTTCGTCTTCAGACAAATCTGTTGGCTTTTTCTTGCCTTCACGAATAGCCTTTACATCATCCAAATTTTTAGGTACCCAAATACGTCCATCATTACGCAAAGACTCAGACATTAATGTAAGTTTAGACTGATAATCTCCTGAACGAGGAATACACGTTGGGTGAATTTGAGTATAGCAAGGATTTGCAAAAAACGCTCCTTTTTTATGAATTTTCCAAGATGCAGTAACGTTCGATCCCATTGCGTTGGTGGAAAGGAAATAAACATTTCCATATCCGCCAGAAGCAATAACTACAGCATGTGCAGAGTGGCGTTCTATTTCGCCAGTAACCAAGTTGCGGGCAATAATACCACGAGCTTTGCCATCTATCTTAACTACATCTAACATTTCATGACGGTTGAACGGGGTAATTTTACCACGCGCAATTTGTCGGTTCATTGCAGAATAAGCTCCTAACAATAATTGTTGTCCTGTTTGTCCTTTAGCATAGAAAGTACGGGAAACCAATACACCACCGAATGAACGGTTGTCTAATAGACCGCCATAATCACGTGCAAATGGTACACCTTGGGCAACACACTGGTCAATAATATTTGCAGATACTTCTGCTAATCTATATACGTTCGCTTCTCTAGAACGGTAATCACCACCTTTTACCGTATCGTAAAATAAACGGTAGGTAGAATCACCATCTCCTTGATAGTTTTTTGCAGCGTTAATACCACCTTGTGCAGCAATAGAGTGTGCTCTTCTTGGAGAATCTTGGTAGCAAAATGTTTTTACATTATAGCCTAATTCCGCTAAAGTTGCAGCAGCAGAACCACCTGCCAATCCTGTTCCAACTACGATAATATCAATATTACGTTTGTTGGCAGGGTTAACTAAATCTATATGGTTCTTATAATCGGTCCACTTCGTTTTCAACGGACCTTTAGGTACTTTTGAGTCTAATACAGACATAAGTAATAGGTATTAATGATTAAAATGATGAAAAAGAGCAATGAATATAAATCCTAACGGAATAGATATCGAATACACTTTAGCAAACAATTGTAGTTTTTCTTTTCTCATGCTCGATGCACCGGCAGACTGAAATGCAGAACTAAAACCATGCATAAGGTGTAGCGATAAGAAAATGAAGGCAATAACATAAGCACCTACACGTAATGGGTTTTCAAATTTATGAACAAGTTCTTCATAATATCTAAATCCTTCACCGTTCGATAGTAAACCGGTCATGTCTCCGTCAATAAACTTTGTATTGATTTCTGGTATCCAGAAATCAATAAAGTGAAGTACTAGGAAAGCTAAAATAGCTAATCCGCTGTAAATCATATTACGGCTCATCCAAGATGAATTGGCAGCACCATTGTTCTTGGCATATGTTTTCACTCTAGCGCTTCTGTTTCTGGCTTCTAATATGAAACCCATTACGAAGTGATAAATTACCCCGAAAATTAAGACAGGTTGCAAAACATATTGCACGGCCCAAAAAGTACCCATAAAATGCGAAGCTTCATTGAACGCATCGGGACTGAAAACCGATAAGATGTTAATTGCAAAATGCTGAAGTAGAAAAAACATTAAAAAGAAAGCAGAAAGCGCCATTGCGTACTTTCTACCAATCGAAGATTTAAAAAATCCGCTCATTAGTTGTTAATTTTATATGCGAATTTACATCACAAGCTAGTTATTAACAAGAATTAAGCAGTTTTAGTATCTCAATTTAGACTGATTTTAAAATGAATTATTATGATGTTTAAGATTTACCATCTGTTTAGGCTTGTAAATACTTAATCTTTAAACAAAAAAATAATTAAGAAATAGAAGAATGATTGGAATTTTTAGAAATATGTTGCGCCCAATGTACAGCTTGGTCTAAATCTGTGAATGTTTTTATTCTTTTTGGAAAAATTAATTTCTTAATCAATAGACTTAATACGTTGTTTTTTAATCCGCCAACTGATGCAATATATTGCATGTCGAAGCGATTTTTATGAAACTTGAACCATTCAAAAGGTGGTACATGATATTTATTGATTCTATTGGCAATGTAAATTAGGGGAATACCTTTTTCGTAGATTTCTTGTGCTGCGTAAACTGTCTTTTTTGCACTTTCCCATTTAAATTTTGCACCTTGATGCATTTCAGATATTACGATGCCACCTTTGAAGAAATAAAACACCCCAAATTCAAACTCCCTAATCTCTCTAATTTGATTAAATAATTCGAGTTCTCGAACTCTTTTCATGCCAATTTTTATCAGGCGACAAATATACTAGATATTAACCGAATAGCTTATATAAACATCGACGAACGGTAAGGTTTTTAGTACTTTCATTGATCTAAGGCAATTATTTTTCCATATCCTTTAACTGAATTTCTAAGGCTTTGGTCGATAATTGTACTTCGATCAATGAAAGTACTAAAGAAATCATAAGTGCAAATAAGCTGATACTAAAAATTAAGTTGGCCCAAAATGTAAATTCAGCATAGATTAAAGTCATTGTTATTACGGCTAACAAAAAACTTACAATGGCTGTTGCCTGCATATTTTTAATAATTGTAAGTCGCCTTCGTAGTTTTTGAACTTGTAAACCAATAGAGACTGATTCCGTTTCTTGATATTTTTGATGTAATTGTCGAATTAAGGCTGCAATAGCTAAATAACGAGCATTATAGGCTAGCATAGTCAATGAAATAGCTGGGAAAAGTAGTGCTGGTATCCCTAAGGTTAATTCCATAATTGGTTTTTCTTAATCTGTTGCAATTCCAAAATAGGTCCAAGTAACATCTGTATCAAAAGGGTTACTCTGACCGTGAACTTCACCTGGTTCTATGGTTATACAGTTTCCTGGACCTACTTCATACTCTTTACCTGAGATAGTAAAAACAGCTTTGCCAGTTTGTATATGAAATACTTCAAACATCGTATCATGTTTGTGTAATTCTACTTGTTGGCCGGGTTTGAAAACGGCAGTGCCGTACATCATTAATTGCGGAATTTCGCCACGGTTGATTAATGTTCTTTTTTTAATATCCGCATTATGACTAACTCCTAAATCTGGCAGTATATTCCAATCTACTATCTTCATTTGTTACTCTATTTCGAAGGTGATATTTTCACTGGTACCGTTTCCTTTAATTTCAACAACGTATGATCCTTTCGGTAGATAGGTGCTTCCATTATCAGCTTGCTTCAATTCGGTTTTGTGCTTTTTAAGGTAATTCAGCTTTCCAATTTTAGAAAATGCTAGGTCATATGATAATATATTCAAGCCTTTGTCGGCGATGATTTCGGTTTCGCTCACCACAATATCATCCGAAGATTTTATTTTTGCTTGGTACACGTCATCGCTATCAGAATAGAAAGTGATGTCTAAACCAGGTGTACTTGCCTTCGACCATGAGCTCCATGAATTTCCCCAACGGCTAGAGTGCTTTATGTTCTCTAACGGATAAGTATGTAATGCTTTCTCCAGTACTTCAGTTGTCATATTTTGTAACGCTGAAATATCTGCCTTGTAAATACTTCTGCCATGTGTACCTACTAACAAATGCTTCGTTTCTTTTTGAATTACCAAATCATGTACCGCAACATTCGGCATTCCATTTTGAAAAGATTCCCATGATGTACCACCATTTAAGCTTACATATAAACCATTGTCTGTACCCACAAATAATACCTTCTCATTTTCGGTATCTTCAATAATTACATTGACGGCAGAAGTTGGAATGTTTGCCGAAATGTTTTTCCAAGTGGCACCTTTATCTTCACTAACATATATATAGGGTGTAAAATCATCTGATCGGTAGCCATTTAAAGTAGCATACACTCTGTTTTTTTGATGCTTTGAGGCAATTACCCGACTTACCCATAAATTCTGAGGTAGGTTTTTAGAAATAATATTCCAAGTACCACCACCATTTTCTGTGCGTTGAATTATTCCGTCATCACTACCGGTATATAACAATCCGAATTTGAAAGGAGATTCTGATATGGTTGCTAAAGTTCCGAATGCTACGTTACCTTTTTTACCGCCTTGGGTTAAATCGCCCGAAATGGTTTCCCAAGTATCGCCCTTATTTAAAGAACGATGCAGCTTATTGCTACCCATATATAAAATGTCTTGATTATGGGGTGATAATAGAATTGGAGATTGCCAATTAAAACGATAGGGAGTCTCGCCTAATTCATGCTTAGGTTGAATATAGTTGCGAGTTTCATTTTCTAAATCTATTCTGAAATAGTTCCCGAATTGATATCCCGTGTAAACGATATTGGCATTGCGATTATCTACTTGTACTTGCATTCCATCTCCACCCATTATAGATTTCCATGGATATTGACCAGTTTGTTGCCACTCAGTATTTTCTTCTGCGTTATGTGGTCCCATCCAAACGCCGTTATCTTGAAGACCACCATAAACATTGTACGGTTTTTCATTATCTACGGCAATAGCATAAAACTGACCTACGATTGGTGAGTTGTTTTTGAACCAATTTTTACCATCATCATAACTGGTATTTACACCGCCATCATTTCCGTTGATTAAATGTCCTGGTAAATTCGGATTTACCCACACAGCATGATGATCAGAGTGAACATTATCACCATTTATAGAAGTGTATGTTTTACCACCATCTTTTGACGAAATAATAGGAACGCCAGATAAATAGATGGCATCTACATTAGTTGGGTCTACAGTAATTTGTGCAAAATAATATCCGTAGCTATAAAACAAATCATCTATATAATCTTCATTTTGCTTTGTCCATGATGTACCACCATCATCACTGCGGTACACTTCTGCACCTATTACTGGAGTATCAAAAAGCATGGAATTGGCATCTTCTAAATACAAAGCAAGGTCTGTTGGTTTTACAGCATTGCTACGTACCATCTGTTTTACATTGGCAGCTCTATATTTTTCATGAAAATTATTGGTCTTTAAAAACTCGTTGAGGTCTTTATCATTGAGGTCTAAGAATTGTTCTTTTGACAGCGTTTTAAAGTCATCTTTTGATAAGCCGGCTTGTTTCTCTTCCTTTTTATTAGAATTCTCTCTTCTAAACTGACTGTCATGAACAGCATAAACGGTATTATCATCGAAAACAGCCAAACCTATTCTGCCTACACCGTCACCGGTGGGGAAACCACTCGTTGGGGTTGAAATTTTAGTCCAAGTACTACCTGCATCTGTACTCTTGTAAATACCAGATCCTTCGCCATTGCCAATAAAATCCCACGCTTTTCTATCTTTTTGCCAAGCCGCAGCATATTGAATGTTATAATTATTAGGGGAAACGGCTACGTCAATTATACCAGTTTTGTCATTTATGAATAAGGTGTTTTTCCAAGTTTTACCACCGTCTGTGGTTTTATAGATACCACGTTCTTTATTGTTAGAATATAAATGCCCTGTTACACCAACGGTAACTTCGTTTGCATTATCTGGATTCACCACGATACGCCCAATATGGTGCGAATCTGATAAACCCACATGTTGCCAAGTTTTACCTTTATCGGTAGATTTTAAAACACCGATACCTGCATACGATGATCTAGAAGAATTATTCTCTCCGGTTCCTACCCAAATAGTTCCACTTTGCCAGTGAACGGCTATATCACCAAGATTTTGTGTTTGAGTTTCATCCATCACGGGAGTAAAAGTATTACCGTTGTTATTGGTATACCATAAACCGCCAGACGCATATGCGACATAGTATTCTGTAGGATTATTTTCATTGACTGCTAAATCAACAACACGACCGCTCATTACAGACGGACCAATATTTTTTAATGGAATATTTTTAACCAGAGAATTGGTTTCCATTACTTTTTTTGCAACTAAAGATTCATCAACTTTTTGTGAAGAAGTGGGTTGAATTTGTGCCGATGCAATAGTAATACTGGCTAGAAGTAACAGGAAAGAGTTTTTCATTTTCATTTTTTTGATCATACTGATGGTAAGTTACTGATTACTTATACCCTTGGCAAATTGTACTGTGATGCTAAATAGATTTTTATTGAAGCGCTTCTTTTAATTCATTCGATTTTAACTGTATTTCGTTTTGGGCATCTGAAATAGCAGTTTTAAGGGCTGAATTTTTATTGGTATTTATATCGTTTATAGAGTTGAGAGATTTAACATACCAATCTTCCCAAGCAGAAATAATTTGCTTTTCCTCGTCGATTGTACTGCCGTTTTTAAGTGCTAATAAACTTAATTTTGATTCGTTTTCTAAGCGGAGCAAAGCTTGTTTCTTTAGATTTATAATCTGTTCATGCATAAAAGTATCTGATGCATTTACCAATTGTAATCCGCTAACTAGCGCTGCGGTACCTACATTTCTCAAGGTTTCTTGAGATACCTTGTCAATGCGGTCATTATCGGTATGGTAAAATTGGTCTGTAAAGTGCCAAAGTAAAAGTCCTGGAATATCGGCTTCTAAAAACGGCGTATGATCACTTCCACCTTCGAAAGGGTTGGTTTCCACTACCCAATTGGCATAATCGCCTTGTTCTTTAAATGTGGAAATTATAAAATCGTTAAGGTAATGTGGTTTCATATCCTCTAATTTCAAAACCTCACCGCCCCATTCGCTGTGTTTATCTTTTCCACGAGTCCAAATGGCGCTAGGGTCTGGCATTTTTTCAATTAGAAATGTACCACCTGTTACTACAGTGTTTTCGCCTACCATATCTAGGCTAATTCCCCATTTAATGCCTTTTGCACGTTCGGTATTTTCTTCAATATATCTTCTAGTGGAGATTATTTCATCTCCCCATAAAAAGGTCATTGTTCTTTTAAAATTGATTTTACCTTCAGCAAACAATTTAGCGGCAGTTTTAGCCATTTCTAACTGCGTGCCTACGCCTGTAGCATTGTCATTTGCGCCAGGTTCCTGAATATGGGCACTGTAAACCAAACTTTCGTTGGGCAATTCGCTTCCCTTTATATTCGCAACAATGGTTAGTTCTTCGGATGGGTATCTTTTGGTCTGAATATTCACCAGAACTTCAGTTTTTCCTTTTTTAAGTTGCGCTACTAATTTCTCTTTTGCTTCGTAGGATAGTGCAATGCCCCAGAAATTACCATCATCTTGAGAAGGAAGACTTCTAAACTGAATAGAGGTCTTGTTTTTCTCTGGTTGTAAATAATCCGGATTATCATAAGTAAGAATGCCAACAGCGCCTTTTTCAACCGCTAGTTTATACAATCTTCGAACACTCATTTCGGCAAAAACAACTTTATTTTCTAATGAAATGTTCTCTAAATCATCCATAGATTTTATCCAAATAATTTGTGTCTTTACACCTTCTTTTGGAGTAGAAACTGAATTTAAATAGGTCATATTTCTATTCGTTTCTGAAAGTAGCAGTGGCTTTTCTTCTCCTACAATTTGTAATGAAGCAGATACAGGCTCCCATGTTTGTTGGGTCAATTCTCGCTTTTCAATACGATAAGTTAGTCGGTCGCTTTCTTTCGCTTTTTCCTCTAAAACATAACCTGCAGCTTGTAAGCTATCTGCAATAAGGTATATTGTTTTATTAAAACCGGTATTGCCAACAACGCGCCAATAATCTTCAACAAAATCGGTGGTCTTGTATGCCAGCTGACCCGTAAATTCTGGACGAACAATATCAAAATAGTTCACTGGTTTTTCTTCGGTATGCTGAGAGCATCCTGTTAAAAAAGAAAGGCAGAGTAGTGCGGGAACAATACCCTGCTTCATTATAATTTTTTTAAGTGAATTTATTCTTCCCATTTCCAATCGTTGCCAATGATCAATTTCTCTTTTAAATCATTCTTTATCATGAACTCTTTTGTTGTTTCACTATCCATTTTTGTTGCAGGTAATTTATTGGCATTTGCTACAGCATAAAGCATCATAGTACCAAAACGAGCGGTATTTTTCATATGGTCTTCATTAACCAAATTAAAATCATCACAGTCAGAATGGTAGCAGCCGTAAATAGAACGGTCTAAATTACTGTTTACAGATAAAATTGGTACACCTTCTAACATAAACGGTTGGTGATCACTATGCAAACCAGATTTATTAGAAAATGTATTTTGGTAGATGGTATCTTGTTGTTGAATAGCAGCACCTAAATCTGTAAAGAATTTTTCATCATCTAACTTTCCACCAGCATTCATACCAATTGGGTTACCAGACATGTCTAAATTCATCATGTATTTAATGTTCTCAATAGTGTTGTTTTTAATAGCTTGTGCTACTAAATATTTTGATCCAAGTAGCCCTTGCTCTTCGCCCATAAACATTACGAATTTCACCGTACGTTTTGGGTTAAGGTTATTTGCCTTAAAAGCTCTTGCAATATCTAAAACAGCAAATGATCCAATACCATTATCAATAGCACCAGTCGCTAAATCCCAAGAGTCTAAATGTCCGCCAATAATAATTTCTTCTTGCGGAATTTCAGTTCCTGGCAATGTCGCAACAACATTTCTTGCTTTGATAACATCACTCGTATTGGTCATGTCAATTTTAGCTGTTGCTTTTTTAGTTTTCAACGTTTCCTTCAACGCCATACCATCTTCTTTACCAATACACACAGCAGGGATCGGAATCAACTCTCCGGTTACAGAGGCAGTACCTGTCAATAGGACTTCGTTGTCAACTTGGTTAATAATGATGATACCAATAGCACCATATTTTATGGCTAAAGCTGTTTTTTCGCTACGGTGTAAGTTGCTCAATCCTTCTTCGCTATCTGGTAAAATATTAATGTATACTAAGGAAATTTTTCCTTTAACGGCATCTGGGTTTGCGGCATAATCAGCATCTAGTCCATTGCCCATATCTACTATTTCTCCTATAACTTTTGCCTTGATAGGAGCATGACCAAGGGTAACTACTTTAACATCCTCATCATTAATTTGTAAAGAAACCTCGCCTCTTGCCCAAGCTTCCACTTCAAAAGTTTGGTAGGAAACATCTTCAAAGCCGTATTCCTTAAATTTATTAAAAGTGTATTCTTCTGCTTTTGCCCCGTTAGTAGAACCTGTCAGTCGGTGTCCAATAGTTTCGGTAGCTTCTTTTAAAGCACTGTAGCCTTTAGAATTTGCTTTGATTTCGGTGTCAATACGCGCAAAAAGTTCAGATCGAGTTTCT
Source organism: Maribacter spongiicola (assembly GCF_004364165.1). GTDB lineage: Bacteria > Bacteroidota > Bacteroidia > Flavobacteriales > Flavobacteriaceae > Maribacter > Maribacter spongiicola. The sequence goes on from NZ_SOAY01000010.1 coordinate 382,052, forward strand.
TCTTTTTTAGTTTCTGAGCATGCCTGTAGGCACAAAGCGCCTATTAATAGGTAAGCGATTTTTTTCATGAGTTGTTTGTGTTTGGTTTAGGTATACAAGTTAGCTAATTTGTAGCTAAGAATATGAGATGGGGTTCTTGTAAATCTTATAATTCTATGCCCTATTTTTTAAGGAAACAACACATAATGCGTAATTTTATATCAAAATAAGAATTCATGAAATACGATCAAATACCTAACTCCCTATTTATAAAGAACCGTAAGAAATTTATGGACCGCATGCAGCCCAAAAGTATTGCCGTTTTTAACTCTAATGATATTTACCCCATAGGTGCAGATAGTGTGTTGCCTTTTGAGCAACATAGAGATATCTTTTACCTATCTGGGGCTGATCAAGAAGAAACTATTTTAGTGTTATTCCCAGATGCTATCAATAAAAAGCATCGTGAAATATTATTTGTTCGTGAAACAAACGAGCATATTGCTATTTGGGAAGGTGAAAAACTTACTAAGGAGAAAGCCACGGAAGTTTCGGGAATAGAAACCGTATGTTGGTTACAGGATTTCGAGAAAATATTCTTCGATTTAATGACCGAGGCTGAAACTATTTATTTCAATACTAACGAGCATTACAGACAAGCGGTAGAAACGCAAACGCGCGAAGACCGATTTATAGAAAAATATAAGCAACAATATCCAGCTCATATGGTTGCCAAGAGTAACCCTATTCTTCAAGAAATTAGAGGAATTAAAGAGCCAGAGGAAATCGATATTATGCAAACCGCATGTAATATCACCGAAAAAGGATTTCGTAGACTTCTTAGTTTTGTGAAACCGGGCGTGATGGAATATGAGATTGAAGCAGAACTATTGCATGAATTCGTACGAAATAGATCCAAAGGATTTGCTTACCAACCAATTATTGCTTCTGGTAATAATGCAAATGTATTGCACTATTTAGAGAATAATAAGCCTTGTAACGATGGCGATTTAATTCTGATGGATGTTGCTGCGGAGTATGCTAATTATTCTAGTGATTTAACCAGAACTATACCTGTAAGCGGAAAATTCACCAAACGCCAAAAAGAGGTATATAATGCTGTATTGCGTGTTAAGGACGATGCTACTAAAATGTTAGTGCCAGGTACGCTTTGGGCAGAATACCATAAGGAATGTGGTAAATTAATGACTTCAGAATTACTGGGCCTCGGTTTATTGGATAAGGCTGATGTACAAAATGAGAATCCTGAATGGCCAGCATACAAAAAGTACTTCATGCATGGTACTAGTCACCATATTGGTTTAAATACGCATGATTACGGCGCATTGAAAACACCTATGCAAGCGAATATGGTATTTACAGTGGAACCGGGAATTTACATACCGGCAGAGAATATGGGCATTCGTTTAGAAGATGATGTGGTAATTCAAGAAAAGGGAGAACCTTTTAACTTGATGGCTAATATTCCGATCATAGCAGATGAGATTGAAGAATTAATGAACAAATAAAAACGGAATATGAAATTAGTATCATGGAACGTTAACGGAATAAGAGCTTCCGTAAAAAAGGGTTTTGAAGATATTGTAAAGGAATTTGATGCAGATGTTTTTTGCGTTCAAGAAACAAAGGCGCAAGATGATCAGGTTGCCGAAGCATTGAAAGATATTACCGATTACGAGCTGTTTAGTAATAGTGCAGAACGAAAAGGCTATTCTGGTACCGGAATTTTATCTAAAAAGGCACCTGTGAAGTTCGATAAGGACATGGGTATCGAAAAACATGATTTAGAAGGAAGAATTACACATTCTGAATTTGAACATTTTCATTTGATCAATGTTTATATTCCTAATAGTGGAAGCGGATTAAAAAGATTGGATTACCGTGCCGGATGGGATAAAGATTTCACCAACTACTTAAAAGAACTGTCTAAGTCGAAGCCTTTAATAATCACGGGTGATTTTAACGTAGCGCATACCGAGAATGATTTGGCAAACCCAAAAAGTAATTACAATAAAACATCAGGATTTACACAAGTCGAGATTGATGGTTTTGACCATATGCTAAAGGAATTGAACCTGGTAGATAGCTTCAGAAAGTTACACCCGACTACGTTCGATAAATATACATTTTGGAGTGCACGAGGTGGTGCACGAGGTAGAAATGTAGGTTGGCGTTTAGATTACTTTTTGGTTAGTGAATCTATTTGGGACAAAGTAAAGTCTGCAGAGATACACGATCAGATAATGGGTAGTGATCATTGCCCTATTAGTTTAGAAATAGTTTTTTAAAAATAAAACGGCCCGCTATTAGTGGGCCGTTCTTTTAACTTGGGGCAAGAAATTACATGCCTGGTAGCACAACAGTATCTACAACATGTATAACACCATTAGATTGGTTTACATCAGCAATTGTAACACTAGAAATAGTACCGGCAGCGTCTTTTAACTGTACTTTTTTACCTTTTAGCATAGCTGTTAATGTACCACCGTTTACAGTAGTCAAGTCTGCTTTTCCTTTACCATCTTTAATCATCTTTATTAAGTCCATAGCGCTTAAGTTACCCGCAACTACGTGATACGTAAGTACAGCTTGTAATTTTGCTTTGTTTTCAGGCATTAATAAAGACTCGACAGTCCCTTTTGGTAATTTCGCAAAAGCTTCATTTGTTGGTGCGAAAACAGTAAACGGACCTTCGCCTTGTAAAGTTTCAACTAATTCGGCTGCTTTTACTGCCGCAACAAGTGTGGTGTGGTCTTTTGAGTTTACTGCATTTTCAATGATGTTTTTATTAGGATACATTTCTGCACCACCGACCATCTTGGTCTCCATCATCATTTTTTCCTTTTTCATCATTTTCTTGTCCTTTTTCATTTCCATACCGCCATCTTGAGCGAAAGTTGAAGTGGTAAGTCCTATAGTTAAGGCAAGCGTTGCAAGTTTAATCGTGTTTGAAATTTTCATCATCTAATTTTTTAGTATACCCCACTTACGGAAACCAAATAGCGAAGGTTTGGTTTTTGGGTATGAATTAGATAAAATAAATTTACAGGAAGTTATTTTTTGATGGATTTGCTATACAAATTTGAAAGTACAAACACCACTAAAGCAGGTAATACCCACCCCAAACTATATTTTTGCAGCGGAATCCAAGAGAAGGTATCTGCTGCGGGCGATAATGAGCTTATACTACCTAAGAAATCTGGAATACTAAATATGATGGTGGTAATCGTAACCGCTCTAAAAACAAAAACAGATGCAAATTTATCTGGCACTACATTCAATAGAATAAGAATAATGGTTATCGGATAAATAAACATTAAAGATGGTATAGCCACGGCAATAATATAGGCGACATTGAATTGACCTACTAAAACACCAAGCACACTACCAAGAATTGCAGTTATTGTATAGACCGTTTTTGAATCATTGAATCTAGATGCTGCAAAATCTGCTGTTCCAGTAACAATACCAACTGCAGTAGTAAAGCAAGCTAGCCCTACCAAAATGCTCAGAAACAAGTTACCGATGTTTCCTAGACTTTGTATAGCCAAGCCAGATAATATTTCTGTTCTCGTGGTATCGGCATCAAAAATCGAATGTACTAACGATCCAGAAAGAATTAATCCCATATAAATTAAAAACAGCGATAAGCCTGCAAACCAAGCGGCGTTGCGTATCAGTAGTTTTTTATCTTCATATGAGGCATGGGTATATTTTAAATTGATCGATATAATAATTACCCCGCCAACAACGACAGCACCAATGGCATCAAAGGTTTGGTAGCCTTCTAGTATACCGTTTGTAAACGGACTCGCAAATGAAATGCTTCCGAAATCGAATGGGAAAGAGAAAATGGTTATCCCAATTACTAAAAGCAAAATCAGAATTATGGCAGGCGTTAATATTTTACCTAAAATATTCAGAATTTTAGATCGGTTTAAAGCGAATAACAATACTAAAGCAAAGTAGATACTACTTGTAAACCAAGAGGAGATATCCCAGTAGGGCTGTATGGCTATTTCGTGGGTTACCGAAGCAGTTCTTGGGCTAGGTAATGCAATAGCAATGGCATAAATGAAAAACGCATAGATCAAACTGAACGTTGGCGATACTTTATTGCCAAAATCTATAAGCGTGCCTTGCAGTTTTGCATGTGCCAAAATACCAAGTACAGGAATTGCAACTGCTGATAGTCCGAAACCGATGGTGACAATGAGCCATTGGTCACCAGAATTAAAACCTAATAATGGAGGTAAAATTAGATTGCCCGCTCCAAAAAAAAGGGAGAACAATGCAAAAGCCGTAACGAGGGTTTCCTTCTTTTTGAACATGAATGCAAATTAAGTGAAAGATTATTAAATAACAGGCAAGGCGAGATTTTTCATTTTCTGAAACAGCAAAAAAAAGGGTGTTGACAACAGGTTAGGTAAAACTCACAACAATTACTGGTACAGGCCTTTAATATGCCGTACTTTAACCAAAGGAAACAAAGTGTATGCTAATTTCCTTGAAATTCAACCTAATATATTAATCGCATTTTCTCGATAACCCAAATCGAAATCTTTGCATAAAAGCCTACAGCATGAAAAAATTATTCTGCAACATTTTCGGTCACCACTATTCAATATCTAAAAAAGTGACCTCTCATATTAAAGAGTACAAGTGTATTCACTGTCAAAAACAGGTAACTACAGATGTAAGTGGTAATCTTTCTAATTTAACACCTGAGTTACAAGATATCAACAGAACTTTAGAGCATATTTACCAAAGAAGACATACTACAGCTACCCAACAACAACAGCAAGTAGCATAATTCGTCTTGTTTTAGTTAAATGAATTCCAGCCCTGCGCGGTTAATGGAATCTTCGTATTATTCCTAGAAATTAAGAAAGCACCTTCGTCTTTTCCCGTGGTATGCCCTATGACGGTCAAGTTTGGATTACCCTTAATTTTTGGGAATTCTTTTTGGTCTATTGTAAACAATAATTCATAGTCCTCACCGCCGCTAAGCGCTACAAGGGTGCTATCCATTTTAAACTCTTCACAAGCTGAAATTACGGTAGGGTCTAAAGGAATTTTGTCTTCGTACAAATCAATTCCCAGTCCGCTACTCTTACTTAAATGTAAAATTTCAGATGAGAGTCCGTCACTAATATCAATCATCGATGTTGGGTGAACATCTAATTTTTTCAATAGTTCAGTAATGTCTTTTCTAGCTTCGGGCTTCAACTGTCGCTCTACAATGTAAGAATATGGTTCTAAATCGGGCTGACTATTAGGGTTTACCTTAAAAACCTCTTTTTCACGTTCCAATACCTGTAGTCCCATGTATGCGGCACCTAAATCTCCAGTGACTACCAAAAGATCGTTTGGTTTTGCACCTGAGCGGTAAGCGATATCTTCTTCATTAGCGATACCAATTGCGGTAACACTGATCATTAATCCTGTTTTAGATGAGGTGGTGTCACCACCTACCAAATCAACATTGTATGTTTTGCATGCTGTTGCTACACCTGCATAAAATTCTTCAAGCGCTTCTAATGGAAATCTGTTTGAAACAGCTAAAGAAACAGTTACCTGAGTTGCTGTTGCGTTCATGGCGTAAATATCAGAAAGATTGACCATAATAGATTTGTAACCTAAATGCTTTAGTGGCATATAGGCAAGGTCGAAATGTACCCCTTCTATTAAAAGGTCTGTACTGATAACCGTTTTATTGTTTTTAAAATCTAAAACTGCAGCATCATCACCAATACCTTTTACGGTAGATTCCTGTTTAATTTTAAAATCTTTAGTCAGGTGTTCTATGAGTCCGAATTCACCTAGTTTCTCTAATGACGTCCTTTCTTGTTCTTTATCTTCTAGCATGTTGCAAAAATAAGAAGTAAAACAAGATGAATGGTATAAAAAAATCCGAAGCTGAAAAACTTCGGATTTACTATTGTAATTGTATTAATGTTTTGGTCTTATCCTACCGAATACCCATCTCTGTAGGTACGTTTTACATATTTATTTGCAGGTTCGAAGTTGGTAACCTTCATATTTGCTGCATCCCACTGTAAACGTTTTCTTCCGTGATATTGTTTCCCGCCACCCCAGAAGCTTTGATTTTCAACAGTTGGGTCTACTTCAAAGTATGATTTTAATGCCAAGTTACCAATAAGGATACTTTCTGTAAACGGACCGGCATAATCAAAAGAAGAACTTGTTTCTGCATTTCCGTAGCCTGCCATACAAGCATTTACCCATTGTAAATAGTGACCTTCTGGTACACGTGCAATGGTTTGTTCTACTTCAAATTGTTCATTAAGGGTTAATGGTAATAACCTCGGGTTTGCACCGTAGCAATCTGCCATTAATTTTCCTTTTGTACCAATGAATAATACGCCACCATCCCAGTTTCCCAAAGCTTCGTCATCGCCTAATTCCTCTGGTCTTTCAGGTAGCAATCCGCCATCCATCCAAGTAACTTTTATTTTTCCTTTACCATCTGTTCTTGGGTAGCTTAAATGTATTTTACTAGAGTTCGGGAAACTCTTTGGGTAGTCTTTATATTGAAAATTACCACTAAAAGAATCAGAAACGCTACATTCTACGGTATCAGGATATAAAATTGGTAATATTCTATAAACAGGATCCATAATATGACATGCCATATCGCCAAGTGCACCTGTTCCGAAATCTGACCAACCTCTCCAGTCAAAAGGCAGGTAGGCATTGTTATAATCTCTTGCTGCTGCGGTTCCTAACCAAAGATCCCAGTTTAGACCTTTCGGAATTTTGTCTTTTTTGGTAGGTGTTTGTAATGCTTGTGGCCAAATAGCTCTATTTGTCCAGCATTTTACGGTATGTACTTCACCAATAATGCCCGTATCATAAATTTCTTTCATGGTACGTACTCCGTCGCCAGAGCCACCTTGGTTACCCATTTGTGTAACTACTTTGAATTTTTTCGCCGCTTCGGTCAACATTCTTGCTTCCCAAATGTCATGCGTCAGAGGTTTTTGAACGTATACATGTTTGCCCATAGACATTGCCTGGTAAGCTGCGACGGCATGGTTGTGATCTGGTGTAGATACAGATACGGCATCAATATTTTTGCCTTCTTTATCTAACATTTCTCTAAAGTCATTGAAATAACTTGCCTTCGGGAATGCTTCTCTAGATCCAATTGCTTGTCTATCATCGACATCGGCAAGAGATACGATATTTACATTGGGGCTTTCGGCAAACGAAGAAATATCGCTTTGACCTTTACCACCAACGCCAATACCGGCAATATTTAATTTATCGCTTGGTGCGACAAACCCTGTTCCACCTAAAACGTGTCTAGGTACGATCATAAAACCGGCTGCCGCCATACCGGTATTCTTCATAAATTTTCGGCGAGTGTTGTTTTTGTCGTGTGACATAATAAGTTGTTGTTGTTTGATTTGGTATTGAAGGTAATTTATTTCAATCAATAACTTTAAGGTATTTATAGATTTGTTATTTTTCAAAATAAGCAATTACTATCTTTAGGTATTGAAAATAAATCGATTACATGAATAAAGGCATTTGGTTTTTAACATTTATTATAATTTTTGGATGCTCATCTGATGATGTTGCTACCGAGATAATAGATGCTGGTGGTGAAGAGCAAACTCCTAAAGAGACTCCTGTGCAAAATAGTGTGATTCCATGTGAAAACGGATTTGCAGGTATATACCCATGTAGCGGGTATGATTTAGTGGCACATTTTGCTTTAGATGTTTTTTCTACCAATGAGGCCAATGATATTTGGGGGTGGACAGATACTGAAACAGGTAAGGAATATGCTATTTTGGGTTTAGCGAACGGAACAGCCTTTATAGATATTTCTGATGCCGAAAATCCTATATATCTAGGAAAATTGCCAACCGCTACAGCTTCTAGTTCTTGGCGAGATGTAAAGGTTTTTGAAAATTATGCTTATGTGGTTTCTGAAGCCAATAATCATGGTGTTCAGATTTTTAATTTAAAGAAACTAAGAAACCTGAATAATGGTCCTCAAACATTTACCTCAGATGGTAGGTATACCAATTTGGGTAATGCCCATAATATTGTTATTAATGAAGATTCTGGTTTTGCCTATCCTGTTGGTACAGCTAGAAATGATCAATTTAATGGCGGGGTACATTTTTTAAATCTTCAAAATCCTATAGCACCAACACTTTCAGGGGGCTGGGGGTTAAATGGTTATACACACGATGCTCAGGTAATTACTTATAATGGTGCTGATACGAGGTATGTGGGCTCAGAAATTTTTGTTGGTGCCAATGAGGATTTGGTAGTTGTAGTAGATGTTTCAGATAAAAATGCACCGGTTACCTTAGCTACATTGTCTTATCCAAATGTTAGTTATACGCACCAAGGCTGGTTTACCGAGGATCATCGCTATTTTATTTTAGGAGATGAATTGGATGAGGTGAATGTAGGATTCAAGACACGTACATTTATTTTTGATATGGAAGATTTGGAGAATCCAGTCCTCCATCACACTTATTCAGGTTCTACAGCGGCAATTGATCACAATGGCTATGTTATAGGAGATGAGTTTTTCTTAGCTAATTATACTGCTGGGGTTCGAGTTTTAGATATCACAGACATAGCGAATAAGAATGTAACCGAAAAGGCTTTTTTTGATACATATCCTTCAAATGATAACACTCAATTTGCTGGAGTGTGGAGTGTTTACCCTTATTTCGAGAGTGGTAAAATAATTGTTAGTGATATTAATAACGGATTTTTTATCATTCAGAAATCGAATTAATTATGCGAAATATACTTCTGATCTTGCTTTTTTCTATTCTTTTTTCTTGTGCTAAGGAAGAGGCGGAAGTATCTATCGATGGTTTGACAACTGGTTTTAAGGGGGAGCTAGATTGGATAAAGAGTTTTGGAGGCAGTGGAAATGAAAGTGCACAAGCCATTGTAAAAACAAATGATGGTGGCTATGCTATCGTAGGGTATACATCAAGTATTGATGGCGATATTTCTACAAAAACGCAAGAAGAGAATGATTATTGGTTTATGAAGTTTGATGAAAACAATAATTTACAGTGGAACAAGACATATGGCGGTAGTAAAGATGATATTGGGCAAAGTTTAGCGCTTACAAAAGATGGCGGTTATATTTTAACAGGATATTCTATGAGCAGCGATGGCGATGCCTCTAATAATGAGGGTTTTCATGATAATTGGATTATAAAATTAGATGCTCAAGGCGTTTTAGAATGGGAGAGTAGTTATGGTTTTTCTGGTCATGACCATTCGTACGATATTCTTGAGGCATCGCAAGGCGGTTATTTTTTTACGGGTTTTTTAGATATTACCTCGGCTAGGGCAGACGGTAATACCGAGAAAGGAAATTCATTGACTAGTCATGGGGTTGGAGAATTTTGGGGAACTAAAATTGACGATGAAGGTAGCGTGCAGTGGCGCGGTTATTTTGGAGGAACAAATAATGATAGGGCACATAGTGCAGTGCAAACCAGCGATGGCGGCTTTGTAATGGCAGGTTTTACTGAAAGTGAAGATTATGATATTAGTGATACCAACGGTAGTTATGACTTCTGGGTGGTGAAAGTAGATAAGTTTGGAAATTTTGTTTGGGAACATTCTTATGGTGGCGAGGGTATAGAAGTTGCTTATGATATTGCTAAAACCAGTGATAATGGTTTTGTAATAGTAGGTAATACCTTCAGTACAGATGGGGATATTCTGTTGAATAACGGAGAGTCTGATATGTGGATGATTAAACTAGATGAAGAAGGAAATATGATTTGGGAACAAACCTATGGTGGTAGTCAGTTCGATCTCGCACAAGCTGTAATTCAAAGTAAGGATGGTGGTTTTATAATAACGGGTAATACTAAAAGTGACGATAAACATAGTACTGCAAATAATGGAGAAAATGACATTTGGGTCGTAAAAACAAATGCATTTGGCAGCTTGGTTTGGCAAGAATCTTTTGGTGGTTCAGGTTTAGATTTCGGCTTTGATTTAGTTGAAAATAAAGACGGAAGCATCTTAATAATAGGAGAATCTTCAAGTACAGATTTCAATTCCTTAACCTCTAAAGGAAAATCTGACCTAATTCTTTTAAGAATTAAATAGGCGCACTCTTTTGTATATAGTATTTCTCTATTAATATATACGTTATAATAATGTTAGGTTCTATGGGAAAAACGGACTTATAACGTATATTTGTAAACTATTTAGATTAAATCTAGTTAATTATGATTCAAGTATCAGAAACGGCTAAACAGAAAGTAATCAACCTTATGACAGAAGAGGGTTTTGATGCTACGACAGATTATGTACGTGTTGGGGTAAAGAGTGGCGGATGCAGTGGATTGTCATACGAGTTAAACTTCGATAATAAAAAAGATGATGCTGATAAAGTGTTCGAAGACAATAATGTACGTATTATCGTAGATAAAAAAAGCTTTTTATATTTAGTAGGAACGGTGTTGGAATACTCTGGCGGATTAAACGGAAAAGGTTTTGTTTTTAACAATCCTAACGCTCAAAGAACGTGTGGTTGTGGCGAGAGCTTTTCATTGTAAAAAGCCCCCTAGCCCCCAAAGGGGGAACAATTAAAAAAAGTTAAGGGAAAATTGCTATTGAAATACAGTTGGTTGAATTGAAGAGTAAAATTATTTAAAAGAATTATATTCCCCATTTGGGGGATTAAATGCGGCTTATGGCATATACAGAAGAAGAATTAAAGAAAGAATTGGAAACCAAAGAGTATGAGTACGGTTTCTACACAGATATTGAATCTGATACATTCCCTATTGGCTTAAACGAAGAAATTGTTATTGCCATTTCAAAGAAAAAGGAAGAACCGGAGTGGATGACACAGTGGCGTTTAGAAGCTTTTCGAGTTTGGGAAAGTATGGAAGAGCCTAACTGGGCTAATGTACACTATGATAAACCAGATTTTCAGAATATTAGTTATTATTCTGCGCCAAAATCTGCTGACCCTAATAAAACCTTGGATGATGTAGATCCAGATTTGTTAGAAATGTATCGTAAGCTTGGTATCTCTGTTGATGAACAAAAGAAATTACAGAATGTAGCTGTCGATATTGTTGTAGATTCTGTTTCTGTAGCAACAACTTTTAAAAAGACGTTGGCTGAAAAAGGAATTATTTTTATGCCAATTTCAGAGGCTATAAAAGAGCACCCAGAGTTGGTGAAGAAATATATGGGTACTGTTGTACCACAAAAAGATAATTTTTATGCTGCTCTAAATTCCGCAGTATTTACAGATGGTTCTTTTTGTTATATTCCAAAAGGGGTAAGATGCCCAATGGAGCTTTCTACATACTTTAGAATTAATCAAGCAGGTACAGGTCAATTTGAGCGTACGTTGCTAATTGCTGATGAAGATAGTTATGTAAGTTACCTTGAAGGTTGTACTGCTCCATCAAGAGATGAAAATCAATTACACGCGGCCGTAGTAGAGCTTATAGCTTTAGATGGTGCTGAAATAAAGTATTCAACCGTTCAAAACTGGTTCCCTGGAAATAAGGAAGGTAAAGGGGGTGTTTACAACTTCGTTACTAAAAGAGCTATCTGTGAGAAAAATGCTAAAGTATCTTGGACACAAGTTGAAACAGGATCCGCAGTAACATGGAAATATCCTTCTTGTATTTTAAAAGGAGACAACTCCATTGGTGAATTTTATTCTATTGCTGTAACGAACAATTACCAACAAGCAGATACAGGTACTAAAATGATACACCTTGGTAAGAATACTAAGAGCACCATTATATCTAAAGGTATTTCTGCAGGTAAATCGCAGAATAGCTACCGTGGTTTAGTTCAAATAAATAGTCGTGCAGATAATGCACGTAACTTCTCTCAATGCGATTCTTTGTTAATGGGTAACGAATGCGGTGCACATACCTTCCCATATATCGAAGCAAAAAATAAATCGGCAATGATTGAGCACGAGGCTACAACAAGTAAAATTGGTGAAGATCAAATTTTCTACTGTAATCAAAGGGGTATTGATACCGAAAAAGCAATTGCATTGATTGTAAACGGTTTCAGTAAAGAGGTACTTAACAAACTACCAATGGAGTTTGCTGTAGAAGCACAAAAATTATTGGAAATTAGTTTAGAAGGTTCTGTAGGATAAAAAGTAATTAAGATTTTAGTAAAACGCCGTAGGCGCCACAATATTTAAAGTAACATATTATGTTGAAAATTAAAGATCTACATGCTAGCGTAGACGATAAGGAGATATTAAGGGGAATAAACCTAGAAGTTAAAGCAGGTGAAGTACATGCTATAATGGGACCTAACGGTTCTGGTAAAAGTACATTGGCTTCTGTAATTGCCGGAAACGAGCGTTTTGAGGTTACTCAAGGTTCAATTGAATTAAGTGGTGAAGATTTAGAAGAAGTTTCTCCAGAAGAAAGAGCACACAAAGGTGTTTTTCTTTCTTTTCAATATCCAGTTGAGATTCCAGGTGTTTCTGTTACCAACTTTATGAAAACTGCAATCAACGAATCTCGTAAGGCTAAAGGTCTTGAAGATATGCCTGCAAAGGATATGTTGAAGCTGATTCGTGAAAAATCTGAGTTATTAGAAATTGACCGTAAGTTCTTATCTAGATCATTGAACGAAGGTTTTTCCGGTGGTGAGAAGAAGAGAAATGAGATTTTTCAAATGGCAATGTTAGAGCCGAAGGTGGCTATATTAGATGAAACCGATTCTGGATTGGATATCGATGCTTTACGTATTGTTGCTAGTGGAGTTAATAAACTAAAAAGTAAGGATAACGCAGTTATCTTAATTACACACTACCAACGTTTATTGGAATATATCGTACCTGATTTTGTTCACGTTTTACACAATGGTAAAATTGTAAAATCTGGAGGTAAAGAACTTGCTCTAGAGCTTGAAGAAAAAGGATACGACTGGTTAAAGCAAGAAACAGCGGTGTAAAATTAGTACTAAGTACAAAGTACTTAGTATAGAGTACTTATTACTTTGTACTAAGGACTTAATACTAAAGATATATGGATTTAAAAGATAAATTGATTTCCTCTTTTATGGCGTTTGAGAACAACGTGGATGTTGAGCATCCGGTACACGATGTTCGTATGGCAGCTATAAAAAACTTTGAGGAAAAAGGATTTCCTTCTAAAAAGGAAGAAGCTTGGAAATATACTTCATTAAATAGTTTACAAAAAATAGATTTCAGCATATTCCCAAAAGAAGAGAATGCGTTGGAGTATAAAGATGTAAAACGCTATTTCATTCACGAAATTGATACGTATAAGATTGTTTTCGTAGATGGCATTTATAGCTCTTACCTTTCTGAAACTACACATGACGGAGTAGATATCTGTTTAATGAGTGCAGCGCTTACAAAGCCAATGTACAAGCAGGTAATTGATGTGTATTTTAATAAAATAGCATCAAAGGATGAGTCGTTAACTTCATTGAATACGGCGTTCAGTAGAGAAGGGGCGTACATCTATATTCCAAAAAATAAAATGCCTAAAAAACCTATTGAGATATTACATTTCTCTACTGGTAATGAGGCTTCACTTTTGTTACAGCCTAGAAATTTAATTATAGTAGAAGAAAATGCTGAGGTTCAAATTATTGAGCGTCACCAAAGTTTAACTTCTAACGACATACTTACGAATGCGGTAACTGAAATATTCGCTGCAAAAAGTGCTATTGTTGATTTTTATAAAATTCAGAACGATAATGAAACGGCATCTTTAATCGATAATACATATATCGATCAAAAAGATAAGAGTCTTGTTAAGGTTCATACCTTCTCTTTTGGTGGTAAGTTAATTCGTAACAATCTTAACTTTTATCAGAATGGCGAGTATATAGATTCTACCATGAAAGGGGTTACTATTTTAGGAGAAAAACAACATGTCGATCACCATACTTTAGTGCATCATATTGAGCCAAATTGTGAAAGTCATCAAGATTACAAAGGTATTTATGGTGATGCTTCTACAGGTGTTTTTAACGGTAAGATTATTGTAGATAAAATTGCTCAGAAAACGAATGCTTTTCAGCAGAATAACAATATTTTGATTAGTGACAAGGCTAGCATCAATACAAAACCGCAATTAGAAATTTTTGCCGATGATGTAAAATGCTCTCACGGTTGTACCATTGGTCAATTAGATGAAGATGCTTTGTTCTACCTACAATCTAGAGGTATTCCGCAGAAAGAAGCAAGAGCATTATTAATGTATGCCTTTGCAAATAACGTATTGTCTTCTGTTCGTATTCCTGAACTAAAGACCAGAATAAATAAATTGATTGCTAAGAAACTAGGGGTGAACCTTGGGTTCGATTTGTAGAGATATTTATTATTTTATTTTTTATAATTAACGGTTCGTTAGGTTATTCTTAACGAACCGTTGTATTTTCTTACACCAGTATAATCTATTTTAGCGCGGTTAATTCCTGACTAAAATAAATATGAAAAAAGTTATTCTTGCCTCTTTTTTAGTTTTCGCTTCTTTAATAATGCAGGCTCAAGACCAGAAATGGAGCATTGAGGCTAATTACCCCTTAGTTGCTAATAGTAATCTGCAAAATGATTTTAACGGAGTTTTGGATTTGGGTATCAAATACAGGTTTGCAAATGTGGGTCCTGTTATATTGGGTGCAGGATTCAATGCAGCTTATTTGAAAAACTTTGACAATTTTACCTACGGATCAGCAAATGTGCAGGATTTAGAGTCTGATTACAAAGCAAAACAGTTTTTATTGCAGCCTAAACTATTTGCAGAGTTGCCTATTCCAGGTCTATCTGCTCTTAGACCTCAAATTGGTCTAGGCTATACGTTTAGTTCAGTAGATATAAATTATGATAACGGGGATCAATTTATTGTTGATGATACCAATACCGAAGGTGGTTTAAACTTGAATGTGGGATTGTCTTATGATATATCTAAACGTTTTTTCGTTCAGGTGCAATACGATTATCTTACTATAAAATTCAAAGGAGAATCTGAAATTAATGGTCAAACAAGTAATTATGACTTTAAAGAGAAAACAGGCTTCTTAAAAGCTGGTGTTGGATTCCGTTTTTAACTTTTATTAAACATAGATTATCACAAAAGGATAATGTACTATACCCGATATGTTTTCATTATCGGGTATCTTTGTATATAAGAAGATTGACTATGCTAGATATTAAAAAAATAAGAGAAGATTTTCCAATTCTTAAGCGCCAGGTGAACGGTAAGCCATTAGCCTATTTAGACAATGCCGCTACTTCGCAAACTCCGCAACAGGTTATCGATGTCATTGTAGATTATTATCAAAACTACAATGCTAATATTCACCGTGGTGTACATACGCTTTCTCAAGAAGCGACCGATAAATACGAACAGGCAAGAATAAAGATTCAGAAGCATTTTAATGCCGCAAAGCCTTATGAAATCATATTTACGTCAGGTACTACCCACAGTATCAATCTTGTAGCCAACGGATTCGCTTCTTTGATTAAAAAAGGAGATGAGGTTTTAGTTTCTGCAATGGAGCATCATTCTAATATTGTGCCGTGGCAAATGTTATGTGAACGTACGGGTGCTGTTTTAAAAGTAATCCCTATGAATCTAGAAGGGGAATTACGAATGGATGTTTATGAAGAACTTTTAAACGATAAGACAAAACTGGTTTTTTGTAACCATATTTCAAACGCGTTAGGTACTATTAATCCCGTAGATGAAATAATTAAAAAGGCGCATATAGTAGGTGCTGCAGTATTAATTGATGGCGCACAGGCTGCTCCACATTTAGTCGCAGATGTTCAAGCTTTAGATGTTGATTTTTATACCTGTTCTGCACATAAAATATGTGGACCAACAGGTGAAGGTATGTTATATGGTAAAGAAGAGTGGTTAAATAAATTGCCGCCTTACCAAGGTGGTGGTGAAATGATTGCAGAGGTTACTTTCGAGAAAACAACCTATGCCGATTTACCTCATAAATTTGAAGCTGGCACTCCTAATATTTGTGGTGGTATCGCTTTCGGTGCTGCATTAGATTATATGAATTCCATTGGCTTTGATGATATTGCCAAATACGAGCATGAGTTACTAAAATATGCTACGGAGGAATTACAGAAGATAGAGGGACTCAAAATTTATGGTACGGCTAAAAACAAGACTTCTGTTATATCATTCAATATAGAAGGTATTCACCCCTATGATATAGGTAGTATTCTAGATAAGTTGGGTATTGCAGTACGTACTGGGCACCATTGTGCACAACCAATTATGGATTTCTATAAAATACCGGGTACCGTACGTGCTAGTTTTGCTTTCTATAATACCAAAGAAGAAGTAGATGTACTTGTTGCAGGTGTTTTGAAAGCGAATAGTATGTTGTTGTAATACAAAGTTTAACAGGTAATGTGAAGGTTTGAAATCCTTCAATTGTTATCGTATTTTTGCATAAAATAAAGCAATGGAAATTAAAGAGATACAGGAAGAGATTATAGATGAATTTTCTATGTTCGATGATTGGATGCAGCGCTATGAGTACATGATTGATCTTGGCAAATCACTTCCACTAATTAACGAAGAGTTTAAGACTGAAGATAACATTATTAAAGGTTGTCAAAGTAAAGTTTGGGTACATGCCGAATTAGAAGATAATAAATTGGTATTCACAGCAGATAGCGATGCTATTATTACTAAAGGCATTATTGCCATTCTAATACGTGCATTTAGCAACCAAAAACCACAAGATATTTTAGATGCCGATACGCAGTTTATTGATGAAATTGGTTTAAAAGAGCATTTGTCGCCTACAAGGGCAAACGGTTTGGTAAGTATGATCAAACAACTAAAGTTATATGCAGTAGCGTATCAAACACAAATTGAAGACTAGTAGATTATGAGTGATGAAAATATAGCTGAAGACAGCGCAGAGTTAGGGGAGAAAATCGTTAAGATTTTAAAGACCATTTATGATCCAGAAATTCCTGTAGATATCTATGAATTAGGATTGATATATGATGTTTTGGTGAATGAAGATAATGAAGTAAAAATATTAATGACACTTACATCACCTAACTGCCCTGTAGCGGAGAGTTTACCTGCAGAAGTAGAGGAGAAAGTAAAATCATTAGATGCTATTAAAGATGCCGAGGTTGAAATTACTTTTGATCCACCTTGGACACAAGATTTAATGAGCGAAGAAGCAAAATTAGAATTAGGACTTCTTTAATTAGATTGTTTCTTCAATTTAAAAGATGCCTTTATGCAAGAAGAAATCGTAAATAAAGTTGCCCAGAGCAAACTCATTACTTTTAA
Source organism: Maribacter spongiicola (assembly GCF_004364165.1). Classification (GTDB taxonomy): domain Bacteria; phylum Bacteroidota; class Bacteroidia; order Flavobacteriales; family Flavobacteriaceae; genus Maribacter; species Maribacter spongiicola. Next base: position 399,397 of record NZ_SOAY01000010.1, read on the forward strand.
CCTAGAAGATTACTACCCGAAAGGTAATAGGGTAGTGCTAGATATCAAAGACTGGCTTTTTGAAGGATTTATCTTAAAGGAGAAAGATTTTAGAAGTTTTGTTGAAGCACATGATTGGTCTCAATACGAGGGCGCTTATGTTGCTATGCACTGTTCTACCGATGCTATTGTACCCGGTTGGGCATATTTACTATTAAGTGTAAAACTTAGTGGTATCGCCAAAAAGGCAATTCAAGGTTCTTTAGTAGATTTGGAAACTAGTATCTATCAGTCCGTTATTGAAAATATCGATGTTTCTCAATATCAAGATAAGTTGATTATAGTAAAAGGGTGTAGTAAAAAACCTGTTCCGGCAAACGCTTATCTGTTTCTAGCAGAGCGTTTAAAGCCTGTGGCTAAGTCTATTATGTATGGTGAGGCTTGCTCTTCTGTGCCATTATACAAAAGAAAATAACATATTCCTACTTAAAGATGTTGCGAAGTATTATTACCTTTGCGCCACTATAAATTATAAACATTAATTATTATGAAGAAAATTGTATTAACTCTGGCTCTTGCATTTGTTGCAACTGTTGGTTTTTCTCAGACAGAAGAAGAACTAAAAGGTCAATTAGGTGCAGCGAAAGATTCTATCGCAGCTATTCAAGGAAGAGCTGACGCTATTCAAGGTGCTATAGATGCATTGCCAGGATGGAAAAAAGGTGCATTCGGTACTATTGGTGCAAACCTTAGTAGCTTTAATAACTGGTACGGTCAAGGTACTCCAGATTTATCTTCTGGTAACATTGGTGTAACTGTAAATGCTTTTGCAAATTTGAACGAAGAGAAATTCTTCTGGAGAAACTCTGGTAACATCAATTTAGGATGGGTAAAGTTTGATGATAAGAACGATGATACTGATGATGACAGTTTCAAACAAGGTACTGATGTATTTAACATCACATCTCTTTACGGTAGAAAGCTTAGCGAAAAGTGGGCTATATCTGGTTTAGCAGAATATAGAACTACAATATTGAACAACTTTAATGATCCGGGATACCTTGATTTAGGTGTTGGTGCTACTTGGACGCCTATCGCTGATTTAGTTGTTGTAATTCACCCATTAAACTACAACTTTGTATTTAGTGATAACGACGCAGTGTTTGAATCTTCTTTAGGTGCTAAAATCGTTGCTGATTACACGAGACAAATTGGTGCGGTTAACTTCAAGTCTAACCTTTCTATGTTTCAAAGCTATAAAAGCGGAGACCTTTCTAACTTAACTTGGATCAACTCTTTTGGTTACACCTTATGGAACGGTATAGGTTTAGGTTTTGAATTCGGTTTACGTGATAATAAGCAAGAAGCTCTAAATTATGCAGTTGGTACATTGGGCGAAACCGCTACTACTTTTGATACGGTTGATAACAAATTACAAACGTATTTCTTAGTTGGTCTTAACTACTCTTTATAGTCTTAGATAGTATTTTAGAAAATAGTGTATAATAAAAAAGCCCTCTATATAGAGGGCTTTTTTCGGTTAAGTAATTATCGTAAAATTTGGGATTTTACTTTTTAGTTTTCAAAAGTTAAATATCGATTTGGGGTCAAGACTTATCTTAAGTACACTGTAAAATTAACTCATATGGTCTTGTTGCAAACAATTTATGTTGTGAACTGATCTCATAATGTGGTGAGATTTACCATCGGTTTAATTTCATCGATGAACTACATCATTTCGTTTATAATTGACATTTAATACTCGTCTAAATGTTCCGGATAAAGGAAATTGTTATATGGAAAACGAGTAATATGGATGTCTCTAACCTCATCATAAACACGTTTTCTAAATTCATCTAGATTTTCTTTGTTCAAAGCTGATATAAAAATGGCACGGTCGCCCACTTTTTCCATCCAAGTTTGTTTCCAATCATTAATGGTAAAATGTCTTCCGGTACGTTCTGTAATTAAATCATCATCGTCAATGGTTTCGTGCTCGTACTGGTCAATTTTATTGAAGACCATTATAATTTTCTTGTCTGAACTTTTGATTTCAGATAATATCTGATTTACAGATTCTATATGCTCTTCAAACTGCGGGTGAGAGATGTCTACTATATGTAATAGTAAATCTGCCTCGCGAACCTCGTCTAAAGTACTTTTAAAGCTTTCTACTAACTGTGTTGGCAGTTTTCTAATAAACCCTACTGTATCGCTTAAGAGAAAAGGTAGGTTTCCTATAACAACCTTTCTAACTGTGGTGTCTAGGGTAGCGAACAGCTTGTTCTCCGCAAATACTTCGCTCTTACTAATAACATTCATTAAAGTAGACTTACCAACATTAGTATAGCCAACTAAAGCAACACGCACCAAAGCACCGCGGTTACCTCTTTGGGTTTCCATTTGGCGGTCTATTTTGAGAAGCTTCTTTTTTAATAAGGTAATACGGTCACGTACAATACGTCTATCCGTTTCAATTTCTGTTTCTCCAGGTCCGCGCATACCAATACCCCCTTTTTGGCGCTCAAGGTGCGTCCATAATCCGGTTAGTCTTGGTAACAGGTATTCATATTGTGCAAGTTCTACCTGTGTTCTCGCATAACTTGTTTGTGCACGCTGCGCAAAAATGTCTAAGATCAAACTGGTACGATCAATAATCTTACAACGTAATTGTTTTTCAATATTACGTTGTTGACCTGGTGTTAGCTCATCATCAAAAATTACCGAGCCAATTTCGTTCTCTTCAACATATTTTTCTATTTCTTCCATTTTTCCGGTACCTATTAAGGTCTTCGGATTAGGGATATCCATACGTTGCGTAAAACGTTTGAAAACTTCACCGCCGGCAGTATAGGTAAGAAACTCTAGTTCATCTAGGTATTCCTTTACCTTTTCTTCATTTTGGTCTTTATTGATGATACCAATAAGAACCGCTTTTTCATAATCTATACTCTTCTTTTCTATCATAAAATTCCGTAAAGTGTAAAATTAAGCATTTACCGATAAGCTATTTCGTATTTTTATTGACTCGATAATCTAGATTTTGTGCTCTGAGCCTTTCCGATGAATTTTAAATTAATTTTCCTCGAATGTCTCTTTGCTTTTCTAGAGTTATCTCCTTAAAATAATACATGCGATTTCCATTCTTTAAGAAAAAGACAAAAAAACAGCGTTACACGATTGCGTTCTACAATTTAGAGAATCTATTTGATCCAGAGCGTAATTCTAAGATTCTAGACAAAGATTATACACCTGATGGTGCAAAAAAGTGGACTGTAGAGCGCTATCAGCGTAAATTAGAGAAACTCTCAAAGACGATAGTTAAGATAGGTGCAGCAGACCACCCTTATCCACCTGCATTAATAGGGGTTGCCGAAGCTGAGAATAATAGTGTTTTTAAAGCCTTGTTGGATACCGATGCTATGGACGATTTGGATTATGGATTTATTCATTACGATTCGCCCGATGAGCGAGGTATTGATACGGGTCTTATTTACCGAAAACGTTTTTTTAAGGTTTTATATTCAGAACCATTGACCTTATTGGTCGATAATGCCGGCGGAGTTAGAGATACAACCAGAGATATACTATATGTAAAGGGTGAACTTAATAAAGAGTTGGTACATGTGTTTGTAAATCATTGGCCATCTAGAAGAGATGGTGGGGTAGAAACGGAATACAAACGGATTATTGCTGCAAATGAAATCGTTGAAAAAATTGAAATTATAAAGAAAACCGAACTAGAGCCCAATATTATAGTTATGGGCGATTTTAATGATGATCCGTCTTCAATTAGTCTTCAAACGATGACAGAAGGGGCCGGTCTATTTAATCCTTTTGAGAAGATTCATATACCTAATAGTAAAGGGTCATCTGTTTATGGTAACAAATGGAATATGTTCGACCAAATTTTGATCTCGAATTCTTTTTTTAAATTTCAAAAGAATACCCACAGTTTTGATACTGCCGCCATCTATGATCATCAATCTTTAAGAGAAAAAGAAGGTAAATATAAAGGTACGCCCTACAGAACCTTTGTGTCTGATCGGTATATGGGTGGTTATAGCGACCATTTTCCTGTTTACGCAGTTTTTACTTTTAATTCTTAAAGCACAATTAATCGAAGGAAAAATCTTACACATCATAAATTGACGTTTTCACAACAGGTTGAACACAATGTTCGTGCAATTCATCGAATAAAACTTGTCATTCACCGAACACAGGAATAGGTTTATATATTTGTAGTCCAAATCTTACAATTTTAAACCTATGTTGACTACCTACAATTCAACTTACCGTACAAGTAGTATTTTAATACTGCTATTTTTTGTGTTTTCGTCAATACATATTGCTTCTGCACAAAATTCTCAACAACGATTAAAAATTGCTGAAAACAATAAGAGAACCGAATTGGCAAATTTCAAATCTAATTTGGTTTCTGAGTATGCTCTTGAAAGAACTCATCTTAAAGAGGTAGCAAAAATGAACAATTGGAAAATAAAGGAAACTTTAGCGAACGGTAAAAAAATAGAATTGCAAGGTATAGGGGTAGATGGTAGTCCTTTATATTATGAAACGTATTCTGATGAAGCTGGTATGGTTTCTAGAGCAAGTACATTGAACACAGATGGTTTACTGGGACTGAATTTAGATGGTGACGGAATGAATGTTGGTGTGTGGGATGCTGGTGTTGCCTTAGAGAACCATATTGAATATGCATCTAGGGTTACTATTGCTGATGGTAATGCTGAGGTTGATGCACACGCAACTAGAGTTTCTGGAAGTATAATTTCAACGGGAATTAAAAAAGACGCTAGAGGTGTGGCTAATATGGCCAATGTAATATCTCATGATTGGACTAGAGATAAAATTGAAGTAACCGAAGCTGCTGCTGACGGACTCCTAATTTCTAACCACTCTTACGGTATTAAAGCTGATCGTGTGCCAGACTGGTATTTTGGCGCTTATACTAAAGTTTCTCAAGATTGGGATAAAATCATGTACAACGCTCCTTATTATTTAATGGTAACCGCTGCAGGTAATGCACAAAAGAGCAGAGATAACGAAACACCTTCTTATGGTAAAACAGCAGATGGTTTTGATGTTCTGTTAGGTTTTACCATTTCTAAAAACAATATTACCGTTGCAGCTGCCAATTCTAAGATTGACGGAAACGGAAATTTAAAAAGTGCAGATGTTTCTGCATATAGTAGCTTTGGTCCTGTTGATGATGGTAGAATTAAGCCAGACCTTGCCGGTAACGGTAGTGCTGTTTTGTCAACTGATGCAATTAGTAATACTAGCTACAACACTTCTTCTGGTACCTCAATGGCGACACCAGGTGTTACCGGGTCTTTATTATTGTTACAACAGTATAACAAAGAATTATATGGTGAGTATATGAAAGCTGCGACCTTAAAAGGGTTGGCATTACATACTGCCGATGATATTGATACAGAAGGTCCTGATTATAAAATGGGCTGGGGCGTTATGAATGCGAAAAAAGCGGCCGAGGTTTTAAATAATAAAGATTTCTCTAGCCACATTGCCGAAGAGACTTTAGAAAACGGAAATTCATTTTCATTTGATGTAACTGCAGAAGGTAACGAAACATTGATTGCTTCAATTTCTTGGACAGATGTACAATCTAGTTTTATTAATTCAGGTCAGTTAAATAATACTACTGCCGCTTTGGTAAATGATCTTGATATCAGAATTACTAAAAATGGACAAACATTTTTACCTTGGAAATTGAATCCTGCTCAGGCAGCTAGCCCAGCAACTAAAGGAGATAATTTAGTGGATCCTTTTGAAAGAGTTGAAATACCTAATGCAAATGGTACCTATACTATTACCGTTACCCATAAAGGTGAACTTGTAAATGCTATGCAAGATTTTTCATTGATCGTTTCAGGTGTTGCTATGACGACATGTTCTATAAATGCCCCAGAAGTTCATCTTGATGAAGCTGAAATGTCTACTGTAAAATTAGCTTGGAATGCTTCGGAAGATGCACTTTATGAAATTCAGTATAAAGAAGTTCACCAACAAGAATGGACTACAGAGTATATTTCTGTAAATAACTTCAGCTGGAAGGGATTGTTGATCGATACTACCTATTCTTTTAGATTAAGAACATTCTGCTCACAGAACATCGCTTCTGAATTTAGTGAAGTAGCAACGTTTACTTTTAGCGGTGAAGATACCGAGTTAGAAACTTTACATGCGTTAAGTGCAGATTCTGATATACCGTTTAGCGTTTACCCTAACCCTGCAGTAGATGAAATTCAATTGAGTGTAAAAACGTCTGATACTGCTACGTATAGAATAATGAGTACAGGTGGTGTAGCATTGAAAATGGATAAAGCATCAGATGCTAGAATCAATGTTTCAGACCTACCTTCAGGTTTGTATATATTACAAATTCAAGATTGGAATATCAACAAAAGCACGAAATTCTATAAGTATTAGAAACTACTTTATTCTTCTTGATTGAGTAGTAAAGGAAAGACCTTGTTGACCAACGGTAGAATTCATGATACCTTCAAATAGAGGTTCGGGGCAATCTTTAGGTGCTTGCCATTCAAAAATAAAGTTAGAACCGGTACCGCCTTCAACATCCATCTCGTCAATAATAATTTCAGCCGTTTCTAAAGGGGCTAAATAAATAGGATGACTAAAGTAATTACGTAACGATACCCCATGGGTATCAAAATACTCGGCCTTAGAAAGGTAAATAGTATCTACATCGCTTGTATTTCGTAAGCTTACCATAGCCGTTAAATTGTGGGTCTTATGTTCTGAGCTGCTATAAATTTGAGAATAGATAGATAGATAAGATTTACCGTATTCTAAAGAATCTTGAACCTTCATGGTAATTTTTCTCTTTGACCAGTTTTCTGGGTGTATAGAGCTTATTTCCTTTTCTTGTAAACAGCTTGCCAGTACTATGACTACAGATAATAATAAGATGATTTTTTTCATAGGTATGGCTCGTTTTGAATAAATGTCGTTACTAACAAAATTACATCATTAGTGCTGTTTTTATATCGGTGGATGGTAATTTTAACTCGATTCTATGAATTAGCCACTTTCTTTACTTCATTATCGGTTAAAAGATCCTGATTTCTTAATCTTAAATATACCTGGGCAGTAGTCAAGACGTCTAGTTCACAATAGGTAACGATTCGGTTTAAATCGTTTTCTTCGTAATATACAACCCTTACCATGCTGCCATCGATATCTTCTTTAGGGGAAGGAATACCCAACACATGTGCCATTAGCTTTAGCGAAGTATAATGTTTGTAGTCGCCAAATTTCCAAAGCTCCATCGTATCGATATGCGGAACTTCCCATGGTTTTTTACCGAACAAATCTAGTTTTTGAGGTAGCGATATACCGTGAATGATCATTCTGCGAGCGATATACGGAAAGTCGAATTCTTTGCCATTGTGCGCACAGAGTACATTTTTAACATGGTTAAAATGCTCGTCTAATAAATCTTTAAAGTCCTGTAATAGCTTAGCTTCTTCTCCGTAAAACGTGGTGATTCTAAAATTACGCACCTCTTTTTGAAACGTAAAATAACCTACAGATATGCAAATAATTTTACCGAACTCTGCCCATATTCCGGCACGCTCGTAGAACTCTTCTGCAGTTACATTATCTTTTCTTTGGTATTTAGATTTGTGCGCCCACAGTTCTTGTGTAGTTTCATCTAACTGGTCAAAAGAACTTTTTTCAGGTACGGTTTCTATATCTAAAAACAAGATATTTTCGAGATGTATTTTATCAGGCATAGAAAGGTAAGATACTAATAAGTAGGAAATTAACACAATTTCACTAATTTGAAAAATCCAATTTATTATTACATCCCATTTAAAATGTGAGAAGGTTTTAGATGTTTTTTTGATAACAAGGGAGTATTTTGAAAGAAATGTTGTGATGAGTAGCGAAAGAGCAATAAAACTAACAAACCAACCAAACGGTCTGTTTTTTACTGGTAAAAGGAATTGAGAATTCTTGAAACTAACGACGGCAATCGCAATTGGATCGATAAAATGCAAAGCATACGAAGTTAAATAGGTGTTTTAGGCACTAAACAAACTTAGTGGTTTGTTTTTTGGTATTATAAAAGTAAGGTTAGAACAACAATTTCTGCTTTCCGCTATGAACTTAGGGAGGTTTACGTTTTACGTTTATGCCCGCAGACACGTAAAATGTAAACCTATCATTTAAAACCTACATCTGTTTTGTTGTTAGCTTTTCTGAGTTAGTACTGCGTTCACTATTCGATTTTAATGAAATAAAATACAAGGCGTATATTAAATCAGGGGAGTTCGCTATGTATAATTTGTTTCCAGTTATCATTAAGCCAAGCCGTAGTAAATGCAAATCAAAGAAATGGTATCAAAAAAACCATGTACGGCAATTACAAACCACAAGTCGTATTTGCGTAGGTAGAATATTAAAGCTATAAGCCCTCCAACGGTACCTGCAACAATTTGTCCGGTAATGCCTTGATAACTGTGCATAAATCCGAAAAAGCAAGCTAACAGGACGATATTAAGAACAATACTTAATTTACTTTCTCCGAAGAATTTTACAAATTGTCTCATGAAATAACCACGAAAGATAATTTCTTCTCCAAACCCGGCAGTAGCCCACACGACTAATAAGGCAATTAAGCAAGCGGAAAGATTTCCTTCCAATTCTTTAAAACTTGAATAATCTATCGGAACTCCTGTAAGTTTTGTAATGCCAGGAACCAATAAAAGGACATAAAAAGCAAAGAGACCTAGTGCGACTAAGGGTGCTAATACGAAGATGTTTTTGACCGTGAATTTTTCACGTTGAAAGCCTAGCGTTGAGAATGGTTTTCCATTGTATTCTATATAATTTGATAAGATGATTAATAGTGAAACAACGAGGTTTTCTATATAACTTAAATGGAGTGGTCCAAACCATATAAAGCAGATGACTGCAACGGTAATTAATGGAATTAAAGTTTGTCGTAAGGTAACTTTGTTCATTATTTTAGGTTTTAAATTCTAAACGAATTAATGAACAAAAACGCTGAAACTCCCTTTATTTACTAATGTTCTTACTGAATGGTAGTAGATTAATACCTGAATAGTCGGTTTTTATTATTGAAACCAATTCATAAATTCTTTTCGTTTGTACCTACTGATATTTATTTCTTTAATAGCATCGTTTTCAATAGCAGCTTTTAATTTAATACGTAGTTTACCATTCTCAATTTTTTCTATTTCTTCTACAGCATCTTTGTGAACGATAATTTGTCTATTGGCTCTATAAAACAATTGATTGTTTATTTTCTCTTCCAACTCATTCAATATAAAATCGGTACTAATAGTTGTGCCATCATTTTTAACGGCAAATACAATTTTGTTTTGACTATAAAAGCATGCAATATTCTCATAAGCTAGTTTTGTAGTTTTTGCACCGCTTTCTATAGTTACAACAGCATCTTTTAATGATGTCTTATATAAATTGTATACATCTTGGGCATATGACAACCCTATGAGAATAAAGCTCAATAGTAAGGTAATCAGTAAACCAATTAATAAATAATAGAACTCAATCTCACCGTCTACTACTAGACTAAAAATAAAATTTATAGGAATGTACATGAGAGTTATATAGCCTAAGGTTGAAGCCATAAACCAAACAATAGTTGTCATTTCAATTTTTTTATAGAAATGCTTTTTCTTGTAATATTGAAAATTAAGCTCGGTTATGATGCCAATAAAAATGCATAAAATAATAGAAGCCAAAAAACCTTCAATTGGGAATCTATATACATCACTACCAGGAAAACTTTCTGGTGTAGATAAATGATTTATGATTAAAGAGAAAATAATAAATATGACAACTTTTTTAAACCAACGCCATGCAGAACTACTGCTAAAGTTTTGCCAGGGCATTTTTAGGATGTTTTTGGTCGGTGGTTTGGTACTCATTAATTAGAAGCTCTATAAATTGGCAGTGAATATATCCTTATTATATTTTTATACCAAAAGGTATAAACAGTAATGAATTAATATGCGCTGGCATTTTATTTAAACACAAATCTTTATAATACTTATTTTATTACGTTATATACATTTGGGTTAAGTTTCTCCATATAAAATTCAAGATGAGGTATTTCTGTAAACCCAAACTTTTTATTTCCCCATGCCTTTGTTAGCTACAGTTTTTATCTTTCTGTTTAATATTTTGTTAATTCGCCTTTTATTTTCTTGTTGTAGTAATGAAGGATAAAGATTCATTAAAATATTTGGTATCATCATTGCCAGTCCAAATAATATACCAGTCGTTATGCTTTTGTAAGAAGCAACAATTGAAACAAATAAAAAACCAATTAAATGACTAATTTCAGATAGCGTCATTTCACTTCTGATTTCAGTTAAATCAGCGTTTTTATGTTCCAACTTTATTTTCTGATTGAAAAACTTGAAAAAAGTGTTTTTCACAACCCATTTAAAGTTCTTAATTCCAATTTTTTTATTCAGTCCTTTATTTTTTATAAAATTCAGATTCGATACTTTTTCATAGTATTCAGTTTTCATAAGTAGCCCATTAAGTACCATTCCAACTATCCAAGAAATAAACGACATTGATATTCCAAATGTGAAACCTAAAATTAACTGTTTTATTATCATTTTTATTTTGGCGAATTGTAGCTAAAGCTTATTGTTTTGCTTTTTCTTGTTTTAAAGCTATATCCATTCCCAATAACTATCGAGATTAGTGACTTAATAAACCTGCCGGCAGGTACACACAGACCTTTCGGTAGTGTCAGTAAAGTCTGTATTTGTTTTAGGCTTAGTTACTAAATAGCTTTTTAAGTTTACATTATTAACACTCGATATAGATCATAAATATTAGCGAATATTAATGATAGAAATAGTGCTAAGGCTCCGAAATTAATAATAATTCCGATAATTTTTTTAGCGGTGTTTGGCTCTTTAATCCCTTTAAGTGATATGATGCACCCTACAATACTTATAAAGCCAATTATAAATAAAAGAAAACCAATGACAATTGAAACTGCATAAAATTTAGATGGATTTAAAATGAAAATAAGAGCTATTACAATTAATAATAATCCGATTTCAAGCATCCCATATTTAAATGCTTTAATTGAGTTTAAATTGTTTGTATTCATTAAGATGAATTAATAAATTATAAATTGTTTAGCTTGTTGCAATCGGTTTAGATAGTCCTAGTATTTAGTATAAGGAGACTTTTCGTTTCCGCCTGCCTGCCGGCAGGCAGGTCTGCCGACGTAACTAAACCTTATTGTTTTGCTTTAATTTTTTCATCAGAGCAAAAGCCTAAAGATTTTCGGACACATAAATATAAACAAACCATTGGCTTTAAAACTAAAATCCGCATTACTCATTGATGTTATTGTCTCACATTTTTATAGTGCTATTTTGACAATTTCATGAATATTTCTATTCACTAGTTCTGTTATAAATTTGGTTTCTCCTCCCATTGTAGTGAATGCTAAGTCAAGATCGGTATTCACAACCCAATTTTTCTCTTTTGGGTAAATCAAACTTGGTGTTAGTCTCAAATTATCTATTTCAAATATTTTCGGAAGTTCATTTATTCTACCACTGTAAATCAAATCCTTTTCCCAGTTTTTTGTTGCTAGAAAAGTATAGAACAGTTCAATTTCTTGATTTCCATATAATTCTAATACTACTTCTACTAAACTAATTAAATGTTCTTTATCCATTAATCCTTCGACAGGATACAATTCGTTGTTAAATTGCTTATCATAAGAATGAGTATGTTTAATACTGTCCATAATAGCTTTATTCAAATCAAATTCTTGATATTTTCTATCGTGAAAATCTTTCCAAGTCACGCGAGAAAAGTTATCTTCAGGAAATTCTTCGTCAGACAATTCCCTAACTACAATTTTATCGTTTGGAATTTTATTATTTATCCAAAATGAGTGAAAAGCAATTGCATATTCTTGAAAATTATTTGGCAAGGTTAATTGAAGGAAAAATTTAGATGGATTTTGTTCACGCAATTTTAAATCATATTCCTTTTGTCCACCTACAATAGTTGCATAAGGTTTAATCCAATCTTCTATGTCTTTTTCTATTAATTTCATGGCTTTTCTTAAGTGTTCTATTACGGTTTTGTTGATGGCAAGTAGGGCGGTAGAAAGCGATAAATTTTCAAGTTTGCACTGAGCCAAAGTGTTGTATTTTATTTTTAATTTATTTATTCTTATAAGCCAAATCAACGATTTGCGGTGTTAAATAGTACTGAACTTTCGTAAACTTCCGAACGCCCTATTTGCTATATACCGTGTTGTATCCCGTTTTACCATTTTGTTCTTTCAAAATAGATAGCATCCATTTCACTATGAAAAAAACTATTGTCAATAGAAATACCAATTTTCGATAGATATTCAAGAATGATGTCATTATTCATTCGTTTGTTTTTAATTCTTTTAGAGTAATGCTCTAAGTTCTCAAAATCTTGGACTTGACCTGTTTCATAGAATTTCCAAGGTCCACCATCATTCATTGAATAAATGATACGTTCAATATCTGATCCTCCGTAGTATTGGAATAAGTAGGCAGGATATACTGCTAAATTCTTATTTGAGAATGTTAAATCTATTACTAATCTATCATATCTCTTTGCCAAATTCCATTTTGTAGTATGAAGTCCGTCTTGATAATTAGCAAAGAAAGCAACCCATCCGTCAAGATTATTTGGTGTCCAAATTACAAACTTAGGGAAGTGAGCACCTCCAGCTGGAATCTCGGGTGGAGAAGCAACAATTTCTATGTCCAGTTTTTCGGATTTGATCTCCCAGTCTGCATTTGCTTTATTCAATTCATAGAGTCTATGAATGTCTTCTTTTATTGTCGACAAGTCAGACTTAATTAAACCCAAGGGAAAACTTGTGTATTTAGAAATTATATCTATCATTTTTTAATGGCATGCAACAATCGTATTTCTGCACAATTACACATATACCCAAATATCTATAAGTATATGTAATTGTTCATTTGATCGAATCACTAATATACCACTAAAGAATAAACCTACAATTAAGTATCGCTTTCCGCAGGAAAATCACAATCATAAAAATCTAATTCAATAGAAATGGTTGAAAACAACAAACCAACCAACTAGTCTTTTTTTACTGATGAAATACGCAGTAAATCACTGAGAATAGCGTCGGCAATCGCAATTGTATCGACAAAATGCAAGGAGTGTTAGGGTAAATGGGTGTTTTGAGCACTTAACAAACCAAGTGGTTTGTTTTTTAGTTGAAAAAGTAGCTGTTTTAGAACAAACTTTGCTGTTTAGACGGGCTCTCATGGTTTAATGAACACTGTTTGCAGAGCAGTTTTATGCAACGAATTAGATAACTTCATAGTTTTAAAAAGGAACAAACATGCATTAGTCTTCAGAGAGGATTCTAAAGCCTTCCATTACATAGATTAACTTACGTTTATCTTCATATCCCGGATATTCTTCATCCGTGAACATTGATGGTAAAAAGCTCTTATATTTTGTATAATTTTCGCCTTGGTATAAACCGAAAGTATAGGTTTGTCCACCACTTATGGCATTTCTCCATGAGTTCGCTTTTTCTCCTAAGGTCGCTAATTGATTTTGATCTATATCAAATTTTCCTTCGGTAGTACAGAGATTCAAAAACGCCCAATACTCTGAATACTTTTTTTTCTTAAGACGTATCCTCTTTATTTTAGGGGAAGCCATTGATTGGGCGGACTCATTAATTTCGTAGCGCCTTACCTTACCGTTGTTGAAGTAAACGATATAATATGATTCTGGTTCTATATGTGGCAGTCTAGAGTAGGCTAGGCGAACCACCAATGCGTCTGCATCATTCAAGCCAAATAATTCAACATACTTGTTTACTTCTTCTGCATTCAATTTAAAGTCAATTTTTGGTATTTCAGCTATTTGCGAAAATGCTAGAAAGGGTAGAATGGTTAGTAGGAGTAGGAGGTTTTTCATTTGATTAGAAAGATAAAGTATTTTGTTGGCTGAAGAAGAATTTGTTTGTTTATACCTCAGTTCTTTGTTGGCTTCAATTTTTTGCAAATTCAATTAATGGTTTAACATTTCCATTGTCAGCTTCTTGCAATGCATTAATATACTCTTTTCTAATTTCGTTAGCTTTTACCATATTAGACTGATGCCACGAAAATATTTCATTTCTAAATATTGATTCCATAATTATGTCCGCCATCATTCTTGAATGTCTTCCATTTCCATTTGGGAAACAATGAATAGATACTATTCGATGTTTGAATCTAATTGCTATTTCTTCTGGTGAAAAGGTTTTGTTTTCCGTCCAATATTCGGTGTCGTCCAGTAAATTTTTTAATTCAAGCCTAATTTTTGTCCATGGAATTCCGATGTTTTTTTCAGTTCTTCTAAATTCACCAGCCCATTTCCATACATCAGCATACATTTTTTTATGTAAGTCTTTAATAAACTTTTCTGTCAAAATATTTTCAGGTTTCAAATTTGTGCGAATAGTCCATTCGACAGCTTTTTCTATGTTCAGTTGCTCAAATTCATCTAACTCTCCTTGAGTTGTAATCAATTTTATTTTATGACCATCCTTTTCTTCTTCTTCTTCTTCTTCTTCTTCTAAAGGTGTTTGTCCATCTTTGTAAACGAATTCTAATCCCATAATGACTTTCTCATTTCTCGTTTAATTTCACTAGCAAGTTCCTTTATAGTTTTGGCTATCTTGTCATCTCCAATTCCTTGATCCTCTAATTTCATATTTTGATTGGCCCGTATTACTATTTTTTGGGCCAGTTTATCTGCTTTTTTCTGTATTAAATCGTCTATGGTCTCATTTTTTGGGATCAGTGCATATACCAATTTTAAATCCAGAGCCTTGGCGACATCTTTTAAGGAATTAAGTGTTATCGTGCCATTGGCCTCACTATCCTCAATTCTTTTTACGCCTTGTCTTGTAATATTTAGTTTGGTACCAAGTTGGGCCATGGTCATATTTAGGGCAGTTCTAATAGTATTTATCCATCCACGTTCTGGGACCAGGACTTTTCTGCTTTCAGAGAATGGTTGTAGCTTTTGGTCCAATTGTTCGATTAAAAGTTTTCGCTTATTTCTCATTTTTTGTAAATAATTAAGTCTACAAAACACCAATAATGTAAATGTTTATGTTTACAAAATTATAAAAAAGTCAACTTAAATGTTTACAAATTATAAAAAAAGTCAACTTAAATGTTTACTTAATGGTGCAAGTCCCTTATGCGCTGGGTTAACATCTGGAAGCATTAGTAAGTCGCAAGGGTGGTAACTGAGAAGTTACATCTGAAGAAAGCGAGACTACAAAACTCGGTACTGACCCTTCGGCTATGCTCAGGATAAACCAAGCAGGAACCGTATACGAAGGCATATTCATCTGGGTATGCAAGCACACTTCGGCAGGCTCAGTACATCGCATTATTGTAACGCCCCAAGAGAACCAAAAGGATGATTATGTAGATACGGCAGTTATTGAGCGAAACCTGCCTGCCGGCAGGCAGGGAAAATGTTCTTACCTGGGGTTTTCTCCTTCAATTCTGCTATTAATATAATTTGCCCAGTAGGCATCGTTTTTTCATCACAGTCGTTAGTTTCTTGCGAAAAGGCTAGAAAGGGTAGAATGGTTAATAGGATTAGGAGGTTTTTCATTTAGTTGGTATGCTATAAGTTTAGGCAAAAGAAGAATTTGTTTGTTTTTTACCTTAGTTATTTGTTATGCCTTAACCTTTTACGTTTTTCACTCGTTGTTTATTGTAATTCCATCATAAAAATAGTCTATTATGTATTTATCAAAACTGTCAAAATATTCAAAAGACTTAATTTCTTCCTTACCAATTTTATGAAAGATTTCAATGGTGTTATGAATATTCAAATTATCGTCTAAGAAGTTTATTACACTTTTCTGATGTAGTTTTCTTGAAATCATTCGTGGCATACCATATTCTTCAAGTTGATAAACAACTGATGGTAAGAAAGCGTGAGAAACCCTAGAAACAAAAGGAGCAACATCAGTACCGTTATCAATTATTTCTTTTTGAAGGATGTTTATATCACTTATCAAGGAAGATAGATTAAATGCAGCTGTTCTTTCCAACTTGAAAAATTGCTCAATGTCAATATCAAACTCGTCCAGTTCATCTAAAAGTTCAGGAATTGTACTTCCCCAATTCTCAACTAATACTTTAACAAACTCTACAAACTTTTTGTGTTGAATACCATAAGGTCCATCACCCCATTCACCTGGTTGCAAACTAATTATTTTCCATAGTAGTCTGCCCCAAGATTCAGGTTCATTAGAATTTAGATACGAAAGTCCATTCCAATCTTCTGGATTGGATTTCATTTGTCTTGCTGTCTCCTTAATAAACTCTGAATTATTAGATTGGAATATATTTTCTTTTAAAAGTCTATCGTACGTTGCCTTTCCAAGGATATCGTACATTTCGTTTTTAAAAGTTACGATTTTGGCGATTTGCTCATTATCTAAACTTGAACTGTAAATGTTTTCGTCTAAGTCTCCTAAAATTGTGTCTGGAAAAGGAATATCAAGTTGTGTTGTTCCCTCTTGTGGTGGTGGTTCGAGCAAGTAAATTTTACCAATAAAATACTTAAACATTCTACCACCTCTACCGATAATATTTTTATAGGTAAAACTGTCTAAAAGACTGTTGCCTCCACTTTTACGATTTCGCCAAATTATAACGTTTTCAGCAGATGTATTTACACCTTCTATTATTGATGAAGTAGAAATAATATTGCTTAATCCTTCTTGTTCCTCAAATAGTTTTACTTGAATTTGACTTATAGAACGGTGCAATTGTCCGTTATGAATACCAACACCCCTTTTAACTAAATTGGTTAATTTCCAATTAGCTCCATAATTTTTAGTGAGCCAATTAGCAAATTCTATTAATAAGGGTTTGTCGGAAATTGGGAGGTTTTCATTTAAGAGATTTGAAACTTTGTCGATTTGCGGATATGACGCTGCATAAATAAGTGATTTGGTTTTAGTTTCGTCAAGAATTTTTAGGAGTATTTCACCTTTTTGAAGTTCTTTTTCAATTTTGTCTCCTTCAATTTCTTTGTATGGTTCAAATCGTTCAAGATAAACTGTACTAAATCCTAATTTATCCTCAAAAATCATATCTTGAGTGAATATATTATCGCCGATCGAAGTTATGTTAGGAGCTAGAAAATATTTTTGTTTTGATTTAACCCCTAATTTAATAATTGCTTTTAACAGAGATGGAGACCTTGATTTATCGTAAAAAGAACTTGCTTTATAGAATTCATCAATTATTAATATATCTATACTGTCGATTTTATTCACGTAGTTCATTGCCCTTTCTTGCGGAAAAATGAAAATGTTTCTATCAGCAAGCTCAACTTCAGTGGTTGTAATAATTTTGTAACTATGTGCGAATTTCTTGTACAAACGTCTACGTGTTTCGTCTGTTAAAGCTATTGTAGGCACAATTATTACTACATTATCTGGATTTTTGATGGAAATAAAGGCATCAATAACGAAGCTTTTCCCAAAGCTTGTCGGAGCACTTACAGCAATGTTTTCTCCATTAACTAATCGTTTTAATAATGATGACTGTTCTCTATGTAATGTAGCTTGTTTACCCCCTATATCAACTTTGAATATTTCATATACAAATCTATCTTCCCAATTGGCAGTGTCTGCTTTGAGATAAGGATATAAACCTGTTTCGCGAATTAAATGGTTAACTAATGGAGAATATACAATTTCGTTTCTTTCGTGGTAATCCAAAAGTTTAATCAATTCATTTCTTGCTTGAACATCTTTATTTCCAATTAAGTATTCATTAATTATATGGCAAGTATCAAATATTTCCATTGCTTAAGAATTTTTATAAAAGTCAGCCATTGAAACAAACTTATCTACAATGGTTTTTTTGAGTGGGACAGGAAATAAAATCAAATGGAACTTGATTTGCGAATAGTGTGGTATACCTCCAATTTTATTCAATTGCTTTTTAAAAAATGATTCAGCTCTGTTTTTATGGTAATCAATCAATTCATTTTTATATTCATCAGAAATTGCACTTTGATTTTTTGTTATTTCACATTCGTGTAATAGTAATATTGGAATATGTAATTTTGGTTTTATCAAATCGATAGATTCTCTTGGGGATAGTGCTGATTTAATCGAATTTCTTAATGTCTCATCACCAATTAAGGAATCAATATCTGGTAGATTCGTAATAATGCTGTTTTCTTTTTTTAGTTTTCCAGTTAATAATGAATTTGCTACAGATGTAATTATTTCAGGAATTCTTGCATCCTCAATACTGTTATAAAATTTGGCTTCACCAAACCATATTGAAAAATCTGTATCGTTTTCGATAATTATATGAACGCTATCAGCTCCTTTAGCATTGTCTTGTGCATTTTGCTTGTAAAATATTTTTGGAACAACTGGTAACGCTTTGAAATGATGCTTCATTATAGCATATAGAACAATTTCCGCAATTTCACTTCCTTTACTTATGTCACCTGATTTGTCAGAAAGTCTTAAGTTTTTTGCTGCATAGGTCAATAATGAATGATGATTATTAACAAGACTTTCTCTTTCTCTGTGTGATAATGAGGTTTCAGCAATATTGTCCCAAATGAAATTCTGAAAATGATTGTACCTCCATTCTGCTGCTTCAAAATTATTTATCATACTTATCACACTCTTATTTGCAATTGGATTTAAAGTAGCGTCAGTATTAATATCTGTGAAAGTGTTATTTATAAGTATTTCAAAATCCATTCTCTTTATTTATGTGGCTACAAGGTTTGTTTTTGGTGAGGCATAACGTGCATGTAAACCTACCAGGGTACGTTAACTTCCTGTTTTGGCGATTAAAGGGTACCTAGCTAATATACCACTAAAGAATAAACCTACAATTAACATCTCAGATTCCATTACGGTAAACCATAATCACTATAAATTATTTAAGACTACGTAAGAAATGACTATAAACAGCGAACCAACCAACTAGTCTGTTTTTTACTTAGAAAAAGAGTTGAGAGTTCTGGAAAGTAACGACATCAATCGCAATTGTATCGATTAAATACAAGGTGTACGGAGTTAAATGGATGTTTTAAGCATTGAACAAACCAAGCAGTTTGTTTTTTGGTCAAATAAATAGGCAGTTTTAGAACAAACTTTGCTGTTTCACGGGGCTTTCATGGTTCAATAACCACTTTTTTTTGGAAAACAAAGAATTATTTAATCAATATAGAGAGTATTATAAAAGCTTTCAAATGCATCAGCTAGAATGTCAGCGCTTTGATAATTAAAACTGACCATATTTAATAACGGTTTATCAATATTTTCAGGATTTGCAATCTGAGTAATTTCTAAAACGGTTACACTACCACAATCTTTCAAACCTTCAAAAGTTCCTTCGCCTTGATATTTATCCACATATACACTCATTGGTTCATAATTGATTACCGCATAGCCATCTGGGCCAGATTCTTTCATTCCACTTAACATATCTGCAGTAGTTTCAGCAAATTTATTGGACATACTACTTAATTTACTGCAGGGTGATTGCTTAGAGGTATTATTTTTCCATGTTGAACGAGAAGCTGTCATATCCCCAGCATCTATGCTTATCCCTCCTTTTTTGTAAACAAGTGATGGACCTACCTGTAAGAGTGAGTGACCTTGTTTTTCCATTATTTCATTAAAATCATTATATGATATTTGAACAGGTTTTATATTAAATCGAGTCATTTGGTGATAAGTTGGCTGAAAAGTGACGGCAGTTTCTAAACGCTGAATTATAAGATTATTAGGGTCTTTAAAATCTTCTTTTGAAATTGGATAGACATCTATAAATATTACAATATCTTCATTTGAATAGGGTTTAGTTTGAAGAGAAGTAGTGCTTTTTTGTTTACCTTTTGTAGAGTGCGCAGCATATCTAAAATAAGAGCTAATTCCACGTTGAAGTTCTTTTTTTGTTCTTGTAAAATTAGGGTCTGGACTACCTAACCAAACTACTTCGCCACCATCTTTTTCTATTAACTTTTTAGCTTGGTCTAATGTTAGCCCCAATTCAATTCCTAATTTATTTATGGTTTTTTCTAATTTAGATTGAGAAACTGGATGGAATTGGGAAATGGCACTTGATTGATTTCTTTGTGTTCCTCTTTGAGCTTCCGTCGTTTGAATAAAAACTAAATTAGCAATTAAATAAAAAACTAGAAGATATTTCATGGACGGTTGATTTTTAGGATTTTAAAATACAAAAATTCTTATGAACAGGCTGAAATTTTATTCCCAAAAGATGAAATTTTACATAATCATAATGTTATAGAATCAAATCGTAGTTCATTATTAATTCTTGTAAAATAAATAATGGAACCAACCAGTCTGTTTTTTACTTGTAAAAAGAGTTGAGAGTTCTGGAAAGTAACGACAGCAATCGCAATTTTATCGATAAAATACAAGGTGTAAGAAGTTGAGGGGTTGTTTTGAGCAGTTAACAAACCAAGTAGTTTGTTTTTTGGTGAAATAAACGAGCTGTTTTAGAACAAACTTTGCTGTTTTACGGGGCTTTCATGGTTCAATAACCATTGTTTTCTGTGCAACCCGCCAGCGTAACCAGTAAGTGAACCATCGGTACCAATAACTCTATGGCAAGGCACTACGATCCATAACGGATTTCGGGCATTTGCAGAAGCGGCTGCTCTAGTTGCATTGGGATCGCCCAATAACTTTGCAAGCTCTAAATAGGATCTAGATTTTCCGTAGGGTATGTTTTGTAATTCTACCCAAACCTTCTTCTGAAAGTCGGTTCCATGTGGGTTTAGTTTTAAATTGAACTCGGTTCTTATCCCTTCAAAATATTCATTCAATTGATAAACGGCATCTTCTAAAGATTCCGGTATAACATCGGTAAGTGGCTCATCAGAATTCAATACGGTTATAGCGGTAAGACCATCAACATCACCAATAATTTTAGCAACCCCTAATGGCGTACTTATATATGCTATATCCTCCTCCATAGTATTACATAATAATTATTCGTCTGGTGACGTAGGCTTTTCGATTACTCCCGTTGCCTGAGCGCGTTTTTCCCAGTTTTTACGAGCAAGACTCTGTAAATCGGCAACATTGTCGCTCTCATCCATAATTTCGAGCCCAAGAAGGGTCTCAATAACATCTTCCATCGTTACAATACCACTTACAGAACCATATTCGTCAACTACAAGGGCAATTGCCTCACGTTTTTCAATGAATATTTCGAATAAGGTTGGGATCGGCGTACTTCTACGTGTTACTAGAATTTCACGTTTTATATCTTTCAACGGAATATCTCCGTTCTGGTTGATCATTTCTTCTAGCACATTATCCTTTAAAACAAAACCGGTAACATTATCCATATTATCAGTATACACAGGTATTCTAGAAAAACGCAATTTAGGGTTGTCAGCAAAGAAATCGGCTATCGTTTTCTCGTCAGACGCTACTTTCATAACCGCTCTTGGCGTCATAATATCTTTCACCAATACTTCATCGAACTTCAACAAGTTTTTAATGATGGTAGATTCAGACTTCTCAAAAACACCTTCTTCATGTGCCATATCGGTCATAGCATGAAAATCTTCGCGACTTAATACGCTACCATGGTGTTTGCCACCGCCTACCATTTTGGTAAACAAACGTAGCAACCATAACAAGCCCGTATATTTTAAGCCCAAAACCATAATGTTCAAAGCCTTGGTAGAGAAATTAGCCAATTGTTTCCAGTACGTAGCACCAATAGTTTTTGGTATAATCTCTGACGCTACCAAAATAAGAATGGTCATAATGGTAGAAACCACACCAACCATTAAATCTTCTGTAAAGGTTATGCCTAAAAATGATTTGGTTTCGCTACCGTATAATTCGGCATAGGCAACTTTTGCTTGCACACCTACCAAAATTGCACCAACCGTGTGGGCAATGGTATTGATAGTTAAAATGGCAATTAAAGGTTGATCGACATCTTTTTTAAGTGCTTCTAATGTTTTTGCATACGCATGGCCTTCTTTCAATTTTACATTGATGAAAGTAGGGGTAATACTCAACAGTACTGCTTCTAGTATAGAACACAGAAAGGAGAAGAAAATAGAAATGAACGCGTAAAAAAGTAGTAGTCCCATGGGGTTGTTTTATAAATCGAAGATATTAATAATAATGCTAAGGTTTGTGCTCTTTTACATTATCAAATGCCTGATAAAATATTTGTTGGATGGATGAGCGGATATTCAGCTCGTAAATATTGCGATTTTCTCTCGTAGGATACACTCTATTCGATAGAAAAATATACACCATTTGATGCTCTGGATCTGCCCAAAGAAATGTGCCCGTAAAACCACTATGACCAAAACTTGATGCACCAACTTCTGGAGCAGGGTAGGCATCGGCAATTTTAAAGGTGTTGTTCTTTAAATAGGGTTTGTCAAAACCTAAACCTCTTCTATTATCGTTATCGGGATATTGAACTTTAGTAAATTCTTTAATAGTATTTTTAGCGATGTATTGTTTGCCGGCATAAAGCCCATTTTGCATGAACATTTGCATGATGATCGCCAAATCATCTGCAGTACCGAACAAACCTGCGTTACCAGAAATGCCACCTAATAAAGAAGCATTTTCGTCATGCACCCAACCTTGGGTTAGCGTATGTCTGTAAATAGTATCGACTTCTGTAGGAACAATTTTGTTAGGGAATTTTTTGGTGCTCGGCAGAAAACCGAAGGTTTTCATACCAAGTGGTTTGTAAAATTCTTTTTCCATATATTCTGCATACGGAACACCGGTTATTTGAGTAATCAGCTCCGGAAAAATGAGAAATGTGAGTCCCGAATATTTGTATTTTTTCTCTGCGGATACTTCAGAACGATTTATAATGCGGTACATTTTTCGGTTAAATCTATTTTTAACATAGATACCTTCAAAAGCTTCGTTACTAAATCTGTTATTTGGTTTACTGCGGATGAATCTCTTTTTAAACCGACCGTTATTTTTTAAAGTTTTGCTGAGAAATACAATGTAAGGTTCTAGACCGGCTTGATGCGTCAATATCTCGCGAAGCGTAATAGTTGCTTTATCTTTCTGACTTCGCCAAGGTTTCCAATACGTACTGAACGGAACATCTAAATCTAGCTTTTCTTCATCGACTAATTTCATAATAGCAGGCAGCGGACCTAAAATTTTGGTTACCGATGCCAGGTCATAAATGTCATTTAGGGCAACATTTTGAATGCTATCATAGGTGTGAAATCCGTATGCTTCATGAAAAATGATATTCCCTTCTTTTGCGATTAATACCTGAGCACCTGGGAATGCATTATTTTTTATACCAGTTGTTACAATACTATCTACTTTACGATATACAAAAGTAGAATCCAGCTCATAAGCAGCCAATGAAGATGCCTGCAAACTAGAACCAACCGGAAGCAGTAAAGTTTTGGTCGCCCGTTCTTGCGAAGCAAGAATACCACTTAATAAACCAAATAGTATAAAAAATAATTTATTCATTCACTGAATTCAATCCTGCTTTTAACCCATTAATTTTACGGCATCTTTTGCAAAGTAGCTTGCAATAATATTGGCTCCTGCTCTTTTGATTGCCAATAACTGCTCCATCATTACGGCATCATGGTCTAGCCATCCTTTTTCGGCAGCAGCTTTTATCATTGCGTACTCGCCAGAAACTTGGTAAACGGCAACGGGCACATCGACTTCATTCTTAATATCACGAACAATATCAAGGTAGCACAATCCTGGTTTTACCATAACGATATCTGCGCCTTCTTCAATATCCATTAATGTTTCTTTAATAGCTTCAGACCTATTGGCAGAATCCATTTGATAGGTTTTTTTATCCTTAGGTACGTTTTTAATGTCAACAGGGGCAGAATCAAGTGCATCTCTAAATGGTCCATAAAGTGCGCTTGCATATTTAGCGCTGTATGCCATAATACCGGTATTGGTATAGCCTTCATCTTCTAGAGCTTCGCGAATGCTGAGAATACGCCCGTCCATCATATCACTTGGTGCAACAAAATCGGCACCGGCTTTGGCATGAGAAACGCTCATTTCTGCCAGAACTTCTACACTTTCATCATTCAGAATTTGTCCGTCAGCAACAATGCCATCATGCCCATAAGAAGAATAAGGGTCAAGGGCAACATCTGTCATCACCAACATTTCCGGGCAAGCATTTTTAACCGTTTTAATCGCCAATTGCATTAATCCGTTTTCATTCAATGCCTCAGAACCGATATTATCCTTTAAGTTGTCTGGCACTTTAACAAATAAAAGAACCGAGCATAGACCCATACGCCAAAGTTCTTTCACTTCTTTTTCAAGATTATCTAGACTTAGACGGTAATAATTGGGCATAGAAGGTATTTCTTCTTTAATGCCTTTACCCTCCACTACAAAAAGCGGAACTAAAAAATCGCTTGGTGTAATAATGGTTTCCCTCACCAAACTACGTATGGCTTCTGAACTTCTAAGTCTTCTATTTCTAATAAGTGGGTACATAATGCTAATTTTATTTCAATATTTATTCAGATTCCTGACTTTTTTTGATAATGCTTTTTAAACGTTCTTTTCTCAGAGCCGCTTCTTTTTTTAATTTGTTCTTCTTCCTATCCATTAGCTTGGCATGCTTTGCTTTGTTCACCGTATTTTTAGCCTTGCCCTTTTTTGCCATAACTGAATATTTTTATGCAAACGCTTTA
Source organism: Maribacter spongiicola (assembly GCF_004364165.1). Lineage (GTDB taxonomy): Bacteria > Bacteroidota > Bacteroidia > Flavobacteriales > Flavobacteriaceae > Maribacter > Maribacter spongiicola. Next base: position 424,249 of record NZ_SOAY01000010.1, read on the forward strand.
GTGCTTTTCCGCTGTAAAGTGTAGACGTTACGTCGTCAAAGCATATGTATCTTGTAGTTGTACAAAAATACGTGAATTTGAATAATAGCTACAGTGGTTAGTACTTATTTTTATGGGGCAACGGTTAAAAGATACTTAATGCCTAATGAAAGTATATATGGGTTCTTTCACTTGCTTTCTCCATTAGAAGGTAAAGGAGAAATAAGTTGTCTCAGATTTCGGCGCTCATTAGAAAATTATATTAAGTTCTTTTGTGTAAATAAGAGAAGCTTGTTAAAAGGCGTTGTTTTCAAATTAAAGCTATAATTTGTAGCCGAATTCTTATTTGAGTATAAGGTGCTTCTAAAAACATTTAAAAATTGAATAAGGATAGTTAAATGAGTTTCCAAAGCTGTAAATATCTTATGTTAAGAAAGAACTTAAAGTTCATCTCCATTTTTTTAATGCTCTTTTGTTTTTTAGGGAAAGCACAAACTGAACAAGATTTAGAGGGTATATCAGATAGTTTATTAACTAATCTTCAAAAATTCTATAGTGAAATTTATGAGACAAGTGAGCAAACATTATCGGGCATATATAAAATACATAAGAATATTGATACCTATAATGTAAAAGAGCAAGTAGCTATATATCTTGTTTTAATTGATTTTCAAATTGCTGAAGGTTTATATGATGAAGCTATCATAAACTGCCATATCTCACATAATATGGCTAAAGAAAATGGTTTTGCTTATGAAACAGTACTTTCTAATTATTATTTGGCTAGTGCATATGGACAGAATTATGAATACGATAAATCTTTTGAACTATTTAAATCTTTAGCTCAATTAATTAATGATAGTAATTATGAGTATTTGGCTATTCTATCTGAAATTGAAATGGCATGGTTTTATGAGATAATTGGCAAGTACCGAGATGCACTAGACATAAAACTCAAGATTGTAAAAACAAAGGGAGATTTTTTAAAAAAAAGATGGGATCCAGTGTACTATAATCAGTTTTTAGATATGTCAAATTTATATAATGAACTGGGAATTAAAGACTCCACATATTATTACAGAGACTTTTACAAACAAACTATTAAAGATTATCCTGAAACTTCTGCGGAACATTATTTTCTTATAAAAAATGAAGCTAATATAAGTTTTAATGAAAGAGATTACTCTAAGGCTATTGATAAGTATAGAGCTTTTAATAATTGGTATTTTGCCAGGCTCAAAGATTATGACTCTCCGACGATTATCAATAAAAGTAAAGCCCATATAGCCTTGGGCGAAGTAGATAGCGCATTGAACAATTTAAATTTGATTAAGAGTCGACCAATGTTTTTAAAGGAACAAAAATATATTTCTCCAGACTTCTATAAATTATATATAGATATTTATAAAAAGAAGGGCGAAGATGATTTAAGAAAAGAATATGAGCAAAAATATTACCAAGCGTTAGAAACCTATAATTCGTTTAAATTTAATACGCTAGATAATCTTTACGATATTGACAAGCAGCGTATTCAAATAGAGAACGCCAATGCAGCCAACGATTATAAGAGTACATTAAATTACCTATGGATTGCCTTGGGGGCAATAGTTATGTGCTTCATAGGTTTTGTGCTATGGAAACAAAAAAGGGAAAAGAAAAAGTTTGATGCATTAATGCAAAGAACAGAGAACAAAACACCGCTTAAAACTTCACTTGAACCATGCACGAATACTACTGAAATAAAAGATGAAAAGGTCGAGGCATTAATTCATCAAATTAAAGAACTAGAAGAACAAGGCTTTTTTCTAAAACAAAAGACAACCTTGCATAATACAGCAAAGAAATTAAAAACCAATACTTCTTACCTTTCTACGATCATTAACAATAATTTGGATACTACATTTTCTGCTTTTGTGAATGATATAAGAATTGATTATATCATTAATGAGTTGAAAACAAATAAGCAATTACGTTCATATTCGGTAAAAGCTATAGCAGAAGAAATAGGATACAAAAGTGCCGATTCATTCTCCAAATACTTTAAGCAGAGCACCGGTTTGTCACCTTCTACTTTTATAAAAAATATCAATAAAAAGGGTTAAATGCCACTTTTCAAACAGGGTTGATAGAAATTCATGTTTTACCGCTTCATTTAAAATAAATAACTGATAATCAAATAATCATAAACTGTTCAAGCACCCTATTTTTATAAATTTAGGGCGGCATGACTTGTTTTAAAGTGAGAAACAGCCCTTTCTTTACGAAAAGATATCCGTTCAGCTTTTAAAATTTTACGATCGTATTTAGCTGACAATTTAATAGCAGTTCGGGCATTTTTGAATTCAGTAAAACAAACATTTTAACCTTTAAAATTTAAATCATGAGAAAATCAGTTATCGCATTCGCAATTTTAGTTAGTTCAGTATTCAGCACCGTAAGTGCCAATACAGATTCTGGAAATAGAATCGCAAAAATTAACAGAACAAGTATTACCAATGTATCGCCAATGGTATTGGCCATTGTTGAAGATGATGTAGCGGTTGTCAAAAATTTTATCGCCTACGGCGTAGATATTGAGCAAGAATCTAAAACCGGAGCTAAAATGACAGCTTTAATGTATGCCGCTCGATACAACCAATTAGATATTGTAAAAATACTAGTAGCAGAGGGTGCAAGTACCTCAAAAGAATCTAAAATTGGTGCAACAGCCTTAGATTATGCTAAAGTCTCTGGAGCAACAGAAGTAGTTGGGTATTTAAACAGCTTGTAAACTTCTAAACAAGTCATCTAATAGAGCTATTCAGATCAATAAATTATCTGAATAGCTCTAACTAATAAGAAAAACTTTCCATAAAACCTCACATTTTAAGCTAGCGCTATGTTTATATTTTTTAATTATCTAATAGCTAAGTTGTTGTATTTATTTTGGCTTCCTGGTTTTTATAAATATGGAATGCTTTTACTTGCTTGTAAGTTATTAATTACACTTTGTTTGCGGAAGAAACTACAAAAAATGTAACTTTTCTAAAATTTTGAATACTTATAAATAAACTGAATGCTAACCATCAAACCTTAAAGAATATGCTTTCGATTACAAATTTGAATAAAACGTACCCAAATGGTACAAAAGCCTTAAACAATGTTAATCTAGAAATTGGTACCGGTATGTTCGGCTTACTTGGTCCAAATGGGGCAGGCAAATCCTCTTTAATGAGAACTATTGCCACATTACAACAGGCAGATAGCGGTGATATTGAATTCAATGATATTAACGTTTTTACCGAGCCCGATGAACTTAGAAAGGTTTTAGGGTATTTACCACAAGATTTTGGAGTTTACCCAAAAGTATCTGCAGAAATGATGCTAAATCATATTGCAAAAATAAAAGGGATACAAAGTAAAACAGATCGTAAAGCATATGTAGCCGATTTATTGAATAAGGTAAATTTGTACAAATTTCGTAAACGAAACTTGGGTGATTACTCAGGTGGTATGAGACAACGTTTTGGTATAGCGCAGGCATTGATCGGCAACCCTAAACTAATTATTGTAGATGAGCCAACTGCTGGTCTTGATCCTTTAGAACGTAATCGTTTTCATAATCTATTAAGTGAGCTTGGTGAAGATGCCGTAGTAATACTATCAACACATATTGTAGATGATGTTATTAATTTATGCACCAACATGGCAGTTTTTAATGAAGGTAGTGTTGTGGTTCAGGGGCATCCGTTAGAGTTGTCTAACACATTGAATGGCAAAGTATACCGTAAAAGTATTGCCAAAGATGAAACAGAACTGTACCAATCAAAATATAACGTGTTATCCACTTATTTACGTAGTGGTAACCTCTATGTAAATGTTTTCGCGGAAGGTGTGCCTGGTGAAGGATTTGAGAAAGTTGCCAATAACTTAGAAGACTTTTATTTCTATAGTATTAACCAACCTCAAACTGTTTAATATGAAAGAAATATTCTTATTTGAGCTAAAATATAGGCTTCGACGACCGGTCACTTATATCTACATATTTATCATGTTTCTAATACCTTGCTTACTTGCAGTATTTGATGAATCTGTAACTGCAGAATTCACGAATAGTCCGAATAATATAGCAGGTCTTTTGGCGGTGTTAAGTATAATTGCCTTGTTCTTTTATGCTGCTATTATGGGTGTACCCGTGTATAGAGATGAAGAACATAAAACTGCACAGACTTATTTTACTTTTCCTGTTTCTGAAAAGAACTACATATTGGGTCGTTTTTTGGGTAGCTTCGCTATAGTCACCATAATGAACATTGGTGCTATGTTTGGTGCCATGTTTGGGTATGTCCTTGGCGCTTTGTTAGATAGACCTGATTATGGTACCTATACCGATTTTAACTTTTGGTCTTACTTTTTTCCATTTTTATATCTATTAGTTTTTAATTCCTTTTTCATAGGCAGTCTTTTCTTCTGCCTGATGACATTTTTTAAAAGAATGCCCATCTTATATTTAGGAGGTATTTTAATATTTATCGGTACAACGATATCGGGGCAATTACTATCTAGCCTAGATACCGAATGGCTTAGTATTTATGTTGACCCTTTTGGGCAATCTGCTTATAGTTTTTTAACAAAGTACTGGTCTGTAGACGAGTTAAATACTACTCAACTGGCATTAGCCGGTAAGTTTATGCTTAATCGTTTGTTATGGTTGACTTTGGGGATATTATTATTTGTCTTCACGCTTTTTAAATTTTCGTATAAAGGATTTTTATCCTCTAAGAAAAAGAAGAATGTAAAAGAAGACAATGATATCATAGCATCTTCAGAAACAATTAGTGTTGTTCAAGAATTCAGTAAAAAGGCACAACGACAAAATTTATGGTCTTTAAGTAAAATAGAATTCTTGTCTATCGTTAAAGAACCTGTATTTCTTGTGCTAATTGTTTTAGGGGTTATAGTAGCTGGTTTTATTACCTATCAATCTAATCAGTATAATGGTACACCATCATTACCGCTTACAAGGTATATGGTTTCTTATATTTCTGGAGGGATAGCTTTATTTTCCATAATTATTCTAATAATTTATTCTGGTGAAGCGGTACATCGTACACGAAGTAATAAGACTTTTGAATTTTATGATGCGTTACCGGTAAGTAATTCTACATTATATCTTTCAAAAATAATTTCATTAATCGGGGTTTCCGTGTTACTAACCTTAATTAATATACTAGTTGGTATTCTATATCAAACAGGTAATGGTTATTTTGATTATGAATTGGGGATGTACCTTACTTATAATTTCACGTCTCTTTTTCCTTCTTATGTGGCTACTTTACTTCTGGCCTTTTTTATTCATGTGTTGGTAAATAATAAATTTCTAGGTCACTTTATTGTAATTATCATATATGTAGGTTTACCACTTTTAGTGAGTTTAGTCTTAAAAACCAATAACCCACTTTTAGCTTTTGGAGAGACTACCCCCGGTTTTATAAGTGATTTAAATGGATTCGGACATTATTTAACCGGTAAGTTTTGGTTGAACTTGTATTGGATTCTTTTTACGTGCACATTGGCTGCTATTGGTAAAATATTTTGGAGTAGAGGTTTTTATTCTTCGGCAAAAGAGCGTTTAAAATTGGCTAAGAATAGGTTTAAGGGTAAAACTGTTGCCTATACCTTATTCTTTTTATTTGCTTTTATTTCTGTAGGTGCCTACAGCTTTTATAATATAAAAGTGCTGAACCATATGGAAGACAGTGATTTTAGTGAAAAGCTTTCTGCTGATGCTGAAAAGGCTTATGGCAAGTATATTGATAAGCCCCATATTCAAGTAATTGATTTAAAAGCTGAAATAAATATTTTTACAGATACACGTGGTGTAGATGCAAAAGGATTGTTTACAGTTGTTAATCCTTCAGATCAACCAATTGATACAGTGCTAATGGAAATAAAGTTTCCTACATATGATAGCAAGATTACCAAGGTGGTTTACAATGACCAGGAGTTAAATCCGTTTTTAAGCGACTCATTGTATCGTTTGTTTATTTACAAACTACCAAAACCTTTGCAGCCAAAAGACACCGCTAATCTTGTTATTGAAACTAAGGCAAGAACACATGGGTTTTCTATGGGTATGGAAACTGCAGTATTAAATAATGGTTCTTTCTTTAATGATGGTATTTTTCCAAGCTTTCATTATGATATTGCTTTGACAGAAAATGGTGCTCGTGAGAAATATGGGTTGGAGAAATTAGACTTTCTTTATCCGCCAAGAACAGATAGCATTGCTTTAAAAAAGAATTTATTTAATGAGGATAGTAATTATATGGATTTTGAAGCAACTATTAGTACTTCAAAAGGGCAAACAGCTGTCGCACCAGGGGTTTTGGTTAAAAAATGGGATAAAGATGATAGAAGCTATTTTAATTATAAAATGGAAGATAAATCTGATTACTTTTTCAATTTTGTATCTGCATCCTACGATATTGAAAAGGATGTTTGGACTGCACCGAGTGGAAAGAAAGTGACTATAGAAGTGTATCATTCACCGAAACATAAGAGAAATTTAGCTTCTTTTATTAAAGGTGTTAAAGTATCGTTAGATTATAATTCTAAGAACTTTTATGAGTATCCATATTCTGTAATCAGAATAATTGAGTTTCCGGCGCACACGACATTTGCACAATCTTTTGCTACTACAATTCCGTATTCAGAAGATTTTGGCTTCGTAGCAGATTTTTCTAACGAACAAGACTTTAATTATGCTTTTAGAGTAACAGCACATGAAGTTGCTCACCAATGGTGGGCTCATGTCGTTACGCCAAGTAAAACAAGAGGAGCAAATATTGTTTCGGAAACTTTGGCAGAATATGTATCATTAATGGCTTTAAAGCACGAATATGGTGAAAATGGAATCAAAGGATTTTTAAAGCCTTCTTTAGATACCTACTTATCTAGAAGATCATTCAGTTTTAAACCAGAACGTTCGTTAATGGATGTTGAAACCGGTCAGCATATTTGGTATCAAAAAGGATCCATGATTATGTATGATTTGCAAGATGTTATCGGTGAAGATGTTATAAATGCAGGATTGAAAACATTTTTGAATGAATACAAGTATTTTGAAAAAGGAGTATATGCTACTTCTGAAGATTTTTACAAAGCTATTTATAATGTTACTCCAGATTCTTTGAAATATAAGGTTGATGATGGTTTTAAAGAGATTGTTCTTTATGAAAATCGTGTGATGGATGCTAAAACCAAAAAGCTAGATAATGGCAAATGGGAAACCACATTCACAGTCAATTCTAAGAAGATTTATTATGATGATACCGGTAAAGAAAAACTGATTGATGATAAGAAGAACCTAGTAGATATTGGACTCTTTGGCGAAGATATTACTGGTGACGATGGGGTAACTATTAAGAACCCGTTTTACTTTGAATTAAAGTGGCTTTCTGCAGGTGATAATACATTTACTATCATCACTGACGAAAAACCTTTAAAAGCGGGTATTGATCCATATAACAAGTTGATCGATCGTAATTCTGATGATAATCTAGAAACGGTAGAAGAGTAATTTTTTATATTATACCTGTTCGTTAATGGCAATTGTCATAAAGCGGACAGGTTTTTACTTTTTTATTGTACTATTTTCGTCGTTTTCATGTTTAATACAAGTATCAAATCATCCATGTTGTATTGCAAAAATTAAGTGATAATCTAAAATTTAAATATACCTGGCGAATCTATCAGCAGAAATTTTTAGATGGTTTTCAAGAGCATATAAAAGATGAACATTTACATGTTATTGCACCACCTGGTTCGGGAAAAACGATATTGGGTCTAGAAATTTTAAAACGAATAGGTAAGCCGACTTTGGTGTTGTCACCAACATTGACCATTAGAAATCAATGGCGTTCTAGATTATTAGAGTTTTTTACGGTCAATGGTGAATTTGACGCTTATTCATTAGATATTAAATCTCCTGACCAGATTACTTTTTCTACATACCAATCGTTATTTTCATTTTCCAAATCATTTGGTGAGAATGCTAAAGAGCAGCTGTTAGCGTATATAAAAGAACATCAAATTGAAACGTTGGTATTGGATGAGGCACATCATTTAAAAAATGAATGGTGGTATTGTTTGTTTCACTTAAAGGCAATAGAAGGGTTGACCGTGGTTTCGCTAACGGCAACACCGCCATACGACAGTACGGGAACAGAAATCAATCGCTATTTTAGTCTGTGTGGTCCAATCGATGACGAAATCGCCGTGCCTGATCTTATTAAAAACGGAAATCTTTGTCCGCATCAAGATTTTATATACTTCTCTAAACCAGAAGCGGCACAAATTAAATATATCGTTAGTTATCGCGAACAGATATTGAATTTTACCAATAAGCTTCTTGCAAATACAGCCTTGCAAGAAAAATTGATTACCCAAGATTTCTATGTAAACCCTAAAAAATCTTTGGATTACATTTATCAGTACCCAAGCTTCTTTTCTTCAATAATTATTTATTTGAATTCTTGCGGCTATGCGGTTAATGAAAATAATCTAAAAATACTAGGCTTTGTCAATAACGATGTAACCTTTCCAAGTTTTACCTATGAATGGTCAGAAGTTTTGTTACAGCATTTATTAGTAGATCAACGGGAATATTTTATTGCTTTTGAGGATATTCTACTGCCTTTGGAAAAAGAATTGAAACGAATTGGGGTGCTAGATAACAAGCGGGTCAATTGTGTAGGAGATGAAGGCTTGTACCGTAACCTGTCTAATAGCCCAAGTAAGTTAGAAAGTATTTTTAAAATTGTTGAGCATACCAATGTTAGTTTACAAGAAGGTGCCAGAACCGTTATTTTAACCGATTTTATTCGAAAGGAGTTTTTAAATTTTGAAGGGAATGATACTAAAACTATAAACAAATTAGGGGTTGTGCCTATTTTTAAATATATACTTGCCAAGCAACCTACTAATAGCTCATTAGCTGTGTTAACGGGTTCTTTGGTAATTGTACATGAGAATGCATTATCACATTTAAAGGAAATACTGGCAATAGTCCAATTGGGTGTAGAACCTATAGAGGGTTCGGCAGGATATATATTCATTCCAGTTCCAGATGCTTTAAAGAATAAAATTGCGGAAGCTATTACCCAGCTTTTTAAAATAGGTATAATGACAACACTTATTGGTACAAAAGCTTTTTTAGGTGAAGGTTGGGATGCTCCTTGTATTAATACATTGATACTTGCATCTTATGTGGGTTCTTTTGTTTCTTCTAACCAAATGAGGGGTCGCGCTATTAGGGTAGATGCAGATAACCCAGATAAAACAGGTGCCATTTGGCATCTTGCCTGTTTAGACCCTACCGCTATTAACGGAGGTAAGGATATGGAAAAACTTCAGCAACGGTTTGAGGCTTTTAACGGTGTTTCTATGCGTGACGAGATATATATTTCTAATGGAATAGACCGATTGGTATTACCTGAAGAGTGGTCTGAAACCTTAGATTTAGCAACGATTAACAAAGATATGCTCTCTAGTGCTCAACAGAAAAATGTTTTTAGGGATAGATGGGCAGCAGCTATTGCTAAAGGAAATGTTTTGGTACGTGAACTGAAGATTCCTTATACCAATGAAACGTCATTTGCCAGAACAAAAAAATTAAATGCCCTAAATGCCGGTAAGTATGTAATGCTTGAGGTCGTCTTAGGTGTTTCCTTTTTTATTCCTGAATTTTTACTTAAGAATTTTGGTGCGGTTTTAAATAAAGGGGTAGTGCAGGTTATTTATATATTCTGTGCCGCCCTTATTCTGGGCTTTGGACCTAAAACGTTTAAAGCTTTAAAACTTTATTTTTTATTCGGTAATCAATACAAGAAAACTAAGAAAATAGGAACCGCAATATTACACTATCTGATAGATGAAAAGAACTTGAATTTTGAATCTAATAATGCAAAAATTGTTGCCGAACAGAATTTGAAGGGAACTTTTTCTATTTATTTACAAGATGCAAGCCAGCATGATTGTAATATATTTATTTCTTTGTTGGAGGAAGTTATTGCGCCCATTGACAACCCTAGATATTTGTTGGTCAATGTTAATTTTATAAAGAGAAAACTCGGTATTAAAAATTATTATGTGGTACCAAAGGATATCGGAAAGAATAAAACCGAAGCATTAAGGTTCAAAGAATATTGGAACAAACATGTGGATGGTTCTAAAATTTTATTCACCAGAACAGTAAAGGGTAGAAAAGAATTACTTAAAGCACGATTTTCGCACTTAAAATATCAATTTGAAGAGGTTTCGAAAAAAGCGATAACGTGGAAGTAAAAAGGTGATCAATGAGCTATATTGCTATCTCACCTATCAAATAGCAAACGCCATTACCCGATATTTTTACACGGTCCCCAAGATATTCGCATTGTATATCGCCACCACGTTCAGATAGTTGCTTGGCGGTCAATATTTTCTTATTCAACTTTTTTGACCAATACGGAGTCAAAGTAGTGTGCGCAGAACCCGTAACCGGATCTTCTGGAATGCCACATTGCGGAGCAAAAAATCGCGAGACAAAATCTACATCGTTGCCTTTTGCAGAAACAATGACACCTCTACAATCCAATTCATTCAATAAATGGAAATTAGGTTTTATGTTCTCGATTTCCTCCTGAGATTCATAAATAAGCATATAGTCGGTCTTGCCTTTAAACGTTTCCAACGGTTGTTTTCCTATGGCTTTTGATAAGTTGATTTGTTCTGAAACTGGTATTACGTCATCCGTAGGGAAATCCATGGTTAATAATCCCGACTCACTTTTTTGAACTAATAACTCTCCACTTTTTGGTGAAATAAACCGAAGCGTATTTTCATTGTAACCGTAGTGTTTATAGAGCACGAAGGCAGTAGCAAGGGTAGCATGACCGCAAAGGTCTACTTCTATTTCAGGGGTAAACCAACGAAGTTCATAATGATCATTATGCTGCACTGCAAAAGCCGTTTCTGCCAAATTATTTTCCGCAGCTATCTGTTGCATTAAATCGTTTTCTAACCAAGATTCTAAAATACAAACTGCTGCTGGATTGCCGCCAAATAGCTTAGAGGTGAAGGCGTCTATTTGAAATATTTTTTGCTTCATAGAATTGAGATTTATTCGATAATCTAGATGATAAAGATGCGAGTCTTAACTATAAAATTATAGTTATTATAAAATGAATGCATCAATTGATTGCTCTGACGTTGGTTATTCTAGTCCGAATTTACGACTAATCTCGTCAGCTTTTTGAATCCATTTCTTGGGCGCATCAAATCGGTATCCTACATAGAACTCAAGAAAACTGATAGAGTCGTCTAAAATGAAATTTTCATCAGATGTGTGACTCAATAGGTGCGTGTTGATATTTACGCCACTAAAGAAATTTTCTGAATTATAGCCGCCGGTCATTCTAAAAATTAGTTGTGCCAAACCATTAAACGAAGAATTTCCATCTGTGCTAGAATAGTTGAAACCCAATCCGCCAGTGGCACCAGCAGAAACGAGGTAATTTTCATCAAAAACCCAGTTGTAATAATAGCCCGGACCAATAGCAACCTTTAAAGATTTCTCTAATTGATTATCGATTATAGGATCTTCTAGTTTAAACTTGGTATAGTAGTACGATATGCTAGGAATAAAACTACCGACACTTTGTTTCTGCCATTCGTTCTGAAATCCGATAGCACGAAACGAGAAATCAGGATTAAAAATATAACTAGAGGTACCTCCTATTTTAAAGGTTTTTAAATCATCTACTGGTAAGGTAAATTCAGAGGTTCTAGTGAAAAATCCCTTTTGCTTGTAGATATCCAAGGTCTGCATGTATTGACCGAAAAATGTTCGAATATTGAAGGTGATCAATTTAGAATCTCCGTTATCTTTATTCTCGGCGAGAAAGTTAGGTGCGTAGCCAAAATCAACCTCTAAAAAACGAAATAGCACCGACAGCCCTAAGTAACTTTTATCATTGGGTATAAACTCTGTTTTAGCACGAGTTATCTTGTCTCTAAGCGTAAAACTATTGGAGGTGGTCTGTAAAGACAGCCGAACAGTTACCTTATCAGGAAAAGCTTCTTTGTAAAGTGAATTTTGAGCAATACTTACTTGCGTATGGCATAGCACAATCCAAAATAGAATGATTCTTACACCCATTCTTTCGGTTTCGTCAATACATCAATTAAACGCTCTTCTTCACTGCCCTTTTCTGGGTGATGGTCATAGACCCATTGTACATGTGGTGGCAAGCTCATTAATATACTTTCTATTCTTCCGTTAGTCTTTAAACCGAACAGGGTTCCTTTATCATGAACTAAGTTGAACTCAACATATCTGCCTCTTCTAATCTCTTGCCAATCTCTTTGTTCCTTAGTGTATTCCAGGTCTTTTCTTTTTATAACGATTGGTACATAACAATCTAAAAAGCTATTGCCTACTTCGGTTACAAAGTTGTACCAGTCTTGCATATCCATCTCCGGAGTTGCTTTGCAATAGTCAAAAAATAGACCGCCTAGTCCGCGTGCTTCGTTTCTATGGGTATTCCAGAAATATTCGTCGCAACGTTTTTTGTAGGTGTCGTAGAATATAGCATTGTGTTTGTCGCAGGCAGTTTTACAAACTTCATGAAAATGAACGGCATCTTCGTCAAATAAATAATAGGGAGTCAAATCTTGACCGCCACCAAACCATTGATCTACAATTTCGCCGTCTTTACCATACATTTCAAAATAACGCCAGTTTGCGTGAACTGTTGGCACCATAGGATTCTTTGGATGCAGTACCAAACTTAATCCGCAGGCGAAAAAATTAGCATCTTCTACTCCAAAATATGCCTTCATACTATCCGGAAGCTCGCCATGTACACCAGATATATTTACGCCACCTTTTTCAAAAACAGCTCCGTTTTCAATTACTCTAGTACGACCGCCACCACCTTCTGGGCGTACCCAAATATCTTCTTTAAAAGTGGCTGTACCGTCTACTTCTTCTAATTTAGAAGTAATCGTATCTTGAAGTTGTTCTATGTAAGCGTAAAATTTATCTTTCATGAGATTAGAAATATCATAATCATAATGGATTACAAAATTACGATTTATTAAGAAGGTATTGAATTAGTATAGGGCAATAAAAAAGCGGGCACTTAGAAAGTTGCCCGCTTTGTAATCTATTTAAAAAGAAATTTAATTTTTAAAATCTCCTGCATTTACTACAGACCATTTTTCGTACGGACCTATATATTTTTTAATTGCTGCATTAACTTTGGCAACTGTTAATTTACTTACATTATCTTCTATAGATTTTTGAAAATCTAATGTGCGATTATAAAATATGTTATTGTTTATTAAACTGCTTAGCTCATTATCTTTTGCCCTCGAAACATTTTGAGATTGGATCCAGCCATTGATGGCATTTCCTAATTCTTCTTCTGTAATACCATCTTTAATAAATCTTGCAATTTCTTCCTTAAAACCTAATTGTACTTTGTCAAAATTTTCGGGTGCATAAATTGCATATAAATACATCTGAGAATTCTGGTCATCTTTGTTGCCATCAGCTTGAAAACCTGCGCCAGCACCATAACTTACACCATCTTTTTGTCGTAAACGATCTGCAATACGTGAATTTAAAAATCCACCACCTAGGATCGAAGAAGCAATTTCCAAGGCAGCATAATCTTCATGACTATCACTGATTTTAATGCTGAAACCACCTAATGTCATTGCATTCTGCTTATCTGGTGTTATTAGGCTTTCATTGATCTCCTTAACTGGTTTGTAAGGATTTGAAATATATGAGTAAGCATTTTTGCTTTTAAAGCTTCCGAATTTTTCTTCCATAAAAGTCTTTACTTCTTCAGATGGTACATTTCCTATACCAACTAAAATGGAATATCCTAAACCATAATAATCAGCATAAAAAGATTTTAAATCATCAACTGTCAATTTTTTAATTGCAGCTTCTTGCTCCTCAATACTCATTGCGTACAATGGATGGCCTACAGGGTATGTATTATTGATTTGTGCTAATTTTTGGGATGCTAAAAACTGTGGTTCAGTTTTATTACTCTCTAGGTATGCTAGTTCTTCAGTTTTCAGTTTTTCGAGTTCTGCCGTATCAAATATTGGATTCATCAATATATCTTCCATTAGAACTAGAGTCGGCATTAAATCTTTCTCTGTAGATGAAATATTTGCATAAATATTTCCATTAACACCTCTAAAATTTATGGAACTCTTAAGTTTGCTTAATTCATCTTCAATTTGTTGGCGTGATTTTGTTGTTGTACCCTTGTTCAACATATTGGCAGTAAAACGCGGAATCATACCTTTATTCATTAAAGATTTTACATCACCATTTCTTCCACTAAAGCTCAATGTAACAGTGTTACCTCTATTATTCTTTTCGATGAATGCATAGTTTACACCATTAGAAAGGCTACCACCAATTATACTATTTTGAATGGCATCATAAGCTACATCAAAAGCTTCTCCAGTGCTCATAGCTTCCTTACCCTTATAATCCTTTACCAGTGCATTTATGTCTGTATTATGAGGTAAAGTAACTCTTTCAGGATTTTTCGTAGGATAGAATCTTCCCGTAGTTCTATTGGTAGGGATAAGGTACTTGGTCATTGCAGCATTAGCTTCTTCCAGAGTCATATTTTCTACTCTATCTCGTTGTAAAAATGCCAATCTCCAGTCACCAGCACCAATAAATTCGCTCATATAAGTGCCTAAATACGCCGAATTTCTAAAGACTTCGTCAATTTGTTTTAAGATATTAGATTTAGCTCTTTCTAATTCCTCTGCTGTAATTGGATTATCCTTTAAATTGTCCAATGTGGATCGTAAAATAGTTTCTACTTCATCTGCATTTTTTTCAGAGGGTACATCAACATTTATGTATAAGAAACCTGGTTCTTTTGTAAATGGGGAAAATGACCATAAAGAGGATGCTTTTTGAGTTTCTACTAATGCTTTGTAGATTCTTCCTGAAGGTTCATCAGTCAATATGTTTTCTACTACTGACTTTGCTGCGAAATCAGGGTCAGATCCTGCAGGTGTATGATATAAAGCACTTACCAATTGTAAATCGCCTACACGACTTACGCTTACATTTTTTTCTCCATCTTGAGCAGGTTCTTCAGTGTATGACATTAAAATAGCAGTACTAGGGTTTTTAAGATCGCCAAATTTTTCTGATATCTTATCCAATGTTTTGTCTACTTCAAATTTACCGGTCACCATTAATACGGCATTGTCAGGTCTGTAAAATTTTGAATAAAATGCTTTTAAATTTTCAATAGGTACTCTCTCTATATCACTGCGGTTTCCTATAGTTGAGTTTCCGTAATTATGCCATAGGTAAGCTGCATTGATTACTTTTTCAAGTAAAACACCAGTTGGATCATTCTCACCGCTTTCAAATTCATTTCGAACTACAGAAAATTCAGATTCTAAATCTTTTTTAGCGACGTACGAATTCATCATACGATCGGCTTCCAAATCTAAGGCCCAATCTAGATTTTCGTCGGTCGCATTAAAAGTTTCAAAGTAATTAGTGCGATCATACCATGTGGTACCATTTGGTCTTGCTCCATGAGAAGATAACTCTTTTGGAATGTCTGGGTGGTTAGGAGTACCTTTAAAAACCATATGTTCTAAGAGATGAGCCATACCTTTTTCGCCATAGCCTTCGTGTCTAGAACCCACCAAATAAGTGATGTTAACTGTAATGGTTTGAGCGGAATTATCTGGAAATAATAACACTTTTAGACCATTGTCCATTTTGTATTCGGTAATACCTTCAACAGATGTTACTTTAGACATTTGGGCAAATGAAATCGCAGAACAAGCTATGAATAGATAGCCAATGAATAGTTTTTTAATCATTTTGAATTATTTAGTGTAAGTTCAATATTACAAAAAAATAAGATAAAACTTGTAGTGTAAGAAGTTAGTTGTCAATTGATTAAAAATTCATTCGATAAGAAATAATGGTAAGCTATTTTTTTAAAACATAAAGTTCCATATCTAACGGGTCTTCGTTAGGCGGAGTGTGTTCTTTCAATAGTGTCTCTTTCCAAATATAGCCACAATTTTCAGCTACCTTAATACTACCAAGGTTAGATTTATGAGCAATGATTCTAAGTTGCTGTAAGTGTTGATGATTAAAGCCCCATTCTGAAATGGTTTTAACTGCATGTGTGGCAAAACCTTTATTGTTGAGGTCGTAGGATATGCAATAGGCAATTTCAGCTTCTTCTGCTGCTCGTTTGAGTTCTTTTAAATAAACCAGCCCTATAATTTTTCTTTTTTCTGGTTCTTTAAGTGTGAAGAGATACTCTTTACCAGATAGAAAATCTGATACTTTTTCAAGTACAAAAATAGTGGATAGGGTCGGATTAAGATTTGCAGCTACCGTTTTGGGGAAGTATCTTTTTATATGGTCTGCATTGGCAGATATAAAATCGCATAAACGCCATCCATCGCTCTCTGAAATCGGATTTATTTCGAAATCTGGTAGTTGAAATGAATTCATTATGCGATTATTATATCGGCTATTTTAATTCGTTCAAACCTGTTAGGGTTAGTCTTGTTTGTATTCTTTTACTGCATCAATAAATGCTTTGGCATTTTCAACTGGTACATTTGGTAGTATACCGTGACCTAAATTGACCACGTAGCTATCTTTACCAAATTCATTGATCATTTGGTGTACCATCTTCTTGATTTCAGATGGTGGAGACAACAAACGAGATGGGTCAAAGTTACCTTGTAACGTAATTTTACCACCACTTAAATAGCGTGCGTTCCTAGCAGAGCATGTCCAGTCGACACCTAAGGCAGAAGCGCCAGATTTTGCCATATCACCTAAAGCGAACCAACAACCTTTTCCAAAAACAATAACCGGAGCTTCGTCTTTTAAAGCATCGATAATTTGCTGAATGTATTGCCATGAGAATTCTTGATAATCGGTAGGCGATAACATACCGCCCCAAGAATCAAAAACTTGTACGGCATTTACACCTGCAGCAACTTTTGCTTTTAAGTATGCAATGGTAGTATCTGTAATTTTCTGAAGTAATTCGTGTGCAACAACCGGTTGTGTAAAGCATAATTCTTTAGCCTTATCGAACGTTTTGCTACCTTGACCTTGTACACAGTAGCATAAAATGGTCCAAGGAGAACCTGCAAAACCGATTAACGGAACTTCATCGTTCAATTTTTCTTTAGTTGCTTTTATAGCTTCCATTACGTACCCTAATGTTTCGTGAACATCTGGTACAATTACGCTATCTAAATCTTTCTGATTACGAATAGGGTTCGGTAAATACGGACCAAAATTCGGCTTCATTTCCACATGAATATTCATAGCCTGTGGGATCACCAAAATATCACTGAATAATATAGCGGCATCCATACCATATCTACGAATTGGTTGAACCGTAATTTCTGATGCCAATTCTGGAGTCTGACATCTAGTAAAGAAGTCATACTTTTCTTTGATGGCCATAAATTCAGGTAAATATCTACCTGCTTGACGCATCATCCACACTGGTGGTCTTTCTACCGTTTCACCTTTTAAGGCTTTTAGAAATAAGTCGTTTTTTAAACCCATATTTTTTATTGTTCGTCATTGCGAGGAGCCTTTTCGCTCCGAAGCAATCTGTTTGTTTGGTGTTCCTAAGAAACAGATTGCTTCGCTATGCTCGCAAAGACGTTAATTTTTAATTTTTTAGCCAACAGCCAACAGCCAACAGCCAACAGCTAGTCTCTATAATCCGCATTCACCAACTCAATAACACTTTCTACAGTAGGTATTTTGGCAACTTTTACTTCCTTGAAATGTTCTCTGGCAGCTTTTGCAGTGGTTTCGCCAATGCAATACGCAACTCTGTCTGTAGAATTCTCTTTTAAATAGCTTTCTACGTTCGACGGACTAAAAAACATAATCCCTTTTGCACTTTTTGGTATTGCTTTACCTGAAAGTTTGGTTCTGTAAGCTTCTACAGCGTTTACCTCAATGTTATTTTCCTCTAAGATGCTTGGTAGCTCTTCTAAACTTAAATTACCATGAAAATAGGTAACCTCGGTACCATCAATAAACTCCACTAAATGGTTGGCTAAATCTTTTGCATTATTTTCATAATGTGTCACCTTACCAAATGTGTTTTTTATTAATCTACGTGTTTTTCTACCAACACAATAGATGTTTTCAAAGTCTAACTCAGCAACATCTCTACTTGCCAATACTGCTTCTACAGCATTTTTACTGGTGAAAACAACATTTTTATGTGGCTGTTTTAAGATAATGGGAGAAATACGATTCGGATTAATTTTTATAAAATCATCTGAATCGGCATTCACAGATATGTTTAATAATAACTGTTGTGGCGGAGTCAATTTTTTGGTTGAAAAAACGTTGACCTCTAATCCGGCATTTGCCAGTTCGGTCATTAATCGTTTGCCACCTCGTGCTAAAATACTTTTAGCGCAGTCAATACCTAAATTTTGATGCTTACCAAGTGGTGCGGTCAATTCTGCTTCCAGTTTTTTGCTTCCGTCAACATTCAATAAAACACCTTTTAAGGTAACAATATTTTCTTTGTTGATATAAGATAATGCTCCGATAGGTGCACTACACCCACCTTCTAATTCCCTAAGAAATTCTCTTTCAAGAGTAACACAGGTATCCGTTTCTTCATGGTTAAGTTGCGCACATGCTTCACGAATTTCTTCATCATCTTCCATAGCAACTACCATAATAGCACCTTGTGCAGGTGCAGGTAACATCCAGGTAAGTCCGATGGTGTTTTCTGGTTCTAAACCAATACGTTCTAATCCGGCAGCGGCGAAAATGGCACCATTCCAGTCATTTTCGTACAGTTTTTCTAAACGTCTATTGACATTTCCTCTTAAATCGACAACCGTATGTGTTGGGTATCTATTTAGCCATTGTGCCTGTCTGCGTAAACTACCGGTAGCAATTACACCTTCGCGAGATCCTAAAAACTCTTCATTGTCTTTAAACGCCATAATGTCCATGTAATTACCGCGTTTTAAAACCGCAGCTTTTACAATACCTTCTGGCAAGGCAGTAGGTACATCTTTCATAGAATGTACGGCAATATCAATATCACCATTGATCATGGCAACATCTAGTGTTTTGGTAAACACACCCGTAATTCCTAATTCGTATAGGGGTTTGTCAAGTATTAAGTCTCCTGTAGATTTTACAGGGACTAATTTTACTTTATGACCTAATGCTTGAAGTTGTTTTTTTACGGTATTTGCTTGCCATAGGGCTAATTCGCTATCGCGTGTGCCTAATCGTATTACTTTACTCATTTTTCGTCCAATTCTAATTGAAATACTTTTTGGATAAATTCTAAACTTGAATTGGAATCTACCGTGTCATCTTTTAGATGATTTGCAAATTGTTTGGTTATTTTTTGAATGATGCGATTGGTAACCACATCAGCTTGGTGCGAATTAAAATCGACCGTTTTTTTAGATTGGTAGTCTAACTCTTCGTCCTTAATAGTTTTCAATTTCTGCTTTAGAGCCTTAATTACTGGGGCAAATTTTCTAGTTTCTAACCATTGGTTAAAATCATTTTTCACCTCTTCGTTTATAGCCTCTGCATCTGGAATAAATTGCTTTCTGCGCTCTAAGGTTTCATCGGTCATTTGAGATAAATGATCTAAATGAATTACCGTAACATTATCCATTTCTGAAATAGAATCATCGACGTTTTTTGGTACGGAAAGATCTAATATCAATAATGGTTTGTTCGTATAGATTAATTCTTTGGTAATCGTAGGTTTTTGTGCACCTGTTGCAACTACCAATATATCAGAAGTTCTTATTTCTGATTGTAAATCGCCATAATCTTTCACCTTTAGGTTGAACTTGCCTGCTATTTGCTCAGCTTTACCTTTAGTTCTGTTGATTAGGGTGATATGCGGATTTTTAGTGTGCTTTATTAAATTCTCGCACGTATTGCGACCAATTTTTCCGGTTCCGAATAAAAGAATATTCTTCTCGGATACATTTTCAACATTACGCAAAATGTATTGTACAGACGCAAATGCTACCGAAGTGGCACCAGATGAAATTTCAGTTTCATTTTTAATACGCTTGCTCGCCTGTATAATGCTGTTACAAAGTCTTTCGATAAACGGATTGGCAATACCCAATTCTTTAGAACGCTTAAAACTTTGCTTTAACTGACTGATGATTTCAAAATCGCCTAATATTTGGCTATCTAACCCTGTACCTACTCTGAATAGGTGATTGATAGCTTCTTTATTTTTGTATACATACGCCACCTCTTGAAAAGCCTCAACGGTTCCGTTTGAGTGGTCACATAATAATTTTATAAGTTGAAAAGGATGTTGTGCAAAACCATGTAACTCGGTACGGTTACAGGTCGATGTCGCTAACAACCCATCTATCCCCTGGTTTTTGGCTTCTATTAAAAGTGCTTTTACAGCAACTTCGTCTAAGCTAAATTTACCACGGGCTTCAGCATCAGCCTTTTTGTAATTAAGGCCAATAGTGTAAAAGGAGTTGTGTTTAGAAATGTGATAGTCCTTCATAAAGCGGATACAAAAGTAGGAGCATCTATTCAATAAAAACAACGCTAGAGGTACAATTAATGTCGCCTGCCGAATTTTTGGTCAAAATATGATAAATATCAGTTTATTAACCATAATTTTATGATGGTTTCAACGAATTAAGCCTATTTTATTTAGATGCTTTCTAAATAGATATAAAAATAATTTAAGAATATGGAGATAGAAAGTAACGCTCAAGGGTCGTACGACGAAGTTTTAATTGAAGACGGATTTTATGTGCTTAAATTTCAGAATGAAGAAGATGTAGCAGTACACTATACCCGCGAAATTAATAAACGATTTATCCAATTTCACTTTTGTTTAAAGGGAAGTGGTACGTATAACTTCAATCAAGGCAATTATAGTTTAGATGTTCGCGAAGAGAATTCTTTGTTGCTGTATAATACGCAGTTAGACCTACCGTTGAATTTAAAGTTAGATCCAAAATCTTCTTTAGTGTCTGTAGTAATGACCTTAAGAAAGTTTCATTCCTTATTTACTGCAGAAGCAGATTATATTCCGTTTTTAAGTTCAGATAATAAAGAAAAGAAGTATTATTCTCAAGAACCGTTTTCACCTTCAATAGCAGTTATTTTGAGTCAGATCGTGAACTATAATCTACATCCCTCTATAAAATCTCTTTATGTAAAAGGTAAAATTTACGAATTAATAGCCTTGTATTTTAATAGGAGTCCGAATGCAGATATTGAACAATGCCCGTATTTAGCAGATGAGGAAAATGTAAAAAAGATTAAAAAAGCTAAGGAAATTATTTTGGCGAATATGGCAGAGCCGCCAACATTGGCTGATTTATCAAGAGAAATAGGCCTGAGTTTAAAACGCCTGAAAGAAGGTTTTAAGCAAATTTATGGCGATTCGGTCTATAGCTTTTTATTTGACCATAAAATGGAATATGCTAAGCGTCTTTTAGAAACCGGTCAGTATAATGTCAATGAAATTGGACTCAAAGTAGGGTATAGTACCTCTAGTCATTTTATTGCGGCTTTTAAGAAGAAGTATAATACCACACCTAAAAAATACCTTTTGGCGTTAGCAGGTAGTTAGAAAATTATAATGGTCTTGCAACCATTATACCTGTGTTGCTCTTTATGCCTTTTAAATATTCTGCGAGCGGTTTTTTAGAAATTTCAACTTCCATTGATCCGGTCGAAGCATGTAGTAAATGGATTCTACCATCTTTTTCTCGTGTAGCGATACCGGTATGGGTAACATCTAATCCGTTTATAGAAGTGGCCAATGCTATGATGTCTCCAGATTGGATTAAATGTTCGTTTTCGGCAATCTTATCTTGAGCAAGTACACAAATAGCCTGATTGTTTAAATAGTTTTCAGAAGCTTTAATTTTTGAGAAATTAGCATCATCGGAAAGAAAAGGATACAAATCTCTATGAGTACTCATGAAATCAATATCTTTTGTAATTTCTGTACCACCAATTTCACCGGTAATATCTTTAAGAAGTCCTTTCTCTGCATTGTTCGCAATCCACTCAGAAAAGTAATGTAATCGCGATGCGTAACCATTTAGTTTACCGTCTTTATATCTAATTACCTCTAGGTTTTTAACGAAAGCATCAAATGAAAGGTCATTTTCTCTTAAAAGTTTAGAAAGGTCCAATACATTTTCAACAAATGTGGTACAATCTAACCCTTGAAGATTTACGACCAATGTTTCGGTATCACCAATTTCTAATGTTTTAGCAACATATGGAGTCTTCATAAACGTTTTACCAACGCTCACCATAGTTTCCCCGATATCACCATTATACATGCCGACTATTTCAACTAGTTTACTCTCAACAGCGCTCTTGTCTTTTGGAGAACAGGTGATTTGTTGGGCTTGAACTGTAATGCATCCAAAGAGAAAAAGAAATAGAAATGTATGTTTCATAAAGCTAAATTAGGTATTGTTCTTCTCATCAGTAGATTTTTCCAACAGAACTCTATTCCTCGCAATGCTTTCTGGGTAATTTTGCTGTAAGAATGTAATTAGTTTTTCGCGAACAAGCACACGTAAATCCCAAGCTGTTGGTGAATCTTTCGCGCTCATTAATGCTCTTATTTCTACACTGTTTTGCTTGCTCTCCGTTACTTGTAGTACATTAACCTCTTTATCCCAAAGGTCTGTGCTTTCTAGTATTTTGGTCAACTCTTCTCGTAGTGCATCAAAAGAGACATTGTAATCGGTATATAAAAACACGGTTCCTAGAATATCAGATGATGTTTTGGTCCAGTTTTGAAAAGGTTTTTCAATAAAGTAGGGCGTAGGTACAATCAGTCTTCTTTTATCCCAAATTTTCACCACAACATAGGTCAATGTAATTTCTTCAATGCGGCCCCATTCTCCTTCAACGATAACAACATCGTCTATTTTAATAGGTTGCGCAATGGCAATTTGAATACCTGCCAATACGGTACCAATCATTTTTTGAGCTGAGAAACCAATAATAATTCCAGCAACACCGGCCGAGGCAAAGATACTTACGCCTAATTCTCGTATACTTTCAAAACTCATTAAAACTGCCCCAATTGCCAATAAAATAATAGTGAACATAAAAATGCGTTCTAAAATATTGAACTGGGTGTAGATTTTACGGGCTCTTAAATTATTTTCTACATGAACATCATAGTTACTAACGATAATTTTTTTAATGATTTTTAAAAGATTTAACAGTAGCCAAGTAACCGAGAAAATAAATAAAATGGTGCTTGTTTTTTTGAAGAAATATTCATGTTCGTTTAAATGCAATAATTTTCGTAGCGCTTCTGAACGAATGAGTATTGATATGAAAATAAAAAAGATAGGCCAACTTAGTTTTCTAAAAGTACCTTCGGGCAAGAGGTATTTAGGATCTTTACCAAATTTTCGAAGAAAATAGGATATTAACCAATAAGCGAAAAGAATGGCTGCAATAGATACTAAAAATAAATAAAGTTCACTTCTAGGTATAGTATCAAAAAATGTATTCATTTTCAAATGTTTAGTGGTTTTTAATTAAATACAACTTACTAAAATTTAATAGGACTAAAAATTTATTGACTAGTTATTAGATTGCTTTATGAGAGTATAGAAAAACTATTGCCCGAAATTAAATTATCATCGATTTGCATGTGTTATTTTTGCAATCGAATAACAAACACATACGCTATGAAAGGAGTATTATTGGTCAATTTGGGTTCGCCAGAGAGTCCTACCGCAAAAGATGTTAAGCCCTATTTAGATGAATTTTTAATGGATGAGCGTGTAATTGATGCTCCTAAATGGTTAAGAACTATTCTAGTAAGAGGAATAATTTTGCAGACTAGACCAAAGAAATCTGCGAAGGCGTATGCTAAAATTTGGTGGGAAGAAGGTTCTCCGTTAATTGTTATCTCTGAGCGTTTCTCCAATAAATTGAAAACACAGACCGAAATGCCAGTGGCTTTAGGTATGCGTTACGGCACCATGTCTATTAAAAAGGCAATGCAAGAGTTAAAAGATAAAGGTGTTGACGATGTACTTTTAGTTCCGTTATATCCACATTATGCGATGTCTAGTTTTGAGACGGTAGTTGTAAAAGTGTTGGAAGAGCAAAAAGCAGGCTTTCCTGAAATGAAAATAACGACGTTACCTGCTTTTTATAAGCATCCGGAGTTTATTAAAGCACTTTCGGAAAGTATAAAAGACGGATTAGAAGGTTTTGATTATGATCATATTCTATTTTCATACCACGGTATTCCTGAGCGTCATATTCGTAAAAGTGATCCTACCAGTTTTCATTGTAAAATTGACGGCACTTGTTGTAAAGTAAATTCTGTTGCGCATAATACATGTTACAGACATCAAGTATATGATACTACCGAAATGGTTAAGGCGTATTTAGGATTAAAAGAAGAGCAAGTGAGTTCTTCGTTTCAATCGCGTTTGGCAGGTGATCCATGGTTAAAACCGTATACTGATTATGAGTTTGAAAGGCTAGCTAAAGAAGGCAAGAAAAAGTTGGCTGTTATTACCCCTGCATTTGTAAGTGATTGTTTAGAAACATTGGAAGAAATTGCAATGGAAGGTAAAGAGCAGTTTATGGAAGCCGGTGGTGAAGAATACAAGCATATTCCATGTATGAACGATAACGACACTTGGGTAAACGTAATGGCGAAGTGGGTCAATGATTGGCATGCTACAGATAAACTAGATGTAGTACCTAGTACCTAATAATATCAAAATTCTTAGAAAATCACTGCTATGAAAATCGAAGAAATAGAAATTATATTACAACCGTTAAGAGAGAAATTAAGAAATCATGCACTTTATTCGGAACTGAAATCAGTATCTGATATTCAAATATTCATGGAAAGTCATGTGTATGCCGTATGGGATTTTATGTCGCTTTTAAAAGCCCTGCAGATTAACTTAACTTCTACTTCATTGCCTTGGAAGCCGGTGAAGAACACAAATACCGCTCGGTTTATTAATGAGATTGTTTTGGAAGAAGAAACAGATGTTAATGAGCTCGGAGTTTTAAAAAGTCATTACGAAATGTATTTAGATGCCATGGTCGAAGTTGGTGCAGATACTAGTAAAATAAAGAAGTTTTTGAACGGAATTGGTGATTTGGATAGTGTTTTACAAACTATTGAAAATTCTGATTTGAACGAAGCTGTAAGGTCCTTCTTAACATTCACTTTTGAAACGATACAAACACAAGAGCCTCATAAAATTGCTGCTGCATTTACTTTTGGCAGGGAAGATTTAATACCAGATATGTTCTTGAAAATTGTAGAACAGGCTGGGGAAGATGCATACCCTAAATTGGAATATTATTTAAGAAGGCATATTGAATTGGATGGGGATGAACACGGTCCGCTTTCGCTGAAAATGATACAAGAATTGTGCGGAGAAAGTGATTCTAAATGGCATGAAGTTTTGGAATGCTCGGAAAAAGCATTGCAACAGCGCATTAACCTATGGGACCATATTGCAAAGGCAATTCAGCAAAATAAAGAAATTACAGTTTAACATTATCATCTAAGATGGTATACTAATTCAAAACCACACTAATGGCAAACGTTTCCGCAGAACAACTGGGCACGGAATCAATTTCGAGTTTGCTTATAAAACAAGCGCTACCTGCTAGTATAGGCATACTGGTAATGTCTTTGAATGTTCTGGTAGATTCTATTTTTGTGGGTAATTGGATCGGTTCTATTGCCATTGCCGCAATTAATGTTGTGCTGCCCATTTCCTTTTTTATTGGTGCTTTAGGTATGGCAATCGGTATTGGTGGTGCGAGTATTATTTCTCGTGCTTTAGGAGCTAATACTAAAGAAAAAGCACTGCGGACATTTGGTAATCAAATTTCATTTACCATATTGATTACTGTCATTATGGTGGCAGTGGGGTTAACTTTCGTAGATACTCTAATACCAGCTTTTGGTGGAAAAGGCTCTATATTCGAGCTCGCTAAAATCTACTATGTTATCGTTTTGTATGGTGTGCCGTTTTTGGCACTTAATATGATGGGTAATACGGTAATTAGAGCAGAAGGCAAGCCTAAGTTTGCTATGATAGCGATGATTATTCCGTCAATTGGTAATCTGGTTTTAGATTATGTGCTGATCAACGTTTTAGACTATGGAATGGCAGGTGCTGCCTGGGCAACTACAATCAGTTATTTTCTTTGTTTTAGTTATATCTTATACTTTTTTCGGTCTAAAAATTCTGAATTAAAACTGAGTGCCCAGTATTTCAGAATAGACTTTTCGATTATAAAAGAAATTAGCTCGCTAGGTGTAGTAACACTATCTCGTCAGGCGGTAGTAAGTATCATTTATTTACTGATGAACAATATTCTTTTTGATTTAGGAGGCGAAGCTATGGTGGCCGTATATGCCATAATTGGTAGGATGTTGATGTTTGCCCTTTTTCCTGTATTCGGCGTTACGCAAGGCTTCTTGCCAATTGCAGGTTTTAATTACGGTGCCCAAAAATATCATAGGGTAAAGGAGTCTATATATACCGCTATAAAATTTGCTGCAATTTTGGCGACGATTGTTTTCGCGGGACTCATGATTTTTCCGGCAGAAATAGCAGGACTCTTTTTGAGTAATAAGCCAGACATGAGTGCATTGGAACTTGCCACTAATGCTTTTGTTTTAGAGAATACACCATCTGCCATGCGTTGGGTATTTGCTGCTACTCCCATTATTGCACTTCAGCTTATTGGTGCCGCTTACTTTCAAGCAATAGGTAAAGCTGTACCAGCATTGTTATTGACCTTATGTCGACAAGGCTTTTTCTTTATTCCTTTAATTTTAATACTACCTAATTACCTTGGCGAATTAGGCGTGTGGATTTCCTTCCCCATTGCAGATGTACTTGCGACCATTGTTACTGGCTATTACTTGAGAAAAGAGATCAATAAAACGTTGGTGATTTAACCCTTAGATTTGGATTTTTATTATGTTTAGTTGCTTTATTATCGTTTAATTAGGTTATTTCCTTATTTTTTTGATAAATACCTAGTATTAGGTATGTTAGGTTTTCATATAAAATGTTAAATTGTTCATTGAACACAACAACTTAAAAATATGAGAATACTTCTTTTTATTTCAATTCTAGTAAGTTACGTAGCAATCAGTCAAGACAAACCAAGAACAGGGTTGTTATTTGATGATGACGCTTATATGAAAACTCCAATAAAAGCACAGAATGTCGCTTTTCAAGATGTTGTAACCGAAACAACTAATGCATCGATAAAACAATTTGCGCCTATGATTAAAAACCAAGGTACTTATGGAACTTGTGTTGGTTGGGCAAGTGCTTATTATGGTCGAACAATAATTAATGCGAGATTAAATAATGAATTGGACTCAGTTAAAATTAACGAAAATTCATTTTCACCAGTTTTTACGTATTTAAATGCAAATGTAGAAGGCGATTATAATTGTCAGGGAGGTGCTTTTATAGGAAAAGCGATGGAAACTATGGTAGAAAAAGGTGTGCCATATTATAAGGATTTTAATGTCATGTGCGAAACTGATATTTCTGATGATTTATTAAAATTAGCTGAAAAACATAAAATTAAAGATTTTACAAGACTTTTTGGGGCTGATGAGCCAGAAGCAGAAAAAGTTGATAATGTAAAGCGATCTTTGATTAATGGTAATCCTGTTATCATTGGTTTTATGGTGGAAGATTCATTTTTTAGTGCTAAAAATGTTTTTGAGCCAGATAATTTAGGCTCAGATGGTGGTCATGCTATGTGTGTTGTTGGGTTCGATGATGACAAGTACGGCGGTTCTTTTGAGGTAATTAATAGTTGGGGTCCTTCTTGGGGAAATAATGGATATATGTGGATTAGATATAGTGATTTTCCAAATTATACACGTTATGCTTTTGAAATGATTCCGTTTACAGCCAAGCCTGCAGAGAAAAAGATGCTTGCAGGAGAACTTGAATTAATATTAAAAGATGGTAGTTTAATGGAAGTTAGTAAAGGAACCGGTACTTATGAAGGTTCTGTATTTGGTTTTCAAGATGTTGTTGTGGAGGAGGATGAGGAAAGTATTGGAGACTATTCCACTAAAGAGAGTTATCCAATTGAGACTTGGTATAGGATTAATACTAAAGTAGACCAACCTGCTTACGTTTATGTATTAGGTTGGGATTCTGATAATGAGGGGTCATTATTATTTCCTGATGAGAATGGTATTAAGGATGGTATAAGTCCTTATATAAATTCTAATAAAGAGGAAGTTATCATTCCCTCATTAAAATCTGGAAAAAGGCAATTTTTTCGTCTTAATAAGGAAGTTGATTCAGATTTTACTATTGTTATCTTCTCATTAGACAAAATAGACTTAGCAGCTGTTAAAAAACAAATGGAGGATATGGATGGAGAAATGCTAGACAAACTCTACCTTATTTTTAATGATAAGCTAATTTCTAAAGACAATATAGAAATGAATGAGGAAAAGATGGGATTTAAAGCGGAGTTTGAAAAAGGTTCTATGGCCATGATGATTTTAGATATTAAAAGGTCTTAAATATGCCAAAATTTAAAGTAATTATTATCAGTTTTTTGTTTATTATCTCCTGTAATTGCCAGAAAAAGCTAAAAAAGGGAGCTGGACAGGTTGAAGCAAAAATTGAAAGTGATTACATATCGTCAGTACTTGAAGATAAAAATTTCAATACTCTTTTAAATACGAATATGATTATTGCCTATGACATAAAACAACAATTAATAGAAGGCACAAAAGATGAGTATTCTAATAAGCTATTTCTAAGTGATACTCTTAGTCAATCTAAAAGGAATAAGCTATTAATACGCTTAAAAAGCGATGCTTCTTATGACTGGAATTCGTTACCAAAGGATAAAAACTTCGAACCTAAAAAACAGTATTTATTAAAAAGTGATACAGGAAGACTTACCTTATTAATTGACAGTAATTTTGAAAGAATAGGGTTTATTAATTTAGAAGGACAGAAAATAGTACATCTTACTAGAGAGATGTCAGAATTCATGAAAAAACTATAGAATAGATGCATAGACTTTTGTTGTTTTATTTAGTGATATTATACGTTAATTTCTCATTTTCTCAAAGTTACCAAGATGTGGTGGTTGAAGATACGGGAGGCACAAAAACCATTGAAATAAATAGGCAGAATTTAGAAATCGAGAAGGCGGCAAAAGACATTGTTGCACAGATTGGATTACCTCAGAATTTTGTTTTACAAGCTAGTTCTGAATATAAAAACAATGCGGTTGCCAAAATGAAAACAGGTGATGACGGTAGAGTAAGAAGATATGTGGTTTATGACCCAAAGTTTTTTGATAATATTAATTTTTCAGCTAAAAATAAGTGGGCTGCGATATCTATTTTAGCGCATGAAATAGGTCACCATTTAAATAATCATTCTTTAAATAATGATGGTAGCAAATATGAATATGAATTATTAGCAGATAATTGGTCTGGATTTGTTCTAAGAAAAATGGGCGCCAGTTTATTAGATGCACAAAGTGCAATACAAACATTGAAAGATCCTAAGACTCGTAGTAAAACTCATCCGCCAAAAAATGAGCGTCTAGCTAGTATTGAAAGAGGCTGGAGAAGTGGACAAAAAGGTTTAGATAAGTTTACTAAAGAAGAAGAAATAACTGCTGGTCAGGTTCAGGATAAATTCATAAAATCAGTAGGGTTTAGTAGTAATACTAAAATTCATACTTACAGTTATACTGAGCAACTTATTTTGGATGAGGAAATTGACGCAAAAAATATTGGAAAGGAATTCATTGATATTATTTACGGATATGGAACTTTCAAATGTATAGGTGTAGGAAGTAAAGGCTTTTTAAAAACTAGCTTAACCGACGGAACTCAATACTTAATTAAGAATAATACAAACTTTTATAAAAAAAGTAAGGCTCAAAAGTCTAAATGGGAACAAGGTATATACCCTTACATGAACAGTCCATATGTGAATCATTCTAAAATAGAGATTCTTCCAAATATTAAATCACCTTTTGCTAATTTAATTCAAGAATTAGTGAAAGTGAAGCATAGCGATACTATTAGTTTTAATACTATAAGAACAATAGATGGAATTCCTTGTTTTGAATTAGAGATAAACTCTAAACTAATTGAAAATTCAAAGTCAAGTAAAACTGTTGAAATTTTAACAAATGAAAAATATTATTATAATGTAGACTCAGGGTTACTTTATTTTATTTCCAATAAAACAATTGAGAGAAAATTAAAAAAGCAAAAAATATTATCAACTATTATTTTAGAAACTGAAACCTCCGTAAAGAATTATAGCATGGTAAATAACTATTTGTTTCCACATGAATTTAAAACCAACACAAAGATTACCAAGGATGGGCAAACTCCTAAATTAATTAGTCAGACGCGTGTAATATCGGAAATTTTATTGAATCCTAAAATTGATGAAGCGCTTTTTAACGTCAATCTAAACTAAGGTTTGTATAAATTAGCCACCCGTCCTTTAATTAAGTCAAAAATTTGGCAACAGATACCACTTTTGAAAGAAACTTTCTTTTGCATGCTTTTTTCATTTATAGTGTTAGGTATTGTATTACTCATTGGACTTAATTTAAGTTTTTTTAGTCCCTTTAAAAATGCCTTTAAAGATTTCAGTTATTTGGATTTATACTATTCCGAAAGACTAAATGAAGATCATTTTGCATTAAATGACGATATAATATTAGTTAATATTGATAGACTTAATAGAAAGCAAATTGCGGAGGTTATAGATGCCCTCAAAAAATCTGGACCAAAGGTTATAGGTTTAGACGTAATTTTTAAAGAAACTGAGGATCCAATTTGGGATAATTATTTAGCCAGTAAATTAGATGATGAGTCTTTAATCTTTGCGTATTCCATAGTTAATAAAAGTGAAGTTTATACAGATAGTTCTATTCATACAATTAATAATAATAAAGGGTATGCTAATTTTAATTTTGATACGGATGCTGTCGTAATTAGGGATTTTCAAGGCGTTAAAAAATCAGATACCAAAACATTGGTTTCTTTTCCTGTTATGGTTGCTAAAAAATATAAGGGTAATAATTGGTTTATAGAAAAAGAGAGTTATTTTGAAAAGGAGAGACCTATAAATTATTCTGGAAAAAGAGAAGAGTTTTTAATATTGGAAAGTAAAGATATAATTGGAGAAAGGTTAATTCCATTTATACAAGACAAAATTGTTCTGGTAGGATATTTAGGAAATGAAATGACCTACACATTTGATATAGAAGACAAACATTACACACCAATGAATGCAAAATTTGTAGGTAAGTCTCCTCCAGATGCTTTCGGTCTTGTAATACATGCGAATATTGTGCAAATGCTTATCAGTAATACATATATACAAGTTGTGCCCAATTGGGTTTTGACTATATTGACTGTTATGCTTACGTTTATATCTTTAGCTTATTTCATTTACATAAGTAAGAAAATGTTGGCTAGCTACGTATTAAGGCTAAATTTAGTTCAATTAATGTTTGCCACTTTATTTATATGGATATCGTTGCTGTTCTTTAAGAAGGGAATTTTATTTAAAATAACCTCCATAACAGCAGTAGTTGTTTTTAGTATGGGTTTAATAGGGTATTATAAAAAACTAGCACATTATTTATTTAAAAGGTTTAAATGGGAAGGATTTTTTTATCACAATTAGTAACCTGCATTCTTTTATTCTTTTTAGGATTTAATATTTGCATGGCACAGAATAGTTATTATGTATTTAAAAAATCGGGAAAACCATTTTTAAATATAGATGCTCCGGTTTTACGGGGTAGTGTAATTGGTACTTCTGATGTCCTGTTACTACATAAAAAGGACACTGTATTTTTAATCAATGAGGTAGGGGAGCTATTTGAGCTAAAACAAGCAAATTCATATGCTTATAATTCTTTAAAAAATTATAAGAAGCAAGAGGAAGCAGATTCGTTTACAAAGAAATATTTTTCTTATGTGTGGAAACAATTTACAAATCAACAAAAAACAAGGCAGCGACCAGGAGTAGTTTATAGGGAAGACCGCAATATCAAATTGTTATCACCAAAGGATAGTATTAAAAAATATGTGCCTGAAATATTCTTTAAATGGAAAAATAATACAGATAGCACCAAGGTGTATTTTCATTTACAAGAAGTTGAAACAAACCATATTTTTAAAATAGGTCTTACTGGAAATGAGATTAAGTTATATAGAGATAATTTTATTTTGAAAAATGGTCGTGACTATAAGTGGGCTGTTACTAAAGAACCATACCCTAATTTTAGTGAAGTTAAGTTTAACAACTTTGAGCTTTTGAATAAAGATTCTTATTTGGCTTTAAAAAAAGAAATGGAGACATTAACGCTTGCATTGCAGTTACTGGGTTTTTCTGATGAGGATATAAAGACTGCCATTTGTTTAGATTATAAATTCTGTGAGAACTAATACTTCTATTAATGGCAAAAAATAAAAAAAGGAAAAAGAAAAAGAAGTTAAGGAAATGGATATTGTTCAGGGATGGATTGATAAATACGATACTGTCTTTAATAGTATGTTATTTATTGTCTTTTTTGTTTTTAAATATTTCCTTTTTTAATCCTTTAACTAAGGCACTTCAAGACTTTAGTTTTTTAGATGTATACTACTCCGAACGTTTAAATGAAAACCAAAAAGTAAATCCAAATATAGTACTCATAAATGTTGAACATAAAAGTCGTGAGGAAATAGGCGTGGCTCTAAAAGAACTGTTAAAAGCTAAACCTAAAGTAGTCGGTTTTGATATTATTTTGAAAGACTTTAAAAAGACTGCTGAAGATACTTTACTAGCTTTTAATTTAAACGATAAAAGGGTTATAAACTCATTAGTTATTACAGAACAAAACTTAATATCAAACCACCCTTTTTTTACTTTTAAAAATAAACCAGGGTTTGTAAATTTTAATTTCGAGAACCAAAACTCTGTCATACGTGATTTTGATAGTGAGAAATATGTTTTTAAAGGGAAACACGAATCTTTTTCGGTTATACTGGCTAGAGAATACTTACCGGAGAGATTATGGGATACATATAAATTAGATAAAAAATTAGAAGGTTCTAGAGTTATAAATTATCAAGGTAATCTCAATCATTTTTTAAATATGTCAATAGATGATTTTATGGCACTTAATGATAAGAGTATTGTAAAAGAAAAAATCGTTTTATTTGGTTATTTAGGAGCTCCTACAGGTAATGTCTATGATATAGAAGACAAACATTTTACGCCATTAAATTCAATAACATCGGGTAAAAGTATTCCCGATATGTTTGGGGTAGTAATTCATGCAAATATTATTGCTATGATAATTTCAAATAGTTTTATGCATAAAATACAAACCTTTTGGATTTTAATACTTACGTTTCTATTTAGTTTTTTAGCGAGTATTTATTTTATTTGGTTAAATAAAAAGCTAAAAATTAGTTATCGAACGGTTAGAAAAACAGTTTTATTTGTGTTTACTATACTATTAGTTTGGGTAACTTTACTGCTGTTCAAAGCAGGGATTGTTTTAAATTCTACTCCAATTATTGTTGTTACGGTCTTTAGTGCCGGGTTTATTAAATTCTATAAACACTTGGTACGTTGGCTAAACACTAAAACTAAATTTAAGTCATATTTAAATTAAGCCTACTTTATTTTTCTCGTGATTTGGCTATTATCTCTTGTTTGAATTTAGTATCGTTTTTTAGAATTATGAAAAAGCTTTGAATGTATTTTTTTGCCTCAATACAGGTCTTTTTATCTTCAAATAATAATTGATGTTCTTCAAAAAGTTCAAGAATTGAAGATTCTTTTTCTATGAATGACTGTCTAACCTTTTGCAATAGTTCTTCATCTCTTTTAAAACCTCTGTACAATCGTTGCTTTACATCAGTAATATCTAATGTTGTATTTTGAATGTTAGACACAACAGCATAGCTAGAATTTACAAAGCCAGACATATCAAAGTCGTATGGTAAAGGAATAGTTCTGCCAGCTTGAAAAATTAATTTTTGATTATGTTGATATGCGGTGGAAAAATCGGTGTTACCAATCATAAATTGAAAAAAAGCATTGGTGATAGAGGGTATTTCAGCCTGATTTAATGGGTGTACAAAGCGGTCTAAGACTTTTGCATTGTTTCTTTTGGCTACTACTTTATCATCCTCAATTAAAATTGCTTTTAAGAAATGTGTTTTAGGTTTTTTAGCAGCAAAAGCTTCTTCACCTTCGTAAATAGTTGCCTTACGTAAATTTTCAGGTACAAAGACTGCTAAAGGGTGAATTTCTGCCTTTTCTCCACGAGTATCTAAATATTCAATATTGGCTAAGCGGGTTCTAAAATGTTCGTTTGAAACAAGTTCATATATTTTATATGCTAAATATTCTTTTAAAACATCATCATTTGCTCTACATTGTAATAAGCAAGGAAGAACAATTTTTAATTTTTTATGCCCTTCAAAAAGAGTATTGTTCGAAAATGATTTTTTAATATTCAGTTTCAGAGGTGGGAAATAACAATTTGCTCTTCTGAAATTTCCACGAGCGTTTAAGAAAATAGGAATGGTATCCCAATTAGATTCTTGTTGAAAAATAAGATCTGAATATACTAGGCTTTTTTTGTCAGTATTTTTTTTTACTTGTTTGTTGTTGTATTCTAGTTTTAACTCTAAAATCGTTTTTTTATTAAATAAATTTTGCGATTTCACTGTTTGATAAAACACTAAGAACAAGAGCGATAATGGTTTTATGTACTTTTTATAAATTTTCATCCTTAATTAATTTTAAGGAATAAAACTTATAATTTGTGAACTTGAAGAACTTCCTTCTTGATCTTTGGTTATTACCTGAACATAGTAAGTTACCCCGGTCGTAAAATTTTCTGTTATCTCTGTTAGTTCAGAATTTTCTAAAACTATAGTTAAAGGAGGATTTTCTGTAGAAAGTAAGACATCATAGATTAAAGTATCATCACTATCTTCATCTCTTCCTATCCAAGATATAGTAATATTTTCATTCGAAGCGTTAATTTGAATTTCTGCAGGATAAGGAATATGATTATTTGTAGCATTTCCTAGAGTATAAAATGACCATACCTCTTTACTTGGAATAACTTCTTTCCCTCTTAGGCCAGAAACGAACCAATAATAAAGGGTTCCTCTATCTAATCTCATGATAGTGTCTTTTTTTGCGCTAACTAAACCAGTTAATTTATTTGTACTTTTAAAACTAGGATCCCTATCTATAGTAATTCTATATTTAGAAAAATTTGTATCAGAATCCCATAATAATTTTAGTTCTATCTTATCATTGCCTACTTGTTCACCATCAGGGCATACTTGAGCATTTGCTGGAAACGTTAAATCTACTTGGCCCTGTTCTTCAGTTTCTTTAAATTCACCTTTGCATGAAATCATAAGTAAGATGAACATTTTTAAAATCAGAATTAATTTTTTCATTATTATTCTTTTAAAATTTTAAAATTATATTGTCCAATTTCATTTGTAATTATTAAAAAGTACCATCCTTTGCTTAGACTTTCTAAGTTGATACGAATTAGAAATTCCTGATTCTTACTATTATCACTTAAAACCAAGCTTCCACTACTATCGAAAATTGAATAGGTCGCATTCTCTCCTGATATCCCGTTAATTGATATTACACTTTTAACAGGGTTCGGATAATATTTAATTTCACCTACAATTAATTCTTGACTAAAAATTCCTTGACAATCAGAATCACCTTTAATTATTATGGTATTTTCACCTGAAGCTAGAGGTACCTTTACCGTGTTTTTAGAGGTGCTAGAAAATTGATAGTCATAATTATTTTCATTAACATTAACCTCATAGGAAAGGCTTCCTTGTAAAGAAATTTGAGCAAATTGATTAGTTGAGTCTATTTCTAAAACTTCCGCTATTAAATCTTCAAAATTTGTAATAGATGTGCTATAACATTGTTCCCAATTAGGAAATTCATCTAATGTTAAACATACAGTATAAGCTCCTTTCGATAATTGACTTATTCTTAATGGTGTATTTAATGAAATTGTGTTATTTTGACCTACACTATTTAAACTAACTCGAAAAACAAAATCCGATGAAGTTTCTAATAAAATTTCTCCATTATTAACATCTGCGCAAGTAGCATTTGTTATTATGATACTTATATCTTCTTGATTTAGGTTTGGACTTGTAATTGGGTTGTCATCATCGGTATTGGTACCCGTTACGGTCTGGTCTGCAACGGTATCATACGCATCATCACTTACAGCATCGTTAATGGAGAGGTTAATCAGGTAGTTCTGTGTTCCATCTAAAACGGTATCATCCTGCCCAGTGACGGTAACGGTCTGTGGAATATTCCAGTTTGCGTTGGTAAATGTTAGGAAAGTGGGTGTTGTGACGGCTTCTGCTGTATTATTTGAAGCGAGGTCGATAACCACGTCGGTAGCTGGTTGCAAACCGAGTACTACTGTAAAATTGTCGG
>NZ_SOAY01000010.1:461097-1858526 GCF_004364165.1 Maribacter spongiicola
CGTTTACGGTCACTGTCTGGGGAATATCCCAGTTTGCGTTGGTAAATGTTAGGGAAGTGGGTGTTGTAACGGCTTCGGCTGTGTTGTTTGAAGCGATATCTATAACAACGTCACTTACAGGTTGTGCATTTAAAACAACTGTAAAACTATCTGAATTATTAGGTTCAGAAGTTGTCACAATAATTGTTGAAAGTGTAAACCCAGGTATTTCATTGTCTAGAATTTGTACTGTGGCTGTTGATGCTGTTGTACCTAATTGGTAAAAAGGTAATACACCAGTTCTAGTAACCGTTAAGATTACATCCTCAGTAAGCTCTGTAAGTTCGTCATCTTCTGGAAATATGAAAATTGACTGTGCATTGACACCCGTCAGCAATACTTGTTCTAGATTTTGATAATCATCTGTTTCTACTGCAGAACCTGTAATTGCGTATTCTATAAAGAGATCTTGATAAAAATCATTTGGCACCAAATTTCCTTGACCATCGGTCAGTTCAAAAATAAACTCGGCAGTATCAATTGTTGCTGATTCGCTTGCGATACCATCAACCACTCTTATTCTTGGTACATAATCGTCGTCAATAATTTCATATTGTAATTGACTGCTAGTTCCTACAGCAGTTATATCTCCTGTAAAGTCAGTAATTCCTAGTACTAGGTTTTCATTACCTTCATAAATAGCATCATCAATGATTTCGAATGGATCATTATCATCTATGAATCCAGATAGAAAAATAGGGTTGCTAAAGCCATCATAATTTCCTAGTGGTATATCTATTGTTACTTGGCCATTAGTGCCAAGAGAAAAATCTGCATTTGTGTTTGGACTTGCTATGGCATCACCGGAAATAAAGGAAACTGTTACTGTAGTATTGCTTGTTATAGTACCATTAACTAAAAGCCCAACAAATTGCTGATCTGTTTGCTCACTTTCTACTCCTATTATATCATCATCTAAAAACTCTACGGTTATGGGATTACAAGAAACCTCATTATAACTTGAAGAATTATCTTTATTCCAAGTGCCTGTAGGATTAGTAACACTAATGGTTTGACCTTCTGCAAAAGCCACATCATCTACTAGAATACAGTTTAGGCCAGGATTTCCATTAAATTCAACAAATTCCAATAAATTATTGAATCCATTTTTGATATTTACGGATGTAAGAGCTCCATTGTCACTATTTATACTTGTTAAGTTCGAATTTTGAGATACATCTAGAGTAGTAATTTGAGATTCATAGGTGCTAATTGATTCTAAGGCGGATAATGATGTAACATCTATTTGGGTAAGTGGATTTATCGCAAGACTTAAATAAGTAAGGTTAGGTGTACCGTTTAAGTCAATAGTTGAAATCTGATTGTCTGCCAATTCTAAGGTGGTAATAGAGTTTTTGCCGGCCAAATCAATTTCAGAGAATAAATTACCTCTAGTTACTATAGCCAAGTCATTAATTAAGTTATTTTGTGAGATATCTATAGAGGGTACATTAGGCGCATTAATAATAGTAAGAGTTTCTAATAGTAAATTGCCGCTAAAATTTACCTCCTGTACGATAGCGGCTTGGTTATTTATTAATGAAAAGCTGGTAATATTTGAAAAAGCTTGTAATCCTTCGAAATTAGAAACGTCAAAACCTGATAAGTCTAATAATAAGGCATCTGTTGCATCAGAAGTTAGAATACGATTATCTGCAATTTGCTCATTGTCAATATTTTGGGCAATTAGGTAAGCTTCAAAGTTATCATCAGGTATTGACGTGTAAATACACGGGCCAGCACTAACAATTTCAGCTTGTGTTGGGTTTTGGGCGTTGCCAGTTATGGTCATAGGCTCCGAACTAAGTCCAAATGCTCCACAAAAACTAGTTAGTTTAGAATTGTTAATTAAATCAGAGACTCCATTTCCTATTTCGTTGGTAAAACCACTTAATGGTGCTAAACTTCTTATTTTTAAATTGTTGGAAATACTAAGAGTTTGTACTACAGGACTGAAATTTTGCAAACCATTCAAACTAGTCAAATTATCATTCGATTCAATGACAAAAACGTTTATAAAACCATTACCATTCAATCCTCTCAACCCTGAAAAATCTGTAAGAGCATCATTATTTTGTATTACAAAAAAATCTCTTGTACTTACTAAATTATGAAGGCCTTCAAGCGAAGCAAGGACAGGATTATTTTCGATAATTAGCCCATCAATTTGTGTAAGATTTTGAAATGCCGAAAGGTCATTTAGATTTTGATTGTCCGCTAAAATTAAGCTTATGTCATAGTCATTATTAAATGACCCTATCTCATTTAAATTATTTAAGCCGGATAAATTGCTTAGGTTTATATTGTTACCAATGATTAGACCTCCAGAGATAGTCTGCCAGGATGTTAGTGATGTTAAATCTACAATATCATCTCCTCCTATTGAAACCTGTCCATCAATTTCAATATAATTATATGCGCCAAATTCTTCC
This sequence comes from Maribacter spongiicola, assembly GCF_004364165.1. Taxonomy (GTDB): domain Bacteria; phylum Bacteroidota; class Bacteroidia; order Flavobacteriales; family Flavobacteriaceae; genus Maribacter; species Maribacter spongiicola. The sequence continues at coordinate 463,569 of NZ_SOAY01000010.1, forward strand.
ACTTCTTGTTGGGTAGAAAGAAAGATATCACCACAATAATAATTGGTTCTATAGGAATACAGCTCTTGACCAATAGCGGAATTTTCATCATTTGCTGAAAAATAAAATTTGTTGTTAAATTCAATACCGGTAAGCGGATTAAAATCAGATGTTGAATTATTAACAGGTTCGCGGATAGTGTTGAAATCCCCACATTCAAAGAATTTAGAAGGAAAAAAAGAAATATTGTCGAATGTAGAGGACTGTAAAAGTTGATTATTAAAACTGCCTAATATTTTCTTTAAATCGTAAGTTGCACCATAGAGATTGTTAGAGGTAAAATCAGAATTCCATGAAGCTAACCCACCTGACCCACCACTATACATATAATCATTGAAATCATACAACCCGGCTTCTGGATTATACGCAAATGACCCTATTGTGTTATTTTCTTTATTTAAAATGTTAAAGGATTTTAGGTCATAATCCACGAAAGCAAAGTCATAATAGCAGACATAATTACTAAAACTTGTTAAACTACTTACATAATAATCAGATATTAAAATATTATCAACTTCTGAGTTTATTTGAATACCATCAAAAGAATAAATGGCTAAGGTAGAGTTGGTGTCATTGCCTATAAAGTAAATCTTTCCATCAGACCCTAATGTAAAATCTCTAGGCTCTAAATTAAGTCCTACGGGAAAACCTACAGGATTTGGAATTTGTTGAGCATTAGTGCCGTCATATGAAATTAAATTTGCAGATCTGAAGTTGTTTACATCAGGATTATCTATTTCGCCACTAAAATATAGTTGATTTCCATATGCGAAGAGTTCTTTTCCCCAAATCGTTGTATTTGATAACAATCCACCCGCTGGACTGCTATTTAATCCGTAAAGACTTCCAAAATCTCGGCCAAATGGATCGCCAAGAATAACGTATTCTGCCCCTTGAAAACTTTCTAGGCCATAAGCATCAACACCGGAAGTAAATTCAAGTATATTCTCTTGTTGGTCCATTCTATGTGCACCAACAAAGCCATTTTCATTATCAGCGATAAACCAAAGAAAATCCTCAGCAACTAAAAATTCTCTAGGGTTACTGTTTGCTATTCCTGGGTTTATATCTGAAACAAAACTAACTTCATCCTGTGCATAACCATAAAGTATGGTGACAAGAAAGAATAAAATAGATAATTTCTTTTTCATATTTAAATATTTAAACAACAGCGTTCTAAACCGTTATTTTTTATAATATCATCAACGTCTTCTACCCACGTGATGGGTTACAATACGTAGCGCAGCAAAGAAGTTAATATTTTTTGGTTCTTTTAAAAATAGGTTAGACAAAATACTGCCTGAGCCTAACATGATGGGCCCAACCCTAATACCTGTGCCAATGGCCGTGCCCCCTAAAGGGCTAAAGCTAACAGGTAAAAATGCCGCAATATTTTTCCTTTCAAACCTTGGGGTTATAGTTAAATGGTTAATTCTATTATTATTAAACGAATCTTCCTTTTCAACCATAGTTTGGTTGTATTCAATGTTTAAATAAAGATCTCTATAGGCCTTATAATCAATATTAAATTGTAAAGAGGTGGGTAATGCTACTGTTAAATCTCCTTCTCTTGTAACACCATTACTTTCGAAGTCTTGTGATAGAATCTCATTTAGGTTTCTATTGGCAAAATTACCAACAAGAATACTTCCATTCAAATCTGTATATTCTGTTCTACCTTGATCTTTATAAGTTATCTGGCCATAATCAAGTAGTGAAACTCCTATTCTAACCTTGTATTTACTTCTTTCCCTTTCTCCTTCATAGGCAGCCATAGAACGTGCGGCATCTGTTCTAAATTCATAGACAAAACCAACATCAAAGGCGCCATTGATACCAAAACTGTTTATATTTAATTTTGGAGGCTCACCATTTTCAAAAGTTGTTACGTAGGATAGGTTTCCTTCAAGTTCAATTTGTTCTAGTTGGGCATTATACCTGCCATTCAATTGCGTAGACTCGCTTTGGGCACTTCCACCACCTAATAAATATTTGATAGTAGCTCCTACTTTAAAAAAGTGATTGCCTTCATTTAATAGTACTCGAGCATATGAAAACCCTATTTCTCCCCACATATGAACAGAAGTATCTAAATTAGTTAAGGAAAAAGTGTAATCATTTTCAAAATTCTTTTGTAGCGTATTTTCAAATAATTGCCCATTGACACCATTATAATTACGGTATCTTCTAAATCTGGTGAAAAAACCAACACTATTTAAGTTATCAATAATATATAAAACAGAAGGGCCTAGATAATCTTCATTTGCTAATATTTCATTTTGATTAGCGGTATTTCTTGGTATGCCATTTTCAAAGTTGAAATCATTTAAAAAGCTTAAAACGTTTTTTTGATTGAGCGAGATATAGTCTGTACTACCGGTAAAATTTCCTGAAAATAGATTAATGTCCATTTTAATACGCGAATCTGCACTATTTGCAGGATTCGTTATTAAACCTATGGTGCCATTAAAATTATCTCCAGAAAAACCAGGAAAAGATTGTGCCCAAGTGGAGTACAACCAACATTGGGTAATTAAAAGGAAGAATAATTTTATTTTCATCTTATACATTTTCCATAGCCGTTCAAAAAATATGAACAATAGCTACTAAAGAACCGTTGGGGGAAACGTATTAGGTAGATAAGGAAGGGGCAATATAAAAAATTATAAAGTACTTAAAATTAAATAGTTGAATTTTTTAATTCATAGTGCTTTGAAATATGAAAGATATTCTAATATACCTCTTTAGTTAGCAAGATTTAGTCTTGTGACAAAAATATTAGATTAACGGTACAATTTTTCATTATACTTAATTTCATTTCATTTTGGTCTAAATAGTTATTCCCCCTTCAAAGCTCTTTTATGATACACAAGAATTTTTACACCAACGTAAAAGTTAGCAGCATTTGCTTTTTTTGATAAGTTAGAAAATAAGGTGCCAGAGCCTAAAAATAGAGGTCCAATACGCAAGCCAAGGCCTAGATTTGTTTTGCTCAAGCTGCTATGAGATATAGGAAGGTAGGCACCAAAAACCCTAGTTTCAAATCTTGGTGTTAAGGTGATTAAGTTTAAGCGGTTATTATTAAAGAAGTTATCCTTAGAGACCAAACCTTGGTTCAAGTCGAGATTAATATAAAATTTATTGTGAATATTGTAGTCAATATTTAAACGCATAGATGTCGGTAAGGAAATTTTTATGTCTGCCGTAGTTGTAGTTTCGGTACTGTTATTATCAAGCTCCTCAATAAAATCATCTTCTAGGTCTCGCGCATCTAAATTGGCATTAATGGTATAATCTGTAATGGCTGAATTTTTGTAGTTAATGCTACCTATATCTAATATTGATAGACCAATTTTTAATTTATATTGATTAAAAGCTCTTGGGTTGTTGGCATTTGAAGAAGCTAAGGTTTCATTGGTCCTATATTCATATACGAAACCTATATCGGTTCCAAAACCGGGTGACAATTCATTAAAGTAACTATCAGAATCTTCATCATCATAACTTATAGCATATGAAAAATCACCATTTAAGGAAACCTGATCGTTGTTGTTGGTGTAGTTTCCTGATAAGGAATTTGAACTTCCTTGCAAAGCACCGCCACCAATTAGATATTTTAAGATGACACCTCCTTTAAATAGATTTTTTGAATCTTCAAATAAAACACGACCGTAAGAAAGGCCAATCTCTGCCCAAGCATGGGTGGTAAAATCTAAGTTCTCTTGTTCAAAATTAAAATCATCCACAGGAAAACCGTCGTAGATGGATTGGAACAATTCTCCATTTATATTATTAAAATTACTGGCTAGCCGTACTCTTGTAATTAAAGCAAAGCTGCTCCTTTCATTCAAGGAAAACATAAAGGAAGGACCCAAAATATCAAGATTGGCTAAAATTTCATTGCTATTTGATGGATTTTTATCTAATTCATCAAAACCTCCATCACCTAAGATGTTACTTATATTATCTAAAGTAAGGTAGGTATAATCTGTTGCTAACAAACCACTTGCTGAAAACAAGTTAATGTCCACTTTGGTTCTAGAATCTGCTAGTGCACCTGGGTTATAAAGTACTCCATGTAGACCATTGCAATTATCTGTATTATAGCCTATATAAGATTGAGAAAATGATATGTATGCTGAAAATAGTAGTATGATTAGAATAGAATTTTTCATGATTAATTTAATTTTAAATTTGCTGTAAAATGCAAGAAATCAAATCTATTGGTTAATCCTAGAGTAGAGTATACCCTTTGGAGGGTATATTTTATTATAAAAAAAGCCCAAGCCATATATTTATGATTCATGGGCTTATGCAAAAATGTAATTTTCTTAGTCGCTCTTTAATCTTATTTTAAAGAGCGAATAAAAATTATAGTATGTATTAAAAAGATTAAGATAGAAAATAAGTGACTTATTGCGTAAATGGTTTGGTTGAACCCTATAAGCCTTTGTTTAAAAGTCATATTTTTTCTCTAGGGCATAGCGTAACAATTCTCCCTTACCCTTGATACCTAATATACGAATCATATTTTTACGATGTGTGTCAACCGTATGAATGCCTATGAATAATTCTTCGCCAATTTCACGAGAAGTTTTACCTTGAGCAATGAGTGCTAAAATTTCCTTTTGGCGTTTGGTCAATACTCCTTTTTTAGATTTTTTACTTTCTTTACCCAAGCGGCTTGCATTAATATTACTATCAAAATAAGTTTTTCCTTCGGCAACAGTCAAAATTGCTTTTAAAACCTCATTAAGTGATGTATTTTTTAAAATATAACCAGAAGCACCCGCATCTAACATTTGCATTACGGCTTCATCTTGGTCAAACATGCTAAAAGCTAATACGTTAATATGCGGATACTCCTTCTTTATAAGTCTAGTCGCTTGAATACCATCCATTTTTGGCATGCGTATATCAGTTACAATAACGTTTGGTTCTTTTTTTTGTACAATTTTTAATAGTTCCTCACCATCATTTGCTGTACCAACAATTTCTATTTCCTCTTCATATTTTAAAAGAAGTTCCAGCCCATCTATTAAGGACTGATGATCTTCTGCTATGGCTAATCGTATCATATGGGTATGTCAATAATGATTGTAGAACCCTTACCTGGTTCAGATTCTATATGTAAAGTACCGTCTAAATGGGTTATTCTTTTATCAATGCTTTTAAGCCCCATGCCGTTTGATGCGGCTATTACTATATTAGATTCAAAACCAATACCATTATCTTCAATTAATATGTTTAGTGAGTCACCATGATTGGTTAAATGGATGTTTACTTTTGTTGCTTTAGCATGTTTAATAGTATTCGTGATGAGTTCTTGTATAATTCTAAAAAGGGTCAATTGTAAACTATTCTCTAATCGGTTATCAAGACCAAAATCTTTAACTTGAATTGAAATAGCATTCGCAACAGATACTTTTTCAGCCATTTGTTCTATAGCCTTTAAAAGGCCCTGTTTTGCAATAACTCCAGAATTTTTTGCATGTGCAATCGTTCTTATCTTATGATATGCCTCATCAAGTAAATTATTGGTTTTTTCATACATGTCATCTTTGTCATCTTTGACTTTAGAATGTAATGAGTTAAAGTGCAATTTAACAGTTGCCATCAGCCCACCCAAATCATCATGTAAATCATTGGCAATACGTTGCCGTTCTTTTTCTTGACCTTCGATCATGGCGTCGATAGTACTAAGTTCTTGTTCTTTTAATAGTGTAGTAACTTTTTGCTCCTGCAACCTTTTTTGTTGTTCTGCTAATAACTGTTTGCGCTTCGTATTGCTATAAACCAAAAAAGCAATGGCCGTACCCAATATTAAAAGCACCACTAAAAAAGTTGCCCAATTTCGATTTTTTCGACTTTGGGCATCAAGTTCTAGTTTGTCTAGTTTTAGTTTATCGGTTTGGTTTTGAACGGTTAATATGGAAGACTCTAGAGTATTGTTTTTATAACCTAATTGGTATTCTATATCTATAGATTTTCTTAAATAATGATAGGCAGAGTCATTGACACCCTCTTTTTTAAAGATTAAAGAATTTAAACGACTGATGTAGAATGAATCTCTTAGCTTTCTAGCAAGTTTTTGCGAGACTTTTAAATATCTTTTGGCTTTTTCCAAGTCGTTCTTCTGGTAATTAATGGCCGCTAACTGCCAAGCATTTACAACTCTCAAATATTGTAGGTCAGAATTCTGAGCAGCTAAACTGTCTGCCTTTAAGAAAAAATCTTCTGCTTTCTCGTTATCTTCCTCAATCTTATAATACATTCCTTTTTCATAATAATATCTAGTAAATAAATTATGAGATTTAGGAAATTTCGCAAATATTGAATCTAGTTTTTCTATGTAGTTATAGTACTGGGCATCTATATCATTTATGTCGTCATCCGCTTTTGTGAAAAATACCAGATTGTACAATATTATTAGGGCTTCATCAGTCTTGTCAGATTTTAGTTCTATAAATCGTTCTAAGTAAGATTCATATTGTTTGCTTCCGATAAAAATTTCAGAACCAAATAAATCTAATAAAGCAATTAAGGATGCTTTTATTAAATTGGGTTTGCCAATAATTTCACTCAATTTAAGGGCATCAGAAAAATTGTTATATGCCTTTAAACTATTTCGTTTGGATGCATATGCGTTTTGATACCCTAGAATCAATAGTTTTACAAATCGAAGCTCATTTGCATCATTTGCATCAAGTGAAACAAAATTTATACTTGTTCTATCAGATAAAATATCGGCCAAGTTTATGAGGCCGATTTTTAATTCTTCATCCTCAAATTTAGCAGCTACTTTCTTTGCTTCTTCAAAATCTTGATATTTTGTTAAGTAAAAAAACGTTTCTAATTCTATGGTGTTTGACCAAACATTAAAAACAACAAAAAAAAGAAAGAGGCTAATTACTTTACTCATTTATTAGAACATGACTTTGTTAAAACTATGAAAGCATCTTTTTCCTGGTAATGTAGAAGCGATTTCATTCATATATGTTTGTGGGTTTTCTTTTTCTTGATCATAATCTTCTTTTCTTACTATATGTCGCCCATCCTTATAGAAAAATTCAAAATCAAAAGCCTTCCTATTATCAGGTTCACAACTTACACGACCGTCTGAATCAAAAATCACATTACCTGCACTGTCTTTTTTAGGAAACATAGGGTTTAGGTATCTTTCTGAATGTAAATAACTGCCATTTTCAAAATGAATGTTTTTCAAAGTGGTTTCATTTAATGTATATGTATTGGTATCGCTTAGGGCACGTGTATATATTTTAAAAGTAAGTCCGTTTTTCATTCTACTTTCAGCTACAACAATTGAATCAATGCCAATGAAATAGGTGGGTTTATAATTGACAATTTCAAATTCTACATTTTTAAGGGTTTTGTAATTTGATCCTAAAGAGGACTCTCCCATTTTAATAGAAGCATAGATGCCGTAATTTGTTTGATAGTTTTGACCTGCCATTAATAATTGCTTGCGATTGTCATTAAAATCTATTGTGGAGCTATATTCTTCTAGTCCGTCCACTCTTTTTACAATCATTTTGACGGCATCATCTACAACGCCCATTTTTCTGTCTTGAGCATTTATGAAGAGTGTTGAAAATGAAAAGCAAAGGGCAATTACATAAGGGGTAATGTTTTTTAAAATGTTCATTATTTTGTGTGTTTTGGTCATAATCTCAAATTTCGCGTAAATTATTGCATTAAAAAATACCCTTTAACGGGTAATCTAAAAGTAAGAATAATTGAGGGAAAACTGTAAAAGTCAAGATTTTACTCAATAGAAGGTCTTACAATTTTCATATTCTTAAGCCCCAAAATATTTTAGTAGTTTTTGCTATTTTAGAAAGTAGAGGAGCGATGAATCTACCTTAAACCAACATTAAAAATCCCAATTTTAAGCCAAAACTGATAGCGGTTTTGTCAAGCTAATTATACGAAATTGGTCAATATTCACTATGGTCTTTGCTCTTAATTCATAAGGTATCTGTAATAAGATTGAGATTATTATTTATATAAATCGATTCTCTTTTATCAATTTATAATTCAAATCACAATTTGTTTAATAATGTATTTGACTATGGAATGGCAGGTGCTGCATGGGCAACTACAATCAGTTATTTTCTTTGTTTTAGCTATATCTTATATTTTTTTCTGTCTAAAAATTCTGAATTAAAACTGAATGCCCAGTATTTCAGTATCGACTTTTCGATTATAAAAGAAATTAGCTCGCTAGGTATAGTGACACTATCTCGCCAAGCAGTGGTAAGTGTCATTTATCTGTTGATGAACAATATTCTTTTTGATTTAGGAGGTGAGGCTATGGTAGCTGTTTACGCTATAATAGGCAGAATGTTGATGTTCGCTCTTTTTCCGGTATTCGGCGTTACGCAAGGCTTCTTGCCAATTGCAGGTTTTAATTACGGTGCCCAAAAATATGATAGGGTAAAAGAGTCTATATATACCGCTATAAAATATGCCGCAATTTTGGCGACGATCGTTTTCGCGGGACTCATGATTTTCCCTGCAGAAATAGCGGGACTCTTTTTAAGTAACAAACCAGATATGACTGCGCTAGAACTTGCTACGAATGCCTTTGTTATGCAAAATACTCCGTCAGCCATGCGCTGGGTATTTGCCGCTACACCGATTATTGCACTTCAGCTTATAGGTGCTGCTTACTTTCAGGCAATTGGTAAGGCTGTACCAGCTTTGCTATTAACATTATGTCGACAAGGCTTTTTCTTTATTCCTTTAATTTTAATACTACCTAATTATCTTGGCGAATTAGGGGTGTGGATTTCCTTTCCCATTGCAGATGTACTTGCAACTATTGTTACTGGGTATTACTTGAGAAAAGAGATCAATAAAAATTTGGTTTAATCTTTCTAAAAAAAAACAAACCTCAAAAAACATTTTCCGTAAGTAGCTTTAGAAACACTAAAGAATACTGTTATGAATTTTATCTTATCACAATTAATTGCCGTTGCTATATTTCTATTAGCATGGAAACTTAAAGAATTGATAAACAATCAAAACACCTATGTAAAGCTACTTAAGGAAAATGCTGTTAAAGTATCTAAGGTTAAATATTAATTAGCTGGTTGTGCATGTAATAACTCCATTCCGGTAGATGACCTTGGCTTAAAACCTGTCCAGTCTTTTTCATTTGAATTTTCTTGTACATCTAAAAATTGAGCGTTGTCTTGGTTTTTAAGATGCTTGCCTATAAATGCAGTTACAAAGTGCTGATTTATGTTGTTTATTTTACGTTGATCCCATGATGGCTCTGCATATCTATAGTATTCATCTATATGTAAACCTGGTGCTAATGCTTCTGCTGGTGGTGGGTTAGGGGCTACATTATGTCTTGCGTTTTGGTACGTTAGTATATATCTATCTGCATTTACTGCACCTTCGTATATTGCTTTAATACCTTTTTCATAGCCTGAAATATCATCTTGGCTTCCGGCAATGAAGAAAGTGGGAGTTTTTAATCCTTTTAAGCCTTCAGCATCCCAAACACCACGTTCCATCCCCCATGGGGCAAAAGCTACGATGGCCTTAATTCTAGCATCAGCTAATTTTTCATATTCTGCATTACCTGCTGTATTTACCGAAATTGCAGTACTACCACCTGTCATACCTGTAAAGAACTGCCCTAAACCTGCGCTATATCCGGCTCCGCCAACATTTAATACTCCGTAGCCTCCCATAGAATACCCTATAATTGCGGTGTTGTTAGCATCTACTAATCCTTCGATTTTATTCTTAGAACCTTTGGCGCCTAATTTTTCCATTTCATTGATAACAAAACGAATATCTTTTGGTCTGTTCAGAAGTGTGCTTTGAAACGCGTTGGCATCTTTAAAAGTAGAATCTGTATGGTCGATTGCCGCAACAATGTATCCCTTAGACGCTAAATTCTCTGTTAAGTAGGTCATTAAATATCTAGAACCTACATAACCGTGAGACACAACTACTAAAGGAAATTTCTTGCCTTTCAATGCTTCTGCACCTCTATAGGCTCTTCCTTTAAAAGTAAATGGTGTTAATGGCCTAAGTGAATCTCCTCTTGTACCCATTACTTCGTCATAAACTACCGTTTTTGCATCAGCACTTAAACTTGCAGGATACCAAACCTCAATAGTAATTGGTCTGTCGTAAGTTGGATCTTTGCCTTCTTTTGAGTTTAAAATATCAACTTGATTTGGGTTCACTAGGTTTACGGTTTGTACGCCAACTTTATATTCGCCTCTAGCACTTAATTCAGGTGCATCGGGCATTTGGTCTCCGTATAAAAAATCTTGGGTTTGGGCATTTACAGTATTAATTGTCAATCCGTTAAAAAGAAAGGCAATTAACGATGCCGAAAATAAAAGCGTTCTAAATTTCATAATTGTTAGTTTGTTGGCTTAAATATATGAATACTTTAAATAATTAGCACTTTCTGTTTAATATGTTGAATAAGTATTTTCTCTTAGGATACTGCTCTTGCTTGTTCTTTAATACATAGAATTATCGACCACTAATGAGAATTAAATATTGAAATGTATAACTGATTCTGAATTTGATAATTATGCTTGTTTAGAAATGCTAATAAAATCTTAAAATCAACATTTACACAACAAAATGTTTAATTTTAGTGAAGACTAACATCAAACTATCAAAATGAAAAAGCATCTTACCAATGCTGGCATTCTTATGCTGGTATTTTTTCTATTGCCATTAGCGTTACTTTCTCAAAGAAGAAGTAAATCTCAAAGTACAACACCAACCTACCCAGAAGAATTATACTCTAGTTTAGAATATCGTTCCATAGGTCCTTATCGTGGTGGGCGTTCTGCTGCTGTTACTGGTGTACCCGGTGAACCTAATTTATTTTACTTCGGCGCAGCTGGTGGCGGAGTCTGGAAAACACTAGATGGCGGACGTACTTGGGATAATATATCTGATGGATATTTCGGAGGAAGTATTGGTGCCGTGGAGGTTGCTAAAAGCGACCCGAATGTTATCTACGTTGGTGGTGGTGAAAAGACATTAAGAGGTAATGTGTCTTCTGGTTACGGAGTTTGGAAAACCGAAGATGGTGGTAAAACATGGATTTCTGCCGGATTGAAGAATAGTAGGCATGTACCAAGACTTCGCGTACATCCTACAGATTATAATACGGTTTACGCTGCCGTACTTGGTGATATTTATAAGCCAACGAAAGACCGTGGTATTTATAAAAGTACAGACGGTGGTAAGAATTGGAAGCAGGTTTTGTTTGTAAATGAACAAGCAGGTGCTGTTGATTTAACTTTTGACCCTAACAATCCAAGAATTTTATATGCTTCTACATGGCATGCACAACGTACGCCTTACAGCTTAATTAGTGGTGGCGACGGTTCTGCACTTTGGAAGAGTATGGACAGCGGTGAAACTTGGACAGAGATTTCGAAAAATGAAGGTTTCCCTAAAGATACTTTAGGTATTATAGGCGTAGCTGTGTCACCTAAAAACTCTGAAAAGGTTTGGGCAATCGTTGAAAATAAAGAAAAAGGTGGTTTATACCGCTCAGAAGATGGTGGTAAAACATGGTCTGTTGTAAACGAGGAACGTAAAATTCGCCAACGTGCTTGGTATTACACTAGAGTATATGCCGATACACAAGATGAAGATATAGTTTATGTGCTGAACGTAAATTATCATAAGTCTACCGATGGCGGTAAGTCATTCAATACCTTCAACGCCCCACATGGTGATCATCATGATTTATGGATTTCGCCTGAAGATTCGCAACGTATGATCATTGGCGATGATGGTGGTGCCCAAATTTCTTATGATGGTGGCGAAACTTGGAGTACCTACTACAATCAACCTACAGCACAATTTTATAGAGTAACTACAGACAACTCTTTCCCGTACAGAATTTATGTAGCTCAACAAGATAATTCTACATTACGTATTGATCACAGAAGTGATGAAAATAGTATTGGTGATGGTAATTGGGAAGAAACTGCCGGTGGTGAATCTGCTTGGATAGCCGTTGACCCTAAAGACAACGATATAGTATATGGTGGTAGTTATGACGGATTCTTAACTAGAGTAAATCATAAAACAGGTACTGTAAGAGGTATAAATGTTTGGCCAGACAACCCAATGGGTGCTGGTGCAGAAGCAATGAAATATCGTTTTCAATGGAATTTCCCTATTCTGTTCAGTAGACATAATCCGAAGAAATTATACACTTTTTCTAACTACGTGCATGTTACCGAAAATGAAGGACAAAGCTGGGAGGTTTTAAGTGGAGATTTGACTAGAAACGACCCAACAAAATTAGGTTCTAGTGGCGGACCAATTACGCAAGATAATACGAGTGTTGAATATTACTGTACCATTTTTACGGCAAATGAGAGTCCGTTGAAAGAGGGCATTCTTTGGGTAGGTAGTGATGACGGATTAATTCATGTTTCTAAAGATTCTGGTGCTACTTGGGATAATGTTACGCCTGCAAATATGCCAGAATGGAATATGATAAACAGTATCGAGCCTTCTAATTTTGATGAGGGTACATGTTATGTAGCCGCTACTAGATATAAGTTAGGTGATTTTCAACCATACTTATATAAAACGACTGATTACGGTAAAACGTGGACAAAAATAACGAACGGTATTCCTTCAGAACATTTTACAAGGGTAGTTCGTGAAGATCCTAAAAAGAAAGGTTTATTATACGCAGGTACAGAAACAGGTATGTATGTTTCTTTTAACGACGGTGCTAGTTGGTCTCCTTTTCAAATGAACTTACCAATTGTACCTATTACCGATTTAACGATTAAAGATGATAATTTAATTGTAGCTACACAAGGTCGTAGTCTGTGGATTATTGATGATTTAACGGTGCTTCATCAATTAGATGACAGTAAAAAGAACGCGAATACTGTTTTGTTCAAACCAAAAGATTCTTACCGCACAAAAGGTAGGGCTTCTAAAAAACCTTCTAAAACTTCAGGACAGAATTTAGAGAACGGTGTAATTACTCATTTTCTAATGAAAAACTATTCTGAGAAAGACACGGTTCAGTTGACGTATACGAGCATGGCTGGCGATACATTGGCTAACTACAGTTCTGCGGCTAAGAAAAAAGATAAAAAGTTAGAGGTTAAAAAAGGCGGGAATACTTTCGTCTGGGATACACGCGGTAAAGGGGCTGAAAAACTAGAAGGAATGATTTTCTGGTGGGCAAGTTTAGACGGTGCAAAAGCAGTACCTGGTGATTATAAAGTTCATTTAAATGTGAACGGAACAAATAGTAGCAAAACGTTCACCATTTTACCAGACCCAAGAGCAGAAAGTTCTGTAGCTGAAATGCAAGAGCAGTTCGATTTTATTACTGATATCAATACAACCATTGAACATGCGCATCAATCTATTAAGAAGATTAGAAACGTAACTGCGCAACTGAATTCGTTTACTGAACAGTATAAAGATGATGACAGAACCAAAGATTTGGTAGAAAAGGCAAAAGCCATGAAAGACAAACTTGGTGAAGTAGAAAAAGCATTGTACCAAACTCAGAACAGAAGTGGTCAAGATCCTTTGAATTTCCCTATTAAATTGACGAATAAATTGGGTCATTTAAATAGTTTGGTTTCTATAGGTGATTTCCCGCCTACGGAGCAAGATGTTGCTGTAAAGAACGAATTGACAGCTAAGATCAATAAAGAGCTTCAAATATTTGATAGCGTAATATCATCAGAGCTTCAAGAATTTAATAAAGGTTTTAATGAGTTGAATTTGAATTACTTGTTCATTGATGAAAGTAAGTAAAGTGCAATACAGTTATTTTGAGTGAATTTTTGAAATATGAAAAAATTAGTATCGAGAATCCTTTTGTGTTCCAAATAGTTCTCGATACAATTTTTCTTTACGTTTTACTCCAAGAAAAACCACTCGAACTGACCATTTAAACACCAAAACAACAACCAAACAAACTATAATGAAAAAACAACTACTCTTTTTTATGGCGGTACTGGCAACCACCATAACTTTTGCGCAGACAGCGAACGATTATTTTGAACCTTTAAAATTTAGAAATATTGGTCCGTTTAGAGGTGGGCGTTCTGTAACTGCTACGGGGGTTATCGGTGACCCTATGACCTACTATATGGGTACAACCGGTGGCGGAGTTTGGAAAACAGAATCTGCAGGGCAACGCTGGGAGAATATTTCTGATGGCTTTTTTGAATTAGGATCGGTTGGTGCTGTTTCGGTATCGGCATCGAATCCGAATATTGTTTATGTGGGTATGGGCGAACATGCGCCACGTGGGGTTATGACATCTTACGGAGACGGAGTATATAAATCTACAGATGCTGGTAAAACATGGAAGAAAATGGGACTTGAAAAAACCCAACATATTTCACGAATTATCATCCATCCTACAAATCCTGATATTGTCTATGTTGCGGCACAAGGGGCTCTTTTTGAAGGGAATGCTGAACGCGGAATCTACAAATCGGTAGATGGTGGTAAGACTTGGAAAAACACACTGTTTGTAAACAATCTTACCGGAGCTTCTGAACTTTCTATGGATGCTAGCTATCCTGAAATAATGTATGCTGCCATGTGGGAACATCAACGTAAACCGAATATGGTAGTCAGTGGGGGTGAAGGTAGTGGACTATATAAGTCTACCGATGCCGGAGAAACTTGGAAAAAGATACATAAAGGACTACCTGAAGAAAAAGGGAAAATGGCCATAGCTGTTAGTGCTTCGAATTCCAACAAAGTCTATGCTTTGATAGAAAGTGATTCCGATGCCGATAAAGGTGGCTTATTCGTTTCTAACGATGCAGGCGGATCTTGGACAATGGTTAGTGGAGATAACCGATTAGTGCAACGTGCGTGGTATTATATTGAGGTTTTCGTAGATCCTAATGATGAGGATACCGTTTATGTTTTAAGTGCACCAGCACTACGTTCTGAAGATGGCGGTAAAACATGGGAAAATGTTGAGGTTGCCCATGGCGATACGCACGATTTATGGATTAACCCTGCAAATTCTAAAAACATGATTTTGGCAGATGATGGTGGCGCATCTGTTTCTTTTGATTATGGTAATACATGGTCAACACAAAGTAACATGCCTACTGCACAATTTTACCGTATTAGTGTAGATAATCTGTTTCCTTATAATATTTATGGAGGTCAGCAAGATAATAGGTCAGTTAAAATCGCTAGCCTTTCTGCAGGTAGCGGTAGTATTACCTCTAGGGACTGGACAGATTCTGCTGGTGGCGAAAGTGCCTTTTTAGCCTTTGATCCCGATAACCCAAGGTATGTAATGGGAGGTCAATATTTGGGTACGGTTGAGGTAATGGATATGGAGTCTAAGGCAGCAACTCAGATTATGCAGGCGCCAATTCAATATTTAGGTCGCCAGGCTAGAGATATGAGGTATTTGTTTAACTGGAATGCACCAATTATTGCTTCTACACATGAATTGGGCACCTTTTATCACGGAGCGCAATATGTATTTAGAACTCGTGATATGGGTCTTACTTGGGATAAAATATCTGATGATCTTACCCGAGATATCGATGCAAAACAAGGCAATGGTGGTGGACCATATACGAACGAAGCTGTGGGTGCTGAAAACTACGGTACACTGGCTTATATTTTAGAATCTCCGCATGAAAAAGGATATATCTGGACCGGTAGTGATGACGGATTGGTACACTTGACCAAAAACGGAGGCGAAACTTGGGAAAATGTAACCCCTAAAGGATTAAAAGAATGCTTGATTAATGCCATAGAAGTTTCTCCGCATGACCCTGCAACGGCTTACATTGCTACAACAAGATATAAGTTCAATGACTACACGCCTGGTTTTTACAAAACAACCGACTACGGTAAAACTTGGACGGCTATAAACTCCGGTATTCCATATGGTGCTTTTACGCGTGTAGTGCGTGAAGATAAATTTAAGAAAGACCTATTATATGCAGGAACGGAAAAAGGAATCTATGCATCTTGGAACGGTGGTAAATCTTGGGAGCCTTTTCAATTGAATTTACCGAAAACACCTATTACAGATTTAAAAATGCATAAAGGCGATATGGTGGTTGCTACTTCTGGTCGTTCTTTTTGGATTCTTGATGATGTGGTTGCTCTTGGGCAGTATCAGCCTTCTAAAACGGGACTCCAAATTCTAAAACCAAAAGATGCTTATAATGGTTCATGGGGTAGCCCACTGAGTGGTAATTCTGATAAATTTACCGGTAGCGATACTTTTGAGGGTATTAACCCTGCTAACGGGGTGGTGTTATATTATGAGCTCCCAAAATTAGCAGATAGTACGGCTATAACTTTAGAAGTTTCTGATGCTAAAGGAAAGGTGATCAGAACCATTAGTTCAGAAAAAGACCCCACATACAAACCACATAATGGTGGTAGTGCGCCACCAGCACCAGTGTTGAGTAAGAAGACAGGGTTGAACCGCTTTGTATGGGATTTGAAAAATGCGATAATGCCAGGTATACCGGGTGTTTATATTGAAGCAGGTTTCAGCGGACATAAAGTATCTCCTGGTACATATACTTTTAAATTAAATGTTGATGGGCAAACAGTTTCTACTACAGGTACAATTAATGAAGTGCCTACCTATGAAACAAAACCTGGTCAGTACGAAGAATATGATGCTTTTATGACGACTGCAGAAGCAGAGTTAACCGAAATGCACAATATGATCAATCAATTATATACCGCTCAAAACGATTTAACCGAAGTGTTGAAAAAGGTGACCGATCCTAACGTGAAAGCTGCTGGTGGGAAGTTACTTGCAGATATGAAAGCGTGGGATGGTGATATGGTACAGCGTAAGTCTCAAGCGTATGATGATGTAGAGAATTTTCCGAATAAGTTTTCTGCCGAGTACATATTTATGATTAATCAGACGAATAGTGGTATTCCAAGATTGAACAAGGCTAGCAAAGATCGTAAGGCTGAATTAGACGCGCAATGGACCGGTTTAAAAGCCAAAGGAAAGCAATTTATCAACACTGCTATACCTGCTTATAATAAAACGTTATGGGAAGCGGGAGTTGGTGCGATAAGATTATAAGAAAAGTTCTGTCCGCTTTTGCTAACTTTGGGCTAAGTTTAAGATTAGAGTTTAGAAAATAGAAAATAGAACTGAGAGTTTAGTTTTGTGCTTGAATTTGAGCTTGAATTTGAGCTTGAACTTGAGTTTGTCTCTTGAACTTGAATTTTGCACTTAAACTTGAGTTTGTTTTTATAAGCCTATGACAGAATATTACAATTATATAAAATCCCTGCATCTCATCTTCGTAATAACGTGGTTTGCAGGGCTTTTTTATATTCCTAGATTATTCATTTACCATATAGAAGCGAACCAAAAATCATCACCTGATAAAGAAATTCTTTCTAAGCAATTGAAATTGATGACCAAACGGTTGTGGTATATTATCACTTGGCCATCGGCTGTATTGGCAGTGTTATTTGCCATTTGGTTGCTTGTTATTTACCCTGGTTGGCTTACCCAACCGTGGATGCATATAAAACTAGGTTTCGTATTGTTACTGATTTTGTATCACCTTAAAAATCATCAAATATTCAAGAAGTTTCAAAAAGATGATATTCAATACACCTCTAAATTCATGCGTATATGGAATGAAGGTGCTACGCTGATTCTATTTGCTATTGTGTTTTTAGTGATTTTGAAAAGCTCCTTTAATTGGATTTTCGGAGTGGTAGGTATTATAGTTTTAGGTATACTTTTAATGCTGGGGATAAAACTATATAAGAGAATTCGAAATAAAAATCCGGAAGCATAACTACTTGAAAATTAAGGTATGATTCTAATTTTTTGGAATTTAGGAAATAAGTGATTTTCTAGCATTTTGTGCTGCAATTTTAGCCTTTGGAAGAATTAGTTTAAAAGTAGCTCCTTTGCCTTCTCCTTCTGATTCTGCGATAATGGTACCGCCATGTGAAATCGCTATTTGTTTTACCATATAGAGCCCCAAACCTGTACCTTTTACATTATCGTGAAAACGTTCGAAAGGTGTAAAAAGCTTTTTTAGAGCTCCCTCATGCATACCTGACCCATTATCGATAACCATAAAGCTGTTCGTGTCACCATTATCTTCGTATGTGACTATTATTTTGGGGCTTTCTTGGTCGCCCATATACTTAATGGCATTATCTAAGAAATTACCAAAAACTTGAATTATTCTATTACGGTCTCCAAAAATATCGGGCATATTTTCAGTAATCGTAAGCTCTATATTGAGCTGTTTCAATTTGCCTTTAATTAAATTTCTTGATAGATCTAATAGTTCGTTGGTTTTTAGTAACTCATTTTTGTTGTCTATTTTGCCTAGTCTGGCAATTTCTGTAATATCAGAAATTAATTCGTTCATATTGTTGCAAGAAACATCGATAAGGCTCAAGTATTCGGCTAGACCTGGATGGTCTTCTAAAGGTACTTCTAAAGGTATAAGACTGGCAAGACCTCTAATGTTACCTAACGGACTTTTTAAATCATGAGAAACGGCATATGTAAATCGTTGAATTTCCTCGTTTTTAGATGCCAAGTTGTCTGCTGCTTCTATTAGTTTGTTTTTCTGAAATTGTAATTCTTTGGTACGTTCATCGACTTTTAACTCTAATCTTCGTTGATTTTTTCGAATATTTAGTAATTTAATATGTTGCGCGATATAGAATAATATTAAAACAAGCGCAATCATTAATGTTTTGAACCACCAAGTTTGCCAATAAGGTGGGGTTACCGTAATATAGAGATCTATTTCGTTGTCGACCCATACACCATCGGAATTGGTTGATTTCATTCGTAAAATATATTCCCCAGGATTTAAGTTTGTGTATGTTGCAGTTGGATTGTTTCCAACATAATTCCAGTCTTTTTCAAATCCTTCAAGATAAAAAGCATAATTAACGCTTTCTGGATGTCTAAAAGTCAGGGCCTTAAAGTCTATATTAATTACAGATTGGTCATAGTTAAATGTTAGAGAGTCTACTTGACTAATATCTTTTTTTAATATACCAAAATCATCATTCGGTAAAACTGGTTGATTGAAAAGTTTCAATCCAGAGACAAATAGGGTAAGTGTGTCTTTTCGTTTTTCAACATCACTTGCAGTAAAAACATTAAAACCGTTAATGCCACCAAATATATATTCGCCTTTTTTAGTGGTTATTGTTGAACTTGCAATAAATTCTTTTGACTGAAGGCCATCGCCTACATCATAATTAATTGTTTCTCCGGTATTGGTGTTATATCTTATAATACCTTCTTCGGTGCTTAACCATAAATGGGTGTTTTGATCATCTATAATACCTTTAATGGCGTCGTTTTTTAAACCATCAGCCTTGGCAATTACTAAAAATGAATTGGTTTCTGGGTTATATTTGTTAAGTCCGCCTTGGGTACCTACCCAAATAGTATCTTCATCATCTTGAATGATGGCATTGATGAAATTATTGCTTAAAGAATTTTTGGTATGATAATGAACAGCTGACCATTCACCATTATTTTTTGTTAATTTAAATAAACCAGTGTTCAATGTTCCTACCCATATATTGCCCTGGTTATCTTCAAAAATTTGGTATATAGAGTTTATTATACTGCCATCAACTTCTGAATTGAGTATTATATTTTGGTGAGTTTTTGTTTTGGGATCATACACTTGAACTCCTGAAAAGTAATTAACTATCCAAATTCTTTCTTTTTTATCCTTTAAAAGATCAATAATTATATTTGATTTTAAAAATGAATTCTCAGAAGTAAGAACACTGGTTTTTTTAGTTTTTGTGTTGAGAATGGCTATACCATTTGTCCATGTGCCCGCCCATAATTCATCATCTTTGGTCTGTAATATGGATAGAACCACATTACTTGCAAATGTTTTGTTAGTTAGTGAATAGTTTTCAAATGTATCTGAAGAACGGTCCCAGTAATCAATTCCTCCGCCATCTGTGCCAATCCAAAGGTTGCCGTTCTCATCTTCGCTAAAGCAATTAACTAATTTGTTACTAAGCGATTTAGGGTTGAAAGGGTCAGAATTTATGTGTTTAAATTTAAAATATTGTTTATCATAAATATTTAGTCCGCTTTTATAGGGGGCTATCCACATTGTACCATCTCGTGTACATAACAATGCCCATATAGAATTTCCAGAAATGGAATTAGGTTTGGTAACACTGTACTCAATATGTCTTATAAAATCTAGATTTTCATCGTAAATATATAAACCGTTATTTTCGGTGCCTATCCACAATTCGTTATCTAACGTTTTTTCTAAAGAACGTATCCCAAAACCTGGACTAACATCTTTTTCTTTGGTAATACTAATTGAATTTTTTTCAATGGCCAATTTGAATAGCGAGCCCTTGCCTGATCCTACTAAAAAAGAATTTTCTGATGAATTTATACTAGTAACCATCTCTTCTGTTTGTAATACTTCACTAATAATATCCATTTCATAATTTAGTAGTAGGGTATTATAAGTGAATACTGCAAGAATGCGGTTGTCATCTAAAACATCAACTTTAACAACTTTGTTAAGTCGTGGGTTTTCAACTTTAATATTTTCATTAGGTGGAGAAAAATGTTTTACTTTTCCGGTTTCTATTTCGTAACTATAAAGACCACTAGATTCCGATCCTAACCAAAGTATGCCATTTCTTTTTGCTATAGTCTCAAATACTTCATTTTTGATAGTTTCACCTTCATTGATTAACGGGTAAGGAGTTATAATATTTAAACTACGATCATAAAGACTAATTCCTTCATTTGTGCCAATAATAATATTTTGACCATCTTCATATAATGCCACAATATATTCATGGTTGAGCCCAGTTTTACCATCAAGACTTTTGGTGTAGATTTCAAAATCTTTTCCATCATATCTGTTAAGTCCATTTCTGGTGCCTATCCAAATAAAACCAAAACTATCCTCTAAGAAAACGGTAGCACTACTTTGAGACATACCGTCTTGAATATGCTGAAATGTAAGCGATTCTGCGTATTGAGAATGAAGCGTTATAGGGGTGCAAAGGGCAATGAATATCGTGAATAACGTTAAAAGTGACTTATATAGCATGCCTGAATTTGATATAATAAATAAATTACAACATAGTATTAACGTAAATAAATGTAAGAAATTACTTCCAAACATTATTTTTTTGAGAAACTAGTTTAAGGTATAAAATAGTTTCTAACCTTTAGTTTGGACTTGATTATTAAAATTGAAGCTTTTGGTTCGATATTTGTTAACTTTAAACGAAATAATTGAATCTTGCTAACAAGAGTATCTTTACGGTCACGTATTTTCCTTTCCATGATATTTTTGGTGCTTATTGCATCGGTTTTGATTGCGGGTGTTACGGTATATCAGTATCGTGAGCAGTCTAAAGATTACCATGAGAATAGAATGGAGCGTAAAGAAGAGCAAATACGCCAAAGTATAGACCTTGCCATTCAGAAAACGACCTATCCGGTTACTACCGAAAATCTAGACCTTATTTTTAAAAATGAAATTTATGAGATTGCCGTAGTGCAAAACATGAATTTTAATATCTACAGCTTAGATGGGGAACTTATAAAAAGTTCGCGTCCAAAATTTGCCAATGATTCTATCTCAATGTGTTTAGATGCAGAAGTTTTGAATAATTTGGAGATTAGCCCAAATAAGCATTATATACGCGAAAACGCTTTGGCAGGAGATAAATATAAAGCATCTTTCTCTTATATCGCAGATCAAAAATTTAAGCCTATTGGTATTCTTAATCTACCTTATTTTGAAGATAATTCATTCAACGACTATGAGTTAAAGGAATTTCTAATACGCCTATCGGGTGTATACTTGTTGATGTTACTTATGGCAATCTCATTTGCTTTTTTTATTTCAAAATATATTACCCGATCATTAGAAACAATTTCTACGATGATGGGTCGAACCAATTTAAATAAACAGAACAAGAAGATTTATATAGACAACCCTGGGGAAGAGATAGAAAAGTTAATTGCAGCCTACAATGGTATGATCGATGAACTTGGACAAAGTGCTGCAAAATTGGCGCGTAGCGAACGTGAACAGGCATGGCGCGAAATGGCAAAACAGGTGGCGCATGAAATTAAAAACCCGCTAACACCTATGCGATTAACGGTACAAAGTTTTGAACGCAAATTTGACCCTAACGACCCTCACATTCATGAAAAATTAAAGGAATATTCCAATACCTTAATTCAGCAAATAGATACCATGAGTAGTATAGCCTCTGCTTTTTCAAATTTTGCTGAAATGCCGGCGCAACAGAACGAAACTTTAAATGTGGTCAAAATTGTAAAATTGGCGATAGATATTTTCAATGAAGATTATATACATTTTATAGCCGATGAAGAGGAAATAATTGCGAAATTAGACCGTACGCAGTTAATACGTGTTGTAACCAATTTGGTAAAAAATGCCATACAAGCTGTACCAGATGTTGAATCGCCTAGAGTTTTGGTCAGTGTAGCATCTGAAGGTGATATGGTTAAAATATCAGTGGCAGATAATGGTTACGGCATTGAAAAGGATAATGAAGAAAAAATATTTGAACCTAAATTTACTACGAAAACGAGTGGTATGGGATTAGGATTAGGAATGGTAAAAAATATTGTGGAAACTTATAAGGGGTCTATCAATTTCACTTCTCATTTAGGTAAGGGTACGGTATTCTGTGTAAAGTTTCCGAGAGAGAATACATAAATCAACAAATCAACAAATATGTCATACAATACAATTCTTATAGATAGAGAAGAGACAACGGCAATCGTGACGATTAATCGTCCGAATAAATTAAATGCTTTAAATAAAGAAACCATTGGTGAATTACATGAGGTTTTTAAAGATTTACAAAAAGATAAAAGTGTTAAAGCTATCATTTTAACTGGTAGCGGAGAAAAGGCATTCGTAGCTGGTGCAGATATTTCTGAGTTTTCTGATTTTAGTGAAAAAGAAGGAAAGAAATTAGCCGCAAAAGGTCAAAAACAATTATTCGATTTTGTAGAGAAATTAGATACTCCCGTTATTGCTGCAGTAAATGGTTTCGCTCTTGGCGGCGGATTAGAATTGGCAATGGCATGCCACTTTAGAGTAGCAAGTGATAATGCTAAAATGGGACTGCCAGAAGTTTCTTTAGGTGTTATACCCGGTTATGGTGGTACACAACGTTTGCCGCAGTTAGTTGGTAAAGGACGAGCTATGGAAATGATTATGACCGCAGGTATGATTACCGCAGAACAAGCACATGCTTACGGTTTGGTAAACCATGTAACTACCCAAGAAGAATTATTGCCTTTATGCCATAAAATTATATCTAGAATAACCAATAACTCATCTGTAGCCATTGCTCATGCAATAAAAGCAGTAAATGCTGGTTTTAAGAATACTGTAAATGGTTATGAGCAGGAAATTGAAGCCTTTGGTGCTTGCTTCGGTACAGATGATTTTGCCGAAGGTACTACTGCATTTTTAGAAAAAAGAAAGGCAAATTTTCCGGGTTCATGACATAAACCAAATTGGTTATGTTTAAACGTAGCGCATTCTTATTCTTGTTCCTCATCAATGTAGTTAGTTCTTTTGCGCAAGAAGAACTTGTATCATATACTATTGGCGAAAAATTTCACGATAAATATAGATACTCTAATATGCTTGCCATCGCAGATGATGGTAGCGATGGTACTGTTGTGGTACGTGCCTATTACACAGGTATTATACTAAGACCAAAAGGATATTTTATTGAACATTATAATAAAGATTTAGAGTTGGTATCTGAATATAATTATAAGTTGAAAGATGCCAACTTTATAGATGCTTACGTGCGTAACGGTCAAGTGTATTTGTTGTTTTTAGAGTATAGCTATAGAAATAAGAGTTACCAGTATGAGGTGCATAGAAGTCCGTTTTCACAATTTCAGTTTACAAAAGAAACAATTCTTTCTATAGCATCTGACCCTGTAGAGCAACCTTTAGATCGAAATTTCTATAATAGAAACTTTTCATCTGGCTTTACTACCTCAATTTTATTCAATGATGATAAATCGGCTTTTGCCATAACTACGCATTATAAGAAAAGAAAGGTTGATCAGCATACAATTCATGTATTCAATGCCAACTTAAATAAGTTGATGGAACATGATTTTTCTGATGAGGTAGAAGAAAAAAATTATGCATTTGAAAATATAGCCTTCTCGAAAGATTTGCAGAATGTTTATTTGGTGGGTAAGGCATACTTTAAAAAGAAACGTTTTAATGCTACTGAGCGTAAGTTTCAATATGAAATGGTTCGAATTTCTAACAGCAGTAGAAGTGTTCAGTCTTTTTACACGCCAGGTAAATTTCCGGAATCTTTGAAACCAATTTTTAGAGATAACGAATTGCTTTGTATCGGTTTTTATGCGGATAGAAAGGATAATCGTTATAACGGAATTTCTTATTTCAACTTAGACCCGAAAACTTTAGAGATGAAGACTGAAAAATTCAATCCGTTTTCTGAGCAATTTATGATGGATAAGTTTGGGCGTGAAGATGATAAGGCGATAAAAGATTTAGTGTTTAAAGGAATGGATATCACCAAAGAGGGGAACATTCTATTTAATGCAGAAGAATATTTTACGAGTAACAGCGTACAATCTAACTCTAGCGGTGGGCGTGTTATGGTTACTAGATATCACCATAATGATATTATTAGTGCAAAGTTAAACGCCACCGGAGATGTTGTTTGGGCTCGTAATATAAATAAAACAGAGGTTACACAAGGCGATGGTGCTTATGCATCTTATAGCTCATATACCAAAAACAATACTACATACTTTTTTATAAGCACGTCTTCTGAAAACCCGCAGCAACTGAGCGATGATCGTATTATGTTCAAGCAGGGCTTAAGTAGAAACCGAAATGTATTCTTAATTCGTTTGGATGAAAACGGTCATATGAAGTACAACAAGGTAATTGATGATACCGAAGTTCGTTTACCTTTAATGGTATCTGTACCATACATTAATCACCAGAAAGATGAATTGAGATTCTATGCTAAAAGAGGTACAAAAAAGCAATTGGTTCAAGTGGGTGTTAAATAAAATTATATTTAGGATTATTTCCATAATTTTGGATTAAATCCTATTTAATGAATTCTAATTCTTCAGTGAAAGGAAGAGGTGCCCAAAAAAATACCAGCAATAAATTTTCTGCATATAGTTACGAAACAAGAGACGATTTTCTCGAATTCTGCCGTGTAGAAGGCGAAGTTGCCGATAGAAATAAGACCCAATACCTTCCAATTTTTCCAAAAACGATAGTCAATAAAGTTACTAGTCCAGATGTGGGTATGAGTTATTCTATGAACATGTACCAAGGTTGTGAGCATGGTTGTATTTATTGCTATGCCAGAAATGCACACGAGTTTTGGGGATATAGTGCCGGATTAGATTTTGAACGAAAAATTCTGGTAAAGCATGATGCTCCAAAACTGTTAGAAGCTAAATTAAGAAGTAAAAGCTGGAAGGCTAGTACCGTAGTCATGTCGGGCAACACAGATTGCTATCAACCTGCAGAGAAAGAATTTCAGATTACCCGTAAGTGTTTAGAAATCTTCTTAAAATATAGGCACCCGGTGGGTATCATAACTAAAAACGCTTTGATTTTGCGTGATTTAGATATTCTAAAAGAACTGAATGAATATGGCTTAATCGGTGTCAACATTTCTGTCACTTCATTATCTGAAGAAACAAGAAGAATATTAGAGCCTAGAACTACAACCATTAAAAAAAGACTGGAAGCTATACGTGTTTTGTCTGAAAATGGAATTCCTGTAAATGCAATGCTAGCGCCAATTATACCAGGTATTAATAGTCACGAGATTTTGAATTTGGCAAAGGCGGTGTCAGAGCATGGTGCTTTATCTATGGCATTTACCGTGGTAAGATTAAACGGAGCAACTGGTGAAATATTTACAGATTGGATTCGTAAAACATTGCCCGACAAAGCAGAGAAGGTATTACATCAAATTCAAGAATGCCATGGTGGTAGATTAAATGATAGTAGGTTCGGTTTAAGAAGTAGGGGTGATGGTATTATAGCTACCCAAATTCATGATATGGTACGTTTGGCAAAGCGTAAATATTTTGAAGGCAAAACATTCCCAAAACTTAATACTACGCTGCATGAATCTTATAAAGATGGGCAGTTGAAATTATTATAAGCTTAATCCATATTACGCGGGTGTATGGATTGCCCTACGAGTTTCCAGCTGCCATCAATTTTTTCTAGAATCCGCATTTCGTAAGTATAATTGGTAACTCCGTCAGTATTGGTAGATTCCTCATCGTGAGTAACCCAAGCGTGGTTGTCACTTATATTCATCTTATAATTCGAATTTTTAGATGTTCCGCCTTTACCAACCATATATTCAGGAGGATTGATCATCATTGTCGGTGGTACATCAATACTATTTCCATTTGCCATGGAAACAAAAATTCTACTATAGGGTTGAATTGACCAGCAAGAAGCGTGTGCTTCAACATCGCCTGAACGCCATGTGGAAGATTCTTTTTCTAAAAGTGAAATAATTGCCTCCTCATCGGTTTGCGAATAGCTATAAGTCATGGAGAAAAGTAGGAGTAGAAAAGCGTATTTCATTAGAAATTAATTTATGTTATTTAAATATAGGTTAAATATGGCTATTTCTTAATTTATCGATGTAACTATATGAAAACGAGATAAATATTGTAAATAAGTCAAAAATTTAAGGTTTTAGGATATTAGATGATTTTTAAAAATCGTGCAATAGTTACAGGTAAAAATTTTCTTTAAAAAGTTTTGTTAAAATAAAATCCAAAAGATACTTCTAAGCGTAGATAGGGAGAAGAAATAAACAAGAACATTATTTCTGAAAACCAAGAACACTACCAAAAACGAAATGAAAACATTAAAAAACAATACAGAGAAAACAGAGAAGAAGTCTTTCTTCTCCAGAATCAAACATTTAATAGATAATGCCAATGCGTGGGGCATTTTTATAATGGGTAGCACTTTTGTGCTCATGTTTGGTTCAGCTTATTTAGCATACATCTTGCAAAATGATTTTACGCAACTACATTTAGAGAGAAGAAGTACCATGATCGGATTAATTTTTATGATTGTAGCCGCTGCTTTTTTCGTTTTTAAATTGACTTTTTTCATTTATACTTTTATAAGGTTTTTAAAGTACAAGGCAATACCATCGGTTTCTGATGAAGAATTGCCAACAGTTACGGTAATTGTACCAGCATATAATGAAGGCAAACAAGTATGGGCAACATTGAAAAGTTTAGCCGATAGTGATTATCCAGAGCACAAAATTCAATTATTGGCTATCGATGATGGTAGTAAAGATGATACTTGGAACTGGATGAAAGAAGCTAAGAAAGAATTAGGTGATAGAGTTTCTATTTGCCAGCAACCTAAGAACATGGGTAAACGTCACGCATTGTACAGAGGTTTTAATGAAGGTACTGGTGAGATATTTGTTACTGTTGATAGTGATTCTATTGTAGATAAAGACACTTTAAGAAATTTAGTTAGCCCTTTCATCGTTGATGAAAACTGTGGCGCTGTTGCAGGTAATATTCGTGTATTGAATAACGACAAGATTCTACCTAAAATGTTAGACGTAAGTTTCGCATTAAGTTTTGAGTTCGTTCGTTCTTCTGAAAGTACTTTAAATTCAGTTTTATGTACTCCTGGTGCTTTAGCAGCCTACAGAGCTACTGCAGTATTCGGTTGTTTAGACCAGTGGATCAATCAAACCTTTATGGGTCAAGCTTCAGATATTGGTGAAGATAGAGCTATGACGAATATGATTTTAAAGCAAGGTTTTCACGTATTGTTTCAAAGAAATGCATTTGCCTATACTAATGTTCCTGAAAAATATAAAGGACTTTATAAAATGTTCATTAGATGGGGTAGAAGTAATGTGCGTGAGAACATTCAAATGTCTAAGTATGTATTTACTAACTTTAGAAAAGGACCAAAAGCTGGTACAAGATTATTGTTCTTTAGCCAATTTTCAAGAATCGTATTATGCTACCCATTTGTATTGTTCATGTTGGTATTTGTAGTAACACACCCATTATTATTCTTAAGTTCTACTTTTGTAAGTATATTGGTTTTATCAACTTTTCCTGTAATATTCTATGCAAAAAGATATTCTTTTTCAGAATCTATATGGGCATATGCTTACAGCGTACTTTTTACGTTCGGTCTTTTTTGGATTACGCCATATGCAATTGTAACGGCAAGTAGAAGCGGTTGGTTAACAAGAGAGTTGCCACAGAAATAGTAGTAAAATATATAAAATGCAAAAAGGGTCTCCGTGTAAATGGAGACCCTTTTTTAATGGTGTGATGTTGTTGTATAGATCTGTAAGCTTAACTTAAATTTTTTAAAGGATTCCATTCTTGATAAAATTGTTCTAGAAAATCAATCATATATTGGTGTCTTTCTTCAGCCAATCGCTTGCCCGTTTCTGTGTTCATTTTATCTTTAAGTAGTAGGAGTTTTTCATAGAAATGATTTAAAGAAGGTGCTTCAGATTTTTTGTATTCTTCTTTACTCATTTCTAAATTTGGCGGGATACTTGGGTCATAAAGAGCGCGATTTTTGAATCCGCCATAATTGAATGCGCGTGCAATACCAATAGCGCCTATGGCATCTAAACGGTCGGCATCTTGAACCACTTTCAGCTCTTTTGAAGTAAAGAGTTTCTTCTTCATCTTACCATCGGTTAAACTGGCTTTAAACGAGCTGTATTTGATGATGTTGGTAACATGGTTGATGGTTCTTTTTGGTACAGCAAGACTTAACAAAAAATTTTCTGCCATTTTCGGGCCCAAGGCTTCATCACCATTATTAAATTTAGCATCTGCAATATCATGAAGTAGCGCACCAAGACTAACGACTAGCAAGTTTACATCATCTTCATCTTTTGCAATTAACATGCTATTATTAAATACACGTTGAATATGAAACCAATCGTGCCCACCTTCGGCATTTTTTAAAGTTTCTTTGACAAAGGTGATGGTTTCTTCTACAATTTCTGAATTGGTCATTTAAAGGAATTTATCCCGCTAACTACGGATGCTTCTATTTGTTGGATCAGTTCATCTAAGTTGCCTTCGTTCTCTAGAGGTTGTTGCACCTCTAGTCGAACCTTGGCACCTAATCCCATCGGAAATTGCCCAAAGCGAACTAATTTCCATGAATTATTGATACTAATAGGAACAATCAATGCAGACGGAGCCTTTTTAAGTAGCATCTTAAGTCCCATTGGTTTAAATGGCTTTGGGTGTCCATCTCTACTTCTGGTCCCTTCCGGAAAAATTACGGCACTTCTTTTATGTTCTTCTATATAGGTGCCCAGTTTTCCTATTTCCATTATTGCCGATTTACCATCGTTTCTGTCAATTAAAACAGAGCCACCATGAACGAGGTTAAATGATACACTAGGTATGCCTTTTCCTAATTCTTTCTTGCTAACAAATTTTGGGTGGTATTTACGCATATACCAAATAAGTGGTGGTATATCGTACATACTTTGATGATTGGTTACAATAATCAATGGTCTGTCTGTTGGTAAGTCAAAGTTATTTGTAAAGCGGTAAGTTGTACCTAAAATATTGGTGCTACGCATTAAACAAAAGTTCAATTTGCTAACAGACGGTTTTAATCCGCTGTATCCAAATATCTTAAATCCGATCCATTGAATGGGGTGAAAAATAAGGAGGCATAGCCCAAATGCGACGAAAAAAAAGGGGGTTATAATGTAAGAAAGCAACTTCTGCATATACAAAAATAAAAAACCGCTCAATTAGAGCGGTTTTTTAATCCTATTATTTTGTAAGAAAATAGCTTAAGCTATAAAATCTAGCAAAACTCGTTGTAAGCCTGTGCTAAATTCTGAGCAATCATTTCAGCTGGTCTACCTTCAATATGGTGACGTTCAATCATATGAACTAACTCGCCATTTTTGAATAAAGCCATAGAAGGAGAAGATGGAGGGAAAGGAATCATAAGGTTTCTTGCCGCGTCAACTGCTTCTTTATCCACACCAGCAAATACAGTTACTGCAAAGTCTGGTTTTTTATCGTTCTGCAAGCTCATTTTAGCAGCAGGTCTTGCGTTTGCCGCTGCACAACCACAAACAGAATTAACAACTACTAAAGTTGTTCCTTCTTTATTGATGGCATTTGCTACTGCATCTGCTGTATATAATTCTTCAAATCCGGCAGAAGCCAGATCATCTCTCATTGGTTTTACTAATTCCGCAGGGTACATATTCTTATTATTTTAATTAAACTATTACAAAGATAATCAATTAGTCGCAGCAGTGCTTCAGACCTTAACTTTTCATTGGCCTAACTTTCTAATGGTAATATTTTATCTTTGGCAAAATTGAGAATACGAAATGATTAAATGGTTAGGGGCTGTAGTCGGCTTTTTTTTAAGAGGTTTATCTGGAGCAGTTTTAGGCTTCTTTGCCGGTAGTGTTATAGACAGCTTTTTTGGGTCTAGTAAAGGCAGCGCGCGTAGTGTGTTCGAAGATTATACACGACCAAATGTAACGGCGGCAGATTTTGAGCTGAACTTACTATCGTTATGTTCACTTGTTATTAAGGCAGACGGGCAAGTGAGCCAGTCAGAAATGGATTATGTACGTCAGTATTTTGTTAGCACTTATGGTAAAGACAAGGCGAATGCTATTTTTAGAAGTTTCAATGAAATAAATAAGAAAGGACAAATATCTGCACAAAACGTTTGTACGTTTTTAGCTCAACGCACCCGTTATGAAGTCCGTCTGCAGTTATTGCACTTTTTATTCGGTATTGCTCAGGCAGATGGTAGTATCAGTAATCCCGAAATTCAAAAAATTCGTGAAATTGCTGGTTACCTTCGAGTTTCGCTAAATGAATTTGAAAGTATAAAAGCCATGTTCGTGAAATCGGCGAACAATTCTTATAAAATTTTAGATATTGAGAAGTCGGCAACCGATGCTGAGGTAAAGAAAGCGTATAGAGAAATGGCTAAAAAGTATCATCCGGACAGGGTGAATACCAAAGATGAAGCCATTAAAAAAGGTGCTGAAGAAAAGTTTAAGCAGGTACAAGCCGCTTATGAGACTATTCAGAAAGAACGCGGATTGAATTAGAGGGGAATAATTTAGATGTATTAGCATGCAAGAATTTTGGTTTTATATAGAATTGGGTCTACATCATGTTTTAGACATAAATGCGTATGATCATATATTATTTTTAACTGCACTGGCGCTTCCTTTTACATTTAAAAGCTGGAAGAATGTGTTGCTTTTAGCAACCGTTTTTACCTTTACTCATTGCTTGGCATTGGTGTTCTCTGTGTATGAAATTATGTTGATAGAAGCTAGTTGGATCGAGTTTTTGATACCTGTTACCATAGTAAGTACCGCGCTATTTAATTTAGTCGATAGTAATGATCAAAATGAAGATAATACAATATGGTTTCATGTAATGGCCACTGCTATTTTTGGGCTAGTACACGGGTTCGGCTTCTCCAATTATTTTAAAATGATGATTATGGGAGAGGAAGATAAATTAGCACCTTTATTAGGGTTCGCTGGCGGTATCGAATTGTCTCAGGTAGTTATTGTTTTATTAGTATTGATTTTGGCTTATGTAGTTCAAAACATTTTAAAAGTCAAGCAAAGCTTATTTATTACGGTCGGTAGCATTATCATAATACTGATTACGCTACCGTTGTTATATGAAACATTTCCTTTTTAGATTGTTAAAGTTTACCCTAAGATATAGTTGGTATTAATCAAAGCAGGTACCTTAGGGTTAAGTGCCTATATAAAGCGTACTGTAAATGAAGAAAGAAAAACAATTAAAGTATGATAGGGCCTATTTAAGAATGGCTAAAGAATGGGGTAAGCTTTCATCATGTAAGCGTAAACAAGTAGGTGCTATCATCGTAAAAGATAGAATGATTATTTCTGACGGATACAATGGCACACCAACGGGATTCGAAAATTATTGTGAAGATGAAGAAGGATACACGAAATGGTATGTTTTACATGCCGAGGCCAATGCTATTTTAAAAGTAGCGGGTTCTACCCAATCTTGCCAAGGAGCTACTTTATACATTACGTTATCGCCTTGTAGAGAATGTAGTAAGTTAATTCATCAGTCTGGCATTAAACGTGTAGTGTACCAAGTAGGATACAAAGATGATTCGGGATTACAATTTTTAGCAAAGGCGGGGGTTGAATTACAACATATGCCAGAAATAAATGTTACTATCTAACGTTTACACTAATGATGAATAAAAAATACAGTGCTCTATTTCCTTTAATTATCGCTATTGCGCTTGCATTAGGGTTTTTTATAGGCGGAAAACTGAATTTTAATGACTCTCCAGAACGTTTATTTTCTACGAATTCTAAAAAAGATAAACTCAATAGACTTATAGATTACATCGATTATGAATATGTTGATGATGTAAACACAGATAGTATTGTTGATGTTACCGTTAATAGCATTCTAGAAAAACTCGATCCGCATTCCGTATATATTTCTGAAAAAGAAATGTCTGGGGTAACCGAAAATATGAAGGGCGATTTTGTGGGTATAGGTATTAACTTTTATGCCTATCAAGATACTATTGCCGTTATAAAAACGGTCAAAGACGGTCCTAGTTTCCTTAAAGGAATTTTACCTGGTGATCGTATTCTAATGGCTGATAACGATACGCTTTACGGTAAAGATTTCCCCAGCGAGGTTATCGTAGAGAAACTAAAAGGCCAAGAGGGAACATCTGTAGACCTTACTGTTTTTAGAAAGTCTGAAAATCGCACATTCAAGGTTAAGGTAAAGCGCGGTATTGTTCCTTTAAAAAGTGTTGATGCTTATTATATGCTTACCAAAGATATTGGGTATATAAAAGTAAACCGCTTTGCAGAGTCTACCTATAAAGAGTTTAAAGATGCCTTGGTGAATTTACAGAAACGCGGCGCTAAGAAATTGGTGCTCGATTTAAGGGATAACCCCGGTGGCTATTTAGGTATGGCCGAAGAAATGGCAGATGAATTTCTTGAAGATGGCAAGCTTATCTTATTTACCAAGAACAAAAAAGGAAAAATTAATAAGAGCTTTGCGACCGATGATGGTAGTTTTGAAGATAAACCAATTTATGTGCTCATCAATGAAAGGTCTGCCTCTGCTAGTGAAATTGTAGCGGGTGCTTTGCAAGATAATGATGTAGGAACCATTGTTGGTAGACGTTCGTTCGGTAAAGGTCTAGTACAACGAGAAATGGCTTTAGGCGATGGTTCGGCAGTTAGACTTACGGTTTCTAGATATTACACACCAACTGGTAGAAGTATTCAAAAAACGTATGCTAACGGCACCAAAGATTACTACCAACGTTTTACAGATAGATTTCATAGTGGAGAAATGATTTCTGTTGATAGCATTAAAGTAGCAGATTCATTGAAGTTTACCACTCCGAAAGGAAAAGTGGTATATGGCGGTGGCGGTATTATACCAGATGTATTTGTACCGATCGGAAGTAATGAGGAGGAAGCTGTAGAAAGTATGGATAATTTAGGGTTTTTATCCTTTTTCGTATTTGAACATTTAGACGAGGATAGAGAAAGATATACTCAATACACTCAAGAAGAATTTGTAAACGATTTTAAGGTAGATGATATTCTTTTTGAAAGGTTTGTACAATACTCTGTAGATAGAAATCTAAGAATGAATTTCTACGATTATGAGCAAAGCATAAAGAGATATCTAAAAGCGAACATTGCCGAACAGTTGTTCAATACAAATATTCACGCAAAAATAAAGGCAGATGATGATTTAATGCTTCAAAAAGTATTGGAATTGGATGGTGCTGGAATTCAGCAACAGGTATCTAGCAAAATTAAAGCCAATAATTAATCATTTTTCATCTTATCTTGAATCTTCTTGCTGGTAACGAATACCAATAGAAGTACAATAGCGCATAAAGAAGCCATTATACCAATCAATGCGATAGTGCTATTTTTCTCAAAAGGGTCGGCAAAATTCACCAGTGTTACATTATAGGCTATAAGTGCTATTGCAACTATTATAAATATTATGGATAATGTCTTGCTCATAAACTTTTTTTATAAAAATACAACCTTCTAGTGGTCTAAAAAAGCTGATTAATGTTAGCTGCGAATAATTTAACAGCGATTGCCATAAGAATAACACCGAATACTTTTCTAATTACGTTTACTCCGTTTTTACCTAACATCTTTTCAATTTTTACAGATGATTTTAGAACTATAAAAACGAAGATGATGTTAATGATGATAGCCACAATAATATTTTCCACAAAATATTCTGCTCTTAACGACAGTAAAGATGTAAGTGTACCAGCACCTGCAATTAACGGGAAGGCAATAGGTACAATAGAAGCACTTTCCGGCTCATCATCTTTGTATAATTGAATACCTAAAATCATTTCAATAGCTAAAAAGAATATGATGAATGCACCGGCAACAGCAAATGAATTTACATCGATGCCTATTAGGTTTAAGATTTCTTCTCCAAGAAATAAAAACGCTACCATAATAACGGCTGCGACAACAGATGCCTTTTCAGATTGAATGTGACCTACTTTTTTTCTAAGCCCAATGATAATAGGAATACTTCCCAAAATATCAATAACGGCAAATAGTACCATACTAGCGGTAGCGATCTCTCTTAAATCAAAATGAAACTCCATCCTTCAAATTTTTTGCAAATTTACGTTTATAAATATGCACTTAGATGTTTATTCTTAAAATATTCTAAGTCCAATGCCTTTTAAAAAATGTATCTTGCGCCCTTTAAATTAGGTCATGTTTCAATTAGGGAAAACCATAGTATCTGAAGAAATAATCGAGAGAGATTTTGTTTGCAACCTTAGCGCTTGTAAAGGTGGCTGTTGTGTTGATGGTGAGGCGGGTGCACCTGTCGAAGATGCTGAAACCGAAATCATGGTGGATATTTACGCCAAAGTAAGACCATTTTTGAGACCAGAAGGTATTGCCGTTATTGAAAAAGAAGGTGCTTTTGTTAAGGGTGAAGACGGTGAATGGGAAACACCGCTAGTAAATGGCAGCGAGTGTGCTTATGTCATTTTTGATGATAAAAAGATTGCCAAATGCGGTATTGAAGAGGCTTACAACCATGGTAAAATTAAGTGGAAAAAACCCGTGTCTTGTCATTTATACCCTATTCGAGTGCGAGAATATACCGAACTAACTGCAGTTAATTATCATAAGTGGCAAATATGTGATCCTGCATGTGCTTTAGGTGAAGAATTAAAGGTGCCTGTTTACAAATTTGTAAAAGAAGCCTTAATTAGAAAATTCGGTGAACCTTGGTATAGTGAATTAGAAGAGGTCGCAAAAGATCATCTCAAATAGTCGGGATATATATAACGATCTGCGTACCTATAGCGTTAGTATCGTCATCAAATTTATCAATGATGTCTACATGAAAAAAGTTTTCATAATCACGAGAAAAATTTGCTAATCGCTCTTTGGTAATATCAATACCTACTGACTTTCTCTTAAGAAATTTACCGTCCTTTATTTTTTCTGCGGCATCTCGACCCACACCATTGTCGGTAATGATTATTTCAATAAAGCCACTTTTACCTTTTTTTACGACTAAGTCAATATTTTTTGCTCCATCTTTAGATGATAACCCATGCCACAGGGCATTTTCTAAAAATGGTTGAAGAATTAATGAAGGGATTTTTATATTATGAGTATCGATTTCATCTTTTATTTCAATAACGAAATTGATTTCATTTGAAAATCTAATATTTTCAATGTTCATATAGAGTGCTACTGTTTCTAATTCTTCTGCTAATGAGATTTCTCGTTGCGATGATGCTTCTAAAATTTTTCTAACCAACTTAGAGAACTTGTTTAGGTAGTGTACAGCATTCTTTTTCTCATTATTAATGATATATAATTTTATCGAATTTAATGAATTGAACAAAAAATGAGGATTCATTTGACTGCGCAACATACTCTGCTCTAATGTCAACAGTTTTTTCTCGGCATTTAATTGATTTTGTCTATATAGAATATACAAAATGCCCACAAGTAAGATTAAGAAGATACCAATGATAAGAAGCATGGTTCTGTTATTCTTTAACTTTAACCTTACAGATTCATTTTCTTCAGCTAATCGCTCTAGCTGATTAGCTCTTATCTGAGATTCGTAACGCAAAATCATGTCATTTACATAACGTAGATTTAGAGAGTTGGTAATGCGTTCTTCGTATTTTCTAGATTCTTTAAAATAAAGCATACCTTTCTGGTAGTCATCTCGTTTTATCCAAAGTTCAGATAAGAATTTGTTAGCTTCCGCTATTTCTGAATTGAATTCATTTGATGTTGCCAGGTCCAAACCAGACTCTAAATTTGTTTCTGCTGCATCATAATCTCCTAAGCGTATTAATGCCCATCCTAAATTTATATAGATAGTGGTTATAATTTTTTGATCACTAAGAGAAATAGCTTTTAGTAGATTATTCTCTAAAATTGTGATTGCCTCTTGGACCTTTCCCATGTGAACATAGACATGTGCTATACTATAATTACATATGATTTTTCCTCGATTAGAATCAATTATTTCATTGTAAACAAGTGCTTTTCTAAAATTTTTTAAAGCGGGTTCAAGCTTTCCCTGAAACTCATAACATTCGCCTAAATTTTGATGGCTAATGGCAAGCCCTTGTTTATCTTCCGATTCTTTTTGAAGAGTCATTGATCTTTCATATTTCTCAATGGCCAAATCGTACTGTTCTAGCATTTGGTATATTCCGCCGATACTATTTAACGAAATGGTGATGCTTTTTTTTAATTCGATATTAGGTTCAGTAATAGTTTCGGCTAATTCTAATGCTTCTTGGCTGTAATCTAATGCCGATTTTATGGCATCTGTACGTCTGTAAACCGTGCTTAACATATTTAAAGCATAGATTCTTAATTCAATATTATCAGCTTCAGTAGATCTTTCTAGTGCTTTTTGATATAGTTCAAGGGCTTTCGGATAAATAGCTAACTCTCTATATATATTACCTAATTTAATTAATGCGTAGGTTTCGCCAGGAAGATACTTTTTAGTTGTGCTTATTTGTTCTATGTAGCGCAAAGCAGTGCTGTCATTACTAAATGGAGCTAATATCGTTTGTATCTGTTGATAGTCTTTCGGAGTTTTTGAAAGCAGGCTATCTACTATTCCTTTTAAATTTTCGGGTATATCTTGAGAGTAACTATGGTGTGATAGCACTAAAAAGTACAAGAATAATAATAGAAATTTGAACTTTAATATATACACTATAATTTTTAAAAGTAAGCTTAAGATTTATACGCCATAGGTCTTTGAAAGGACTAAAGCATGTCTAAGAAATCAGATTTCTTTTGTCTAGATACTGGTATTTTATGATTGGATTTTAATACCACATAACCATCTGTTTTCAAGAATTCTTTTATTTTATTGAGATTGATAATGTACGAATTATGAATTCTAAAAAAAGAATCTGCCGGGAGTAATTCGTTGACTTCCTTTAATTTTTTGGTAAGTACTATTTTTTGACCGTCGGTTAAAAATATGGTACTGTAATTACCATCAGATTCGGCATATAAAATTTCATCACTTTCTAAAAATAACAATTTACCATCGGTATTAAGCGTAATACGTTTATGTGTTGACTTAGAGTTATAATTTAATAGCGCCTTTTCTAATTTTTCGACTGAAAAATTTTTGCTATTGAATTTTTTGATTTTTACAATTGTTTCTTCTAAATCGTCTGTATCAATTGGTTTTAAAAGATAATCTAGCGCTTGGCTTTTGATTGCTTTTAAGGCATATTGATTATAGGCAGTAGTAATTACAACAGGAAAATTCTTGTTGGTGAGCTTTCTAATGAACTGAAAACCATCCATAGTAGGCATTTCGATATCTAAAAAAAGACAATCAGGAGTATTTTTGTCTAAATATGAAAGTGCTTCGTTTGGGTTGGTAAACGATGCTATTACATTTATTTCATCGCTGAAATTTGTAAGCTCCCAGGTTAAGCTTTGTAGTGCTTTAATTTCATCATCAACGATAACAGCTTGTAGCATAAAAGATCGGGTATCAAGTTAGAAAGTTATGAAAATTTACGGGTATGTGGGGCTTTCCACTACTATTTTGTGTCAATGGATCTAATTTTAGTGTAATCGGTATATAAAGAGTTAAAGGTGTGTTAGCTTTTCGAACCATCACTTTTAGAAGGAAAAAGATTACAAAATTCATTCTCCTTCAATCTTGTGAGAATTTCGTTTTCCGATTATACATAAAAAGATACAGGTTATACAATATAGACCTATGCTTTTTCAGCTTAAAATTATCTTTAGCAAAGAACTTCAATATGTTATAAATAAAATTAACATGAAAAAGTGCGGTATAATGTTAGCATTATTTATAGTGGCTTTATTGGTCGCTTCGCAGTTTATGAAAGATGAAGCCGTTTTAAATGAAAATATGACGGTAGCGATAGAGGTTCAGAATCAAAATATTGATAGACCATGACTCTAACTAATTCTTACAACTATGTTTAAGATATTTCAGGTTATAGGCAAATCATTGAAAATGTTTTGTTTTGGGATTGTACCTTTTTTTTTACTTGCTGGTGGGTCTAAAGGTGATTTAGATACATTAAAAGTTGAAAATGGCACTTATAGTTTTACCATTAATGGTCAGTTAAGTTTGCAATTAGAAGGTTTGGCAACCTTTGAAAATAGTATTGAGGAAGATAAATTCGGTAATTCGATGAACAAATTATTATTGAATTTTACTTCTGGTGATCATGTGAAGATGCAAAATTTAGAATTTATTATAGCTTCTAAAATAAAAAAGCATCACGGTGTGCCGGTAGGTGTACATAAAATAAAAAATTTAGACCGTTTACTGAATAAGTTTAGCGGAGTGTATGGTTTTGCAGATTTAGGTAGTATTAGCGAATTACCTTTCTTTATAAAATCTGGTGATATAATTATCACTGAATATTATTCCGACCATGTCGATGGTAGGTTAGAAGTGCAATTAGAAAATGCAAACGGAGAATCTTTGAATGTCAAAGGTTTTTTTAATGCGGATATAAAAGTTTAAAATTTAGTACGGTTCTTTATAGGATAGTGTATGTTATCTTATATCTAATGTTTGAGCGCCAAAATAGTATAACTACGATTCGTCGTAGAATTACATTCTAAGAAAAGGTTTCGGGGGAACTACCTTTATTAGACTTGGTGGGCATTTTTCATAATAGAAGCATTAGTGGGGCCGTACATTTTTTATTTTAATTAATAATTTAATTGCCAATTTTTTATCTTCAGTGGCAATTTCGAAAAGCATAATAATGTTTTTGTACTCTCTAACTTAAACTCTGTATCAATAATTTTTTTTCTAATACTTTAGATGTGGTATTTTAATTACTTGGAATATGGTCTTATAAAATAACTTTCGCCTCATTAGGTCTTGGGCTAAAATTTCCTCAAGAAATAAAAAAAATGATGTCGCGAGCTAAGTAATGACTAGCAGATAAAGATTCTTAATATGACTTTTTTCAAATATTATTTAATATAGAGAATAAAAAAGACCCCGAATAGGGATCTTTTTTATATGCGGCTAAGCCTAGGTTAAGTAAGGGGATTCTTATTTATCTTTATTGATATATGGCTTCAATACAGTCGTAAATAACAACGCTGCAGCATATATCATTAGTAAGGTGATGTAATTTTCCATAGCTTAAGTATTGGAGTGTAAGTTATATACGTAGCAAAATCCTTTTTGGATTATGGAAATTTTATGGTATCGTTAAAAATACTGTGATACGTTAGTTTCATAGTATTTTTAATGTTAAACCATTTATAACTTAGTTTCATTTGAAATAATTCAAATGAATTGGACTTTACCTTTTTATAGATATAAAAAGCTAATTTTGAGGCCAGAAGCAAGCCGGCATAGACGAGTAATGTTTGTAGGTATTGGGACATATACAAAAGAACGAATAAGTAAGTAAATTCTTACATATTAAAATGTATTTCATCGAAAAAGTGATAACTATTCGATGAAATACATTTTTTGTGCTTTTGTTATGTGTGTAAACTATAGATTCTATTAAAGAAAACCATCTACTTTTTGGTAGGCTTCAATTACTGCAAGCTCACCTTCTTCACCATTTCTAGAATTACCATGCTCCATACCGAGTATTCCAGTATAACCTTGCTCATGTATCCATTTAAATACGTTATAGTAATTTATTTCACCAGTAGTTGGTTCCTTTCGGCCTGGGTTATCGCCAATTTGTATATATGCAATCTCTGGCCAAGAAGCTTCCATATTCGGGATCAGATTCCCCTCTTGAATTTGTTGGTGATAGATATCAAATAAAATTTTACATGAAGGTGAATTAACCGCTCTGCAAATTTCAAAGGCTTGAGGCGAATCGGTCAAAAATAACCCTGGGTGATTTCTGAAATTCAATGGCTCTAAAACCATGGTAATATTATGTGGTTCTAATAGGGCAGATGCTTGTCTAAGGCTTTCTACAACATTGGCAGTTTGGTAGCCCATTTTTAATTTAAGGTCTAAATGACCTGGTACTACGGTCATCCATTTTGCATTTACGCGTTTGGCTACTTCAATGGAGTTTTTTATATCATTTAAAAACTCTTCTCTTTTAGATAAATCTCCAGAGGCTAGGTTCGGTGTTGTCCAATGAATTTCATGGGCAACAAAAACACCCATTTCAATACCCCGTTTTATCATTGTTGCCGCCATTTTTTCTTGCTGTTCTACTGGGCGTTTACGCATCTCGTTATCCTCAAAAGCGGTAAATCCTTGATCAGCCATATAGTTTAATTGGTCTATGGGGTCGTCACCAGCAAGGTTTTTGAACATACCCAAGTGCGGAGCATACTTTAAATTGTATGAATGTGTGGTAGAATTTGTTAGCGTATTGGCGAATGTTACGTTACTCGCTACAGAAAGTGCGCCAGTACTTAAGGCTGTTTTTTGAATAAAACTTCTTCTTTTCATATGTAGTGTTTTTAAATAAAAATAGCCAAGAGCGATACATTATCTTGCCCTTGGCTATTAGATTAAACTGTTATTAGGTTATAAGGACCATGCCTTACCACCTGAAAGCTCTTGTAGATCTCCACATGGTACATATTCGCCAGGTACAGGCAAGTAAGCTAAAACTTCTTCACCAACATATTCAGAAGCTTTATAGCCCCAAATAGTCATGCCTCTTAAATTGTTTGCAAAAGCAAATCTAGAGACCTCATCATCTAACTGTGCAGTGCCGCCTTCAGCAATAGCTTCTGTGTAGCTATTTATAGATTTAGACATTTCTGTTTGCTGCTCTTTGGTATATTTCAAAGAACTTGCTAAAACTGGTTCTAAATCTTCTGCGGTTAAATCTTCAGCTTTATCTTTGCCAGAATCAGCTAAGGCTTTATTTATAAATTTGTTCATAGACATTTTAAGGAAATCTTGTTGTTCCGTTTCCATTACGTCTTTGGCAAATTTGTCAATAAAAATATCAACTTGTACTTCGGTGGCAGAAGGTGTATCGGTTTTAGGCAAAATAATATCTACCAATTTAGAAAGTACCGACCCTTCGTTTTGAGATAAAAATTCAGGAGTCCAAGTAATTGCTGGTTCACTTTTACAACTTTGTACTATTGATAATAAAGTTGGGGTGGCCACCATATATCCAAGTGACATACCCATATTTTTTAATACGCGTCTTCTATCCATTATATGTTTCCTTTTTTAAGTTCATTAACCGCGTGATTTGCAGCTCTGGCCGTAAAGGCCATATAAGTTAGTGATGGGTTTACACAACTAGCAGAGGTCATAAACGATCCATCTGTTACATATACATTTCGTACATCGTGCAATTGGTTATTTCCGTTCAAAACAGAGGTTTTTCTATCTCTTCCCATACGGGCCGTACCCATTTCATGTATACCTAAACCCAATGCACTTTCTTCATCATAACCTTTTACATCTCTAAGTCCGGCTTTTTCTAACATATCAACAGCCGATTCTAAAATGTCTTTACGCATTTTAAGTTCGTTTTCTTGAAGCTCGGCATCAAAAGTAACCGTTGGTAGACCCCAATCATCTAATTTATCGTAGTCTAATGTAAATCTGTTGTTTTCGTATGGTAATACTTCACCGAAGCCCATCATGCCAAACGTCCATCCGCCTGGTTTAATAACAGCATTTTTTAATTCTTTACCGTGAGATAGTTCTGCAATGGATTCTTCCCAGTTACCTCTAGAGGCACCACCTTGGTATCCAAATCCTCTCTTATATTCTCTATCAGTATCTCCACCTAAGTTTCTAAATCTAGGGATATAGATTCCATTAGGCTTTCTTCCTTTATAGTACTTATCATCGAATCCATCAAATTTACCAGAAGCACCAACTTTTAATTGATGATCCATTATGTTTCGGCCTAATTGGTCAGATTCATTACCCATACCATTGGGGAACGTTTCAGATTTTGATTGCATTAAAATTGAAGTAGATGCAATTGCAGAAGCACATAAAAATATAACCTTCGCCTTAAATTCAAAGTTTTCTTTAGTATTAGCATCAATTACCTTTACACCTGTAGCTTTCTTTGTCTTAGGGTCATACATAACCTCATGTACGATCGAATCTGGTCTTAGGGTCATATTACCTGTCGCCTCCGCTGCTGGTAATGTAGATGATAAACTACTGAAGTAAGCTCCAAAAGGACAACCTCTAATGCATCTGTTTCTAAATTGACATTTACTTC
The DNA here is from genome assembly GCF_004364165.1 of Maribacter spongiicola. GTDB lineage: Bacteria > Bacteroidota > Bacteroidia > Flavobacteriales > Flavobacteriaceae > Maribacter > Maribacter spongiicola. Next base: position 506,585 of record NZ_SOAY01000010.1, read on the forward strand.
TGCCATCAAATTGTTTTGTTCCTGTAAGGTGTGCTACTCTACCAGCAGTAACTACTCGCCCATCAAAATTCTCAGCTACTTTTTCTCTAAAAACTTGTTCTACACAATTTAGATCCATCATTGGTAAAAATTGACCATCTGGCAATTGATCCAAACCTAGGTTTTCACCACTTACTCCAATAAATGTTTCTACTTTATCGTACCAAGGTGCTATATCCTTATAACGAACAGGCCAATCTACGGCAATACCTTCTTTTTTGTTTGCTTCAAAATCAATATCGCTTAAACGGTAACTTTGACGCCCCCATTGCAAAGAGCGACCACCTAGATGATATCCTCGCATCCAATCGAATCTCTTTGTTTCGTTATATGGGTGTTTTAGGTCGTTTACAAACCACATATTACTTGCTTGGTTTGTAGTGTAACCTGTTCTATGCTGCTTTGGTTGTTGCGCTATAATTTCTTTTGTCGGTTCACCCGCATTCGGGAAATCCCATGGGTCCATATTAGCAGTCTCATAGTCATCAATGTGTTTGACCATTCTACCACGTTCTAAAACTAGGGTTTTAAGGCCTGCCTCACATAATTCTTTTGCGGCCCAACCACCACTTATTCCAGTACCTACGACAATTGCGTCATACGACTCTTGTTCTTCGTTATAATAAAATTTGCTCATAAAAGTTGTTTAATCTCTAAATTTATTAAATATAAAATTAATTCTATACATTTAAAGTCCATTATTCTTGCGAAATTCGCTATTACTAACATTATGCTAGAATAATGAATCAATTCATAATTTTAACGTCAACAGTTAGGGTTATATTTCAAACAACAGCAAACCACCAAAAATGAAAAGAAAAAGTTTTATTCGAATTGCTTCTATTGTGGGCATTGGAATCTCGTTATTAGGAACTTACGCGTGTAAGGAAGCTAAAAAAGAAAAAGTGGAAAATTCTGAAGTCGTAGCAAAAGACAGTAATGTTGCTCCATTTTTTAAATTATCTCTAGCACAATGGTCAATGCATAAAATGATCAGAGAAGATGGCGTTGATCCATATTCTTTTGCTAAAAAAGCTAAAAACTGGGGATTTACAGGACTAGAATATGTAAGTCAGCTGTATAATCCTGAATTAGAAGAAGCAGGTTACTCTGAAGAGGCTATGTCAAATTTCGTAGCAAAATCTAATGCCGAAGCTGAAAAATACGGAATGAAGAATGTTTTGATCATGATCGATGGTCAAGGAAATTTAGCGGTTAATGATGAAACCGAAAGAAACGAAACTGTAGAGAAGCATAAAAAATGGGTAGATGCCGCTGCAGCTATGGGTTGTCATGCCATTAGAGTGAACCTTAACGGGAGTAACGTGCCTGAAGAATGGATCAAGAATTCTGTTGACGGACTTACCAAATTAGCGACTTACGCGAAAACTAAGAATATTAATGTTTTAGTTGAAAATCATGGTGGATTATCGTCTAATGGAGAGTTACACGCTCAGGTGATGAAAACCGTAAATATGGATAACTGTGGGAGCTTGCCTGATTTTGGTAATTTCTGTATGGAACGTAAGCCAGAGAGTTGGGATTGTTTAAAGGAGTATGATAAATACAAGGGTGTTAAAGAATTAATGCCATATGCTAAGGCTGTAAGTGCAAAATCTAACAATTTTGATGCTGACGGATATGATACAGGTATTGATTACGTTCAAATGCTGAAAATTGTGAAAGATGCTGGATATACCGGATTTATCGGTGTGGAATATGAAGGCTCTGAAATTAGTGAAGAGGCAGGTATAATTGCTACTAGAGATCTTTTGTTGAAAGCAGCACAAGAAATAGAATAATCAAGAGTATGATTTATGGAGACTTTTTTTAATGAAATATTCGATTATAATTTTCACTGTAATAAAAAGCTGATAGAACAGTGTTTGGCGCTAGATGCAGTACCACCAGAAACCATGCGTTTATTCAGTCATATATTAAATGCGCATCATCTTTGGAACGCTAGAATTTTAAATAAACCTAGTGATTACGAGGTTTGGCAAGAACATGATGTTAAAAAATGGGCAGATATTCATTATGAAAATCAACGTAATTCGTTCGAGATAGTCACTAATGCAGATAATTTTGATAGGCGTATTGACTATGAGAATACCGAAGGGCGATTGTTTACCAATACCTTGCAAGATATTCTGTTTCATATCATCAATCATTCAACAAATCATAGAGGGCAAATTGCTGTAGATTTTAGAAATAATGATGAAACACCTATAAGTTCAGATTATGTGTATTACAAAAGATAGATGAAAAATAAAGTCAGAGCCCAGCTTTGCTTTATGATGTTTTTAGAATTTTTTATTTGGGGTGCGTGGTTCGTGACACTAGGTACATTTTTAGGAAACAATTTAAAAGCAACAGACGGTGAAATAGCCTTGGCATTTTCAACACAATCATGGGGAGCTATTATTGCTCCCTTTGTTATCGGTATAATAGCGGACAGATACTTTAATGCAGAAAGAATTTTAGGGATTTTGCATCTTTTTGGTGCGGTACTTATGTATTTCATGTACCAAAGTGCTGCTTTCGATGATTTTTATATGTTGGTTTTGGTTTATATGATTTTATATATGCCCACTTTGGCTTTGGTAAACTCGGTATCCTTTAATCAGATGAAGAACCCAGCGAAAGAGTTTTCAATGGTTAGGGTATTTGGAACTGCAGGATGGATTATTGCGGGACTCTCAATCAGCTATGTTTTTAGCTGGGACCAAGGGGAAAATATTGGGCAAGGTCTATTGAAAAATACTTTTTTAATGACTGCGATAGCCTCCTTGATTTTAGGTTTTTTTAGCTTTACGTTACCTAAAACACCACCAAAAGCCGCTAGTTCAGAAAAACTAGGATTGAAAAATATTTTAGGCTTAGATTCCTTGAGTTTATTTAAGGATAAGAATTTTTTAATATTCTTTATCTCTTCGGTTTTAATATGTATTCCGCTGGCATTTTACTATCAGAATGCAAATCCGTTTCTTGTTGAAATCGGGATGGATAATCCAACAGGCAAAATGACATTAGGACAAATTTCTGAGATTGCCTTTATGTTATTACTGCCTTATTTCTTTACCAAATTCGGCTTTAAGAAAACTATTCTTGTTGCTATGGCGGCTTGGGTCGTGCGCTATTTATTATTTGCATTTGGTGATGTCAACGAACTTGGGTTTATGCTCATCATCGGTATAGCACTGCATGGTATATGTTATGATTTTTTCTTTGTCTCTGGGCAAATATATACTGACAGTAAAGCGGGTGAAAAGTTCAAAAGCTCGGCACAAGGTCTTATAACACTGGCAACCTATGGTGTGGGTATGTTAATTGGGTTTTGGGTCGCAGGTAAAATATCTGCCGCATATCTTTTAGAAGACGGTAAACATTTGTGGGAAACCATTTGGATGTATCCGGCTGGTTTTGCACTGGCTGTATTTATTTTGTTCGCCATTTTATTTAAAACAGAGAAAATAGAATATCAGTCTTAGATAAATTCTTTAATTTAAACGCCTGAAAATTGTGACTCGTAAAATGCTTTAGCTGTTCTTTAAAAGATAAATAGGGAGATTTTTTCAAAAATTAAAACAAATATAAATCCGAAGGGATTTTAAACAATACTATTTTCAAAAACAAACAACAAAAACAACAACAAGATGCCAAAGAAAATACGATTAGGAATATTAGGTGGAGGTGGAGATTCTTTAATAGGAGTGTTGCACAGAGTAGCATCATTTATTAATGATAATTATGAAATAACAGGTGCTGTTTTTAATCCTGATTATGATGCTAACATAGAATTCGCCAAAGAAATAGATGTTCCGTTAAATAGAATATATAAAGATTTTGATACTTTAATTGAAGAGGAATTAAAGTTGCCAGAAGATGAGCGTATTCAAGTATGTTCTATTCTTACCCCAAACTTTTTGCACTACCCAATGGCAAAGAAGTTATTGGATAATGGTTTTAGCGTTATCTGTGAAAAGCCGATGACTACTACTTTAGAGGAAGCGAAAGATTTACAGAAAGCTCATGAGAAAGCAGGTACTGTTTTCGCTTTAACCCACACCTATACAGGTTACCCAATGGTACGCCAAATGCGTGAAATGATCAAAGCTGGTGCTTTAGGTAAAATTCATAAGGTAGATGCAGTCTATTACCAAGGGTGGATTAATACGATTATTCATGACAAGGAAAAGAGATCTTCTGTTTGGAGATTAGATCCTAAAAAAGCTGGTATTAGTTCTTGTATGGGCGATATTGGTGTTCATGCCTTTAATATGGTTGAATATACTACGGGACTTAAAGTGAACGAATTACTTTGCGACTTCAACTACCTTTATGAAGATAACCAGATGGATGTTGATGGTACCGTGCTAATACGTATGGGTGACCATGTAAAAGGTGTTATTAGAGGTAGTCAAGTAGCTACGGGTGAAGAAAACGGATTAGCCATTTCTATTTATGGCGAAAAAGGTGCTTTTCGTTGGGAGCAAGAACGCCCCAACTTCTTATACAAATTAAGCGATACTGAACCAACACAAATTTACAAGCCAGGTCATGCCTATAATTCTGAATTGTCTTTAGATGGTACAAAACTTCCAGCTGGTCACCCAGAAGGGATATTTGATTCTATGGCGAACATCTATAAAGGTGTTGCAAGAGCAATTAGAGGTGAAAAATACAATGACGGCGAATTCCCAACTATGGCAGACGGTGTTCGTGGTATGAACTTTATTGAAGCAACCGTAGATTCGCATAAAAGCGGAAATATTTGGGTAGCTTTAGAGAACTAAAAAGTAATTATTAGGTATAAAAAGAGCCGCAATTTGCGGCTCTTTTTGTTTTATAAATTTTAAGTGATAATTAAGAATTTACCACTTTAAAATGTTGGCATACAACAATCATACTTTCTCTTGGTTCTCTTTTGAATTTTTGTAATTCTCTGGTAAAAAAGTCCCAATGATATTTTTTCCAGCTGTCCAATGATTTGTCTCCATTTGCCTCTAATTGAGCATAGGTAGAATCAATACTAAAATACGGTTTAAGAGAAACGGCGGTTGTAGCTACTATACATTGTGCTTCACCACTCCAATTTGTGACTACTATATAATCTCCTATTTTTGGTAAAGCTTCATTTCGGTTTTGTAAACCTAGTAAAGAATGTGAAATTGCCTTTTTCGCTCCACTCTGTATTAATCTGGCGTTTTCGTTGGCATCTTGTTCATTGTCGCCAAAATACATTGTTTTAGGTGCCTCGTGAAAGACATCTTCGAGGTGATTTTTTAAATAGTCACCCCACATATTTCTGGCTGAAGCATTTTCCATAAGTAGTTATTTTCTTTAAGCTATAGGATTTAATAAACGTTATAATCCCTAATTAATTTTAACGTTATGCGAATTTTCCTGCTTTTAATTGTTCAGCTGCATGGTTTGCAGCTCTTGCCGTAAAAGCCATATAGGTTAATGATGGATTTACACAGCTAGATGATGACATAAAAGCACCATCGGTCACGTAAACATTCGGCACCAAATGTACTTGATTATTTTTATTTATAATCGAAGTCTTTGCACTGTGCCCCATTCTTGCGCCACCCATTTCATGAATGCCTAAGCCTGGTCCGCTAGGTTCATCATAAGAAGAAACATCTTTAAAACCAGCTTTTTCGAACATCGTTACAATTTCCTTTTTAATGTCTTCGCGCATTTTATACTCGTTCTCTTTAAACTCAACGTCAAAAGCCAATTGTGGTAATCCCCATTTGTCTTTTTCAGTAGGGCTTAGGGTAACTCGGTTATCGTCATAAGGTAAGAATTCACCAAATCCTGTTACACCTATTGTCCAATTTCCTGGTTTTAGTACAGATTCTTTTAGCTCTTTTCCATAACCTAACTCGCCAATTTCTTTAGACCAATCTCCTCTACTTGCAGTACCTTGGTAACCGAAACCACGTAAATAACCTTCGCGCTTTGTATTCTCGTTCAGGTTTACAAAGCGAGGTATGTAAAATCCGTTCGCACGTCTTCCTTTATAATACTTATCTAAGTACCCATCAACTTTAGCAGTTGCTCCAAGTTTGTAATGGTGGTCCATAATACCCCTTCCTAAAGCATCAGAATCATTTCCTAATCCGTTAGGGAAGCGTTCAGATTTAGATTGTAGCAAGATGCCAACCGATGCCATTGCCGATGCACATAGAAAAATTACCTTTGCCTTAAATTCTATTTTCTCATTGGTTTCAGCATCAATAATACGTACGCCTGTTGCTTTTTTTGTAATATCATCATAGATGATTTCATGCACTATAGAGTTTGGTCTCAAGGTCATATTTCCGGTACGTTCTGCTGCTGGTAATGTAGATGAGTTACTACTGAAATAACCGCCAAACGGGCATCCGCGCCAGCACCGGTCTCTATTTTGGCATGTGCCACGACCTTCAAAAGTTGCATTAGGGTCTGTAATGTGTGCTGCTCTACCGATGGTAACTAAACGTCCGTCGTCAAACTTATCGGCAGTTGTTTTCTTAAAATCCTCTTCAACACAATTCAATTTCATGGCTGGTTGAAATATGCCATCGGGCAATACATCTAAGCCTAATGCCTCGCCACTTACTCCAATATATTCCTCGACTTTATCATACCAAGGCGAAATATCTTTATAACGAACAGGCCAGTCTACACCAATACCTTCTTTTTTATTTGCTTCAAAATCAATATCGCTCCATCGGTAACTTTGACGCCCCCAAGTAAGTGATCTGCCACCAACTTGATAGCCACGAATCCAGTCAAAACGTTTTGTTTCAACATACGGGTGATCAAGATCGTTTACGAAAAAGTGCTTTGAGTCTTCTGTCGGAGCCCAATTTACGCGTTTTTGTATGTGATATTTTTTCTCATCTTCCTTAGATAATTTACCTTTTAGAGGATAATCCCATGGGTCATCGTTCATGGTAGGGTAATCTTCAATATGTTTTACCATAGGACCACGTTCTAAAACAAGAGTTTTTAAGCCGTTCTCTGTTAATTCCTTAGCTGCCCAGCCGCCACTTATTCCTGTTCCGACAACAATTGCGTCGAATATTTCATCTTGATTCATGCTTGAAATTTTATCTTTTTCTGATGGTAATCCCTATATTTATAGCAAATCTCCAAAGTATTGAGAAGAACCTGATACAATTCTTAAATATAAGATTTTTTGAGAGATGTGACATCTCAAATGCAACAACAAATTCAAACAACAACAGATAGTATATTTTTATGAAAACAATCAAAGGACCAGCCGTATTTTTGGCACAGTTTGTAGACAGTAAAGCTCCATTTAATTCCTTGGACGGAATGTGTAAATGGGCTGCTGATTTAGGATATAAAGGAATTCAAATTCCGACGTGGGAAACTTTTTTAATCGATTTAGACAAAGCAGCTGAAAGTCAGACCTACTGCGATGAGCTGAAAGCCAAAGTAAACTCTTACGGTTTAGAGATCACAGAACTTTCTACACACTTACAAGGGCAATTAGTTGCTGTTAATCCTGCATATGACTTAATGTTCGATTCTTTTGCTCCAAAAAATGTTCATGGCAATCCAAAAGCTAGAACAGAATGGGCAATAGAAACCGTAAAAAAAGCAGCAACTGCAAGTAGAAGGCTTGGGTTAAAAGCTCATGCTACTTTTTCTGGATCATTATTATGGCATACCATGCACCCTTGGCCACAAAGACCAGCTGGTTTAGTGGAAATGGGTTTTGAAGAATTGGCGAAAAGATGGACTCCGATTTTAAATCATTTTGATAAAGAAGGTGTTGATGTGTGCTATGAGATTCACCCAGGTGAAGATTTACATGATGGTGATACTTTTGAGCGTTTTTTAGAAGCAACCGGCAACCATAAAAGAGTAAATATTCTTTATGACCCAAGCCATTTTGTACTGCAACAGTTAGATTATATCACGTACATAGACCATTATCATGAGTTTATAAAATCTTTTCACGTGAAAGATTCTGAATTTAACCCTACAGGTAAAAAAGGTGCTTTTGGTGGTTATAACGATTGGGGCAATAGGGCTGGTAGATATCGTTCATTAGGTGACGGACAAATAGATTTCAAAACCATATTTTCTAAATTGACACAATATGGTTGTGATGTTTGGGCGGTTATGGAATGGGAATGTTGTATTAAGAGTCCGGAGCAAGGTGCTCGTGAAGGAGCTAAATTCATTTCTGATCATATTATCGAAGCGACAGAAAAGACTTTTGATGATTTTGCAGGTGCTGAAATCGATAAAGAAATGTTGAAGAAAATGTTGGGACTTTAAAATTAGATGATGAAGAAATATATAGTAAGTTTAGCATGTATATTAGCATTCGTTGCATGTAAGCAAGAGAAAAAAGAGACCACCGAAACAGCCGTTGTCGAAGAAGTTGCCGTAGTAGAAAATGATTGGGAAGTATTGTTTGACGGTACTTCTTTAGATCAATGGAAAGAATTCAAAACCGACGGAGTAAGTGATGCTTGGAAAATAGATGGGGATGCATTGGTTTACACACCACCTGCTGAAGGTGAAGAGAATCAAAACCATGACCTTGTAACAAGACAGGAGTATACCAATTTTGTGTTAAGCTTAGATTGGAAAATATCTGAGGCTGGCAATAGTGGTGTCTTTTGGGGAGTTAGTGAGGATGAGAAATTTGGAACAGGCTATCAAACTGGTCCGGAGATTCAAATTTTAGATAATGATAAACATCCAGATGCAAAGGCAGGAACTACACACCAAGCGGGTGCTTTGTATGATATGGTTTCACCGGCTAAAGATGTTACGAACCCAGTTGGGGAGTGGAACACAATGGTAATTACAGTAGATCACAATGCGCATGTAGGTAGTGTTACCTTAAATGGCACTGTAATGGTAACTTTCCCTGTAGCAAATGAAGAATGGGATGCTATGGTAGCAAGATCTAAATTTGCAGGTTGGGATGGATTCGGAAAATATACAACCGGAAAAATCGGACTACAAGATCACCATAATGTAGTAGCTTTTAGAAACATAAAAATCAAACAACTTTAATAGCATTTACGTATGAAAAATAGATATTCATTACTATTGGTAGTTGCTTCTTTAGGAGTAATTTCTTGTCAAGAAAAAGTAACTGTAGCTACTGAGGGAGAGTTAGAAGCTGTTAAGGATAGTGTAATCGTTCATGAGGAATACATGGGCGAAGAACCAACTACGCCCGAAGAAACTGAGTTTTATGAGCCTAAAGTTGCCTTTGTTAAACCTGCTACCGCTAGTAATGCACCAAGTGATGCTGTGGTACTTTTTAATGGTACTAGCTTAGAGAATTGGATCAGTACAAATGATAGTACAGCTGCCAAATGGCATTTGAACAAAGATGGGAGTATGACGGTAAATGATAAAACCGGTAATATACAGACCAAGCAAAATTTTGGAGACGTTCAGTTGCATATAGAATGGAAATCTCCTTTACCAGTGCAGAGAGATAATCAGAATAGAGCAAATAGCGGTGTATTTCTAAATGGAATTTATGAAGTACAAATTCTGGATCAAAATGATAATCCTACCTATGTTAATGGGCAAGTGGGCTCTATTTATAAGCAACATGTACCCTTAGCAATGGCTTCTGTGCCAACAGGCGAGTGGAATACGTATGATATTATTTATCATGCACCAGAATTTAATGTTGATGGCGGCAAGATAAAATCAGGCGATATTACCGTAATTCATAATGGCATCTTAGTACAAGATCATGTGGAGTTAAAAGGTACGACACCTTATGTTGGTTGGCCTAAAAACCCGGCTCATGGTAAAGGACCGTTAATGTTACAAGATCACGGCGATGATAGCCGTGTTAGTTTTAGAAATATTTGGGTTAGAGAACTTTAATATTTTATCAATTAGAATTTAAGGAGTAAACAAGATATTTTTTGTTTGCTCCTTTATTAATTACGTAAGGTGAGATGATTAACCTTGAAATTTTCATTTACCTTACCTTTGCCTTAATCTAAAATGTATTTATGATTCAATCAATGACCGGCTTTGGAAAGCATGTAGTTCAATTACCTAATAAAAAAATTACGGTAGAAATAAAATCCCTTAATAGTAAGAGCATTGATTTAAATGCACGTATGCCATCAAGTTATCGTGAAAAGGAATTAGAATTAAGAAAGTTGGTGGCTAATTCATTGTTGAGAGGTAAGGTAGATTTTAACCTATACGTTGAGCTTACAGGCGATACAACTTCTACTCAAGTAAACGAAGTTGCTGTAAAACAATACATGAGCCAATTAAAAAGTATTGCAGATGGCGATGATTTAAGGTTGCTAGAAATGGCATTGCGTTTTCCTGATGCGATGAAAACCGATAAGGAAGATATTGATGAATCTGAATATGAGGCTATCAAAGAAGCACTGCAAGGTGCTTTGGTAGAAATTAATGAGTTTAGATCAGAAGAAGGTAGTGTATTAGAAAAAGATTTTTTGGACAGAATATCTTCTTTGAAAAAATTATTAGAAGAGGTTTTAAGTATTGATCCCGATAGGCAAGCTACCATTCGCGAACGTCTAGAAAAAGCAGTACAAGATTTAAAGGCAGATGTTGATGCTAACAGATTTGAGCAAGAACTTATATACTATTTAGAGAAGTATGACATTACCGAAGAAAAGGTTCGCTTGGCAAATCATTTAGATTATTTCAGTAAAACATTAATGTCAGACGATAGTAATGGAAAAAAATTAGGCTTTATATCTCAAGAAATTGGTCGTGAAATAAATACGATCGGCTCTAAAGCTAACTTTGCGCCAATGCAACAAATTGTAGTGCAAATGAAAGATGAGTTAGAAAAGATTAAAGAACAAATGTTAAACGTACTATAGATGAAAGGTGGAAAACTAATCATTTTTTCTGCACCCTCAGGTAGTGGAAAAACAACCATTGTACGCCATTTATTGGCACAACCAGAATTAAATCTAGCTTTTTCTGTTTCTGCAACTTCGCGCCCTAGAAGAGGTAAAGAAAAGAATAAAGAGCACTATTATTTCATGTCGGTATCCGAGTTTAAGAATCATATTAAAAATGATGATTTTTTAGAGTGGGAAGAAGTTTATAGAGATAACTTTTACGGCACTTTAAAAAGTGAGGTAGAACGACTTTGGGCTGAAGGTAAGAACGTTATTTTTGATATTGATGTTGTTGGAGGTTTAAGAATTAAAAAGAAGTTTCCTGATCAGACCTTAGCTGTTTTTGTAAAACCACCAAGTGTTGACGAGCTTAAGATCAGACTTAAAAAACGAAGCACCGAAAACGAAGACAAAATAAACATGCGTATTGCTAAAGCATCTGTAGAATTGGCAACAGCACCACAATTTGATAAGATTATTAAGAATTATGACCTTGATGTTGCTTTACAAGAAGCAGTAGATCTGGTCGCCGATTTCGTTTCAGATGATAAGGAATAAGTACGTATGAAAAAGGTAGGATTATACTTTGGCACCTTTAACCCTATTCATATCGGTCATTTGGTTATCGCGAACCATATGGTAGAGTTTTCAGACTTAGATGAGGTTTGGTTTGTAGTAACACCTCAAAGTCCGTTTAAGACCAAGAAAACGCTTCTAGACAATCACCAAAGGTTCGAAATGGTATACGAGGCTACTAAAGACTATCAGAAGTTGAAGCCAAGTAATATCGAGTTCAAACTTCCACAACCAAATTATACCATAAACACCTTGGTACATTTAGGCGAAAAATATCCTGACGGATATGATTTTTCTTTGATAATGGGCGAGGATAATTTGAAAGGACTTCATAAGTGGAAGAACTATGAAGCTATCTTGGATCTTCATCATCTATACGTTTATCCAAGAATATCTGAAGGTGTTATTGAGCACCAATTCAAGGTTCATGAAAAGATTCATCGTGTAAATGCACCCATTATGGAAATCTCCTCTACTTTTATTAGAAGAGAGCATAAGAAGGGTAAAAACATTAAACCTTTATTGCCACCAGAAGTGTGGAAATATATGGACGAAATGAATTTTTACCGCTAATCTAAAACGCTGGCTTTACGTAAAACATCGGTAGCAAGAAATACATCACCTTTGTTATAATACCACTTACGTATTTTAGGTATTTTAATTCCGTTTACGGTTATCATCTCAGAAAGTAGAATGTATTCTCCGTCGTTTTTGCTTTCGTCATGAAAAAACTGATAGACTTCCATCGCATAGGTCTTAGGGTCGAAATAGAAATACCAAGTATCATTACCTACTTCTTTCTCGTAAGTAGCCTTTAATACTAAATACTCTTTTCCTTTAAAGGTTTTTTTAATCACCTTATTAGCTATCAATGTGCCTGGGTCTTTTAACTTCATTGGTAGACCATATAGATACGTGTAGTAGTTCTTCATCATCTTAGCACGATCACAACTAATATTCATGCTGTCTTTTATCTTTGGAAAAATGGAGGTACTACCATTTAATTTTAAGGTACATTCGCCATTATCTAACTCTGACTCTACCGTATAATTATCCTTTTTTACAGTAGTCTTGAAATAGTTGTTCGGTAATTTCATTTCAACAACCGTACTACGCGGACTCCCTTTAGGGTTTTCCATTTCAATAAGCATTTTGCCTTTGAAGGTAGACCAATTGTTTTGTGGGTCATGAAATGTTATTGCTCTCTCTAATAATTGGTTACCGGTTATTTCTTGGGCGTTAATGAAAAACCCTGTCAGTAAATAAACGGCTATCAAAAGATATTTCATAAGTATACTTTTAATTGAATTGAAAAATCCCTTAATCTAATTTTGCAGGCGCAATATCTGCATCATGTTCTTTGTAATAAAGCTCTAATAGATCCATGGTTGCGGTCATTAAATCTTTGGTTTCAAGTAAAATCGAAAAATATAATGTCGTGTTTTTCGGACTTGATTCTTCTGATCTTGTACGCTCTACTTGTAGACTGATTTTTTGCGATACCAAATCGTATAGTTCTTGCTTATTATTTAGAATATTACCAATTTTTTCAAAAGATCTTTCTTCGAAAGCGTGGTATGTATTGTCTAAAATCTCAGCTAGTTTTATGTCTATTTGCTTAAGCTCTTTAATTTGGTTATACTTTAATTTCTTGTGATTATTGTTGACATGTTTATGGCTTACTTTACCAATATATTCCAACGATTGTGAAATGTCTGTTAAGTGCCCCATAGCATTTATATAGAAATTACTGGCGCCAATATGTGCCTCTTCTAAATTCTTGATAAAGTAAAAAGTATGGTTTCTAAGATCATCGATTTCATTTGCCAATTTAGCGCCTTGTTTCTTGTTCTTATGAAGCGAGTTTAGATCCTGTTTTGCGAGTCCGTTAATAGAATTAGAATATATTTTACTTGCTCTTTTTACAACGTTCGCAATGTTCTTGGCGCTTTCTTCGATAACACCTTGTATAGAACTACTCTCTGCTCGTTCTAATATTTCTTCTTCTTTGGTTTCCTTTAATTTCTTGGTATGTGAAAGATAGTTTTTGCCAATAAGAACGAAAGCAAAAATCAACAATGCGGCAATTGCCCAAATACCACCAAGGTGAATAATATATGCTATAATTGCTGCTGCTACGAATGCTACGATTGCGGTAAAGAACCATCCGCCGATAACATTAAGTACACCTGCAACTCTATATACGGCACTTTCTGATCCCCAAGCTCGATCTGCTAAAGATGTTCCCATGGCAACCATAAAAGTTACATAAGTGGTGGATAGTGGCAGTTTTAACGAGGTAGCAAGAGATATCAATACACTAGCTACCATTAAATTTACCGAAGCTCTAATAAGGTCGAAAGCAGGTTGATCTTTTGCTTTTGCCTTTTGAGCGTATGAAGTTGGTTTAACGAATTGAGTGTCTATTCTGTTTTGCAATGATATAGGTATTAATCCGTTTAAACTTTCTGATGCTTTTATAGAGAACTTTACGATTTGCCTCGATAAATAGTTAGGCTCAAAACGCTCATCGCCTTCATCTTGTCTAGAAAGGTCAACGCTTGTTTTTACTACATTTTTAGCTTTAGATGAAAACCATAAGGTAACAACCATAACAATACCTGAGGCTAATAATAGATAGGTTGGTGTTTGTACGGCAACTGCTAAGCCCTTCATGTTATATTGGGTGGCTAGTTGACCAGAGTTTGACCAACTTATGAATGACTCGTATGCTGCCAATGGTACTCCAATAAAGTTTACTAGATCATTACCGGCAAAGGCCATGGCCAAAGCAAAGGTTCCTAAAATAATAATGATGGTATATATATTCCATTTTAAGAAAGTCGTTGCTAACCACGATAAGGCAAACCATACTATAAAGTTACCTAATATGAATATTTCAGGATTATTACCAATCAATACTGATAATTCAGGACTGATAATAGAAGTACCTTTTAAACCTTTTATAAGGATGAAATAAATAATAGCCGTAATCGCCATGCCACCAAAAATAGCCCCTAGCCATTTTGGTTTGTTTTCAAACTTAAACGATAATAGAATACGCGTAAAGAATTGGACGACAGCACCAATAGTAAATGCAATGACGACGGATAAGAGTATACCTATTATAATTTCAGTAGCCTTATCGGTATTGATATAATTTGAAAGTTGGGTGAAATTACCACCACCTGCGTAAATTTTAACTAATGATATGGCCACTGCAGCGCCTAATAGTTCAAAAACAATAGAAACAGTGGTTGAGGTTGGCATACCTAAAGTATTGAAAAAGTCAAGCAATAGAATGTCTGTAATCATAACTGCCATGAAAACAATCATAATCTCAGCAAAAACAAATTCAGACGGATTAAAAATTCCTTTTCTTGCTACCTCCATCATTCCGCTTGAAGAAACGGCTCCAAAGGCGATACCTACACTAGCAACAAGCATTATTGTTTTAAAAGAAATCGCTTTTGAACCTATTGCAGAATTTAAAAAGTTTACGGCATCATTACTGACACCAACGATTAAATCTGTTACGGCTAAAACCGCTAATGCAATAATCATGAATAAATAAATGTTCTCGCCCATCAAAAATTTAAATAAGGAACAAAAATGATATTATAAATTATCATTAACGTTAAAATAAGGTTATGAAGTTAAATCGTAAATTTTGCAATGATGATTAATAGTTACAAAGAAACCAAGATTAGTTGATGAAAATACTACTTTCTTTTTGAAAAAGGTTTTTTAGCGCAATTCAATTGGGCTTTTTTAAGTGATTAAAGAAATGCAACCACTTCGATAGCAAAATTTCTGAGGATTACCTTGTTTTGTTTGCCGCTAATTCTAATGAACTTAGAACATCTTTTGTTGTTGAACTTACTTTAGCCGCAGAAGGCATTGGAAGGCTTTTAGCATATAAGGTTTCTAGAATTTCAGCTTGCTCGCCTTCTTTAACTGTTATTTCTATATGTATTGGGTCGTAGCCTACAAATTGCACGAGTACATCATGCGTGCCAGGTGTAATATCGGTAAACTCAAAATTACCTCTAAAGTTTGTTTGTGTAGAAATATCTGCATTATCAATAGATACAGAAGCCATTAATAATGGTTCATTGAAAAATTCACCATCTAAAATTTTACCTTTAATAGCACTGGTCTCTTGTGAGAAAGACAAAGAGCAAATCATTAAAGCGAATAGAATAAATATTTTCTTCATACCTAATTTAAATACTGATACAAAGAAAATGACCAAAGGTTAAGTTAAGGTTACCTAAGGATTATGAATATATGTTTTTAAGGTTAAGGTTCTGAGATAAAATAGTTTACCAGAAATGATACTTTAGGTAATGAAATAAGCAAATGCTGTATCTTGCAGGCTGTAAAAACGGACTAACATGAATTGGGAGCAATTACTTTCTTTACGTAGACAAGGCGATAAAAATAAACGATTACGAAATGAACAAGATGAGACCCGTTTAGGGTTCGATGTTGATTATGACCGTATCATATTTTCGTCCGCCTTTAGAAGTTTGCAAGATAAGACTCAGGTAATACCGTTGTCAAAGACCGATTTTGTTCATACCAGATTAACGCATAGTCTTGAAGTGTCTGTTGTTGGTAGAAGTTTAGGTAGATTGGCAGGAAAGAAAATCATCGAAAAACACCCTTACTTAAAAGAGGTTCATGGCTATCAATTCAATGATTTCGGAGGTATCGTTGCTGCTGCTGCATTGGCTCATGATATTGGTAACCCTCCATTTGGACACAGTGGTGAGAAAGCGATTGGTGAATATTTTAAAACCGGTAACGGACTGCAGTTAAAAAATCAGCTTTCGGCAGTTGAATACCAAGATATTATCGATTTTGAGGGTAATGCCAACGGATTTAAATTAATGACGCAAGATAGGGCAGGGGTCTTTGGCGGACTCCGTCTTAGCTATGCCACATTGGGTGCTTTTATGAAATACCCTAAAGAATCGTTACCTAAAAAACCTAGTAACCATATCTGTGATAAAAAATTCGGATTTTTTCAAAGTGAAAAACATATTTTTGACGAAGTAGCTCAAGATTTAGGTTTACCTATTAGAAGTAATGACGGTACCATTTCATACGGTAGGCATCCGCTGACGTTTTTAGTAGAAGCTGCAGATGATATTTGCTATACCATTATTGATTTTGAAGACGGAATTAACTTAGGTCTAATTTCTGAAGATTATGCCTTAGAATACCTTATAAAACTGGTTAAGGATACCATAAATACCAAGAAGTATAATTCTTTGGAGTATATGGAAGACAGGCTTAGTTACCTTCGTGCCTTAGCCATAAACACGCTCATACAAGATGCTGTTTCTATATTCATTGAGAATGAAGAGCTGATTTTAAATGGCAATTTTGAGGTCTCTTTATTAGATAAAAGCGGATTCAAAGCCCAGATCGAAGATATTATAAGCCTTAGCGTTCAAAAAATTTATCAGTCGCAAGAAGTGGTAGAAAAAGAGATTGCCGGGTATACTATTATATCTGACATTTTAGATGTATATATTGCTGCCTTAATTGGTAAAATGAATAATAATGCATCTAACTATCACAAGTTGATTTTGAGAACTTTACCTGGTTTTTATCAGCAAACCAATATATCGCTTTACGAAATAGTTTTAAACACCTGTTGCTATGTTGCGAGTCTCTCTGATAGCGCAGCAGTACATATTCACAATAAAATTAAAGGAAAACAACTTTAGAAGCCGTACAAGATACCAACACCTAATACTTGCTTAAATTGAATTTTTGGTACGCCTGGGTTTACTATAGTTCCATTATCGTTTTTGACTACGTCAAAAAGAATATCATCATCATAAATCATTTGTGTGCCTAGGCTTGTGCTAATGAACTTATTTACTTTCATGTTTAGGGTCAGTTCCCAGTCCACATCAATATTACCAAAGCTTTTAATGTAATCGGTATAGAGATTTAGCCTGTTGTTTAATTCAATATTATCGGCGATGTTAATATTAAAATTATTGGTAATTAATATTCCAATTTCTAACAAATGATTTTCTCCGGGTGTTATAATGTTTCCATCGGCATCTAAAATGGCTTCTTGTACACCAAAGGAGCCATTGTCAGCTAAATCTTGGTCTAATACAAATGTCGATTTTTGAGTTAATGGTGATAAGTAAAGATTAAACTTTTCATCTTTGGTTATATAAGAGGTACCTGCACCAAAAAGTAGATAGCCAGGTGCCATAAAACGAGATATAGGTGTGTCTCTATCCGGGTATTTATAACCATTTGAGAATTGGGTGTTAAAGTTTAGTTGAACGGAATAGAACCAGCGGCTGGTGTTGTCTTTTTTAAAGCCCAAATTAGAACTTAAACGTATTACATCTTCCGTCTTTCTAAGTTTGCGACCTTCTTGGGCATTTAATCCGTAGCGTAATTCAAGATTATTTTCCCATTGAAAATTGCTGAATTTATATTTTCTTGCAAATTTTAAAAATCCTAATCCACTAACGGCATTATCACCACCCGCATTCCAATTGACAAAGGCAACTTCGCTAATATTGATACCGAAGCTATTTTCATTTTCCCAAAACGATGGTATTCTAAATCTATTAAACCCTTTTTGCAAGGTTTTAGTTTTTTTGAAGTCTATATTGGGTATTTGAAGATTTACATCTTTTCTAGGAGAATAAATTTTATCTACCGTTCTGCGAATTACAATGGTATCTATGGCAACACTGTCTACGGTAACACTATCTACTATTATTGGTGCAGGTATGGTATCTTGACCGTAAGTTACTAAAGTCACCAAAAAGAGTAACGAACATAAACTCTTAACGATTTTTGAAGCTATTCTATTCATAAAAATTGTTGTACATATTTTTTAACGGATGTTTTATCTATCCCTGCTTTTATATACAGTTTCTCGGTAACACCATGGGTTATAAACGCATCTGGAATGCCAAATATCTTAATTATTTTATGGATTCCAATAGTATTTGCGAATTCTAACAAACCACTTCCAAATCCGCCAATTGCTGAACTGTCTTCTAAGGTGATAATATGATCGAATTTCTTCAGAATTCCTTCTAATAAATCCGTATCCAATGGTTTTATAAATGGGAAATTATAATGCGCGATTGCAGGGGTATTATCCAATTCATGTATTAGTTCAGAAACCATATTACCGATAGGCCCTGTGCTTAAAATGGCAATTTTGGTTCCTTCTTTTAAAAGTTGCGCTTCGCCAATATTCAGTTTTTTCATCGGTACTTGCCAGTTTACTTCATTTCCTCGTCCACGCGGATATCTTATAGCAATAGGATGTTCTAAACCTAATTGTGCCGTGTACATGATGTTTCTTAACTCTATTTCATTCATAGGTGAAAAAATAATCAAGTTAGGAATGCATCTTAAGTATGAAATATCAAATACACCATGATGTGTAGGGCCATCCTCACCTACTAATCCTGCACGATCTAAGCAGAAAATTACGGGTAGATTCTGTATGGCTACATCGTGTATGATTTGATCGTATGCTCGCTGTAAAAAAGTAGAGTAAATATTACAGAATACAACTAAACCGTCGGTTGCCATGCCTGCGGCCATGGTTACCGCATGCTGTTCTGCAATACCAACATCGAAAGCTCTTTCAGGTAGCGCATCCATCATAAATTTTAATGAACTACCTGTTGGCATAGCGGGTGTAATTCCTACTATTTTTTCATTTTTTACCGCAAGTTCTACTAAAGTCTTCCCGAATACATCTTGAAACTTAGGTGGTTCAATGGTATTGGTTTTCTTTTGTAGCTCACCAGTTTGTTTATCAAACTTACCAGGTGCATGGTAGGTAACCTGGTTTTCTTCTGCCTTTTGTAACCCTTTTCCTTTTGTGGTGATTACATGTAACAATTTAGGACCTTCTATATTTTTTAAACGTTCTAATTCTTTGACCAAAGCTGGCAAGTCATGACCGTCAATTGGTCCAGTATAATTGAAATTAAGGCACTCGAAAATATTTTCTTCTTTTGCGGTACCTGTTTTTACATTGGTCAGGTATTTTTTTAATGCACCAACACTTGGGTCTATACCCATAGCATTATCGTTGAGTACGACAAGAATATTCGCATTGGTTACACCAGCATGGTTTAAGCCTTCAAATGCCATACCGCTTGCTATAGATGCATCGCCAATAACTGCAATATGTTGTCTTCTTAATTTTCCTTGTAATTGTGCTGCCAAAGCCATGCCTAACAATGCTGAAATAGAGGTAGAACTATGCCCTGTACCAAAAGCATCGTATTCGCTTTCTTGCATTTTAGGGAAGCCACTTATGCCACCAAATTGTCTATTGGTATCAAAGACGTTTTTTCTGCCGGTCAGTATTTTATGGCCGTATGCTTGGTGGCCTACATCCCATATTAGCTTGTCTATGGGTGTGTTGAACACATAATGTATTGCTATGGTCAATTCTATAACACCTAAACTGGCGCCTAAATGCCCTTCTTTTACAGAAATAATATCAATAATGAACTTACGTAATTCAACAGCCAGTTGCTCTAAATCCTTTACTGATAAAGTTTTTAGATCGTTAGATGATTTGATATGTTCTAGTATCGATTTCAAACTGTGGTTATATTGGAGACAAAAATACTTTTTTAAAAATGAAACTATCGTATTTTTGAGCTTATGCTTTTACCTTACGATGATACTTATTTTATGAAAAAGGCGCTACAAGAAGCAGAATATGCATTTGAAGCTGGCGAGGTGCCTGTAGGTGCAGTTATTGTAGTCCAAGATAGAATCATTGCCAGAGCACATAATCTTACTGAGAAACTAAACGATGTTACCGCACATGCCGAAATGCAGGCGATTACTTCTGCCGCTAATTTTCTAGGCGGAAAGTATTTAAAAGATTGTACGTTGTATGTAACCTTAGAGCCGTGCCAAATGTGTGCTGGTGCGTTGTATTGGAGTCAGATTGGTAAAATCGTTTATGGGGCTACAGATGAACAGCGTGGTTGCCGAGTCATGGGAACAACTCTTCACCCTAGAACTAAAATGATCGGTGGTATTCTTGCAGATGAAGCGGCTAGTTTATTACAGCAATTTTTTGTGGAGAAAAGAAAATAGGAAATCGAGTTAAAATGAACAACCACGCAAGAGCGTGGTTATCTAATTTTTTTAGTGAGAAAGACTATTTTTAAAGCACCTGCACTTGTCCGGCAACAGTACCTTTTCTTCCTTCTTCCTCCTCATAACTCACTTTATCACCTTCTCTAATTTCCGTGCCATGTAAAGCGGTGGCGTGAACAAAAATATCTTTTCCAGTTTCTTCATTGGTTATAAACCCATAACCTTTAGATTCATTGTAAAATTTGACGGTACCAATCATTGTATTGAAATTTTAATGTTAACATTCTAATTTACAATATTTTAAGATTCATTGGTAGGGTTTTGAACTATTATTTTATCGGATTGTCTTGATTATCAGTCTTTCTAGGTTCTTTTCCTTGCATTTTTCGCACATTTTCATCGGTAAGCATGTAATCATTGAATTTTTTACCCTTGCTCTCTTTTATTAGAAAAAGTGGCATGGCTATTAAAAATAGCAATAAGGTGCCTGAGCCTATATATCGATGTGATAGTGCTTCTTCACCGGTATCTAAATTGAATCCGTAAATGATTAATCCGATCGAGACTAATACTATAGCGATAATTATATATTTCATGAGTTATTTTACTTTGTGAATTTTATAAGTTCTCTTCTGTAAGCGGTCAATAGTTTTGATTTTGAAACAAAGCCCATATATTTTCCGTTTTTGACGACAGGTAAATTCCATGCGCCACTATCTTGAAATTTTTGCATTACAATTTGCATACTGTCCAGCCCATAATAAATATGATCGGGTGCTTTGTGGGTAAATGTTTCCACCTTTGTAGTGTTGTACAATTTGGTATCGAACATAAACTCCCTAATATCATCCAATAAAATAATACCCAAAAACATGTGATTTGCATCTACTACTGGAAAAATATTTCGTGTTGATTTGGCAACGGAATCATGTAGCATTTCACCCAAGGTCATTTCTGGGTTTACGATTTTGAAGTTGGTTTCTATCACAGTATCAAGGTCCATAAGGGTTAGCACAGCTTGATCTTTATTGTGTGTTAGTAAATCGCCACTTTCAGCTAATTCTCTGGTGTAAATCGTATAATCTACGGTGTTTTTGGTGATAATGTATGATATAGATGCGGTAATCATCAGAGGAACAAAAAGTGCATAACCACCCGTTATTTCTGCAATAAGGAAAATTGCGGTCAACGGCGCATGTTGTACACCGGCAATAAGACCCGCCATGCCTATAAGGGTGAAGTTACTTTCAGATACCGAAAATCCTAATCCTGAATTGTTAATCAATTTAGCTACGACATTCCCTAAAGCACTACCCATTACCATTGTTGGTATGAAAATTCCACCCGCACCACCGGCAGCCAAAGTAGTGGTCATCGCTACTGCCTTAAAAATTGTGATGCCGAATAATAGAGCAATTACCACCCAAATATTAGCGATGTAGGCATCGAATGGAGTTTTGCCTAAAGCTTTAATATGATCGCCGATTAAAAGGTCGTTGATAAATGAAAAACCTTCACCATACAGTGGAGGAATCATATATAGCATAATACCTATAGCTAGACCGCCTACTAAAAGCCTATATTTCGGACTTTTCAATGGCTTAAAAAGGTTAATGATACCAAAGTACATTTTTGTAAAGTAGATAGATGCTACTGCTGTACCTACGCCGAGAAGAACATAAAACAAAGTATCCTTCACTTCAAATGGCTCACTAATGGAGAAATTGAACAATACCTCGTTGCCCATGAAGAAGTAGGAGGTAAGTACACCACTAATCGATGCCAACAATAACGGTAACATAGATATCATAGTCAGGTCTAGACTAAATACTTCTACCGCAAAAATGATAGCGGCAATCGGCGATTGAAATATAGATGATATTGCACCTGCCGATGCGCAGGCAATTAATAAAGACCGCGTTTTAGAATTTATGTGAAAGAGCTTACCTAAATTAGAGCTTAATGCTGCGCCTGTAGCCACTGCCGGACCCAATAACCCTACTGATCCACCAAAACCAACAGTTAACGGAGCGATAATAAGCTGGGTGTACATCTGCTTCGCGTCGATATTTGCCTTGTTTCTTGATAAGGAAAATAGAATGGAAGAAACAGCATGTTTTAATTTCTCTTTATGAATGTATTTTACATAAAGATATACCAACGTAAGACCTATAATTGGTAGAATAAAATACAACTGATTACTTGAGAAAATAATCCCTTTTTCAAGAGACGCTTCAATAAAATAAGTAATGTTTTTGAGGGTTACAGATGCCAAACCAGCTAAAAGCCCAACTATTACACTTAAGATGTAAATGAAGGTTTTTTGAGAGATATGTTTATATCTCCATTTGTAAATACTTTTTAATATTTTATTTCTTTGGATGGGCATGTTTGAGCCATATCAGTGATATGGTTCAAAGGTATTTAATTACTTGCTATGATTTTAGCTTTAAGTTCTTCTAAATCTTCAAGATAAATTCCAGATGAGGTTTCCATAGCAAAAACAAAAAAATCCTGCTCAGCGGCAGGATTTTTTTAATATTATTTTGTCAAGATTAATTATTCTTGAATGTCTAACTTCAAACTCAATTCTTTCAATTGTGCATTATCAATAGGTGCAGGTGCATCGATCATAACATCTCTACCACTATTGTTTTTAGGGAAAGCAATAAAATCTCTGATAGTTTCTTGTCCGCCTAAAATAGATACAAGTCTATCTAAACCAAATGCTAATCCACCATGTGGTGGTGCACCGTATTGGAAAGCATCCATCAGAAAGCCGAATTGTGCTTTTGCTTCTTCAGGTGTAAAACCTAAATGCTTGAACATTGTTGCTTGCATATCTTTATCGTGAATACGAATAGATCCACCGCCTATTTCGTTTCCGTTCAATACAAGATCATAAGCGTTTGCACGTACTGCACCTGGATCAGTATCCAGTAATTCTAACTGACCTGGTTTTGGCGATGTAAACGGGTGGTGCATGGCATGGTAATGTCCGGTTTCTTCATCAAGCTCCAATAATGGGAAATCAACTACCCATAATGGTGCGAATTCGTTGGGTTTTCTAAGTCCTAGTCTCGTTGCCATTTCCATACGTAAGGCACTTAACTGTGTTCTTGTTTTATTGGCATCACCAGAAAGTACGCAGATAAGATCACCTGGTTTAGCACCAGTTGCTGCTGCCCACTTAGCTAAATCGTCTTGGTCGTAGAATTTATCTACGGTAGATTTAAAGCTTCCGTCTTCATTACATTTTACATAAACCATTCCGTTAGCTCCAACTTGCGGGCGTTTTACCCAGTTGACTAATGCATCTAATTCCTTTCTAGTATATTCTGCAGCATCTGGTACGGCAATACCTACTACTAATTCGGCAGAATTAAAAACTCCGAATTCTTTATGTTGTGCTACAGTATTGAGTTCAGCGAATTCCATCCCAAAACGAATATCTGGCTTATCGTTACCATATTTAGCCATGGCATCGTCATAAGTCATTCTTGGGAACGAATCGATTTCAACACCGTTCACTTCTTTTAAAAGGTACTTTGTTAAGTTTTCGAATACGTTAAGTATATCTTCTTGCTCAACAAAAGCCATTTCACAATCTATCTGTGTAAACTCTGGCTGTCTGTCGGCACGTAAATCTTCATCTCTAAAACACTTTACAATCTGAAAGTATTTATCCATACCACCAACCATAAGTAATTGCTTAAATGTTTGTGGTGATTGTGGCAATGCGTAAAATTGCCCTTCGTTCATACGACTAGGTACAACGAAATCACGAGCACCTTCTGGTGTCGATTTTATTAAATACGGAGTCTCCACTTCTATAAAGCCTTCGCCCGATAAAAATTTACGAACTTCCATAGTTACCTTACTTCTAAAAATAAGATTGTTTTTTACAGGATTTCTACGGATGTCTAAATATCTATATTTCATTCTAAGGTCTTCACCACCATCGGTTTCATTCTCGATAGTGAATGGCGGAGTCTTAGATTCGTTTAGAATGGTAAGTTCGGAAACCAAAACCTCAATATTACCTGTTGGGATGTTAGCATTTTTAGAAGCTCTTTCAATAACCTCACCCTTTATTTGAATAACAAACTCTCTACCTAAATTTCTTGCCTGCTCTAGTAACTCTGCATTTGTTCGGTCTTCATCAAGTACGAGTTGTGTAATACCATAGCGATCTCTTAAATCTACCCAAACAACGAAACCTTTGTCTCTAGTTTTGGCTACCCAACCAGATAGTGTAACCGTTTGGCCAATATGTGATTCTCTTAATTCCCCGCAGGAATGGCTTCTATACATAACATGTGCTTTATTGAAAGGGCAAATTTAAGAAGTCTATTTCATTAAAGATCTATATTAGATGCACGTTTTATAGGATGACCGGTTTGGTAGATATGAAATTGAATTTTACCTAACTACCTCAAAAACAATTATATACAGTTTCAATGTAAATTTAATGTTATGTAAAAGTTACCTAAACATTGATTAATTGCAAAATAATTGTATCTTTATCTCGTTAGAATATTGTAGAATAATAATCCCAAAAAAAATATATCATGAAAAAATTCTTAATTATAGCTGTAATGGCATTGTCTTTAGGAGCATATGCTCAGGTTGATCCTACTTTTGAAAAAGAAGGTGATAAAGTAAAAGCAACTTACTTTCACGCAAATGGAGAAAAGTCTCAAGAAGGATACTTTTTAAATGAGAAGTTAGAAGGTGAATGGAAAATGTTCAACGAAAAAGGTGAGAAAATTGCCATGGGTAATTACGAGAACGGTGTTAGAACTGGTACGTGGTTATTCTGGGAAGGCGATGTAAAAAGCGAAGTAAGTTTTGATAACAACAGAATTGCAAGTGTTTCTAAAGCTGGCAAAAAAGATCCTGTTGTTAGTAATAAATAGACTAACTAACTCAAATAAAAAGCCCGTATCAATTATGATACGGGCTTTTTTTATGCAATTAATTTAAAGTGTATTATGCTACACTTTCAAGTCGTTCATTCGAATCTTTACTCTTGTTTCCAAAACTGCTAAACTTTACCTTAATACGGTATACGATATTAAATAGTACCGGTACAATGATTAAGGTTAAGAAGGTAGCTACGATTAATCCGAAGATTACCGTCCAAGCTAATGGTCCCCAGAATATTACGTTATCACCACCAATATAAATATGTGGATTAAACTCTGAGAACAATGCAAAGAAATCAATATTTAAACCGATTGCAAGCGGAATCAATCCTAAAACTGTTGTAATGGCAGTTAATATTACCGGTCGTAATCTTGCCTTACCACCTACGATCATGGAATCTGTTGCATCATCCATCGTTAACAGATCACTGTCTTCTATACCAAGACGCACTTTTTTACGATCTATCAGAATTTGGGTATAATCGAGCAGTACCACTCCGTTATTTACCACAATACCGGCTAATGAGATAATACCCATCATGGTCATCATAATTACAAAAGACCATCCGGTGATCATCAATCCTCCAAATACGCCGATAAAGCTTAAGAAAATGGCAATCATAATAATCAATGGCTTAGAGATACCACCAAATTGGAATATTAAAATAAGCATAATCAATCCTAATCCGGAGAAAAAAGCACCTACTAGGAAAGCTTGTTGCTTAGCTTGCTCTTCTAACTGACCTGTATAATCGATTTTAACGGTAGCGGGAGTTCCGTCAAAACTTCCCATTTCATTTTGAATTTCAGCAACAATTGCCCCGGCATCTGTAAAGCCAGGTTTTAATCCGGAGTAAATAGTTACTACTCTTTTACCATCGCGGTGTTTAATGGCGCTATAACCAGACGTGTTTTTTTCGGTTGCTACTGCAGAAATTGGAATCTCTTTAATCTGTCCGTTAGAAGGATCTCTAAAAATGATATTCTGATTGAACAGCGCACTTTTATTGTATCTCAAATCTTCATTGAATCTGATGTTGATATCATAATCTTCACCATCTTCTTTATAAACACCTGCTTTTTCACCAAAAATAGAACGTCTTAACTGATTACCAACTTGACCAACGGCAACACCTAATTCCCCCGCTTTTTCGCGATCCACAATTACTTGCATAGCTGGTTTGCCTTTGTTTACATCAATCTTCAATTCTTCAATACCAGCAATGTTTTTGGTATTAATGAAGTTTTTAATGTCTTCGGCAGTATTGATCAGTTCATCATAGTCATTGCCTTCAAGCTCAATATTAATAGGAAAACCAGCTGGCGGACCATTGGCATCTTTCTCTACCGATATGGCAACACCAGGATAAATACCCTGTAATGCGGCCTGAACACGCCCTCTTATATCTTCGGTATTTAAACCATTACGAAATTTATACTCGCTAAAGTTTACGGTTACCTTACCCTTATGTGGCATTTCGGCAGATGAACCACCATCGGTAAGTGGATTGCCGGCACCTTCACCTACTACAGATACAGCAGAGGCCATCATAAAGTTTTCACCCTTTTCATTCTTGTACATATCATCATTCATGATAGCGTACACTTGGTTTTCTACCTCTTTAGTAATCTCATTGGTCTTTTCAATAGAAGTACCTTCAGGGTATTCTACATACACATAGATTTCATTTGGTTTGTTATCTGGGAAAAATTCAATTTTTGTACGACCGCTACCAACAGACATACCAAATAACATGAATACACCTATCAACATTAAAAATGTAATACCAAAATACCAGTATACATTGCTACCTCTTAAGGCATGCTTTAAACGACGCTCATACCAATTTTCAAAGCGCGCCATAGTTCTCTTTTGAAATCGTATAGCTGAACCTTTAATAATGTATTTATAAGCCCAAAACATTATGGCGGTAAGTATAAGTACAGAACCCAAGCCACGCATAGCACCACCAAAAAGTAGTATTAATGCTCCTAGACCACCAAGAATAACACTCATTCTAATCAATTGCTTTAAGGTCAGTTCTTTTTCATCTGTACTCATGAATTTAGAAACTAACATAGAATTCATGAAAATTGCCACGAATAATGACGAGCCCAATACTACGGAAAGTGTAATAGGGAAGTAAATCATAAACTGCCCAAAAATACCAGGCCAAAGTCCCAATGGAACGAATGCTGCAACTGTGGTTGCTGTCGATATAATAATAGGGTAGGCAATTTCACCAATACCTTTTTTAGCAGCTTCGGTTCTTGACAAACCTTCATCCATTAATCGGTAAACGTTTTCCACCACAACAATACCGTTATCTACTAACATACCAAGCCCCATGATCATTCCGAAAAGGATCATCGTGTTTAGGGTATAACCTAGCCATGATAATATGACGAATGACATGAACATGGACATAGGTATCGCGAAACCAACGAATAACGCATTTCTAAAGCCTAAGAAGAACATTAAAACGGTTACTACAAGTATAATACCGAAGATGATATTGTTAACCAAATCATCAACTTGATTGAGCGTACGAGTAGAAGAATCATTAGCAATTGAGATATTTAAATCTGGTGGAAAGTAATTTGCTTTCTCCTTCTTTACTAATTCCTTTATTTTATCTGCTGCAGAAATAGAGTTTCTACCGGCTCTCTTTTTAACATCGAGCATTACTACGTTGTTTCCGAATTCTCGAGCATAGGTAGTTTTGTCTTTTGCTTGAAAGTTAATAGTCGCAATATCTTTTAAGTATACGGCGCCATTTTCAGATTTAACCACGAAGTTGTTCAATTCTTTAGGGTCTTCTACTTCGCCTAGAATACGAATGGTACGTCTTTGCCCCACAGTTTTTAAATTACCGGCAGACATCGTCATATTACCATTGCTAATAGCACTTATCACATCTTGAAAGCTGATTTTAGCAGCCATCATTTTGTAAATGTCGACACCGACTTCAACTTCTAAATCTTGTGCACCACGTATATCTGCTTGTTTAATTTCTGGTAAGTCTTCTACTTCATCTTGTAAATATTCAGCAAACTCTTTCAACTTTTCTACAGGGTAATCTCCTGTGAAATTGATATTCATAATAGGTACTTCTTCAGAGAAATTGAGGTCGAACACATTTGGTTCTACCTTGGCACCATTGAAAGTAGGCCAGTCTTCACTCGCTTTTTCACTATCTACTTCATCTTTTACCTTTTGCTTAGCTTGCTCAACGGTAATGTCCTCGTCAAATTCTATGGTTAAAATAGCGTAATCTTCTTGAGAAGTTGAGGTAATTTCTACTACGTTGCTAATATTCTTTAACCGATCCTCTAAAGGGTCTGTAATCAGTTTTTCAATATCTTCGGCAGTGTTACCTGGGTAAGGTGTACTAATATAGATTTTGGTCTCTATAATTTCAGGAAAATCTTCTCTGGGCATCGCCATATAGGCGCTGAATCCCAACCAAAGAAAAATAGCAATCATCACATAAATAACCGAGGGGTTATCAATGGCCCAAGACGATAAACCGAATTCCTTATCGGCGTTCTTTTGTACTTTGCTCATCGATATTTATTTTTTGATTTTTACTTTTTGACCATCTTTTACACTTCTGGCACCTTCTTTAATAATTTCGTTACCATCTGCTAAACCAGATAATACTTCAATATTCGCACCTTGTGTTCTACCAGTAATAATTACGCTTCTTTTTACCAAAGCCTCACCATCTGCATTAGGCTCTTCTGCAACGAAAACATATTGCTCACCATCTGCATTTTCTGAAATTATACTAGTCGGTATTAATATAGCGTCTTCACTTGTATAGTCGTTAATAGCGACTTTAGCAGAAAGATTCGGTTTAATTTTACCTTCTTTATTCGGTACAGGTATTTCAACTTCGAAAGATCTATTCGAAGGATTGATGAAATTGCCTGTCTCTCTAATTTTTGTAACAATACTATCACCCAAAACAGGAAAGTATACTAAAGCTTCTTTTCCTTTAGAAACGCTACCTAAATATGTTTCTGGCACTTCTACCTCAATGTACATGTCAGAAAGATTTACAATACGAAATACCTCTGAACCTGGACCAGGGGCAACTACGGTGCCTTGGTCTTTTATTACATTGTCAATAATACCAGAGAAAGGTGCTCTTATGGTAGACTTCCCTAATTGGCTCTGTGTTTGAGAAACCATATTCTCTGCAGCTTCATAATTGGTTTTAGCTTGTAAATATTGAATTTCTGAACCTATATTCTGGTTCCATAAACGCTCTTGACGCTCAAAAGTCGTTTTTGCCAAAGCAGCTTGAGATTTCAATTGACTTACTTGGCTAGACATACCGCCATCATCAATAGTAGCTAATACTTGCCCTCTAGAAACTCTGTCACCTTCTTTAACATATACTCTTTGAAGCGTACCCGCCATTTCTGGGTAGATCAGTACATTTTGCTTAGTAGAAACATCACCCTGTAATTCTAAGTAGTGGTTAAAAAGCTCTTTTTTTGCTGTTAATGTGTTTACCAATGGTAATTTCTCTTCATTACCCAAAACGGCTATTGCAGAATCTAAAGATTTTAATTGTGCATCAATCAGTTTTTGTTGTGAGGTTATATCATTTTTCTTAGCTCTTATTGCCTCTAAGTCTTGTTGTGCAATGATATCGGCTACCGATTGCTCACCACTGCCACATGAGTATATGCCAACGGTTGTAATTAATAAAATTAGTATTTTCTTCATGATTGTATTTTTATTGATTGATTATTTAGTCTTTTGTATTTAAAATGGTTTCCAATTCGGTCTTGTTATTAATTACCTCTACCATTGATTGTAAGTATTCTTGTTGGGTAGCATACAATTGTGTTTGTGCCTGTCTCAATTCAAAACTGGTTGCAAGACCTTCTTTGTATTTGATTTGGTTTTTGTTTTCAATACGTTCAGATAATGTTAGGTTCTGCTTCGCAGTTTCGTAATTATCTATCGCCAGGGTATAATTGTTTTTAGCATTCTCTAACTGTAATCTAATTTGTTGTTCAGCTTCGGTTAATTGTGTTTTTGATTTTTCTAAAGCAATTTTAGCGCGTTGGGTGCTGGCACTTCTTTTAAATGAACTAAAAATGGGAATGTTCAGGTCAAAACCTAAAATAGAAGAATCGAACCACTGTTGATCTCCGCTGAAAAAATCGAAGTTTTCTGAGAAAGCTGAACTACCATAATTTACATACACATTCAAAGTAGGTAGCGCACGACTTCTTGCTAATTTCCATTCAAAATAACGTTGTTCGTTTAAATTCTCGGCAAGTTTGTAATCTACATTATCATTAATATTGAAGTCAAAACCAAGAATACTTAAATCCATTTTTGACATGGTAAGATCTTCTAGGTTCTCTTGTAATTGTGTTGGCGCATTTAGGTCAAGCCCCATACTTACATTCAACATTTGTAACGTAATATCCTTTAGTCTAAGAGCACTTTGTAACTGATTTTCTACAGATGATAGGGTAATTTGAAGTTGATCAACACTTTCTTCATCTCCAAGTCCGTTTTCAAATAACTTCGAAGTTTCAAAAAGATTTTTTTCGAGCGTGCTTTTGTTCTTTTCTAATATTTCTATGCTTTCTTCTGCTAAAAGTACGTTACCGTAAGCTTCAACAACTTGTTTTCTAACATCTAAATCTGTTTTCTCTTTATTGTTGTCACTGTAACTTAAAAAAGCCTTAGTTGCTTGAACACCTACAATGTATGAGCCATCAAATATTTGTTGGGTCAATGTTGCAGTTGCCGTTGCTGATTGTGGTTGAGAGAAAACTACAGGTATAAATTCACCTGCTGCACCACCTACCAATTCTGCAGGCAGTAATGTTACAGGTTGTTTTAGTTGATTAGAGTACCCAACAGATCCATTAATCTGTGGAAGTCCGCCTGCTATAGTTTCCCATTTTTGCTTTTGGGCATCTATAATATCTCTATTCGCATTAATCGCCGAATAGTTGTTTTCTAACGCAAATTGAATCGCTTCTTCTAATGTAAACGAATAGGTTTGCTCTTGTGAATATCCTAGACTAATACTTAGAATAGTGATTAAGATTACTAATTGATTTCGCATTTATTCTTGATTTGAATTGATGATATTATTTAATATGGTTTTTCCTTTTGGTGTTACAATACCTCTAATATGGTATTCTAAAAATGAGTCCATAAGTTTGCCTATCGGAAATTGTTCTAAGGGAAACATGTTTTGGTCTTTTATACTATTTAGACCGGTAAAATAGATACGAGCAACAAACTCCGGATTTATATTGTCTCTAAACAAGCCTTGTTTTAAACCGCCTTCAACATTCAATAATATGCACTTATGCATTTTATCGAATTGCATAAGCTTCAGGTTTTTATGAATTTTCGGATAGTATTTCATTAATTGATACTGAGGAGAGCTTTTTTCATCATTTAAATGAGACATTACATATTTTTTAATCTCATATAATTCTTCAATAGCGTTTTTCTCCATCGCTATAATCAGGTCAATACCATCACTTAAATCGCAGAACTTATTCATTACGCAATCTTCCACTAACGAAGTCTTATTACTGTACTCGCTGTATATGGTTTTTTTAGACATGCCGATTTCATTGGCAATATCGTCCATGGTAATACTCTTAAAACCACGCTCTAAGAAAAGCTGTGAAGCCGTATCCCTAATTTTTTCTTTCATAACGGCTGCAAATATACATCAGGAAACTTTAGAAACTAAAAAAGTTTCCAAAGTTTTACAATTTTTTAATGTTCGGTAGTTTTTCAACGATTTTTTGAGAGATTCGTAACTAGCTATATAGCTTTAATGACTTGATGCTAGACCTTTGGTTTTTTGAAAATACCTGTCTGCGCTATTATACATAGAAGGTATAAAAGCGTTTTAAAATGTATGAATTAGAAAAGTTGAGGTATGAAATACTGATGTATTTTGAAGTAGGTATTCTTAAAACAAATTGATTGTAATGGCCTTTAGTAAAGTAAAATAAGCTTATTGCCTTTTTCTTTTTGCTACAAAATAGAGAACAACAAGTGATAATAAAGCGCCAATTAAGTACCATATATTAGAAATTTCTTCTTTCGGTTGATTGATTTCGACAATTTCTAATTGTTGATTAGCTTTTATGTTGGTTAGTATTTGAGTATTGCCGCCTGTCCAGTTAACAATTACAGAATCAACAACGGTATTATCTCCCAAGCCAAAATGTGCGATCACCGAATTTTGTGATAAATGGCTAGATCCACCACCATCAATTTCTCTAATAATTCTTTTTCCATTGGCAACTACAGTTATGCGAGAGCCAATGCCATTTGCTTCAGAATCCAAACCTTTAAGTGCAACTTTTAGCCAATTACCTTTTTCTAGGTCATTTCTAAAAAGTCGAGTGGTAGATGCTATGGGGTAATTTAGAATCGGTTGTTGATTTACAACTAGTAAATCCATATCACCATCATTATCCATATCAAAAATGACCGAACCTCTACCGATACCGTAATCGTTAATGGCTAGTTCTCTGCCTTTTTCTGTATACGTATTATCATTGTTCTCAAAATAGAAATTACCCATAGGTGTACAATTCGGATTCAGATCTCCGTTAGAAACAAACAGATCTAAATCTTCATCATGATCAAAATCAGCAAAATTTGCACCCCAACTAATTGCAAGATTGTAAGTGCCTAATTCCTTAGCCTTGTCAACAAACGGTTTACCGATACCTTGGTTCTCCATTAGCATATTGAACTTGATGTTGGTAATGTAATAATCCATCCACCCATCACCATTATAATCGCCAACTGCTGCACCCATGGCGTTTATTTTCAAGTCCATTTCGGTTTCCTTACTAGCATCATCAAAATGGTCATCAGGATACTCATTTCGGTATAGAAAATTAGGAACTGCTTTATAGCCAAAATCTTGATTCACCAACAAGTCTTGATCTTGGTCATTATCATAGTCGGTAAAAACTCCACCAAAACCAAAGCCTTTATGTCCTAAACCATATGCATCATACACGTTTTCGAAACTTTTACCTCCTTTATTTTCTAGTAAATAACTTCTAGCGGTTTGGTTCGCACTAACTATGGTAGCATCTTTTATAATACCCAATTTGCCGGTAAATTCTTGAAAATAATTACCCACAAATAAATCAGGATATCCATCTGCATTAAAATCGCCAAAACTTGGTCCTGTACTGAAGGAGTTTAAGTCTTCTAATCCGTATTCATTCGTTACATCTTTAAAGGTGATATCTCCATTATTTAAGAAGAGTAAATTTTTAGCTCTTGGTATTACGCTTTTACCATCGGTAGTAGTAATGGTGGTGACGAACAAATCTCTATATCCATCTTTATTAATATCAGCACTTACGACACCTTGGGTAACAAACTCATCTGTAACTTCTAGTCCAGAATTTTTAAAAACATCTTTGAAAGTACCGTCACCATTGTTAAGGTATAGTCGGTCAGATTTTATACCACTCGTTATATATAAATCTTCGTAACCGTCATTATTTACATCGAATACGGTAACACCACCGCCAAAAGTACCTTCATAGACTTCATATTGGTGGTCAATACCAGCAGCTTCCGAAACATCCGTAAAAGATTGTTGCGCATAGCTCATCAATCCGAATAATAGAAAGAATATGCTGCTGCTTATTTTAATAAGGGCTGAATTATTTTTTATCATTGTTCTTCCATTCTAGGGCATAAACATTTTTAGCGATTTCAACCCCTTTTTCTAAACCTACTTCGTTGTCTAATTGTGTGTGTATGCCACCATAAAATCTAGAATCTGCTGTTTCTAGTGCGGCATCCCAAAAGGTGTCGAATGACCGAATTACAAAATCAGTTTCTTTGAGTTCATCCCGTTCTCTACCTTCATGAGCTCTGTCTGTAAAAGTAAATTCTTTGCCAAAGTTATGCTCTAAAACTGTTGCTGCTGCAGCTGCTTGAATCGCATGCCCGGAGGGAAATGATGGAAAAGGTGGGTCGGGCCAGAAGGACTCCCATTCTTCATCAATATATTTTGGAATAAAGGTATTTGGTCGTTCCGTAAAGAACTGATATTTCCATTTCCAGCAATTCACGAAAGCATCTGATACTGCCATCCCTAATTGAGCGTATATTTTAGCACTTTCGATAAGCGAGATGTCATGCCCATCTATAGCCAAGGTGGCAAAATAATAAGAATGCCCTGGTGGCGTAAAACTAACATCTGGATCATCGCCCCACCAAATAGCAGCTTCTTTTTCTAGCTGTGTCAATTCTAAATCTTTCAAATATACATTTTCAAACTGCTTGTAATACGGTGAACCAACAGTTGTGTCATACGGAATCATCTTTGGGTCTTCAAGTTCTTTATTTGTGGATGCGAAAGTTCTGTTTTCTCCCCAATGTGGGTGTAATGGGTGGTGGCTGAACGATTGTGCGAATAATGGTGGTTTCCAAGCGCCTGGTCGATTTGGGTGTATCATGGTTTTATCGAAATTATGAAGGTATCCTCTATGCCCGCCATCTGTTTTTGACCATTCGAAAATAGTTTGTGCGACAGATTTACCAAAAGCCACAGAACGTGAAACGGTTTCTTCATCTAAACCATTTTGAAATTGAGTAAATATCACTTGTTCTAGAGAGTCAATTTTTTTAATATTTTCTTCGGATGTTTGAACGTAGATATTCTTTAGAATTTCAGATTGCCCGGCATTTAATGCCAACACCCAATTATATTCCTTAGAGTCATCTGCCATAGGAAGCATTTCTAACCCTTTCAATTGACCGTTCATTGATTTATATTCAGTGAAACCTGGTACAATTGCCTCATACATGGTTAGCCCAGTATAGCCAAATGCCCTAGATGCAAAAGTGGGGGAGTTCGAGGGCGTATATCTAGTAATGAACAAGGTCATATTTGCCCATTCTAAAGCAACTTCTTTATCACTCATTTTCGACTGCTCGTTTGTAGAGCATGCCATTGTAAGCAAGAGCAGCAGTACGGTAGAAATTCTTATAAGTGTTTTATTTATGGTACTAGTCATCGTTATTTAAAGAGCTATTTTAAAAGTTTATAGGTTTCAGTTGCTGCACCGTAACTGGTTAATATAAGTTCATCATTTATCAATACTGCATGGGTGTTACTTCCTTTTATTGAAAGTCCAGATTTTGGTTGCGATACATATTTAAAAGTACCGTTGCCGTCACCTAAAAGTACTGTGCCGTAGTTGGCATCAAACTTCCCTATTCTCAGTTTATAAAAATCATTGTTGCCTAAAAGTAGCAAATCTATATTACCGTCATTGTTGAAATCTGAACTTATAATTTCTGAAATAGGAGCGTATTGCGCTTGAACAGGTAATGGTATGTTTTGGTATTTGCCATTTGAGTTGCTCATTAAAACGGTAGTTTCTTGATGGGTAATTACCAATTTACTGGCCTTCTGCATTTCAGTTTCAGTAAAAATATCTGACAATGTTGCATCGGCATATTTTTCATAACTATTAAACTGTTGTCGTTTACCTGAAAGTTGACCTAACAATTCATCTCTTGTGATATAGGGGTAACTAGTGCCATCCATATAAAAATTCAAAATAGGATCTACAGAGCCATTATTGTCAAAATCTGAATAATACAATTCAGCTGGAGTATCGTTGCTCAATTTAAATTGAGTATTGCCACCTATATTACCTGCAATTATATCTGGTTTACCATCTTTATTAAGGTCAGTTACATGTAGGCTGGTCCATAATCCAGATAATGTTTCCTCAAAAAACTGATTTGTTTCATTCATTAATTTACCATTTTTATTGAGGTAAATAGAAATAGGCATCCAATCACCAACAACTATTAAATCTTCTTTTTTATCACCGTCCATATCCGCCCAAACAGCATCGCCGGTTATCCCTAAGTTTTTAAATTCTGGTTGAATATCATCGGTCTTGTCCGTGAAATTGCCTTTACCATCATTTATCAAAATATAGCTGCTAGATGATTCAGGAAAACGACCTGGAGTTATAGATCCGCCAACGAATATATCTAAAAAGGTATCGTCGTTTACATCTGAAAAAGCAACTGATCCTGTGCTTGTTTGTATACTTGGTAGTGCAGATTCAGATTTTACAAAACTTCCTTTCCCATCACCTAAATACAATCGGTCTTGTAATAAAGGGTCATTTTGGGTAAAGTTATGATAGCCACCACTGGCAACGTATATGTCTAAGTTGCCATCATTGTTTACATCAAAAAGTGCGATGTCTGAATCAAAATGTGCTTTGTCTACATCAAAGTTTAAATTGACTTTTTGAGTAAATTTCTTATTGTTGGTCTGTATAAATATGGATGTTACTTGCCCAATGCCACCACCAATGACAATATCTTCTAATCCGTCATTATTAATATCTCCCTTCGCCATTGGCGGACCATCATGAGATACTTGTTTTAATAAAAGTGATTGCCTTTTAAAGTCATTTACTGATGATGATCGGTGCTGGTAATTAATAACACTTGCAATCTTTGAAAATAAGACCTCTGATTCATCTTTTGTTAAAACTGTTTTTTTTGCATTACTTTCTTCAAGTACCAATAATTGATTTGTAGAAACTTGTGAAAGGGTTTCTTTTTTACCCGAATTCCAATTGATTACTAGGGAATCTATTGTAGTGTTATCAGCCAATCCAAAATGTAAAATGGGCGAAACAGTTGATAGATAACCTTGAGTGGGCATTTGTTCAATTACTTGAGTTTCTCCATTACTGAAAATACTTACTTTAGAACCAATACCATTTGTATTTTTATCGCTTCCTTTAAGTTCTACACTCAAATAGTTATTGGTTTCATTTGGCGAATCGTTTCTGTAAATAAAAGCCGGTTTATTGATGTTATTTACCACTAGATCCAAATCACCATCATTATCTAAATCGGTATATATAGCGCCGTTACTATTCGCGGGTTGATCCATGCCAGCACCTTTAGTATTGTCTATAAAATTTACGCCGTCTTTATTGCTGTAAAAGAAATTGTTTAGGTTAGATGCTGGCATTTCTTTAATTAATTCTAAAACATCTTGTCGTTGTAACCTGCCTTTAGATTTTACGTAACTATCCATGTAGTTGATGAAATCTAAATTGGTGTAGTCTCTGAAATATCCGTTAGAAATAAATAAATCTTTAAATCCGTCATTATCGAAATCTGCAAATAGTGGAGCCCAGCTCCAGTCTGTATTTGAGATACCTGATAACTGACCTATTTCACTAAAGGTGTCATCACCATTGTTCAATTGTAGCATGTTACGCATGTATTGATGATGAAATCCGCTTCTTATATTTAAATCAAATTTTTCATAATTATCGGGAGATAAAAGTAACTTTTGGCGTTTGTTATCTTTTGGTAACATGTCTAATGTGAAAATATCTTGTAGCCCGTCATTATTAATATCCGCCACATTATTTCCCATTGAGAAGTGACTTGTGTGTCCCATTTGGCTGCCCAGTTGGTCTGTAAATGTTCCGTTTTGATTATTGATGTACAAGTAATCTGGCACGGTGTAGTCATTAGAAATGTAGAAATCTTGCCATCCGTCGTTATTGATATCACTTATGGCAATACCTAATCCGTAGGTTAGGGCAGAACCACTTATACCTGCTTTTTCGGTGATGTCGTAAAATTTATTATCTCTTTGTTCAAATAGACGAGTACCTTGAAACGGGTCGTCTTTTTTTAAAAATTCTTTTGTGCTTACTTCATTTAATACTGGTAATGATTTCGGATTATGGTTTAATAACAGCATGTCTAAATCTCCATCTTTATCATAATCAAAAAAATAGCCTTGGTTACTGAATGCGGCACTTGCCAAACCATATGCTTCAGCTTGTTCTTTAAAAATGGGAATGTTATTAGCGTCGTTACCTTGATTAATAAAAAGTTGATTTTTACGCTTAGCATCTGGCAATGCGCCTGAATAACATAGGTATAGGTCTAATTTACCGTCGCCGTTTACGTCTGCTGACGTAATACCTGTTTTCCAAGGTCCTGGTCTACCGGTGACTTTTGAAATTACGGTTACATCTTTAAAAGTAAAATCGCCTTCATTTAAATAGAACTTATTTTCCCCCATATTAGAGGTGAAATATAAATCTTGTAATCCGTCATTATTAAAGTCTCCCGTAGCTACGCCACCACCATTATATAAGTACTCATATACCAATACATTAGCATTTAGTCCTTCTTTTAAAGTGTTCTGAAAAGTAACGTTAGTTTCATTTTCAGATAAAAGAGTAAAAAGAGATGGTTTTTCTGGCTTGCTAATAGTAGCCGTTACTTCATCTTTTTTAGGCTTTTCTGTACAACTTTGAAGAAGTGTTGTACCTATAATAAGAAAATAGAGAGTTAGATTTTTTGTCATTTGCTTAAAAGTAAAAGATCTATCCCAAAAAAGGATAGATCTTTAATTTAACTCAATTTAAACTAAACTAATAACCCGGATTCTGAATCAATAGGTTATTTCTGTTGATTTCATCTCTACTAATAGGCATGAAATACATTTTGTCATCCCAGGTTCTGGTTTCATTATCATTATTATCAACAACGGTATACGTGTAATCATATACTGATGTGTCATATTGATAAGGAGTTCTTGGTGTAGCACCTGCTTTAAGTGCCGCAGTTACTTTCATTACTTTAATACCTCTACCCAATGTTTGATCTGCAATCATCCATCTTCTAGCATCGTGAAATCTATGTTCTTCATAAGCTAATTCAACTCTTCGTTCATTGATATAGGCTTCTAAAAGATCAGATCCAGATGCAGTAATTGCAGGCATACCGGCTCTAAAACGAATTTTGTTTAACCAGTTTCTAGCTTCACCTTCATCACCCAAAGCAATTGAGGCTTCTACATAATTCAATATTACTTCAGTATAACGAATAAATGGCCATGGCACAACCTGTGCACTTGATTGATTATCAACTAATGACGGGTCTGAATCAATGAATTTACGAACATAATATCCTGTTCTACTTCCATTCCAGTTTTCGATAGGTGAATCACGCATGTCAACACCTGCAATAATTCCGCCACTACCATCTGCATAGGTACCAGTTTGAATTTCATCATAAGGATCAATAGCAGCCACATCATCTGGTCTTGGTTTCCATGGAGCACCATCGTAAAGAACGGTTGCAGCTAGTCTAGGGTCTCTATTCTCATAAGGTGCTGCAGCATGCTCAGGGTTGCTCCAATCGAAATCGGTACCATCCATCATTTGGTA
The DNA here is from genome assembly GCF_004364165.1 of Maribacter spongiicola. Lineage (GTDB taxonomy): Bacteria > Bacteroidota > Bacteroidia > Flavobacteriales > Flavobacteriaceae > Maribacter > Maribacter spongiicola. The sequence continues at coordinate 546,468 of NZ_SOAY01000010.1, forward strand.
ATCATCTACTAATTGTTGAATTGGTGTATTACCTGCCCAGTTGTGGTAACCATTTGGACCATTATTGATTCCTTGGTGAATACCACCCAGCGGCCAGTTGCTTTCAGCGGTAAATAAAGGTGAATGTGTTCTTTCGAATAAAAGTTCAGATCTTGCAGCAGCATCGCCAACAGCACTACCACCTCCCATAGCAATAGAGATATAAGTTTCTTTTGCGTCTTCAGCACTTGCTGGTGCAGTTAAGTCTAGTTTGTAACCGGTTGTTGCATCTAATACAGCCTTGGCAGCAGTTTTAGCTGCATTCCATCTTGCATCTCTGTCCCCAGAAGTATATGCAACCAATTCTAAATTTGAATATCCACCCAATGTTGCCGATTTTGCGCTTGCTGTAGGTCCGTCGCGTAAATCACTTGCTGCATAGGTAAGTACTCTAGATTTTAATCCCATAGCACTTAACATCGAAGCTCTACCCGGTGTTACATCTTTACCGTCTAACAATGAAATTGCTTTGTCTAAATCATCAGTAACGAAAGTTACGTTGTCAGCGTAAGTACCTCTTGCTATAGTGTAGTCGTCATCTAGACCATAAGGAGTGTCTATCAATGGTGCACTACCATAATAACGCATTAATTGATGATAATAATAAGCTCTTAAAAAATGAGATTCACCTAGTAATCTATCTTTTAAAGTTTGATCATCAAACCCTGCGTTTGGTAACTCTTGTATGGCGATATTCGCTTTTCGAATAGCCAAGTACAACTCGTTCCATTGTGGAATGATATTTACATTCCCCGTACCTGACGGAGAAAGTGAACCTTCTGTAATAACATTTACACCTCTACCAGAGTGCGTAAACATTGCTTCGTCTGTTAATGAAGATAAACCCTCTTCCTCAAATCCTCCATAGCCTAAAGATGCATATACATTAAATACAAAAGCTTCTGATAAAGCCCCATCTGCCCAAGTGGCATCTGCGGAAATTGCATCTAACGGTGAAGTTTCTAAAAAATCTTCATTACACGAAATAGGTACTAACGCCAGCGTTAGTAAGCCTAAAAGTACTAATTTTCTTTTTTTCATGATTTTTTTTTAAAATGTTAAACTAAAACCTGTGTTAATAATTGACTGTTGTGGGTAGAACTGACCACTATTACTAGTCGATTCAGGATCGTAGATATCTTGAGCTGCCCATGTAGCCAAGTTAAGGCCGCTCATGTATACCTTAAAATTAGAAAGTCCGAACTGACTTATCATTTCTGACGGGAAATTATATGCTAGTTGAACGTTCTTAAGTCTTAAATAATCTTTACTGAAAAGGTTGTAGGTATTATTACCATAATCACCACCTGTATAATACGTATCTCCACGACTCGCTAGTCTTGGGTGAACGCTACTTGGGTTGTCTGGGCTCCATCTGTTATCGAAACTGTATTTTAAGAAGTTCCCAATATCTCCAGATTCTGTTTGAATAAATAATTTAGCACCTGTTGCACCTTGTAATAAAACTGAAAGGTCAAAGTTCTTGTAAGAAGCATTGAATGTAACTCCAAAGTTAAAATTAGGATTGATACTATTTTTAATTCTTACTTGATCTAGATCATTAATAGCACCATCACCATTAATATCTTTAAACTTCATGTCACCTGGCTCTAATAGTGGCTTAACAGCGCTGTAGTCTAAAGTATTTGCACTAACTGCCGCTTCGTCAATGAACACCCCATCTGATTCATACACTAGGTACGATCCAATCGGTTTTCCTTCTTGTAGTTGATAGTCTGGAGCCCCAGGAATTTCATCTAAGAATTCAACACTGTTTTGTGCGTAACCACCGTTAACACCAACATCCCATTTGAAACCATCAACATTGCCACCAAAATAATTTAAAGCAAATTCAAATCCTTCGTTATTAACTTTACCCGCGTTTACAGGTGGTAGTAGTGCGGAGATACCAGAAGAACCCGGTGTAGAACCTGTTTTTTGAATTAGAATTTGATCACGCTTGTTTAAAAAGTATTCTAATGTGAAGCTCAGTTTACCATCAAGCACTATACCATCTAAACCAATGTTATAGTTTTTTGCGCGCTCCCAAGTAAAGCTAGGATTGGCCAATAGGTTTTCGAATAATGTAGTTTGTACTTGACCATTTATAGGGTATTGTCCAAACTCATAAATAGATTGATATGCATATTCCTGTAATTCATCGTCAGTAATTTCTCCATCACCATTTGTGTCAAAGGAAACTTGGTCATTACCCATTTCTCCGTATGATGCTCTAAGTTTTAAGTAGCTTATAGAATCTACATTGAACCAATCTTCATTATTTATATTCCAACCAAGTAATAAACCTGGGAAGAATCCAAAACGATCATTACCCGGGAAAATATAAGAACCATCATACCTCCAAATAAACTCAGCTAAGTATTTTTCTTTAAAGTTATATTGAGCACGACCATAGTAACCTAAACGTGTTCTATTGTAACCGAAACCATCAGTTTCTTGTGCAATTTCGCCACCAACACCAAGTTGATCAACCGCTGTAGAGAGATAGTTTCTTCTAAATGCCGAGAAAAATTCTCCTTGAAAATTTTCACGTGTTATACCTGCTAAAAGACCAATATTATGATCTTCACCAATGGTTTTATCATAAGTTAGTATACCAGTAAGGTTGGTATTTAGTACATTGTTAGATGATTGTAATAATCTCGCATCGGTAAAATTTGAACGTATAGACCCACTTAGTTCAGGTACTCCTGTAGCGATATAATTCGCACGATCTAATGAATAAAGTGTCCATGGTGTTTGCCATAATTTTCTACGTAACTGGCTTTGATCTACACCTGCGGTTAAGTTTAGTTTAAGGCCTTCAACCCAGGGGTTTGTAATATCAACTGATCCAGTAAATTGTAAGAAATCTGTCGGTTGCTTGTCATAACCGGTAGCATTGGTAGTAACAACAACTGGTTGTTGTCCATTTTCAATATCTGGTCCTGGTAATCCGTTTGGCCAGATTGCTGGTTCGTTTGGTCTACCTCTCATTAACATTCTAAAAATAGCACCTGCCCCTTCAGTAGGGAAAGTTCTATCTTCTTTTCTATAGGCCATACTCAACTTTGTTGAAATATAGTCGTTGATTTTAGCTTCGGTATTCAATCTAAAATTATATTGCTGATACCTATTCGCTGAATTCTTGTAGATAGCACCTTGATCAGAATATCCTAAAGAGGCATAATATTTCAAATCTTCATTACCACCACTTATAGATAAATTGTGTCTTTGTTGTTCTGCCCAATCTTTAAATGTTGCACCGAACCAATCTGTGTCTGGGTATAACCATGGATCTGCACTAGTTCTATGATTATTAACTGTTTCTGGGCTAAAGGCTGCATTTACAGTTTCTGCAGGACTACTGCCGGGGATGGTATAGCTACCAGACGTTTGAAAGGCAGTACTTGCATTACCCCATTGCGATGCTGGTATATTACTATTGTAAATTGCCAGTTCGTTCATTATAGTTTGGTACTCTACCGCACTAGCCATTTCAGGAGTTCTTGTTGGTCTTGTAAGTCCGAAATCAGCTTTATAGTTTATTTGCATTTTGCCAACTTTACCAGATTTAGTGGTTACTATAATTGCACCGTTTGCAGCTCTTGCTCCATAAATGGCAGCAGAAGCATCTTTTAAAACAGAGATATTGGCAATGTCATCTGCGTTGATACGACCTATACCACCATCTCTATCTGGTATACCATCAATTACGATTAATGGTTGGTTGTTTCCTAAAGTGTTTGTACCACGAATACTAATAGTAGATTCGTCATTACCAGGCTCACCACTGGTTTGTACGATTACTACCCCAGGTAGTCTACCTGCAAGTGAGTTAGATACACTAATAGCGGGTGAACTTTCAAGAACAGGGCCTTGTACCGCTGTTACAGCACCGGTTACGGTTGCTTTTTTCTGGGTACCATAACCAACGACAACTACTTCGTCAAGGTTGGCAACGTCTTCTTCTAAAGAAACATTGATAGTGCCCTGGTTGTTTACAGGTACCACAGCGGTTTTGAAACCTATGTAGCTAAATCGTAAACTGGTACTGCCATCCTCTACGGTAATCGTAAAGTTACCGTCAAAATCTGCTTGTACCCCTGTTGTTGGGTTGTTGGCATCTATGACAGATACCCCCGGTAACGGCATGTTATCTGAAGCCGATGTAACGGTACCAGAAATGGTTGTCTGTGCGTGGAGACTCATGAAGAGAAAGCCACTAAAAAATAAAATCATCGTTAAGCTTGCATGATTTCGAATCATGGAAAACTTAGGAAAGTTTTTTTGATAATTCATAAAGTTAGTTGTTACAGTTGTTAGTTATTGTTGTTGACATTAGCATCATAATCTCATGGAAGCATTTTGAGAAAAAGACTATGATACACTATGCTACCATAAACAAATATATAAATTAATGTTAATTTAATAAATTTTGCTGGTATATTTTTTGAATATGATATTTGAATTATGAAATATTATGAATTTATCAGTATTAACTTTTTATTAAGATTCGGTATTTACAGGGGTTTTGCCAAGTTTTGAACTGAATTTTAAGATTTAATATTTTTTTTGAAAATTTAATCGATTTTATTTTTGAGCCCATTTGTTATAGGATTATGAAAAATATTGGCCTAATAATCGGTTAAGGAAAACACTAATATTCAACGCTAGTAAAATGGAAGAAACTTTTATATAGTTTATTAAATTGTATATTGTCGCTTTCAAATTCGATCTATGATTTATGGCGGTTATTAGAAAAATTTTAAGCCTAACCCACAATAATAACCTTACAAAACATGAACAATTAGTTCAGGGGGTAATTGAGTCTATTGAAGATGGTAAATTATCTGTAGGTGATCAATTACCCTCCATAAACATTATGGTTGAAGAAATTGGTTATGCCCGTAAAACTATTTTTAAAGCGTACGAAGAACTTAAGAATAGAGGCTTGATCGAGTCGCGACAATTAAAGGGTTATTTTGTAATTAGTCAAGCTACGAATATTACAAAAAGAATGGCCTTAATCTTATTCGCCTTTCAAAGTTATCAAGAAGAATTTTATAAAACATTTCGTAAAGAGATGGGTAGGAGATTTCAAATCGACGTATTTTTTCACCATAATAATCTTACTGTATTCGAAACAATTCTTACCAATATCAACGGTAAATATGGTATGTATGTAATTGCTTCTATGCAGCATCAAAAAGTTATTCCCTTATTAGAACAAATCGAGCCTAAAAAACTACTGCTGGTCGATAGATATTTAGATTTGGGTAAGTCGATTTCTTATATTTCTCAAGAGTTTGAAAATGTAATTTATAATTCTTTGGTGCAGTTGCTTCCTCAAATAAAAAAGTACAAAAAAATCATCTTATATTTTAACGAAGAAACTGATTATTCTCCGATTTCCATTAAAAAGGCCTTTGAAAAATTCTTGAAAGATTATTCGATAAATGGTATGGTCAAGAATCATTATTCAATTGGTTCTGCTACTAAAGGCTATCTATATTTTGCACTAGGAGATACTATTTTATGGCACATATTGCGAGATTCTGTACGAAAAAAGCTAAAAATTGGAGAGGATATTGGTATTTTGTCTCAAAATGATAATGTATCCAAAGAAATTGTGTTTGGCGGAATAACGACCATTTCTACAGATTTTAATGAAATGGCAAAAATGGCGGCTAAGCATTTAAAAAACGATAGTATAACTCAGATAATTATGCCTTCTAGATTAATAAAAAGATCTTCTTTATAAATCTTTTCACCATCAACTATTATTCTATTTTCTTGACTGTAATTTTTTTTAAAATCGTTAGCCTTAGATGTGGTTCTTCAATGCAGAAAAGAGGAGAATCAATCTTAATTGTTCTATTTTTGAATAAAATTGCGAACAATGCACACTATTAATGAATATCGAGAAGAGTTTATTGCGTATTTGGACTCAAAAAAAATTACAAAGGAACCTAGAAACCTTTATGAGCCTATTACTTATATTCTTGGTTTAGGTGGAAAGCGCTTGAGACCGGTTTTAGTGTTAATGACCGCTGAAATTTTTAAAGGCGATTTTAAAAATGCTTTAGATGCTGCCCTGGCAATTGAAGTATTTCATAATTTTTCTTTAGTGCATGATGATATTATGGATGATGCTCCTGTTCGTAGGGGTGAAACTACCGTTCATGAAAAATGGGATATAAACACTGGTATTCTATCTGGTGATGCGATGTTAATTTTGGCATATCAGCTTTTTGAAAATTATGAACCCAATGTATTTAGAGATCTTGCCAAGTTATTTAGTAAAACAGCATTAGAAGTTTGCGAGGGTCAACAGTATGATGTCGATTTTGAAACAAGAGATGATGTCATGTTACCTGAATATTTAAAAATGATTGAGTACAAAACTGCTGTTCTCGTTGCAGCTGCTCTTAAAATGGGAGCTATTGTTGCCGGTGCTTCGGATACTGCACAAGAGAAAATGTATAGTTTTGGATTAAATCTTGGTATTGCGTTTCAATTGCAGGATGATTATTTAGATGTATTTGGTGATCCAGAAACCTTTGGTAAGCAAGTTGGTGGAGATATCATTGAGAATAAGAAAACGTACTTATATTTAAAAGCATTGAATTCTGGTTCTGAAATGATGACAAAAGAACTTGAACATCTATATTCTATTCAGCCAAAAGAATCAGAAGCTAAAATAAGTGCGGTACGTTCTATATTTGAAAAGACAGAAGCAGATAAGGCAACTAAGGTAGCAATAGCCGACTATACGGCAAGGGCATTCGACGTTCTTGAAGAAATGGAAATAGAGCCTGAAAATAAAGAGTTATTAAAGCAATTTGGTGAAAACCTGATGAATAGAACGGTTTAAAATAGCCTTCTAAATAGCGCTTTTATAAATGGGGTTTTCGGACAAGAATTTATGTAAATAAAATCTTCTTTTAAGCTAGTTTTTTCATCTAGAAATTTAAATACCATTTGTGGTTTCATAGCTTTAAAAATAGATTCGAAAATTGCGTGTCCGTTACCATTATTATGATGCAAAACATCTAAAAAGAGCATATCATAAAACCAGAATTTATTTTTTAATTTCATTTTTTGAAGTGGCTCGCCTTGCTTTATGTGTTCAATTAATTTCGGAATCTTATTTGCAGTACTCATTAAGGTGTAGCCTGTACTGGGTTTTGCCCATCCGCCTGCGGTACCTATATATCGTATTCTTTTGGTGTGGTGTTCTCTAAAGTCATAAGCGGTCATGGGTATACTACCCGCTTCCTTTTCAATAATTTCGTACGTATCGCATTGAAAACGGTCTACTATATATTCTTTTATCGCCGCTTCATATTCGCCTTTTGGCAGTAATTGTTCTGAAAATAATGTGTATTCAATCAACGCCGTGTTATTTGAATAGGGCAGTACATACATAAAACGGGTATTTCCTTTTTGAGGGATGGAAAAATCCATATAAGTAACTTCATGGGTATTGAAAATTGGCTTTTCAGTTTTAATTACCCAGCCTACAAAATGCTGCTGCAGCACTGGATATTTTTTTTGATCGGTCGCCATTTTATAGTCAAAAAGACTATTAAAAAGGTATTTGCCAGTATAGATGTTATTTGTAGTGTTTACAATAACCTCGGTGGCGGACTCCCTTAAGTCTACCAATGCTTCTTGAACGAAAGTGATATTTGATGATTCTTTGATTCGACCTAAATAATGATTGTAAAAATCAATACTGCGTATCATTTTATAAGAATACGGGGCAATGGCTGTTCTCTTGATAATATCGTCTCCTTGAAAATGAATTGTCGCCCATTTTTTATGTACAATATTTTCGAATTGACCTTTGCCTTCTTCCCAAAAACACCATGTTCTATCATTGCTATTTTTAGCGTCTTTGTCTAGAAGTAATATCTTTTTATGATCAAAAAACGAATCATTGAGCATAGCATCAGCCAATAATAAACCTGATGCACCTGCGCCTATAATGATATAATCGAATTCGTTCATGAATTTTTAAAACATTGCTCGATAATCGAGATTTAAATGCTCCGAGGCTTGCCTCGAAATATTATTGTTGTTGACTTACAAATGCCTCGTGGGTTACCCCGAGGTTGTTTACACAGGGTGTTACATACTGAGAATATCAAAAATACGAAATAGTAGTTGTTTTTTTGTTCTTAATTCAACGTGTAACGTAATCCTAGAAATGAACGTATGCCTTGGTTAGGTCCGTATACATAAGTTGGATCAAAAGTCAATGCATTTGGGTTGTTTGGTGTCGCAACTGCATTACCATTGGTATCAAAAATTACTTCTTTGTCAAATGGGTCATTTGCACGTGCTATGATAAACGGATTTCCCCTATTTGGGGTCCAATCTAATAAGTTTTTAACTCCGCCATAGAACTCGAAATTCTTCAATCCATCGTAGGTAAATTGAATGTTTTGAATACTCCACGCTGGTGAAAAATCGCTTCTAGGATCACTTTCGCCTAAAGTTGGTAAACGCATTGGTCCGTATAAATTTCCGGTGTAATCAACCGATAAATTCCAAGTACGAATATCATAGCTAATACTCCAGTTTGCTGAATAACTTTCTGTAAGAATTTGCCTTTTTTTTACCCCACCTTCCGTATTACTGACATCTTGTATGGTACCACCTACCATAAATTTTAATCCGTTGTAGAAAGCCACGTCTACATTGGCACTAACCCCTTTTGAAATGGATGTTCCTTTTAAATTATCATATATGATCAGATTAGGGTTTGTGTCGTAATCTGGAATGATCACATTTTGAAAATTAGTATAAAACAAAGAGGCATCAATGCTTACAAAAGTGCCATTGTCACCATAGATTTTCTTTAAGTAATTCAAGTTGACATTAAACGAACGCTCTGGCTTTAATTCTTCGGCAATGATCACATCTCGCGAGCCTGTTAATGCAGCATGATCCTCGGTAAAAAGATTAACTACTCTAAAACCTGTACCGGCATTTAAACGAATAATGTCATTATCAGTGAATTTAAAACGATATGCCCCTCGTGGAGTAAAAATGTTACCGTGGCGGTCATCATAATCGTAACGACCACCTAAAAGTAAAGAGTGCTTTTTATTAAATGCTATTTCATCTTGCAGAAATAAACTCGGTATTACAACTTCGTCTGCTTGGTTATCAGTGCCATCGGTATTTAAGGTCGCTGGTGTGTTGTCATCATAATAATTGTAACGCAATGCCGTACCTGCTAAAAGGCTATGTTTACCTATGGTTTTATCCCAAGTTAGTTGTGTAAAACCTATTCTTTGATCTGCTAGGTATGGTACATCGCCATAAACAGAATTTTGTTTGTGGTCGTTATATGAAAAAGAAAGCATTAGTTGCTCTTCTACCGGTAATTGATATTTACCTAGAACTTCCCATCTGCGGGTATAAATACTTTCGCCGTAAATTTCATCCCCTCCTCTAAAATCAGGTGTCCACTGCATTTCGCCACCCCATCGATCTTCGTAAAAAAAGCGTCCGGCTAACGAAAGAATACGTGAGTTATTTCTAGTAAAATTCCATTTTTGAAAAACCGAAATACGGTCTTGTAATGTTAGGTCTGTAAAATTATCCCCGTTATTATCAATTGGGTTGTCATACTTAAAATAGTTGGCTCCTAAGAGCACATTAGTCTTTTTGCCAATATTAAATTTTGTACCTACATCAAGGTTAAGTTCTCCCCATGAGGTAACAAAACTATCAGCGAAAAAATCTGGTGCAGACAAATTATTTTTCGTGATGATGTTTATGAGCCCACCTACGGCTTCACTTCCGTAAAGGGTAGAAGCAGGGCCTTTAACTACTTCAATTTGTTCAATAAGTGAGTTGGGTATACCAGATAATCCATAAACGGTACCTAGACCACTAACAATTGGCATGCCGTCAATGAGTACTAAAGTATACGGCCCTTCTAGTCCATTAATATGAATATCACCCGTATTACAAACGTTACAGTTTATTTGTGGTCTAACACCGTTTACATTTTGCAAAGCTTCAAAAATACTAGCCGTTGGGTTTTTCTTGAAGAAAGTTGGTTTATAGACTTCTACAGGCACCGGACTCTCTAATCTACTTACAGGCTTTAAGGTTCCGGTAACGACCATTTCATCTAAAGATTCGGTAGAAGGCGATAGGCTAATATTAACGATTTCATCTTCGCCATCGGCAATTGTAATTGTTTTGTAATGTTTTTCGAAACCAATGGTAGAAGCTATTAACGTGTATTTTCCTGCGGGAATATTTTTTAAAGTGTACTGTCCATTTTCATCAGAAGCAGTACCAATTTCGGTTCCCTTTAAATAAATATTTACATAGGCTTCTGTACCATCATTTGATGAAACCGTGCCAGATATCTTAGAATTCTGCGCGCTTATTATCCCGAAAGATAAAACAGAGCAAGCAAAAAATATTATTTTAAGCATCTAAAATTAATTTTAGACAAAGCTAAAAAATTGTTTTTACGTATAAAAATGTATTTTTGTGTTTATATTGTTTTAATATGACATTATCTGAAGAAGATTACATAAAAGCTATTTATCATTTAAGCGAGTTTAATAGTACCTCTGTTGCCACCAATGCAATAGCCGAGCAGATGCAAACGAAGCCATCATCAGTTACCGATATGGTTAAAAAGCTATCTGAGAAGTCTTTGGTAAATTATAAAAAGTACCAAGGTGTGTCACTTTCTGAAAAAGGACGGCTGGTGGCATTATCCATCATCAGAAAACATCGTTTATGGGAAGTTTTTTTAGTTGATAAATTAAATTTTTCTTGGGATGAGGTTCATGTTGTGGCCGAACAATTAGAGCATATAAAGAGTGATACTTTAATAGATAAATTAGATGCCCATTTAGGATACCCAAAAGTAGATCCACACGGGGATCCGATTCCTAATAAAGACGGAGTGTTTACCAAATCAATTAAAAAATTGATTAGTGAATTACCTGTAGGCAGTCAAGGTGTTTGTGTTGGAGTAAATGACTCATCTGCAGCTTTTTTAAAGTTTTTAGATAAAAATAAAATCGCCCTGGGCGATACTTTTAAAATATTGGAAATTGAGGAGTTCGATGGTTCCGTTACCATTTCTACACGGTCGGGATCTATCAGAATATCTAAACAGATTGCAACAAATTTATATTTAGATATAGTAGATGAAGAGTAGTTTTTAACTGATTAATTTTTGAATTGATGGATGAAATTATAGCGTATTTTGAATCAATAGACCCAGTATTGGCTGCGTTTTATGCGACATTATTTACTTGGGGACTAACAGCTGCCGGTGCCGCGTTGGTTTTTCTATTTAAAACATTGAACCGTGCTGTCTTAGATGGTATGTTAGGTTTTACTGGTGGGGTAATGGTAGCCGCAAGTTTTTGGAGCCTTTTGGCGCCTGGTATAGAAATGAGCCCAGGTGAAGGATTTGTAAAGGTAATACCCGCAGCTATTGGGTTTTTCTTAGGTGCAATGTTCATTTTTGGATTGGATAAAGTGCTACCTCATTTACACATAAATTTTAAGGAAAGTGAAGTAGAAGGCGTAAAGACCCCGTGGCATAGAACTACGTTGTTGACTTTGGCAATTACATTACATAACATACCTGAAGGTTTGGCAGTAGGTGTTCTTTTTGGTGGTGTAGCTGCAGGTTTTGAAGGTGCCTCAATTGGTGGTGCGGTAGCTTTGGCACTTGGTATAGGTCTTCAAAACTTTCCCGAAGGGTTTGCGGTAGCTATGCCATTACGTAGGCATGGGTTAAGTAGAACAAAAAGTTTTATGTTTGGTCAGGCATCCGCACTTGTTGAGCCTATCGCTGCGGTATTAGGTGCTTGGGCGGTAATGACCTTTCAGCCTATTTTACCTTATGCTCTTTCTTTTGCCGCTGGTGCTATGATATTTGTTGTCGTAGAGGAAGTTATACCAGAAACACAGCAAGATAAATACACCGATATTGCCACCATGGGCTTCATTGGAGGCTTCATTATTATGATGACTTTAGATGTTGGTTTAGGGTAAGCTTATAGTTTATTCTAGTGCTAATAATTTATGGTCCAATATTTTTAATGAACCGGTAATTTAATATCGATTTTAACGTTAAAGGCATTAGTATAGTTAACTTCATACTTTAAAATTTTATGCATTCTTCTAAGAAAAGTTGGGTCTGGACAGTTATGTTGGTGATTACGGTTATATGCTGTGCATTTGTTTTGATTCTGCATACTAGAAATTGGGTAGGTAATGACGGTAATAATCTTAATCTTCGTTCAGGTTTTTATAATGTAGAAATTCCTTTAAGCGAAATTGATAGTGTTGTTTTTGTCGAAAGAATTCCGCCAATGGAGCGTTTGCATGGGTTCTCTGCTTTAGAAAAAGAGAAGGGTGTATTTAGGGAGTTTAAAGATTCGTTGACAGATAAAAAGGTTCGGGTTTTTATAGATAACATCAATCAGAATAAAGTGAAATTGGTTTATAAAGATTCAACTTATGTGTATTTTAACCTGAAAGACTCCGTTGAAACTGTTCAGTTATTTCAGCAGCTCAATGCTAAAATGAGTGTTTTAAGTGAGCCTAATTAGATCGCTGAAGGATTATAAGGATAGAGTTTAGTAGTGAAGTAATCATTTGGCATAACTATTGAAACAATTCTAGATTTTAGAACTATTTGTAAAGATGAAAAAAAATTTATTATTGCTATTTTTTTTAAGCTTCATAGCCACAGGAGTTTTTGCACAACATAATGTTAGTGTAAGTATTGATGGAGTTACCTCTGAAAAAGGAAATATCTGTTTTGCTGTTTATAATGATGAAGATTCTTTTTTAAAATTCGATAAAGTTTTCAAATCTGGTTCTGAGAAAGCAGTTAAAGGAAAAACAGCTTTTAATATCTCAGATTTACCTGATGGTGATTACGCAATCGCCATTTTTCATGATGCAAATGGCAATGAGAACTTAGATACTAATATGCTTGGAATTCCAAAAGAACAAATTGCTTTTTCGAAAGGAAAAATGAAAATGTTCGGTCCGCCAAAATATAAGGAATGTGTGTTTACTGTAAATTCTAATATGGAGATGAATATTAGTTTGCAGTAGAACTTTCAAGTGTTGTCAAATATTTCTTTCCAACTAACTAAGTTGCTTAATTTTTTATTGATTTGAATCTAAAGAAATCAGGAAATTTAAACTAGAATTTATATTTATCCTCCAATAGTCCAACTATTTGTTGACGAGCTGTAAGTATTAGATTCCCCAAGACCTAATCCATACCAAACAATATAAGTAGAGTCATTTTCCAATTGATAAAAAGCAGGACCTTCCATAGCTTCTTTCAGACCAATTTCTGATATTTTCTTTGGAAATCTTCCATTTTCCTTTTTAAATCTTTCGACCTTTTGAATTAATATATTGGCATATTCTTCCTTCTCGTCTTTAAAAGTACAGCTGTACATAATCAGAAATAAAACTATAACTAATATTTTAAAATATGTTTTCATTTTTAATTAGAGAATATTATAATTTAATAGTTTGTAATTTTAACTACCCCATTAGAACCTTGGGTGCCGTAACCCGCAGCATCTGCGCCAGATAGAATAACTATTTTCTTTACATTATAACTATCTATCAGTTCATTGACGGAATGAAACGAATTACCGATTACTTGATTATTTAAAACGTATAATGGTTCCTGATTTCCGCCAGAATCGAACGAGTTCGTCGTTTTGTTTAAAATAGGAACATTGTTTTGTAGCACGATACCCGGTTTTTGTCTTATACGTTGTAATAGCGAAATATTGGCTCTATTCTTTTCTCTTAATTCAGTATCTAATGATGATTTGTCTTTGGTTGTACTTTTCGTAGGGCCACAACTACACAATAGAATTACTGCTGTTAAGCAAAGAGAGAGATAGGTTTTCATTTTTCTTGGATAATGGTTTCTGTAATTTATGAATTAAAAGGAGATGACAGTATCTTTGAATTAAAAAGATATGGTTTTAGTTGCGCAATTGGTAGGAGCTCTGTTGGGTTTGTTAGCTGTAATATTTGGTGCTTTTGGTGCACATTTACTTAAGAAAACATTTACAGCGGATCAATTGAATAGTTTTGAAACGGGAGTAAAATATCAAATGTACCATGCACTTTTGATACTGATGCTGAGCTTTAACCTTAATCTAGAAACGGGTCTAGAGAAAGCTATTATCTATTGTTTAATTATTGGAACAATCCTATTTTCTTTTAGTATCTACGGATTATGTATATCTGCATCCAAAGGGAAAAAAATAAAAATCCTAGGTCCAATAACCCCTCTTGGCGGACTCTTTTTAGTAGTAGGCTGGGGGTTATTATTCTATAGTTTTATTAAGAACTTAATTTAATTTATTCGGAAGAGGTAGCGGTAAATTCTTTAATCGCTTTATTCGGTTCCATAATAGCATACCCTTCCCAGAATGTTGGATCATATTTAGGCATGTAGATGGGTAGTATGGTATTATTTTCTGTAAATCCATCAAAAGTAGCCTGACTAATATTTTCTGATTCAAAAACGATTATTTCATTTTTTACAACATTTATAAATACAAAATCCATATCTCCAGATAATTCGTTCTGCTTATTTCTACCTTTTACAATTCTATTTTTTTCAAATATCTTTAAAGGTCTTTTTATGCCAAAACGTTCGCCTATCTCAGATTCATAATAGTGTAAACTGTAATGCCCATTAGCACTTTTATTATAAATTATTTTTCCTTTAGATAAGTATTTATTGGTCGAGATTCCTAATAAACTAAACTTACTAACGGGTTTTACATTGCTGTAATCTATTTGTATTACAGCGAAATCGTCTGCATTGATATATAGTGTACCTTCAAAATCGGCTGATCCATCTGGTTTAAAAGAGATTACATACACAGCGTCATCGCCTAAATATGTGAATTCATTAAGCGTATAATTGTATTTTCTAGATTTGAGTATAAAATTAAGATCGCTACCATCTTGAGTAGGTAATCCATTTAATATGGAACCTAAATTGTTTCTTTTCCAAGATGCAAAGTTTTTTTGCCGTTCCTCTTTATCTTTTTTCTTTTTCTCGAGTTCTGCATTTAATGCAGCTACATCTGTTGAGTCTACGTCTTCTTTAAAAAGTTCATTGACTTCTTCAGCATCTATTTTAAAGGATAATAATCCGGATTTAATTTTAAAATATGATCCAGGCTTTACATTTTCTTTTAAGATGGAGTTAAATTTTTCTTCCATCTTTTCTTGATTAAGAGTGGTGTTTTTATCGTACAATTTAGACGCTTTCAACAAATCTAATTTTTGTGATTCTTTATCATAATTACCATATAAATCACCCACTAATTCTTGATAATAAGCATCATTTTTAGGTACAGTGGAAATGATGCTATCAATAAACTGTTGGTTTAAAACATCTATAGAAGATTTTTTAACCTTAAAATTACTTTTGGTCCAACGGTCAAAATATGATGATCTATGAAACAACCGTTTTTTAGTGAGATTATTGGTATAGTTCTTTTCTAAATTATCCTCAACGAAATCCATTATCTCATCGGCCGTATAATTTTTGTTAGATACAATAACCTCTCGTAATTCAATCGATTTAGGCGCTAGTACTATTTTTGTAGTAGTAAATTCAGCAATTGGTTTGGAAAGTGTTTTATAACCAATAGATGAAATAGTTAAGGAGTCAGACTCAGTAATAGTTTCGTTTAAAAAGAAGTTGAACTTACCTTCCTCATTGGTAATAACACCTTTATCTTTTATTTGAATCGTTGCGAATGGTATGGGTTGTTGGCTAACACTATCAATAACAGTTGCACTTAGGCTTTGTGCATTGGCGTTAAATAGGTGGAAAATTAGAAATGTAAAAAAAGCTACAAGAGGTAATTTTTTGTTCATAGGTTCGATTATTCTTACGCAATCTAGACGAACAAATGTAAGTAACGTTACAATTTTAGAAACTGTTAGGAACGTTTTAAATAAATATTAACAATAATCTAAACCCTAATGACAGCCGCAACCATCTTGACCACAGGCTTTTGAAGTCTCCTTTTTGCTAGACCAA
This sequence comes from Maribacter spongiicola, assembly GCF_004364165.1. Taxonomy (GTDB): domain Bacteria; phylum Bacteroidota; class Bacteroidia; order Flavobacteriales; family Flavobacteriaceae; genus Maribacter; species Maribacter spongiicola. The sequence goes on from NZ_SOAY01000010.1 coordinate 562,624, forward strand.
ATAGATTTTGGAATAAAAAATTTAGTAACTATATAACCAACAGAAATAGCTAAAGTGATGTAAACCAAGATGTGTTGTATCATGTGTTTTTATTTTAATAATTGATAGGCTATTAAAGCAACAATATAAGCAAATAGGCTCATAAATACTAGTTGTCCCGCAGGCCATTTCCAAGAATTCGTTTCTCTTTTTACTACAGCCAATGTACTCATACATTGCATGGCAAATGCATAAAATAGCAGTAGCGAAACACCAGATGCCAAATTAAACAGTGGTTTTTGTGTTCTAGGGTTTACCTCTGCGGCCATTCTATTTTTTATGGTCTCTTCCTCATCATTACCTACGCTGTAAATAGTAGCCAATGTGCCGACAAAAACTTCTCTAGCAGCAAATGAGGTGATAACGGCAATACCAATTTTCCAATCATAACCTAGTGGTCTTACAATAGGTTCTATTGCTTTACCCATATGGCCCATATAAGAGTGCTCTAGTTTATACCCTGCTATTTCTTGCGCTAATGCGCGTTCTTCAAGTTCTTTTTGTTGGTCAGATGCATTTGGGTTGTTAATATCTAAACCATCTTGATGGGTGTCAAAATAAATTTCACTACTGGTACTGAAACCTTCTTGTTCTACGCGGTTGGTTACAATAGTCTCTGCATTTTTAAACTCGTCAGAAGATCCGTTAGAGCCTAAGAACCATAGAATTATTGAAATTGCCAAGATGATTTTACCTGCACCAAAAACAAAACTTTTAGTCTTTTCAAGAACGGTATAGCCTACGTTTTTAAGCAATGGTAATTTGTAATTCGGCATTTCTACCACGAAAAAAGATTTGCTCTTGATCTTAAGTATTTTATTTAAGATTACTGCCGATAGAATAGCAGCTCCAAAACCCATTAAGTACAATGACATTAAGGTTAGTGCTTTATAGCTTAAGCCTAAAAAGCTGCCTTCGGGTATGACCAAGGCTATGATAATCAGGTATACGGGTAATCGTGCAGAACAGGTTGTAAACGGAGTTACTAATATGGTAATTAATCGTTCTTTCCAATTTTCAATGGTTCTGGTGGCCATCACTGCAGGTATAGCACAAGCGGTACCCGAAATTAACGGAACAACACTTTTACCACTTAAACCGAACGGACGCATTATCCTATCCATTAAAAATACAACCCTACTCATATAGCCTGTTTCTTCTAGCAAGGCAATGAATAAGAACAAAAATGCTATCTGTGGAATAAAAATGACTATACCACCAATACCAGATAAAATGCCCTCTGCAATTAGGTTTGTGAAAACCCCTGGTGGCAATGTGTTTTTTACCCATTCTGTAGCTGATGCAAAAAAACCGTCAATAAGATCCATCGGGTATTCGCTCCATCCATAAATGGCTTGAAATATGGTTAATAAAATTAGAAAGAATATAAGGTAGCCAAATACTTTATGTGTTAGCACCTTGTCTAAAGTTGCTCTAAAACCTTTGGCAGCATTAACGTCAACCTTATAGGTTTCTTTTAAAATTCCGTTTATAAACTGGTATCTTAAAATTGTTTCTTTCTGTTGAAGACGCTTTAATTCAGATTTAGATTTGGTGGCAAATGATGTGGCATCTTTAAATAATGTCTTTTCAAGAGGCATAAAATTGACATCTTGAGTAATAACCAGCCATAGTTTGTACACATCTTCTTTTGGGAAGGTGGTAGAAAGTTTCTCAAAATAATCGGGTGCAATTACAGAGATGTTTACATTTTGCGTTTTTGGTAAACTCTTATAATCGGCAATTAATTCTCTTAGTTTTTCTATACCCGTTTCTTTACGGGTACTAACCAATGCAATTTTTGAGTTTAATTTTTTTTCTAGTAATTCTATATCTATGGTAATGCCTTTTCGAGACATACGGTCGGCCATGTTAATGACCAGTATAGTAGGTATTTTTAAATCTTTTATTTGTGTAAAAAGAAGAAGATTTCGCTTAAGGTTCTCAACATCAGAAACAACAATGGCAACATCTGGGTGGTCTTTGTCATTTTTATTAAGCAGCAACTCGACAGCAACACTTTCATCTAACGAAGTAGTATTTAAACTATAAGTACCAGGTAAATCTAAAATATGGGCTTTTACACCTCGTGGGAGTTTACAGATTCCTTCTTTTTTCTCAACGGTAATACCTGGGTAGTTACCTACTTTCTGGTTTAAGCCGGTAAGCTGATTAAAAACCGATGTTTTACCGGTGTTCGGGTTCCCGATAAGGGCTACATTGATTTGTTTGCTCATATAACCACATTATCTTCAATAATATCTAGTGCTATATGTAAAGCCATTTCTCTTCTTATGGCAATATGCGATCCGTTGACATTGATATATATGGGATCATTTAAAGGAGCTACTTGCACTAATTCTACTATATTGCCAGGTAAACAACCTAGCTCAAGTAGCTTTATAGGTAGTAAGTTTTCGGTGAATTCTTTAATAATTCCCCTTTGACCTCTTTTTAAATGTGCGACTGTAGTTTCCAATCTTTATTTAGATTCATTATAAGTAACAAAAGTAAAGCAAATAATTCAATTAGGAAATTAATACATCTTAAATCTAATGCTGCTGTACTGTCTTACTTTAAAGGTTTACTTGTTGTTTTCGTCGTAAGACTTTTTTAAAATTTCAATGTCGGCCAAAATCTTATCGATATCTTCTTTCTTGGTACCATCATAGAAACCCCGAATTCTCTTTTTCTTATCTACCAAAATAAAATTTTCGGTGTGTATCATATCAAACGGTCCGCCATCACCATCGGTTTTTACTGCCAAATACGATTTACGGGCAAGTTCATAGATTTGTTTTTTATCACCCGTAACTAAATTCCATGTTGCATCGTCTACCCCTTTTTCTAGGGCATATTTCTTAAGTTGAGCTACAGAATCAATTTCTGGTGTTACCGAGTGTGATAATATCATTACATCAGAATCATTACCAAGGGCTTTTTGTAGATCGACCATATTCTTGGTCATTATGGGGCAAATAGTAGGGCAGGTGGTAAAGAAGAAATCGGCAACGTAAATTTTATCCTTATAATTATCTTGAGTAATTGTTTCGCCATTTTGGTTGGTCAATGAGAAATCGGCGATAGTATGGTATTTTCTAACATGCTGGATCTCTTCAGCAACCAATTCTGCATTTACCATAGCAGGCGAATATACCGGTAAAAGCTTTACAGGTTGTAAGGCATTATAGAAAAGATACATGATAACTGCAGAAATAGGCAGTAGTACGAGACCGAATAATTTGAATTTAGCGAAAAAAGAACGCATAAGAATTTTTTACAAAGGTACGCTAGGGCTATTTGTTTTTCAAGTGAATTGACCCTAACAGCTAATAAATTATTCATAAAATACCACTCCCTCAGTGTGTTTCTTTTTTTTAGCGGTTGTAAAAATGTACTTTTGTGCGATTTTAATTTTCAGGAAAAAAGAATGAGCCCCATTATAATAAAGACAATACAATTTTTTTTAAGCCTTTCTATACTTATAGTACTACACGAGTTAGGGCATTTTATACCAGCTAAATATTTTAAGACCAGAGTAGAGAAATTCTATTTGTTCTTTGATGTGAAATTTTCACTATTTAAAAAAAAGATAGGGGAGACCGAATACGGTATTGGATGGTTGCCTTTAGGTGGATATGTGAAAATATCTGGAATGATAGATGAAAGCATGGATAAAGAAGCCATGGCAGAAGAACCTAAGGAGTGGGAATTTAGAAGTAAACCGGCTTGGCAACGTTTAATTATCATGTTAGGTGGTGTTACGGTTAATTTCGTTTTAGCAGTTATTATATTTATTGGTTTGGCTTACGCTTATGGTGAGCAATACATAGCAAACGATAGTTTAAAGGATGGTATCTGGGTAACTGATACTACATTGGGGGATGCCCTGGGTGTTCAGACTGGTGATAAAATTATAGCTGTAGATGACAAAAAAATAGTGTCTATATATACAATAGTTCCAGAAGTGGTTTATGGCGAAAGAATTACAATTGAACGTGATGGGAATATTATAGAAAAGGAAATTCCAGTTGATTTTATTGAAACCATTTCTAATAATAAAGAGAATGCAAGATTCATTAGTCAAAGAAGCCCTTTCATAATAAATGCAATACCAGAGAATTCTCCTAATAAAGATACAGGATTTGAAAAAGGTGATGCTTTAATTGAAGTTGAAGGAAATACTGTTGAGTATTTAGATGAGGTAAGTCCTTTATTAGAAATCTATAAAGGGGAAACTGTAAATGTTGTAGTTAGAAGAAATGGTTCAAGTTTACCATTAGAAGCCAAGATATCTGATGAGGGTAAAATTGGCGTATCGTTGGGGTATGATAATTTGGAAGATTATGAAAAAGAAGGTTATTTTCAAGTAAAGCAATTAGACTACACGTTCATAGAATCTATCCCGGCAGGATGGAATAAAGGAGTTAAAACCCTTACAGATTATATTAAGGGGATGAAGAAGATCTTCAATCCGGATACAGGTGCTTATAAAGAGGTAGGTGGTTTTGCAGCCATTGGTGGTATGTTTCCAGATACCTGGAACTGGCCACAATTTTGGGCTACAACTGCGTTTATATCCATTATTCTAGCATTTATGAATATACTGCCAATACCTGCATTAGATGGCGGACATGTTATGTTTTTGCTTTATGAAATGGTTACTGGTAGAAAGCCAAGCGATAAATTTTTAGAGTACGCACAAATCACCGGATTCTTTATTTTAATAGCCTTATTACTGTTCGCAAATGGTAACGATTTGTATAAATGGATATTTAAATAAAAAAAATAATTTATTTATTTGGAGACTTTTAAAAAACCATTATATTTGCACCCGCTTTAGGAAGCTAAAGCAATTAAGTATTGCAAAATACAAGTCAAAAAAAGACTTTAAAATAACATAAATTCCTCCTTAGCTCAGTTGGTTAGAGCATCTGACTGTTAATCAGAGGGTCCTTGGTTCGAGCCCAAGAGGAGGAGCAAAAAGCGAAAGCCTTATCAGAAATGATAAGGCCTTTTTGTTTTTAACCAATACTAGTTAGGCTATATATAGGCTTTTATAAATTCTGCTTTATCTCATAAAATCAATACTTCAATTTAAAATCTAAAATTCGGTGCGCTATTCTGTATCCTGTTTATAATTTTAGACATCAGTGGTGTAAATAATGAAATGGAATTGCACTTTTTTAATTGGGAAAATTCATCGCCAATCTTTTTCAATATCTTTGGTAAACACTCATACTGGTTTATAATATAAAATATGTCAAACTATTTAATTACCGTAAACGAAGAAGAACTACAAGTTACTAGTAGCGATGTCGATGCTTTAGATAGCATAAATGTCGATGCAAAAAACCTTCATGTTTTAGATAATAATAGCGCTTTTCAAGTAGAGATTGTCCATTCCGATTTTTTGAACAAGACTATTTTATTGTCTATCAACGGAAATATGTATGATATAAAACTGGAAGATGAGTACGATCAGCAGGTCAAAAAAATGGGATTGCTGGCGTTTACGACTCAAAAACTAAATGAGGTAAAAGCACCAATGCCTGGGTTAATTGTTGATGTAATGGTTGAGGTAGGGCAAGTGATTGTAGCAGGTACTCCCTTATTGGTTTTGTCTGCAATGAAAATGGAAAATATTATTCTTGCCCAAGGCGAGGGAGTTATTAAATCTATTGAGATTAAGAAAGACGATGCTGTAGAAAAAGGGCAGCTGATTATTGAAATGGAATAGAAAATAAATTAAGGTATCCTTATGGGATTTTAGAATATGAAAATTTTAAATATTCGAGAAAAGTTCCCATTAGTTAAATCTCTATTATCGAGTAAATTAAGTTTTAATGAAGAAAATACTAATAGCGAATAGAGGTGAAATAGCTTTACGAATAATGAAAACTGCTCAGAAAATGGGAATTAAAACAGTTGCCGTTTATTCAGAAGTCGATCGCCATTCGCCTCACGTAAAATTTGCCGATGAAGCAGTATTGTTAGGTCCTGCGCCATCATCAGAATCTTATCTGGTCATGGAGAAAGTTATCAATGCGGCAAAGACTACTGGAGCAGAGGGTATACACCCAGGTTACGGATTTCTAAGCGAAAATGCGGTATTCGCACAAATGGTTGAGGATAATGGTTTTGTGTTTATTGGGCCCAAACCTCATGCCATTAAGGTTATGGGGAATAAGCTAGCGGCGAAAGAAGCGGTTCGTGATTATGATATTCCAATGGTGCCTGGTATTGAAGAGGCTATAACCGATGTTGCATTAGCTGAAAAAGTAGCGAAGCAAATAGGCTTTCCTATTTTAATAAAGGCTTCTGCAGGTGGTGGCGGTAAAGGTATGCGCGTTGTGGAAAACTTGAAAGATCTACCAGAACAAATGGATAGAGCTATCAGTGAAGCACTAGCTGCATTTGGTGATGGCTCTGTTTTTATAGAAAAGTACGTAGGCTCTCCCAGACATATAGAAATTCAAGTATTGGCCGATACGCATGGCAATACGGTTCATTTATTTGAACGGGAATGTAGTGTGCAAAGAAGGCATCAAAAAGTGGTGGAGGAAGCTCCGTCAGCAGTTTTGACTCCTGAAATTAGAAAAGCGATGGGTGAAGCTGCTATTAAAGTGGCAAAGGCGTGTGATTATGTAGGTGCTGGTACGGTGGAATTTTTACTTGATGAAAAGAAGAATTTTTATTTCTTAGAAATGAATACGAGGTTGCAGGTTGAGCATCCGGTGTCTGAGTTAATATCTGGTATTGATTTGGTAGAGCAACAAATAAAAGTAGCCCGTGGCGAAAAGTTGGCTTTTACCCAAGAGGATCTAAAAATAACGGGTCATGCGCTTGAAGTTCGTGTGTATGCAGAAGATCCGTTGGCTAATTTTATGCCGAGTATCGGTACGTTATCTACTTATAAAACTCCTGTAGGAGAGGGTATTCGTGTTGATGATGGCTTCGAAGAAGGTATGGAGGTTCCCATTTATTATGATCCTATGATTTCTAAGTTGATTACCTATGGAAAAAATAGGGAAGAGGCTATTCAGTTAATGATAAAGGCTATTGATAATTATAAAGTAGAAGGTGTTGCAACAACTTTGTCTTTTGGCAAATTTGTATGTGAGCATGAGGCTTTTACATCAGGGAATTTCGATACACATTTTGTCAAAAACTACTATTCTCCAGAGCATTTAGAAAAGCAATATGCTGAAGAAAGAAGACTAGCGGCATTAGTTGCTTTAAAGCTGTATTTAGAAAATGATGCAATAGTAAAAATTCCAACGAAGGTTTCTTCGAATTGGAAGAAGAGTAGAGCTTAGAATTGCAAATTGATTTGAAAAATTAGAATGAAAGATAATAAACAGATACTAGCAGAGAAACTGGCATTGGCTAAATTAGGTGGTGGTCAAGCTCGTATTGATAAACAGCACGCCAAAGGAAAGTTAACTGCTCGTGAACGTGTTCATTTTTTATTAGATGAGGGTTCATTTGAAGAAATGGGCGCTTTGGTTACACACCGTACTAAAGATTTTGGCATGGAAAAACAAGTTTTCTATGGTGACGGAGTGGTAACAGGTTACGGTACTATCAACGGAAGACAAGTTTGCGTTTTTGCACAAGATTTTACAATTTTTGGTGGTGCGCTATCTGAAACGCATGCCGAAAAAATCTGTAAAATTATGGATATGGCCATGAAGATAGGTGTACCTATGATTGGTCTGAATGATAGTGGAGGAGCCCGAATTCAAGAAGGGGTTCGTTCTTTAGGTGGATATGCAGATATTTTTCATAAAAACGTAATGGCATCGGGGGTAATTCCGCAGATTTCTGCTATAATGGGACCTTGTGCAGGTGGTGCAGTTTACTCGCCTGCAATGACCGATTTTACCTTAATGGTAGAGAACTCTAGTTATATGTTCGTTACCGGCCCGAATGTGGTGAAAACGGTAACAAATGAAGAAGTGACATCGGAAGAATTGGGTGGTGCATTAACGCATGCAACTAAATCTGGTGTTACGCATTTGACTGCAGCTAACGATATTCAATGTATCAATCAGATTAAGCAGATGATCAGCTACATGCCTCAGAATTGTGAGGATAAACCGACCGATATACCATTTGAGCCAGGTAATGAAGTTCGTGATGTACTAGAGGATATTGTTCCTGAAAATGCAAATCAACCTTACGATATGCGTCACGTCATCAACGGAATTATTGATGAAGATACCTTCTTTGAAATTCATGAAGCGTATGCTGATAATATTGTTGTGGGCTTTGCACGGTTAGGCGGTAAAAGTATTGGTATTGTTGCCAATCAGCCTATTAGTTTGGCTGGTGTTTTAGATGTTGATAGTTCTAAAAAGGCAGCACGTTTTACTCGTTTTTGCGATTGTTTCAATATTCCGTTATTAGTATTGGTAGATGTACCTGGATTTTTACCCGGTACGGATCAAGAATGGAACGGAATTATAACTAACGGAGCAAAATTATTATATGCTTTAAGTGAAGCAACAGTGCCTAAAGTAACGGTTATTACGCGAAAAGCGTACGGTGGTGCGTATGATGTAATGAACTCTAAACATATTGGAGCTGATTTAAATTACGCGTGGCCAGGTGCAGAAATTGCAGTAATGGGCGCAAAGGGAGCGAGTGAAATTATTTTTAAGAAAGAAATAAGTGCTTCTGATGATCCTGTGGCGAAATTGGCTGAAAAAGAGGCAGAATATGCAGACTTATTTGCTAACCCATATAGCGCTGCACAAAGAGGGTTCATAGATGAAGTAATTCTACCAAAAGATACCAGAAGAAAACTAATAAAAGCATATACAATGCTAGAGAATAAAGTGGCTACTTTACCAAAGAAGAAGCATGGTAATATTCCGTTATAATATTCGGCATTTTAAAAGTGGATGTCTACCTGTTTTAAGAGGTCATGTAGCTTTACACCATCAAAGAAGAATCCCTAACGATAAGGCTGGTTTTAATCTCAACGGTTTTTGTCATTACATCATTGGTAGGGTTTTCTAGTTCTTGAATTAAAAAACGGACTGCGGTACGTCCTATTTTATCGCCAGGTTGATCGACTGTGGTTAATGCGGGACTTACGATGGTGGAGTTGATGGAGTTGCTAAAACCTACAACGGCTATTTCTTCAGGTATTTTTACCTTGAATTTATGTAGTGCCTTTATTGCGCCGATGGCAGCATTATCTGTTATTGCGAAAATGGCATCAGGGCGCTTCTTCATGCTTAAAAGAATGTTGGTCAATCGTCTTCCGTTTCCTAATGAAATATCTTCTGTACTTAAAATTAGTTTATCGCGCACTGGTATACCATATTTATTTAAAGCTCTTAAATAACCAGCATACCTTTTTTCAGAATTATAAGAGTTTTCTGTTTCCTTAATTATAGCAATACGCTGTTTACCCAATTCAATTAAATGCTCAACGGCATTGAATGCAGCTTCCTCTTCATTGATTACAACTTGTGTACAGGGTATTTTACTTGACACTTTATCGAACAGGACTATAGGTATGCGGTTTAATATTTTTAATATTTCTTCAACATTGATTGTCTTTCTGGACAATGACATCAATACACCATCGACACCAAATTGTGTCATGGTGTTTAGCATTTCTACCTGTTTTATCTCATTATTATTCGATTCTGAAATAATAACACGATATCCGCGTAGTTCGGCTTCCTCTAAAATTCCCTTTAATATAGTTGAGGTAAACAAATGAGATATGTTTGGTACGATGACCCCAAGTATATGAGTTTCACGAGATCGAAAGCCTCTTGCAAATAAATTGGGTACATAATTCATTTGCTTAGCTAGCTTTCGAACCCTTTCTTTCGTCTCTTGGCTAATATCTGGGTGATCATTCAGTGCCCTAGAAACTGTGGAAATTGATAGACTCAATTCTTTAGATAATTCTTTTAATGTAGTATTTCTTTTTTTGCTCACGATTGAATATCAATGAATTATAATTATTTTATCAGAAATACAATACTACAAAATAAATTGCAAACGTTTGTGCAAACGTTTGCATTGATATTTCGTTAATATTTGGTTAATAGAATGCTATATTCATATAATTTGGTCTCACAATCAACGATTTGATAATTTAAATCGATTCAACTTAAAAAAAACTCAAACATTATGAAGAAAATTATTTTTGCGGTAATCGGACTTCTTATCAGTGCAGGCTCCTTTGCACAGACCGATATTTCAGGAACCGTAACAGACAGTTCAGGAGAGCCAATTCCCGGTGCTAACATTTTAATTACAGGTAGTACATCGGGTACAACATCAGATTTTGATGGTAATTTCACTTTTTCAACAGATCTTACTGGTGCTCAAATACTACGTGTATCATATATAGGGTTTACATCTGTTGATAAATCTTTAAACTTAAATGGTACAGCACAGACGGTAAATGTAATGCTACAAGAAGGTGGTCAGCAACTAGATGAAGTTGTACTTACAGCTTCTAGTACATTTCGTTCTCAAAAGCAGGCACCATTGTCAATTAGTTCGGTGAAAATGGCAGAGATTACTAAGCTCTCTGCAAACAGCCAGGCAGATATTCTAAGAAGTGTACCTGGTATTACCGCTGAAGGTGGTGGTGGTGAAACGGCAAGTAACATATTCGTTAGAGGTTTACCTTCTGGTGGTCAGTATGTTTTTAACCCTTTACAGTATGACGGTATGCCTTTGATTAGTTCTTTCGGACTAAACTCTTCTGCGCACGATGTCTATGCAAGACCAGATATAGGTTTTAAAGGTGTTGAATTTGTTCGTGGTGGTGCAGCTGTATTATATGGTGCAGGTTCTGTTGCCGGTATTATCAACTACACAAGTAAAACAGGTGATACCAACCCTGGTAATATTATCAATATTGAAGTTGCCAACCAAGGTAGAATTAAAACAGATTTCTATTCTGGTGGTCAGCTAGGTGGTGAAGATTCTAATACATACTATGCTTTTACAGGTTTTGTACGTCATGATAGAGGTCCTATCGACGTAGGTTTACCAACTAAGGGTGTTCAATTTAGAGGTAATATCAAAAAGAAATTCGATAACGGTTCTTTTACCTTAAGCGGACAATTTATAGACGATAAAGCTCAATTTTATCTTCCTATACCATTAAGTGGTGGTAGCAGAGAGCGTATAAATGGTAATGATGGTAACCCAGTTGAACAGTTGTTATCTGGTGACTTAGCGAATACTTCATTCAATACTCCTGGTGGAACTTACAATAGCCCTATAGCTGATGGTGTTTCTACTACTGGTGGTTATTTAATGGGAGATTTCAATTACAGATTTGAAGATGACCTTAAGTTGACTTCTAAAATCAAGTATGCTAACTACAAGCACAATTTCGCTCTTTATGTTGGTGGAAATGGTGCAAACGGAAACCCTATCACGCTTAATAATTACGTAGAAAGTATCGCTCCTGGTAACTTAGGGTATACTGCTGCTTACCAAAGTGGATCAGGTTCTCAAATTAATGGTAACGATTTAGTAATCGATAATTTACATGTGGATCGTTTACGCCCAATGACAGATTACTCTGGTGAGATCAATTTGACAAAATCTATTGAAACAGCAAATGGTGGTAACCATAACATTACTGTTGGTTCTTATATCGCTCGTACAGAGGCTGAAGATGTTAACTATCAGTACAGAGTATTGACAGAATTCAATAACAACCCACAATTGGTAAACTTAAATTATACCGATGCTGATGGTAATAATGTAGTGTATTCTCAAGGCGGACTTTATAACCGTATTGGTCAGACAGCTAATAACTTTCTTTCTCAAAATAGAGTGGCATTATATGTTACAGATGAGATGATCTTAGACAGATGGCGTTTTGATGTTGGTTTCAGATGGGAACATACAGATGGTATCAACAGTCGTGGTGGTATTATGAGCGAAACAGTTTATAATACTCCAGATATCACAACAGAACTTAGCGATGTACAAACTGCAGATGGTTCTTTCTTAAGAACTGAAGTAAATGCAAGTGCTTGGGCATTGTCTTTAGCTGGTTTGTATGAGTTAACTGAAACAACCAACCTATATGCTAACTTCTCTAAAGGATATTTCTTTCCACAATTAAGAGGTTTTGCTCCGGTACCTGGTATTTCTGAAAGTCCTTACGATGCTGAAAATATTATTCAATTTGAAGCTGGTGCCAAATTCGGAAACCAGAAATTCTCAGGATCTGTTGCAGGGTACTATGTAGGTCTTAAAGATCGTATATCTATTCGCCAAGCAATTGTTGGTGGTCAATTGATCGATGAAACAAGAGCAGAGCAAAATACTAGGACTATAGGTATTGAGGCTACTTGGGATTATACCCTTGCACAGTTCTTAAAACTTAGAGGTAATGCTACTTATCAAAATCATGAAATTACCAAAAACACCGATTTCGATTTAGTAAACGGTACGTCTACAGAAGCTAATGTTGGTAACGAATTGGCAAGACAGCCAAACTTATTGGGCGGATTAGGATTGTACTATGACAATGCTGCTTTCGATGCAAATTTTGGATTCAATTACACTGGTGCAAAGTTTACAGATGATACGAATAATATAGAATTAGATGCCATAACAATTGGTAGACTAGGTGCTGGTTATACATTCTCAAAACAAGACGCTAATCAGTCGCTTCGTTTAGGTGTATCAGTTTTTAATCTATTCGATAGTGATGGTATCACAGAAGGTAATCCTAGAGCTGGTTCAGCTGGTCAAACAGAATCTGAGTTTTTTGTTGGAAGACCAATTTTACCTAGAAGATTGTTCGTAACGGCAACCTTCAATTTCTAGAAGAAGTTGTGTTAGTTTAAGTTTAATTGTTAAACACATTGGTAGTTGGAGAATTGCCAATGTGTTTTATTTACTCGATAATCGAGAATTAAATGCACTGACGCTTGCGTCGAAATATTAATTATGTTTTCAATTTAATGCCTCGCGGGCTTGTCCCGAGGTTATTTACTAGATAATATGAACGAAGAATTATATAAAAAAGCAATTGCAGTTTTAGATGCAAATTTTCAAGAAGGCGGATTTACTATACCTAGTGCTGGTTTATACCCTTTTCAATGGAAGTGGGATTCTGGATTTATTGCTATAGGTTTTGCCCATTACGATGTTGAAAAGGCAAAGGCTGAAATGAGAACCTTGCTAGATGCGCAATGGGAAAATGGTTTTATACCTCATATCGTTTTTCATACAGATAACGATTCTTATTTTCCTGGGGCAGATTTTCATCAATCTGAATTACATCCCTTATCCTCCAAAAAATATAGGTCTACGGGTATGACCCAGCCACCGGTAACGGGTTTTGTGCTGCAAGAAATGTATCGTATTGCAGAAGACAAGGAAGATATGCTCAACTATATCAAAGAGGATATCGATAAAGTTTTTGAAAATCATGTGTATTTCTATGAAAATAGAGATCCGCAAAATGAAGGTTTGGTATACATCTATCACAACTGGGAATCTGGTACAGATAATTCTCCTGTTTGGGATGATATCTGGAAGACTATGAATCCGCCAGAATATACTTTTGTAAGAAAAGATACTACGCATGTAGACGCTTCTCAGCGTCCGACCAAAAGAGAGTATGATCACTATTTGCACATCATAGATATAGCCAAGCAAAACAATTATGATGATGCCAAAATAGCAGAGCTTTCTCCATTTTTGGTTCAAGATCCTTTATTTAATGCCATGTTGATTAAATCTAATCAAGCATTAATAGAATTATATGAACTAATTGGTGGTAACGAAGAGAAAATTAAGACCATTCTAAAGTGGCAAGCTAAAAGTATTAAAAGCTTTAATGAAAAGTTATTTGATGCTGAATTAGGTGCTTATGTCCACTACGATTTAAGAAATGAAAAACCTATAAGACACATAACCTCTTCATCTTTTTCTCCATTATTTGCAAATATTCCTTCACCAGAAAGAGCTAAGGTTTTGGTGAAAACTATGATGGATAAGTTTGGTGGAGACGATAAATATTTATGTGCCTCTTTCGACCCTACAAACGATCGATTTAATCCTAAAAAATACTGGAGAGGTCCTGTTTGGATCAACATGAACTGGATGCTTTTTCTAGGACTTAAAAATTATGGATTTGCAGATGTTGCGGCACGTATGAAGCATGATAGTATTGAGCTTATAGAGAAATATGGTTTTTACGAGTATTTTGATTGTAGAAAAAACACTGGTGAAGATAATACCCCTGGTTATGGTGGAAATAACTTTTCTTGGAGTGCCGCTTTGTTTATTGATATGGTGAATACCGATTAAATTTTATACCTGAGTTTATGCAACTGGATTTTGAGACAAATTACGTTTTAGAGAATGATGTCGTAAAACTGGTTCCATTACAAAAGAAGCATTACGCTCCTTTGCTCAATATATCAAAAGAAAAAAATCTTTGGACATACTTTCTTGGTCCTTCAAATGGGCTAAATAGGTTTGAAGATTATATTGATGAAGCCATTGCCAATCGTATCGATAAATTGGAATATCCCTTTGCAGTGTTGGATAAAGCTAAAAATGAATTTGCTGGTTGTACTCGGTTTTTTAGTTATTCAAAAGACCTGAAAGGAATTAGGATTGGATATACTTGGTATGGTAAAAATTTTAGGGGCACAGGTGTAAATAAGAATTGTAAATATCTAATGATGCAGTTCGCTTTTGAGCAACTCTTGGTAGAGAGAATCGGTTTAGGTGCGCACGCGGAAAATAAGTTAAGTATTGCAGCGATGAAAAGTATTGGTTGTGTACATGAAGGTAGCGTTCGTAACCTTTTTCCTTCTATTGATTATCAAGGAAGAGCTGATGCCGAGCTGTTTGGAATCTTATCCAATGAATGGCATAGCAATATTAAAGGAGTTTTAAATAACAAATTATGAATTACATTGACTACATTATAGTCGCTTTTTATGTGCTAGGTATCGTTAGTGTCGGCATATTAATTAAAAAAAATAAAAACTAGGATATGAATTACGTTGATTATATAATTATTGTCGTTTACCTAGTGGGTTTTTTAGGATTGGGCTTTATGTTCAAGGATAATAATACGGGTGGAGATTACTTTTTAGGTGGTCGTAAAACATCATGGTTGCCTTTAAGTTTATCGGCAATGGCTACCCAATTATCTGCTATTAGCTTTATTTCTGCACCTGCTTTTGTTGGTCTAAAAGAAGGTGGTGGTATGCAATGGCTTACCTATGAATTAGGTGTACCATTGGCAATGGCATTTTTATTAATTGCAGTGCTACCAACGTTATATAAGTCGGGTATTGTTAGTGTTTATGAATACTTAGAAACACGATTCGACGCTTCTTCTCGATTATTGATAAGCTTTGTTTTTCAAATTAGTAGATCGGTAGCTACAGGGGTTATGGTCTATACCATGGCGTTAATTTTACAAGCTACTATCGGCTTAGAGTTTTGGATTTCTATTCTAATTATTGGTCTTATAACCATGGTTTATTCTTTTCAGGGCGGAATGAAGGCAGTGATATGGGGAGATGTCATTCAAATGAGTATCCTATTTATTGGTATTATCATTTGTTTGTATTTCGGATTTAGTGAACTCGGCGGAGTAGATAATTTTCTAACCCATGTTGATACCGATAGAATTACTGCAGTAGATTTCAGCAAATGGGGCTTCAATAATGCCGATGGTAATGATGAATTCGGATTTTGGCCCATGGTAATTGGAGGATTCTTTCTATATGCTTCTTACTATGGTACTGATCAAACGCAATCACAACGATTGTTGTCATCTAGTAGCATGTCTAACCTTAAAAAATTGATGATGGCGAACGGACTCCTTCGTTTTCCGTTTACGTTGACTTACTGTATCATGGGTCTTGTGTTGGGTACATTATTATTGCAAGATGTAACTTTTCAAGAGCAGATGGAAACGGTGTATCAAGCGAATATTGGTTCTCTAGCAGGTAAAAAGGCAGATTTAATGGTGCCGGTTTTTATCATAAAATATCTTCCTAATGGAGTGATAGGTATTTTGATTGTGGCTATAATGTCTGCAGCAATGTCTACATTGAGTTCTACAGTGAATTCTTTATCTGCTGTAACTATGGAGGATTTTGTGAAAAGATTCAACCCTAATATGCCTGATAAAAAATACATGACCTACTCAAAATTACTATCAATTTTTTGGGGTCTGGTATGTCTGTTCTTTGCATTTTTTGCGGGTAATATAGAAGGTACTGTAATAGAAGTTATTAATAAGATAAGTTCCGTCTTCTACGGTCCTATTTTAGCAGCTTTTATTTTGGCAATTCTTACTAAAAGAACACATGCCCTTGGTGCCAATATCGGTATCGTAGTAGGGGTGTTGTTCAATATTTACTTATGGCTATACGTGCCACAAATATTTTGGTTCTGGTGGAATGCTTTAGGTTGCTTGGTGACAATTTTAGTTGCTCTTGCTCTGAGTTATACCGTAAAAAGTAAAGTGAACGAAGGTCTAGAGGTTACCTATTACTCCGGTAAAAAAGAGGTAGCTATATTGCTAGGTTACTTTTTACTAATTGTATTGTTCAGTATTTCATTACCTAATATTTTGAATTAAAAATATGCCGATGAAATTTGTAATAGCTCCCGACAAGTTTAAAGGTTCCTTGACCGGATTCGAATTTTGCGATGCCGTAGAGGAAGGTATTAAAATGGTTTTTAAAGATGCCGAGATTATAAAAAGACCTTTGGCAGATGGCGGCGATGGTACTATGGAAGTCGCTAAGCATTATATAAAAGGAGATACCGTTACGGTAACTGTAAACGATCCTCTTTTTAGACCTATTAATGCTTCTTATTTATATTCTGACGTTACTAAAATAGCCTACATAGAAATGGCTGAAGCATCGGGATTAAAACTGCTGAACGTTGAGGAGTTTAATTGTATGGAAACCACCACATCTGGTACAGGTGAATTAATTTATGATGCATTAGAGAAAGGAGCTACAGAAATAATTTTGGGTATCGGCGGTAGTGCAACAAATGATGGCGGTATGGGTATGGCAAATGCTTTGGGATATCGTTTTTTAGATGAAGATGGACAAGAATTGAGTACTATCGGTAAAAATCTGTCAAAGGTGAAATCAATAGACGATTCCAATAAGCACAAAAGACTTAATTCAGTAAAGGTTAAAGTGGCTTGCGATGTTACCAATCCGTTTTACGGTTTACAAGGCGCCGCTTATGTTTATGGGGCACAGAAAGGCGCTTCTGAAAATGAGATTATATTTCTAAATCAGGGTTTGTGCAATTTTGCAGAAATAATTAAAAGTCGTTATAAAATCGATTTACAGAAAATAAGTGGCGCTGGTGCAGCTGGTGGTGTTGGCGGTGGCGCCCTTGTTTTTCTAAATGGCGAATTAATATCTGGTAATAACTTAATAAAGGAACTAGCAGATTTTGATAACGTCATTAAAGGAGCCGACTGGATTATAACTGGTGAAGGTCAGCTAGACGAACAAACACTTTCTGGTAAGACTATTGACGGCGTAGTTACTTCGGCAGCTTCTAGAAATATACCTGTTGCAGCCTTGTGTGGCTCGGTAAGTATAACCGTAGCACAACAGAAAAAATTCGGACTAGCCTATGTTTCTTCCATAGTAAGAGGTATTTCTACATTAAAAGAAGCGATGAATAATAGCAGGGAAAATCTTGTAAATGCCTCGTATAATTTTGCAAGTTTATTGAAGTAAAGATTACTAATAGACCTTAATATAGCTTAAATTCATCTTACTAATTCAAGTGGAAACTGTACATCGTATTTTCCTTCTGGTAATTCTTAAAACCATTTAAGATAACCTCATAAGTTCCTTCTAAGTCAGAAGTAAAAAACTCAAAACTATAAGAGCTGTCCTTAATATCTAGACAGTTTCCCTTTTACCTTTTTGCCTTATTTTTAAGTCATATCCATTCATTACCAAAAACCTTTTTTAAGGGAGGTCATATCCCCATTTCATTACTTATCAGTATTTTATTACTATTTTTAACATATATACTTGTTAAAATTAATAAATTGAGTCATTATCGTAATAATCCCCAGCTTTTGGAAAAGCATCACCAAATATTTATTGAACAAACGCCAACGGCTATAGCTATGTTAGATACCAATATGGTGTATTTAGCAGTGTCTAAACGGTGGTTAAAAGATTATAAATTAACGTATGAAGATGTAGTTGGGCATTGTCATTACGACATTTTTCCAGAGATTGGTGATGATTGGAAAAAAGACCACCAGGAATGTCTAAAAGGAGCGGTTAACATATGTGAGGAGGCACCATTTCCTCGTGCTGATGGTTCTATTCAATGGATTTATTGGGATGTACGACCATGGTATAATTTGGATGGTGAAATAGGTGGCTTACTTATGCATACTGGTGATATTACAGACCAAAAAGAAAAGGAACTTGAGAAAAAACGTGTTGAATCCATTTTAAATGATACGAGCGAAATTGCACGTATTTCAACATGGGAAATAAACCTTTCTACTCAAGAGCTTTTATGGAATAAAATGGCCTATAAAATCTATGAAGTTGCAGATGATTTTAGACCAACAGTAGATGGTGCATTAGAATTTTTTAAATATGATGAGGATAGACAAGCTGCTAAAATTGCAATTCAAAATGCAATTGATTATGGTTCTGCTGTAGATATGGATGTAGAAATGCTTACTGCAAAAGGGAATACTGTCTGGGCGAAAATTTTAGGTAAAGTAGAAAGTATATCTGGAGTGCCAATAAGATTTTATGGAATTTTACAAGATGTAAGTAAAATTAGGCTTACCGAGCAACTTCTTAATAAAGCAGATAAGGAATTAGAAGCTATATTCAATTCATCATCTATTGTAGTAATAACTACTGATAAAGACGGAATCATTAATCGTTTTAATAATGGTGCAGAGAAATTGCTAGGGTATACCGCTGCAGAAATGATTGGTTTACAAAAACCGGAAATTTATCTCAGTGCAGAAGAATTAGATCAGTTCAAAAAAGATATTATAATAGAGTTTGGTAAAGATGCTACAGATATAAATTATAACTATAGAAACGAAAATATTAACGATACTAGACAATGGACTTATAAAAGAAAGGACGGCACTACCTTTCCGGTATTGTCAACAATAACAGCTGTTAATAATGAGAAGGGTATAAATGAAGGTTTTATTGCCGTAGCTACAGATATTTCAAAAATTAAAAAAGTAAAGGACGAACTGCATAGAAAAAATGACCTGTTAAATTTAGCCGAGAAAATTAGTTTAATGGGGCATTGGCATTGGAATATCGTTGAAGATATCGCTATTTGGTCTGAAAATCTTTATGCTCTTTTGGATCATGTTGGAGAACCCTATACAATCGATTTTGAAACTTATTTTAACATGGTGCATGATGATGATAAGGAGCTTGTATTGCAACATTTTGAAAAAGCTAAAGAGGTGCAGGTATTTGGAAACCTTACACATAGAATTATAACTTTTGCAGGTAATGTTAAAACCATTCAAATATTGGCGAATGTTATCTCAAATGACAAAGGGGAAACTGTTGAAATGATAGGTACTTGCCAAGATGTAACCGAATCTAAAAAAGCTGAACAGCGATTAATTGATGCTAAAGAAGAATTAGAAGTTGTTGCTCAAAAACTATCATATCAGAATAAACAACTTGCAGATTTTACACACATTACCTCGCATAATTTAAGAGCACCGGTTGCGAACTTAAATTCATTGATGGAGATTTATAAGCTTTCAGAAAATGATGAAGAACGCAGAGATATATTCGGTAAGTTTGATATGGTAATCGACCGCCTTACTTTAACATTGAATACATTAATAGAAGCGTTAAAAACGAAAATTAGCGATGCCCAAGAAGAATTGGAAAATATAGACTTGAATGAAATTTTAGAAAATACGACGCAAACATTAAGTGGTGTAATTTTAACTTCAGGAGCAGTTGTAAAAGGAGATTTTACAGAAGTGTCGAATATCACTTATAATAAAATATATATGGAAAGTATTTTCCTTAATTTGATTGGCAATGCCATAAAGTACAAAGCAAAAGACAGGGCTCCAGAAATAATAGTACGGTCTAAGGTTAAGAATGGTAGAAATATTATTACATTTAGAGACAACGGATTGGGAATTGATCTTGATAAACATGGTCACAAATTATTCGGACTAAATAAGGTATTTCACAGACACCCAGATGCAAAAGGTGTTGGTTTGTTCCTTACAAAAACACAGGTTGAAGCAATGGGAGGCAATATTACAGCGACCAGTGAAGTAAATGTGGGAACAACTTTCACAATAATTTTTTAATTAGGCTTACTATGAATGACGTTTTAAAAACATGTATTGTTGATGATGATTCGATTTACCGTTTTACAATGGTAAAAGCATTAGAATCAACGAAATTCCCTATGGAAATAATGGCTTTTTCTGATGGTGAAGAGGCTATAAATTTTATGCTTGATAATCTTGAAAAAGATTCTGTATTTCCTGATGTTATTTTCTTGGACATTGATATGCCAATCATGGACGGATTTCAGTTCATGGAAGAATATGTGAAAATTAAACCTAGAGTAGGTAAAAAAATCACTATCTATATGGTTTCGTCTTCATTAGATCCTGTAGATATAGAAAGGGCAAATAAAATTAGTGCAATTTCAGATTATATCGTAAAACCAATTGGGTTAAATAGATTAAAAAATATTATTGAAGAATTATTGGAGGACCGTAGAAGCTAACAAACCAAGAGATTGTTATAATCGCGTTTCAGGTTATCATTTGAATGAATCGAGTTAAGCTTAAAAGCTTGAACTGGGTATTTTTGAACGAACCAAAAAATAATTCTATGTCGCTTTTAACAATAATTCTAAATATTTTATTACCTCCATTAGCTGTTTTTCTAAAACATGGTATAGGTACAACATTGTTGATCAGTATTTTATTGACTATGCTAGCTTGGTTGCCCGGTGTAATTCATGCTTTTGTTGTCAATCAAGAATAACTTACATACTTTATAGTTTTGCCTATATATTTGTTGGCAAAGACAAGTAAACCGCACTAATCTCCAATATCAATTGTTGGTTAGTGCGGTTTCTTTTTTTAGCTTATTCTTTTGTCTGTATTTGAGAATCAGTTTCCTATTAACATTAATTATGATAATCAATCTGTTAAACCGTTCTTTTATATAATAACTTTGACTCGTTAGGTGTAAATAGCTCTTACGACTATTATTTTTTTAGCGATAGAATTCACCTACTGTTCCATTTAATTTTGAAGACATGAGTAAATTTTTAAGAATAGTTTTTGGTATTATATTTTTATTAAGTATTAGTTGTAAAGATGTTGATAAGCGCACTACTGGTGAAGCACATAGTAAAAAAGTTGCTCAAGAATTGAAGGAAGAGAAAACATCGGCTATTGTGCAAAATACTATAAAATCACATGGCGGTAGCTTTTACGATACCGCTAATTATGAGTTCGTATTTAGAAATAAAATGTACACTTTTAATAATAATGATGGATACCTATATCGTGTTAATTTTAAGGATAGTTTGCAAAATAATATCGAAGATGTATTACAAAACGGTTCTTTTTCTAGAAAGGTCAATGATAAATTGGTAGATCTATCTGAGAAAGACATAGCAAAATATAGTAATGCCTTAAATTCAGTTATTTATTTTGCCACGTTGCCACATAAACTAAATGATAAAGCGGTACAGAAAGAGGATGTTGGTGAAACCGTAATCAAAGGTGAAGATTACGATGTTATTAGGGTAACATTTGGTAAAGAAGGTGGTGGTACCGATCACGATGATGTTTTTATGTATTGGATAAATAAAAAATCGCACTACATAAATTATTTGGCATATAGCTACAGTACCAATAATGGCGGTGTACGTTTTAGAAGTGCATATAACCCAAGAACTATAGACGGTATTCGTTTTCAAGATTATATCAATTGGGAAGCTCCTATTGGCACTCCGCTAAAAGAGCTTCCAGCTCTTTTAGAAAAAGAAGAGTTGAAAGAATTGTCTAGAATAGAAACGGAAGATGTTCGTAATCTTAATGCGGAAGGTATAGAGTAGGGCCTTTTTAGAACACAATTTACTTATCGTATCTTTGAAAGACTGTGTTTGATACATTTTCAATGCACATTAAACGAACTTGTTTTTTAATTAAATTCCGTCTTGTATGAAGGGTAAGACCTTATTTGAAAATTTTAATCCCATTTCTGAAAAAGAATGGAAACAGAAAATTCAATATGATTTAAAGGGGAAAGATTATAATGAAGAAGTGGTATGGAATTCTCCTGAAGGTATTAAAGTAAAACCTTTTTACCATGCAGAAGATTTAGAGCATATAACAGTTACTTCTTCTCATATTACTTCTTGGAATATTGGTCAGGTTATCTACGCAGGTAATGCCATAATGGCTAATGAAAAAGCACTGAAATATATAGCAAAAGGGGCTGAAGCTATTAAATTTGTTATACCGACCGATGCAGTAGATACTTCAGTTATTTTGAACAATATTGATTTAAATGCAATCAATGTCTATTTTGATATGCAATTTTTGTCTAAAGACTATATAACCCGAACACTAGATAAGGTTTCTAACGCTAATAAAATACATTTTCAAATAGACCCTATTGGTCATCTGGCAAAATCTGGAAATTGGTATGAATCTATGCCTTCAGATATTAATCTAGTCAATGATTTAACAACACTTAATATTGATAATTTATTGAGTGTAGATGTTTCACTTTACCAAAATGCCGGTTCAGATATGGTGCAACAATTGGCAAATGCCTTATCTCATGCCAATGAATATTTAAATATTTTACAAGAACGTGATAATCTCGCTAAACTTAAAAGTGTAGATTTTAAGGTAGCTGTAGGTGGTAATTATTTCTTCGAAATCGCTAAGATAAAAGCGTTGCGCAATCTTTGGAGTGTTCTTGCACAGGCATATGAAATTGCTATTCCATGTCACATTATTACACAGCCTTCTAGACGAAATAAAACCATTTACGATTATAATGTAAACTTGCTTAGAACTACAACCGAATGTATGTCTGCGGTACTAGGTGGGTCTGATGCTGTATTTAATTTAAATTACAATTCTGAATATAAAAAGGATAATGATTTTGCAGAACGTATAGCTTTTAATCAGCTTATTCTATTAAAAGAAGAAAGCTATTTTGATAAGGTAGAAAACCCAGCTGAAGGCAGTTACTATATTGAAACAATAAGTACGCAATTAGCTGAGAAAGCCTTGATTTTGTTTAAGGCAATTGAAAAGGAAGGCGGATTCTTAAAACAGCTAAAAAATCATACCATTCAGAATAGAATTGCTGATAGTGCTCAAAAGCAACAAGAGAAATTTAATACGAAGAAAACTGTTTTGGTAGGTTCTAATGCCTACCAAAATGAGAATGATAAAATGGCACAAGAAATAGAACTCTATCCGTTCGTAAAAAAGAATCCTAGAAAAACATTGATTACTCCGATTATCGAAAAACGATTGGCAGAAGAACTAGAGCAAAACCGTTTGTCACATGAGTAGAAAAGACTTGCAACATATTCAATTGAATGATTCTCGAGAACTAGGTAATACTCAGAAGAATAGTACCTCAGAAACCCAAGAATCAATGTTTACTACGGCAGAAACAATTTCATTAAAAAAGAAATATGCTAAAGAAGATATAGCCGATATCGAGCATTTAAATTTTGGTGCAGGTATACCGCCATTTTTGCGCGGACCCTATTCGACCATGTATGTTTTACGCCCATGGACGATTAGACAATATGCCGGATTTTCAACGGCTAAAGAGAGTAATGAATTTTACAGAAAGAATTTAAAAGCAGGTCAGAAGGGGTTATCGGTCGCGTTTGATTTACCTACCCACAGAGGTTATGATAGTGATCATGAAAGAGTAGTGGGCGATGTTGGTAAAGCAGGTGTTGCCATAGATAGCGTTGAAGATATGAAAGTGCTCTTCGATGGTATTCCGTTAAATGAAATGTCGGTTTCTATGACCATGAATGGGGCGGTTCTTCCAATTATGGCATTTTATATCGTGGCTGCTGAAGAGCAGGGCGTTTCGTTAGATAAGTTAGCGGGTACCATACAAAACGATATTCTTAAAGAATTTATGGTGCGTAACACCTATATCTATCCGCCAAAACCATCTATGCAATTGGTGGCAGACATATTTGAATATACCAGTAAGCACATGCCAAAATTCAATAGTATCAGTATTTCTGGATATCACATGCACGAAGCGGGTGCCCCGGCTCATTTAGAGTTGGCGTATACGCTTTCTGACGGATTAGAATATATAAGAACTGGAATAAAAGCGGGATTACAGATTGATGATTTTGCGCCACGTCTTTCCTTTTTCTGGGGAATAGGGATGAATCACTTTATGGAGATTGCCAAAATGCGGGCAGCAAGAATGCTTTGGGCAAAAGTGGTGAAAGAATTCAATCCGAAGAGCGAAAAATCGTTAATGCTAAGAACGCATTGCCAAACTAGCGGATGGAGCCTTACCGAGCAAGATCCATTTAATAATGTAGCAAGAACGACTATAGAAGCTTCTGCAGCCGTTTTTGGCGGTACGCAAAGCTTACACACAAATGCGTTAGATGAGGCCATAGCGCTGCCTACAGATTTCTCTGCGCGTATTGCTAGAGAAACTCAGATATATCTGCAACAAGAAACGAATATTACCAAGATCGTAGATCCGTGGGCCGGTAGTTATTATGTTGAAAAACTTACACATGAGTTGGTGCATAAGGCTTGGGAGCTAATGGAAGAAGTTGAGAACCTTGGTGGTATGACCAAGGCGATTGAAACCGGAATACCAAAAACTAGAATTGAAGAAGCTGCGGCTAGAAAGCAGGCACGTATTGATAGTCAGCAAGATGTGATTGTAGGGGTCAATAAATATCAATTGACCGAAGAAGATGAGCTTCAGATTTTAGAGGTTGATAATAAAGAGGTTCGTAGACAGCAACTACAGCGATTAGATGAAATAAAGAAAAGTAGAAATACAGCTGTAGTTCATGAAAAGTTGAAGGCGCTGACCATGGCGGCTAAAAGTAAACTTGAAGATGGCGATTCGCAAGAAAATTTATTAGCTTTAGCAGTAGCTGCCGCAAGAGAAAGAGCCACTTTAGGTGAAATAAGTAGTGCTTTAGAAGAGGCATTTGGCAGACATAAGGCAATTATAAATTCATTTACAGGTGTGTATTCAAGAGAAATAAAAGATGATTCAAGTTTTAAGAAGGCTCAAGAGCTAGCTGATCAATTTGCAGAAAAAGATGGTCGTAGACCACGTATTATGGTTGCCAAAATGGGGCAAGATGGTCATGATCGTGGAGCAAAAGTTGTGGCAACTGGTTACGCCGATTTAGGGTTTGATGTAGATATAGGTCCGCTTTTTCAAACTCCGAAAGAAACTGCTAAACAAGCAGTAGAGAACGACGTGCATATATTAGGAATTTCATCGCTCGCTGGCGGACATAAGACTTTGGTGCCAGAAGTGGTTAAAGAACTAAAAAGCTATGGTCGCGAAGATATAATAGTTATTGTTGGCGGGGTAATACCGAAACAAGATTATGATTTTCTAAAGGAGGCTAGTGCTACTGCAGTATTTGGGCCAGGTACCAAAATTAGTGATGCGGCCATACAATTGTTAGAATTGCTTCTAAAGTAAAAACTGACATTAAATCAAATAAAAAATGCCGAACAATTCAATTGCTCGGCATTTTTTTATGTCAATTGTAGTTGTTACGCAGCGGCAACCTCTACGTTACTTTCTTTATTCTTTAGCCAGAAGTATAGAATGGTAAATAGAACTATTAAAATAGCAGGGAATAATACCATAGTACCTAAGGTGTCTTGACCAGATACTAACTCTAATTCATCACCTGTAAAACCTTGTGCTTCAGCAGCAGCTCTGTCAGCGTCGATCCAACTACCAATGATGGGTTGAAAGATAGAAGACGAAAACATACCTATTGCTCCGATGATAGACATACCCAAAGCGCCTGTTTTTGGAGTTTTTGTTGCAGCCAAACCAATCATGTTTGGCCAGAAGTAAGCAACACCAAGTGCAAATATTACAGCAGCAACATAAGCCATAGCTCCGGTTTGTGTGCTAAATAAATAGATACCTAAAGTTGCTAAAACAGCAGATCCTAAAAGAACTCCCGTTTGGTTAAATTTTGCAACCATGCTACCACCAAAATAACGTGCTACAGCCATTAAACCTGCAGTCAGTGCTAAAATTAATGTTGGTTCAGCACCACTTTTAGATAGAATAAGACCTACCCATTGATTTGGTCCGAATTCAGAAATTGCGGTCAGTGCCATACATATTCCGATAAACAAGAATAGGGGAGTAAACATTCCTTTTAAGTTTCCGCTAATGGTAGCAGCTTCTTCCACTTTTGCTTTAGGCCAAGTTTGACCATAAAATAAAAATGCATAAATAACAGCTGGTATTAATAATAACCATACTTGGTTTTGACCAATGATACCGAAATCTGTCATAAAGCCAGATAGCAAGCTACCTACAGCGATACCACCAGGAAACCACATGTGAAACCTATTTAGCATCGTACTCATTCTATTACCTTTATAAGCATCTGCAATCATGGGGTTACAAGCAGCTTCGGTACACCCATTACCAAGACCTATTAATAGATTAGCTACTAAAAGTCCCATATAACTTCCTGAAAAAATTAATAGTAAAATACCAATGGCATGTGCAAAAAATGCAAACTGCATAATTACTTTGCCACCTACTTTATGATAAATTAAACCACCGATTACCATTGCAATTGGGAAACCTAAAAACCACATAGATGTAATTAAACCGGCTTGACTAGCGCTTAATTCTAATTCAGTTTTTAATTGATCCAAAATACCTGCCGCAATGGCAAAAGAGAATGCTGTGGTAATTAAAGCGAAACAGCTGGCATAAAAGAGCCTATTCGCATTTACTTTAGAAGTTGAGTTAGAACTGTCCATATTTGAATTGATTTAGTTGTTGTTTTGGTTAATTTGCTAAACTAATAAAAATGAAATAATATCAGTGCTTTTTTAGTAAAATGATACCTTAAGTACGACAGAAAGCACAAAAAATAGTATTTACACATTTTTTACTGGCTTTTATGCAATACATTATATCTCAAATTTAGGGGTATTGTGTTGATAATGAAGTATTAGGTACCTTGTAGTCTTAAATAACCACCTTTAATTTAAATACTATGAAATACTGTGTTTTAATTCTTCTAGCCACTTTTGTTCTGAGTTGTGGCGATGTAAACAAGCCAACTATGGTAGAAAATGGAACTACAAGTGCTAAAGCAGACATTAATTATAACCCAGAAGCTGTTTTAGATAGTTTAGAGATTGTATTACGTGATCAAGGTACACCAGTTGCAAATTATGTGCATGCGGTACGAACAGGTAATCTTATGTTTTTAGCAGGTAAAGGTCCAAAACAGGCTAATGGTGAAAATATAGTTGGTAAGTTGGGAGATAGTTTAACTATCGAACAAGGTTACCAAGCTGCTCGAGAGGTAGGTATTAATCAATTATCAGTTTTAAAAGCTGAACTTGGTGATTTAAATAAAGTGAAAAGAATTGTTAGTGTACATGGTATGGTAAATGCCTCCCCAGATTTTAAGGACCACTCAAAAGTAATTAATGGTTATTCTGATTTAATGGTTGCCGTTTTTGGAGATAAAGGAAAACACTCACGCGCTGCCGTAGGTATGGGTTCATTGCCAGGTAATATGGCTGTTGAGGTCGAGATGGTTGTGGAGGTTTATGAGTAGGAATTTTCAGGTGAATGAAAATGATTGCAAAGTAGAGTTAAATCAATTTAATAACAGATGGTTGATGTTTACGTCACATTATAGCAAGTTAAGAGCCATAATTTTGTGGTACCTTTTAGTAGGATATGTTCATAATTTGAGTTAGTTCTATAAAGCCGATTAATTTAATCGGCTTTTCTTTTGCCATATAGCAATGACTAATGTATTTAAATAGAATAGATCTTGCTCATCTAATTCTTGTTCTCACTAAAAATAAATACCACCAAAAAGGCAACAATTAGACAAATTGCGAAAAATCCGAAAAGATTAATGTAGTTGGACATAAGTAGGAATTTTCAGCTAAACTATAAAAAGTATGGCAGGGTAACGTTCAACCGTTGTTATTTTCGATGAACCGCAGTAATTTAATAGAATTACAATCATTTTCTAATAAGCGTAAACTAGATTATGATATTTTCACTAGTGATAAACTGATGTCACTTTACATTCCTATCATATCCC
Source organism: Maribacter spongiicola (assembly GCF_004364165.1). Taxonomy (GTDB): domain Bacteria; phylum Bacteroidota; class Bacteroidia; order Flavobacteriales; family Flavobacteriaceae; genus Maribacter; species Maribacter spongiicola. The sequence goes on from NZ_SOAY01000010.1 coordinate 591,085, forward strand.
TTTTGCTCCAAATTTCATACATTGGCTCATCTTTACTGTTTTTTCCTGTATGTTGCCAATCATCACCCTCGAGTTTATAATTGAATTCTAATTGTGCACCAACTCTAGAGTTGTCTTTAGAGAAAAATTCTATATACTCTTTGTAAATACCATTTTCTGCACTGTATGATCCTCCGCCTGTTCCAGAAAAGCGGAAAGATTCCGTGTCATAGGCAATCCACTGAAATGTATTGTCCATCAAAAGTTTTAAGGTTTTTCTAGTGTTTTCTTCGCCTCTTCTATCTTGACCGGTATCTGGTCCTCTGGTTGCAAAAAGCCACCCGCCATCGAGGTCTTGTGTTGAAGGATTATTTGGTGTTAAGGTCAATTCTTGAAACCAACTCATTTTAAGCTTTTCACCTTCCATACTAAAAGGGATGGAGAGTTGTCTAACGCTATCTTTTTCATAATCAGAATTAAATTCTAAGAGAACCACTAAAAGACTATTCGATGCGGAGTTATCAATCTGAATAAATCCTCCTACGGTTTTTATAAAATTATTCGGGGCTATTTCATACTCGTTATAGATAAAATAATCGTCATTTACTTTAACCTGGTGTACACTTTTTTTGCCATTACTTTCAATGGTATCGGTGTAAATACCAGTTGGAATTTGACTATAACCTACTAAATCGCCAATTAAAAATAGTATACAGATTAGAAAAGGAGCTGATACAGGTGTATTTTTCATTCGAATAATTTAATTTTCGTTTGTTAATTATCTAAAAATAAATTAGTTATATGTTAAATTAAAACAATTTCAATAGAATTATTAAAAAAAATGTTGATGGTCGTAAAAAAACTGAAAACCCTTGTTTTTTCAATTTTTTTGATTTCATTTGTCCTGTTCTTACGCGCTACTTTGTGTGTTCGATATTTCAAGCTTTTAGCTGAACATTATGTATCGTAATTCTATGTTCGGGTTTGAGGGAAATTGGAAGTTTTTCCCACAAATGGCTTATAAGATAGGTTGCCGATTAGTAAAGCAAACTTCCAATTTATATACTGCAATCATGCAAAGTCAGCATGATTATTTCTTTATTCCTACCACACAGAAACAAATCTTGGTGTGATACCGAGTTAAGATGATTACATTTTCTTAACTTTCGACTATAAGTCTAGTTGTTATATTTATACTTTATCAAATTTCATTATAACTTAATTTCATGAATACCAAATACATTGATCTTATCGATCAAACTTATTATTTTCCACAAGAAGAGTTTAATTTAGATGGTGAGTACCTACAATTTCACGGCATACCCTTAAATGAATTGGTTCAAAAATATGGTAGCCCATTAAAATTCACTTACCTACCAAAAATTTCTGATAATATACTTAGAGCTAAAAATTGGTTCGCAAATGCTATAGAGAAGAATAATTATAAGGGTAAATACCATTATTGCTATTGTACTAAAAGCTCGCATTTTCAACATGTAATGCATGAAGCTTTAAAGAATGAGATCCATATGGAAACCTCATCTGCCTTTGATATTAATATTATCGAGAAGCTTAAGAAAGATGGTAAATTAACCGATCAAACATATGTTATCTGTAACGGCTTTAAACGTGAAAAATATATTGACAATATAGCACGATTAATCAATAGTGGGCATCAAAATTGTGTACCTATTATTGATAATTATGAAGAAATAGATTTATTGTCAGATGCTATTAATGACACCTTTAAAGTAGGTATTCGTATTGCATCAGAAGAAGAACCAAAATTCGAATTCTATACTTCGCGTTTAGGTATCGGGTACAAAAACATTGTTCCTTTTTACGAAAATCAAATAAAAGATAATGACAAGGTTGAGCTTAAAATGCTTCACTTTTTTATTAATACAGGTATTCGTGACAATGCGTATTATTGGAACGAGCTTGTAAAATGTTTAAAAGTATATGTTCGTTTAAAGAAAATATGCCCGTCATTAGATAGCTTAAATATTGGTGGAGGTTTTCCCATTAAAAACTCATTGGCTTTCGAGTACGATTACCAGTACATGATCAATGAGATTTTAAATCAGATCAATATTACATGTTCAGAGGCTGATGTTCCTGTACCTCATATTTTTACAGAATTCGGTAGCTTTACAGTAGGTGAAAGTGGTGGCGCTATTTATGAAATATTATATCAGAAGCAACAGAACGATCGCGAGAAATGGAATATGATCGATTCATCTTTCATTACAACATTACCAGATACTTGGGCAATCAATAAAAGATTTATAATGTTGCCTATTAATCGTTGGAACGATGAATATGAGCGTGTTTTGCTTGGTGGTCTAACCTGTGATAGTGACGATTATTATAATAGCGAGCAAAATATGAACGCTATATATTTACCTAGATATAAAAGAGAGAAGCCATTATATATAGGCTTTTTCAATACAGGTGCCTATCAAGAATCTATTGGTGGTTATGGCGGGTTACAGCATTGTCTAATACCGCAGCCTAAACATATTTTGATAGATAAGGATGAAAACGGTAACTTCACTTACAAACAGTTCAGAGCCCAACAAAAGGCAGAAGATCTTTTAGATATTTTAGGGTATGATGTTACTGCTGAAGATGAATAAAAATAGTATAATTACAAAGACCGATATTTATAAAAATTCGTATATAGAATTGAAAATAGTACTAAAAAACCACTTAACAATAGCTAAAATATCATGAGTACATCTAAGAATTATGCCGGTATTTCCGATGAATTCGCACAACTAGAAAAATCGAAAATTATCTTGATACCTGTTCCTTATGACGGAACCAGTACTTGGGGTAAAGGAGCGGACAAAGGTCCAGATGCTTTTTTAGAAGCTTCTGAAAACATGGAAATGTATGATATTGAAACCGATTCTGAAGTATACAGACAAGGTATACATTTAACAGCACCAATTACAGAGAATAGCTCTCCTGAGGCGATGGTTAACGAAGTACATAGCATTACAAAAGACTTTATTAAGCGTAATAAGTTTGTAACCTTGTTCGGCGGCGAACATTCAATTTCCATAGGTTCTATACGTGCATTTAATGAATGTTTCGATAATTTAACGGTATTACATATAGATGCACATGCTGATTTAAGAGAATCATATGGCGGTACAAAGTATAACCACGCCTGTGCCGTATATGAAGCTAACCAAACTACAAATTTGGTACAGGTTGGTATTCGTTCTATGGATATTATTGAAAAAACCTTAATGGACGATGATAAAACTTTCTTCGCCCATGATATGGTCAATGATGAATATTGGACAGATAAAGTGATTGAAGCAATGACCGAGAATGTATTTATTACATTTGATCTAGATGCTTTTGATCCTTCTATTATGCCTTCTACAGGAACCCCAGAGCCAGGCGGATTACTTTGGTACGAAACTTTGGAATTCTTAAAGCAGGTTTTTGAAGATAAGAACGTGGTAGGTTTTGATATTGTAGAACTATGCCCTAATAAAAATGATAAATCGTCAGATTTCTTGGCGGCAAAACTATATTATAAAATGCTTAGCTATAAATTTGCTGGGCAAGATATAGATCAAGAGTATGACAATACTTTTGATGTAGATTACAAAGCAAATACAAATTCAAAATTTGAAGATGACGAAGAATAAAGGTGCAATCACCAATTTTATTGAAAAATACTATTTACATTTTAATGCCGCTGCATTGGTCGATGCTGCAAAAGGCTATGAAGAGCAATTAGAGAATGGTGCCAAAATGTTGGTTTCGTTAGCTGGTGCTATGTCTACTGCAGAAATCGGTAAAATTTTTGCTGAAGTAATTCGGCAAGATAAGGTGCAAATCATTTCTTGTACGGGTGCGAATCTTGAAGAGGATATCATGAACCTGGTAGCACATTCTCATTATAAACGAGTACCTAACTACAGAGATTTGACTCCGCAAGACGAGTGGGATCTGTTAGAAAAAGGTTTGAACCGTGTTACAGATACGTGTATACCAGAAGAAGAGGCTTTTAGAAGATTACAAGAGCATATTTTCAAAATCTGGAAAGATGCCGATGATAAAGGCGAGCGTTTTTTACCACATGAATTCATGTACAAAATGCTACTTTCAGGCGTTTTAGAGGAATATTACGAAATAGACCTTAAAGACTCGTGGATGTATGCTGCAGCAGAAAAGAATTTACCTATTATTTGCCCAGGATGGGAAGATAGTACTATGGGTAACATTTTTGCGTCTTATGTAATGAAAGGTGAGTTGAAAGCAAGTACCATGAAATCAGGTATTGAATACATGACCTTTTTAGCAGATTGGTATACTGCCAACTCTGAAAACGGAATCGGATTCTTTCAAATTGGTGGTGGTATCGCTGGTGATTTCCCAATTTGTGTAGTACCGATGTTATATCAAGATATGGAGCGTACAGACACTCCTTTCTGGAGCTATTTCTGTCAAATAAGTGATAGTACAACTAGTTACGGATCTTATTCTGGTGCCGTACCTAATGAAAAGATAACGTGGGGTAAATTAGATATTAATACTCCTAAATTTATTATAGAAAGTGATGCGACAATTGTTGCTCCCTTGATTTTTGCTTACCTATTAGATATGTAATTATGGACAAGAACGCACATTTAAATAGAGTCATTGTCGACTTTAAAAAATTGACCCCGGAAGTTCTTAAACTTTTGGTAGAAAGATACCCGGATGGGTATGATGATCGTAATATTATTTCCTTTAGAAACGGACAAGGTGAACGTATAGAGGCAGTTGAGGTTTTAACTGAAGACACTAAGTATTTAGTAAAAATCAGTGCCAAGCTAGAGTACACGATGGAAAATTATGATGAGGATGATTACGAAGATTTCGATGATGATGATCCAACAGCAGTAGTTGAACCAGATCCAGAGGATATGGTAGATGGTGCAGACGAAGATTAATTTTTTTGATACACCATTAAGAATACTTATTAAAATTCCGGTTTGCTTTTAGTAAGCCGGAAAATTTTTTCTACATATAATTTAAACTAAATATCGTTGTGCATACAACAGATAAATGAAGATTGACGAAATTGAAAATATCGAATTAAAGTTTTTGGACCTTGATGATTATCAAGAATTGAAAGCTGCTATGATTTCTGCTTATACCAATATGCCTGGTTCATACTGGAAAGAGGAACATATAAAATCTTTAATCGATAAATTTCCAGAAGGGCAAGTAGTTATAAAAATCAATGGACAAATAGCTGGCGTAGCGCTGTCTATTATTGTTGATTATAATGCGTTTGACGATAACCATACTTACGAACAGATTACTGGTAAATATACTTTCGATACCCATGATAATGAAGGTGATGTGCTCTATGGAATAGAGGTTTTTATAAAACCTAGTTTTAGGGGCTTACGTTTGGGGCGTCGTTTGTATGATTATAGAAAAGAACTATGTGAGAAGTTAAACTTAAAGAGTATTGTATTTGGTGGTCGTATGCCTAACTACCATTCTTATGCATCAGAACTTTCGCCAAAAGAATATATTGCCAAGGTTCGTCGTAAAGAAATTCATGATCCCGTACTGAATTTTCAAATCAGTAACGACTTTCATCCTGCTAAAGTAATGAAAGGGTATTTAGATGGTGATAAAGCTTCTCAAGACTTTGCTATTTTGATGGAGTGGGATAATATCTATTATCAAAAACCAAATAAAAAGGCGGCTACCAAAAAATCAATTGTTCGTTTAGGGTTGATACAATGGCAAATGCGCCCTTATAAAGATTTAGAGGAACTTTTACAACAAGCGGAATTTTTCATAGACTCTGTTTCAGGTTATAGGTCCGATTTTGCACTATTTCCAGAGTTTTTTAATGCACCCTTAATGGCAGGAAACAATCATATGTCTACAGCCGATGCTATTAGAGAGCTAGCCAAACATACCCAAGCCATAGTTCAGAGATTTTCTGAATTTTCTATTTCTTATAATATCAACATTATTTCTGGTAGTATGCCTGAAATGATTGACGGTCGACTTTATAATGTTGGTTATTTATGTAGACGCGATGGTAGTATGGAGCGTTATGAAAAGCTTCACGTTACCCCAGATGAAGCAAAAGTTTGGGGAATGCAAGGTGGTACTCAGTTAAAGACTTTTGATACCGACTGTGGAAAAATAGGGGTTTTAATTTGTTATGATTCTGAATTTCCTGAGTTAAGTAGGTTGCTGGCAGATGATGGTATGGATATTTTATTTGTTCCGTTTTTGACCGATACCCAAAATGGATATTCTCGTGTTCGCCATTGCGCTCAGGCAAGAGCAATCGAAAACGAATGCTACGTAGCTATTGCCGGTAGTGTTGGTAACTTGCCAAATGTTGAGAATATGGACATACAGTTCGCTCAATCTATGGTATTTACCCCGTGCGATTTTTCTTTTCCGACCAATGGTATCAAAGCGGAAGCTACCCCAAATACAGAAATGATCTTAATCGCAGATGTGGATATTGACCTACTGCGAGAGCTTAATCAATTTGGCGCTGTTCGTAATTTAAAGGACAGAAGAACAGATTTATTCGAGTTAAAAAAGAAATAATGATAACTCCGTTAGTTCGGAGTCAAAAATAAACAATGTTGGATAATTTACAGATAATAGGTAGTGAAGAGTGGTGTGTTTTTAATGATTTGGGTATCCCTGCCATAAAAGCAAGGGTAGATTCTGGAGCTAAAACATCTTCTATACAAGCTACCAATTTAAAAATAGTATCAAAAGGGGGTCATGAATGGGTAAAATTTGAAGTGAGCCCATTACAAGAAAACCGCAGTATTGGCATCGAATGCCAAGCAAGATTGGTAGACCGTCGTATGGTAAAAAGCTCATCAGGTATTTCTGAAGAACGTTTAGTTATAAAAACACCTGTAACTATTGGCGATTCTACTTTTGAAATAGAGCTTACGCTTGCCAATAGAGATACGATGGAGTTTCGTATGTTGTTAGGTAGAGAGGCATTGAATGATCGTTTTATAGTAAACCCTGCTTTAAATTATCAATTGCAAAACTTTGAAGATGCAGAGGTCAATAAAATGTACGCGCCTTACTTTAAAGAAAAAACCGGATTAAAAATTGCTTTATTAGCTAGTAACCCAAGCTTATATAGTAATAAAAGAATTGTGGAAGCTGCTGAAGCTAGAGGTCATGAAATTGATTTCTTAAATGTAGAGCAGGCCTACATGAAACTTGATGCGCATTCTCCAGAAATTAGATATCGTGGTGGGATCATTTTAAAAGATTACGATGCCGTTATACCACGTATTAAACCGTCGGTAACTTTTTATGGTTGTGCATTAATACGGCAATTCAATAACTTGGGCGTGTATTGTCAAAATTCTGCGGAGGCCATTACGCAATCTAGAGATAAGTTATTTGCGTCGCAGTTATTCTCAAAGAACGATATTCATATTCCTATTACAGGGTTTGCAAAATCACCGATGGATACCAAAGACTTGATTAAAATGGTTAATGGTGCGCCGTTAATTATTAAGCTTTTAGAAAGCACACAAGGTAAAGGTGTTGTTTTGGCAGAAACCAATAAGGCTGCAGAAAGTGTTATTAACGCGTTTAAAAGTGTTAATACCAATATTCTGGTACAAGAGTTTATTAAAGAAGCGAACGGGCAAGATATTCGTTGTTTCGTGGTAAACGGTAGAGTAGTGGCAAGTATGCAAAGACAAGCTCAAAAAGGGGAGTTTAGGGCTAATATTCATCAAGGTGGAATTGCCTCTATTATTAAGATTACTCCCGATGAAAAGAAATTAGCTTTAAAGGCTGCCAAGGTATTGAACCTTGCTGTTGCCGGTGTAGATATTATTCGTTCTAATAAAGGACCATTGTTGTTAGAGGTAAACTCTTCACCAGGTTTAGAAGGTATAGAAAATGCTACAGGTAAAGATATTGCCAATGCAATGATCATGGCAATTGAAAAACGATTGAAATTTGCTAACTAATATAAATTTGAAGAACAGGTTAAACCCTGTTCTTCAAATTTTCTAACATTACTTCTGTAGTTTTTTGAAGGTCAAATTCGGCCTTCCAACCCCAATCTTTCTGTGCAGTGGTATCGTCGATGCTACTTGGCCATGAATTTGCAATCTGTTGTCTAAAATCGGGTTCGTAGGCTATTTTAAATTTTGGTAGTACAGTCTTTATATTTTCGGCCATTTCTTTGGGTGTAAAACTCATTGCCGCCAAATTGTATGCAGAACGTTCTTTAATATGCTCTTCTGGTGCTTCCATTATCTGTAAAGTGGCACGTATGGCATCGTCCATGAACATCATAGGTAATTTAGTATCCTCTTCAAGAAAACAGGTATATGAGCCATCAGAAAGTGCTTTATGATAGATTTCTACGGCGTAATCTGTAGTTCCGCCACCTGGCATTGTTTTCCAGCTGATAAGTCCTGGGTAACGTATGCTTCTTACATCCACATTAAACTTGTTAAAGTAATACTCGCACCAACGTTCTCCACTTTGCTTGCTTATGCCATAAACCGTACTAGGTTCCATTATGGTATTCTGCGGAGTATCTTCTTTGGGAGTGTTTGGACCAAAAACAGCAATACTAGAAGGCCAGAAAATCTTGTTTATCTTTTTCTCCTTTGCTAAATTCAATACATTGAAAAGGGTGTTCATATTAAGGTTCCATGCACGCATGGGGAATTTCTCTGCAGTTGCACTCAACATGGCCGCCATTAAATATACCTCGGAGATATCATGATAGGCTATAATTTCTTCAAGTGCATCGTAGTTAGTGGCGTCTAAAATTTCAAACGGTCCAGATTGCATAAGCTCATCGTTACCTTCTCTAATATCGCTGGCGATAACATGGTCACTTCCGTATTTTTCTCTAAGCGTTAAGGTAAGTTCTGTTCCTATTTGACCACAGGCCCCGATAATCAATATGTATTTTGGCATTAAAAATTTCGTTAAATGAATTTGAGATAAAGATACCTTTTCTTAAAATTTGTACATTCGCTTATGTCCAAAATTATCTATTTTTTATTCATTGTTACACTGGTCGCTTCTTGTAAAGAAGCCCCATCAGAAATCGCTACTCTTCACGAATCTCGTTGGGAAGAGACAACAGATAGTTTACCGACTAAAATACGCGTAGACCCAAAGGCACAGCTAATCTTAAATGATTGGCGCGAATATAGTGCGCTAGACAAGAGTTTTGATAAAATCAATACTTCTGAAAATATTGAAGATTTTACCCTTGTAGTTGAGGAGTTGATAGAGAATCAGAATAAAATGGAGCTTGCCGAGTATCCTGAAAAATTTAATATTCCACAAATAAAAGGACGCCAAAAGCTTTTTAAAACCTTTGTTTTAAAAACAAAGGGAGATTTGGAGTACAGACAGAATCCGAAGGAATCCATCATACAAATGATTAAGGCATATAATGATTTAAGAAATCAATTTAATGTTGAGGTAAATAATACCTTGCCAGAAGAATTACGAGCTAATGAAGATAACTAACCAATTACTGGTTGGCGTACCCATCAATTTGGCAGATAAATTAGTGGAGCCAAAAAAGAAGAAGGTTATTTGATCTTAAAAGAGCTTTAAAAAAATGGACCAAAAAAGGCGAATCATTTAGATTCGCCTTTTTTGGTCAATAACAATGTGGTCTTATTTCTTCTCTTCTGGCGACTCTTTTCTAGAGGTCAGAGCTTGCTTGCTTAAACTAGCCAAGTTGAAATTAGGGTCAATTGCCAAAGCCTCGTCTAAAGTTGCTATTGCTTGGTCAATATTACTTTTATCCATATTGTATTGAATAAGCGCTTTTACATGAATAAATGCAGCTTTTAATGGAACTTCATATGGTTGTTGACGCTCATAGAATGCATATTTCATATCATCTGTAGCATTTAAAATACCATATTCAACATGCTTCATTGCCCCTGCGTTATCGCCGGTCTGTACTTTTAAATCTGCCAATTCATAGGCAAGGTATGCATTTGGATCCCTTAAGTATAAAGCTTCAAACTGCTCTAAAGCTCTTTTTGGCTGGTTCATAGCTTTTAAAGAAACCGCTTTTACTTGAATAGCTAAATTAGAATCAGAATCTAATTTCTCGATTCCGATAATGTTCAATGCCTGTAAATGTTGATTGTCATTTGCATAGATATATGCAAGGGTGTCATTACGTTGTTCAGATGGAGATAAAATATTTAAGTGTGTCAATGCATTGATTACACCATCAACATCGCCTTGTAAACGCATTTGATCATAAAATGCTTCGTAATGCTTTAGTAATTCTGATTTGGTTTGTGAATATCCATAACTACCTGATAATAATACGGCAGCTACAACTATTAAAACTGATTTTTTCATCTTTCTTGTTCTTTTTAAAGTGCGCTAAACTATTAAAATAATCTGTATGATGCTGTTAAGGAAAGGTTTAAATGTTAGAAATGAAAAAGGCGCCCTACAAGGCGCCTTTTTTAACTTCAATAGCTTTTAACTTCTTAAGCTATTTCTAACCTGTTATTAGATTTTTTAAAAGAATTTAAAAGCTGTGTGTAAAAGCCAATACTTTTATTGTCTTTTTCAACACATGAAATTAGAAACTTACACAAGTTATTAAATAATAGGTTTGTGTAAAATGTTGGTAAATAAGTATTTACCGTTTTAGGGTCATACAGGCTATCGTCTTCTATAACCTCCATTTTAATTCTATGGCGATGATAGTCTATAGTTACATTTGTTGCATTATAGTATTTTTTCAATAATGCAATATGTAGTTCTTCGTACTTTTTAGAACCGTTTGGGTTCTTACAACTTAGGGAGATGAGCTTCTCTAATTCAACTAAAACCCTCTCCCGTAATTTATCTTTCTTCATAATATTATGGCTTTATATTGTTAAACAAAGGTATGTCATACGTCGATAAGTAGTTGAAAACCAACAATATATTAACGCTGTTTTTGGGTATTTGTTGTGAAAGGGAAGCTAAGTGTTGTGAAGGGTTAGTTTATGGATGTAAGAAAGTTATAGTTATTAATAAGAAAAATACTACAAATTGAAATTAATTTTTGATTTTGCCCTGTTGCAGCGTATTGTGGAGCTGGTATGCCTCTTTTAGCTGCTTGTAATGTATAATATTCTTTTTTCGTTGGATGCTCAGGATACACTGCATTCAACACATCATTATAATGGTCGCTTTCAATAATCCGTTTTATAATGCCAATGCAATCATCTAAATGAATTAAGTTGACTGGTGCGTCTCCACCACTAAGGTTTTCTCTACCCGATAACATCGTTACTGGGTGCCTGTTGGGTCCAATTAATCCGCCAAATCGAATAATCGTTGTATTTAATTCTTTATCGTTTTTCAAAAGGTCTTCGCATTGTACTAATTGTATGCCAGATTCAGTGGTGGGTTGAGGTGCCGTTTTTTCGGTTACGGTACCTTCTGCATCACCATAAACAGCAGTGCTACTTGCAAAAATGATGTTTTTTACTGCCGACTTTTTAATAGCATCGTGCAGTAATGTAATCTTTGCGATGTAACTTTCTTTCGGTCCTTTTCCTCTTAGTTTCGGCGGAATATTTATGACAAGCACCGAAACCGAATTAAGAAATTCATCGATATCACCATTAATTTTATTTTCAGATAAAGCTATTTTGAACGGAATGATGCCTTTCTTTTTTAATAGCGATATTTTCTCATCAGAAGTTGAAGTTCCGTTAACGGTATAACCGCTAGCTATTAAACTTTCTGCTAATGGTAAGCCCAGCCATCCACAACCAATTACACCTATTTTTTTAGTCAAACTTTACTTTTTGTATGGTTAATATTGCATCGTTTAATACAAATGGCATGGGTATTTGATTTTCTTTTCGCTTTGGTATCGAGAATAACCCATTTTCAAGTAGATCATTAGAAGCTTCATAAACTGTAAGTTCCAAATCTTGATCTTGCGGAATTTCTAGGGTAATATCCGTATAATTTTTATCGCTTATGTAATGGGTAATCAACCTGCCGCTATTTCTGTTTTTAAGAAAATGTTCAGACAACTCAATACCGTTTACATCAGCCTTTTGAATATCAACAGCATTGGTGAAAACCTCTAAACGGTTTATAGGTCGATTCGGAGTAATGCATAAACGAACTGTGCGAATGTTATTTACAATAGTATCTTGTTGCACCTCAATAGTTGGTTTTGGTACATTCTTCAACGGAGCTTCATTTGTAAACGTAAAATTAGAACCGTATTTGCTGCTAATGGTCTTTTTAGAAAGAAGCGTGTCCGCTACTTTTTTGGTGATGTATTGTGAAGTCCAGTCAGACGGTCGATGCTCGTAAGTTGCCCACTTTGCTTTATTCTCATCGGTATCTAAAAGATATAACAAACTAGTAGGTTTTGGTCTGTCGTTTGTAAAACCAGAATCCATATGTGCAGATGCCATAAAGCCGGCAAATAATAAGAAACTTAGAAATGCCAAAGCACCTTTTTTTCTGTATTTGGTAATCAACGGTAGTAATAAAAAGAAGATTAATGTCGTCAATAGGGTAGTAGCTACCAACATTTTAAGACCTAAACCAACCGGAAACATTTTTACGAAAGGTGCGAATATGAATAAGGCGGGAATACCAAGAAATACAAGCAAAAATGCATTCGGATTCTTTTGGTTGATATGCACATAAAAGGCAACCAAAAAACTATATACTGGTATAATAAAAAATGCAGCACCTTGTAAGTACACGGCTACTAACCCGCAAATAATAATCCAAATTATAAAAGGAGCGACCAATAAATTCGCTGTTTTAATCACTTTAAATTTATAGTAGGCATAAAAACAAGTACCTAATGAAAATAGGGTGAATGCAAATATATAGGCGTGACCATTATAGGTGAAACCGTGTAGTATATCACTATAACCTGGGTAAAGCCATTTTAAAAATTGCCAACTGAAGAACCCTACCACTCCGTTAATAACCAAGGTGAAGATTACGGGAATAAATCCTTTTAAAATATCTTTTCCATTAAGCACTTTTTTTCTGAATCCTGAGATTAATAGGATGATGAAAAAGAGAATGGCAATACCCAGCATTGGCATAATCCAAGTAAACGGATAAGAAACCATTTTAAAGAAGGGTATGTTAAAATATACGTTGTCGTCAAGGCTTTTTAAGTTGGTGATATCCGCATTACTGAAATAGCTTAATAATGGCATTAAATAGCTGCCTTGGTGCGCCAATGTATTTCGGTCTAATCTTTCATAATTATCTATTTGCGTATGGTAATCGTAATGGTCATCTATAAATGCGAAGTTGAAGCCTTCTACATCACCATCTTCTCTAAATACGGTTAGATCGGTATCATTAGGCAGCATTTTGTAAATACTATAGGCAAGTGAATTCGCTACAGGATACTCAGGATTTGCAGCTATAAATTCAGAAATTAATTTGCTGTTCCCTCTATTGGTCTCCATCAACATATAACTTGGTCCGCCGCTGCCACGGGCTTCAAAGTTTAAGACTAAGCCAACATCTTTTAGCCACTCATGTTTATCAACAAATACATCGGCACCATTTAAACCTAACTCTTCAGCATCAGATATAAGAATGATAATATCATTTTTAGGTGTGACATTGGTTTTCAAAAAAGCTCTTACGCCCTCTAGAATTGTAGCGACACCACTACCTGCATCACTAGCACCTAATGAAGAATGCGGATTACTATCATAATGACTTAATAATAATAACGCCTTGCCCGATTCGCTACCTTTAATACGTGCCAAGACATTTTCGGCTTTACTCAAATTACCCCAATCGCCAGCGGTGTAGCCTTCTTGTAAAGAAGTTTCTAAACCTAATTTTTGAAGTTCTTCGGTAATATAATTGCGAACGGTAGTGTGTGCAGGAAACCCAACGCCATGCGGTTCTTTCGATATTTCTTTTACATGTTGCAAGGCTCTATCTGTAGAAAACTCAGTTTCTGCGACCGTTTCGCCCTCATTATATTGTGGTAGTAACACTCTAAAACTCCAATATGTGGCAAGAATAATAAGAAGTAAAGTTAATACGGTTGGTGTTTTTCTCATGATTATGATATTCTTTTAAAAAGTCCTAAAATACTGAGTATAAATAGGTATACATCGAAAAATATTAGTAAAATTCGTTTTATTTGTTATCTTTAGTAATCAACCTCTAAATAAACTATCATGGGAATCAAAAGCTTTCAAGGTGTTCGAAAAGTATTTAAAAAGGAATTTGAAGCCCCAATACTGGTCGCTGATTATATGACCACTAAGTTAATCACTTTTTCGCCAGATGATTCAATTTTAGCCGTAATGGAGAAATTTGCCAAACATCATATATCTGGTGGACCGGTTTTAGATAATAACGGATTTCTGGTCGGTATCATTTCTGAAGCCGATTGTATGAAGCAAATTTCTGAAAGTCGGTACTTCAATCAGCCTATATTAGATAAGAGTGTAGAGAATTTTATGACAAAGTCAGTAGAAACAATACCTCATGATATTTCAATTTTTGATGCAGCAGGTATTTTTGCACAACATAATAGAAGAAGACTTCCAGTAATGAAAAACGGAATATTGGTAGGGCAAATAAGTAGAAAAGATATCGTTGTGGCCGCACTTAAATTAAGTGGTCATAATTGGAAATAGATTTTTATTAAGTACAAAGTAAGAAGTATTAAGTAAGAAGTTAACTCATAAAATAAGTCTCCTTTTAGGAGACTTATTTTATATAATATTCACAGCCAACAGCCAACAGCCAACAGCCAACAGCCAACAGCCAACAGCCAACAGCCAACAGCCAACAGCCAACAGCCAACTATTCTCTCTTTACAATCATATAGAAATCATTGTCTAGAGGTAAATACCCTAAATCATATAGAAAGTAATAGGTAGTCCCTTTTTTTGTGGTGTATAGATTGGTGATAAAGTCGAAATCGAAACCTTTGTCTATTAAACGCATACGGGTGGTTTTCGTTTTGCCGTCTTTTAATTTGTAGCTATCAAGAATACGGTAGTTTTTGCGAAGCTTATTATTGATATTTCGAATAAGATTTTTGCTGTCTGGATTGACTTTATTGTTATAGGTATTGCGACAGTAATCATTGCAGAACTTTTTGTCGACTCTGCCCATAACCTCTTTTCCGCATTCTAAACATTCCTTCTTCATCTATTGCCTGTGGTAATTAAAGGTGACTTCGTTCGATGTTCCGTCTTCTTCACCAACCTCAACATACATGTTTATTTCTTTGTCAGAGATACGCTCAATAGTTAAGTCATCAAAGTAAAATTTGTTCTCTTCTATTTTAACTAATCTAAATTCTATATTTTCATCTCGTTCTTCCCAACCACTTAAATTAGCATCGAAATGTTTGAGTTGTAGCATTAGCGTGCCATCGATTTCAATCAAATGTCCGAATTCATAAAAACTTACTTCACCTTTATCGAGTAATCGAAAAGAGAACATCATTGAACCATCTGCAGGCGGACTCCATATTTCCTCCGCAATTCCGCCAAAGGCTTCTCCTTTCCAATGTCCTGCAAGCCATTCTATATTGTTTAATGTTGCGGCGGGACTCATCATTCCTTCTTCAAAAGAAACGGTATTTTGTGCCTGTAGTAAACACGTTGAGGAAAGTAAGAAAAGCAGTAAAAATTTCATGTTCTAGTATTTTTAACAAGATACAAATTAAACGTTTACAAACGGCTTTGCTTACTTTTCATAAAACTCTATTGGTAAGTCATCTGGATCGGCAATGAAAGTAAAGCGCTTGTTTGTAAATTCATCGATACGAATAGGTTCTGCAATTACATCGTGTTTTTTACAATGGGCAATTATCTTTTCTAAATCGTCTACTTCAAATGCAATATGTCTCAATCCGCAAGACTCTGGTCTGGACGGTCTTTTAGGCGGATAAGGGAAAGAGAACAATTCAATTATATAGTCACCTTTTAATGCCAAATCTAATTTGTAAGATTGTCGCTCTTCTCGATAAACCTCTCGAATAATCTCTAAGTTTAAAACCTCAGTATAAAATTGTTTAGAAACCTCATAATTAGAGCAGATTATGGCGGTGTGGTGTACTTTGTTCATGAAGTGTTTATTTTATTTTTTTCAAATAGCCTTGTTGTTTACCTTCTATCGAAAATTATAATTCATTAACAATATAATTATTTAAGAATTGCGGCAAAACTACTTCCTCAATTTTAGCAATAGCTTCACTAACCGGAGTTTCAGATTTTCTAAGGTTTATTGCCATATGATTGACACCAACGTTTTCATAGGACTTTAAATATTCGGTAAGATGGTTGATACCTACTGTACCACCAAAACGTTGTGGTTCAAAAGTAGCATTGTCGTTTTTAGACAGGTTTAAATGTATAGCCGAAATATAAGGTTTGGCTGCTTGGTCTTCATCATACAAGGCGTTACACCAGTATTTTCTATTTTCTAAAGTTTCGGCAACAGGTCTTGGGTAATTAAACCAAGCTTGCGCGTTTTTGGCAATCCAATTAATACTTTGTCCGGAATGACCAGCTATTACAAGCGGAATGTCTTTTTTTGGTTTAGGATAGACTTCAATGCCACTGGTTAAAAAATCGTATTTAGATTTTAGATCACTATTTGTTTTCCAAGCTTCTTTAATAATATCAAGATTTTTTCTAAAGATTTCTGGTCTTTTTTTATAATCGATATTATACATTGGGAACTCTATAGGCCTGTCTCCCAAACCTAAGCCTAGCAATAGTCTGCTGTCACTTAAATTTTCTATGGTAGCAGCAGCTTTCGCTAATTTTATAGGTTGTTGTAATGGCAATACTATGGCAGCTGTACCCAACAAAATGTTTTTAGTAGCGGCAGCTAAATAACCCAAATATGGAAGCGTATCGAACAATTGCGCACCATCACCAAAGTTAGGGTCGTACACAGGAACATCTCGCATCCATAACGCGGCGAATCCTCCTTCGTCAATTTGTTGTGCTAAGGCTAAATGATTGGAGATATCTGGAACTCCAAAAGGTCTGTTGTCTTCCAAACGTTTACGATTTCCATCGGTTGACCAATCATTATCTAAAGGAAACTCTATACCAAGTGTCATTTTACCTGGTTTGTATAGTTTATCAAATGGATTCATAGTGTGTTTTTTATTAAATTCATCAGGTATCCGTTAAGACACCTGATGAATTATTTAGCATTAAGAAAAGTCTTTGATTATGTATCTACCTATTATATTTTTTCCTTTCTGAATAAAACCAAAGTCAACAAGAACCCTAAGACTACTAGAATACCACCTACCCAAGGTGTGGCTTCTATTCCCAAATCAGATTCTACAACCATTCCGCCTATGTAAGCCCCAATTGCAATACCGACGTTAAAAGCTGCGATGTTTAATGCAGATGCTACGTCTTCTGTTCCTGGCAAGTATTTTTCAGCCATTTTTACTACGTATAATTGCAATGCGGGCACGTTTGAAAATGCTAGTATTCCCATAAAAAACAAGGTTATGATGGCAAAAATCTGACTAGAAGCGGTGAAGTATAACACAAACAACACTATGGCTTGTAAAGCAAACATTACCAATAAGGCTTTTCCTGGTTTATTGTTAGAGACTTTACCACCTATGATATTTCCAATCGCGATGGCAATACCATAAATTAAAAGGAATACACTGGTCATATCCGAAGAGAAACCAGTTACTTCTTCCAACAAAGGAGTTAAGTAGGTAAAAGTGACAAACGTACCACCATAACCAAATGCAGTAATGGCTAACACCAATAAAATAGAAGGATTCTTAATCACTTTTAATTGGTCTATGAGACGTAATGGAGCTGATTGTTTGATGTTTTTAGGCACCAAAGCTAAACTAGCTATTGCACCTACTAATCCTAAAAGGGCAACACCAATAAAGGTTGCTCTCCATCCAAAATTTTGACCAATATAAGTTCCTAAAGGGACACCAGTTACAATAGCTACAGTAAGACCTGCAAACATTATGGAAATGGCAGTTGCTCTTTTATCTTTTGGAACTAAACTAGCTGCAATGGTAGACCCGATAGAGAAAAATACCCCATGTGCAAAACCTGTTACGACTCTAGATAATAGCAACAACTCAAAACTTGGTGAAATAGCTGCTAAACCGTTACCAATTATAAATAGTAACATAATGCCCATTAATAACTGTTTTCTAGGAATTTTACCTGTTAAGGCAGTTAAAATGGGTGCGCCAATAGCAACACCAATGGCGTACAGACTTACTAATAGTCCTGCTGATGTTAATGATGTGCCTAAATCATTTGCAACGGTAGATAGTAGACCTACAATTACAAATTCCGTTGTTCCTATAGCAAATGCACTTATGGTCAATGCCCATAATGCTGCTGGTAGACTCTTCCTTTTAGCTACCGTTTGGGAGCCCTGTATTGTTGTAGTTTTCATAGTACATTGTATTTAATTGTTCGATACAAAATTCTATGAAAACCAAGAAGTGTGCGAGGACATACATCACGGATTTTTTGTGATGTATATCAATCTTGAAAAGTGATTTAAGTCACTTTTAGCTGTTAAAACGACTTAAAGTCTCTCTGGATACGCCTAAATAGGAGGCGATTAATTTTTTAGGAACGCGTTGTATTAATTTCGGAAGCTTATTTATTAAATAATCATACCTATTTTCTGCGGTCATCGTAAGTAATGACAAGATTCTTTGTTGCAGATTGATGTAACCGTAGTTGGATTTAATTCTGAAGAAGTTGGCAACGGCAGGGACTTCAAAGCAAATTTTTTCCCTGTTCTCTAGAGATAAACAGAAAAATTCGGAATCTTCAAGACAATCCACAAAAATAGTCCCTGGTTCTTGATGTTGAAAAGCATAATGGTCGCTCACCCAATAGTCTTCCATTGCAAATTGAAGAATATGTTCTTTGCCCTTTTCGTCTATGGAATACGCTTTTACCAAGCCTTTAATAATCCAATATTCAAAGTCTACAGGTTGCCCAACTTGTATTAAAAACTGGTGTTTTTTAAGCCTTTTAACTTCAAAGTGCGATTGTACAAAGTTCCACTCCTCATCAGTTAAAGGAACGATTTCTTCAAAATGTTGTTTTAATAATTGAAACTTGTCTTCCATATGGTAAAAATAAGCTCCTAAGCTATAAAAGTGATAGTAAATTTATAAAGTGTTCTTATATAGTATTATTAAGAAAAATGCTGGAAGATATTGTTAATGATTTTATATTGTTTAATTGAATACAAAAAAGGACATCAATTGTATTTAAATAAAACAAGGGATGATTTACAAACCGATAAATCATCCCTTGTTGATATAATAATTGTTTTTATAATTTATAAGTGATACCGATTCTACCTCCACTTACAACGTTTCCTCCGCCAACTTGAAGGTTTATTGCAAAGTTATCATCGAAGAAATAGCGACCACCAACTTGTAGACCAATACCGAAATTATCAACGTCAACATCAGTAACCGTACTTCCATTGATTTTAGTAGACCAGCTGTAGTAAGTTAAATTTGCTCCTGCATATAAATCCCACTGACTTGGAATCTCAAAAACCTCATTAAAATGGTAATTACCATTACCTGTAATACCAAATATTGAACTTTTGTAATCGCTACCAAAACCGCTACCGTATTTGTATGTTTGATAAGATAATTCTCCTCCAACAGAGATATTTGGTGCTACGCCATATTCTAATCCTGCGTAAATGGGAGTTCCCCATCCTGAAAAGCCAAATCCTGCATTTGCTTGCAATGCTCCTTCTTCTAATGGTGATTGTGCGTACGTAAAGCCGATAGTAAATATGGCCAGTAATAAAGTGATTTTTTTCATGGTTAATGTTTTGATTAACAATTAGTTAATTAATGTTGTTTTGATATTTAAGTTTAAATTATCTGCGAAAGATAATTAAATATAATAAGTGTTAATACGAATTATTAAACAAAAGAAGTAAGAAAAAAGTAAGTTGTGTTTACCGTATTGATGTGCATCTTTTAAATTAAGGTATATCATACGTGAGGTCTATTATTAAGAGTTAGTTATTTTCTTTTTCCAAAGTTGAAAGACACCAATTAATAAGCCAATTATACCTCCAAGGTAGCTGGAATTATGAATGGTTTCAGCTCTTAAAAATGCATAAGGGTTTGTCATTGCTTGAAGTGAATCATCTATAATTTCTCCATAACTAGGAAAACTAAAGACTTCATAATTTCTTTTTGGTTGCCATTGAATATAAGCTATAAAATATGTTATTATGCTAAATGTAAAAGCAGTGATGCAAACTGTTCCTAATGCTTTAAATCTATCTTTAGTTGTGAGAGAATCATTCCATATCCAAAGTGTACCTAGGGTAATTCCATTGATTAGACCCATCCACCAAGTAGAGGACCAACCTATAATGCTGACACCTAATCTTGCTGGCTGTGTAAAGTATTCAGGTAGTTGATGCTGAACAAACAGAAATAGCCTGAAATATTCAGAAGATATGCTATATGTAATTTGATTATGTATAACGCCGTAAAAGCCGGATAGAAGAATAGATAAGACTATAAATAGAAATAAATTTATAAGTTTTCTCATTGTTTGATTAACTCTCTATCCTCTTGTGTTTTATACAACTCCATCGCTTTTAAATAATTAACAGCTCCTTTCATAGTCATGTCGTTTACGAAACCATCTAATTTTGGGTGTTTTACTATTACCAAACTAACTAAGGAATCTCTACGTTGAGACCATGTATCCCAATTCACATCTATATAATCTAATTCTTCAATTTTTGTGATTTTACCTGATACAAACGATATTTTGACATTCAACTTTAGCGGATTGTTTTTTAAAAAGGCATTACGGATATTCTTTTGAGAGATAGTTGCAATGACGTCATCGTTCTCTTCAACCAATTCAATTACTTCATATGATGGTTTAAATATGGAATCCCATGTATAGAATTCATAGAATGTATTCTTGTCAAATGGCATAACAAAATCACCGGAAATTAGGGTAATACTATCATGAATCACTTCTTTGATTTTGTTGAATTCGCCAGAATCAAGAGCTTTGTAATATGTAGAAACAGCCTCTTTGTGACTTATTTTTTTATTGTCACAGCTATTCAATGCTCCAATTATAAATAGAATTAAAATGATGTTTTTCATTGGATAACGTTTATAAAGATTTTATCATTTCTTTAATTTTTACGGCTTTTTCAAAATGGTCTAGCTTATGTTCTAAAATCCACCATTGCGCTACTTCCATTAAAAGCTCAGGATTGTCGTTTTTGTTCTTGAAAAATGCATAGAAAGATAGCCCAACGTTTTCTCCCTTTGCAGTAATCTTAGCATCACAAACTTGTATAATTTTTGCTTTTATTTCTTTGTTCATTTTTATTCTACTTTCTTCTCAAAAATCAATTCAAAATAAGATGCTGAGCCATAGCCTGAGGTTGCAGGTGCAAAAATTTGAACAAATCGCCATCCTTCTTTGGCTTTAGCTGCTATAATTTCTTTATAGTTTGATTTTGGTTTAGAGGTAAATACTCCTCCTAAGGCTAATTTTACATATTGATATTCGTACATAGTTTTTAAATATTAGTTTAAAATTTTCAAATTGTATTTATGTAATAATCCTTCCAACGTATCTCTAGAGAAGATAGCGCTTTTAATTGTGTTATTTTCTGGGTCTATATTGAAGTTGGTTGCAGTGCTGAAATCTGCCTTTTGCAAGTTTGTTCTTGAAAAGATGGTGCGTTGTAAATTACAGTTTATAAACTTGGCGCTACTTAAATCACAATCACTAAAATCTGCTTCTTCAATTTTACAAGCGTTAAAAAGTTGACCGATTAATTTCAAATCTGTAAAAATGGAAAAGTTCAAATTGCAATCAAAAAAGGAAAAATCCATCAAGAAACTATTACAGGTTTGGAACGCTAAGCCCATAAGCTTGCAATGCGAAAATTTCACTTCTTTAAAAGTCGTATTTACAATATTCGCATTGCTCAAATTACAATCTATAAACTCGCACTCTAAAAAGGTTTGGTTGTCAAGATATCCTTTCGAAAAATCGCATCCTTCAAAAATACAATTCTCATACTCCGCTCTGGGTAGTCTGGTGGTTGTATAGTTTTGACCTTTGAAAGTTTGATCTAGTATTAATTTTTCCAACTCTATTTTAGTTTTGTGCCTTTGGTAAAATGATTGCTGGTATTTCTAAGCTCTGAAATATAGTGTTATACGCTTTCATTTCGGTATTGATAATCGCGTTATGCTCTATTTTAAAGGTATTCCACATTGCTAATAGATCTTTTAATCGCTCCTTCGCGCCAGCAGTAACTTTTGGTTCTGCAGCATCTATATAGCCTCTCAAATTCAATAA
Source organism: Maribacter spongiicola (assembly GCF_004364165.1). Classification (GTDB taxonomy): domain Bacteria; phylum Bacteroidota; class Bacteroidia; order Flavobacteriales; family Flavobacteriaceae; genus Maribacter; species Maribacter spongiicola. The sequence goes on from NZ_SOAY01000010.1 coordinate 613,500, forward strand.
TTGCGAATTCAGTTTATTTTCAAAATTGATAACATCTTGAAAGGTTTTTTGGTTAGGCTGAATCAGGTTTTCTTCCCATGCAGTAATACGTTTGGTGAGAGAATCGCCTTGTGTTAATAGCGCTTCTGTTTTTTCATTATCTGCAAGTAATTTACCATACTGTTTTAATTGCGATTTAGCCGATTGCATATCGTTTACTGCGTTATGTATTTCTACAACGGTCGTTTCTATGGTTGTCATCATGGTTTGCTGTTCGGCATAATCTGCCATGCTTGCTTTCACCTTTGGGTGTGGTAAAATTGTTGCCGTGGTTTCTGCAATTTGGTCGCCTAAAGTCAGCCTTAATACATAATCTCCCGGACCAACAGTAGACCCGTTTAATCCGCCAAGAACAAAAACCTTATCCACTGCAGGTAGAGGCTCTCTTTTAAAATCCCATGTAAAACGATTATACCCTTTTTTTGAAGCTAAAAGTGCTGGTTTTGATGGTCCGCCTGGCCACGATTTAAACTTCTTATCTTTTTGGTTGGTAACAGACCTAATTACTTTTCTATCCTTTAAAACTTCTAATTTCAACTCTGTACTGTCTTGTGCTTCGCTCAAATAATAATCGAAAGTTACTCCACTTTTAGGATTGCTTCCTAATCCAGAAACTGGTTTTTCGTTGTATCCACCAATAAACAAATAGGTGTCTTTTGGTTTAAAAATGTTTAAGCTTTTTTTCGGTGTCTTAGCATTTTGTAAAGCTGCTAAATCATCTAAAATCCAGAAGGCACGACCTGCGGTTGCCGCTACCAAATCATTGTCTTGAATAACAAGGTCATTAATCGGTGTCAAGGGCAAGTTCAATTGCAATGGCTGCCAGTGTAAACCATCATCTAAAGAAATGTATAGGCCAGTTTCTGTACCTGCGTATAACAATCCTTTTACCTTTTTATCTGCGCGGACTACTCTCGTAAATGTATTGTCGCCTGTGATGCCATTAGTGATTTTTGTCCATGTGTTTCCGTAATCCGTTGTTTTGTAGATGTAGTTGGTAAAATCCATCGACTTATAACGCATTAACACTATGTAAGCTGTTGCTGGATCATGTGGAGAGACTTCAATACTATTGATAATACCTTCTTTGGCACCAGCGGGAGTAACATTTGCCCAATTGGCTCCGCCATCTTTGGTTATATGCACCAAACCATCGTCGCTACCAGACCAAATAATACCTTCTTCATGCGGAGATTCAGTTAAGTAGGTTAGTGTATTGTATATCTCGCCACCGGCAGCTTCATTGGTAAACGGACCGCCACCAAGACCATGTTTGTCCTTTTCGTCTTTGGTTAAATCGGGACTAATAACTGTCCAGCTTTGACCTTCATCTGTAGATCTAAAAACAACGTTACCACCATGGTAAATGGTTTTTCTGTTGTGTGGAGAGGTAATTATTGGAGCATTCCAGTTGTAACGGTATTTTGCATTTTCTGGAGAGATGCTTAATCCTAGTTCCGGATATTCCTTAATAGGCTTGGATTCTTTAGTATTTGCATCCCATTTATCAATATTACCCTGGTAAGTTCCGCCATATATCAATTCCGGATTATCTGGGTCGAATGCTAAAAAGGCACTTTCGCCACCGGCAACAGCATACCAATCTTTCCAATCGATCCCACCATCATTTGTTCGCGAAGCAATAGCAACGGTAGAATTATCTTGCTGACCACCATATACATTATATGGCACTAGATTATCGGTAATTACTCGATAGAATTGAGCTGTATTTTGATTTTCTTGCGTGCTCCAGCTTTTTCCGCCGTTATTAGAAACATTTGATCCACCATCGTTTGAATTTATCATGCGTTGATTGTTCAATGGATCTATCCATAAATCGTGATTATCGCCGTGCGGAGTAGATAGCGTAGAAAATGATTTACCGCCATCTATTGATTTTGTTACAGGTGCATTTAAAACATACACAATGTCTTCATTTTGAGTATCTGCAAAAATCTCCATGTAGTACCAAGAACGTGTAATGTTGATACGGTCTTTATTGATTAATGTCCATTTTTTACCAGCATCGTCAGAACGGTATACGCCCCCTTTTTCTCCTTCTGCTTCAATTACGGCAAATACACGTTCTGGGTTGGCACGAGAAACAGAAATACCTGCTTTACCCATTTCTTTAGGTAGTCCTTCTTTTAATTGTTCCCAAGTTTCACCACTATCTGTCGATTTGTAAATTCCTGAATTTTTGCCTCCAGATTCCATCGTCCATGGAAAACGTCTGTGTTGCCACATTGCTGCATATAAAATGGTCGGGTTGGTCATATCCATCGATAAGGCAGATGCTCCGGTAATGTTATCTACAAACAGAACATTTTTCCAAGTATCGCCACCATCGGTAGATTTATAAATACCGCGTTGCGATGAAGGTCCGTATTGCGCTCCTTGTGCCGATACGAAAACGATATCCGGATTGGTTGGATCTATGATAATATCAGAAATATGCCTGGTTTCATCAAGTCCCATATGCTTCCAGGTTTTTCCAGCATCGGTAGATTTGTATACGCCGTCGCCCATTGAGGTCATTACACCACGGGCAGCATGTTCGCCCATACCGGCAATTACAATATTCGGGTTGCTTTCAGATACGGAGATCGCTCCAACAGTAGCTGTTTTTAAAAATCCGTCAGAAATATTTTCCCAAGTGATTCCGTCATCGGTAGTTTTCCAAATTCCTCCGCCTACAGTACCCATGTAGTATACCATTGGTTGACTTAGAACTCCGGTCGATGCTACGCTTCTTCCTCCCCTGAACGGACCAATATTTCTCCATTTTAATCCGGTGAAAAGTGAGTCTTCTAATTGAATAGTTGGTTCGGTATTTTTATTTTTTCTGCGCTGAGCTTGCAAAGCTAAAGGTGCCAAAATAATAAGCACGAGCAGAAGTCTAATAGTTTTCATGGTGTGGTCTGATTTGTTGTTGAATAGGGAAGATAATAAAAGCCTTTGTAAATCGGTAGTCTATAAAATGAATTTGCTTATTCTAAGTTTAAGGGCTTAATTATTATCGTATTAACTAATATCAATTTGCTAAAATGTCAAATTGGTTTTAATGTTGGTGCCGCTTTTTTTTTCGCTTTTATCTGGTTAAGTTAGAAGGAGTATGACACACCAAACTAGAGATTTAAAGCAAGAAATAACTGTTGAAAAATTAAAAGATTACTTTCCGAACGGAGCATTGAAAACATACCAAAAAGGGTATGCTATCAGTTATATTCATAAAAAAGTTAGAACCTTTAGATGGTTGTTAGAAGGTAGTGTCAACTATTATATTTCACTCGATAATCCTGAAAGCGATATTCTCGTTTGCCAAAACTCAGAGCCTTTTTCTACGATTGGTTTAAACGGATTCAATACCCCCAAAAGATTTACTTATAAAGCAACCGTAGCCTCACCAAAAGCATCTTTTTTTGAGATTCCATTTCATGAGCTAGATGCGTATTTGAAAAAAGGGCATCAGAATATCTTACTCAAAAATATTGGAGCAAAATTATATCGTGTTTTGCATACGGCATTAACCAAACAAACAGAATTATTGAGTCCCGTACGGTTTCAGCCATTCGTTGAAGATCGACAGTTTTTTATATCGCCCGTTGCCGAACAAGAAGAGATTGTTTCATTAATGCGACGTTCTCCTTTCTTAGATTTTTTTGAAGAAAAAAACCTAATGGCATTGGCTGCTTTGGCAGAACGACGGGAGTATGAGCCAGATGAAGTTTTGTATGTGCAAGACGGTTCAAGTAACGGATTATTTATTCTGATACATGGAGAAGTAACCGTTAAGCGAATAGAGAATACGATTGAGATTAAACAACGTTCTATTAAGAATTCAGGATTTGTCTTCGGATGGTCTTGTTTGCTTAAGGAAAAAGATATTTGCTCGGCCATAACCAATACAAAGACCTCTGCTTATTTCATACCTGAAGGAGATTTAATGAAATTGTTTCAAGAAGATGATGCATTTGAAGGTCAATTCTTTCAACGCTTACTTTGGCTCATGGGCAACCAGTTAAATGCTGCTTTTGTGCGTTATGTAGGTTTATTAGGTAAGCACAATTTACAGGCAGTCTACCAATTAATCAAGAATAATAAATCGCGGTTGTTGTTGTCATCGCCATTACATCAAGTGCCACATCTTTTAAAAAGCAATACCACAAAGCAGTTCGCTTATGATGCATTAACTAGTTTGGTAAAAAAGGGGACAGCTTTAGAACGCCATATTGCATCATTGAGTTTAGAGTTATTAGGAGAAGATCAAAAGGAGCATGGGTTTATAAGCGGATTACAGCAGATTTATGAGAATGTTGCAGAAAATTACAGTGAAGATGCCAAGCAAAACAGAAAGGTCTGTGCAGAGCTGACTATGAAGGTGTTTAAAAATGTGCCCTATATTATTGAAGGCTGGGAGAATTTACCTGAAGATACTGGTAATATTTTTATCTATAACCACTTAATCAATGACCCACATTATACCTTAAATAATAATTTTCAGATTACGCTAGATTCACATTTTCTAAGTGCCATGGTCTTGCATAAAAAGTATGAAGAACCCGGTATAAGAACAGTTAGAATAGGGCAGGGGCAAGAATATGGTCATCAAAATTACTATGATAACCTTGGCTATATAAATGTGTATACCAAAGAATCTGATGAAACTTCTAGCAATAGAAAAGAAGAGGCGAGAAGCATCTTCTATAACGAAGCGTCAAAACATCTTAAACAAGGTTATAATTTAATTATTAGTCCGGAAGGGACTTCGTATAGAACAGACGAATCTCCAGGTCCTTTTAAAATGGGCGCTTTTAAATTGGCATTACATACCGAGCCAGAACCGTATATAATACCAGTAGTCATGGTAAATTTTGATCATAGAATTGGCAAATCTTTATACTACTGTGCCATCAAAGAACCTTTTTTACTGAGTGAAAAAGTGCCTTCTAAAAGCAATAAAGATTTATATGCGTTTATGGAAGAGTACCAAAAAGAGTATGCAGGCTATGTACAAGAGGCAATTGAAAGGGCAGAAGAATTAAACGTATCGTCTTCCGGGGCAGATAATTTAGAAGAGCCGCCTGCTATTTGGTGTAATGAGATCAAGCGTTTGAAAAGACGAATAGCCAAACTGCCAACACAAGAGAATTTAATTGCGTTTTATGGAAGCTCGTCTGTACGATTATGGGTGAATATGAAGCGTGATTTGAGTCCGTTTAATGTAGTGAACCTTGGTTTTGGCGGATCTACATTTGCTTGGTGTATTCATTATTTCGATGAGATTTTTACGGAAGCTAATCCTTCTAAAATTGTGTTGTACGCTGGAGAGAATGATTTGAATAGTGGTAAAACTCCGCAAGAAGTACTTTCTGGTTGTATGGAGTTGGTGGGCTTGATTACTAACAAATATCCGGATGCAGAATTGGCATTGATCAGCTTAAAACCAAGTGTAGAGCGCGAAGCTTTGATTCCGCTAATTATGGAAACTAATTTAATGTTGTCCAAGTATTTTATTACCGAATTAAATGCACAATACATCAATGTATTCGCGCAAATGATTACTACCGATAATAGACCGATACCAGAATTATACCTTTCTGACGGATTGCATTTAAACAAGCAAGGCTATGCACTGTGGAGTACTGCCATAAAGAAAGCACTACAGGCAGCGGATAGCCTTGAGCTTGAAAATCAATTGTAATTTGTTATTCGTCTTGACCACCTTTGCGTTGTGGTGTTCTTGGTGTTGGCCATTCTCCTTTTTTACCAGATCTTGGGTTAATACCTAGCACGGCTTTTTCGCGCGATGTTTTCTCTGGATCTTCACAAGCCATATAAGTTAGTATGGCAGTTAGTATGGCGTTGTTACGAACATCATCGAATACTATTTTGTCATACGTATCTAAATTGGTATGCCATGTGTAGTTCCAATAATCCCAACTAAGAGAGCTTAAAGAAAACGCAGGTGCACCAGCAGCTACAAAAGAAGCATAATCAGATCCACCACGACTAGGTGAACCGGGGAAGGTAGTTTCAATCTCATTTTTATACGTTTCTGGTACGGCTTCTAACCAACGCCCTAAATAATCATAGGCATGTAGAAAACCTTGTCCTGATAAACGAATAACACGACCAGTGCCATTATCTTGATTAAAAACAGCTTGTACACCAGCTACAATTTCTGGGTGATCTGCTACAAAAGAACTAGAACCATTTAAGCCTTGCTCTTCACTTCCCCAAAGTCCGATTAAAATAGTTCGCTTCGGATTCGGATACACCTTTTTAAGAATTCGTGCAGCTTCTAACATGGTTATGGTTCCTGTGCCGTTATCTGTTGCTCCTGTTCCACCATCCCAAGAATCGAAATGGGCAGAAAGAATTACATATTCATCTGGGAATTCAGTACCTTGTATGGTTGCTATAGTATTAAATGTTGGTACTACGCCTAAATCTTTAGATTCGGCCACTATTTTAATTTTAGTATCAGCGCCATGTTCTACCATTCTGTATAACATTCCGTAGTCTTCTAAAGAAATATCTACTGCGGGAATTTTATCGGTACCTGCACTAAATATTTTGTTAGCGCCAAAACCTTCAGACCATCTTGACTGTGCAATACCTACTGCACCTGCTCTTTCAAATGCAGAATTGATATTTCTACTCGTGTAGCCTGTATTGTTAATATTCTGTCTCCATATTTTTTCTATGGAATCACGCTCCGTTTTCATTTTCTCGAAGGATGCCTTTGTTGCGTATTCTTCCCAGTTTTCATCTGGTCTACCTGTAGGTTGCAACATACTAATCATTACTATTTTTCCTTTTACATTAGGAAGCCATTTTACAAATGATAATGAGTCTTTGAAACTAGGTAATGTAATTAATGATGCGGTAACACCTTTAGCACTTGTACCTGGGTTCCATGCTAATTGTGTAGCGTGAAGTGATGCTACTCGTGGCGACACCATATCTACATGGGTAATGCCTCTTTGCCAACCCTTCCAGGTTCCCCATTGCTGATTTTCGGCAGAAATACCCCATTTTTTATAGGTGTTTATTGCCCAATCATGTGCTGTTTTCATTTCAGGTGTACCCACTAAACGAGGTCCGTTGAGGTCCATTAATTCGTAAGCCAATTGCTCTAATTGAGAATTTTCAACGCCTTCTTTTTCAATGGCATTAACGATGTCTTCTGTGGATTGAGAAAATCCGAAAGTGGCGCATAATAAGTATGCACCAAAGAGTATTCCTTTTTTCATGTTCAAGAGAGTTTGTTAGTTGAACTAAGGTACTCATTTAAGGGCGGAAGGGGTGTGTTAAAATTTATCGGATTTCTCCAAAAATTCAGAAAGACTTTCCTGTATCAAATACTCCCAACCCGCTACACCACTTTCTCTTTTGAATTCGGGGATGTCTGTTGGAAATTCTTTTAAAACTTCACTTGTAACTGTAAGTAGTGTTTGATGTTCTTCTTTTGAAAGATTAAATGTAGAAATGCTCTCGCCAGGGTATTCGTCAAACTTCCATTGATAACTAATTTTTGATTGAGGAATAACTTCTGTAACTATCCAGTTATGCGTAAAATTTCGCCCTTCGTTAGTAATTAAAAAGCTGGTTTGAAAAGATACTTTTGGCTTAAAATCAGGAATCACATCAAAATACCATTGTCGCATTTGTTCTAAATTAGTTAATGCTTTCCATACCTGTTCTATGGAAGCATTAAAAAGCTGCTCAATAATTATGGGTTCATTGTCTTTCATAATCGTTATTTCAGTTTCTTATCTAATGCCAATATGGTTTGCAAAAGTACATTGGCACCATTTGCCATATCAACTGCTGAGGTAAATTCTTTTGGTGAATGACTAATGCCATTTTTACTAGGAACGAATATCATTCCTGTTGGTGCAATAAGTGCCATGTCTTGAGCATCATGACCAGCACCACTTGGCATTGATTTGTAACTCAAGCTAAGGGATTGAACACTTTTTTCAATTTCAGATTGAATCAATGAGTCCATAATAGCTGGGTCTGCTGTAGTGTCTAGTTTTTTAAAGGAAATTTCAACTCCGGATTCAGCACTAATTTCTTCCGCTCTTTTTTCGATAGCGGTATATACTTTTTCAATAACCTCAGAAGATAAATCTCTAATTTCAAGACTCGTAACCACATGACCGGGAATTACATTGGGTGCGCCTGGTTCTGATTTTATTCTACCTACCGTAGCAACTTGTGATCCGTCGAAACTAGTGGCAACTTCGTTGACTGCTATAATGAATTTTGATGCTGCTAATAGTGCATCTTTTCTTGCATTCATAGGTGTTGTGCCGGCATGATTAGCGAATCCGTTAAATTCAACATCCCACCATTTTAATCCTACAATACCTTTTACAATACCAATTTCTAAATTTTCTTTTTCAAGAGTGCCCCCTTGTTCAATATGTAGTTCTATAAAGGCAGCGACATCTCCTTTTTTACGAGCTACTTCTGCTAGTCTGGTGGTATCTCCACCTAATCTCATCATACCTTCGCCAATGGTATATCCTGTAGAATTTTTAACCGAAAAAGCACTTTCTTTCAAATGACCGGCGATTGCCCTACTACCTACAACACCACCTTCTTCGTTAGAGAAGATTATGATTTCTAATGGATGTTTTGTTTTAACGTTGTTTTCATCAAGTACCTTTAGCACTTCTATTGAAGCCATACTGCCAACACAGCCATCATAATTACCACCATGCGGAACGCGGTCTATATGTGAGCCAAATGAAATCGGTTTCAAATTTGGTTTTGTCCCTTTTCGTATACCAATAACATTGCCGGCAAAATCGATATGGGTTTCAATATCCATAGCTTTTAATTGCTCAATAACCCATTGCTGGGCTGCAACATCGGCATCACTAAAAGCAACACGTTCTGTTTCGCCATTTTCTTGAATGCCAAATTGTGCAAGATCTTTAATTCGCTTCTCTAATCGGTCTTGACTCACCGAGATTTGAGCAATACAATATAAAGGACTAACAATTAAAAGTATGGTAATTATATTCTTATATTTTTTCATGTTCCTCTATGGTAAAGTGGTTGTATTACTAGGTTAGTATTCCAAAAATAGGTTTGCTAAAAATATTAAATATTTAGGTGTATACTTTTGAGACTGGGCATACACCTAAATAGTTTTTTTTTGATAAATTCTATTTTTCTATGAAATGCATCGCAAAATGGCTTATTTTCCGAAACTCTGTAACGATAAAAACCAGTAGTTCCTTCTTTTGTGACAATTTCGCTTGATGGTAATTGAGTCTACATATTTCAATGGGTTTAAGGTAATCAAAAAATGCCTTTTTTGGAGTTATAACTCAAACGAATTGTTATATCAGTAGTTTGATTTTTTGCATGGCAGTTTATAAATCCAATTTTATAATACGAATCGCTGGTTGTATATTTATTGCCATAGTCAATGGCGAAAATTCAAATTTGAAACAATATACAACAATGAAGAGGGAGTTAAATATTGAAGAATGGAACAGGGCTGGTCATTTTAAGTTTTTTTCACAGTTTAGCGAGCCTTTTCATGGAGTAACCGTCAAAGTGAATTGTTCTAAAGCCTATGATTATGCAAAACAGTCTGGCAACTCTTTCTTTCTAGTTTATTTACATAGAACTTTAAAGGCTGCCAATGCCATAACCGCGTTTAAATATCGAATTGAAGAAGGCAAGGTATTCGAGTATGATCATGTGCATGCATCGCCAACCATTGGTAGGGATAATGGCACCTTTGGTTTCTCTTATGTTGAATATAAAGATTCGTTTACTGAATTTAGAGATGCTGCCAATAAGGTGATTGAAGTTGTTAAAAAATCAACGGGACTAGAATTGCCTGATTGCGGTATCAACGTATTACATTGTTCTAGTATGCCGTGGCTAGATTTTACTTCTGTCTCTCATGCACGACATTTTGAATTTGCCGATAGTTGCCCTAAAATATCATTTGGTAAAATGACCGGAGAAGGTGAGGAAAGAACCATGCCTGTTTCAATACACGTTCATCATGCGTTAATGGATGGCTATGAAGTTGGTTTGTTCGCTGAAGAGTTTCAGCGACTAATGTCACTAGAAGGAGAAGTTTAAAAGGTGAATTAAATAATATGTGTTAATTATATTTGAGGTACTATTTGCTCATTTGTTGCGGTTTTGAAACTTAAAATGAACTCTGTGCCTTTATTTATCTCGCTTTTACAGCTGATTGTACCACCGTTCATTTCTACGAAATCTTTAGTAATCATTAAACCGAAACCAGTTCCTTTTTCGCCAACTGTGCCTTGCCTTACTTCTGGAGCACCATTGCTTTCAGTTGTGTTTTGCCAGTTGGTATTCATTCCCAATCCAAAATCTTTTACTCCTATTTCAACGATATCAGATGTGCATTTAGAAGACAATATTATTTTTTGACCTTTCTCACTAAACTTGATAGCATTAGAGGTCAGATTGCGTAGAATGACTTTTAACATATTTTCGTCAATGTAGAGTTCTCGACAACAAATTGCCATTTCTATGTCTATCTCCTTATCATTTGCCATTCTTTTAAATTCCTTTTTTATGGAATTAAATACCGTATCTAAATTGCATATCTTTTTATCTAAGGTCACACCTTCTAGTTGATTATACGACCAATCCAGCAGAACGTTAACCATAGAAATTCTATCGGTTACTTCATTTTTTAATTTTTTTGTAATCTCCTTTAGTTCACTTTCCTCTAACTGACTTTCAATCATTTCTACAATTGTGCCAACATTATTAAGCGGTCCTCTTACATCATGGGTTAGTAGCGAAAATAATTTGTTTTTAAGCTTATTTACTTTTGCAAGTTCTTCATTTTGGTGCTCTAAATCTTGCTTTGCTATTTGTAAATGTTGGGTTTGTTTTTCAACTTCAGTAGTAAGTTTGCTATTAGCTTCAATCTGAATTTTTATAGTATTGTCTTCAATAGATTTATATTTGTAGCTAACCAAAATGGAGAAAAGAACTAATTGAAAAGTCACAAGAATTGAAGTAAGTAGTATTATCAGGTCTCCGTCGACATTATAATATTTCTGAGTAAACCATGCTCCTATATAAAGAAATGATCCTAATAGGTAAGGTGTATAAGAATACAAATAATACTTATTGAACTTTTCTGCATGGTATAAACGCAATCCTGAAAATAAGCTGAGAAGTGCTGTTGATAATGCCATGATGGCAGCTAATAACACTATAGAACTGTTTAACCAATCAATTTTAGTTATTATGTTATTTAGAATGTGCAAACCAGGCAAACAAATCATGATTATTACAAATACTTTATAAATTGTAGCTAATGTTGGGTGATTGTTTTGAGAAATGTTCAGGTAGCTTTTGGTAAACATTAATAGCCCAAAAGTTGAAATCATTGCTGTACTCAGTGTTGCTTTATCAGCGGTTAATATAACCTGATCACTGTAAGAACCTTTGATAATAAGAGATAGACTCCAGTGTAAAGTCAGACCAAATATTAATATAAAATAGTACAGTGTAATTTTATGTCTTAAAACAAGAAAAGATAGTAGGTGGTATATGCCAAAAACGCCAAAAATGGACGTAAATACAATTGTTGTTAAATACCTAAAATTAATGATATCCATATATAAACAATGAATTTGTTATGTGGGGGAGATATGAATCTGAAATATCATTTATTATCTCTGCTCCCTGAATTTAGAAATTTTTATTTAGAATGGCCCATTATTTTGATAGCATCTTTTTGAAATCATACTTTAATTCATTTTGTAAATTTCTAATTCATAAGCTGCGCTATTGGTTTAGGAATTAATAATTTGCGCAAGATTTGATTCACAATAGAATGGTAAAGTTAGAAGAGCAGCTTAAAAATCCAGTTTGGTATTCCTTGAATGAAACAAATAAAAAGTTTGTTGTTGCTTATGACGGTGTTCAGTTTTATGATCAAGAGGTGTGTACTTTTGGGTCTTTCTTTGATGAATTAAAGACAGAAAAATCTTCTGATGAATATATAAAAACGACAGATAGTTTTTTCTTCGTTTCAGAGAATCAGACTCCGTTAATAGATGAAACTAATATTGTTTTAGAGAAGAAAATTGATGGTTGCCAAATGGTATTAAATCAACTGCCAGAAGTTTCAATAACAGAAGATATTGTCTTATTGACCGATGAATATATTGATGAAGTGTATGACTTAATCTGGTTGGTAATGCCTGGTTATTATCGTAGAAGAACATTTGAAATGGGTAACTATTACGGAATTTTTAAAGACGGGAAATTGGTTTCAATAACCGGTCAGCGAATGCAAACCAATCTTTTTATAGAAGTAAGTGCGGTGGTAACTCACCCAGATTATACCAGAAAAGGATTGGCAAAACAACTTATCGCGCATACTACAAAAGAGATTTTAAAAGTAAATAAAACACCTATTCTGCATACCAATAAAGGAAACTTGGCTATACCCCTTTATCAGAAATTAGGATACGAATTAACCAGAGATATGAACTGGTGGTTGTATCGTAAAATTTGATTAATCTCATTTTCTAAGATTAACACCTCGGATTTTTTTTCTACATTTTCCAACTATTTAATAGATTATTCTATTTCTTATTTCATTTTGATATATTTTTAAATAACTGTATTACAGTGTTATAAAAGTTTATAAACGACTGTAAACGATAACAAACGAAAGTAAGCGTTTGCAAACCGATTAATCTTTCAATGCTGTTCTAGGTTTGCAGTGTCGAGTCACAATGGCTTGATAGTATGAACTGTTAAACCATAAATTTAGAGAGATGAACGCATTAAAAAACAAAGTACAGTTGATTGGTAATTTAGGGCAAGACCCAGAAATAGTAAACTTAGAAGGTGGTACCAAATTGGCTAAATTTTCTATCGCTACTACAGATAGTTATAAAAACGCGAAAGGTGAAAAAGTTGATGATACCCAATGGCATAATATAGTTGCCTGGGGAAAAACAGCTGAGATTGTAGAGAACTATTTAGCCAAAGGAAAACAAGTAGCCATAGAAGGTAAACTTACCCACCGTTCTTATGAAACTAAGGAAGGTGAAAAAAGATACATTACAGAAGTAAGGTGTAATGAGTTGTTGATGTTGGGGAAGTAGGTTTTAGAAAAAGAGACCTTCTATTGTATTCAGAATGATATTCTAAGATCATTTATTCGTTAATAATTATAGCAGCTAGGGTTTGAATTTTAGTAAAGAAATATTACTTCAATTATAAGTTTTTGCATCGCTCTTTAAATTATAAAAATGAATGTCAGTCTGAATGCAGTGAAGTCTCAACTTATATATGATAATATAAATCATTTAGCTTATGAATTCATATGTAGTTTATATTTTGAAGTGTGTAGATGATTCTTATTATATCGGAATATCGGGCAATATGGAAAAGCGTTTGATGCAACATTAAATCGGTTATTTTCGAAGTTGTTATACATTTTATCGAAGACCTATTGAACTTGAGTATATTTTAGAGTTTACCGATGTCATTCAGGCGATATTATTTGAAAAAAGAATTAAGGGGTGGACAAGGGTAAAGAAAATGGCTTTGATAAATGATGATTTTGATATGATTCAAATATTAGCTGAATGTAGAAATTTCACACATTCAAAGTATAAGGAAGATTCGTGTTCCTAAGCCCTTCGACTGCGCTCAGGATGACATACTAACTATATTAAATTAATTTTAGTTGGTAGTATGCATTTAGTAAACTACTATATGGATTTTGCAACGATATATTCATTTATGAAAACGAGTGTCAGTCTGAGCGCAGTCGAAGACCTTGATTTAGTTAAAATGTTTGTTTTTATAAACGCTATATCTTCAGCCTTAAGATTTAATGAATCTCATTACAATTGAAAACTAATTTAGACTAGAATCTTCCTATTTTTGCAAAACATGATTACAACAGAAAAAGACTTAATACCATTATTAAAAAAGCACTTTGGTTACGATTCATTTAAGCCGAATCAATTATCAATTATTGAAGATGCACTTAGTAAAAAAGATGTGTTGGCGATTATGCCTACTGGTGGTGGTAAGTCCTTGTGTTATCAGTTGACGGCATTGGCTTTAGAAGGTACTGCAATTGTGATTTCTCCGCTAATTGCTTTAATGAAGGATCAGGTAGATGTTTTAAAAGCTAACGGAATTGCTGCTGAATATTATAATAGCTCTCAGACCCAAGAAACACAACAAGAGATTCTTGGTAAATTAGAGCGAGGGGAGTTGAAACTCTTCTATGTGGCTCCAGAGAGTTTAGGCTTTTTTAATAACATTCTTGGTAACTTAAAGATTAGTCTTTTTGCAGTAGATGAGGCGCATTGTATCTCTTCATGGGGACACGATTTTAGACCTGCATATACTCAACTTGGCGGATTAAAAAGAAGATTCCCAAATATTCCGGTCATGGCGCTTACGGCAACTGCCGATAAGACTACTCAAGACGATATCGCTGATCAATTACAGATTCCGAATGCAGAGCGTCATTTGGCATCTTTCAATAGACCTAATTTATATTTAGATGTAAAACCTGCTCAAGATCGAATAAAACATATTCTCGATTTCTTGGATGATAGACCGAACGAAAGCGGAATTATTTACTGCCTTAGTCGTAAGAGTACGGAGTCTATTGCCGAGAAATTACGTAATGCTGGTTTTAAAGCCAAAGCCTATCATGCAGGTATGTCCTCTGATGAACGCTCTTCTGTTCAAGAAGAATTTATAACTGACAAGGTTCCTATTATTGCAGCAACCATTGCTTTTGGTATGGGTATAGATAAGAGTAACGTACGTTGGGTTATTCATTATAACCTGCCAAAGAATATAGAAGGGTACTACCAAGAAATTGGTCGTGGCGGTCGTGACGGACTCCCAGCTCATGCCTTACTATTTTACAGTTTTGCCGATGTGGCTCAGTTGCGTAGGTTTATAACACAAAGTGAAAATTCCGATGTTGAATATGCGAAATTAGAGCGTATGCAGCAATTTGCTGAGGCATTGAGTTGTCGTAGAATTGCTTTGTTAAATTACTTCGGAGAACAAATATCAGAAGGTTGTGGAAACTGTGATATCTGTAACTCTCCACCTGCATATTTTGATGCAACGTTACTGGCGCAAAAAGTTTGCTCTGCTGTTGCTCGTTTAAAAGAGAGTGAACCCATGGGTATGGTTATCGATGTTTTAAGAGGTGCGCAGAATGCACATGTTTTAGAAAAAGGCTATCAGAATATAAAAACTTATGGTGCTATAAAAGATGTTTCTTGGTTAGACTTGCAGCAATATGTTATTCAGCTATTGAACCAAGGTGTTCTAGAAATTAACTTCAGGGAAGGTGCAAGACTCGGATTAACTGAACAGGCAAAAGAGGTCTTGTTTTCGGGAAAAAAAGTTCAGCTAGCAGTCTTGCAAAAGGAAGCGGAAAAGAAAAAGGCTGCGGCAAAATCACGAACTACGAAAACAAATTTATTCGAAAAGCTTCGTTTACTTAGACAACAAATTGCAACGGAACAGAATGTACCCGCTTATGTTGTTTTTGGTGACGCGAGTTTAAAAGATATGGAGGCTAAACTCCCTAAAAATAGAGAGGAGTTTATGCAAGTCTCTGGAGTAGGGCAGGCGAAGTTAGAAAAATACGCAGATGTATTTATTGCTGAAATAACTAAAAACGCTCCTGCTAAAAAATCAAAAAAAGCCACACACGACCAAACTTTTGAATTATTCAAAAAAGGTTCTACAGTTTCTGAAATTGCTACGTCAAGAAATTTGTCCGAAAATACGATATACGGACATCTAATGAAAAAGCATGCCGAGGGTGAAGATCTTGATTTAAATCAGTTTGTTGATTCAAAAGAAATAGCTGAGATAGAAAAGGCAAAATCTGAACTTACAGAAGCCACAGGTCTAAAAGACTATTTTGAATTTTTTGAAGAGAAAATGCCGTATTGGAAAATTAAGTTTGCGCTGTATATGTTAGATTCTTAAAAATTGAATAAGTTGGCAACGTTAAAAATTAACCGTTACTCCCATTTGTCTTGGACCGAAATTTAAATTCCAACTAACCATTTTCTTTTGGTTGTTGTATTTTTCATCATACCTTCTGTCTAGATATTTATCAATAGATTCTACAGTTGCAATACTAATGGCAAAAGCGAATACCATATCGCTTAAATAATGTTGGCCATCCCAAACACGAGAAATACCAGGAATTGCACCTAAGGTATAAATACCTGCTTTTACCCACGGATTTTTAAATTGTTTTCCAATTGCGTAAGCATTGGTAAAGGCAAGCAAGGCATGCCCAGATGGGAACGAATGAAAGTTTCTGCTTGAATTGAAAGGGTCGAATGTGTCTTTACCTAAATTAGCCAAAGGCCTTGCTCTACCTACTACAGATTTTAAAACTTGTTGTAGAAGTCCGGCAGAAGTGGCTGATGATATCAATAATACTCCTGTTCTTCGTAATTTTTCGTTTTTGGTAATTAAACCCACAGCATATACACCTGAAGTGGCAATGTAATTATTTTCAGGACTCCCATAAAGTTCCCCATAATCACGTATAAATTGTGGTACACCTTCTCTATTGTTTCTGATGAACCTTGATGTATCGTCGTCCACTAGATAAACCAAACCTGTACCCCCAACTACAGCACCGAATTGTGCCCATTGGTTACCTTGCCAATGAAACGGACTCGCATAAGAATGACCTACACCTCTAAACATGCTACTAACATCGTAGGTGAACATATTCCAACGTGTTTCTATAGAATCTTTAACGGAGTCTTGAGCGTTTAATGAAGTACAAAAGGTTATGCCTAAGAGGATTATTAGATTTTTCATATTACAAATTTAAAGTTATACCAGATTAAAATAGAATCAAATAGGTATTTTGTTTTGCTCCATAAGTCTTAGGATATGCTAAAAATACAGTTTCTGTGCCAATCGAAATGTATTCGCATGTGCTTCAACAATGATTTTAATGTCTGGCGAGTACCCACCGCCCATACTACATTGTACTGGTATATTTAAGTTGTGACAAGTAGTTAAGACAAACTCATCTCGTTTTTTACACCCTTCTAATGTCATACTAAGTGTGCCCAATTTGTCGCTCTCTAGAATGTCAACACCACAGAGGTAAAAGATAAAATCTGGCTTAACTTTAGCTATTAATTTGGGTAAATTATCCTTTAGTATAGAAAGATATGTTTCATCAGTTGTTCCTTTTGGCAGTGGAATATCTAAGTCTGAATGTTCTTTCTTAAAAGGATAATTACCTTCACCATGCATGGAAAATGTAAAGACGGCATCTTCATTTTGAAATATTTCTGCCGTTCCGTTTCCTTGATGCACATCTAAATCGACAATTAGAATCTTTTTTGCAAGACCTTTATTCAATAAGTACATAGCGCCAATTGCTTGGTCATTCAACATGCAAAATGCTTCGCCATGGTCGCTGTATGCATGATGTGTTCCGCCGGCAATGTTCATGGCAATTCCGAATTCTAAGGCAAAATCGCATCCTTTTATGGTTCCGTCGGCAATTATACGTTCGCGCCCTACTAAATCTTCCGAAAGGGGAAAACCTATTTTACGTGTCATTTTAGGAGAAATCATCATATTCAACAGATCGTAAAAATATTCAGGGTCGTGAACTGCTACAATATGTTTATCATTTGGTATTTCTGGTTCAAAGAAGTTTTCTTCGGTGCAAGTACCTTCATAAATTAATTGCTGCGGTAATAACTCATATTTTTCCATAGGAAAACGATGACCCTCTGGCAATGGATGTTTGTATATAGGGTGATTCGCTATTTTTAGCATCTGTTCAATTATTTATGCAGCTTCAGTTGAATACGTTTTCTTTGAACATCGACGTCTAAAACTTTTACAATAATCTGTTGATGTAAATGCACATGTTCGTTTACATCTTTTACGAATGAATCAGATAGGTTAGAAACATGAATTAGTCCACTTTCTTTAATTCCTACATCTACAAAACAACCGAAGTTGGTTATATTATTTACAATGCCAGGTAATAATTGCCCGCTATGTAAATCTGTAATCGATTTAATGGTTTGGTCAAAGGTAAATACTTTGGCTTTTTCTCGACGATCAAGACCTGGTTTTTCAAGCTCTGAGCGAATATCTTCTAAGGTAGGTAGCCCAACTTCATTGGTACAATACTTTTGAAGATCAATTTCTTTAAGTACTGTTTTGTTCCCAATCAGCGATAAAATTTCTGTCCCTTTATCTTTCGCCATCTGCTTGACTATACCATAACTTTCTGGGTGTACGGCAGAATCGTCAAGCGGATTTTTAGCATCTTTAATACGTAAGAAAGCTGCACCTTGCTCAAATGCTTTACCACCTAAACGCGGCACATCCATAATATCTTTTCGGCTTTTAAAAGCACCTTTCTCTTTTCTCTGAGCAACGATATTTTCTGCCAATTTAGGACCAATACCAGAAACATAACTTAACAATGGTACGCTAGCAGTATTGATGTTCACGCCTACAGAGTTCACACAACTTTCAACAACCGTATCAAGAGAGTTTTTTAACTTGCTCTGATCAACATCATGTTGGTATTGTCCAACACCAATAGACTTTGGGTCAATTTTTACCAGTTCGGCAAGTGGATCAGCCAAACGTCTGCCGATAGAAACGGCACCACGTACCGTAACATCGTAATTTGGGAATTCATCTCGCGCAATTTTAGAGGCGGAGTAAATAGATGCTCCGGCTTCACTGACTACAAACACTTCAACAGGATTATTGAAAATCACCTTCTTTACAACCTGCTCTGTTTCTCTAGATGCCGTACCGTTACCAATGGCTATAGCTTCTATCTTATAGGCATTTGCCAAAGAGGATAATTTTTTAATTGCTCCGCCAATATCATTTTGTGGTGCATGCGGATAAATAGTTTCGTTATGTACCAAATTACCTTGTGCATCTAGGCACACCACTTTGCAACCCGTTCTAAAACCTGGATCTATGGCGAGAATTCTTTTCTCACCTAAAGGAGCTCCCAATAATAATTGTCTAAGATTATTAGAAAACACACCAATGGCATCATCATCTGCTTTTTCTTTTGCAGCTTTTAGTAATTCGTTGGATAAAGATGGAAACAATAATCTTTTGTAAGCATCTGCAATTGCCAATTCAATTTGTTGTCCGCATAAATTGTTCGTTTTTATAATTCTGTTTTCAATTCGGTCTAACAAGCGTTCGTCATCCAGCTCAATTTTTACACGGATGAATTTTTCGGATTCTGCACGTAAAATGGCTAATAATCGGTGTGACGGACATTTGTTCAACGGCTCGCTCCAATCAAAATAATCTCGGAATTTCTGCGCCTTTTCATCATCCTTTTTAGTGGCTATTACTTTGGTGCTAATAATGGCAAATCGCGCTAATTGAGATCTGATGGAACTTCTTATATCTGTACGTTCATTAATCCACTCAGAAATAATATGGCGCGCGCCTTCTAAGGCATCAACTTCATTTTCTACCTCCTTGCTAAGGTATTTAGAGGCTGTAAACTCGATATCATCATTACGTTGCGCCATAATGATTTTTGCCAATGGCTCTAATCCGTTTTTACGCGCAACTTCAGCTTTTGTTTTTTTACTTTTTTTGAATGGCAGGTATAAATCTTCTAACTGGGTAAGGTCTTCAGAATTCTCAAACTTTTGTTTTAGCTCAGCTGTTAATACGCCTTGTTCATCAACAGCTTTTATAATAGCTTTTTTACGCTTTTCTAATGTTTCAAATTGTTCTTTAAACTGAACGATTGCACCAACTTGTACTTCATCTAAATTACCCGTTCTTTCTTTACGATATCTTGATATAAAAGGTATGGTGCAATCAGCATTTAAAAGCTCAATAGTATTTTGAATTCCCTTCTCAGGTAGCTGGGTATATTTAAGTATGTAGGGCAGTAATTGCATGTAAAATCGTTTAGAACTTTTAAAAATACCCATTATTAGGTATTGAAATCAAGCAGTGGAAGGTATTTGTGTAGATTTTAATATTCTTTCTTTAATTTTTTCACGGTATACCGATGACCTTGTAAAACCGAATAGCATAATTACGAATATAACAAGGTCTACTTAAAAGTAAAAAGCCTTGGTGAATATTCACCAAGGCTTCTCTAATTAATTAAAATTATTTTCTAGTTGATTCCTTCGCCATTACCAACACTATCCTCATCTGGGTTTACAAACACCAATTTTCCATTGGCATTTTCAGTCATTAGAATCATACCTTCACTATCTACACCACGTAAAGCTCGTGGTGCTAGGTTGACCAATACTGTTACTTTCTTACCTACAATTTCTTCAGGAGAAAAGCTTTCTGCTATACCAGAAACTATGGTTCTAACATCTAAGCCAGTATCTACTTTTAGAACTAAAAGCTTTTTAGCTTTTGCCATTTTTTCAGCTTCGATAATAGTGCCAACACGCATATCTAGTTTTGAAAAATCATCGAATGTTATGGTATCTTTTTGTGGCATTAGTTTTTTGTTTTCGTTTTGGTTCGCTTTTTTGGTAGCTTCTAATTTATCAAGTTGAGCTTGAATCTCAGTGTCCTCAATTTTTCTAAATAATAGCTCGGCTTGGTTTATTTGATGTTCAGATTGTAATAAAGCTTCTTTTGTTGAAACATCATTCCAATTTAGACCATCACCTGCGCTTGAATCGATATTTAGTATATTCTTAAGCTTGTTAGATGTAAACGGTAAAAATGGTTCGCTTAAAACAGCTAAACCTGCTGCTATTTGTAAGGCAACGTTCATAATAGTTTTCACACGTTCTTCATCAACCTTAATCACCTTCCAAGGTTCTGCATCGGCTAGGTATTTATTACCTAAACGAGCAAGATTCATTAATTCTTGACCAGCTTCTCTAAAACGGTAGCGTTCTATAGAGCTTGATACAATCTCTGGAAATTTGCTAAGTTGTTCAAGTGTCTCTGTATCTACTTCGGTTAAGCTTACTGTAGCGGGTACTTTACCATCGTAATATTTATTGGTCAATACCACGACTCTGTTAATGAAATTACCTAAAATAGCTACTAGTTCATTATTGTTTCGTGCTTGGAAATCTTTCCAAGTGAAATCATTATCCTTTGTTTCTGGTGCATTTGCCGTTAATGTGTAACGCAGAGAATCTTGCATTTCAGGAAAATCTACTAAGTATTCATGCAACCAAACTGCCCAGTTTTTAGAAGTAGACAGTTTGTTTCCTTCTAAATTCAAGAATTCGTTTGCCGGTACATTTTCAGGTAAAATATAGCTTCCTTCTGCCTTTAACATAGATGGGAAAATGATACAGTGAAATACAATATTATCCTTCCCTATGAAGTGTACTAGTTTGGTGTTTTCATCTTTCCAATACGGTTCCCAATCTTTTCCTTCACGGGCAGCCCATTCTTTGGTAGATGAGATATATCCGATAGGTGCATCAAACCAAACATAAAGAACTTTTCCTTCTCCGCCTTCAACGGGTACCGGAATTCCCCAATCTAAATCTCTGGTTACCGCTCTTGGTTCCAAGCCACCATCGATCCATGATTTACATTGTCCGTATACATTAGGCTTCCAATCGTCTTTATGTCCTT
Organism: Maribacter spongiicola; assembly: GCF_004364165.1. GTDB lineage: Bacteria > Bacteroidota > Bacteroidia > Flavobacteriales > Flavobacteriaceae > Maribacter > Maribacter spongiicola. The sequence goes on from NZ_SOAY01000010.1 coordinate 635,217, forward strand.
TTAAAATCCAATCTTTTAAAAAATCCTCATATCTATCCAAAGGTAAAAACCAGTGTTTGGTTTCTTTGGTGGTAGGTACAGTACCTGTGATAGTCGATTTCGGATTTATTAAATCCGTAGCATTTAAACTTGACCCGCAATTTTCACATTGATCTCCGTACGCCTCTTCATTACCACATTTTGGGCAGGTGCCAATTACAAAACGATCAGCTAAAAATTGCTGTGCTTCTTCATCATACAACTGGGCAGTAGTTTCCTCAATAAAATCTCCTTTGTCATAAAGATTTATAAAGAATTCTGATGCCGTTTCATGATGAACCTGTGCAGAGGTTCTCGAATAATTGTCGAAGGTTATACCGAAATCGACAAAAGACTGCTTAATTATTGCATGGTACTTATCAATAATATCTTTCGGGGTAACGCCCTCTTTTTTTGCTTTCATTGAAATGGCTACGCCATGTTCATCGCTACCACAAACAAAGGCAACGTCTTTACCTGTTAATCTTAGGTAACGAGCATAAATATCTGCTGGTACGTAAACGCCTGCTAAATGACCAATATGTATTGGACCATTTGTGTATGGTAAAGCAGCAGTAATCGTATATCTAGAGGGTGTTTTAATATCGGACATCAAAATAAATTAAGCTACAAAAATACTGAATTTGAAGGGAGAATAACTAATTACTTCGCAATTGTAGCTTGTTCTAAATTGTAATTTGGGTCAATATTTTAATGAAATTTAATGCAAAACCGGTTTACGCGAGTGAAAAATATACTAAAACGGTTTAAAATCTGTTATATTGTAAGAAAAAACCTATTTATTAACTAAATCATATAAAGATATGGGTGTTGGTAATTCAAAAAAGCTAAAGCTTGATGAAAGCCTTGAGAAATTTAATGAAGGATTAAAAGATACACAAACAAGTAAAGAAGATGTTGTGCGGCTTTATAAAGACAAGAACCATAGAGTGAAAAAAGAACTAAGATTTGAGTCTAAAATGAACAGTTCTAAATTAGTATAATTAAAAAGCCCTATTCAAATAATTGAATAGGGCTTTTTACATTTGGGAAACAGATTAAGCTACCATCACTGATTTACTCATTTTTTGGTTTTGTACATTAATACGATAAATGTATTTACCTGTTGATAGCTGTTCGGGCATGCGCTCTCGTATATTTATTTCTGCAGAACCTTCAAACATCATTTCATTAAAAACGGTGCCGACTTTCTGACCTAGAATATTAAAAAGTTCAATATCTACATGTGCCGAAAATGGCATCTCTAAGTAGATATGTGGTGTACTATCCGTTGGATAAAAAGGTTTGTGAACAACGGCATTCAATAAATCTGGGTTAAAGGGAGTCTCTGCTTGTTCATCAGGGTATACAGGTGGTGTTACTTCACCATCGCTATATACAATGTCAGGGAAAGCTTCTCCACTACAGCTAAAACCTAAATCTACCGGTACATACGGTTTGTAGTTCAATAAATGAGCTTCTACCAATGGTACGTCTACACAAAGCCATTCTGCAAGAACAGTGGCGTATAGATCTCTAAAATCCATCGTATATTCTAGATTTCCTCGTCCATCTGGATCGTCCAAAGTTGGGTGATCACCTACAAAAGCACTACCATTTAAACCTGATCCAAAGAATAAGGTCGGTGTTGCTTTACCATGATCAGTACCATTTGATCCATTTTCAAAAATTCGTCTACCGAATTCAGAAAAGGTCATACTCAAAACCTTGTCATCTTGTTGTGTAAAGGCAATATCTTCATAGAAGTTGTTCACGGCTACAGATAAATTCGTCATTAACCTAGCATGTGCCTGTGGTTGATTACCATGGGTATCAAAACCACCCATTGAAATCATGTATACTTTAGTGCCTAAGTTTCCTTTTATCAGCCTTGCGATAAGCGCCAATTGACGAGCAAAGCCATTGTCTTGATATTCTACTTGATTTTGCCCAAGTGTGTAGGCATCGTGTATAATGCCAGAATATTCATATGTTGTATTGGCAACACCTCTTAAAAATTTCAATTGGTCACCGTACATACAATTATTAAATAAGGTGTCATCCAAACCATAAACAACTCCAGATTCGGCGATTTCTTCTAATTGATCTATGTTAGAAGTTACGAATGCATAATTTGTTTCATCACCTTGAAAAACTAAACTACCAAACTGACCTATTTGTATGGCAGCTGGTGCGGCTGGGGGATTTACCAAGTAATCTGGATATATGTTTTCAAAGTGTCTACCCATCCATCCGGTATTTAAACCGCTGAATCCTGTAGTTTCTATATCTGTATTTGCAAAAATATCTGAACCTGTAAAATGAGATAAACTTTGACCTTCATAACCTACTCCATGTACGGCCTTAAACTGCCCTTGATCCCACATTGGAGCCAAAGAGTTCATATAAGATGGTACGCCAAATTCATCGGTCAATTTTAAAACTTTACTTTCTGGTACATAGATATTAGGTCTAGCATTGGCATAACTGTCATATTGTTGAAGTGGTATAACCGTACTTAACCCGTCATTACCGCCCGAAAGGCGAATAAGTATTAAAATATTATCTGTTTCGGCAGCTGAAATGCCCGCCGATAATGGCGATGGGGCAGAAGCAGATAACATATTTGCACCTAGCATCATTGAGCCCGAGCCCGCAATGCCCATTGCTTGTAAAAAAGAGCGTCTGCTCCATGTTTTATGTTCTTCATCATGACCTTCATGTTGTAGGCCTTTAAATGGGGAGTGGTGTGTATTGCACATAAGAGTAGGTGTTATTTTAATTGAAACTCAGGTTGTCTAGCTAAATATTGATACAGAAGATATACTTGAAACGGACCCTGTTGCCATGTGGCCAACGTCCATGATTCTTGATTACCACCTTGGTAGTAAACATCTTCTACGTCACTTCTAAAAATCGCAAATGCCTTTGCATATTCTTCTTCATTTAGAAGTCCCTTAGTTAAAACGAAATCGATTATAAGTCTAGCAACCTCGTCGGGGTTTGAACTTGTTAAACCTGCATTACCCGATATTTCTAGTCCGAAGGTTCTAAACTGTTCATTATCGGCCATATAGAATTCTTCTAATATGCTTTCAATGGTAAGCCATCGCCCGATCATAAAATTTGTATTGATCCAAGATCTGTCTCGTTGCCAACCGGCAACATCAAAAGGGTCGAATATTTCTTGGCTTAATAACGCACTATAATTAACCATTTCGGCAACATTAGTGTCGGTATAAATAAAGCCAGATTCGTTTAAGGTATTGAAATAGAAATCAACCGGACTCTTTATAATTACCCCAATAGCTTCGTCGTCGAAAAAGTGCTGACTCTTAAATAAAAGTCTTAACACTGGTGCTATTTCAAAGTTATTGGTAACGAATGTCGCTGCTAAACCATCGATGATCATTTGAGCATTGTTCGCATCGTCTTTAGAATCTGGGTGCACGAAAAACTCATATAATTTACGGCAAATGTATTCTGCAATTTCGGGTGCTCTTTGTTCAAAAAGAATGTTGATAACATCGTCATATCCCCAATTACCGGTTTGGCCCAATATGGTTTTTGATCCAGCGTCATGTTTTGTAGCATCAAAGGCTACAGCAGAACAACCTACTTCGCCACGTTCTACATAACCACTTAAGGCTTTTGCTGTTTCAATGATATCTTCTTCAGTATACCCGTTACCTTCACCTAAAGTAAATAGCTCATAGAGTTCACGAGCATAATTTTCATTAGGGTTGTTACCATTATTGTACACACCATCTAAGTAGTATAACATGGCATTGGTTAAACCAATTTCACTAGTAAAGGTTTTAAAATTACCTAAAGAGTTGCGTTGAAGGCAGTCTATATATTGGTATAAAAACGAATTACAGTTATATACCTCTAATTCAGTGACAAAATGATTACTCCAGAAAAAACTCAGTCTTTCTCTTAAATTATTATTTAAAAGACTATTCGCATATTCGAGTTGAAATGCATTTTTTTGTTCTCGCTTTAGTTGGTCGCTTGCGTCGCTATCTGCTGGGTAGTTGTCGTTGTTCCAATTTGCCCATACAGGTGTGGCTATTTGTGGCATGCTTAAAGCTTCATCTACCAAACTATCTACCAATGCACCGGCAGATTGACCGGTTGCTTGATTAATAGTTTCTACTGAGGCGCTAAAACCTAATCGGCGGTATAGATGAGATGCTCTGAGCTGATCTAAATTAGCTGTATACGGAGCAAGAGTAGAAGTATTACAATTAATGAAATATTCCATATTCTTAAATAGGCATTTGTATTACGTTCGTAGAGTTGGGGCTTCTATGATAAACGTTTCGAAATTTGGTATAGTATTTAAAACTATCTATTTTCGATAATCAGTTTTCAAATAACGAGATTTATTGATAAAACGGCGTCGAAATCCCAATATTTTCGATGAATTACACAATCTGCGAACTATATCATGGGAAAACACAATGAATTTGGTAAAGAAGGTGAAGAGATAGCCGTTAATTATCTTAAAAAAAATGGGTATGTCATAAAGTATAAAAACTATAGATACCTAAAAGCTGAGATAGATATTATTGCCAGAAAAGGTGATACGTTGGCCATTGTTGAGGTTAGATCTCGAAGCTCAAATTTCATAGAGAATATTGCAGAAACCGTTACACCTAAAAAAATTAAGCTGTTAGTAATTGCTGCCGACCATTATGTTACCGATAACAACCTCGATGTTGAGGTACGTTTTGATATCATAACCATTCTTAAAAATAAGAGCCAATTCGAGCTAGAACATTTAGAATCTGCCTTTTATCACTTCTGAACAATCTACTGTTTTGGTAGATTTATTTAAAAACATTTTGTTTTATTTGTAACAAGTTGTTATATTTGCACAACAACCAAGCAGTAAAATGAAAACAATATCATCAGTAGTTGAAGAGTATATTAAGAAAAAACCTTTTTTACAAAGTGCTCTGGCACAGGGTATCATCAACTTAACATCGTTATCTAGGATCGTAAAACCTGAGATCGAACATGAATTAGGTAAAGATATTCGTAACGGTGCTATTGTAATGGCTTTAAAGCGTCTATCTGATGATTTAGAATTTAGAGCTACCCATAAAATTCTGAAGGTGTTGAAGAATATTGGTGAGATAACCGTTAGATCTTCACTTACAGATTATACTTTTTTAGCTTCAGATAAAATATTGGTACACCAAGCTAAGTTGCTTGAAGAGATCAATAATAACCAAGATGTTTTTTATACCTCTAGCCGTGGTGTAAATGAAATCAACATTGTAATTAGCAATGTGATGGATAAAACCGTAGAGCGACTGTTTAAAGATGAAAAATGTACTCAAAAAGCGGAGGAACTTTCATCGATTACTGTAAAATTACCTGCAGAAAATGTTTCTGTACCTGGTATATACTACTTTATCTTTCAAAGACTCGCTTGGGAAGGCATTGTTCTTTACGAAGTCATCTCAACGACCAATGAATTTACAATTCTAGTAAACGATGATCAGGTAGATATTGCCTTTAAAACAATAAAGGATTTAAAAGCGCTTTAGTTTTCTAAAAATTCTACAACTTCTTTATCAGACTCTGGTTTAGCTAGAAAACGTTTCTCACTATCCAAAATAAAATAGGTAGGTGTACTTTGTATGCCAAAGGTATTTGCGTAGTCACTTTCCCATCTACCTAATGCTATTGCATGATTAAAATTTGGTAATGTTGAAGAAACTTCTTTCCAGTTTACGTCATCATCTTCTAAACCGATAGCAATAATTTTAAGGTTATCGAAATCTTTTAATTCTTTATGTAAAGCCGGTAGTTCTTTTAAACAGTGAGAACATGTGCTGCTCCAAAAAACAAGCAAGTAATTCTCGGCTTTTTCCATGGTTAATAGCGAGTGTTTTTTTCCTTTTGCTACCCAAGTAATATCAGGAGAAATTGCTCCAATTCTTAGGCGAGATGCCAATTCAATTTCATCGACCAGTTTTTGATTATTATTGGTCTGCGCCAATTTTTTTAAATAATTTTTAAATATATAATCTTGGACCGTGCCCATATCATTAGCTTCTGCAATTTTCCATAATTGGTGCATTGCCTTTTCTTGAAAGCCAATTGGTGTTTTAGTAATAAATTCAGCAGTAGTCTTAACGTTTTTAGCTACTTCACTTTCTAATATGTCTTTAGTAGAAATATCAGCAGGAAGTGCTGAGAAAACATAGGCAGCGAATTTGTCAGTCAAAAAATTAGAACCTTGTAAAATAGGATCAGTACTATTTAAGTTGTCGAAATGATGCTGCTTTTTATGTTTTAAAAAAGTTTCTAGATTTTCGAACTTCTCAGGAATATAGCTTCTGTTCGCTTTAATGAATCTATGGGCAATAGTGGCAGCATGTTTTTCTTCAAAAGAGGCTTGTATTGTAGTTATCTCTTTAATAATACCAGTGTAAGCTTTATTTGGTTCATTTTGGGTTTCATAAAATTCTATCAGCTTGTCTTGCGCGGCGGTAATTTTAGAAAAATATTCATGGTACCATTTATTTTCGTCAGAATTGGTAATTGTTAATCCGTTTTCAAGATCGAAATTGAATTTTACATCTTCTTTTTTATCATAAATAACATCGATATAAAATTCATCTTGCGGTACTGCATAAACTAAGCGGTACATACCTGCTTGGGCAGTAGCTGGCATTTCTAATGTAAAGGAACCATCTTTTACAGCGGTATCGGCAATATAACGTTCACCATTTGGTGTCAATTGGTAGGCGATTAACCATTTGAAATCTTTTGGAGGTGAAAAATTACCAGAAATAGAACCTTGTGCCTGTATACTTAAGCAAGTAAAAAGAAGAAAAAAACTAATGAGAACTTTCATGATTTTGTAAAGACAATTATCGGACCATTATTGATAGTAACATACTAAGAAAGTAAATATTCTATTTTTGAGAATCCTTTATTGATTATTAATGTATGAAGAATACTTTTTAAGGAATAAAAGTAATAATCAAGCGGCAATTGTGAGCTGTAATTTTGAAAAGCTTATGAAAACTCCTTTTCAATTTTCATGTGACCAAGGGCTTCAGCAATTTTTTGCAGTTCCTTTTCATGAACAAAACCATCAGAAATTGCTACTTCTTCTAAAACATTGGATAATACTTTCTTTTTTTCTAAGGACATCAAGTTTAGAATTTTGTAGGCTTTTGCTTTGTCTAGGTTACGAGCTTGACCAACAAAGAAACTATCAAAAGAAAAGCGATCCATTAATTCTGTCAGGTATCGCATCTCGGCAGGATCCACTTTGCTATCAGCTAGAATAACATAGTCAACCATTTTTACAACGGCTAATTTTTCTTCTTTTGTAAATTCTATCATACTAGCCATTACTCTGTTTCTTCTCCTAATCCAATATTAATAAAAGTGTCAATAATTAGGTCCATTTCTTTTTTATGAATAGCGCCATCGGCAATAGCAACTTCTTCAAGAATATCGGCAAGGGCTTTCTTTTGATCGTGTGGTAAATTGTAAAGTGTAACAATTGCATTGTCATAATCTAACAAATTTGCACGCTCTAAAAATGCATCGTCAAAACCAATGACGCTTTTTAGTTTGTTCAAAGTTTCTAGTTCGGCCGGGTGTATTTTACCGTCTGCCTCTATTACTTCATAAATCATTTTTACAAAGGCTGCTTTTACAAACTCTTCAAACTCCATTATCTTTATTTTGGAGTTGAAAGATAAGAAAAACGGTTATACTTTTTAATATAGTTGTGTAAGGAGTTTTACAACATTATCAAAAGTTACGAGTAATAGCAGTTTACATGTGCCAGGCTAAGATAATTGCTATTGTGAATTTTATATTTATTATGCTTTTTTAGAGAGCCCTATTTCAGTGAAGACATGTTGTATAACATCACTTTCTTTTTCATGAATATAACCATCAGATATGGCTACATCTTTTAATATTTGGGCCAGTTTACTTTTCTTATTCTCAGGCATTTCTTTTAAGATATGTACACTTTGTTCTAAATCGATGTTACGTGCCTGAATTAAAAAATTACTATCAAAATCGATGATGTCCATTAATTTCGCCAAAGCATTGATTTCGCCATTATGTACTTCTCCATCGGCTACAATGACCGAATCGATTAAATGTACCATGGCCAACTTTTCTGAAATATCAAACTCCATATTATGCAATTGTTTTTTCTTTTGTTTCAAATGGCTTTAATGCCAAATAGGCCCTGTCGGTAGATCTTATGTTTTCGAAAACCAGTAATAACCGTAATCCGTTTCGGGTCTTTTTTTCTTTTATTTTACACTGCTGGGCATGAGATTGTACATATTGTAAAACTCTAGTAAATGTTGAAGTTTGATAAAATGCAGATTGTTGATCACTTATAAAGTATCCGATCATTTTACCTTGCTTCATTACAATTTTCTCTAAACCGATGCTATTTGCAATCCATTTTATACGTACCGAGTTGAGTAAATCTGCCGCCTGATCTGGTAGTTCGCCGAAACGATCTACTAATTGTGCTTCAAATTTTTGAAGCGCAGCTTCGTCTCTTACCTGATTCAGCTCTGTATATAACGTTAACCTTTCGGTAATATTATTAATATAATCGTCAGGAAAAAGTAATTCAAAGTCAGCATCTATCTGTGTTTCCTTAACGAACACCTTCTCATGCTTGCCTTCAACCTCTTCATAAAGGTCTTTAAATTCGTTTTCTTTTAATTCATCGATTGCTTCAGCTAATATTTTCTGATAGGTTTCAAAACCGATTTCATTAATGAAGCCGCTTTGTTCACCACCTAGTAAATCGCCAGCACCACGAATCTCTAAATCTTTCATCGCAATATTGAACCCGCTACCTAATTCCGTAAACTGTGCCAAAGCTTCTATACGTTTACGTGCGTCATTGGTCATTGATTCGTAAGGGGGAGTAATAAAATAACAGAATGCCTTTTTATTACCACGACCTACACGACCACGCATTTGGTGCAGATCGCTCAAACCAAAATTATTGGCGTTATTAATGAAAATGGTGTTGGCATTGGTAACATCTAAGCCACTCTCAACAATAGTTGTTGATACCAAAACATCAAATTCACTATTCATGAAACCAAGCATTAAAGCTTCTAGTTTCTTGCCATCCATTTGACCGTGACCCACTGCTACTTTTGCATCGGGCACTAATCTTTGGATCATACCGGCAACTTCCTTAATGTTTTCAATACGATTGTGAATAAAGAATACCTGTCCGCCACGCTCTATTTCATAACTAACGGCATCTCGTATAATTTCTTCATTAAAGCGTACAACCTGACTTTCAATAGGATATCTATTTGGTGGTGCAGTTGTAATGGTTGATAAATCTCGGGCAGCCATCAAACTAAATTGGAGTGTTCGCGGTATTGGCGTTGCTGTTAATGTAAGTACATCTACATTTTCTTTGATAGATTTTAATTTGTCTTTTACCGCTACTCCAAATTTTTGCTCCTCATCAACAATTAATAACCCTAGATCTTTAAATTGAACTTTTTTGTTCACCAATTGGTGGGTGCCAATAATGATATCGACCTTGCCTTCGCCTAATCGCTGAATGGTTTCTTTTTTCTCTTTCGCTGTTCTAAACCTATTCAAGTAATCTACCGTTACCGGCATATCTTTTAATCGTTCTGCAAAAGTACGATGGTGTTGAAATGCCAATATAGTGGTAGGCACTAAAACGGCTACTTGTTTGCCATTATCAACGGCTTTGAATGCTGCACGAATTGCAATTTCTGTTTTTCCGAATCCTACATCACCACAGATTAAACGATCCATAGGTCGCTCACTTTCCATGTCTCTTTTTACATCTTCGGTAGCGGTACTTTGATCGGGCGTATCTTCGTATATAAACGAAGCCTCTAATTCATTCTGCAAATAACTATCTGGGTTATACTGAAATCCCTTTTCTAACCTTCGCTTTGCATATATTTTAATAAGGTTAAACGCGATTTTCTTAACGCGCGATTTGGTCTTTTCCTTGATTTTTTTCCAAGCACCAGAACCCAATTTGTAAATTTTTGGTGGTGCACCATCCTTACCATTGAACTTTGAAATTTTGTGAAGAGAGTGTATGCTAACGTATAAAATATCACGCTCACCATACATTAATTTTATGGCTTCTTGCTTTTTGCCTTCAACATCAATTTTTTGTAATCCGCCGAATTTACCTATACCATGATCAATATGGGTAACGTAATCACCAATTTCAAGTTTATTTAATTCCTTTAAAGTAATTGCCTGCTTTTTTGCATAACCGTTCTTTAAATGGAATTTGTGGTAACGTTCAAAAATTTGATGATCGGTATAACAAACCAATTTTTGGTCATCGTCTATAAAGCCTTGAAATAGCGGAGAAACAATAATTTGATAATGTACATGTTCGTTAACCTCTTCGAAAATATCATGAAAACGCTTGGCTTGCTGTTCACTGGCACAAAAGATATAATTGGTGTAGCCCTTGTCTTTATAACTATTTAAATTCTCAATTAATAAATCGAACTTCTTATTAAAAGAAGGTTGTGGTTTAGAGTGGAATTCGACTAAGTCGATAGCATCTCTTTTTGCATCTTGGGTTAAAAGTGTAAAGCCAGATAGTTGTTGTCTAAATTCTTCGCCGCCCATAAATAACTCTTCGGGTTCGGCATGCTTAATGTCTTTTGATAATTTTGTAAAAGCTTCTTTTGCCTTTTCAAAAAAATCATCTAATCTATCGTATAAATAGTCGGTATTTTTAGCAAAAACCAGTGTATTTGATGCCACGTAGGTCAAAAAACTCTGCCTTTTATCAATCAGAAACTTATCGGCCATGTTTGGCACAATGGTAATTGATTTCACCTTTTCTTTCGATAGTTGTGTTTCTACATCAAAGGTTCTAATGCTGTCTATTTCATCGCCAAAAAACTCTATTCTGTAAGGCTCGTCATGTGAGAAAGAATATACATCTACAATACCACCACGAACCGAAAACTCGCCTGGTTCGGTAATGAAATCTACTCGTTTGAATTTGTATTCGAATAAAACTTCATTTAAAAAATCTAAAGAAAGTGTGTCCCCTAATTTCATTTTTAGGGTATTCTTGTCTAACTCTTTTCTGGTGACTACTTTTTCGAAAAGTGCATCGGGGTAAGTGACTATTACCGCTGGTTTTTTTCTAGAGTTGATTCTGTTTAAAACCTCGGCACGTAGAAGTACGTTGGCATTATCTGTTTCTTCTATTTGATAAGGTCTTCTGTAACTGCCTGGGTAGAAAAGTACCTTGTCTTCGCCAATAAGGCGTTCTAGGTCATTTAAATAATAGGCAGCTTCTTCCTTGTCATTAAAAATCGCCAAGAATGGTCGGTCTTCTGCATTGAATATACTGGTAAGCACAAATGAAAGTGATGACCCTACAAGACCTTTTAATTGAATGTTTTGGGATCCTGATTTTTCAGAATCGGCAATAGTATTTTGCAGTTTCCCTATCTGGGGAGACTGATTATACCGTTGTTGGATAGAAGAATGACTCAACAGTTTAAAATTTTTACAAATATAAGCATACCTAAGAAATGGATACGACTCATTATTATCGAATATGGGTTACAGTTTGCTTCTAAAAAGTTGCACCTTGGAGTATTGTAGAAAAAGTAAAGAGATATGGAAGATCATGAGTTTGATGTTTTTGTAATAGGAAGTGGAATTGCCGGACAAACGGTCGCTAAAGCCTGTGCTGAAAAGGGGTTGAAAGTTGCCATTACCGATAATCGTGAATTCGGGGGTACTTGTGCAAATAGAGGTTGTGATCCTAAGAAAATATTACTTAGTGCAATAGAAGCATACGAGTTGAGTACTAACTTGAAAGGAAAAGGTATTAGCAAGGCTGCGAAAATCGATTGGAAGCAATTACAAAAGTTCAAACGAAATTTCACCGCAAATATACCCGCATCTACAGAACATAATTTGGCGGAACTGGGAATTACGTTATTCCATCAATCTCCCGCGTTTTTAGACGAGAATACCTTATTGGTGGAAGGAAAGAAGGTCGTTGCCAAGAAAATTGTAATTGCCACAGGTTTAGTGCCACGAACTTTAACAATGCCTGGAGCAAAACATTTTAAGGAGAGTGATGATTTTTTAAATCTAAAAAAGCTGCCAAAGAAAATTGTTTTTGTTGGTGGAGGATATATTGGGATGGAGTTTGCGCATATGGCAGCAAGAGCTGGTGCCGAAGTAACGGTAATAGATACAGGTAAAAGACCTTTGCATGCTTTTGATGCCGATTTGGTAAACGAACTTAGAAAGTACTCTAAGTCTTTAGGGATAAATTTCATTTTTGAGGCTACACCAAAGGCATTGAAAAAGAAACGAAAAAAACTCATCCTAACCTACGAGATAAAAGGGAAGGAGCACACTATTGAAGCTGGAGCATTTTTTAATACCGCTGGTCGTGTACCCTCGTTGGTAGGTTTAGATTTAGAAAAGGGAAAAGTTGACTTTAACGAGAAAGGTGTAGAGACCAATACTTATTTGCAGAGTATTAGCAACCCAAATGTTTATGCTTGTGGCGATGTATCAGATAAGAACTTACCACTGACTCCGCTTTCTGGTAGACAAGGTTATGTTGTTGCAGAAAATATTATAAATGGAAATGATAAAGTATTAGAGGTTCCTGTAATACCATCTGTAGTATTTACTTCTCCTAACTTGGCTACGGTCGGGTATTCTGAAGAAGAAGCGCGTAGCCGTTATAAAAATATAAGAGTGAATTTTGAGGTTGCAACCAACTGGTTTAATGCAAAGCGAATAAATGCACCGTTGTATGCGTACAAAATAATTATGAACGATAGAACCGGAGAGATTGTTGGTGCGCATCTACTAGGGCCTGATGCTGGTGAAACCATTAATATATTAACAATGGCAATCAATAATAAAATGACTGATTGCGAAATAAAATCTACTATATTTTCTTATCCGTCTTGGGGTAATGATATAAAAAGTATGGTTTAAGACTTTTCTTGCAAATATTCTTGTAGCTTTTTAAACGGACTAGTTTCTCGGTTTTTGAATGCATGAAAGGCAATGGCAATAAAAAGGATAATTGTGCCGGTCATTGCTGCGTATGCAATGTAAATATTTGATTCATTATGTCGTACATAAATAGCAAATAATGCCCAAATGCCTACAAGGGCGAATTCGCGCATATTCCTTTTCCAAATCATTAGTAAATTAATGATAGTAGCTGCTACAATCATATTTATCGTCCAGGCTTGTTCTGATAATACTCCGCCGTTCCAATCTAGTTTACTTAAAAAAGCAGATATGTTTGCGATAGTAGCAACAGATATCCATCCGCTGTAAAAGCAAATGGGCCACCAAACAAATGCGATGACCGATATTGGTGCATCCCAACGCTCCATATTGGTATTTAGAATGATTTTTATCAATGAAAGCAATATTCCGAACATGATAACCACTGAAAGTCCGGTGTAATTGTACATAAAAGCAATTACCCAGCAACAGTTTAAAACATTTGCTAAGGCAAACCAATACCCAGTTTGTTCAATAAATATACTTGGCTTATCACTAAAAAATGCTCTTTTTACTTGAAAAATACCATATGCGAGTAATCCTAAAAAGATTATACCCCAAATTGCAAAAGCATATGCTGCGGGAGTAAACAAATTTGCATACTGTGCACTCATCTCACCAATAGTAGTATCGTTAAGTGAGAAGGCTTGTGAAATATAATTGACCAAAATGACCAGAAGCACAGATGCTAAATTGAGGACGGATAGTTTCTTTTTCATAATGGTAAAACTATAATTGATATCTTATAAAGTTATGCTCTTTAGCACATTAAACGAACTATTTTCGGTAATTACGCCTCTTTTTTACCTCTTTTATAGGAACAGGAAGTACTGCATCGCCTAAAAGGGCATAAATCTCACAACCATCACAAGGTTCTAAAGTATAAGTGCCAGTAAACTCACCAAATGCCGGTACTATCATTTGATGTTCTGTTTTGTAAAAACAAGGTAGTCGAACAGATTGTCTCCCTAGTCCGCTAAGCTTAATTGCAGGATGTATATGTCCTGAAAAATTAAATAAACCATCTCGTTCTTCTGGGTGATGGGTTAAAAGGAAGGATTCTAAAATTAATTCAGGAATGACTTTAATATTCAATTCTTCATATTTCAGCGGAGAAATGATATCGTGGTTACCGCTTACTAAAATGATTTCATGCGTAGTAGCTTGCACCCATTTTTCAAAAAGAAGCCATTCTGTGTTTAAGGCGGAGTGAAATAAATCGCCTAAAAAAACTACCGATTCTGGCTTAAAATGATTCACTACTGCAGTCAATGCATCAAAATTTTGCTGAACGGCTTGTTGTGGTACGGCAGCACCATATTTTCTAAAATGCGATACCTTGCCCAAATGCACATCACTAATTAATAGCATTGATTTCTCTACCCAAAATAAGGCTCCAGAAAAGTGCATTTCAAAAGTTTGATCACGAAGGGTAATGGAATGGGTCATTGATGCAAAATTACGAGAAAGTCCCAATTTAAAAATCATTTAGACATCAAGAATAAAAATTCCCCATTTGGGGGTTAGGGGGCAAGGTTTTTTATTTCTTCATCAACAATGCAGCCATTTTTTTAATTCGGTCAGCTAATTTTTCACTAGATAGTTTTTCGCGTCCCACACGTTCTGTAATCAAAGGGAAAGAAAATGGTGTGGGTTGCTCGCACGCTTTCCAAACAATTTCTTGTGTGGCAATACGCTCTAATGAAAGTCGTAGACGACCTTCTTCTAACTGGTGTTCAAAAGTCTCGGTAAATGCTTGCTGAAATAATAAGTTATCTGGTTCGTAATCTCTAAAAACATCGAATAATAACTGAGAACTGCTTTGTAGATGCTTCATTTTAATACCTTTTTTAGGGTATCCGGTAAATACCATGCCGCTGATAATAGCAACATCCCTAAAACGGCGACGTGCCATTTCGGTTGCATTTAAGCTTTTCTGTAAATCATCCAACATAAAATTGGTGGTGAACAAATCGTTATCCAGCACTTGTTGAATATCTATGGGTTGATCTGATAGTAGCTCAAAACCGTAATCGTTAAACGCCAATGAAAAAGTAATAGGGGAGAGCAAGCTAATGCGATACCCTAGCAAGCTGCCCATTGCCTCATGTACAAAACGACCTTCAAAAGGATAAAAGAGTTGATGGTACCCGTCGCGAGTTTTAAAGGTTTCAATTAGAAATTCTGATGGTTTGGGTACAATGCTATCTCTTCGTTGTCGGTCAAAAAGAGGTTTCAAAGCTCGTATTTCTGCAGATTGATTTTTAATTGGCTCGCTAGAACTATACAGTTCATTTCTTAATAACTCAGACATTTGGGCGGATAGGGTGAGTCGACTTCCCATCCAGCTAGAAATTTTGTTGGTTTTTTTATTCGAGTTCTTCACTTGAACCGTCATTTCTTTTATCCGAATAAATTCTAGATTTCTACCAGCAAACGTAAACACATCACCTCTGTTCAATTTTGAAATAAAGAACTCTTCAATAGAACCTATATATCCGCCTTTTTGATACTTGACGGCTAAATTGACATCGCCAACTATGGTGCCTATTTGAAAACGGTGTCGCATTGCCACGCCTCTGTTATTTACCTTAAATTTGCCATCTTCTTCTATCTCTACTTTTTTGTACTCGTCATAGCTCTGTAAACTCTGACTGCCCATAACCAAAAAGTTCAGTAGCCATTGCCATTTTTCTTCGGTAAGCGCTTGATAGCAAAAAGTCTGTTTTATTTCTTGATATATTTCTTTGGGGTAGAATCCGTCTGAAATTGCCAATGTGGTCAGGTATTGTAATAGCACATCGTAACTGTTAAGGTAGGGCAAGCGATCTTCGACTGTATGCTGCTTTACTGCTTTTTGTAATGCAGAAGCCTCAATAAGTTCAATGGCGTGTGTTGGTAGAAAATAAATAACACTTTCTTTACCTGGTCGGTGACCGCTACGCCCTGCACGTTGTAAAAAACGGGCAACACCTTTTGGTCCGCCAATTTGAACAACAGTTTCAACGGGAGCAAAATCAACACCCAAATCTAAACTTGAGGTGCAAACCACCGCCTTTAGTTGTTCATTACGAATGGCATTTTCAACC
This sequence comes from Maribacter spongiicola, assembly GCF_004364165.1. Lineage (GTDB taxonomy): Bacteria > Bacteroidota > Bacteroidia > Flavobacteriales > Flavobacteriaceae > Maribacter > Maribacter spongiicola. Next base: position 651,440 of record NZ_SOAY01000010.1, read on the forward strand.
CAAACCCGTGTTTCTTTATTTATACTACCATGGTGCATTGCCATTTCACCGGCATATTCAGGGTGCTTCTCTAGAATTTTCTGAAACCATATTTCGCACTGACTTCTGGTATTCGTAAATAGTAAAGTAGTTTTACTGTTATTAATAATTGGTACTACTTCTTCCAATAAATGAAGCCCCAAATGACCACGCCATGGGAAGGTTTCCATCTTTTTAGGAATGATACTTTTTACCGTAATCTTCTTATTGATATTCGCTTTAATGAGGGTGGAATTGTCAAGTGCTTGTGACTCTATGCCCAATAGAACATCTCGTGCTTGCTCTAAATTACCTATGGTGGCAGAAATTCCCCAAATGCGTAATTGCGGCGATACATTTTTTAAGCGAGATAATGCAAGTTCCATTTGAACTCCACGCTTGGTGCCTAAAATCTCATGCCATTCATCAACCACAATGGCAGAACAATCTTTAAAAATTTTCTCATAGCCTTTGGTGGCTAGTAATAGTTGCAAGCTTTCGGGAGTGGTAATCAACAAATCGGGCATATTCTTTTTTTGCTGTGCCCGTTCTTTGGTGGAAGTGTCGCCAGAGCGAATACCAACGGTCATTTGTGTGCCTAAATCTAAGGTAATACGTTCTGCAGATTGTTTAATTTCTTGGGATAAAGCACGTAGGGGAGTAATCCAAATAGCTTTTAATCCCTTTTTGTGTTTGGCCTTATAATCAGGATTGTTTTTTATGTAATTCAACACAATAGGAAACCACAATGCATAGGTTTTCCCACTGCCTGTAGGTGCATTTAGGAGTCCGTTTTTACCTTTCAAAAAAGCCTTCCAAGTATCTTTTTGGAATTTAAATGGTTTCCAATCTTGTTCTTGAAACCAATTTTCGGCGATATCGTAAAGTTCTTGTCTTGTTGTCATTGCGAGCGAAGCGAAGCAATCTGTTTAATTTATTCTTGAATTTTATTTTTTGTTCCGAAGCTGAAAATTATCGTCTATCCAATTAATGGAAAGATCACCTCATTCAGGATTGATTGAGTTTATTAACTCTTCCTTTTTTTTCCGATTGCCAGCTTTTAATCTCAATTCTTTTTTAAATGCATCTTCCACATTTTCAAATTCTTCAAAATAAACTAGAATATCGCAATTGTATTTCTTGGTGAAAGCATTTGGATATATTTTGTTTTTATGTTCATTCATTCTTCTTTTAATGTCATCTGTAGCTCCAACATAAAGAACTGTTTTATTTTTATTGGTTGTTATGTAGACATATCCTTTCATTTTATTTAGGCTAGTGAAATCAACAGATTTAAATTAACTATTAGTTCTTTATTCAACAGATTCCTTCGCTTCGCTCGGAATTAAGTTTTTTAAATCATCCAAGGTATTCGCTTCATGAATATTCTTGTCTTTTCGCCATCGTAACATTCTTGGAAAACGAGTGGCGATTCCGCTTTTATGTCGCTTAGATAATGCAATACCTTCAAAGGCAATTTCAAATACATGATGCGGAGTAACACTTCGTACTGGTCCGAATCTTTCTAAGGTGTTTTTCTTTATCCAGGCATCTAATTTTCTGAATTCAGCATCTGTTAATCCGGAATATGCTTTTGCAAACGTAACCAGTTCTTTTTCTCCTTCTTCATTATCTTTCCAAAGGGCAAAGGTATAATCTGTAAAAAGATTACTTCGCCTACCATGTCCACGCATTGCATAAGTCAGTACCGCATCTATAGTTAATGGGTCTACTTTCCACTTCCACCAGTCTCCTTTTTTTCTTCCTACTAAATAGGGAGAATCTTTTCTTTTCAGCATGAGTCCCTCACTATGCATTTCGCGAGAACGGTCTCTTTCTTGCGATAATTCATCCCAAGAATTAAAATGCATTGTTTCGGATAGGTAAAGAGGGATATCACTTCGGCTACGCTCAGTGACCGCACTTCCGCTTTGCTCAGCGACCTCGTTTTGGCTTCGCTCAGTGACACCTTTAAATAGTTTTTCTAAAAGTTGTCTGCGTTCTATAAAAGGTGTTTGACGAATGTCTTTTCCTTCCCACTCTAAAATATCATAAGCTTTTAAAATTACAGGGACTTTCTTCAAAAGTGCAGCAGATATATTTTTACGACCAATTCGAGTTTGTAGGTCATTGAAAGTACCAATAGTTCCATTGGGAAATGGAAGAATTTCACCATCTATGACTGTTCCATTAGGTATAATGCCAACGAATTTCTCAAATTCGGGATACTTATCGGTTACTAATTCTTCGCCGCGGCTCCACACAAATAGTTCATTATTTCTTAGAATAACCTGCGAACGAATACCATCCCATTTATGCTCTGCCGACCATTCTTTTATATCTCCTAAATCTGAAGCTTCGCCTTCAATAGCATAAGCCAAGTAGAACGGGTATGGTTTTGAAAGGTAGTCGCTCTCATTTTCTTCAAGTACCAGTTGCTGAAATGAAATTGTGTTCGGATCCCAATTACCCATCAATTTATAGGCTAAAATGTCTTCATCTATTTCAGTGGCTTTTGCCAATGCACGGGTCATTAGTTTTTGACTTACTCCGATTCTGAAGCCGCCGGTAATCAATTTTGTAAATACAAAACGTTCGTAGTAGTTAAGTACTTTCCAGTTTTCGTATAAATATGCTTTTTTGTTTTGGTCGGTCTTCTTTTTCAAAGCAATCATTTCCTCTAGAAAGACGGTCAGACTTTTATCTGATGACTGATTTGCTGCAGGTATGACCAACGCAATGGTCTCTGCTAAATCACCGACAATATGATAGCTTTCTTCAAATAACCATAGCGGAATATTCGCCAATTCAGACGCCCAAGTTCTTAGAAGCGTAGTGTTAACAGGTCTTGGCGGTCTTCGATGAGATAAAATAGCAATGGTCCATACTTTATCTGCATCGTTAGCTTTTAAAAAGTAGTTTGTCAATGCCTGTACCTTAACCGTAGTTTTATTGGTACTGTCTAATGTTTTTATGAGTGAAGCAAAATTTTTCATACAGCTGCGGTCGATTTTGATGCCAAAGCAGTTTCTGTTTCCTCTTCACCATATTGTGTAGCTTCGGTACGGGCATCATAGCCTTGTTCTCTTAGGTATTTTGAGAAGATATCTGTATATCCATGGGTGCAAATGATTTTTTCAGCACCTGTAGCTTCAATACTTTCTAGAAGTCCTGGCCAATCGCAATGATCACTTAACACAAAACCTTTGTCAATAGCGCGTCTTCTTCGGGCTCCTCTAAAAGTCATCCATCCGCTGGCGGAAGCTGTAACATAAGGTACCATTTTCCTAATCCAGGTACTGCCATGTGCACTTGGTGGAGCCAACACTATATTGCCCAGTAATTGCTCTTTCTTTGTTTCTCTCGTAATCAATGTAGTTTTTGGGAAATCTACTAATGGCCGTAACACTTCGGTCATGTTTTCAATGGCTCCGTGAGTATAGATTTCTCCAATATCTGTATTCAAGTATTTTAATAAACGCTGTGCTTTTCCTAAACTATAGCCGAATAGAATAGAGGTTTTGCCCTCAGCTTTATTCTCTGCCCACCAATTATTAATATTTTCCAATACTTCTGCTTGTGGCGTCCATTTAAAAGCTGGTAGTCCAAAAGTACATTCTGTAATAAAGGTGTTGCATTTTATAGGTTCATACGGAGTAGAGATGCCGTCATCTTCAGTTTTATAATCCCCCGTAAATACCCAAACCTCGCCTTTATGTTCAACACGTATTTGTGATGAACCAATAATATGACCTGCTGGGTGAAGACTGAATTTCACATTATTGATTACAAAAGTTTCGCCCCACTCTTTTCCTTCAACATTAATTTCACCTAATCGATGCAGTATAATTGGCACGTTTCTGTGGTGGGTAATATACTTTTTATGGCCATATCTACTATGGTCGGCATGCCCATGCGAAATAATGGCATGGTCTACTGGTTTCCACGGGTCAAGATAGACCTTGGCTTTTTCGCAATAAATGCCATTAGCAGTAAATTGTAATAAAGGAGTTTTCATAGCGACAACAAGTTACAAATTTCGCATGCAAACAAAGTTGATGACAAACTAAACTATGACCTCTAAAAAATTTATATTTGCTCAATAATTAAAAAATAAGATATGTCTTTTGCAGATTTATATAGTAGCGGTGAGCACAGAAGAAACTTAGCTCATTTCGCAGCTTTGGCAACTTTAGCGTCTATTGACGGTGAAATTAGTACTGAAGAAAAAAAATTATTAGATCGTTTCGCTACTAAATTAGATATCACTGAGTCTGAATATTTAGAGGTTTTTAAGAAAGAAAATAAATACCCGATTGATTCTACACCAGATTCTGAAAAAAGATTAGAGCGTTTATATGATTTATTCAGAATTGTATATTCTGATCATGAAATTGACGACGAAGAGCGAGTGTTAATAAAGAAATATGCCATTGGTCTTGGCTTTACCGGTGAAAAAGCTGATGCTATCATCGAACGTTCTATAGCTATCTTTGGTGGTAGATTAGATTTTGATGACTATTTATATTTAGTAAAACATTAAGCTTTTAAAAAAAGGCAAAAATAAAAAAGGGAGCAATTTGCTCCCTTTTTTTATTAATGATATTTATTTAGAAATTCTTGTAGTTTTTCGACCATGTTTCTGCTTCCACAGAAGAACGGAACACGTTGATGTAGTTCTGTTGGCACAATGTCCATAATACGAGTTTTACCACCTATTGCTATTCCGTTTGCTTGCTCGGCTAAGAAAGCCATAGGGTTACATTCGTATAACAATCTTAGTTTACCACTTTCACTTACGCTACTTTTTGGGTACATGTATATACCACCTTTGATCATGTTTCTATGAAAGTCAGAAACTAAAGATCCTATGTACCTAGAAGTATAGGGTCTATCATCTTCTTCCATTTGGCAATACTTAATGTAATCTTTTACCCCTTGGTGAAAATGCACATAGTTTCCTTCGTTTACAGAGTAAATTCTGCCATTTTCAGGAAACTTCATATTTGGGTGAGATAGGTAAAAAGTACCTAGTGCTGGGTTCAATGTAAAACCATTTACACCATCACCGGTTGTATATACTAACATGGTAGACGTACCGTATACTACATAGCCTGCTGCAACTTGCTGATTACCTGGTTGTAAAAAATCTTCCATAGTTACGGGTGTACCTACGGGAGTTATACGTCTGTAAATAGAGAAAATAGTACCTACCGAAACATTTACATCAATGTTAGAAGATCCGTCTAATGGATCTATCAGCACTACATATTTATTTTGGTGATTGTCATCATTACTATTTATACTAATGAAACTATCTTCTTCTTCAGAAGCAATACCGCATACAATTTCTCTGTTTTTTAAGGTCTGAATAAATTTATCATTGGCGAAAAGGTCAAGTTTTTGCTGATCTTCACCTTGAATGTTTGTTTCGCCAACTCCGCCTAAAATATCGATTAGGCCTGCTTTGCTCACCTCGTGGTTAACAACTTTAGCAGCTAATCTAATGGCATTGATAAGCTTTGATAATTCACCTGAGGAATATTGAAATGAATCTTGATTTTCAATAATAAACTCCCCTAGGGTCTGATTTCTTTTTGGAGACATCTTTTAGTTTATGGTTTATACAAATATCGTGTATTTTGTTAAACGTTCAATTTTCGTTTTAATTACATTTTTTAAATTTATAACTTTGTGTTTTATTTGTAACAATTATGGAGTATACAATTAGGGTTGCCCAAAGAGAAGATATGAAGCAAGTGCTTCACTTAATTCAAGAACTCGCCTCTTTTGAAAAGGAAGATGATGCCGTAGAAGTGAGTGTGCAGAATTTAGAGGAAGATGGATTTGGTAAACAGAAATTATTTCACTGTTTTGTTGCAGAAAAGAATGATAAAATTGTGGGTATGGCTTTGGTGTACCCTAGGTATTCTACTTGGAAAGGACCCGTTATTCATTTAGAAGATTTAATTGTTACAGAAGAAATGCGTGGTAGCGGCTTAGGTACTGCACTTTTGAATGAAGTCGTTAAATATGGCGATGCATTAGGTGTAAAGAGAATAAGTTGGGAAGTTATCGATTGGAATGAACCTGCAATAGGTTTTTACGAGAGTAAGGGCGCCAATGTAATGAGAGATTGGGATGTGGTGCAGTTAGATGAAACAGGAATAAAAAAGTATTTAAGCGAAATAGCTTAATTAAAAAATGAAAATAAAATTTAGAGAGCAATAGCATATGAGAGTTTTTAAATTTGGTGGAGCATCGGTTAAAGATGCAAATGCGGTTAAAAATGTAGTTAAGGTTTTGAAAGAAGTAGGGTATGAAAATACACTATTGGTAGTATCGGCAATGGGTAAGACCACCAATGCTATGGAAGATATTATAAATGCTTATTTCAATGATAAAAAAGAAATACCTTCTAAGGTAGCCGAAATGGTTGATTATCATTTAGATATCGTATCTGAACTATTCCCTAATGCACAACATGCTATTTATAAGGAAATAAAGGTGCTTATTGATGAAATCAACGGCTTTTTAGTATGGAATAAATCACCTAATTATAACTTCGTTTACGATCAAATAGTTGGTTACGGAGAATTGATTTCTACTACGATTATCAGCGCTTATTTTAAAGAAATAGGTATTGCCAATAATTGGTTAGATGTTCGGAATTTCATTAAAACAGATAGTAATTACAGAGACACTACGGTAGACTGGGAACGTACTCAAAAGAACGTAACCACAATAGATAAAAAGGTGTTAAATATTACACAGGGTTTCTTGGGTAGCGATGATAATAATTTTACCACAACTTTAGGTAGAGAAGGGTCTGATTATTCTGCTGCCATATTAGCCTATTGTCTAAATGCCGATTCTGTGACTATCTGGAAAGATGTACCGGGAGTGTTAAACGCAGATCCTAGATATTTTAAAGAAACACAATTACTGAATAATATATCATATAGAGAGGCTATCGAATTAGCGTTCTATGGTGCTTCTGTAATTCACCCAAAGACTTTACAACCTTTGCAGCGTAAAGAAATTCCGTTGCACGTAAAATCATTTGTTAATCCTACAGGTAAAGGAACTACGGTTGGCAAAGGTGTTGGTATTGAACCAAAAGTACCTTGTTTTATAGTGAAGAAAAATCAGGTTTTAATGAAATTGTCTTCACTTGATTTCTCCTTTATTGTTGAAGACAGTATCAGCGAGTTATTTAAATTATTTCATCAGCATAAAATAAAGGTAGATCTAATTCAAAATTCTGCCATTAGTTTTTCTGTTTGTGTTGATAATAAATTTGGAGGTTTAGATGCACTATTACAACAACTGAAAAGCAAGTTTAAAGTGGCGCATCATGAGAATGTTTCGTTATACACTATCAGACATTTTAATACTAAAGCGCTAGAATCGTTGCAGAACGGTCATGAGTTATTATTAGAACAACGTGGTACAGAAACAGTACAGTTGGTGGTGAAGTAATTCTAATGTCATTTCAATAATTTTTAATAGGTAGCTGCAAAGGCTATTTTCCTATATTTACAGTCTAATCGATGATGATTTATGGGTTTAGTTACCGCTAAGGAAATTGCCAATGCTATCAAGCTCTCCAAATACGGAGTGTTTGGTACTTTTATTGGTTGGGTGTTGTTGAAGGTGACTAGATTATCTGGCATTAATCGTTATTATGATACTATTGCTCATTTAGAGGGTGAAGATTACGCAAATGCAATTCTAGAGCATTTTGAAATTGACTATGAAATTCCAGAGGAAGATTTTAGACGCTTGCCTAAAGATGGTCCGTATGTGACTATTAGTAATCACCCGTTGGGTGCTATTGATGGTATTTTGTTGTTTAAATTAATGGTGAAGCAACGACCAGATTATAAAATAATGGCTAATTTCTTATTACAAAGAATGGTGCCGCTAGAGCCTTTTGTTTTACCGGTAAATCCGTTTAGCGAGCATAAAGATGCCAGAAGTAATTTAGCCGGATTCAAGAAAACTTTAGAGCATTTAAAAAATGGTCACGTATTAGGGGTTTTTCCTGCTGGTGAAGTTTCGACCCATAAAGATGGTAAGCTCATTGTAGATAAACCTTGGGAAGAAGCTGCCATAAAACTGATTAGAAAAGCAGATGTGCCTGTTGTTCCTATTTATTTTCATGCCAAAAATAGTTCGTTGTTTTACCGTATTTCTAAATTGGGAGATTCGCTACGGACGGCTATGATTCCCTCACAAGTATTTTCTCAAAGAAATAGACCTATTAAAGTTAGAATAGGGCAGCCGATTTCTGTAGCTACCCAAAAAGAGCAGGCAAGTTTAGAAGAATACACAGATTTGTTACGTCGCAAAACCTATATGCTGTCCAACGCTTATGAAAAAGAGCGTTTAATAGATCAAATACCAACAAGCCTTAAAATACCAAAGCAACCTAAAAAAATTGCAGATGCAGTTCGTAAAGAGGTTATGGAGGGTGAAATTGAAAAACTTAGAGAGAAAGATTGTCGCTTACTGCAAAGTAAGAATTATGAAGTCTTTTTGGCTAAGGAAAAAGATATGCCTTTTATTTTAAAGGAAATAGGAAGACAACGAGAAGTTACCTTTAGAGCCATTGGTGAGGGTACGAATAAAGCCATTGATCTCGATAGTTTCGATAGCTATTATCACCACCTTTTTCTATGGGACGATGAGGCGAAATGTATTGTTGGCGCCTATAGAATGGGTATGGGGTCAGAGATTTTTCCTGAGCATGGGATTGATGGCTTTTATTTGCAAGATCTTTTTAGGGTTGAACCAGAATTATATGATATGATGGGGCACTCGATTGAAATGGGTCGTGCCTATATCACTAAAGAATACCAGCAAAAACCAATGCCATTGTTTTTACTTTGGAAGGGCATTGTGCATACTACTTTAAGATTTCCAGAACATAAGTATTTAATAGGTGGGGTAAGTATCAGTAACCAATTTTCAAACTTCTCTAAATCGTTGATGATCGAATTTATGAAGTCGAATTATTGGGATCCTTATGTAGCGCAATACATAAGACCTAAAAAGGAATTCAAGGTAAAATTGAAGGATGCCGACAAGGAATTTGTTTTTGATGAAACCCAAGCCGATTTAAATAAGTTCGATCGTTTAATAGATGAGGTTGAGCCAGGTAACTTACGTTTGCCGGTATTGATAAAAAAGTATATTAAACAAAACGCAAGAGTGGTAGCGTTTAACGTGGATCCATTGTTCAATAATTCGGTTGACGGATTAATGTATATCAAAATTGCCGATTTACCTGAGAGTACCGTAAAACCAGTTATGGAGGAATTTCAAGCAGAATTGGAGCGAAAGTTATTGGAGTCTCAAAATCCCGAAGCAGAAGCGTAATTTAGTCTATACCAACAACACTGCTACGTTTTTCAAAAAGCACATTATCTATCCATTTACCGTGTAGTTTGCCAACACGCTCACGTTTACCGATCATTCTAAAGCCTGTAGCTTCATGAACTTTAATGCTACTATAATTTGTAGGGAAGATGCCAGATTGCAACGTCCAGATGCCTTCTTGTTCGCTTGCCGATATAACATGTTCTAATAAAGATCTCCCTAACCCTTTGCCACGGCTTTTTTTAGAAATATAGACACTTATTTCTGCGACGCCACCATATACACATCTATTAGAAACGGGGGAGAGGGCAACCCAGCCCATAATTTCAGTATTGCTTTCGGCAACAAAACGGCAGGTGCTCATATGTGCTTTGTCCCAAGCTTCATAAGTGGGTACCTTGGTTTCAAATGTTGCCATGCCAGTGTCAATGCCTTCTTTATAAATGTTAGCAACGAACTCCCAATCTGTCGGTAACATGGTTCTAATAGTTATAGCATTCATATCGAATTTTTTTTAGCAACAATTACTTTTAGTGGTGTCGAAGAAAGAATTCAGTACTGTTTGTATTTCGGTCCATTTTGGTAGATTTATACAATAGCATACTTTTTTACCTTCAATTTCACCTTTAATTAAATCTATACTCTTGAGCTCTTTTAAATGTTGCGAAATAGTTGGTTGAGCTAAACCAATTTCATCAACGATGTCATTACAAATACACGCATCTTGCTGACTTATATATTGTAAAATGGCAATACGTGCAGGGTTGGACAGTACCTTGAAAATGACCGCCAACTTATTCTGTTCTGTATTAAATATTTGTGTTTTAGTAACGCCCACTTTGTATTTATATATTTGAATATTACGATAATAAAAATTTCAAAAAAAGCCAGATGCTATTTTATCTGGCTTAAGATTTTTAGAACCAAGGCTTTCTACCTACTTGGTAGGTGTTGTAAAACTCTTCGTCTGATTTTGTTAGATAGATGATACCTTCAATTAATCCTATTACTCCAGGAATCCATACTATTAATAACCCAAGTCCAAATGCACACATTAGTACATAAGATGCTATTGTTATACCTAATAATATTATACCTTCTTTTTGATATCCTAATATAAATTTATGAACTCCTAATGAACCAAAAATAATTGCTAGAATTCCAGCCAATACTTTTTTGTTTTCACCGCCTGCACTACTAAAAGCTTCTCTGGCTCCAGCACTAAACTCATCGGCTGTTTTTTTCGCATTATCACTAAATTCTTTTGCAGATTCTTTTGCATCCTCTGAAAATTCCTTAGCTGATTCTTTTGCTTTGTCAAAGGCGTCTTCTGCCTTGTCTCCAAAATCTTTATTCTCGTCTGACATTTTGTATGTTGTTTGGTGGTTATTATAAGTGATAAATGTAGTAATTATTTCAACATCATAGAAATGCTTTATCAATTGGTTCCCAAAGCTCTAGCTTATTTCCGTCAGGGTCAAGTATCCAACCAAATTTTCCATATTCAAATTCTTGAATTTCACCAACTATGGTAACGCCTTCTTCCTTTAAAATTTCTAATAATTCTACAAGATTTTCAACCCTAAAATTCATCATAAAGCTAGATTGGCTGGGGTTGAAATAATCGGTATCGGCATTCATTGGGCTCCACTGTGTTGAGCAATCGTTGCCTTCTTTATCTTTCCACCAAAATGTACAGCCATATTGGTCAGTGTTAAGTTTCAAATGTTTGTTATACCAATTTTTAGATTGATCAGGATCTTTAGTTTTGAAAAAGAATCCGCCTAAACCTGTTACTCTTTTTTTCATATCGATTTATTTTTTGATATTCTCCTCGTATAAATTAATCCATTCTGTCAGAGTCATTTTACTGCATAGTTCGGCGATAAGCTCATAAGGGATATCATCCATACTTTTAAACCGAACACAACTTTTGCCCATATCTAGCTTGCGTTTGCAGTGTATGGGGTATTCGCTTTTAAACCAATTCATTAGCGCAATATCTGCGTAAATGCCTGAATGGTATAGTGCAATAAAATTCTTTTGTGAAGCTAAATTGATAAAGGGTAACGGTTGTTCTGGCTTAACATGATAACCTGCCGCATATATAGAATGTGGTACTACGTAGCCCAGCATGCCATAACTTAATCGCTCCTCAAAACCAACGGGTAAATTCTTTAAAATAATACCTCTTAGCTTTTCAATTACCACTTTGCGTTCTGGTGGTAATTGGGCAATAAACTCGTCTGGAGTGTTGGCTTCGTATTTCATGCTACTTTAAAAATTTAGCTTTAATCTTGTCTACCACAGTCTGTGCTAATTTAATTTTACTTTCTACGGTCCAACCTGCCACATGGGGTGATAGTATTACTTGATCAGAGCTAATTAGATATTGAAATGCCTCTGGTAAATTACCATCGGTGAACATGTTTTCGAAAGATGCCTTTTCATATTCTAAAACATCTAAACCTGCGCCAAGTACTTTACCCGATTTTAAAGCTTCTACTAAATCTGTGGTAATAACACATTTGCCTCTCGCAGTATTAATAATCCAAATAGGGTTTTCAAATTTTTCAAGAAACTCTTTGTTGACCATGCCTATGGTCAATTCTGTTTGAGGTACATGTAAGCTTATTACATCGACCCTATTTTGAAATTCCATAATACCTACTTGACGGGCGTTTTCATCTTCTACGCCACCTTGAATATCATAGCAGATCACTTCTTCTACATCGAAACCTTTTAATTTTTTGGCAAAGGCTTTTCCCATATTGCCATAACCGATAATGCCAACCACTTTACCTTCTAATTCTACGCCTCTATTACCTTCTCGGTCCCATTTGCCGCTTCTAACTTCTTTATCTGCTGAGTTAAGTTTATTAAAAAGGGATAAAAGCATACCTAACGCATGTTCGCCTACAGCATTACGATTGCCTTCTGGGGCTGCAGCAAGAAAAATACCAAGAGACTTGGCATATCTTGTGTCAATATTTTCTAGTCCGGCACCCAACCTGCCTATGAATTTTAAGTTTTTTGCCTTATCTAAAAAATCAGTGTCAATTGAGAATCTACTGCGAATTATGAGTCCGTCATAATCAGCGATTTTGGCTTCAATCTGTTTTTTGGTAGAGGTGTAGTCTTCATCGTTCTGAAAACCTAATTCAGAAAATTGCTCAATTATTAAAGGGTGATTGATGTCTACGTGTAATACTTTCATGTAATCTAAATTATATTTTGGGGTATTCTGTTTGTGTTTTTTTGTCTTGGGTTGTACCTGTATGAGCAGTGCTTAATTTTTCAAACAACATAATGTGCACTTCTTCATCATTTTTGGTCATAGGGCAATGTTCAATACCTTTAGGCACAATCATAATCTCTCCTTGCTCTACTATCTCGGTTCGATCTCTAAATTGCATATAAAGCGTGCCTTTTATAACTTGAAAAAGTTCATCTTCTTTATCATGCGAATGCCATACAAATTCACCTTTTACTTTCGCCAGTAAAACCTGCATATCATCAACAACACCTATTTGGTGCGGATGCCAATAAGCAGTTACTTGATTCAATTTTTCTTTTAAGGTAATACTGTTCATGAGTGCTGTTCATTCTATCCTGTTCAGGATAAATGAGGCTTGATTAATTTTATGAGCATTTCAATACAGTAATATACGCAAAGCGGCAGTATTCTAAAAAGAAGATTGGCTGTTTATTAAATACCTAAAATCATCTTTGCAATAGAGAAGTAAATCAAAATACCGAAAATATCATTACCAGTGGTGATAAACGGACCCGTAGCTACCGCTGGATCAACACCTCTTTTATCTAAAAACACAGGTATAAATGTGCCTATAAGTGCGGCTATTATGATTACGGAAATTAAAGCTACACAAAGTGTAAGGGATATTAAGTAACTGGTACGAAAGAAAAAGTGACTTATGACCAATACAATTGCGGCTATGGCGATACCATTTATTAGGGCTAAGGTAAATTCTTTTAATAACCTATTTAAAATCTCTCCTTTAACAGTATTGTTGGCAAGACCTTGAACCATAATAGCTGAAGATTGTACGCCAACATTACCTGCTGTTGCCTGTATTAAAGGCACAAAAATGAGCAGTATTGGAAATGTATTCATTACTTCTTGAAAACTACTTATAATACTAGCTGCACCAATACCGCCGAACATACCTATAATTAACCATGGCAAACGTGCTTTGGTAAGTTCCCAAATGCTATCATCTGCTTCTACACCCCTAGAAATACCTGCGGCCATTTGGTAGTCGCGCTCGGCTTCTTCTTTTATTACATCTACGATATCATCAATGGTAATACGCCCTACCAATCTGCCTATTTCATCAACTACAGGTATGGCTTCTAAGTCATACTTAGTCATGATCCTAGCCACTTCTTCTGGGTCTTCATTAACGTTTACCGAATCTACGTTCTTAATAAACACGTCTTTTATGTGTGTTTTAGTAGAAGTGGTCAATAAATCTTTCAACGATAGTCGCCCTTTTAATTTATCTTCATCATCTACCACATATATAGAATGTACGCGAGTAACGTTCTCTGCTTGTGCACGCATTTCTTTTACACAAGTAAGTACGTTCCAATTTTCATTGACTTTTACAAGTTCTTTTGCCATAAGGCCGCCGGCGGAATCTTCGGCATATCTTAAAAGATCAACGATATCTTTAGCGTGTTCTCTATCTTCGATTTTAGAGATAACGTCTTGTATCTGCTCTTTTGGAAGTTCGCCAATAATATCTGCGGCATCATCGGTGTCTAGTTCATCTAGCTCACTGGCAATTTCTTGAGATGATAAATTACCTAAAATAGCCTCGCGAATATCTTCATCCAACTCGGTTAGTACATCAGAGGTTTTATCACTACCAAGTAACTTAATTAAATAGGTTGCCTTGGTCTCATCTAATTCATTAATGATTTCAGCAACATCGGCATAATGCACGGCATCTAACATAGAATTTAGTTCAGCATCATTGTTTTGTTCAATGAGCTGTTCTATTTCTTCTACAAATTCTTCTGTTAGTTTAAAGGGTGTCATCTGCTATTTTCTTCGTCAATGCAACAAAATCGTCAACCGCCAATTGTTCTGGTCTAAGGTCAAATATAGTATCTTCTCGTAAATTATCTGACAATGTAAATGTTTTTAAACTGTTACGTAATGTCTTTCTACGTTGATTAAATGCTGCTTTTACTACCCGGTATAAAAGTTGTTCATCGCAAGAAAGCTCAAATTTTGTTTTTCTTGTTAATCGCAATACCCCCGATTGTACTTTTGGAGGTGGGTCAAAAACAATTGGATCTACCGTAAATAGATATTCGGCATCATAAAATACCTGAACTAAAACAGAAAGAATACCATATGCCTTACTACCTTCTGATGAGCAAATACGTTGCGCGACCTCTTTTTGAAACATCCCTGAAAACTCAGGAACATGGTTTCTAAGTTCTAGCATTTTAAAAACAATCTGGGTAGAGATATTATAAGGGAAGTTACCAGTTATGCCAAATTGTTCGTCGCCGAATAATGTGAAAATATCGTAATTCAAAAAATCTGCCTCAATAACCTTAAAAGTACCATCGCCCTCGAATGCCTTAGGGTGTTCTAACGGAAATTTTTCATTTAGGTAGGTAATTGATTCGCTATCCAAATCCATAGCCACTAAATTACTATCTCGTAAAAGAAGGTATTTAGTTAGCACTCCCGTACCCGGACCTATTTCTATTACGTTCTTATAATCTTTCTGTAGTAAGGTTTCGGCTATTTGCTTTGCAATACCTTCATCTTTTAAGAAATGCTGACCTAAGTACTTTTTCGCTTTTACAGGACTTTTTTCGTTATGCTTTTTATGAGCATATTTATCGTCTTTGTTCTTCTTCCTTTTCGTTCCCATAACTACTATTTTGCACTATCTTATTTAGCGATATAAGTCCAGGCGTTTTTTCCAGAAGCTAGCTGTATCTGAATTCTTTCGTATGCTTCACCCTCGTAACTATCTGCTTTTTCTAATTCTTGATGAGACAGCGTATATACTTGTCCTTTAATAACATCTTCTTTAACGCCCGTATGTTGTAAGGTAGGGTAAAGGTCGGCTACCTTCTCCTCAGATATAATATATAAGGGCAATTCATCTTCAAACCCGTTTAATGGTCTAGAGAAAACACCTAATTGTACATCTCTATCTTGCAGGGTGCCATAGGTAAATAAATAGTGTGTAGCCGCAGCCCTTTGTACAAAGTACTCATCTACTATTTCTAATTCTGTTTTAAAAGAAACCAATTGCCCCGCAAATTTACGCTGAATACTTTCTACTAACGCAGGAGCGTTTTCTTCATAATATCGTTCTAAGGTAGCTTTGTCTTGTACTGTGTATTGTACCGAATAGGTGAAGCCGCCCATGTCTTCTTCAACCAATACTTTTGAGAATTTTGCGCTTAAGAATTTCCCTGTTGAAAGTACTTGTGGAATATGGATTTCTTTCATCCATTGTACCCAAGTATCATGAGCAGTTTCTTCTACATTTGTGGTAACGTTATATATATACATGCGTTAGTTCAAGTTCAAAATTGATATGCAAAGTTAGTTTAACTAACGCTTAAAACGAATTAGATGACGCCTGATTTTAATTTATGGAATCTCCCCTTAAAATTCTAAAGTTTTTTCGTGCTTCAGGAAAATAGTAACTATCTTGATAATTGTAGATAATCTTCTCGTACTGTTCTTTGGCTTTGATAGGGTCGTTCAATATTTTTCTATATATTTCGCCCAAGGCATAATAAGCATCATCGGCAAGAATGCCATTACCATAAAATGTGATGATTTTTTGATAGTTTAGTTCGGCATCTTCATATTTCTTCTTTTTTTCGAACAACTGTGCTTGCTTCAATAGCGCCTCATCTTCAATTTTTTCTCCCTTGTGATTTTCTAAAATATCGCCCAATGCAGTAATTGCTTCATCGGTTTTATTTTGGTAGGCTAAAAAATCGGCTCTTGCATATTTTTTAAGTGCGGTTTGTGTAGAATCTTCGAGTGAATTATCTGATATCAATAAGCTTAATTGCATGGCATCGTTCGCAATAAGTTGAGACGTAGAACTACGCAAAACCTTTAGTTGGGTCAATGCCCAATCGAAATCTCCTTTATAAAAACTTGTTTGTGCTACTTTATAACGTGCATCTTGCCCAAGCACATCGTTCTTTAATTTTTGTTGAATCTGTGAGAAGTAGATAAGGGCTTCATTAAATTTTTTATCATAGACCAAAATATCGCCTAAGGCTAACTTTAAGTATGCGGTACCTCTATCGCTTAAAGGAAGGTCAAGACTATTTTTAAGTAACTTCTCTGCAGGTGCCGGGTCATTTTTTTTAAAGGTTAGAAAATTGGCATAGGCAACTTGAAGTTGCAGCGATTGTGTTTTATAGCCGTATTCATCTATTAGCGCATCATATTTTTTTTGAATTGCTTCTAGTTGACTAGCAGATGGGTTCAGTAATTCAATGTCGATGAGGTATAATTCTGAATCTAATTTTATAAGGTTATTGCTAGTGTTTTCAATGATGTAGCTGAAAATATCTTTTGCAACTTCATTTTCTTCATTCTCTAGAGCATCTTTTCCTAAATTTTCTAAACGCGTTGTAGAACTACCGTCCATGCGTTTATAGATAGCTTTCTCTTGTCTAAATGCACTGCCATATTGTTTTTGCTGTACGAAAAGCCAGCTTAAAAGCTCGTTCCAAAGTACATCAGGATTTTTTTGTGCCCGTTCTAACAATACTTTTTTCAACAGGATATTGTTTTTATCTTCCGCATCTTCAGAAACAAAATCATCGATGCTTCGTAAAATATTAGATTTAGATGTTTTACCATCGATTACGAGGTTTAGGTACGAATTGTACATTGCCTCAACATTGCCCTGTTCACCATAAATTCTTGCCATTTGAAAGTTGAAGTCTAAAGCAGGGTTTAGATCCATTGATTGTTGAAAAGCCTTAATGGCTAAATCTAAAAGGCTATATTTTTGAAACTGAAGACCTAGGGCATAGCCGTAATTCGGATTTTTTGAAATGATGTCTAAAGCCTTGTCATAATTAATCTGTGCCATATCTTCTTTTTCTTGAAGGGCATAGTTATAACCTAAATCTATTAAGAGTGTAGGGTAGGGGTTGCGGTCTTTTAAGCGTTCGTTCAAAAAATCTTCAGCCTCCACATATCGTTCTAGTTGCTGATAGCAGGCGACTAAATCTTGAACATACTCCGTTCTTCTCGGATTTTTTTCTACTAATTTTTCATAAAAAACAACAGCTTTTTCAAAATCGCCATCAGCAAAATATTGCTTTGCCAAGAAATCATCTTGCGCAAAGCTAAATGTAGACAGGGCTGTATATGTTATTATAAAAAAGATAAAGCGCATAATCAAAGATACATAGAATGCGGTAAGTTGTTGTTAAGGAGATGGTAACAAGCGCTCGAAATTATGTATTAAGTATTCTGTAACTGTTTATGAGAACCATCGCAGTTCGGCATTCTTTTAGATAAACCACAAACACAGTCGTTTAAACCTTTGCCATTGAAAATTCTTTTGGTATACTTTTTTATTCTTGCTGATCGTGTACCTGTTTGTTTCGCCTGGTTAAAATGAAGCAAATATCCTTTTTGGCGACCGGGAGTTAAATTTGTGAATGCTGCTTTAAACTCCGAATCATCTGTGAACATTTGTTCTAATTCAACAGGAACGGCAATATCGGTTACCTTTTTCATCTGAATTTGTTTTCCCGATTTTTCATGAGCGATTGCTTCCTGAATGTAATCTTTAATCACCACCGACAGTTCATTTATTTCTTGGGTATTCTGAAATCTAATTTGCCGACCAGCCTGTACATTCTCGGTTTGCTGAATTAATATGTTTTTGGGGTCTTTTAGTAAAGCTCCTTTGTAAAAAAGTACCGCACAATATTCTTTAAAGCCGTGTATTAAGACAATATTTTTACCATTGTTGGTGTAGCAAGGGTGTTTCCATTTAAAATCTTCTACAACATCACATTCTAATATTAGCTCACGAAGGCGAATAAGTTCTACTTGCCACTGTGAAACTTCGGTTAAAAAAGTATCCACTTTTTTATTCATAAGAGTGCGTTGTTTTTAAGTGTTTCTAATGTGAAACTACTTTAAGACCAATGATCGAACCTATTAATGTTGTAATAAAAAGAATGCGTAAAAAAGTCGCTGGTTCTTTAAATACAAATATCCCTACTAGTACGGTACCCACTGCACCAATACCTGTCCAGACAGCATAAGCGGTGCCGATTGGTAATGTTTGAGTTGCTTTCACTAAAAGTATCATGCTTATGGCAAGTGCGACTAAAAAGCCAATATACCATAAGTACATTTCGTTGCCTGTGGTTTCTTTTGCTTTGCCTAGACAAAAGGCGAAGGCTACCTCAAAAAGACCGGCGATTATTAATAGTACCCAATTCATAATCTTAGAATTTGTTTAGAGTAACGTTCGCTATTTTAATATAAGTAAAATTTGAAAAAATAGAAATGCCATATAAACTATTTCATATGGCATTTCTATTATAGATGTTTAATACTTTGAAGTATTTTATTATTAATCAATCATATCAAAACCACAATAAGGTACTAATACCTCAGGAATTTTAATTCCGTCTGCAGTTTGGTAATTTTCTAAAATTCCGGCTAATACACGTGGTAGTGCCAAAGAACTTCCGTTCAAAGTATGTGCTAGTTGGTTTTTACCATTTTCATCTTTAAAGCGCAATTTTAATCTATTAGCTTGGTAGGTTTCAAAGTTAGAAACAGAGCTAATTTCTAGCCATCTGTCTTGAGCAGTTGAGAATACCTCAAAGTCAAAGGTAAGTGCCGAGGTAAACCCTAAATCACCACCACACAGTCTTAGAATACGGTATGGTAATTTTAATTCTCTTAAAATATCCTTTACATGCTCAACCATACCATCTAATGCATCGTATGATTTTGAAGGATGCTCTACACGTACAATTTCAACTTTATCGAATTGATGTAAACGGTTTAGACCACGTACATGTGCACCATAACTACCTGCTTCTCTTCTAAAGCAAGGTGTGTAGCCGGTATATGTAATAGGAAAATCACTTTCGTTTACAATAACATCTCTAAAAATGTTGGTTACAGGAACTTCTGCCGTTGGAATCAAATAAAGATCGTCTGCCGTTACATGGTACATTTGACCTTCTTTGTCTGGTAGTTGACCTGTGCCGTAACCTGAGAGTTCGTTTACTAAATGCGGAACTTGAATTTCGGTATAGCCTGCTGCGGTATTTTTATCTAAGAAATAAGCAATTAAAGCACGTTGTAAACGAGCTCCTTTTCCTTTATAAACGGGAAAACCAGCACCGGCTATTTTTACGCCTAATTCAAAATCTATAATATCATATTTCTTCGCCAACTCCCAATGCGGTAAGGCGCCTTCAACTAATTTAGGTATTTCACCTTCATTTAATATCTCTTCATTGTCCTCTTCTGTAGAACCTTTCTTTACAGAAATATGCGGAGCATTCGGTAATTGATATAAAAGGGTTTGCAGCTCTTCTTCTGCAGTAGCAAGACCTTCACTAAAATGCTTCGATTTTTCTTTTAGTTTTACTGTTTGCTCTTTAAGTTCATTTGCCTCTTGTGCCTTACCAGTTTTGTACAATTCACCAATTTCTTTAGAAAGCTTGTTCGATTCGGCTAAAAGGTTGTCCAAACTAGTTTGGGCAGCGCGTCTATTTTCATCTAATTGAAGCACTTTTTCAACTAAAGGTTGTGCGTCAATATTTCTTTTTTCAAGGGCAAGGATAATTTCTTCCTTATTATCTCTTATGGTCTGTAATTGTAACATTATTGAATTGTATTTGGCTGTAAATTTACGTTAATCTTATTGTTTACAAACGATACTTATAAATACTAAATTGTAATTAACTAATTTTTAATTTTATGGTTAGAAGGTAGAATCCAAGTATGGTGTTTAGTTTGGTACCACGGTTCTGCCGCTAAATCTATTTCGGGGTCAATAAAGGGAGTGTAAGTTTTTCTGTTAATACTTATTAAAGAATTCTCTAAATAGACTTCAACTTCCATATTTTTCCCTTCAAAATCTTTCTTCAGGTACTGTGCGAACTGCCAAGCAAAATCTGGGTAAGCGAAAATTTTACGCTGTTGACTTGCGGTGACGTAATCTTTCGGATTTATATAGGTCACCTCTTCGGTCTTTTTGTCGACTACTTTAAAGGTACCCTTGCCTTGTCTACTTCGTAACATCATTCTCCAGCTCATTCGGTGACCTTCTTCCGTCCAAAGTACATCCCCATCAATTGCGTAATGTCGAATAGGGAGTAATAATTGTATTATAAAGTATACAGAAAAGCCTAATAGAAGGGTGTTTTTAAATGTTGGAATAATGAGTTTTGAAGCCGTATATGGACTCTTAGATTTAAAAAAGATACTGCGAATGGTTTCTGGTTCAAAAAAGAAAACACTGAAAGCAATCGATAAATAGGGGAAAATTCCGATTTGAAAAATAATGGAATTGAACAGATGAAAAAATAATGAAAGAAAGAAGGCGATTTTTCTTGTTGGTTTCCAAAGTAGTGCCGGTACTATTAATAGGTCGAATACAATACCTGCCCAACCAATAATTACATGTACCCATGGTTGTTGCAATATATCGCCAATTAGCCAATAGGCTTTTTTTGAATTCATTAATGTAGCAATGGTACTAAAATCAAGCCAATCGCCATACATTTTAGCTATAGAAGCGTATACATAAACAATAAATAATTGTAATACTACCACCCATTTTACATAGGCATACATTGAATTGGTTTCTAATTCGGAATTCATTTTAACATCGTACGACCGACTTCTTTCCGCAGGAAAAAAACACATCAATAATGATATTAAGATAAGCAGGTAGTAATGGTTGTTATACGCTGTTTTTTGCATCAAATATGTTGCCGTCCATAAGATGGTAAATGAAATGATACTTGCTCTATATTTAAAACCTACAGCTATAAATAGACCCAGCAAGCCCATGGTGCAGAAGTATAAATACATGCCAAAACCAGGTAATGGTTGTAGAAACTCAAAATCTATGAAAGGAAAAGTGTATTGTGGTGCAATGAGATTGCGCTTTACCCACCCTGTAGCGATAGCCCCAAAACATTCTAGGGCAACTAGAATACCAAAAAAAATACGGAAGATGATTAACTGGCTATTATCTATGCGTTGAAATAACAACCTATTGAGCATAATTATTTTTTAATAAAATGTAGCGATTTTTCTTTATCCTTGGCTAATTGATTCTTTAAAGCCTCAACAGATTCAAATTTATGCTCATCTCTTAAGCGAACCAAAATATTAACTTGAATTTTTTGATTATATAAATCGGTATTAAAATCGAAAAAATTGATCTCGATCGATTTCTCGGTACCATTAACGGTTGGGTTATAACCAATATTCATCATTCCGTATACAACCACTCCATTTAAAATGCTGTTTACTACGTAAGCACCATTTTTAGGTATCAATTTATAATCTTCGGCTATAGATAGGTTAGCTGTTGGGTAGCCCAATTGTTTACCGATTCCTTTTCCTTTTATAATTGTTCCTGTAAGCATGTATTCATAGCCTAAGTAGCTATTGGCGGTTTCAATATCGCCATCTTCTAATGCTTTTCTAATTTTTGTAGAACTCACAGATACATCGTCGATTTCTTGAGCGGGAATTTCTTCAACCGAAAAATCATAGGTATTTCCGAATGTGATTAAATCGGTAATATTCGCATTTCTATTTCTACCGAACCTGTGGTCATATCCAATAATGACCTTTTTTATATGTAGGGTGTTTACAAGCATATCACGCACAAACTCAACAGCCGTAAGACGAGAGAATTCTTTGGTGAAAGGATGGATGATGAGTACGTCAAGACCAAGATTTTCTAAAATAGTAATCTTTTCTTCTATCGTATTCAACAGTTTTATATTGGCATCTTTCTGTAAAACCATTCTCGGATGCGGAAAAAAGGTAAGCACAGAAGAATTTAATTCTGTACTCTTGGCATGATTTATGATTTTGCTAAGTATTTTAAGGTGACCTATATGTACACCGTCAAAGGTACCTATGGTAATGACCGTAGGATATTCTTCTTTGTATTTAGAAATGTTGCGGACTGTAATCACCTATGATAGAAAATAAAAAGACTTATATTTGATTTTGAGTTAAAAGCCTCTTAATGATTGCAAAATTACGCCTAGTTTTCTCAATTACCATAGTATTTCTTTCCTTTTCCGGTCTGGCTCAGATTACCTATTGGAAAAATACTGAATTAAATGCTACGGCTAAACAGTTTTCAAAGCAGCGCTTATTGGTGAATAAAGGCATGGCTTTCACACTAAACCAGGAAGCATTTCTCTCAGCACTTACTAGTAATACAGCTACTAATATTATCTATTTCCCCAATGAAGACGGTTCTTTAATTCCTTTTTCGGTAGAAGATGCACATCTTTTTTCTGAAGGACTTGCTGAAAAATATCCCTCAATTAAATCATATAAGGGTATTGCCCTGCACGATCCAAAAATGCAAATTCGTTTTAGCGTTTCACCAAAAGGTATTCAAAGTACCATGAGTACTTCGGGCGATAACGGAGCAGTTTTTATGCAAAAATCAGCTGACAATACCTATATTTTGTATCGTAGAACCGAACAAGATGAGCGAGATATCGATTTTGTATGTAAAACGATGCCTGAGGTTAAAGAATATTCACAAAATCTAACTGCTAAATTAGTCAATGATCAAACGCTTAGAAAGTTTAGGGTGGCCATTTCTGCTTCTGGAGAATATACCGAATTTCATGGTGGTACTAAGGCAGATGCACTTGCAGCCATAAATGCCACTTTAACTAGAATTAATGCAGTATTTGAACGAGACTTGGCAATTACTTTAGAGTTAATAGCAAATACAGACCTTGTAATTTATACAAATTCTGAAACAGATCCTTATACTGGCAGTTTAAGTTCTCAGGTTCAAAATACATTGACCAGTGTAATCGGTGAAGCAAATTATGATATTGGGCATTTGTTCAATCAACAGGATAATACGTTAGATGGTAATTCGGGCTTTATCGGTGCAGTTTGTACCGATAGTAGAAAGGGTAGCGGTTATACAACGTTGTCATCGCCAGTGGGTGATGCTTTTGATATTGATTTGGTCGCTCATGAAATGGGACACCAGTTCGGTGCCAATCATTCTTTTTCTCATATTTCTGAAGGTACTACTGTACAGGTCGAGCCAGCTAGTGGTACTACCATAATGGGTTATGCCGGTATAACAGGTTTCAATAATGTTGCTTCTAATAGCGATGATTACTTTCATTATGTGAGTATACTCCAAATACGAGATTATCTAGAAACGGTTTCATGTGGTGTAACAGAAGTGCTTACCAATAATCCGCCAACGATTACTCCTTTAATAAATTATAGTATACCAAAAGGCACTCCCTTTGTACTTACTGGCGAGGCTACAGATGCTGATGCAGCAAATGTACTGAGTTATACTTGGGAACAGATTGATAACGGCATTGTTACACAGACTACATTTGGACCTAATAATCCCGCTGGAGCAAACTTTAGGTCATTGCCGCCTAAATTGACACCAGAGCGCTATTTTCCTAATTTGAATAGAATTCTAAGCGGAGAACTGACTCAGACAGTGCCAACTTCCGGTTCTGCTTGGGAAACACTTTCTAATGTTGGTCGTGAGATGAACTTTTCATTGACAGTGCGAGACAATGCGTTAAATGGTGGGCAGTCTGATTCTGATGAAATGACCGTTTCGGTTATTAATGAAGCCGGGCCTTTTTTAATAAGTTCTCAAACCATAGAAGAATCTTTTGAAGCTGGCTCTGTGCAAACTATTACTTGGGATGTTGCAAATACCAACATATCACCTATCAATACTACTACAGTTTCTATATTTCTATCGACAGATGGGGGAGTTACATTTTCCATTCCATTGGTAGAAAATACATTGAATGATGGCAGCCAGAATATTATTATTCCGAATATTGCTACCAGTACCGGTAGAATAATGATACAGGCAGATAACAATATTTACTTTGCCGTTAATGAAGTTAATTTTTCTATTACACCGTCAGAAATTGTATTGAATTTTGATGAGGTAGTTTTTGATGTTTGTAAGCCCGATGACCTAAGTGTTCCATTTACCTATGAAACTGATCTTGGTTTTGATGAAGAAAGTACTTTTGATATCGTAAATCTGCCAACGGGTTTGACAGCAACATTTACTCCTATTTCGGCAGATACTACAAATACTCCGGTAACTATTGATTTTGTAGGTATAGCAACATTAGATGTTGGTGTGTATCCGATAACAGTGCGGGCAACTGCGGCAACCGTAACCAAAGAAATTACACTACAATTAAGAGTTTACGATGATAGTTTTGAAGATGTTATTTTAGTGTCGCCGGTTGACGGTTTTGAAAACGCATCAACAGATGTGCTGCTCGAATGGGGAACTTCAGTTGGCAATACGGAGTATGAAATTGAGATTTCTGATGATAGCGCTTTTATAAATATTATAGAGTCGACTACCGTAAACGGTAGTTCATATTCGCCAACACTTTTAGAAAATAACGGATTATATTTTTGGCGTGTAAAGCCAAAAAATGACTGCGGTGAAGGTAATTTTGCAACTCCTTTTAGTTTCTCTACAGTACAGTTTAATTGTGCTACTAAGACTGCAACAGGTGTGCCAATAGCAATATCTAGCAGTGGTACACCGGTAATTACTTCTAAAATTGTTTTTTTCGAAGACCTACCGGTAGCAGATGTAAATGTACAATTGAATATTGAACACACCTTTTTGGCAGACCTTGTGGTAACGTTAACATCACCAACTGGTACTACAGTTACTTTGGTGTCAAATTCTTGTGGCGACTCAAGAAACATAAATGCAACTTTTGATGATGATAGTCCGGCTTTTTCCTGTTCTGTAGAACCTGGCATCAGCGGTTCGGTCAGGCCTTTAGGTAGTTTAAGCTCATTTA
Source organism: Maribacter spongiicola (assembly GCF_004364165.1). Lineage (GTDB taxonomy): Bacteria > Bacteroidota > Bacteroidia > Flavobacteriales > Flavobacteriaceae > Maribacter > Maribacter spongiicola. Next base: position 676,970 of record NZ_SOAY01000010.1, read on the forward strand.
ACGGGGAGTCTATTCTTGGTGAATGGACATTAGAGGTTAAAGATAATGCACCATCTGATGGAGGTAGTTTAAAATCTTTTGCCCTTGAACTTTGTGTTGAAGGTGAATTTAGGCCTGACGACGATAATGACGGCGTGTTCGATGATGGTGATGATCTTTGTTTGGGCACACCAGCGGGTCAAGAAGTCGATGCTTCTGGTTGTGCAGTGTATCGTTTTCCGCCAGAGAATTTTATTGTTAGTTTAAAGAGTGAAACTTGCCGAGAGAATAATGACGGGTCATTATCCATAGTTCCTAAATTGGCTTTAGATTATCAAGTAGCTGTTTCTGGTAATGGGGTCAACCTAAGTCAGAATTTCTCTAATGCATTTAACTTGGCTAATTTAGGTTCAGGAACGTATACTTTATGTATCACAGGTACAGACGGTACCATTACTTATCAAGAGTATTGCGTTGAGGTACAGATTACAGAACCTTTGCCATTAAGCGTTACTTCTAAAATAGCTTTAGACGGTTCTCAGATAACACTAGAAATGAGCGGGTCTTCATTTTATACTATAGAATTGAACGGCGTAGCGGTGCAGACAGATAAGTCAACCATATCTATAGATTTAGAAAAAGGATTAAATACTTTAAAGGTGTATACCGATATACCTTGCCAAGGCGTTTATGAAGAACAGGTCGGCTTTTACGTTCAACCAGTAGTATATCCAAATCCGGTGCAAGACATGGTGAGGGTATATTTAGGTGCAGAACGAGAAGCGGTTGTTGTAAGCATTTTTAGTGCCGATGGCAGAAATATTTCAAGAATAACCACCTTGCCAGTAGATGGGACCATCTCATTAGATTTAAGCTCTCTGGCCACAGGTATGTACTATTTAAAATACGAGGGTGGAACAATAAAAGGAACTTCTAAAGTTATTAAAGAATGATGCGCTTTTTAGTACTTATTGCATGTTTGTTTATGGCGGTTACCAGCTGTAAAAAGAAAAGTGCCGCAAATCCACCAGAAGCTGTGCAATTGACTTTTCCAGAAGAAAACTCTGAATGTACCACTGGGGTAAGTTTAGGTGAAGAGATTAGTCAAGTAGAGTTTAGATGGGGTTTGGCAGATAATACCGAAACTTATGAGTTACGTGTTACAAATGTGAACACTGGTACCGTTCAAACTATTGTTTCGGCATCAGGGTCTGCAAAATTACCAATAGCCAAGGGAACTCAATTTTCATGGTTGGTGCGTTCTAGAAATAGTGAAGTAGAGCAAACTGTGTCTAGCGAAGAGTGGTATTTTTATAATTCGGGATCCAGGACTACTTTTGCACCCTTTCCTGCAACCATAGAAAGTCCTGCATCATCAGACAACGTTTTTAAAGATATTAATAACGAGGTAGAGCTATCGTGGTCAGCATCTGATTTAGATGATGATATCGATAGGTATGAGGTTTATTTTTCTGTCGAAACACCGCCAGTCGATTTAATCAGAGAACTATCCTCTACAGTAACGAATGTAAAGGTTTCAGTAACTTCAGATACGGTTTACTACTGGAGAGTCGTTGTTATCGATGAAGAAGGTAACAAGTCAGATACCGGTGTTTATAATTTCAAGGTACTTTAAGAATTGTTGAATTGATTCATGGTTCTGGCAATACCAGCTAGTACAAATGAGTTAATTATTTCGGTCGATTTTTTTAATCGTTCAGGTAGTAACGTTTTTTCCTCATCGTTCCACTGGCCCAAAACATATTCTACCTGTCTACCTTGTCCAAAATCTGCACCAACTCCAAAACGATATCTGTTATATAAAATGGTTTGTAGAAAAAGCTCTATATCTTTTAAGCCGTTATGTCCGCCGTTACTTCCTTTTGTTTTAATACGAATAGTGCCAAAGGGTATATTAATATCGTCGGTAATTACGAGAATATTGCTTTGTGGTATATTTTCTTTATCCATCCAATATTTCAAAGCCTTTCCACTTCGGTTCATATAGGTTGAAGGTTTTAAGCAAATTACCGTTCTTCCTTTTACTTTATAAGAACCTATATCGCCAAGTTTAACGGTTTCGAATGTAAAGTCGTTTGCTTTGGCTATCTCATCTAATATTTTGAAGCCAATATTATGGCGAGTTTCTGCATATTCATCACCTATGTTACCTAAGCCTACGATTAAAAATTTCTTCATGGGGTCTTTCTCTTCTGTAATTATGTTCTGCTCTGTAAAAAGGGATTTAAAAAAACCGAACATTTGTAATTGAATTTATGGTGTAAAAATACAAAAGCATCCTGATACAAGTACCAGGATGCTCTATTGTAAAATTTAAACTGTAAAGACTATTCTTCAGTAGCTTCTTCAGAACCACCTTCAGCTCCTTCTTCTCCTTCTTCATCTTCGTCATCAGTAACAACAGCTGTACGAGCAGTTTTAACCTGAACAACAACCTGACTTTCTGGATGTAAGATCGTGAAATCATCACTAAGCAATGATCCTACAGAAATAAGTTGACCGATTTTCAATTTTGAAATATCGACATCAAAGAAATCTGGTAATTTTGCAGGTAATGCTTTAATCGAAAGTTTACGTTTTCTAAATAGTAAACGACCACCGTTACGAACACCTGGAGAATTTCCTTCTAGTCTAACAGGAATATCCATAGTTACCATTTTATCATCAAACAATTGATAGAAATCAATGTGAATGATTTTGTCGGTTACCGGGTGAAACTGAATATCTTGCATAACTGCTTTAAGAGAGGTTCCACCATCTAATTCAATTGCAACTGTGTGTGCATTTGCAGTGTAAACCAAGTCTCTGAACGCAAGTTCATCTGCTGAAAAGTGAAATGGTTTATCCCCTCCGTATACTACGCAAGGAACCTTTCCAGCATTACGTAGGGCCTTCGTTGCCTTTTTGCCCACGCTTTCTCTTTCTGATCCTTTAATTGTAATTGACTTCATTATATGTATTAAAAATTAATATTCTTGTTTTCGATTCTAACTTACATCAAGAACTTAGAAGAAATAGAGTTATTGTTATGCACCTTATCCATTACATCTGCAAATAGATTGGCACAACTTAAAACTCTTACTTTTTCACTCTTGATTTCTATAGGAATAGAATCGGTAATAATCAATTCTGTTAATTTCGACTTCTCGATTTTCTCGTATGCATCTCCCGATAAAAGACCGTGTGTAGTTATTGCCCTGACGCTAAGTGCACCACGCTCCATCATTAAATCGGCAGCTTTTGTTAATGTGCCGGCTGTATCTACCATATCATCAACTAGTACAACATTTTTACCTTGTACATCACCAATAAGCTCCATATGAGATATGATGTTCGCTTTTGCTCTTTGCTTATAACATACAACAACGTCGCAGTCTAATGCTTTTGAATAGGCATAAGCTCTTTTTGAACCGCCCATATCTGGCGATGCAATGGTAAGGTCTTTTAAGCCTAAGTTTTTTAAGTATGGTAAAAATAAAGTAGATGCAAAAAGATGATCAACAGGTTTTTCAAAAAATCCTTGAATTTGATCGGCATGCAGATCCATCGTTATTATTCTGGTTGCACCTGCTGTTTCCAACATTTTGGCAACTAGCTTAGCTGCTATCGGCACTCTAGGTTTATCTTTTCTATCTTGTCTTGCCCAACCGAAATAAGGCATAACCGCTGTTATATGACGTGCAGATGCTCTTTTTGCAGCATCGATCATCAATAACATTTCCATCAAGTTCTCAGGACCAGGGTGCGTAGAACCGATAATAAATATTCGTGTTCCACGAATAGATTCTTCGAACGATGGCTGAAACTCCCCATCACTATAACGTGAAAAAGATATCTTGCCCAGTTCCATACCATATGCTTTTGCGATTTTCTCGCCTAAGATTTTACTTTGTGTGCAAGCAAATATTTTCGGTTGTGGAACTTGGTATGGCATGTCTTTCTTATTGTTTTCCAAACAGTTGCTTCTATAAAATATTGAAACCCTTGTTTTTAAAGAGGTGCAAATTTAAAAATTAAATTTGGTTGCTAACGTATAAATCTTGATATTTTTGGTGATAGAAAGAAAATAATTATTTAGTTTTGCAGTCTTGTTTTCACAGGATGTTGTTTTTAAACGACAAATTTGCTCGAGTGGCGGAACTGGTAGACGCGCTGGATTCAAAATCCAGTTCTTCGGAGTGCGGGTTCGATTCCCGCCTCGAGTACTTTTTAACCCTGTTAATAAATTGATTAACAGGGTTTTGTGTTTTTTAAAGTGACGGTTAAGTGACGATTTTATGAACATTGAACCTATTTTCACCTTTTGTTTTCTTTAATGGAAGATAGGAAAATTAGGGCTAATTATAGTCATTCTGTTTAATCCAATTCGAAAATAGTGCCGATATCTATACAATATCAAACAGCTTAGGCATCGCTAAATGGGAACAATCGAAATCTAAATCAAGTTTATTAATGAAAAATGAAGGAAGCTGCAAATTTAATTCCTAAGTTAAATCTTGATATTTAGTGGAATTGTCTTCAGGTTATTTCGAATCACCAAATGTCCCTTAAAAAGTTAATTAACGAAACTACTAAAGGAGACCAAGAATAGGACACTCTGCCAGAAAGCTGACTGATTCGCAAAAACTGGCCCCTTAAATGGCCGTTTTACGGAACTTAAATTCAAATTTTGATATAGCCCAAAAAAATATAATAACAGTACAGATTCTAACAAAACTCTATGGCTCATATTGACGGAAATTAGGGTCTTGGCTTCTCAGTAATGGCCTAAATTAAAATAATCTTAATGCCATTGATTCTTAAATTATTGGAATTTGAAGCAACTTTACGCCAACTTTATTTTTAGGTGAATAAGTTTAAACAATGGGGGAAAACCAAAGGAAATGCCTCTTTTATAAAACCATTAAATGCTATCAATTGGGCGGATGAAATTGAACACAATCATCCGGATCACACGGAACCAATATAGTGAGTTCATAGTCTTTGCCAGGTGCAAAGGCCCCACATTCTCCCGGCAAACACTGAAGGCCATCTGCACCACTACCTACAAAAGAATTGATAATAAAGTCCCCTTGTAAAATCACAATTGCTAAACTAAACCTATCAACTTCTTCAATAGTCTCGAATGAAACCTCAAAGGTACCGTCCTCTATTTTCAAAATGGCCTCTGCACGTACTTGAGGTGATCTCAATGGTTCGGTATCGGTACCGCTGATGAACAGTTCCCCATTGGTTACCGGCTCCATATTCGTTTCATATAGGACCACACCCGAAAAGGAGGTCACGGTCGGTACAGGCTCGCGCTTGCCCTCATTATCATCAGAACTACAGGCAATTACAACTAAAAATAGTGGAAAAACGGCCAAAAACATTGAATGCTTCATCTTAATTCTTTTTTATTATTATCTTTTTTCTAGTCTGAACGCCATTAATGTCTACCACTAGTACGTATACCCCCTCCGCAACATGGCCAACATCAAATCCATCCACATACTCCCCGGGTTCACGAGATTCAGTACCTAAGGAAATGACATTATTATAAACGTTATTTATTGCAATTAAAGATACCGAAACCTCACTTTTTTTGTCAATTATATAGGAAACGTTTATGATATCGCTAGATGGGTTTGGCCAAATACCGACCTCGCTCACATCTTCGATTTCAAAATCCCCAAGATTGGCTGTCAACGGTATTCCACCCCCTGGTCCGGGTCCGGGACCACCACCGTTAGCACAAATACTGCTGCTTGTGGTCAAGACGGAAAAAGCCCTGGAACTACTTGAAGTACCAACCCTATTGCGTGATGCGGTTGGTAAATCATTGATCGTGGCCGAGGAAAAACTACGTGTTACCGCAACGGTATATACTCCTGCCGGTAAGGTAGAGGACATCCTAAAGGTATCCCCTGTACCGCTCATCGACCTTGGGCCGCTTACGCTCCAACTATGGGAGTATAGGTTACCCAGAAAGTCAGGGTTATTGTCAACTCGCAAGGTAACATCCCCACCACTATTTTGGCAGGTATAAAAATAAGTCCCGTTAATTCTGGGGCTTGGCGGTCTAATGGTAGCACTTGGGGTCTGAGTGCAGGTAGTGGTCGTGTTTAGTCCAAGTTCACTTGATAAGAGCGAATTCCAAGGTGTGAAAAGTCTGGCAGCATCAATATGTTCCGAATTTACAATGTTTCCAAAAACGCGGTTAAATGGGACCTGCCCCCTGGCCCTTAAATATGCTTCGGATCGGTTCAGTTCGGTTTGGCTCGTTGTACTTCTTGTGGACGCCAAACTACTGAACAGCGGAACAAAAGTGACGAACCTGTTGGGAATGTCCACATCAAAACCATTTAGGGCATCTACCTCCCGCTCAATGTCCACGCCACCGCCGCTTGCGATATCATAGTTAATACTGTTAAAATTGAAAAAGGCCCGTTTATCCGTAGTGGGAATTCCACCCGTTCTTATAACTAATGTAGAAACTCTAGTAGTACCTCCCAAATTATTGCTGACTACTTCCGCACCAACCGTAAAAAGGCCGGCAAAAGCCCCTTGAGCTTCTATTATCTCACTGCCGGGGACATTAAAAAATCCTGTATCACCAAGGCTACCATCCACGGCGCCGTTTACCATAGCGATATTACGAATGCCTTCCCTTTGGGGGAAGCCGACCCTGTTCAATTCATTTTGAAGTGATGTAAAATCGGGGTGTGGATTTGGGCCGTTGAACCTGATCAACAATTGCCGGGCGGCCTTCGCATCCAGTCGTTCGAGTGCGTCGTCCAAGTCCTCTTTGATATCTGCTGGCAGAATGTTCACATCATCTATTTGGCGCACGAGGCTTTGAAAGCCTACAGGCAGGTTCGCGCCCTTGTGCGGGGCATCAAAGCTGATATAGTGGCTAATGTTGTGTGTTATGTTTGAACTTTCTAGGCTACGTATGGCCAGTCGGGCGATTATTCCGCCCATACTTTCTCCAATGACTATTATTTTTTCATTACCCACCTTTTCTCGATTGACCTGTTCGATCAAGTTCCTTATGACAGTAGCATTTTGTATGATATCTGCACCTCCATTTTGAAAATTAAAATAGACCATATCATACCCATTGGCCCTAAAGATACGTTCTACACCGCTGGTGGTATAATTGGCACGTAAGTTTGCGCTGCTGTTCTCGTTAATGGGGTCAAAGCCTTCGATAACGATTACCGGTTGGTCAAAAACCACATCACAGCCCAAGTGTACCGTTGCACTGCCATCTGTGGAAGAGGAAGATCGTGCGCTTTGGCCAATGGTCCCCGTCTTACCACTTGAGATGGCGGCTTTACTGCTTTGTACCTCTCCGGTCTCGGGGAACAGGACCATGTCTGGTTCTTCGTCATCCAATGTGACCACCATTATTCTACTGTAGCTGGTAAAGGTTTTTTTGCCCTGTTTGAACTGCACGGCTACAACCTTTTCCCCGATGCTTTCATAACGCACTTTGAAATTGCTTAGACTATCCAAGGGCCTAAAGCCATTTCCGTCGGAAAAGTCGATACTCGTTGATTTGATACTTTTAGGGTTTTGAATCTGAAAAAGTTCGGGGACCACTTCGAAAGTGATATTGCCAGAGTAAACTTTTTTCGAAAGTACACCTGCATTGAAAACGAAGTACTTTGCATAATCGGCATCGATTGCAATATTATTTCTTGTCTTCTGGATGTTGTCCTCAATCTGCAATGAATCCAGATACTCCCCCCTTGTCTGTATAACCCCAATAGGCACTACGTTCGGCCTATCGGCATATTGAGCCTTTAGGTTCTTAAAACTAAATTGGGGTAGTCTTTTTCTGTTATTCAAATCTGATTTTCTCATTCCCTTATAGAGCAGCTTGAACTTTTGAGGATTGATCTCTGTAAATACATCTTCATCATGGTTTTCATAAGCGAAAAAATCATCCAAAAAACCGGACATCATAAAGCCCTTGTTCAACAAATAGTTTGTTTTGATGGACTGCTTATCAATGGCATCAAGTTTTTGTTCATACTTTTCGATTTCAATGGCAGCATCCTCTTGCGAACGGGTGATAAACACAACGAAGGTAAATAAGATTAAGAGTAGTTTTCTTTTCATGATTTATGGTTAATGAGGTTGATGTTTAAAATTAAATGTACGAAAGAAAATTATCAGGTAGGAAATTAATTGTTAATAAAAGGTGAAATTTTCTATCAACTGTAATAGAAAAGCTCATTAGACAATTTTGTGCGTTTTCTAAAGGGAACATTTAAAAAGACAGTATTCATCATAAGAATATCAAGTTTCTTAAAATAACAATTATGTAATTGATTGCTCCTAAAACAATATAATCAACCTTTTTCAAACTTATATTTTTAGGTTTAGCAATTTTAAATTGTTAATAACTCCAAATTCTACCAATTTCGACAAAATTCAAATAGTACCATTTGAATCCATTTGAGACTAAATTAAATTTGTGAAATCGCAGATGGTTTCATATGGCTCTATTTAATGTAAGTAATTGTATATCAGTTTTTTGTGAATAACTAAAAGCAACATATCAAGCTCCGACCCTTCCTTTATTTTACCTTTATCCAAGAAATTCTTCAAAAGAAAACAAAAGCGCTTTTGTTCATTTAACAACCCTAAAAAAGGAAAACAATGGACAATTTTTTAATCCTTGAACGACTTGATCGTTTGGAACGGCTATTAACAGCCAACAAGGAAGTACTCACCTTTGAGGAAACCTGTGACTATACCGGAATATCGAGAAGCTATCTGTACAAACTTACGGCCTCTGGAAATATCCCGCACTCAAAACCCAATGGCAAGATGCTGTTCTTCGAAAAGGCCAGACTCAATGCTTGGCTTTTACGTAACGATAGAAAGTCTACATCGGAAATCGAGACCGAGGCCCTCAACCATATCTTTAAAAATAGGCGCAGATGAAACGGGAAGAAATTGACTGGAAAAGAGTCCGTGCTGTTTGTATCGTAACAACGATGGCAAAGGCTGGACACTTTCCGAGCAGGGAAACCAATAAAGAGGCTTGGTTTCGAAGTCCTTTCCGCCAAGAAATCCATGCCTCCTTTAAGGTGTCTAAACTCAAAAACCTATGGTTCGACCACGGGGCAGGGTACGGAGGAAACGTTCTGGATTTGGTCTTCCGGTTTTACGACTGCCGCATTCTGGATGCGCTCGACTTCCTTTCCGACATACCGACCTCTTTTTCTTTTCACCCGCAACCTTTTGTTCCACCATCGAATACGAGCTTGGTCGTCAAAAGTGTTAATCCCATTTGGCATTACGGGCTGAAAGTTTACCTAAAGGAGCGGGACATCTCGCTGGAAACAGCCAATAAATATTGTAAGGAAGTACATTATTCGTGCAAGGGAAACCACTATTTCGGCATCGGACTACAGAACGATTCCGGTGGATGGGAACTTCGTAATAAATATTTCAAAAGTGCATCCTCCCCAAAGGATATTACATTTCTATTCAATGGATGTAGGCAATTGGTAGTGATCGAAGGAATGTTCGATTTCCTGTCGGTCACGAATTTTTGTCATGATAACAAATCCTTTCTCATTTTAAATTCCCTGTCCTTTATTAAAAATGCCATGCGGTATATAGAATTTTTTAAGGATGTCGAACTGTATCTGGACAATGATGCGGCAGGAAAAGAAGCTACGAAGTGGTTATTGCAAAATCATGAATACTGCATCGATAGATCCTATTTATATAAAGAGTACAAAGATATAAATGAGATGTATAGCGCAAGAAAAAGAGAAAAAGGAATGTAACGGTAAAATCCTATCTGAGTAAGAATTCAAGATGTGTCATTGTCATGACAAATCTTGCTTTTTCTCCCGTTGGTCGCAAAAGAAAAGTAACTATTAATCGGGTTTTTGATATATGATTTAGCATAGACTACTTCGATTGAAAAAGAATAAAAAAGAACAAAGTGAAAAAAGAATTTGTACAATTTCGATGTTCCATTTATGAGAAAAAGCTGCTCAAGATCAAGGCCAAAAAGAGCGGACTTTCCATAAGTGAATATTGTCGTCGTGCTGCCTTCGACCTTCTGATCGTCGAACGGTTTTCCGAGGAACAGATCGAAGTGTACAAATTACTGGTTCAATATCAGGTCAACTTTAAACGTATCGGGAATATGTACCGAAAACGAAATCCTAAACTGGCAGATGAAGTGGTACAGTTGGCAAACGAGATACGGGAACATCTTTACAATTTCAAGAAATGATTGGCATGGGAAAATCCATATCGCATACGGGAGCTTCCATGGGGTACGGTTGGAACGAGGAGAAAGATGCAAAGGTGGTCTATCGCGAATATCTGGCAGGGGACGACCCTAAGGAGATCACTCGGGAATTCAAGATCATACAATCACAGAACCACCGATGTGAAAAGAACACCTTGAGTTTCGTCCTTAGTCCTACGATAGAGGATGGACAGGAATTGAAAGAAAAGGAACTGAAGGAAATTACGGAACGGTTCATTAAAGAAATGAAACTACAGGAACGACAGGCCATTGCTTTTGTGCATCAGAATACAAGCCATCGGCATATCCATTTATACGTAAACCGCATCGATTTTGACGGTAAGGCCTACAAGGACAGCTATATCGGCAAACGGAGCCAACAGGCCGCCGAGAGAGTAGCACAGCAAATGGGCATGACCACGGTACGGGAAGTACAACAGGAGAAATTGAACGAAGTGAAAATTGTACGTGAGGAAATAAAGCAGATCCATGAAAAGGTGATTACCGAAATGAGGCCCAAAGATTTTGACCAGTATATCAAGTTCATGAAACAAAACGAAGTGAACGTAATTCCAAGCATCGGTAAATCGAATCAGCTACGGGGTTTCCGTTTTGGATACCAAGGTCAGAACCTAAAAGGAAGTGATGTACATCGTACGATGTCGATGGGGCGAATAGCGGAGCGAATCGGATTTGATAAAAACGCTGCTCAAATGATAGGTAACGGAAACACCATGCCGTTATTGGGCAAAACAGTCGGAGTTTCCCCCAACTTGGCAGCGAACATTGCACAAAAGGCGATTAAATTGGCCATCAAAAAAACAATCGGATTAGGAATGGAAATCTAAAACTATGGCAAAACTAGAAGAAATAGCAGAATTATTAACGGAGGAAATCAAAGAATTTGAAAACTCGGTCAGTCGCATGGAAGAGCTGCAAGCTTTTCTGATGAACTACAAGATCAAGCCCGACACTTCGGATATCGACTTTATTTTGAGGCGATACAATGACAATCAAAAGAGAGCCATTGACGACCAACATACACTGATGGCGAACGTGGTCTCCTACATTAAAAAATCCATAACGATACCAAAATGGGCCATAAAGCTGTTTTGTGGACTGTTCGCCTGCATTATTTTGGTATTGGGCTACTCCGTTTACAAGGTTTCACGGATCTCCGATATAAAACAGGAAGCCTATGGACAGGGAGAAGAAAAGGCGGTCGGGCATTTCAGGGCGTTCCTCGAGGCCAGCCCAGAGGCAAGCGAACTCTATCAGGAATGGCGAGAACCCAAAAGCAAAAAGTAGCATGCGCCCTATCCGGTTTTTGCTTAACGCTTATCTGCCGGAACACTACAAAAACCGGACAGGATCCACGCGCAGGTAAGTTTTGGTAAGATTTGGGGGCTTCTACCAATTATGAATATTTGGAATTTATTTAAAAGTCTAATTAATGCTGGGCATGAACACTTTAATTTTAATTGAATGGAATCATGGTTATTTAAACATTATGGGCAGGGTAGTAATACTTTTTCTAAGAAGTATGTATCTCTTTTAATAATTGGGTAAGCAATGTGATTAAAGAGCCGTTTATTTAAACCATCGCGTTGGAGACATATGCTTTTCATAGGAAATCAAATGTTGCTCCTCTTTATTTTATCTTTAAAAATTTTAAAAGTCCATAAAGCTCTTGCCTGTTGTTCCAAAATCTGTTATTATTATTTGGGGTTGTTGAATTTGGCAGAGAATGCTATAATGGTCCATTATTAAAGCTCTAAGATCTTTGAAGTCTGTAAGCTTTCCTATTTCAGGAAGTTGTTTAAACAATACTGTTCGCTCTCTAATCGCTACGTTCAATATCTGAGCGTATTGATTGCCTTTATTTCACTTATTCCACTAATTGAAAATGTAATTTCTTTGTTTTTTCGCCAATTGTGTTCAAAATATTAGTAGTCCATCCATTCAGAGTCCTCTTTTCTAAGGTCACTTTCGGATATCAAATTACCGTTTGCAATATCAGTTTCGCTTGATATAAGTATTTCAATTTGATGAGAATCTAGTATTAATTGGTCATCCGTTTCGGTCTAATTGAGTATGTTCTCGATAGCAGCTAACAATTCTTCACTGGTGGCGACCATTATGCGGTTAATAAATCTGTTTTTTAAAATGTTCAGCGTTTTCATCATCCGATTATTATTAAAATTCCGCAATCTTATGGGTAGTAGTACATGTTAGACAATAGTTGTAGCTATGTCACAAAGTTGAACATTACCATTTAAATCTTCAAAACCCCTGCAGGCTCATTACAAAATAAAAAGCGGTTCTATAAAATATAGAACCGCTTTAGCTATGGTGCAAAAGGTTATTTTAATTCATATATATTTTGTGGCTCTCCTTGTGTCCATCTATGTTTACTTCAATAATATACATGCCAGAAGGAATATCTTCAATACCGATCGTAGTGCTTGAACTAATTATTTTTATGCTTTTCAGTTCCTTACCGTTCGTATCGTAGATTATGGCCCTTATATCAGAATTGGTTGTGATTTCTTGGTTGCTCAGTTCTATATTGATAAAATCCTTGGCGGGATTCGGATAAATCTGAGTGCCCGATCCGGCCGGTCTTGGAATTCCTCCACCGCCACCACCGTGCGTAACACTTAACTTCCTTGCCCCACTTGTACCACAAGCATTTACGGCCATTACCTGAATTTGACCCGGATTGCCTCCTAGACCACTAAAGACCTGAATAGATCTCGCAGAGCTGTAATTCGTACGTTTTTGCCAATTCTGTCCCGAGTAATTAAAATTGGTGTAGGTATCATAAGGGTAGGGCAGATACCAAATGTAGGATGTAGCGCCTTGAACACTCGCAACACTATAGTTTACTAGCGCACCGGTCAAAACTGAAGCTGGACCGGAAATGGAACCTGGAACATTGACAATACCTAACTGAAGATCTATAGATTTAGTTATGGTCTGATTGCACGAATTCGTAATTGTGGCGGTTAGCGTAATGGGGCCGCTTCCAATTTTGGTTACGGTCGTTGAATTACCGGAAGTGGTACTCAAAGTTGCTTTTGATGGGATAGATACAACCCAAGAGGTTACGGATTGCCCGGCCAGCAAACCGCTCATGGTATATGTTGAACTAGAACATACTGCACTGCTGCCCGATATCGAGGCATTACTTGTAAAAGCGCTTCTGGTTACTGTTAAAGTTTTGGTGGGTTGTGCTACTCCGTTTAAATAAGGAGTCACAGTAACGGTGCCAGGTAAGGTAGTTGAAGAAGTGGGTGTTAGGGTAACAGTACTCATCGTCGAATTAACCGTACCCGACCAACCGGGGTAACCCCATTGATAGGTCATAGTGCCTGGTGAATTGTATACATTATTCACGGTAAACACAACTGGTGTTGTTACACCACAGGCTATACTATTAACATTCGATGTTAACGTAAATGTTGGTGGTGGTGGCACTTCAAAAATTTGAATTTTCTTTATATAAATTGTTTGAATATATTGTGAACCTGAAGCTATATTAGATAAACTAAAAGTACCAATACCTAAGCTAGATTGTGCAGAACTCAAAATAGTCAGAATCAAAGGTGTATTCAACGAATGTTGTCCCATTAACTACTTGAAACCAATTGCTATTTGAAGAAAATGTGCCATTATCTTCGTTTGTAAAATTAATTCCATTACAGTTTGGATCAGTTCCAATAGGCGCGAAATTACATTTTAGACCAATAGGTTCACTGTAATTGTTGTTGTTTTTGGCAGTTATTTTTACAGAGTACTTGTAATCTTTTTTAAAAGTACCAGTTATCGCAAATTCTGTTCCTTTCTGATTAGTTCCACCATTATTATAATCATATTTAAGCTCAAGACCACCTTGAGTTGAATTTTTTTTTACATCACCTACTTTAGTTTCATGGAAAAAGTTTTGAACAGATATCAGCGGACTAAATACATCGCATTGATTTGATGTAAACGTTGAATAATCTAATGTAACCAGTTGAGCATTAGATGTTGTTATTGTTAAAATAAACAAAAAGAAAAGTAATTTTACGTGGTTCATGATTTTTTGATTTTATTTTTTTGTTAAAAATATTTGAAACCCTAGACTTAATTGGAGATTGTTTTCGGTACTATCATTCACCCCTTTAAATTTTTCGGAAGAATAATTTAGGCCCAGTTCCATAGCCACAGAACTATTAAAAAAAATAGTGGGTCCAGCACTAATCGAATACCCATGTGTATTATCTTTCAATTCTCCATTTTCAAAAGCAGAACTACCAAAAAAATAGCCACCATCAAGATATATATTTACTAACTTTTCAGGGTTTAAAAAATAATACCTCGAATAAGCTCCATAATTCAGCAAATATCTGTTAACATCAGAACTTGTATTGGTTCTTTTGTAGTCAGAATAACCAACTCGAATCCCTGCCTGTAGCTTGTCTATAAAAAAATAACCTGCATTAGCTTTAATATCAAATTCAGATGTTTTAAGTTTATCATTTTTAAAGTTATTGTTAAATCTTTCTTTGTTAGAAAAGGAGGCGTCACCGCCAAACATCCAATTGCCTTTGGTTATTTGAGAATTAGCTGTTATAGTAAAAAATAAAATATAAATAGGAAGCAGTTTGATAAGGGTATTCGCTAGTGATTTTAAATTTTTTATATTCATTTAGTTGGTGCATTTTAAATTTGTGAAGGCAAGTTTTCTATCCAATAAAGGGCAAATGCCTGAACCCGCATTCTCTATATGATGTAATCTCATTTATGTACGTTTTTTATTTTACACAAAAGAGTTATAATCAATGCGTTTTCTATCAAAAACTAACGAGCATTTAATTTCTTAGTAGAAAACCAACATATGGAGAATTAGTTGAGCTTCATTGATAGTAATCTTGTTTTCATTTAAATTATTTTTAGGTTGAAAAAAAGTAGTAAGCACTGCTTTTCCCAAAAGCTGGCTTACGCGTTCAAAAAAGAGATACCGTCTTACATAGGTTAAATTAGGTAAGTTAAATGTAGGATAAAAAAGAATTGAAAAAACAAAATTTTTATTATTATTTTATTATTTATATTATTGATTTTCAGCTATTTAATAGTTATATAATGATTTAAAATTAAACGGTACTTGTAATTTATAGTCAAGCAATTGTCTTTATTCCAGTAATTTTGTAGGAAATTTCTATAACGTAAAATATTTGCTATAATTCCCATATTACTGGTTATAATCAATTGCATTAATAGGCAAATCTAAAGCAACCAATATTGAAACTACATGTCCACGATCTGTTAGTTAAAAGTCCTTGAGTATTTTTATCTTTTCAATTGTTGCGGCAAGAATAACCCTTAATCCTCCAACTATTTCACGCAAAACATGTGCCTGTAGTTGTGATTTGAATTTGAAGGATTTGTTATGAAGAATGCTCAATGCATTCATATAAAGGGATGATATCTTTTCTCCAATACTTTTTAAACCGCTATATACATATATTCTGTTGGTTTTCATTAATTTCCATGTATCGGAATTAGTATAAATTGTGCGTTAGCATTATAAATTCTTAATAACTCAATACTAAAAAGTAACAATCCAAGTAATCGTTCGCAATCGTTCTCCCACTTTCATAATCGTCATCAAAATATCCTCCTCATTTGGCAACTCCCCATAAACCAAAAACTTAAAGTCATTCTGATAGGTATCTTTAAGCTTATTCCACGTTTCTTCAGGTTTTTTAAAAATTAGGGCTTCTTTGGGATGGTATTGTAACCAGTCATTATTGTTCTTAAAACTTTGCACATCGTCATGTGCTACTTTTAGCAGCATACTATCAAAAACATCCGAAGAGAAAAACGCCTGAATCGTATCATCTTTTAGTAGCTGATGAATATCATATATATGCCTGATTTTTGCATTCAAGTCTACAATAGGGGTTTTGGTGTGTGAAAACCGAACCAAACTCATTATTTTTTCACAAAATGTTCTTCTGGAATCCAACACAAGAGCCTCAAAAGGCAATAGTGCATATTCTTCAGCGATGCTTGTTTGGTTGGTAGCCATCATCATATCAAAGATATAGGTATTCAGGACTCTCTTAGAATAAGGTTCAAAGTAGCCGAGCCATGTCGCCTCTATGATAATTACATCCCTTACTTGTCCATAAGTACCTTTGAAAATCTTGGGATAGTTATACGCTATTTTCCGAATCATCCCCAATTTATTGGTAATTCCTTCCATAGCTACTTCGGTAAACGGTGCGGTTATTTCCCTTGTTATTTTTTTGAGTTTGTTTTTTAATTGATTCCCTGTTTCTTCTTCTCTTCGCAAAACGACCAAGTCAATATCCTCAGAAAAACGGTCGATGTACGTGTAACACTTTGATAAGACCGTACCTCCCTTGAATATAACTTCATTTTTAATGGCACTTTCATAAATGAGTTTTAGAGCATAACATACCCAATAGTCCTTTTCGATGTAGATATCTGAAATATCCATCCGCTGTGCGGTTGCTTGTACCGCTTGTCTGAAAAGTTCTTCGTTTTCGTGCAACTTCATTTTATATTCCAGTATTTAGCATTTGACAACACCTTTTCAGAAATACCAAGATTATAAACCGTTATGGGGTTTAAGGAATCTTGAAGGTTTCTTATTTCAGCCGCTGTCTTACAATCAATTTCCCTTAGCAGCGCACCTAATAATGCTCTTGTTGCTGGGGAATATTTAAAAGCCAATTTTATGATTCTTTTTTGTTCGCTACTATTCAGTTCGCGCAACAATGCCATAAATCGGATGCAGCTTTTAGCAATATTGGTATCGGGTATTTTCTTTACGTAACGCATGGCATCCAATAATCGCAATAGCGGAATGTTTTCTTTATTGATCGTATTCTTTTGTTTAATGAACGAAATTCTAAAACGACCTCTTTTAAAGGATGGTCTTATTTCCCGCTTACCAATTTGTATTGTATTGCTTACTTGTGTGGTAAGCCCTAGGGAATTATAAACGCTATACCCCGTAATGTACCCCACAAGTTTGCCGTCTTCTTCCAATAAATCTTTTACAATTTGATTCTGGTCAGGTAACAAAGTACCGAATACTGTTTCTTGGGGTTTATAGTATTTGCCTTTGGATAATTTATTAATCTTCCCCGAAGTGGCCATTCGATTAAGATGTTTGATTACGGCTTCCCTTTTGGCCACCTCATTCATAAAATCTATATAGGTGAATACATACCCCTTGGGCAACTTATTAATCTTATCTTCAATGTATTCAGAGGTTTTCATTGGAAATTGTTTCTACAAAGATATTTAAAATGTCCAGTTTATTTATTAAAAAACTGGACATTTTTTAATAAGCTCTAATAACTTTATTTGCATTGTTTCATAGGTCACTGTACCTTGCGAGAAGTAAAGTCTCTCGCAAGGTACAGTGACCTAACGTTGTTCTAAAAGTATCAATCTACCTATTCAATTATTTACCTTCTTATACAAAGTTTAAAAGACCAACAAGACAAGTTTTTTGCGCAAAAAACTTGACATTTAAAACTAAATTATAATTCTTAACCTTATTTGACAGCTCTACTATTATTATTGTTGGCTATCCGCTAAAGTCAACATATATATGCGTACTAACTTATTTGACCGTTATTTGATAATGAATATAATTATCAGTTTGTAGAGGGCATCCGTCATATAACCCCATGTTCCTGCGTAAGTTGAAAAACCTGAGGTTTTCCAACAGCCTCGGCACCGCGCATAACAGCATGGAGCGTAAAAAAAACGCTCCATGCCCTTATCTTGCCAGCGCTCGATTACTGCTCATAATTAAACAATCTCTAAAGCTGGAAGATTATCAATGGCCTCATCTTGTAGCTTGTTGATGAAGTTCAAATATTTTAAGGTGCTTTTGGTAGAGCTATGTCCCATGGCATCGGCAACCGTTTTTAGGTTTGCGCCATTCATAAGCAGCAAACAAGCAAAGGTATGTCTGGCGCAATAGAAAGTAATATGTTTATTGATTTCCGCTCGTTGAACCCAATAACCGATCGTTTTATTCAGGCCATTTATACTAATATGTTGAACATTAAAAATAAAATCGTTCTTCCTTCCGGGCATTCCGATTATGGCAAGAGCCGTTTGGTTCAATCGATTGTTTATCAGTTCTCCAGTCTTTTTCCTATGAGTAATTAGGCGACTTTTATTGATATTCCCCCAAGTTAACTCTCTAGTTTCGGCAAAACCTAACGAAGTATAACAAGCGAACAAGAAGGCTTTCTTTACTTCTTTATTGCCACAACGTGTATTGGCCATTTTCTGTAATTCCTCACCATCGAGCACTTGCTTCCTCAACGTATCGTCTTTGTGAGGATTTGAGAACCGAATATCTTCCGTAGGCATCACTTTTATGTACCCTTGTATTTTAGCTGACTTTAAAACTTTCTTGAATCTTGTAAAGTAGTTATGAGCCGTTTCTCCTGCAAGTCCTGAACTATGGATCAGATAATCTTTATAGGTTTCCATTATGGAAGGAGTTATCTGAGAAATTTTCAATCTAGGGTTGTCAATAGCCAATTTGAATTTTGCGACCGCATTGGCCACAATACGAACATCCTTAAACTTATACGTATTGATGAAGTGCTCAGCAAACAAAAAGAAGTTTTGATTTTTTAAATGCTGTGGTATGTGACCTGTTTCATCGGATAGTATTTCCAATTCACGATTTGCCCTTAATCTGTCAGCCAACCTTTTCTTTTCATTTCGGTCAGCGTCTTTTGGCGACAATCTGATTTTGAGAAATTCTCGCCATCGTTCTCCATTATGGTGTATATCCAAATACAAACTTTTTTCTCCTGATTTTAGTTTTCTACTTCTTAATTGTACAGACATAAAAGTGACGGTTGAGTGACGGTTTTCATCTAAAAATAGGAAATAAAAGGAAAACGAAGCAAATTTTTAACATTTTAAATATCTGATTTACAGTCATTTGGTCTTATATGGTTTCATTTGATATGAAATGAATATTCCCGCCTCGAGTACGACAAAAGCCCTAATAATCTTACTAATTAGATTGTTAGGGCTTTTTGTATTATATATGGATATTAATAAGTAAACATTTTATGTAATAAGTTATGTTTAAGCTATTTTCGCAAAAAAAATCACCTACCCTTAGTTTTAGATTTATAACTGGAGATTTAATGTTTGCAATAAGAATGATAAATTTTTTAAAAAAGTACGAAATATGGATTTTTTTAGCACTCGCGCCTTTACTTAATTTTGTAATTACTTACTTGAAAAGTAGAGGACTGATAGATTTCTTTCCTTATACCAATGGTCGCTTTTATGCACTGATGTTCTTATTGCTTTTTATTGTAAAAATCACAAAAGGTACTGATGGAATAAAGAATTTATTTAGACCTATGCTAATTTGGAAAGTGCACCCAAAATGGTATCTATTTGGGCTACTATTTGCATTTTCAATAGGTTTACTAACCTTATCAATTGTAGCTTTCTATAATGGAGATATGTCTATTCTTGATTTTGAGATCTATATACCTACATTAAAATTCACATTGTTCTTACTCTCTTGGGCATTTCTAGGTGAAGTGGTATGGATCGGCTATGCTGTGCGTGAACTATCAAAAATTATTAAACCATTTTATGCCAGCTTAATTATTGGTTTCGTATGGTCGTTATGGTGGCTACCTTCGGTTTTTATAAATGTAGGAGTAATAGAAAATTTGCCGGTATGGCCATTATTTTTAAATATGATGGGGGCTGCAGGTATGTGTACTATAGTGTATGCAAAAACGAAAAGCGGACTTTGTGTTTTGGTCATACAGTCTATGCTAAATATGTCGCTGGTAATGCTACCGATTTCACCAGATGCAGGTGACAATACCTATCCTATTTTTGCGGTTCTTTATTTTCTGATCATGTTGATTTTTATGTACTTTATGCCGCCAAAAATAAATGAGGCAAGTAAAGAACTAAAAAGTGTGTACTAATTAAAATAGGTTTTAAACTATTCTACAGCATTATAAGCACTTGTTTTTACTGTAGTTTTTCTAGTTTCGTTAGCCTTTAATTGATGCATGATACTACTAGCTAAAAATTTAGCCAAATTTACGGGTACTGCATTACCGATCATTTTATAGCCTGCCGCTACTTTTTTGTAGTGGAAGGTGAAATCATTGGGGAATGTTTGTATTCTGGCACATTCTCGAACGCTTAATCTTCTGTAAAGATTCTCCTTTCCTGGTACGAATACTCGAACATCTTTTTCAATAAGCTTCATCCTTGGTGCTTGCGGATGTATCGGCGCATGTCTACCACCTGCTTGTATGGTAAATGATTGTTCGTCCCAATTACGAACACGATTTCTTGACATATACATGGTAGAAAAACCACCAATCATATACTCGTGATTGGGAATAGAACACTTTTTGCCGTTCGTATTATTGAATTCTAGCGCAGGTATTGCCGTATCCTTTAAGTCTGAAATAGCTGTTTCAAGCGTTATTTTAGGAAAAGTCTCGGTCGGGAATTCATATTTGAAATTCAGGTCTTTTCTAATGCCTATAAAGAACACTCGTTTTCTGTCTTGGGGTACATTATAGTCAGACGCATTCAGCATCTTAAACGAAAGGTCATAACCTATACCGGCATTTTTTAAAAGATTCTTTATACCATCAAGTGCCTCGCTATGTTTACCAATAAGCATTCCGCTTACGTTTTCGGCTAAGAAGAATTTAGGTTGTTTGGCTTCCAGTATTCTAATAAAATCATAGAATAACTGTCCTCTTTTATCTTGAATACCTCTTGCTGCACCGGCTGCACTCCAGCTTTGACATGGCGGTCCACCAATGATTCCGTCACAATCGGGTACATCATCTGCAGGTATATCTACAATACTTCTATTGTCGAATGTGGTATTGGGGTGATTCTTTTTATACGTTTCCCAAATATCCTTATCATATTCGTTTGCCCATATCACATTGAATCCGGCTTGTTCAAAACCAAGATCAAGTCCGCCTGCTCCAGCAAAAAAGGATACTACATTCATTTTCTTATGCTATTCTTTAATTTATTAGATGCTCTAAATGGGTTTTTAGAAAACATCACATAATCACAAAAATACATTTTAGAATTTCAAATTGCTTTTATAGCATAGTAAACTTATGAATCGATTTTCTATAGATGTAAGTCTACTTCTAATTATTTCACCTTTATGGTTTCCTTCTTTTTAATTATTTCCTGTACATTTTTTTCGAATGCATTTACTGTATTTAGGTCTTTAATGGTAAGGTGCATGCCCACTTCGCAATGAATTCCCTCATAACTTACATCGGGCATATTTTTAAATTTAGAAATGTTGACATTATCTAAAAAGATGAACTGTGTGGGTGTAAAATTATAAGAACAATAAATGAGCATGTTGTCTATAATAATAAATTTGGAATGCAGATGTTCATTGACGAAATACGATGTGTTCTTAGTAAGCATGAGCTCAGTATAAAATTTTTGAAAATTGCCGATGTTTGCCGGTCTTCTAAATTTTACCGTTTCATATTTTTTCTCATCTTCAGTGGTTGGTGCAAATGTTTGTGACAAACAAGTAACGGATATACCCTTGCTCGCCATGTCTAGCACAGCACCTAAAATACCACCTCTTGTTTCGTTTTTTTGAATTGTAGAATGATATTTAGCATTAAAGGTATAGTCGAAAGCGGCTAAATGTTGTGCGCAAATGACAATTCTATTTTTAGCAGCTAAAATGTATTTAGAGAGGGTAGTTTCTAATTGGTTAGCAGAATTATGATAAAAGGGAGCCGTAATTTGTATTTGTTCAGAGTTGTTGAATTCTATCTTTTTATAGGTATTGCACGTAGTGTTCAATGCTCCTTTAAATGCTTTAATCGGTATGGCGTTGCGGATAAGGTCGCTGAAGAATGCTCTGGCATTTGCTTCGTAATGTGGCTCGTTTTCAATACAGACCATAGATTCATATTTTACCAAATCTCTAACAGCCATATTAGAAGAGCTTAAAACTAAAGTATACCCGTTTTTCTTTTTTAGATAGGCAGATTTTATGTGTAACGAATAGGGGAGCGACCCTCTAGAAAATTTATTTACAAAGGCACTGCGTACATAAAGGTGGGAGAAGAAATACAAATTGAAATATGGATATTTCTCTGATCTGTACATCTCACCTAAAATTTCTCTTGCCAAAGCATATTTAGTGAATTTTTTAGTGCTTTGTTCTTTAGTGTAAAGATGTTTTAGGTATTGTGGTTTTAAGCTGTCATACCCTTCTAAGGGTATGGTAATGACATTTACAATAATGCCAGCCTGCGATATTTCTTTAAGATAATTATGTAAATGTTTATTGTTATATAGATACCAGGAAACGTTGATTTCTTCAATGTCATTTTTTTGCTCTTCTATTGTTTCTATAAATTTTTCAAGCAATAGTGGTGAGCCGCCTTGCTCATAAAAATCAAATCGATTTTTATAATTATCAGGTTCATCAAAGAAAGTTTTAAATGGCATTTATGCTGCTAATAATTAGGCTACCTAAATAGAGTTAGTTTTTTGACTGTGCTTAAAGATAGGCATCTGTTTGTTTTATGCGGTATATTTAAGAATAATTGAAATGGTTAAAGTTGTATTATGAAATCTTCTTTTAGAGAACAAAAAGTGATTGATAATTTTTTAATAAAATAAATGGGCGCATCAATTTTAATACTACTTTCGGCCTTTATTTTCAAAAGTTAATGCATTGATTATTAGTGATAAAAAAGGCTATAGATTAAAATTATAAATGGATCAATATATTATTTATTTAGGTTTTATTGTGGCAGCTTATGCTGTGATTGCTAATGATGTAATACAAACATTAGGTACGTTCATCACTTCTAATTCGAATGTGAAATGGTGGCTTTTATGGGGCTTTGCGGGCTCTATTTTGACCGTTACTTTGGTTTATGGCTGGTATATAAACGGTGGTGATGTTTCTTATGGCAGGTTGTCGAATATTCCGCTACCTGATCCAATGCCCTGGTGGTATTTATTGGCACCGATCTCTTTACTGGTAATTACCCGTTTTGGTATACCTGCAAGTACGACGTTTATGATTTTAAGTGTTTTTTCATCGAGCCAACTGATAGAAAAAATGATACTTAAATCTGTATTCGGTTATTCACTTGCCTTCGTTGCTGCATTTGTGTTGTATCTATTTTTGACGAAAAAATTTGAATCCCCGGCTTCTATTCGATTAATGGATAAAAAAAAGCAGCGTCCCTATTGGCTAGTGGCGCAATGGTTTTCAACAGGCTTTCTTTGGTCGCAGTGGTTAATACAAGATTTTGCCAATATTTTTGTATTTCTTCCAAGGCAATTGTCATTGTATGAACTCATATTTTCATTAGCGCTCATTTTACTTATTATGGCGTATATATTTAATTCGAAAGGTGGTAAGATCCAAGGTATAGTGAATCAAAAATCGAATACTCAGCATATACGTTCGGCAACATTAATCGATGCTTGTTATGGTCTTTTGTTATTCTTTTTTACGACAGTAAATACCATACCTATGAGTACTACATGGGCATTTATCGGAATTTTGGCAGGTAGGGAAATTGCAATAAGCTACCGCCTAAAGAAAGGAGAATTGAAAAAAACCTATAAAATGTTGGTCAATGATTTTGCCAAAGTAAACATGGGTCTTTTTGTAAGTATTTTAATTGCTTACTTAATTCAATTTATGAAAGAGTAACTTATTTTACACTGATCAATACCGCCTCGCAACTTTGAAGGTCGGAGTTCAATACAATATTTTCAGATTTTTTACCGTCAGATATTTCTACCGAAACCGTATTTGGTGGCGAATCGCCTAGATTATGGGCATAAAGGAATAAATCGTTAGATTTTTTAGGGTCTAGCTTTATTTTGAACTCCTTTTTCCAATAGGTCAAATAGTACCTTTTAACTACTTGTACACCGTTCAGATAGATAGATACAATATCACCATCTTGTCTGCCATGGTCCCAAATTTTTACAATAAGATTCTCAGATTCAAATTCGAACTCTTTGGTATATGAAATTTTTCTACCATCAAAGCTATCTCTAACTTCAGGTTTACTTTCGGCTTTATTTTCTATGTGAACCACTTCAGTCTGTTTCGGTGTAGCTTGTTTTTTAGTTTTGCTTTTAGATTTCTTTTTAGCAACAACGGTGTTCATATTTGCCAGCTGCTGTTTTTTCTTTCTTTCGTCAGATGCTGCATTCGTAATCGAGAAGAACGGAGTTACCTTTTTAGCAATATTGAATTTGTCATCGGGGAATAGTTCTATGGCAACGACTTGATATCTATTGCCAGAGCCAATATTTTTCGCCAATTCTATACCGTCTTCAAAACCATCATTCTTAAAAGAACCCAGCTCTTGTACGACCATTTCATTACGTACCAGAAAAAAACGAATGGACTTGCTAGTATCGATTTTAACTGTATTCCACTCCAAAGCAATTTTATCTGGAATATTCCAGGTCGTATTTGCATTTGGTGAAACGATATTTATGGTAGCGATATCTTGCGCAAAACTAATAGTAGATACTAGTAATAGGACAGATAATAATATGAAATGAATTTGACGCATATGTAATATATTATCTCAAAGATAGTATGAAACCTGTATTGGTTTAACACCTTTAAAATCTACAAGATATATGTTAGTAAACGAAAATTTGTGCCAGTTTAATATAATAGTAGGTCTTTTTTAATGTAGTGATGTTTAATCAATCTCTTTTTGTAAGCTTTTTTTGCAAATTGTAAGGTTCTACAGTCTTTATTTTTTAATGTTAATTAATGGAAATAATCCTAATAATTGGAAATAATCCATAATTTAGCTATCCCCAATTTTTAGAGGGATAGTTATGAGCAAGACCATACTTCATATAGATTTAGATACTTTTTATGTATCTGTAGAGCGACTCAATAATCGGGAGTTGCATAATAAGCCTTTACTGGTCGGTGGTACGGGAGACCGCGGTGTAGTAGCGGCATGTAGTTATGAAACCCGCGGATTCGGTGTGCATTCGGGTATGCCCATGAAAATGGCACGCGAACTGTGTCCTGATGCTGTTGTAATTAGAGGTAATGCCGGTGACTACAGTAAACACTCAGATGTGGTGACAGAAATCATAAAAGAGTATGTACCCACATTCGAAAAATCAAGCATCGATGAATTCTATGCAGACCTCACCGGTATGGATCGCTTTTTTGGTTGCTACCAGTATGCTTCTGAAATGCGAAAGAAGATTATTAAAGAAACGGGACTCCCCATTTCCTTTGGATTATCTGCCAATAAAATAGTATCTAAAGTAGCAACGAACGAGGCGAAACCGAATAATCAGTTAAAGATAGATGAGGGACTGGAGAAACCTTTTTTAGCTCCGTTATCCATAAAAAAAATACCGATGGTAGGCGATAAAACCTATCAGACCTTACGGAATCTTGGTCTGAGACAAGTACGTACCGTACAAGAAATGCCCATGGAAGTAATGCAGCGTGTTTTGGGTGTTAATGGCGGAGTAATATGGAAACGTGCCAATGGTATAGATAATACACCTGTGATTCCGTTTTGCGAACGAAAATCAATCTCTACGGAGCGGACTTTTGATAAAGACACGATTGATGTAAACCGACTACGTGGTATTCTAATCGCCATGACCGAGAACCTGGCATATCAATTACGTCGTGGAGATAAGTTAACAGCTTGTATTTCAGTTAAGATTCGATATTCGGATTTTAATACCTACTCAAAGCAAATGCGAATTCCCTATACCAGCGGAGACCATATTCTAATACCTAAAATTCTAGACCTGTTCAAGAATTTGTATAACCGTAGGTTATTAGTACGGTTGATTGGTATACGTTTCAGTCATCTGGTATCTGGTAATTATCAAATCAACCTTTTTGATGATACCGAAGAAATACTAAGCCTCTACAATGCCTTAGATTACATTCGAAAACGCTACGGAGACAAAAGTGTATTACGAGCATCGGGCATGGGAGCAAAAACAATAGGGAGAATGCATAACCCTTTCAACGGATTGCCACCTGTTGTGTTGGCGCATAGGAAATTATAAGCCCCCTAGCCCCCAAAGGGGGAATGAAATGTTTGGTTGTTACTCGTTGTTGGTTGTTGGTTTTCGGTTGTCCGTTGTCCGTTGATGGTTGTTCGTTGTTCGTTGTTGGAGTGTTTGTCCGGTCGAGCGCATTCGAGACCTATTTGTTTGTTGAGGAGAGAAAAGAATATAGAAAATAGAGAAGAGAGAAAGCGCACTGCGCCGAGCTCCACACGCGAAGCGTAAAAAAACGAACAATAAAAAAGTGCACTGCGCATAGTGAACAGCGTATCGCGGCCAACGCCACAAGCGAAGCGAAAAAAAGACCGTCAACCGTCAACTGACAGCCGATAACCAAAAAGTGAAGCGCAAAAAAACGAACAACCGAAAACCATCAACCAACAACCAAAAAGAGGAGGCACGACGAAGTGATCTGTTGAATTTGGGTAACAATGATAATCGGATGTACCTACTTTCGGCAGATTGCTTCGGTGAAAAACCTCGCAAAGACGAAATCCGTTCACTGAGTGTAGCCGAAGTGAGATTTTGAGTGAGAAAGTTGAAGTTAGAAAAGAGAATATAGAAAATAGAGAAGAGAAAAACGCATTGCGCATAGCGAACAGCATGTCGCACCCAACGCCACAAGCGAAGCAAAAAAAACCATCAACCGACAACCGACAACCATCAACCAAAAGCGTAGCGCAGCAACCGATAACCATCAACCAAAAAGCGAAGCACAAAACACGAACAACCAACAACGGACAACCAACAACGAATTTGTACCTAAACTGCCACACATACTACAGCCTTCGCTACGGGACATTCTCCGAGATCGAGCTTTTGCAATTAGCGAAATCCCATGGAGTGACGCAATTGGTATTGACGGATATTAATAATACATCGGCTTGTTTAAACTTTGTTCGTAAAGCACCCGAATATGATGTGCGACCCATTTTGGGAATCGATTTTAGAAACGGAGTAGAGCCTTGCTTTGTAGGTGTAGCTAAGAATAATGAAGGGTTTTTAGAACTCAATAATTTTCTGTCTCATCACATACATCAAGACAAGAAGATTCCCGAAGCCGCTCCAGATTTTAAAGAGGTGTTTGTTATTTATCCTTTTGAGAAAATTCTAGAGAGTGAAAAGAAAGTCTTTGCTGACCATGAGTTTATAGGGATTTCTGTAAATGAGCTGAAACGGCTCCGGTTTTCAAAGTTATTAGAGCAGAGAGATAAAATCGTACTGCTGCAGCCGGTCACGTTTAGAAATAAGCGCGATTTTAATGCCCACCGATTGCTGCGTGCCATAGATAACAACACTTTGTTGAGTATGTTGTCGGTTACGGAACAGGCTCGTGATGATGAACATATGTATGCGATACCAAACTTGGCTGTGTACTTTTCCGAGCATAGTTTTATCCTAGAAAATACCCAGCGGTTGATGGATGCTTGTTCTATTCATTTTGATTTTTCGGTAGGGAGAGAACCTCAGAATTTAAGCAAGTACTTAGGTAGTAAAGAAGAAGATGAGGTTTTTCTAGAACGGTTATGTCAAGAGGGTTTGCCAAAGCGATACCCAGAAATTGAGCAGCCTGTTTTAGACCGTTTAGAAAAAGAGCTTTACCTCATTAAAAAAATGGGATTCGTCTCGTATTTTCTTATCAATTGGGATATTGTCACCTATGCCCGAAAGCAGAATTTCTTTTACGTAGGTCGGGGTAGTGGTGCCAATAGTATTGTGGCGTACCTGCTTTTTATTACCGATGTGGATCCTATGGAGCTCGATTTGTATTTTGAACGGTTTATTAATCTGTATCGTGTGAATCCGCCCGATTTTGATATTGATTTTTCACATCGAGACAGACCTATAATGACGGAATATATTTTCAATCGTTTCGAAAATGTGGCACTGTTGGGTACCTACGTTACTTTTCAATCTCGTGGAGTTATTCGTGAGCTTGGTAAGGTTTTCGGTCTGCCAAAAGATGAAATAGATTTGTTGTGTGATGGTAATATACAGGCAAGCAGGTTAGATACTATTTCAACTTTAGTATTGAAATACACACAGCTACTTCATGGCATGCCTAATTACCTGAGTATACATGCTGGCGGAATTCTAATTACCGAGAAACCTATCCATTGGTTTTCGGCAACGAATATGCCTCCAAAGGGATTCCCAACCACACAGTTCGATATGATTATCGCCGAAGATGTCGGTATTTTTAAGTTCGATATTCTTGCCCAACGCGGACTCTCGAAAATAAAGGAGACGCTTGATATTCTAGAACGCGACCGACCAGAGGAGTTTGCCAAATTTAATATTCATGATATCAAGGCATTTAAGAGAGACCCTAAGATCAATAATTTGATAAAAACGGCGCAGTGCATGGGGTGTTTTTATGTGGAATCTCCCGCCATGCGGATGCTGTTGAAAAAGCTTGAAGTGGATACTTATTTAGGTCTGGTAGCTGCAAGTTCTATTATTCGCCCTGGCGTGTCTAAAAGCGGAATGATGCGCGAGTATATTCTTCGCCATCGCAACAAGGGCAGGGCTGAAGAATTGGCGCATCCGGTGATGTTAGAAATTATGCCAGAGACATACGGAGTTATGGTCTATCAAGAAGATGTGATAAAAGTAGTCCACCATTTTGCAGATCTAGATTTAGGAGAAGCCGATGTATTACGACGCGGTATGAGTGGTAAATTCCGTTCTCGGGAGGAGTTCCAGAAAGTAAAAGATAAGTTTATAGACAACTGCCGTAAAAAAGG
The DNA here is from genome assembly GCF_004364165.1 of Maribacter spongiicola. Lineage (GTDB taxonomy): Bacteria > Bacteroidota > Bacteroidia > Flavobacteriales > Flavobacteriaceae > Maribacter > Maribacter spongiicola. Next base: position 706,148 of record NZ_SOAY01000010.1, read on the forward strand.
ATATGCAGAAAAACTCATTCAAGAAATTTGGGATCAAGTAGCAAGTTTTGCAGGCTATGCTTTCGCTAAAGGGCATTCCGCATCGTATGCGGTAGAAAGTTACCAGAGTTTGTTTTTACGTGCCTACTATCCGTTAGAATACATGGTGGCAGTTCTTAATAATGGTGGTGGGTTTTATAAGCCTGAGTTCTACGTGCATGAAGCTCGTATGTTAGGAGCAACGATACATCCGCCTTGCGTCAATAAAAGTAATGCGGGCAATCGTATCTATGGTAAGGAATTGTATTTAGGATTAGGTTATTTGCGGGAATTGGAACAACGGGTAATGGAGCGTATTTTAAAAGAACGCTTCGTGAAGGGTAATTTTATATCGTTGGAAGATTTTTTGGACAGACTGATCATCTCTATAGAACAAGTCAGTATTTTAATACGGATTGATGCCTTCCGGTTTACGGATACCAATAAACACGAACTCCTCTGGAAAGCACATTTGTTTTTGAACAAGACCAAGAAAATAGACCACCCAAAACTGTTTGCGCCAAAACAGCAACATTTTGAAATTCCGTCTTTATATAGTACTAATCTAGAAGTTGCTTTTACGCAGTTAGAGTTGTTAGGGTTTAGTTTATGTAGTCCGTTTGAACTTTTAGAAGAGGCGCCATTAAATACTACGGGCTGCAAAGATTTCGAGAAGTATTTAAATAGTAATATCGATATCTACGGATATCTGATTACTATAAAGCGAGCAAAAACCCACAATGGAAAAGCAATGTTTTTTGCAACTTTATTAGACCAACAAGGACAAGTTTTTGATACAGTATTATTCCCTCCGGTAGCCGCAAAATATATGTTTAGAGGAAGAGGAATTTATCGGTTCTACGGCAAAGTAGTTAGTGAATTCGGTTTCTTAAGTATAGAAGTCATTAAACTAATAAAACAAGATTTCATTCAAGACCCAAGGTATGCCGATATGAAAACAAGCGCCAAAGTTTTTGACCAAAAGAAGATTGGTGAAGAGAAAATAGATTAGAGGAACAATAGAAAATAGAGTATAGAAAATAGAGAAGAGAGAAACCGCTATTCGCAATGCGCTTAGCGCTTAACGCAGATTACGCGTATTGCGTGAGGCGTATAGTGTTTGACTCCGACAACCAACACTTTTGCTGAGCGTAGCCGAAGTAACTAACAACCAAAAAAGCGTCCAGCGTTTAGCGAACAGCGCAAAACCATCAACGAACAACCAAAAAGCGTCCAGCGCACAGCGCAGAAACCAACACTTGTGCTGAGCGTAGCCGAAGTAACCATCAAAGAACAACCAAAAAGCGTACAGCGTCCAGCGTTTAGCGAACAGCGCATAAAAAACCATCAACCGACAACCATCAACCAACAACTAAAATCAAAAAGCCTCTAACACATAACCAAATATCCAGTATAGTATCAAAAACACAAAAACGGTTCCAATACATCCACATTTACCTCCGCCTATTTTCTTTGCGCCGTACCACGCACCAATAATTTGAATTAGTTTTTTCATGATGGCAATTTACAAGATTACTTGGTTGCAATTGATTTAAAAATTAGCTTGAAAAGTAGTAATTAATTTTTAGATTTTTGCCGAATGTTGAGTGGTTAAAAGGTTTTCAATATATAAGAAATTTTATGAATGAAAAATATCTTCACTAATAGAGAAAGTAAAAAATATTTCTGAAGAATAAATCGCGTAATTTCTGCAATAGTATGACAGTTGTCTTATTAATAAAAATAGTTCTAGAAAATATTTAAAAATTATGATTTTCTATCAAACTAAATTTAAATTAAAAAATATAAGATGTCATCAGGTAAATGAACTCATTCGTCGATAGTTATTGGAGGTATAGTTAATTTAAGTCAATTTTGTTTACTACAATTAAAAATTCATGTTAATCATATTATTTGGTTTCCTTATTTAATAAATGAAATACCGCAATTCCGACTTTATAGTGCCAATCTCTATATTCTTACATTTATGTATCATAAATGGAGTGTTGTTTATTTTAACTCCAGAGACCTATCTGAATGTATTTAATATCGCCTATTATAATTTCAGCTGGTTATTTATCGCATTTATTTTAAACTATTACACAACAGAAAGAAAGGAGCTCTTTTTTACAAGGTTTCATAAAATCATTCAAATTCTCTTTGTTTACTTTCTTGCTTATTTTGCATTGTTTGCTATATTAGATGAGAGCGTACCATCTGTTCAGTATCAATATTTAGTTTATGCAATTTTAGCTATTTGTCTTATTTGCTACAGGGTACTATTCTTTTGGGTAAGAGGTAAGTTTAGGGTTATAGGTCGTAATAGCGTTAAAGTAATTGTTCTTGGTAGAGATAGAAATTTAAAGAAAATCAGAAAAGTTTTTGACAACCCTACTTTCGGGTATCATTATGCAGGTTATTTTTCAGACAGAGACTCAAAGAGTCTAACATATTTAGGTCAAATAAATGAATCCTTCGGTTATATTCTAAATTATGATATTGATATTATTTATTGTGTAGCGTCAAATTTTAGCGAAGAAGAGCTAAAGAACTTTGTAAATTTTGCTGATAATAATTTAATTCGTTTTAAAGTCATTTTAGATGACATGGATGTATTTAATCGCGCTATGTCTGTTGAAACATACAATAATATTCCGGTACTTAATTTAAGAAATGTTCCACTAGACACAGAATATGCCCGTATTATTAAACGTGCTTTTGATATTGTTTTTTCAAGTCTAGTAATACTATTATTGTTATCATGGTTAACCCCTATTTTATATATTTTAATAAAATTAGATTCTCCAGGAGATTTTTATTTTAAACAATTACGACACGGGTACAAAAGACAAACATTTTGGTGTTATAAGTATCGTTCTATGACCGTGAATAAAGAATCTGATTCTCAAATGGCTAAGAAAGGGGATATGAGGGTTACAAGAATTGGTAAGTTTATACGTAAAACTAGTATTGATGAATTGCCACAATTCATCAATGTATTTAAAGGTGATATGAGTATTGTAGGTCCAAGACCTCATATGGTGTTACATACTTCTGATTACGAAAAATCAGTCGATAAATATTTAGTACGCCATTTTGTAAAACCTGGAATAACTGGTTTGGCACAAATAAAGGGCTATCGAGGCGAAATCATTAACTCTTCAGATATTAAGAACCGAACGCGTTTAGATATTTTTTATGTAGAAAGATGGTCTGTAGGGTTAGATTTGCATATTCTTTTTTACACTATATACAATGTAATTAAGGGGGAAGAAAAAGCTTATTGAATCATATATTGTTTTAGTAATAATGATGTATTATAAGAATTTAGAATTATGTATGAGTATACAATATTCTCAAATATGTAAAAAGTTATGGGAGCTATGAAAGCCATCAAAAAATTTTTTGTATTATTTGCATCTGTAATAAATATTTATTGAAGTATTTTTAATACCTAAATAATCCTTGGCTTTTAGAATTTTGTGGGTAACTAATTTAGGAAATTTATAGGCAAAACGTTTTAATCTTCACAACAGTTACGTTGCTAATATTTATTGCTCTTCTTTCTTTTTTTAAATAAATAGAATAATTATTTCAACTTCAATCTAGAAAAAAGAAATAGGTTATCTTTTTTACGAATAGAATTCACATAAATGAAATTGTTAAATTATTTTTGAGCAAAATTAGAAATACATGGCTTCAGGTTTTTTTGCGATTTTAGATGATGTAGCGGCACTTTTGGATGATGTTGCTGCGATGAGTAAAATAGCCACTAAGAAGACGGCTGGTATTTTAGGTGACGATTTAGCAGTAAATGCCGAAAAAGCATCAGGTTTCGTCTCTCAACGCGAATTACCGGTATTATGGGCGATTACCAAAGGGTCATTGCTCAATAAAATTATTATTTTACCTATTGCCTTTTTGTTGAGTGCCTTTTTACCTTGGGCAGTAACCGTAGTTTTAGTGCTAGGTGGCATTTACCTTGCCTATGAAGGTGCTGAAAAAATTCATGAATTCTTTGTTCCACACGAACATGCACATATTGCTGCTGAAATGCAGCCAATGACCAAGGAAGAAATTTTAGAACTAGAAAAAACCAAGGTCAAATCTGCTATAGTTACCGATTTTATACTTTCCATTGAAATAGTAATCATCGCTTTAGGTGCGGTCATAAAGGAACCTTTAGTAACCCAAATTGCAGTAGTATCTGTAGTAGCGTTAATTGCTACAATAGGTGTTTACGGCATTGTTGCCCTAATTGTTCGTATGGATGAATTTGGTACCAGGCTGATTAACCTGAACGAAGAAGAGAATAGTATCTCTGACAAAATTGGTCGTTTCTTCGTCAACGCTTTGCCAAAGGTGATTAAAGCATTATCGGTTATCGGTACGATAGCACTATTACTAGTTTCGGGTGGAATATTTGTCCATAATATTGACTTCTTCCATCACTTTCTTCCTAACGTACCCAGTATGTTGGTAGAGTTTGTAGTGGGTCTAATAGTGGGCTTTGTTGCGCTGTTTCTCTTCAATGGTATTAAAATGCTATTTAAAAAGAAGTAGTTAATACGCTCTTGACTCTCCTTTTATTGCATTGTAAATCGTTAAGAAAACAATTTTTGCATCTAAAGCAAGGGACCATTTTTCCATATAAAAAATATCATACCGCACCCTATTAATAATATCGGATCGATCAATAATTTCTCCTCTACAGCCTTGTACTTGAGCTAAGCCTGTAATACCTGGTTTTATAAAGTGTCGTACCAAATATCTATCTACCGAATTTTCATATTCTTGGGTATGAACCACCATATGTGGTCTAGGGCCAACAACACTCATGTCGCCTATTAATACATTGAAAAATTGAGGTAGTTCGTCTATGCTGGTCTTTCTTAAGATTTTACCTAGACTTGTTACCCTAAAATCGTTTTTGGTCGCCATTTGTGTATTGCTAGTAATACTCTTGCCCATGGATCTAAATTTATAGCACCAAAATACTTCTCTATTGACCCCGTGGCGTTGCTGTTTAAAAAATAAGGGTCCTTTAGAATCCATTTTCATTAAAATGTATAATAGTGGTGTTAACCACGAAAGCAAAAATACAATAGCAAAGCTTGATATTAGAACGTCGAAAATACGTTTAATGAAATTCGAATAATCTAAATCTAATGGTGAGGCCCTTAAGTTTAAAATAGGAACGGCACCATATAATTCTATAGACATGGCACTAGAGAATAATTCTTTATTATCTGGAATGATCTTTATTCGTTTAAGACTATTATCTGCAATTTTCATGACATACTGTATTTCAGCTTTAGATAATTTTGAAGCCATGCAGTACACTTCTTCAACATTATTTTCAAAAATATAATTAAAAGAACTTTCAATGTCGCCCAAACAGGTTGGGTGATCTGATTTTACATTATCAAAATAGCCCATATACCGATACCCGTATTCTGGATTATCGAAAATGCGTTTTAACTTTTGTAGGTTTTTGTCTTTACCAATTACAACTACTCTGGTAGTATTATATCCTTTGGCTCTGTATAATTTTTTAGACCAATAGAATAGTATTCTAAACAAAGTTAATAGAACACAAATTTGCACATATACTAATGATAGATATATAGGTGCGTACGAGTTCATGCCTAAGAATACGAAAGAGGTAAAATACACCAAACCATAAATAACAAACAATACAACGAAAGTTTTGAGATTGGTCATAAAACCATCTCTTCTGGCCGTAGGGTAGAAGTTTAAGCTATACGTGGTTATAATCCATGTAAGATTGTAATAAAGTATGCTATAACCATTAAAATATGTATCGGGTAAATAGGCATATAGTGTTAGGTTAATTAACAGTATATGCACCACAAATGATAATGGTATAATAAAATTCGATTTCTTCATTTAAGCTTTTAGTAATGGTTGGTATAAGAGCTAATGATAGTATATTAATGTTGACCGAAAGCTTTACGGCTGCCGGTCAACGTTAAATTTGAGTATGATAGAAATCTGTAGGTAAAAACAATTAATTCTTAGCGGTATACCAAGAATATACTTGTTCAATTCCTTGTGATAATGAAACGGTGTGTTTCCATCCAAGGTCATGTAATTTTGAGGGATCTGTCAGTTTCTTTAATGTTCCATCTGGTTTTTCGGTATTAAAGTATAATTCACCTTTAAAACTGATTGTTTGCTGTATAAGTTCAGCTAAATCTTTAATAGTGATATCTACGCCAGTACCAATGTTGATGTGCGTATTGCGCACTTCTTTAGTATCTTTTGAATAACAATCTTTAAAATCTCGCTGCTCCATCAAAAAGACACAGGCATCTGCCATATCTTCGCTCCAAAGAAACTCTCGCATCGGTTTACCTGAACCCCATATTTCTAGGTAAATGGTGTCATCTTCTCTTTTAATGCCATACTTGTCTAACACGGCAAGTATTTCTTTTTCAGATGAATTTCCATTGACTCCTTCAATAGGCAGCGCATTTAAATCTTGAGCAATTGTATTCCAGTCATTATTTTCCAAAGCCTTACCTAAATACATTTTTCTAATTAATGCCGGTAATACATGCGATTTTTCTAAATCGAAATTATCATTAGGTCCGTACAGATTAGTGGGCATTACAGAAATAAAGTTTGTACCGTACTGTAAATTGTAACTTTCACACATTTTAATACCCGCTATTTTGGCAATAGCATAAGGTTCGTTTGTGTACTCTAGTGTATCTGTCAGTAAATAGTCCTCTTTCATGGGTTGTGGACAATTTTTAGGGTAAATACACGTACTACCTAAAAAGAGTAATTTTTTTACACCATGAAGATAACTTTGATGGATTACATTATTCTGAATCATTAGATTCTCATAAATGAAATCTGCCCTATAAGTGTTATTCGCAACGATACCACCAACTTTGGCGGCTGCAAGAATAACATAAGAGGGTTTTTCAACCTCAAAAAAGGTCGCAACCTCCGTGGCATTAGTTAAATCTAATTCTTTATGTGTTCGGTAAACTAAATTTGAATACCCTCTACTTTCAAGATTCTTAACTATTGCACTGCCCACAAGACCACGGTGCCCTGCGATATATATTTTTGCTTCTTTATTTAACATTTGGTACTATTTACCTACTATTAGAAGAATTGACGGTTTATAATTATTTATTCAAAATAATTATAAGTTACATAACCACCTTTTTTCAAATATTGATCTTTTTGCATCAATTTTAAATCATGTGTCATCATGTCTTTCACCAAACCTTGTAGGTCATATTCTGGGATCCAGCCTAACTTCGTATTTGCTTTTGTAGCATCACCAATTAATAACTCAACCTCTGTTGGTCTAAAATATTTAGGATCAACAGCAAGAACTTCTTTTCCGATTTCAACTTGTATATCAGGATTAGAACATGATTTTATATATCCTTTTTCATCAACACCTTCGCCTTTAAACTCTATTTCAATACCCATTTCTGCAAACGCCATTCTTACGAATTCACGAACAGGAGTAGTTTTACCAGTTGCAATTACCCAATCTTCTGCTTCATCAGCTTGAAGAATCATCCACATCATACGAACATAATCTTTAGCATGACCCCAATCTCGTTGCGCATCTAAATTACCTAGGTAAATTTTATCTTGTAAGCCTAAACCAATTCTTGCAGCAGCTCTAGTTATTTTTCTAGTTACAAAAGTTTCTCCTCTAATCGGCGATTCATGGTTAAACAAAATACCATTACAAGCGAACATGCCGTAAGCCTCTCTGTAGTTTACGGTGATCCAAAATGCATACATTTTTGCAACAGCATAAGGGCTACGCGGGTAAAAAGGAGTAGTCTCTGATTGCGGAACTTCTTGTACTTTTCCGTATAATTCTGAAGTTGATGCTTGGTAAATACGTGTTTTCTTCTCTAGACCTAACAAACGTACGGCATCTAAAATTCTAAGTGTACCCAAACCATCTGCATTACCAGTATATTCTGGAACTTCGAATGAAACCTGAACGTGGCTCATTGCCGCTAAGTTATAAATCTCATCTGGTTGAATTTCTTGTATTAATCTAATTAGATTGGTACTATCGGTCATATCACCATAATGAAGTACAAAATTTCTGTTCTCAATATGTGGGTCTTGATAAAGATGATCAATTCTGTCAGTATTAAACAATGACGCTCTTCTTTTAATACCGTGTACTTGATACCCCTTCTTTAATAAAAACTCGCTTAAATAAGCTCCGTCTTGACCTGTGACTCCAGTGATTAATGCTACTTTCATACTATTGTAAAATGGATTTATAAATGTTTTTTTTATTTAAATGTCAACTATTAATCAGGTTAGTATTCGGCTATAATATGATTAATAACGTAATAGTTTACCTAAATTAAACGCTTGTTTATTAATTCGTATAATGATATTAATTAGGCAAAAGTTCAATTTTACCATTAACTAGATAATTATGAAAAAATCAGAAGTCTTTTAAAATGAAGTATATATTTTCTTCATCTTACAACTGAAGTTAATGGTTGTGTCGCAAATTTAGTATATTATTTGAGCATTCAGATCAATTCAAACAAACCTTAGACCAATTAATGATATAATCGTTAAACTGTTTTTTTGATTTATTTCATATTAGTAATGTTACTTTCTAGTGTGGTAATCTTAATGATTAGGGAGTTACAATATCATTCTTATATATTATGATTGAGCGAAACTATAAACATATCCTACATCTATTTCGTCATTCAAAATAATTTATATCAGTTGCTAAGAAATCACCTTGTAGCTATTGCCCTACTTGACGTTGTGGTAATTGTTGAATATAGCTTTGGTTCTAGAATCAATGGATTTCTTATGGTAGAAGGGATGAAAAGTTAAAGGTATTTATGTGCGGAAAGCTTGTATAATACAGTACATACTTAAAGAGGTCTTTATGTACTTAAGCAGCAATTTTGAAGTTGTCAAATTGCCATAAATTTTGTTAAATTTTAATAAATTTCGCACAAAAGTGGTGCGGTTATTAATATTTAGCTTAAGTTTATTTCATGAAAGTTTAATATACTTTTCTAGTGTTTTAGAAATGTGATTTGAGCTTTAATTTATAATTTTTACTGTTTTTCCCCGTTATTTTATCAACTTAAACCACCATACGATGATATCTAACATTTTAAGCGGGAAGCTAACACCTTCTTATCAAAAGAAAAAGTTAGTTTCTCTTGAAGATTGCTATACGCACCTTAAGCCTTATTTTAGGTTAAAGAAAAGTGTGAAGAACACTAGAACCAATCCTATATCGGTTCAAGAAAAATCAAAGAGTGCAAAAGTTCAAAATGCTGTCAACTCTATTGAGCAAAATCAAATTTTGTACGCCAAAATTATGACCGAAAGGTTGTTGAAAATTTAAGCGATTAGATAAAGAGAATGTGTTCTTTATGAAAGTGTTTTCTATATTAAATATATAGCGCTCAATTGATAATTATACTAGTGTAGTGATGAATTCATTACTACACTTTTTTGTGTTTTAAAATTGAACGTAATGGCTTAAAGAGTTGTTCGTTTTCTGGAAGTTATGACACCTCTAAAAGTTTGAAAAACAACTATAATATTTCGACTTTTTCTTCATATGTAAACGCACATCTAATATTCACTACACATCAGCGAAACTAAATTTCTATTCTACCTATTAATAATATATTTATCGCACAATGGTATCATTGTAAATTTTAATCACGGTCATGATGATGTTCGTTTAATGAATTCGACATCTTTAATTTGTTTTTAAATAAGTAGTACATACTTGATTAAAAGAAATAAAGGACTTTAAATTATAAGATCTTTGTGACTGTTGGTTCCCCAAAATTTTAAATTGCATAACCTATATTATTAAAGAAGCTTGGAAGTACTAACACATTTTAACCCTTTTGAAGGTCCAGAGATAAAACATATTCTGCATACTACAGATGCGCAAGAAGAAATTTGGTATTCTTGTTATTTTGGTGGTGACGATGCGAATAAGGCATATAACCTCTCATTAACCATTGAATTTGAAGGTGATTTAGATATTACCGCATTACAATGGTCTGTTGATATGTTAATTAGTAGGCATGAAGCTTTACGTTCTGTATTTAGTCCCGATGGAAAATTTATCAATGTATTTGCTTCCATAATCGCAAACTTAGATTTACAAGATTATTCAAGTCTGTCGGTCGAGGAAAAGAAAGCTGCCATAAAAAACTATACCAAGAACGATACTGGTAAAGCGTTTGATCTAACCAAAGAACCCTTAATTCGATTCGCCGTTATTAGAACTGAACCGGATAAATTTCAGTTTATAATCACCACGCATCATATTGTATGTGATGGTTGGTCTTTAGGTATCATCATGCAAGAATTGGGAGCCTTGTATTCTGCAAAGGTTAAAAATGTATCTCACAATCTTCCTGATGCTGTACCGTATACGGAATATGTGGCGCATCAAAATGAAATAAAAGTTAGTCCCGAATTCAATCAAACCGAACAATATTGGTTGAATGTCTTTAGAAACGATATTCCGACAACTAATCTTCCGACAGATTTTAAACAGATAACGAAGAGAACCTATAACGGTGCACGAATTAACCAGTTATTAGATAAAAATGTAGTAAAAGGTATTAAACAAACCGGAATTAAAGGTAACTCTAGTTTGGTATTGACCTTAATGGCGGCTTTTGAAATTTTGCTATATAAGATTACCGAACAAGAAGGTATTGTGCTTGGGTTACCTGTTGCAGGGCAATCTTCAATGGGGGCAAAACATCTTGTTGGGCATTGCGTGAAGTTGTTGCCGATGAAAAGTAATCTAGATATCGACGACAGTTTTATAGATTATTTAAAGAAAAGAAAATCTGCCAATTTTGATGCTTTTGAAAATCAAGAATTGTCATTTGGTAGTTTATTGAAGAAACTTAATATTCCTAGAACTCCTGGTAGAGTGCCATTGGTGCCGGTAGTTTTTAATGTGGATATGGATTTGGACGATGGTGTTACTTTTGAGGGACTTTCGTATCAATACCATAGTAATGAACGAGAATATGAGACTTTCGAGTTATTCTTGAATGCAACTGGGTCAAAAGATAATATAGTGTTGGAATGGTCGTATAATACCAACTTATTCAAAGAAAATACCATACAGGCTATGGGCGAAATGTTCAATGCTATTTTAAATACATTGATTGAACAGCCTAATGCTAAATTATCTGAAATACTTAACAGATCGAACGAAGATAGTATTGTAAAAGGGGGGTCATTAGGCTACCCAAATACTACCCTTCATGAGCTGTTATATAAACAAGCTACAAGCACACCAACGGCAATTGCCTTAGAATTTAAAAACGAGAAGGTTACTTATGCAGAGTTGCAGCGAAAAATAAATAGTACTGCTGTTTACCTGTGGGAGGAAGGCATAAGACCAGGAGATACAGTGGCTATTTCATTGGAAAGATTACCTGAGTTAATTGCTACGTTATTCGCAATTCTTCAATGCGGAGCTAAATATGTGCCTATAGATACCGGCTACCCTGATAATCGTACCTTATTGATGATTTCAGATGCTAAATCGAAGTTTTTTATTTGTGACAAATCAAAACAGGCACTTGAGCATGGTGTCAAAACGATTTTCGTTGAAGAATTAAGAATCAAAGCAAACGAAACTAGTGAAACCATAATTGATGTAAATGTACCTTCTGATGCAGGAGCGTACATCATTTATACTTCTGGATCTACAGGAAAGCCAAAGGGAGTTCAGGTAACGCATAATAATGTGATAAACCTGTTGTTTTCAATGGGCAAAGAGCCAGGGATTACACAAAACGATAAAATATTCGCAACTACCACGATCTCTTTTGATGCCATGGTGATGGAGATTTTTTTACCATTGGTTCATGGTGCAAGTGTTGTATTGGTCGATGAAGAAACACGAAAAGATGGACATCTTTTATTACAAAAAGCAATAGAAGATGAAATAACTGTAATTTGGGGTACACCCACCATCTGGCAAATTTTATTGGATTCTGGTTGGAAAAAACCATTGCACATTAAAGCGCTTATTGGTGGTGAACCCGTTTCTAAAGCACTTTCATTAAAATTGCTAGAAAAGGTTGATGAAGTTTGGAATATTTACGGACCTACGGAAACCACGGTATGCTGCATACTTACAAAAATTACCGATCAAGATAATCCGATTACCATAGGGAAGCCTATCGCAAATACCGATATTTATATTCTAGATGCTAATGGGAAACCAGTGAGAATAGGAGAAGTCGGAGAAATCGTAATTGGTGGCGACGGATTGACCAAAGGCTATTTAGGACAAGAGGAACTTACAAATGAACGTTTCGTCAACAATACTTTTCAAGCTGAAACGAACACTAAAATGTATTTATCTGGAGATTTAGGTAAGCTTTTGCCTAATGGTCAAATTGAATGTTTAGGTCGTAAAGACGAACAAGTTAAAGTTCGCGGACATAGAATTGAACTCGGAGAAATTGAGCATTCTTTAAGTAAGCTGAAAGGAATTCAATCAGCAGCCACCGATGTTAGAAATAATGCTTTAAAAGCATATGTAGTCTATGATGGTAACGAATGGGATTCTGATGTTGCACTTTGGAAGAAGCAATTAGCGGCGGAGTTACCCGTTTTTATGTTACCCCATGACTATATTAAATTAGATAAACTGCCCGTAACTATTAACGGTAAATTAGATAGAAAAGGTCTACCGGATGATACGCATAATATCACTACTAATGAGGAGGTTATTCAACCTTTCAGTAAAGCTGAAAAATTAGTTTCAGAGGTTTGGAAAGAGTGTTTGTTTTTAGATCATGTGAATCTAAACGATGATTTCTTTGAACTAGGTGGGCATTCGTTAATTGCGGCTAAAGTAATGACTAGGCTAGAAGAAAAATCTGGTCAGCGCTTGCCGTTATCTTCTTTGTTCGAATATTCTACGCTTAAAAGTCTGGCTAGTTTATTAAAAATTGAGGAGCAAACCATAACCTGGGATTCTATGGTCCCAATTCAGCCTAATGGATCTAAAACACCGCTATTTATAGTTCACGGAGCAGGTTTAAATATACTTTCTTTTAAAACCTTAAAGGATCATATGGATCCTGATCAGCCTATATATGCTTTTCAGGCGAAAGGACTAAACGGTAAAGAAGCATTATTGACTTCTGTAGAAGAAATAGCGGCGCATTATAATGAAGCGCTTTTGGCAACACAGCCAAAAGGACCCTATAAGTTGGCGGGTTATTCTTCTGGTGGTATTATAGCCTATGAAATGGCAAAACAATTAATGGCAAAAGGAGAAGAGATTTCTGCCTTGGCGCTTTTAGATACCTATGCATATGCCCATTATGGTAAGAGTACCAGTTTAGGCAAAAAGATGGCTTATTTTAATTATTTAGCGAATAAGACTTTGCATGTTTTAAAGCAATTATCAAGTGTAGAAGGATTTAAATATAGAATAGGAGTCACTAAAGCCAACTTAAAGAAATTGTATTTAAGAGTAAAAAAAGATAAAACTACAGTAGCCAAAACAGATTATGATTGGGAGTATGAAAGCCGAATTATTGAGCACAATAAGGTCGTTGATAGCTATCATCTAAAACCATTGCCTATAAAGGTCGACTTATTTAGAATCGAAGATGTAATTGATTATACGCACGATAGTGTACATCTTGGCTGGAAATCTTTTGCGGAAAACGGAATTGAGCTGCATTATGTGCCAGGGGATCACCTGAGTATGTTTTATCCGCCAAATGATAAGGTTTTATCTGCATCGCTGCAAAGAGTGCTTGATAATAACTAAAGCTTAGATTTTACTAACAGTTAAACAGTAGTAGCGGCTAAAATTTCTTTTTCGCTATAATTGTCAGCACCCATATAAGTTAAGTAGTGCTCTGTACTGCTTTCTTTTTTAGAGTGATGCCACAAATTAAAGCCTGCATTTTTGAACAGTAGTTCGTAATTGTGAGAAAATGAACGCTCATAACCATAGGGCTCTGAATGTTTATTAAGTTTTAAATTATGATCAACGCCGTTGGGTTCAATAGCGATGAAAACGGTATTTCCTAAACGATTTACCTGTTGAAGAAAATCTTGTAGTCTACTTTCAGTAAAGTACTCTAGTACTCCTCTGGAAGTTACAAAGATCATGTTTTTGTTTGCATAGGTATTCACCCAATCAAAAGCATCGCTAGCTACGAATTCAAGCTGAGTGTTCTTTTTGTAAGTTATTCTGTTCTGTGAAATCTGATTTTGATTTAAATCGATACCGATAAATCTTTCGATTTGAGGGAGTTGTTCGCTTAAATAATTCAAGACCTTTCCATTACCTGTTCCTATCTCAACTATAGTATTGAAACGCTCATTTTTAGTTGATAATTTCTCCTTCAATAATTCAAAAATAAAAGAGCATTCCGGTAAAAAGTTTTTTTCAAAAGAGTCTGATGTTGCAGCAAAAAAGTGGTTACCCTGATTTTCCCAATAAGCTTTATGAAATCTAGACAGGGTTTCGTGATCCGAATTTATTTCGACCTTTCTCAAAAGAGATTTTCGAATAAAACGTTCAGTTAAAGTAACCTTATTTCCATCGGTAATAGTCATACCGGTTTCAGCAAGTTCTTTTGCTTTTTTCGGCATTAGAAAGACAAGTAAATCACCTATAAGAAGTACAATTTTACTTTTCATCACAAGGTAAAAAACAATTGATATGCAATATTAGAGAAAAAGTTGATTGATTTTTTTAAATGGAAGATTCTTAACAGATATTTAAAATCGTTTACCGATGAAATCTGCATATAAACTATGGTTATTTACCCTCATTTTCTTAATCGTAATTCAATTTCGAAGAACGTCATTTTTTCTCGATGAAATTTTAGGGAATAAAAAAATAATGAAGGGTTTAATTAATATTAATAATTCAAATAAAGTACTGATAATCAATTAATTGAATAATTTTTTTTCATCGAAATACTACTTTTGCATAACTTGTTTGAAATTGAACTGTGTTTGATATTTAGTAATTTTACGTGATTGATTATTTGCACTATTTGAGGCAGAAATGTCTATTGAATATGAATTGAACAAATAGCTGTTGGATTAATTTTTTATGAAATTATGAAGTTATTCATCTAGTGTTTTAAAAGGTTCACCATTTTCCAATAAAAATAAGTAAATCTCAACCCCACAAGTATATTACCTAATGATTGTTTTATAATGGAAGCCAAAAAAGTGAATTTAATAACCGATTCTACAATAGCATATTGGAAGAATATTTTATTAGATGATGTTAAATTACTAGACTTACCGAGTAGAAAGCTATCTGTAAAAAATAGCGTAGGTAAAGGATCATTATTACGTACCCGATTTTCTGCTGATGTCACCAGTAAAGTAAAAACCTACGTAGCTGGCGATACTTACATCGAAGCTTTTTTAATTTCAGCGTTGAGTGTGCTTTTACAGCGATACACCAATCAAATTGATATTGCTTTTGGTTTTACGGTCGATGATAACGACAATGCTCATAATAATTTAGCGCTATTTAGAAATAATATAGACCCTACTGAAGACTTTACTACGTTACATAATCAAACAAAAGAGATACTTGCGTTACATAAAGCGAATCCATACCCGACAGATAAATTTTTAAAAGATTTTAATCTGGTAAAGGACAATGGTGAGAATGCTGTTTTAGATGTTGTACTAGCGATAAATTCTGTAATAGACGCGGCTGTTATTTCAAATGACAACGACGCTAAAGAGTCCATTAAATTTATAGGTTTGGTTGAAACCGATTCTAATATTAAGCTTGTATTGAATACTGCTGATGAGCATATCAAATTCGACCTCGTTTTCAATGAGACTATTTTTGATAAAGAGTTGATAGTGCAGTTCATGCAACATTACAAGCAAATTGTCCCGCTTTTAATTGAACAACCATCAACAGCAGTTGGTAGTATTAATATACTTTCAGAAAAAGAGCGATTTAAGTTATTGAAAGAATTCAATACCCCTTATGCAGCATACCCAAGAGAGAAAACTATTGTTGATCTATTAAATGAGCAAGCAGTTGAAACTCCGAATAACATAGCGGTTGTTTACGAAGAAAATTCGTTAACCTATGATGAGCTTCATAAACTATCGAATCAATTTGCCAACTACCTTATCAAAAAACATGGCGCTGCAAAAGGTGATTTTGCATGCTTGATATTGGAGCGTAGCGAATGGTTGATTGTAAGCATGATGGGTATTATGAAGGCAGGTGCTGTATATGTACCTGTAGATCCAAATTATCCAGAGGAGCGAATCGATTATATAAAAGAAGATAGTAATTGCGATTTTACGGTTGATGCTTCGGAAATAGAAGAATTTAACGCAACTCGTGATTCGTACTCTACTGAAGACATTAAAGACATCAAACTTGAGCCAACCGATTTAATATATATTATTTATACTTCTGGTACTACGGGTAAACCTAAAGGTGTGCAATTAGAGCATAGAAATATTGTAAGTCTGTTTGTTAATGATGATCAGTTCTATGATTTTACAGAGAACGATGTGTGGACCATGTTCCATTCCTATTGTTTTGATTTCTCGGTTTGGGAAATGTACGGGGCATTGTTATTTGGGGGCAAGCTAATCATTCCTTCGAAAGAGGTAATTAAAGATCCTTATGAATTCATGTCCTTGGTAATTAAGGAAAAGGTGACGATTTTAAATCAAACACCATCTTCCTTTTTAAATATTATGGGCAGTCTACCTACGGGTGATATCGATTTAAATTTACGATATGTCATTTTTGGCGGTGAAGCACTATTTCCTAAGTATCTAGAAAAATGGTATCGCAAATTCCCAGGTATTCAATTTGTAAATGGGTATGGTATTACAGAAACGACCATATTTACCACTTTTAATATCATTGATGATGAAGATATCAAAACCAATATTTCTAATATTGGTAACTGTATATCAACATTATCTTCTCATGTGGTAAATACCAATAACCAATTGCAACCTATAGGTGTTATTGGTGAATTATGTATTTCCGGTCATGGTTTGGCAAGAGGTTATTTGAACAGACCAGAACTGACCGATCAGAAGTTTATTGATAATCCTTTTGAGCAGGGAGAAAAAATGTACCGTTCGGGTGATTTAGTAAAAAGACTTTCTGATGGTACTTTAGAATATATAGGTAGAATAGACCACCAAGTTAAGATCCGTGGGCACAGAGTAGAATTAGGGGAAATTGAATCTTCTATAGATGCCATTGCCGGGATAAAACGTACGGTGGTATTGCCTAATACAAATGCAGAAGGTGAAGCCAGGTTGGTTGCCTACCTATTGGCTGACGGTGAAAAACCTGAAATAAGTAGTATTAGGAAAGAGCTTTTTGATACTTTACCAGAATTTATGATGCCTACATTTTTTATGTGGGTAGATGAGTTTCCAACAAATTCTAACGGTAAAATCGATAAAGATAAATTACCGGAACCGGAGTATCTAAGGGCAACATCTGATGTAATTTTTAGAAAACCTCGTACTAAGACTGAAAAAGGACTTGCCAGTATTTGGGAAAAAGAATTAAAAGTATCGGGTATAGGTTTAGACGATAACTTCTTTGAAATGGGCGGTACTTCTATTGTAGCGCAAAAAGTGGTCAACGCCATTATGAAAACGCTTCAAATAAGAATTCCGGTCACCAAATTATATCAGCATACTACGATTTCTACGCTTTCAGAATTTATGGGCGGTGAAAAGAAAACAGTATTGTTTTCTAGTAAGCGAAAAGTTAACAATAAGTCTAACGATGTTGCCATAATCGGTATGGCAGGTCGGTTTCCTGGTGTCAATAGCATTGATGAATTTTGGGATGTTTTAAAGAATGGAAAAGAAACGATTTCATTTTTCACGAAAGAAGAATTGGATCAAAGTATTCCGGCATCCTTACGAAATGATCACTTATATGTTGCTGCAAGGGGTGTAGTGCCTTCTGCAAAAATGTTCGACGCCCGTTTCTTTGGTTTAACGCCTAAATTGGCAGAAGCTATGGATCCCCAACAACGTCTATTTTTAGAACTGGCTTGGGAGGCTCTTGAAGAATCTGGTCATTTGCCAGAACATTATACAGGTAGAGTAGGGGTTTACGCTGGTACAGGTACAAACACCTATTATAAAAAGAATGTACTACCAAATAGTGAGGTCGTAGAAAGCATTGGTCAACTGCAGTTAGATACGGTGAACGAGAAAGATTATGTGGCTTCAAGAACTGCGTATCAATTAAATCTAAAAGGTCCTGCAGTAAGTGTGCATTCGGCATGTTCTACATCATTATTGGCGATTGCCGAAGCCGTAGAATCTATACGAAACGGTCACTGCGAAGTTGCCCTAGCGGGTGGTTCTAGTATTACCGCTCCAATAAATAGCGGACACCTTTATCAAGAAGGTTCTATGTTAAGTACAGATGGTCATTGCAGACCGTTTGATGCTCAAGCAAAGGGTACTGTTTTTAGTGATGGCGCCGGTGTTATCGTTTTAAAGAATTTAGAGGAAGCTAAGAAAGACGGAGATATTATTTATGGGGTTGTTAAAGGTGTAGGTATTAATAACGACGGAGGAGAAAAAGGTAGTTTTACGGCACCAAGTGCAGAAGGTCAGGCAAATGCGATAAAAAGTGCTATCGACGATGCCAATATTTCACCTGATACCATTAGCTATGTAGAGGCACATGGTACGGCGACTCCATTAGGTGATCCTATAGAAATAGAAGGTCTTCATCTGGCTTTTGGTGCGCAATCAAAAAAGAATTTTTGTGGTCTTGGTTCCGTAAAAAGTAATATGGGGCATATGACTGCAGCAGCAGGTGTTGCCGGTCTCATAAAAACAATCTTAGCATTTAATCATAAAGTAATTCCGCCTTCTTTAGGTTTTGAGAAACCTAATCCTGTTATTGATTTTGTAAATAGTCCGTTTTACGTCACCAATACATTAACTCCGTGGGAAGTTGAAGGCCCGCGAAGAGCAGGTATCAGTTCATTCGGTGTAGGTGGTACCAATGTACACGTTGTGGTTGAGGAATATGAAATGGAGGCGAAGACTTCTAAATTTCAACGCCCATTACAATTATTGCCTATTTCTGCAAAAACACAAACTAGTTTAGCCGGATTCGAAACAGTATTAAAAAATCATATCGATGCTAAACCAGATTTGAATTTAGCCGATGTTGCGGCTACCTTAAGTACGACTAAAGCTAGTTTTAGCCATCGTAGATTTATTTTAGCGAGCGATATAAAAGACGCTTCTGAGTTTTTGATGGATAACGATCTAAAAGCGACTCAGTCATCAGTGGTGAAAAATGTTCCGAGTGAGATTGTATTTTTACTGCCTGGTCAGGGTTCCCAGTATTTAAATATGGGTAAAGATTTTTATGATGGGGAAAGCGTTTTTAGAGAGGCTGTTGATACTTGTGCCGATGTCTTGTTGGATACTATAAAAGTAGATATCAGAGAAATCATTTTTCAGGATGTGAATTCTGAAGAGGCAGAAAACAAGTTACGAGATACCCGTTATACACAACCTGCATTATTTACGATAGAATATGCCCTTTCACAATTGTGGATGAGCTGGGGAATTCAGCCTACCGTTTTATGCGGACATAGTCTTGGCGAATTCGTAGGTGCACATTTAGCGGGAGTTTTCAGTTTAGAAGATGCCTTGAAATTGGTTTCTATGAGGGGTATTTTGGTAAGCAGACTTCCAAAAGGGAGTATGCTTACCGTTAGAATAGATCAAGAATCGTTAGAAAAAATTCTTCCGAAGACTTTATCAATCGCAGCTGTAAACTCAGCAACCCTATGTGTAGTATCTGGCGAAGATGATGAGATTACGAAATTCAGTGAGCTTTTAAAAGAGCAGAGTTTGCCATACCGTTTAATTGCTACCAGTCATGCCTTCCATTCTTCTATGATGGATCCTATTTTAGAAGAATTTGGTGATGTGGTTAAGAATATCAACTTAAATATACCCGAATTACCAATAGTATCTACCGTTACAGGTACTTGGCTTACGAATGAAGAAGCTGTAGATCATGTATACTGGACAAACCATTTACGAGATACTGTTCGTTTTTCAGATGCTATGGATACCATGGTGAAGTTAGAAGATGTGGTGTTGGTAGAAGTGGGTCCCGGTAATACGCTTACCACTTTAAGTCGCCAGAACAAAGGCGCAAAAAATATAAAATCCTTAGCTTCATTATCTATCCCGAAAAAAGATGAAAATTCTTATCACGGAATATTGAAAGCTTTAGGTCAATTGTGGCTAACTGGTCTTACCGTAGATTGGAACGCCTTTTATAAAAACCAAGAAAGACAAAGACTTAGATTACCAACCTATGTTTTTGACCGCAAACCATGCTGGATCGATCCCGTCGTTTCTATACCAAAAGAAAGAACCCATTTAAATTCCGATCAGCCAATAACTAGAATAATAGAAAAACCAAAAAGTGCCGCACCAATGAGAAACGTCTCTATTTTAAATAAAATTTCAGAACTGATTTCAAATTCATACGGAATTGAGCTTGAAGTTGCCGACAAAAACAGTAGCTTTTTAGAGTTAGGATTAGATTCTTTAATTCTAACACAAATGGCGATTACCTGTAAAAAAGAGTTTAAAATTCCGATTACATTTAGGCAGCTAAATGAAGATATCAATACGCCTGAGCTTTTAGCGAATTACTTAGATCAGAATTTGCCTGCCGAGTTTATGGCGCCACAACCGGTTGCAGAAGCAGCTCCTCAACCCATTGCAGCTTTTAATCAAGTGCAACAAGTTGCTCCTGCTGATTACACTACTTCGGCTACCAACCAAACGGCTATTGGCTTAATAGGTGAGCAGCTTAACCTATTAAGTAGACAACTTCAGTTATTACAAGGTAATGTTGTAGCTCAAGCTCCACAACCTATTGCTGTATCAAATCCTGCTCCGGCAAAAGTGGTGAATGGGTCTTCTAGTTTAGATTCAAGATCAGAAGAGGAAAAGCTTGAGCATAAAAAACCGTTCGGTGCTTCACCAAGAATCGAAAAGCAATCAACTGGTTTAGATCAGGCACAATCACAATATCTAAAAGATCTTACGGTAAAGTACAATACCAAAACTATTGGTAGTAAAAACTACGCTCAAGATAATAGAGCTAAAATGGCAGATCCAAGAGTAGTATCTGGCTTTAAGCCATTAACTAAAGAATTAGTGTATCCGGTAGTAATCGGTAAATCTGCGGGTAACCGTTTGTGGGATGTAGATGGTAATGAATACATAGATGCCTTAAACGGATTTGGATCTTGCTTTTTTGGATATCAACCAGATTTCATTAAAAAAGCGATGCATGACCAAATTGAATTGGGTTATGAAGTAGGTCCACAACATCCTTTAGCAGGTGAAGTTTGTGAACTGCTATGTGAATTTACAGGTCATGATAGAGCTGCTTTATGTAACACAGGGTCAGAAGCTGTTCTTGGCGCTATGCGTATTGCACGTACGGTTACTGGGCGTTCGCTTATCGTTGCATTTACTGGTGCTTATCATGGTATTAATGATGAAGGTATCGTAAGAGGTTCACAGAAAAAGAAAACGTTCCCGGCTGCTGCGGGTATACTTCCAGAAGCAGTTCAAAATATGTTGATTCTTGATTATGGAACGGACGAAAGTTTGCAGATCATAAAAGATAGAGCCCATGAAATTGCCGGGGTACTTATAGAACCTGTTCAAAGTCGTAGACCAGAGTTTCAACCCGTAGAATTTATAAAGAACGTAAGAGAACTAACTACTAAAGAAGAGATTGCTTTTATTTTCGATGAGGTTATTACTGGTTTCAGAATGCATCCGGGTGGTGCACAGGCATTATTCGATGTAAAAGCTGATCTGGCAACTTACGGTAAAGTTATGGGCGGCGGAGTTTCCATAGGTGCTATTGTAGGTAAGAAGGAGTATATGGATGCGCTTGATGGCGGATTTTGGCAATATGGTGATGACTCGTACCCTGAGGTAGGTGTTACCTATTTTGCAGGTACTTTTGTTCGTCATCCTTTAGCTTTGGCTTCTTCAAAGGCAGCCTTGCTTCATATGAAAGAACAAGGTCCAAGTCTGCAGGCAAATGTGTCTGCTATGACAGAACGTATGGCAAAAAGCTTGAATGCTACTTTTGCAAAAGACGGACTCCCGATAGAAATCACTTATTTCGGTTCTCTATGGAGATTGAAATTCAAGAAAGATATTCCGTATTCAGAATTGCTATTTGTTAGTATGCGTGAAAAAGGAATCCATATTTGGGACGGTTTCCCATGTTTTTTGACCACAGCATATACGAGTAATGATGTAGATTTCTTAATGAAAACCTTGTTGTCTTCAATTGATGATTTGGTACAAGTAGGTATACTTACCAAAGAAGGCGTAAACGGTAATCATGTGGTTAGCTCCCAATCATCTTTTGATAAATTGAACACTCCGCCAGTAGTTGGTGCGCGTTTAGGTAGAGATGAAAAAGGGCAACCAGCTTGGTATGTGGCAGATGCCAACCAAGAAAGTGGTTACATGAAAATTGATATTTAAAACAAGAAAAATTTGAAGCTGAGATTGCCTTTTTAAATGACACATTTATTATTTACGTATTTAACCAATTGCGACAATGATGCTTTCTTTGCGGATGCAGAGCATATGTTTTCGGAAGAGTTTGTACGTAAATACTCAAAATATAAGCGTTGGCAAGATGCGAAATCGACCATATTAGGTAGGTTGCTTTTAGCTTACGGATTAAAAAATTTATATCAAGTAGATATAGATAACCTCAAGATGAATTTCTCTAAGGATAAAAAACCCTTTTTAGAAAACTCATCTATTCAATTCAACATTTCGCACTCTAATGATGTAATTGTTTGCGCAATTACATCGGTGGGTGCCATTGGTGTTGATATAGAGAAAATCAGTGCTATCCCTATTGAAGATTTCAAAGATCAATTCTTACCATTAGAATATGAAACTATACTTAAGGCACCAAAGGTATTAGAGCAGTTCTATACCTATTGGACCCAAAAAGAAGCCGTCGTCAAATCTAACGGGTCTGGCTTGCATATACCTTTACAATCATTTGAAATCAGCAATCGATCTACAGTCATCGCTGACCAGTCCTATTATCTAAATGAAATCAGTATAGATGTTGACTACAAATGTCATATGGCGACACAAAGCTTAATTCATGACGAAGATTTAACGATTATTGGTCTAAAACCCGCATTACTTACAGATTTTGGGTCGGTAAATAGCTTAAAAACTTTTCGATAATTGCGGTAAACATCGTTTGTGGCCGTTAAAGTGTCTACTTAAATATAGCAACTGCTTTTATAAAAAGGTTGAATTGCCGTTTTTCTTAATTACGACGATTTTATAAACTAGGATATCGGAATTTAAGTGAAACAGTTTTTTGTTTAAAGTAATTTTGAACCTTACCATGTTTACTAACTATAAGCGTCAAATTATTTTACTTATGAAAGCTATTATTTCCCCATTTAACCTACAAAAGACAAGAGTCAACGTATTTAAATATGCTTTACTACTATTCGTTGCAGTACAAATTTCATCTTGTGGCAGTGCTAAAAAATCTTCTTACTTCAATGAAGTAGGTAACAATTCGTTTGCTACTTATTTTGAACCATTAGAACCGATTTTACAAAAGAACGATTTGTTAAGCATAAACATAACCAGTTTAAATGCTGAGGTTACAGAGATGTTCAATCTCGCCAATAATGCTGGTGGTGCGCAACCTACAGGGTATTTAATTGATCAAGATGGCTTTATACGTTTCCCGGTGTTAGGTAAAATAGAAGTTTCTGGGTTGACCAAAAAAGAGCTAAGAGAATATATTAGAGAAGAATTGATCTCGAAAAAATTATTAATGGAGCCGATTGTAGATATTCGATTTATGAATTTTAAGGTTTCTGTATTAGGTGAAGTAAATCAGCCTGCTGTATTTACCATTCCTAATGAGAAAGTAACTTTATTAGAGGCATTGGGTATGGCCGGTGACATGACCATTTACGCACAGCGGAATAATGTGTTGTTGATTAGTGAAGAAGATGGTATTAAGAGTACCAAAAGAATTGATTTAACATCAGACGAATTGTTTACCTCTCCTAATTATTATTTAAGACCTAATGATATTGTATATGTGCAACCTAACGATAGAAAGGTTAGAAATACGTCTAATGCTGCCCAATGGTTTTCAGTAATACTAGGATCTTTGTCATTAGCGGTAATTTCCATCTCTACTTTCAAGTAAGCTGAACAAGATATCTTTTTTAAAAACTGTTTACTTAAATCTTAAGGTGATATAACCAACCTATATCGGTTATGTATACTGAAGCCTTATTACCCTATAAAATTGAATGTAATGACTGAAAAGGAATATTTCGATTCACAACTGTCTTCCAAAGAAAACGGAGAAAATTTTGATTTGAAAGCATTGTTTGCCAAGTACCTTAAATCGTGGAAATTCTTCTTGATTTCTTTAGTAATATTTTTAGGTTTAGCCATACTTGCTTTACAATTTATAAATACATCATATAATGTATCTAGCAAATTATTATTAAAGAACGAAACTTCTAATATAGATGCATCGGGCAATAACTTAGGGAACAATAATCCATTTAGTAACTCAGAAAGGGTGAACAATGCAATTGAGGTACTAACCTCGGTAAACTTAATGCGTTCGGTGTTAGATACGTTGTCATTGCAAAGTAGATTTACCGTTCCAGATGCTTTTCCTCCCAAAGAAATTTATGGATCTGAATTACCTTTTAAAATGGTAGTTGACACCTTATTTCCTTTAGCTTACGAAACTACATTGACCATAAAATTAGAGGGTAAAGAAAGTTTTAGTATTTCAGAGGAATTTGAAGATTCATTAGAAGAAAATAATACGGCTAGTTCTGATTATGGTTATAATACCTATAATTACGGATATAAAATTGAAAAGCCATATGGAGTTTTTACATTAGTTCCAAATGAAAATAATACATCTAAAGCTTCCCAGTTCATTGTAGATTTTAGGGATATTGATGAAATGGCGCAAGACTATGTAAAGAAAGCCTTAAGCGTATATGTGATCAATAAAGATGCTTCGGTAATCAATATTGTTTTAAAAGAAAAAATATCGGAAAAAGGGGAAGATATTATTAATACCCTGGTTGAAATATATGGCCTGAAATCATATTTGGCTACGAATGCCTTGGCGTTGAATAATGTACAATTTATTGATGATCGTTTAAATACGCTTTCTAGAGAACTTAGTGAGGTAGAATTGAATGTGGCACAATTTAAAACAGATAATGAACTGGCAAGTGTTGAGTTCGATGCAAATTCTTTTGCTGAACAAGAAATAGATTACGGGAGAAAATTAGCCGATTCCGAAATTGAATTAAAGGTGCTAAGCGCTATAGAACGTAATTTAAAAAGCGGTGATAGTGAATCTACCATCAATTCTTTAAGTGTTACGAGTCCAAATTTAATCTACCTAATTGATAGTTATAACAAACTATTGATAGACAAGAAAAGTCTACAAAGAACCGTACCGGAAAACAATCCTAGAATGATTGATATTAAAGATCAATTAGAGCAGCTTAGGCGAAATGTATTGGGTAGTCTTTCAACATCTAAGCAAAGCTTACGAACTATTATTAGCAGTATTAAGGGTAGATCTGATCAGTTTGCAGAAAAGAAGCAGAGAATACCAACAATGCAAAGACAACTACTTGAAATTAGTAGAGAACAAGGTATTAAAGAAAATTTGTTTCTATATCTATTACAGAAAAGAGAAGAAGCAGCTTTAATGGTTGGTGTTAGAAATGATAATTTCACCATTATCGATAGTGCTATAACCGACTTTGAATCTGGCTCGCCAAGTAAAAAACTATTTCTTTTAGTTGCCTTTTTAATGGGGCTTGCCCTACCTATAGGTGTAATTCACTTAAGAGATATGTTGAATACGAAGGTGAAAGACAAGAACGATATCGAGAAAAAAACAGGTGTACCTGTAATTGGTGAAATTGCCCATAATACATCGGATAAAAATTTAATTGAAAAAGGCGAAGAAGTAAGTGCCTTGGCGCAAAGTTTTAGAATGATGCGAATGAATTTAGATTTCATGCTTTCTAAAAAGAAGGTACAAACTGTTCTAGTAACTTCGGCAATTAAGGGAGAAGGAAAAACATTTTTCTCTTCAAATATGGGTGTTGCCTTGGCATCATCAAGTGCTAAGGTTCTAATACTTGAATTGGATAAGCATAACCCTGAATTAATTGAAGCACTTGGTGAGACAAGAAAAGAATATGGCATTTCTAATTATCTAAATCAAAGCCATAATACCATAACGGTCAATGATCTGTTGATACCGGTTAGTAATAATCCTAATCTATTTGCCATTGGTTTGGGGTCAGAAAATATTGATGGTCTAGAGTCTTTCAATTCTAACAGAATGAATATTTTAATGAATCAATTAAGAAATGAGTTCGATTATATTATAATTGATTCTGCTCCCATAGGTAAGTTGGCAGATACCCTCGCGCTTTCAAAGTATACAGATTGCTGTCTTTATATGGTACGCTCCAACCATTCAAACTTAGAAGATCTAAATGTTATAGAAGAGGTTAGAGTGCATAAAAAGTTTAAGAACCCATTGGTGGTAATGAACGATGTTTCTACTACTAAATAGTAACTAGTTAACCTGTAGCATTCAGCGAACGTAAAAAGCTAAAATGAATATATACTACCTCGTAGTTTTACTATTTCTATTATTTTCTTCTAAAGCTAATTTTTTAGTGGAATCTAATTTGGCGTGGTTTGGTTTAGAGGTATTTATGATTATTGTAGCTTTTAAACTGAATAAAGTCAAGAAAAGAGATGTTCAATTTTTTCTAGTCAGTGCTGGTATCTTTTTTGTTTATATTTTATTCCGGTTTAAGTTGAACAAATTACCATCAGATTATTTTACTAGTGATGTCTTTTATTTCTTCAAATTTGTATTAACTGCGTATTTGTTCTGTTTAATTTTAAAAGAAAAGGCACTTTATTACTTGGTGAAAGTGATTACGCATTTAGCAATTATATCTCTTGTATTTTATGCGCTACAATTAATTCAGAACGGCGCTATTGTTAAAGCAATCGGTACTGCCTTTGAAAGTATTACAGTAAATGATGGGTCATTTAGGTATACTAATTTTGTCTTCTTCACTTTTGATGACATTCATTATTATAGAAATTCTGGCTTCTGTTGGGAACCTGGTGCTTTCGGTTCATTTTTGACTTTAGCGCTATTATTTAATTTTTTAATAAATGATTTTAAGCTGAATAAAGAGGCTTTCATAATTACGCTGGCAATTTTAACTACAGTATCGACCACTGCATATTTAGGCGTATTTCTATTATTTTTCTTAAGATACCGAGTATTAAATAAAGGTAGTAAAGTGACCATTATAGCTTTTGCTATTGTTTTAGCTTTAGCAATACCTAATGTCCCTTTTTTAGGGGAGAAAATTGTTGAAATATACGAGCAAGATATAAGGGATTTAAAGAGAATTGAGGAATTATCTACCTATTATGATGATGTGCAAAGACAAATTCCGCTAAACAGGTTTGCAAGTGTAATTTTTCTTTATGAGCAATTCGATTGGAAGTTGTTTTTAGGAGTAAGTAACCAGTATGACGAGTATTATAAGAATGAATTTAATGTCAATATATCAAATGGTATAATGGATTTTATAACCAAATTCGGGGTCGTAGGGCTTTTGGTGTTATTGTATCGTTATGGTGCGTTATGCAAGATGTATCTACGTAAAACCGAATATGTTATTTATGCTGTCCTGATTTTATTGATTCTGAGTTTTGGAGAACCCATATTAATGTTGCCTATTTGTGTCATCTTTATATTTTTGCCCGCATTTAAGAATCAAGATTTTTCAATGTTATCCTTTAAGTACAGAACAAAATATTTAGCATTGCAAAAACCTAATAATTTATAATGATAAAAAGGTTCAATTCCATAAGGGTACTTATTCAATCTTATTTCCAAGGAAATTCTAGGACTAACCTGTTGGTTAAAAATGTTTTTTCTTCGTTGATTTTAAGAGGCTTGGGTACGGCAATAAATTTCTTGTTCGTTCCTTTGGTAATTAATTTTGTTAATGCTGAACGATACGGTATCTGGTTGACCTTGAGCTCTGTATTGACATGGTTTACGTTGCTAGATATCGGTTTTGGTAACGGATTAAGAAATAAGTTTTCTGAAGCCGTAGCACTAGATGATATTAAAGAACAGCGGAAATTAATACATACTACGGCTGCTGTTTTAATATGTATTTCAGCGGTCATATTTATACTCAATGTGGTATTTACAGATCAGTTAAAATGGGATGAATTTTTGGGAGTAGATGCTTCGTACAGAACAGAATTGCAGCAGTTGGTTTTCTTGTTGATATCCTTCTTTAGTCTACAGTTCATTTTTCAAATTTATAACCCTATACAGTACGCATTACAGAAACCGGCAATGATTGCGAGAACAATTTTGGTAGGTAATGCGCTGGGGTTAATTGGTATACTGTATTTAAGAGAATTTTCAGAGCCTTCATTATTTAATTTGGGTTTTGTGGTTATGGGTAGTAATGTGTTGTCTATATTCTTATTTACAGCATATTTCTTTATCGTTCAAAGACGAGATTTAATCCAAAAAATAGAAAGACCGACACTAGAAACCTTAAGGGGTATTTTTTCTCTCGGTATCAAGTTTTTCTTTTTGAACATTGCCTATATGGTACAGTTTCAAACCAGTAACTTTTTAATAAGTAAATATTTTACGCCAGAAAAGGTGGCCGAATTTAATATCGCATTCAAGCTGTTTAGTGTGGCCGCTTTAATATTTGGCATCATACTGAGCCCGGTGTGGAGTTCGGTTACTAACGCACAAGTAAATAATGATTACAGGTGGATACGGAAACTAATAAACAAGCTACTACTCATTTGGGCCGTTATTGCCGTTGGTAGTATCATCGTATTATTAATAGCACCAACTATTTATAATTTATGGATCGGTGACATTATTACCATACCATTCATTACTTCATTAGGGGTGTTGCTAATTGTTCTGTCTAATTGCTTTTCAGAAATATTCATTAGCGTCCTAAACGGTATGGGTAAAGTGAATTTGCAATTTTACATGTCCATTTTGGTCATCATATTCTTTGTGCCTATAGCCTATTTCTTATCGGTAACATTAGAGTACGGAATTTTTGGAATTTGTATGGCCATTGTGATTACCAATGTCAACGGATTAATAGTCGCGCCGTACCAAGTGTATGTAGAGATGAGAAAAAATCGAAAGTTACCAGCTTAAAAAGTTGAAATAAAGTAGAGATGATGTCAACTAAAGAAAAAAAATTAATAACTGTTTTACTTACGTGTCACAACCGTAAAATGAAAACATATAGCTGCTTGCAGGCGCTATCTAAATGTACTTTAGATGATGGTTTCGAGTTGAATATATTCTTGGTAGATGATGGTAGTACAGATGGTACTACGGAGTATTTACAGGGTAAGTTCAATAACCTACAGATTATACAAGGATCAGGGAGTTTATTCTGGGCTGGCGGTATGCGTGCTGCCTGGAAATATGCCAATGAACACGAAAAAAATACAGATTACTATTTACTATTAAATGATGACACTATCGTTTTTGAAGATACCCTTACGAGATTGTTTAGTGATTTGGAATATGTAAATGAACCGAACAGCATTATCGTTGGGCCAACTTTGGATCCAGATTCTAAGAAGATATCCTATGGCGGACATCAACTTTTGAACAAGCTGACTTTTAAAAGTAAAATGGTCGTGCCTAATAATGAGTTTCCTCAAAAATGTGAGTTGGGCAATGCCAATATTATGCTGGTGCCAAATACGGTATATGAAGAAATTGGGTCCTTAACAGAAAGCTATACCCATGGTATTGCAGATTTTGATTATACGTTGAAAGCTTTGAAAAAAGGCATTAAAACATATATCTCAAGTGCATATTGTGGTTCTTGCACAAATGACCACGGGGTAAATTGGCTTCCTCAAGAAAGTAACTTAAAAGAACGTATTGCGTATTTGTATAGACCTACAGGTTTATCCTATAAAGAATATTTACAATTTATTAAAACACATTTTCCATTACACCTACCACAAGCATTTATACTGTTGTGGGGTAAAACCTTGTTCCCTATTATTTGGCAATTATTTAAAAATGAAGACTACTTAAAATGAGAACAACGACAACCACACCACAAGCACCTGTTCTTTTCATCATATTCAATAGGCCTGAACAAACAAAAAAGGTATTTGAAATGATACGAAAGGCGCAACCTAAAAAACTCTATGTTGCGGCCGATGGACCACGAAATAACGGTAAAGACGATGAGCGCTGTAAAGAAACTAGAGCTATCATAGATTTGGTAGATTGGGATTGTGAGGTAAAAACGCTATTTAGAGATGAAAACATCGGTTGTGGGCTAGGTCCAAAAACGGCAATAGATTGGTTTTTTGAAAATGAAGAAGAAGGTATCATTTTAGAAGATGACTGTTTGCCATCGGAAAGTTTTTTTAAGTTCTGTTCAGAGCTTTTGGAAAAGTATCGAGATAATAGCCAGATTATGCATATTGGTGGTTCTAATTTTCAGAACGGATATGTGTCCGATTCAGAGTATTCGTATTACTTCTCTTATTTCAGTCATGAGTGGGGTTGGGCTAGCTGGCGAAGAGCTTGGAAACATTATGATTATGAGGTGTCTACCTATCCGGAGTTAAAAAAGAAAGGATATTTTGATACGTACTTTTCAAATTTCATTGAGAAAAAATACCGACTTAGCAAGATTGAAAAAACCATCAACGCCAAAGAAGTCACTTGGTGGGATTATCAGTGGGATTATACCAAACTGATCAATTCAGGATTATCCATTATTCCGCATCAAAACATGATCAAAAACCTTGGTTTTGGTGAAGATGCCACGCATACCCTCAGTGCCAACGATGAGCGACAAAAGAACGAGGCACACGAAATCAGCTTCCCATTGCATCACCCTAATTTTATAATTAGAGACACAAAGGCAGATAGAAAATATTTTAACCGTTTTTTTAAGAGCACTATTCTACGTAGAAAAATACTAGGATTCTTAAGAATACCAGGGTATTCCGCGGAAGGCTAATTATAAGTGAATCGGTTGAATATGTAAGATTATACGGTTTATTAGTTATCTGACGGACAAGTAAAATTTAGTACGATAGGCTTTCTAGGTTCAAAATCGATATCGTCTTTATAGTCTATCAAATCAAAATTATGTTCAGGCCAAACTATATTTGTAGGATTGCATGAATTGTAAATTATACAATCTATTATTTTGTTGCCACCAGTATTTGCAGTGGTTCCAAAAGCAGCAAAAATCAATGAATTTGAGGTAGATTTTCCTCTGTTCTGCCCTAAGTCTCCACAAATAATTTGTTTAGCGCGAATTCTCGTAAAAGTTACGTTTTTAGACCCTTCTACTGAAGATGCCACACCATTGCCCATTTCTAAAAAATCGACATCTTCAACAATACCGCCATAACCACCTCGGGCACCTTCGGTATTTTGATCTTCAAATAATACGCCAACACCGGTAGGACTATTATTTCCTACAATTAGTCCTTTTTTAATTTGTTGTCCGCCACTTTTATAAATACTGATATTATCTTCGGTCCAAGCAATATCGCGGTCGTTAATTACAGAGAAGTTTTCTAAAAGCCCGCCTACGCATTTATCATATTGTACTAATTGACCTCTAGGAAAAGGTCCGCGCATATTATGCCCTTCAATATACTTTAAAACCGAATCATCGCACTGGTTTAAGCGAATACCGGTAGAACCATCTTCAACTCTAACATTGGTAATTACAATATTTTTAGAACCTATTCCTTCAATACAGTTTCTTTCAGCATCCTCTAACGGCCCTTTTGCAGGTGCATTTACGTACTTTATAGAACAGTTTTTTATGGTTAAATTATCTGCACTTGTAAATTTAATACCCATAAATGCGCCGGTATATTCAATAATGCAATTAGAGATTATTACTCCCGTATAATTATTGATTTCAATACCGTGTTGGTTAGTGGTTCTGATGTAAAGGTTCTCTATCCGTTGATTATTGGCAGTAACTTTTATAGGGCCAGAATCTTGTAAATTAGCTGTACAAATATTACCGATAATGCTTGGTATAATTTTGTACGTGGTTTTTGTTCCATTATCTGAAGTCACGGTATAAGATAATTCATGACTAAAATCTTGTGTTGTTTTAGATGTAGGGCTTACCGTAGATCCTGGTGAAATGGCTATAGTAGGTACCAATTGCTCAATAGGTATTACTAGGGGATCTAGTTCAATATAAACGGTCTTTGTATTTTCATCGAGAGTGCCAATAATATCTGTGGTTAAACCATCATTATCAACAGAAAGAAAACTAAAATTCGTGATTTTTGCATTTGGTATAGGATCAGATTCTTCAGTAGACTCATTTAATTCTTTCAACAGTTCCGTTTCAGAAGCACAAGAACTTAATTGTAGCATGGGCATTGTTACAGAAATATAAAATAGGAGTGTAGCGTATAAAGTTGTAGGTCTTATCATAGTGCTTAAGTATTCGGTAATGAATTTATAGTATAAAATTCATGATAAATTCTGTAAGGGTATTTAGTTAGTATATCGTTGTTCTACAATTATTTTGGGGAAAATGACTAGAACAAGCATTTTAAAGCTTTTAATTTTTAATTAAATGGGGTTGCTAAGATAATTTTATATTATTAATGCACAGGTTTTCAAATCTTTAAGATAAGTTAAATATGTATATGATGTAACGCATATCAATTTTTGTAAGATTAATAATACAGGTAAATGTAAAGTTATTTTACTTCTTGTAATCTAATCTAACGCTACCTGCGTTATACCTAAATTTTTCTGCATGTCAACAGAAGAAATTAAGGGTTGAAGGTGAAATAAATATATTTGTATCATCAACCATTAACCCCCGATATTATTGTAATAATTGTTGAAAATAGGATAAAATATTTTATAAATATTCAACTTGAAGAATTACAATTTCGGCTTTTTAGAATTTTACGATGAATACTGAAGTTGATTCAAAAGTCTTATGCCTTGGTTACCCAATTTATAATGCTCCACTTAGCGATCTGCCAATAAAATCTAAATTATTGGTAAGTACCATCAATCAATACTCGTATTGTATATCAGAAGAAGATGCGGTCTTCAAAAATGCGTTGTTAGCTAGTGATGTTATATTGCCAGATGGTGTCGGTATTGTTGCTGCCGCTAAATGGCTTAACGGGGTCTCCATAAAAAAAATAGCTGGTGCAGATTTTCATGAATATCAATTGAAAAGATTAAATGAAATACATGGCTCTTGTTTCTATTTAGGAGCGTCAGACCAAACACTTTCAAAAATTGGGAAACGATTAAAAAAAGAATATCCTAACGTTACTTTTGCGTGCTACGCTCCACCCTTTAAACCAAGCTTTACAGAAGAAGATAATGCGGCAATGATTAATGCTGTAAACAGTTTTAAGCCAGATGTCTTGTTTGTAGGTATGACAGCGCCAAAACAAGAAAAATGGAGTCATGCCCATAAAGAAGACCTAGACACTAAAATTATCTGCTCTATAGGTGCTGTATTTGATTTCTATGCAGGTACTATAGAAAGACCCAATAAAATTTGGCAAGATTTAGGGTTAGAGTGGTTAGGTCGTTTAGTGAAAGAACCTAAGCGTATGGGTAAAAGATATGTTTATTATGGCTTTGTATATGCGAAGTGTCTTGTGAAGGCGAAATTCTCTTCTAGTAAAAATTTGGAAGCCACTATAAGTTAGTATTCTAAATTCCTTTTTTGTAAAATAATCTTCATTAAGTTTTTAGTAGATAATTTTAGTACTGAATATTCTTACATTATATTCAGTAAGCTTAGCTTGTTTTAAATATTTTTTAATTTTTTAACTAAAAAATAAAGGTTTCAAGAAAAGTGTATGTGGAAGGTCTAAAAGACTTTAAACAACGTATTAATTAGGTTAATTTAAACGTTTTATTAGAAAATTCTCCCTGATTATAAAGCTGTTTAAATAATGAATTGTACTTTGATTATCAAATGATACGATTCACATATATCTTATTTCAATGAAATTTAGTCAGAATAGATTTTTACTTACGTATATATTTACTTGTGGCATATTATTTCAAGTGTCATGTGCAAAAGATGCTGATTTGTTGTCGGAGTACGTTATCAATGATGTAGGCGAAACTTCAGAGAATCAAATATTAAAAGACACTATAAAATTACCTGCAGATTTTGACTGGAGTACTATACCTGATGAATACAGTAATTCAGTGCTAGAAATTAATGACTCTTTCAATTTACATAATCAGCATATAGTATTACCCTCAAATGTTACGTTGTTTTTTAATGAAGGGCAACTTGAAAATGGATCTATAGAAGGTGATAATACACTCATTTCTACAGATTCAAGAGAGCCTATTGTAGAAGAGGTAACTTTTACCGGCACGTACGAAAATGAATACGTAATGCCATATTGGTACGGGGCGAAAATGGATGGTGTTACTGATGATAGAGCGGCATTCATAGAAACATTAGCCTATGCAGATTCATTAGGGTTAAAGGTCTTAGTAGATAAAGATATTTTTTTAGATGTAGAAGAAACTGGTAAAAAATCTATATTTCTAGAAGATAATACCTGGATTGAAGGGGCAAATGATGCTCGTATTATTGTTAATAATTTACTTTCACCGGCATTCATAATTGCTTTAGCTGAAAATATTTCTATTAAAAATATCACAATTTTTTATGATCAAAGCTATGACGCTAATTTCGGGTATGATAATCAAATGTCCATAGCCAATACTACACAACTTAAAAATTATCTAGTGGAGAATCGTGGTTTGGTATTTAATAATCAAAATCCCGTTTGGAAAGGTCAAGTGAGTTTTAGATATACAATTTTACTTGAAGCAGCACGAAATGTTTTGTTTGAAAATGTAAAAATGGTATCAAAAGGAACTACTGCAAATACTTTTATGGTCGGTGCAATAAAATTGAAAGAAGAATATAGTGCTAACCAAATTATTTCAAATAATTCAGCTCCTACATCAATTTGTAATCATATCATTTTTAAAAATTTGGAAATTGATGGAGCAATAATGGGTATACAGGGTATTGTTGATAATTTAACTATAGATGGTTTAAGGGGATATAGATATTCAGATGTACAAACAATAAATGGCGGTATGGTAGGGGGGCTAGATTATTGGATGCCACCACCACATTTAATTTATTTGAACAGTGGTAATTCTGAAAATTATATATGTAAAAATATTACGATATTAAATACCATTGACTATGGAAATTACGTTGGCACTTCAAATGTTAGAGAAGAAATAAGTGGTTATAGTAACTCTTTAAAATTGGTAGATTTTATTGAGAATGTTGTTGTCGACAATTATGCATCTTATAGAAGAGATGGTTTGGGTGATTGGGGTGGTATTACTAATGGTGTTTTTAGTAATATATATGCAGAAAGTAAGATTGATATTTTTAATCCTAATTTCAAGTTTAATTCTTTAAGATTTTTGGGTCCATTGAATAACATTTCAATTAATAATATGACTATAAAAGATAATTCAGAATCTATTGAAATATATCCAATGGATTATGCTTTAGGAGACAATGTGTCTATGGATAATGTAAACGTAGAAGTTAATATATTAAACAATACGGGTGCAGGACCCTTTGGAATAAGTGGCTCGAATAATAAAATCACGAATTCTAGCCTAAGTATTGAAGAGCATATCTCAACTCTGGAATATAGTCCAATTATATACCAAAATGAAACTGCATTAAAGACAGGTGATAATAATTTTTATGATATTCAAGTAAACGGTTGGAGGTTATTGGATATTAATCCCATAGAAAGATGTATACGAATAATACTTGCCAATAGTGACAACAGTAATAATTATGCTAAAGTTACTGACAATAGTAACAATTATATTATCGAACAAACCAATTCTTTAAGAAAGGATTTTTGGTCTCGTGATGAAACAGTAACTCTAGGTTCTGGAAATAGCATAAAATTAAATATGACAATACCAAATGGTTATGTTTTGGATAAATTAATTGTTCATACTTTGGAAGATTTGTCTGAAGGAACTAAGATATCTTTGGGGACAAAAAATTCTGAAAAACAAAATTTAATATCTACAATTTCTGAAAAAGTAGGTGTTGTTTCAAAAGATTTAGATGATGCTAATTTAATTGAAGGTATTAGTAATATTTATTTATTTGCTAATCAAGATTTTAATAATACAGGTAAAATTCAAGTTACAATTAACTTGGTTCGTTCAGCGGAATATTGATTTATTATTTTAGTTAGACGTATACTTTATAGTAGTTTTTAATTCATTTATCATTATTTCAGCTAGCTTTTTCTGACCACTATTACTTAAATGTATAACATCTCTATAATCTATGTTTGTAAAATTATAATCGAGTCCTTTTAATATTTTTATCTCATTTTTAGTAGCCCAATTCAAAATTAAACCACCTTGAGCATTATATTTTTTCTTTTGTAATTCTGATTTTTCAGGATGTAAGTATATGATTAACGGCAAGTCAAAATTTCTTGAAATTAATTTTAACTCGTCGAAGCCAGGATTAAAATTAATCCCATTTTTTTCAATGCCTTGATTTGCTTTCTCATCAGGGTCTAATTTTGTTTTTTTAGAAAAAACTTTTGTAATTCTAGGATTTACATAACGGTCTAAAAGTTCCCACCACGCTAATTGATACTGTTGTTTTGGGTAAGAGATGTGATTGCCAACTACTGGTTGAAAATCCATAACGTCAAATGCATCATGGCTGCTAACTACTAAAAGCATCGCTTTTGCGTTAAAAGTGCCATATTTTTTCAGATATGCCGAACAATTGTCTGGTCCCCAACTTCCTGATGAAATATTTAACATTTGTAGGTTTGGTAGCTTTTTGTTC
Organism: Maribacter spongiicola; assembly: GCF_004364165.1. Lineage (GTDB taxonomy): Bacteria > Bacteroidota > Bacteroidia > Flavobacteriales > Flavobacteriaceae > Maribacter > Maribacter spongiicola. The sequence continues at coordinate 743,377 of NZ_SOAY01000010.1, forward strand.
ACTATAGAGGTGGCAATACTATCTTGGTCAGACTGTACGCCTCCATAAATAACAGAATCACCTAAACCTAAAATCTTTGTTTTATTAGGATTTACTTCTTTGCTACGTTGCGAAAAAGAATTAAAGCTATATGTATTACCAAATCTTTTTCCATTTTGATTTGGTGCCGCAATATATTCATAAGATTCATCAGAGATATAAAGGGGAGCATCACAAAAACCCAAGAAAAAACGCAGGCTAAACTCTATGGTTATAGAGAGAAAGATTATTAAAATTACAATATTATATTTTTTTTTCATGTAAAAAGACTAAGTTCTGGTTATAATTATAGGTCAATATTGTATGATTTCTTTATATAATTTTTAATTTTAATTATATCTGACCCACAATTTTTTTTTATTTCGTACACTTTTGCATCTACCAAGGTTCTATACCACCAACCTTGTAAAAAATGCCATAAAAAGCCTTCTTTTCCTTGAAGAAAACCCATTTTAAAAATATATCTGTAGATGAAATAAATTAATGATCGCCAAAATAGAGGCATTTCGGCATATTTTTTCTTTTTATCTCTCTTAGATTGGGCATCTGCAGACATTAAATGTACTTTTTCTAAATCTTCATCTCTTGATATAAAATTATATTGGATATTAAGAAGCTCTACAGCTTCACGTGTTGCGTAATTATTATGTTTATCAATCCACCATCCTAATGGGTTTAGATTATGGTCTACAAAGTATCCGTCGAATAATATACTTTTACCTTTAATAAGAACAATGTGCTCATCCATCCATCGATTCTCGCAAATGCCATGTTTGTTTCTAAATAAACGTAACATCTTCATTTGAATCATGCCTTTGGTCATTAATTTATCTAGAAAATACATTTTACGTTCAAAGACAATTCCAGTAATTTCATTTTCTAAGAATAGAATTTTAGAATTAATTTCATCAATAAGACTTTCTGTCAAATATTCGTCAGCATCTAATCTAAAAACCCATTCAGTTGTAATAGGTAAATTTTCTAAACCCCAATTAAATTGAATAGCATGGTTATTTTCCCATTTATTTTGATACACCTTTGCACCCAATGATTCTGCTATTTCTACAGTTCTATCTGTAGAAAAAGAATCAACCAGATAAACAGATTCTGAAAATTTCAAAGCATTTTTAATACAGCGTTCAATGTGCTTTTCTTCATTATAGGTAAGAATAATAGTAGATATTGTATGCATTAGTCTTTGAAATTTCTTTTCTTAATGAATTTTGCAGGATTGCCACCCACAACTGTCCAAGGTTCTACATCTTTAAAAACTACCCCTCTTGCACCTACAACAGCACCCTCGCCAATGGTTACACCAGGGGCTATAAAAGCTTCAGCTGCCACCCATGCAAATTTTGAAACAGTAATTGGTAAAGTGTATAGGGGGTGGCCTTTAAGATTAAAATCATGAGTTCCAGTACATATATAGGAACGTTGGGATATAATCGATCGATACCCTAGGGTAATTTTCCCCTGTGAATATAAATCTACACCATTTGCTACGCCTACTTGATCATGGATTTCTAAATTCCATGGTGCCCAAATTTTCACTTTTGGGTAGATGTGAACACCCTTACCAATTTTAGCACCAAAAAGCCTAAGTATGACTGAACGCCATTCATGAAAGGGTTTGGGTGAATATTTAAATGCAATTAGATATGTGAAGTTCCAAATAAGTCTTGCAAATTTGTTTTTTAACGAAAAAGAGGAACCAGTATAGGTATCTACATTATGCATAGTTTATACCACTTAGAAATTGTTGAGCAGCTTTGGCTACTGTAAAATAGTTTTCATATACCTTAAAAGCATTCTTAGACATTTCTAATTTTTGAGTATCACTAAAAGTTATCCATTCTTTAAGTAAATTATACGTGTCATTCTCGGTATCTTGTTTGACTATGCCGCCATTTTCTGTTTCTATTTCTCGCCAAATATTTACTTTATTGCTAATAAGTACCGGTTTTGTACAAGCTAATGCTTCTACAACAGCAATACCAAAGTTTTCTTGATGACTAGGTAATATAAAAACCTCACTCTCGTAAAATGCACCCCATTTGGCATTACCCTTTAGCATACCTGGAAATAGTATATTTTTAGACGAAGATGCTAATTCTTGCATTACGGTACCATAGCCATCTTCTAAACCTGGTCCTGCTATAACAAGTTGAGGCAAATTATCAAGTTCTTGTTCTAATTTTAAATACGCTTTAATTAAGAGGTCTACTCCTTTTTTAAGGTGTATTCTGCTTAAAAATAGTAGGTGTCGTTTGCCGTTCCAACGCGATACTTTTTTTGCAAATGCCTCACGCATTTCTGATTTATACGCTGGTGGTGGTTGTATGCCGTAACCTACATTTATCTCTTTTTTAGGTTTGTAATTAGGAAATGTAGTTCTTGCTAATAGTAATTCTTCCTCACAGGTGAATAATATACCGTCTGCCTTATTTACTACATTGTTCTCTATTAGTTTCCAATAGATATCATTTCGTAAGGCTTTTAATTTACGGGACCCTGCTTTTTGAAAATATGGGTCCAACATACCATGTGGCATTACAAAAATCTTTGGTGAATTCTTATGTATAGTATTGAAGGCTTTTATGGCAGCATGACTATGATATAACCAAAGACCATGAATTATTATAGCGTCATATTTAGTATGATTTTTTATAAGCCAAGGTAATAGATTTTTATTGTATTGCCATGGTGTCTTTGCTTCTCCGAGGGCATGAATAACAAAAGAATCTTGCCCTAAATAGCTTGATGTAGCGGCATCCAAGCAAACGACTTCATTCGTTATTCCTAAATTTATTAATTCAGGTATTGCATTACGAATACCTTGACAAGGACCACCTTTCTCTGGCTTCATACTAGGTATAATTCTTAGTATTTTCATTCTTTGATTAAATTTTGATACAACTCTACATATTGCTTTGAAATGTTTTTAATTGAAAATCTTTTAGCATTTTTGAGACCATCTTTTACAAGGTTTTCTCTATATATAGGATTTTTTATTATTTCAATGTATGCTTCTTTTAATGAAATTATGTTATTTGGAGTTACAAAAGCAGCTGCATTACCGGCAACTTCAACTATAGGTTCAATTTTTGAAGTCACGACGACTCTACCGGTTTGTTGTCCCTCTATAACAGGCATTCCAAAACCCTCGTAAATAGAAGGGAAGTTTACTATATCGCAATTAATATATTCCTGCCTAATTTCTTCGTCTGTTAAATTCAAAATACAGGAGTATTCTACTTTAAATTTTTCTAAAAGGTTTAACTGTATTTCATTTAATTTTCCAATGATTCTTAGATGACAGTTTATATCCGCTAAGGCCTCAATGGTCATATTTAAATTTTTATTCCATCCGGTGCCAATATGTAAAATGATTGGCTTCTCTTCGTTAAAGTTCTTTGGGGAATAGGTAAAAATTGGATCTACGGCATTATGAATAACCGTTAGGTTATCTGCCTTTATCTTATTTAATATATTTTGTTTTGTTTCGTTTGAAATACATACAACTTTGTCTGCAATTTTCACAGGTAGATACAACCAAAAAAGCCATTTATAGCAACGTTTAATTGGATTTTTAACATTATCTAAAAAGACCAAGTCATGTATAGTTAGTACGGTTTTTACACCAAAAAGCGCTAATAATACATCATGAATATGACCTGTTACATGGTGTATTGCTTTCGTATCACGTTTTTTAAAGGTATATATGTTATTATTTAAAAGGTCGTTAGGCATTGACCCTAAATACGGCATTTCATAAATGTTGATTTCTGAGGTCTTTTCTAATTCATTTACCAATGTTCGAAAAACACGATGTATAGAATGACCTATTTTAGGATGCCTAAAAAAATAAATGATTTTCATTTTAAAAATTCGATTCAAATTTTATTTAAGCGGGCTTGAGATTATGGCGCTTTTTAATATTTTTATTTTTGAAAAAATCGTTCCAACCCAAATCATTAAAACTCGGTCCTTGTGTGGCTTCAGAAAAAGCAATACCAGCCCCGTAACCATTCCATTCCATAATAACTACTTCATTTTTATCATCAATAACGACATCCCAGCCAATTAGCTTGATCATGGGCATTTTATTTTGTAATTCTAAAACCTTAGCTACGCAATTATCATAATAGGGGATAGTCTTATCTTTAAAAGCAGTGTTACTATCTGGGTGAGCATCCATGGATTTAAAAGAACTACTATACCCAATTTCTGACAAGCTACCAGTTGTAACATCTATAGCTACTAATACTTGGTCGCTAGATTGCACATGTGTTTGTTTTGTTCTTCCTAATCTAAGCAAAGAAGCTCTTAAGGAGGCTTTGCCTAATGTGTCAATTACCGTTGTAAGGCGCAAGGTAGCGACCGCATCTTTACAAAACTGATTGAAGAACTCATGTTGAATTATAAAAGGCTGTATGACTCCATTTCCATTTTTAGCGACTTGTTGTGCATTAAAATTATTCTTGTCATAAATATGTATTCCAAGACCTTGATAACTGTAATCTAATTTGCTGATAACTTTAGTATTATTGTACGTGCGATTTCTTTTTATGAGTTCGTTAATTTCTTTTTCTGTTCTAATCTCATAGTTAGAAGAGAACCATTGTCCATTAATATAATGTGCCAAATCTGGACAAACCTGGCTGTTAAATAATTTATTCGCAAAAGGTTTTAAAAATGAAATTTTCCCATAGTCGCCTTGTATTTCAGGTATAACCAATTTTCCAAAATAATTATCGGGCAACCAACCTTCTTTAAATTCTCCATACATGTGGGTGTATACGTATAACCAAGGCGCGAATCCTTTCCATCCTAAAATATCTTGAGCGTATTCTTTTGCTAACTTTTTTGAAGTTAAATCAAGTTTTCCCTTTTCTAATTCGATATTTTTTAAAAGTTTGTTTGCAGTCTTATTAGATGAATAGTGGTATTTAATACCTAAAGACTTTTCAAATAGTTCTTTGGCTTTTATCTTTAACTGTTCAGATGAATTCATACTCTAAATGTTATTTAAAGATCACTTATAATAAATGGAGATTTTTTTCCTACACGTGTAACGTGTTCAACTTTTTCATGTCGTACAGTTATTTCAAATCTAGCTCTTTGTTTGAGTAAGTGAACCATTGCATCTATTTCAACTCCAGTCTTTTCAGCTTTTCTAGGAACGTAAAAGATACAGACCGAGTAATCTTGCTGTTGTTGTAATTGAATCTCTCTAAATAGTTTCATATGCCCATCGAACATGGCCATTAGATGTTCCCCTTTTATTTGAAGCCCTGATGGAGTTACGATCTGTTTAGATTGTCGACCTTTTATATTATCCATAAGTGGTAACGACCGCCCACATGCACATTTACGGTCAAGATATTTGCCTTCATCACCAATTTCATATCGTATTAAAGGAAAGGCAAAGTTGGTTAGATCTGTTAAAAGAACTTTACCAGATGTATTAGCCGGTACTGGTTGATTATTAGCATCTACAAATTCAATATGAACGGTATCTTGCATAATATGTAAACCATTTTGCTCTGGGCATTCAGCAGCGATTAACATAATTTCAGTATTTCCGTATTGATCGCAAACCGGGGCCCCAAAAGCTTTTTCCATTAATTGCCTTTGCTCTTCAAATAGTGGGGCAGAAGTAACCCAAACCATTTTAGGTGGATGAATTTTTATTTTATTGTCTAGCAAGTAAAGAGCAAACTCAAAGACAACATCTACATAGCCTTGTAAAAGTGTAGGCTTTATCTTATTAAAGGTTTTAACAAATGTGGCTAATTGTTTACTACTTGGATTTGCAGCCGCTAAAAAAACTCTTTTGGTAGGCCACCACATTATACTATTTGCGATACGTTCCCAAAGTGGTTTTTTAAAACGATAGATAAAGGCTTGATTTTCCCATGGCTCAATTCCCCACCAATTTAATATACGCCATCTTATAGGAGTTTCAGGGTGTCTTTTGTCGTGTAAAACAGAAACTGATGGTCCGGTGCTACCTGAGGTACTAGCCTTTCTGCATTTATTAAGATTAACATTGCTAGACTTAATATCTTCAAAATTTAAACGTAATTCATCTCTAGTTAGAGGAGGAATCTTTAGAAAATCGTCATTTGTAGCTAATTCTATATTAGAAAAATCTAGGTGGGCATATTTTTTTTTGTAAAAATCAGAATATTTTATAGCATGTTTAAATAGTTCTTGACGCTTTTTAAAATTTAGTCCATCTAAATCTCTTTGTATTAAATTTTCATTTGACTTTTGGTACAAGCCTACAATTTTGGGACTCAATATTTTTGTCTTAATTGAAAAAAGCAATTTTGAAAACTTATTTTGCATAGTAAAATGGAATAGGGCTCTTTGTATCTTTTTTTATAGATGTAGAATGTAAGGGGTATTGAATGCCTTCAATAACATGATGCAACTGAAATAAATGTTGATATGATTAATTTTAAATATAATCAGTATTGCGAAACAATGTAATATAAATGGTTGTTTAACAGCCTTTATCGACGAAATACGCAATCAAGAAACGAGTTAAGCAGTAATTTTTTCATTGAATTTATGCATAACAGTATCAATGGCTAAAAACCGTTCTGCATATGCACGTGCTGCTTTTTTAATATCTTGATTATCTAACTCGCCAAGCCCTATTAAAATACCTTTATCTAATGCTTCTTGATTTTCTGGAGCAACTAAAATACCCATCCCATGTTTACTAACTACGCGGTATAAACTAGAGTTGGGGTTTGCTGTAATTAAAGACAAACCACCTACGGCAAGTATGGTTGTTAACTTTGAGGGCATAACCAAATCACTAGCTTTTTCTTTCTGAATGACTAAATGTAAATCGGCAATATTCAAAAATTTATTAAAGCATTCTTTGGGTTGCAGAGGTGTAAAATGAACATTGTTTAAGTTCATGTGTTCTGCTTTTTCTTTTAAAATTTGTTTATAGGGGCCTGTTCCACAAATTATAAATTGTAATTTTTGATGAGCTGCTAAATTTTTAGCAGATGTTAATATGGCATCTAAACCTTGTTTTTCTCCTATGCCTCCAGAATATAACACAATATAGTCTGTAGGTTTAAATCCGAATTCTTCTTTTAGTTTAGTGGTATCCTCAATCGGGTAAAAGTTTTTGGTTTCGGTCCAGTTTGGAAAAAATGAAATTGGTTTTTGTGCTTTACGTTCTATTCTTTCGATCATACCATCAGAGATGCTGCTGATCACATCAGTATTTCGGTAAATATATTTTTCGATGCCGTACAAAGTTTTTAAAAGTTTTGGAGACTTGATCATGCCCAAATCTTGTGCAGCTTCAATTTGCATATCTTGAATATGATGTATGTGCATGGCGCCTTTAATTTTTTTATAGAAAACACCCAATAGACCAAATTGAAAAGAAGGGGCAACTGTAATGATTTTACTATATTTTTTGGTAAATAAAAGCGGAATACCGGCTAAGAAGGCTGATATGGAGAATGAGGTGTCTAAAAGCATCCTTTTAGCTCCACTCGGCTTGTTGGGTACATACATGGGGCAACGTATTATTTTTAGCCTGCCGCCAGATTCAAAATTTGTTACCTCCTTTTTATACCAAAAACGATTTTTTCGATAGGGCTCTTGTACTTTCCAATAGGGATAATAGGGGTACGATGTCAAAACGGTACATTCATGCCCTTTTTCAGCTAACCAATGCATCATTTCTCCAGAGTATTTTCCGATTCCGGTTAGTTCTGGCGTAAAATTATAACCGACGAATAAAATACGTTTTGTATTTGTTTCTTTCATGATAGGTTTTTTAAAAGATGGGTACAATGGGAACTAGATTAGGGCAAATTAGTATTTGCTCAGAATTTTAATGCGCGTAGTTGAGGTTGATGTAGATAGGGTACGCTTCTGCTATTATTTTATAATTTCGTTGTAAAAAGATGCTATTTGATTTAAAATTCTTTCTTCTCCAAATAATTCTGCCTGTCGCAATCCTTTTTGTATTAGAATATCCTTCTCTTTTTCGGATAACTGTAAAGTTGTTTCTAAAATCTTGGCAGATTCGCTGGCCCATACTAAAACCTTATCTGGTGCTGGGCAACGTTCAATATAAACAGCAGCCTCACCACCAACTTCATTCATAGGGGCTTCATTAGTGGTAATTACGGGACAACCAGAGGCCATGGCTTCTGCAACAGGCCAACCAAAGCCCTCTGTTAGAGAGGGAAATAGGAATAAACTACAACCTTGATAAGCTTTTAAAAGCAATTCATTTTCAACTCTAATTAAAAAGTGTATGTCTTCTTTATACGGTGATCGATCATAACTTCTTCGTATGATTTCAGAGGGTTCATAGCCAATCATTAAAAGTGGCAAAACTGTATTTGTTTGTCTTCGCCATGCATCATATAAAGCGACAACACCAGTTCTGTTTTTGTAAAAATCATTACCCCCAACATGCATTAAATATCCATTACTAAAATCAACATCTAAAAATTGACTTATATAATTTCTAGCTTCTACTATGTTTCCAGTTTTAAACATGGGGTCTAGAGCATTGTATACTTGCTCAATTTTTCTTGGTGTTTTATGTAAAAAATGAATAAGTTCTTGTTGGGTATTTTTTGATATACAGATAAAATTATCAGCTTTTGAAAATCCCTTAAATATTAAGTTTTGGTATATTTTACCTGACCAGCTTGTAGGGTTTTCAATCATTAAGCCTAATGAAGATTTCAAAGCAGTAAAATCATGACAGTGCACTACATGGTTTTTGTTTTTTAAGACCGGCATCCACATACCTAATGCCTGATCGGTGATGACATATAATGTATTTTTGGGTAACCTTTTATTTTCCAAGAATAACCATATTGGAAAAAGTATAAAAGAATCAATATAACGCAGCCACTTTTTTAATTGTTTTGGCATACCATCTTTGCTAAGGATAGCTTTTGGACTTATTATTTGAGTTTCATGACCTTTTAATTGAAGACCATCACTTAAAAATGAGCAATAGCGTTTCATGCTATATCCTCTAAAATGTTCATGATGGGTTAGGAGAATAATTTTCAATATTTATTAGAGTTTAAGATTCTCCTAATAATACAAGTCTGCTTGTTTTATTTCTGTTTAAAAGATAATACAATGCGGTTGGTATTAATAAAGAGATAAATAATATGAACCATTGATTTGTATTGGGTTGAAAATGTAAAATTAGATACCTGATAGGTAAATGTAAATACATAATTATCATTGAGGCTTTACCAATTACAGCGAGTAATTTGAATTCTGGAATTGATTTAAAAAAGCTTATTAAGCAAAAAGCAGATAAGGTGCTAATAGCTATACCTAATAATGGAATACCATAATTAGCTTCTTTAAGATTAGTATAAGATTCGGGTATTATGTTGGTTGTGATAAAATAAAGAATACATAAAATTAATATAGAAACTAATGCGGGTAATGTTTTATTTTTTATCAAAGTCTTAAATAAAAACCCTATGAAAAATAGAGGGCATGTATATAAACATATATTAAGACTCCAGGGTATGTTGAAATTGAATATAAAGTCGTCCAAATAGGCTAAAATTAACATTAATATCATTACTAGATTCAATATTCTCACTTTGAGAGAATTTAAGAGATTAAAAATTTGTTGGGTAAAGAAGAGGCAAGTTATAAACCAGAAAACTCCAGTCCATGCATATAAAAATGGGCCACCTAATAATAATCTACCAAAGTATTCCATTACAGTTTTGTCTTCAAAATACATCTGTACTGCTAAGATGGGAATCAAATACACAAAATAGGGGAGTAGGAGGTGAATTGATTTGTGTTTTAAGTATACTTTTTTTGGTTTAAATTTAAAGAGAAATCCGCTAATCATAAAAAAGGTAGGCATTCTGATTATGGTATTAAAAGTGTTATCTATGCTGCCATCAATAATAATATGACCCATGGCTACCAAAATTATCATCAAACCTCTTGTATTATCTATCCAAGTGAATCTTGGTTTTAAACGGGTGTTCATTATGCCGAAATATTTTAAGGTGGAATTATATTTAGATGATTGTTTTGATTGATAGCAATATAGTTGGTACGTTTTGTATTGAAAGTTGAAATAGGATTCTGATAAGCTCTTGTCTTAATTTAGTTATTTGTGGAAAAGTAAAGATGGTTTTAAAAAATATATGATATAATAAATTAGATGAAATACTAATAAATAGGTAAATAAATCTTGAATAAATCCTCTTGTTAAGTATCCGAAATCTCCAATAATTCCTCCTGCATTACGATACCTTCCTAAAAATGAGAAAACGGTAAGAAGTGCAAAGGGGGCATAAAAAATTTTATTACCACTGATTAAAGTAAAGATGTTTGTTAATTTAAATACAAAAAGTAAAATAACAAATTGTAAAGGAAAGTACCAGTAGCCAAAGGTTGCTAAACCATCACCTAAATGACTTGTGACACGGTAACCACCAAATCCTTTGCCATATAAAATATCACCTCTAGAATGAATTAAGTCTAATTTGTTCACATTTATATTAAAAAAATTTAAAATAGGTGTTGGTAATACAGCTATGTTTTTTTTAAAAAAATCTAATTGCATTACATTACTAGCATATCCCCTTATTTCGGCATAATAAATAGTTTCATCTGAAATACGCATATTGGCATAACGATTCATCATGAAATTATCTAAATAATTTTCTGTCCAACCAGAATGATAGCCCTCCAATTGATTTTGTTTATTATTATTAGTGACCTTGAGGCGTGCCATCAATTCTTGGTTCTGTATAGTTTCTATAGTTTTTGAAAATAGCTCCTTTCTCGTAATATTATTTCTTAAAGTTCTATTATATAACATCGCTACGGATAAATTTGTTATGATATTAAAAATGAGATACCCACAAACAATGATTGCTAAGAATTTCTTTGTCCATAATAATTCTGATATTTTTTTTTTGCTGACAACTAAATATAAAAAGTACAGGAGAACAATGGTACCAATAGGAATGAGCATCTGTCTTCTACTATTAGAAGCAATGCTTAAAATGATAACGAATATTGTATAGATGAAAACTAGATTTCTTTTAGAGTATTCAATTTTTGACAATTTTGGAAATGCAAGGATTAAGGGGGCGTATTGAAAATATTCTAATGCCTTGAAAAATTTTCCAGTAACATCTCCAAGTTCAATTTCACCTGCCGCTAAAGTATATAACTTTACTAGAATACCGATTATTCCCATACTCCAAAATATGACAGCGTTGCTATGATAAAATTTATATTTGTACAATGTAGTTTGGAGGATGTTGTTTTTGGAAATAGCATTGGTATGATTACAACTTAAATAAAATGCTAGGGATGCCATTAGGAACCATGCGGTTTCTCCTATAAATGTGATATAGGGTCGCTCAAATCCAAAAGTGATTGGTTTCATTTCAAGTATGGTTGCTATTAATGGAAGATAGCGATACAAGAACATAGATAGGTAAAGGAAAAATGTAAATGGATAATTTATTACATAAAAATCCTTTAAAAAAAAACGGAATATACTATAGCTAATCAAAGCCATAGCGCAACCAAAAAAATTTTCTAGACTAGGGAACAATATTATTTCAATGATAATCGCTAGTATAAGGGCAATACCGAGACTATCTCTTAAAAACTGGATGATTGGAGAATTCTTACTAACCATTTGTTTGTACAATTTCTATCATTCTCTTTATAGTAGCTTCATTAGAATAGCCAGCTTTTTCACATTTTAATCTCCCATTTTTGGCAATCTTATTACGCTCATCCAAATGATTCAAGTAATATGTGCACTTTTTAAATAATTCTTCATCAGAAGAAAAAAATTCGGCTTCAACCCCTTCCTCAAATAATTCTTGATGTTCTTTTGTACGTTCAGCGAGCATGAATCCTCCACACGCTGGGATTTCCATAGTTCTTGCAGTTTGTTGATCTAAATTAATTTTTCTTAAAAAGCATAGACAAATGGTAAGAGCTTGTAGGACTTTTGGATAATTATCTGAAAAAACACCAGGCTTTATAATTAAATTAGGATATTTATCTTTAAAATCATTCCATTTGCCGTCACCATACACAGTGACATAAAGTCCTTTTTTGACTAAATAGAGTATGCTATCGCACCTCTCCTTTTCCCACATACCTACAAATCCAATATCGCTACCGAAATTTTTTATTTCATTTTCACTCAATTCCCTCGGAAAATGAAAATCCTCTCCATATGTTTTATGGATGAAATGAATATTTTTAGCTCCTATTTTTTTTAGGTCATCTATGATATATGATTTCGTTGTAAAATTAATGTCATAATAAGGTAAAGAGTCTAGATAATTTTGACTCTGATTATGTCTCATTACCATATTGTCAGGAGAGAAACTAACAATCTTTGTGTTTGCAGAAATTTTTTTTATAGCTTGTAATGTTTTTTTATTGATAACTATTCCTTTATCAATCCATACAATATCATAGTATTTTTTTCGAACATAGTTCAATATGTTTTCGTTTGCATGTGTTGAGTCTGGTAGAGACACGGGTATGCTTTTTTGAAAAAGATGATATGCCATCTTAAACCAAAAATTTGATTTTTTTGTGCCCAATTCAACCGTATCAATTTCTTTAGCTACTTTTTGTAATGCTTTATTACGATGTAACGAAGTACTACTCGTTGACCTGAACCAACCGACAGATAAAATTTTCATATATAAATTCTAAATATTATATTTTATTTTTAATAAGTGAAAAAATGTATTTAAAGTCTGGTATTATATGATTAACTAAGTCTGAAGGTTTCATTCGCATTAATTTACAACCATAAGGAACAACTAAAATGACTAAAATTATGTCTAATATTATTGCCCCAAAAGCAGCTCCTTCCAAATTGAAATATTTAGAACCTAAATAAGTGAAAACCAATGAGATTAAGGCGCCTGTAATTCCGAAGATTGCCATTTTTTTTGGTTGGTTAACTGCGCCAAAAGCCATTTCAGTAGTCCACCAAATTGCATTGAACAACATACTTGAAGTAAAAATATACCACATTGTCCGTGATACTTCTAATTGGTTTTGAGTCCATAAATTATAAAATGGTAATCCAAAAAACACAAGGAATATAAGGCCCATAAATGACATAGCAAACACACTTAATATCGCTAAACGAAACAATCGTTGTGCTGTTTTATAATTTTGCTTGCCAATCTCGAATTGTAATTCTGGAAATACAGTAGATTTAATCATGTAAAATACTTGGTTTAAAGAACGGCTAAGAGTTCTTACAGTATTATAGACTGCAACTGCTTCAGCTCCCAAAATTATCCGAACTATAAAAGTAGACCCTTGGAAATAGAGTGCTTGCCATACAGGTGACATCAGATAACCCAATCCTTTATTTGCAATAGATTTTATAATATTTCGATTTATTTCTCCTTTATACTCCTGATTAAAATTCAATGTTTTTCTACCTTTAAAATAATAGAATAGAGTAAATACCACAACAACTAATAATTGGGAAAGTGCAAATGCTATTACCCCATAACCAGATAATAGAATAACAAGTCCCGCGACTAAATTTGAGCTAGAAAAAATAGTTTGTAAATTCATGCTTAGAGCTGCGCGTTGTGCAGCACGATAGTAAGCTTGAATCATTTGTGAGTAAAATGTTAATAGCCTTGCTAAAATTAAAAATGAAACAGCATAAAGGGCGTCAACTCTATTGATCAAAGATTTTTCAAAAACAGCAGAGTAATCTAGAATAAAAAGTACTATAATACTTAGTATCATTGCAACACCTATCATAAGAGAAATAAGATAAATACCATTTTTATTTATATCTGCGGTCTTTTTCATGTTCCCAGATGCAAAACTTAAAATAAAGCTATTCCCGGCAGCTGTGCCAAAGCCTAAATCTGAAAAACCAATCATGGTTGGTATTATTGTAAGAGTTAACCATTCTCCATAATAAGCGGCACCCCATGCTGAAATAAAAAACGGCACTAAAAATAGCTGTTCTAAAACCCGTATACCCTTCTGTAAAATAGAGGCCAAACCATTATTTAAAATCCTTTTCTTTAAAGACATTTATAACTTTTAAAAGTGCGTAAATTATTTTTAGTTATAAGTTTCTTTGGGCTCGGTATCATTGAATAAAATCATACAATTGTTAAGCTTATTGTTTTTATAAATATTATCTATAATACCGATATGCTCTTTTTTAGTAAAATCTTTTCGAACAACATAAATAGTGCTGTCTATAAAAGGATTTAAGGCAAAAGCATCTGATACTAGACCAATTGGTGCGGTATCTATTATGATTCTGTCAAATTCAGTCTTTAACTCATTAATTAATTCACCTACCCGTTCATGTAATACAATTGTACTGATTTGACCTATAACAATGCCAGATCCCATTAATTTTAAATTTTCAATACCGTTATAGTTTTGAAATAATGAATCTTTATTAATGCCTTTTTTAATGATGAAATCGGTAACTCCAATTTTTTCATCCAAATTAAAACAACTCATTAAAGAGGGTTTTCTTAAATCGAATGAAAGTAAGGCTACTTTCTCGCCTATAGAAGCCAGTGACAACGCTAAATTCGATGCTATAAAAGTTTTACCCTCTCCTTTTATTGATGATGTAATCAATATAGTCTGATTTTTTTGGTCTTTTTTCAGATATTCTAGGTTAAACCGTAGTAGCCTGAACAATTCTAAAGTGTGCGATTGTTTTTCTTGTTCTTCTTGTTTGGCTACAATTAAATTAGAACCTGTGTGTTTAGAAATTTCTCCAACTACAGGTGTTACCGTTAGATTGTTAATTTCTTCAATGGAAGTAATTTTCGTGTTGAACGCATTTTTAAAATAAATAGTAGAAATAGGTAAAAATAAGCCAAGTAATAAGCCTGCCAAATAGGTTAATTTTTTATTTGGACTTATGGGGTAGATACCAGATTTTGGGCGATTAACTACCCTTGTGGAAGATGCAGGTGCAGCCAGTGACAAAACTTCTTCCTCTCTTTTTTGAAGTAGATATAAATAGAGCCCTTCTTTTGTGCTTTTGTCTCTACTTATATCTAACAATTGTTTTTCCATACCAGGTACTCTGGCTAATTGAGCGTCGTATTTATTCGCATTATCTTGTAGATTACGTTTGGCTAGGGCAAGGCCGTTTTTAGAACTTTGCACATTTTGTAATATTGACTGCCGAAGGTTTGAAAGATTTGCGTCTAGTTTTACAATCATTGGATTAGAAGTAACTGCTGATTGTGAAAGATTTTGACGTTCTAATAAAGTTTCGTTATATCTATTTACTTGGTCGGTAAGTGTTCTATCGTTAATGGCAAACCCTCCACCTATAGAATTTTCAATGGTGCCATTAAGTAAGGTTTGTTCAATTTGACTTAAAATGTTTATTTGGCTTTGGTAGTTAGAAGCTTTTTCTTTATAATCGTTTGCTTGCTGTATATAAGTATCGGCATTACTGGCGACATCGGTAACTACATTTTTAGTTTTAAAATCAACGACTGATTTTTCTACATTTTCAATTTCACCTGATAATAGTTTTAACCTGTTGTCAATAATTTGGATAGTATTTTCAGCTAATTCATTCTCATATTTTATGGTTCTTTTTATATAGGTATCAATTAATTTGGAGAGAATGTCTTCGCCTTTTCTTTTATGCGAAGAAACAAAAGTCATTCGAAGTAAACTACCCGTATCATTATCTGGATAAACACTTAAATTTTTTAAGAATAAATTTACCAACTCTTCTGTATCTAACAATACAAATCTTAAGGTATTGAAATCTTCGATGCTTCTAACTTCAGGTTTTTTTAAAACTGTCAATGTACCGTAATCGGTAGTAACGGTTTCACCATAAGCATGTGTGCTACTAATTTCTTTTTTCTCATATTCTGTACTTAACTCATAGGTTGTATCGTCAATGAAATTTAAATCAATGAATAGGCCATAAGGTACTATTTCAGCATTTTCATCGACTAAAATCTGAACAGGTACATCTTCACCATATATTTCTACGTCTTTGACGCTCCCTTTATGATAAAAATTAATATTGAAAAAATTATCAGTTATAACCTCCTCCATAATGCCAGAAGAAGTGATAATGCCAATTTCATCTTCTAAACTTTGCGAGGTTTTAATTAATCCTAAATCTCTAAAATTCTCGATGTCGCCTGAGTTCTTACCAGCACTGGTATTTTTTAAGAAAATTGTACTGTTAATTTCATATTGATTTACAGCCTTATATCTTAAGTATAGAAAAACAAGTGCCAAGCAGGTGATAACTGAAATAGTTATTAGAAGCCAATATTTGGAATAGGACTTAAAAACTTGACCTAAATTTTTGTTATCAGCAGTTTTTAAATCAAAATTAATATCATTCATTTTATAGATATGTCTTATTTAGTTGCTATTTAGGCAAACTTTAATTTGTTGTTGATATAATGCAGAAACTATATGTTATGCATAAATTATTTTGTTGATACTAAATGTACTGAAGTTTTAAATAATTTTAATACGCCTTTTTATCAGCAACAAAGATATTGGTAACGGTACGTACTATTATTTGAATATCAAATAGAATAGACCATTTCTCCATATAAAAGATGTCGTACCGTACTCTATTGACAATATCAGATTTGTGTATGATTTCTCCTCTATACCCTTTTACTTGTGCCAGACCGGTAATACCGGGCTTTAAGAAATGACGTACCAAGTATTTATCTACCGATGTTTCGTACTGCTTTGTATGAACTTCCATATGGGGTCTGGGGCCTACAATGCTCATATCACCTATTAAAACATTAAAGAACTGAGGAAGCTCATCTATACTGGTTTTTCTTAAAATGCTACCTAGTTTGGTAATACGCATGTCGCCCTTTGTAGCCATTTTAGTATCGCTATCTTCATTTTTTGCCATGGATCGAAACTTGTAGCACCAAAATGTATTCTTGTTTACCCCGTGTCTTTTTTGCTTAAAGAACAAAGGACCTTTTGAATCTAGCTTCATTAAAATAAATACCACAGGAATTAACCAAGACAATACAAATACGATAACCGCTAGTGAGAAGAAGATATCAAAAATGCGCTTGATGAGATTTGCATATTCCAGATCTAATGGTGATGCCCTTAAGTTTAATACAGGAACCGAATCATATAACTCAATAGACATGGCCCTTGAGAACAATTCTTTATTATCAGGTATAATTTTTATTTTCTTTAGGCTGTTATCTGCAATATTCATGAGATGCCGTATCTCATCTTTACTTAAACGAGAGGCCAGGCAATACACTTCTTCCACATTATTCTCAAAAATGTAATTATAGCTATTTTCTATTGTGCCCAAATATGTAGGGCTACTAGAAGAAGAATTATCAAAATAACCCATATATCTATAGCCATACTCGGGAATGTCAAAAATGCGTCTTATTTTCTTCAGGTTTTTGTCTCTGCCAATAACGACAGTCCTTGTAGATACATATTGTTTACGCCGTATGATATTTCTAGACCAGTAAAATAAGATTCTAAAAACGGTCAATAATAAACAGATGGTCAAAAAAACCTGTACTAAATAGTGTGCAGAATAGGGGTAGGGAGCAAGGAATACAAAAGAGCTGAAATATATTAAGCCAAATAGTAAAAACAAGGTGAAAAAATTCTTGAGATTAATATTAAAATGCTCCCGTCTTGCCGTTGGATAAAAATCTAGGGCATAGGTTATAAAAAACCAAGAAAGGTTATAATATAGTATGCTGTATATATTTAAATAGGTATCAGGTGTTAGCACATACAGCGTACTATTAATAATTAATAGGTGCGCTATAAACGATAATGGTATGACAAAAAATGATTTGTTCATTTCATTTTTAGGTTAAAGCATTGGGGTTAAAGTAAATTGAAAAATGAAACTGTATTTTTTATGGCGGCACCGATTAGTTGTTACAAAAGCTGTAAGGTTTTTCTATAGAAAAATGGAAGCTTAAGAGTTGTATTGGTGTCGACCGAATTTAAATTTGATATAGCGCTCCGCGCTGTCAGCCCCATTATAAACGGACTAACCATAGGTGTTTAAAGAACATCAAAGTCAACCTAAAGACCTTTAAAAAATTACCGGGGGAATAAATTAACGAAGAGCAAACTTAGGCAGCTTTATCCTACAATCCAAAATTTAGTGTTAACTAATTAATAAATTATGGAATCCTTTTTTAAGACTTAAATTAGTGTGGGTATTGGCATAAATTTATACCTCTAATTATCATTTTTAAATCCGTTTTTGCTAAAATGCTGCGATAACTTATTAATAGTAATGATGGGTATGGAACTAAGCAATGTGAAGTTCAACAGTATTAGTGAAAAAAGAGCTTATGACCAGAATTTGTAGTGAGGTAATAGTCAAAAATTATAGTTGTGTTTTGAAAAGAATGAAATTAGGGATTACACGAGGTCTCTAATTTTCATATTCAGTACCACTCCCATGCCTTCTAAAATCAATTTTACCCGAGATTTTCCGACCTCTTTAATAATTGCTTGACTGTCTTTTAAAGCACCATTTTTAATAGCTACCCGATCACCAGGCGATAATTTAGTGAGGGTATAGTCTTCAACATCGTCATTAGATAACCACTTTTTTAAGGTTTCCATCTCAATATCGCGTACTACGGCGGGTTTGCCTAGCCAGTACAGATAGCGTACAACCCCGGGAATACCGAACACCTGTTGTCTGTCGGCTTCAGTAATATTTACAAATACGTAAGACTTAAAAAGGGGGACTTCAATGGTCTTTTTTCTATCGCTCCATTGTTTTACCTCTTTTATCATCGGTGAATACACCTCAATATGATTAGCAGACAACCTTTCGGCGACCTTCTTCTCATTTTTAGGTTTTACATAAAGTACGTACCAATTCTTAGTCATAGGTTTTTAAAGCGTTTTGGTAATATGGTAACTGTCTTTTTACTTTTCTAGTATTTAAAACGATGGAAAATTAGGAATATCATAAAGATAATTGATGTTTGAAAAACTTTAAATAGTGCTCAATACCTTTTTGCTTATGCTTTTATTCTACTTGAACTATTTTTCTGTAAGAAAAAGATTACGTAGATTATACTATTGGTAGATTTGGACCGTTATATAGAAAATCTTAAACCCCCATCTTATGTTTTTAAACCTATTTAATTCTAGTTCTAAGCAGAAGAATACAAAATCGCTGACCAAACATTCCGTTACTAACGAATTGAATTCTTTATTGAATGATTTAACGATCGATAGTACGAAGAATCGCAAAGTTGCTAAAGTAGATACCTCTATTAAAGAAAAAGCGTCATCGGTAGTTACTTCTTTAGAAAGTCAAATAGAGGCGAATCAAATATTATACGCAAAAATTATGCAAGAGCGTATGATGAGAACGAAGAGAAAGCTGATTTAAGCTTTGCGTGCAAACATCCATTTTTTGTCTTTCAAAGGAATTAGCATATACCTAAAAACAATTCTTGTTCATCTTTTATTTTAAGACTTCCATTACTAATACCAGTAAATATTGGTATTATCGGCTGCCAGTTATTAAGGTCAAAATTTTACGGATTTTTAAATATTTTTTGCAAAATGTATAATTAAATGTGTCAAATAGGCAAATTTAATCGATGAATAACCACAAAATATCGCATATAACAACACAATACCCTGCATCTCACAACAATTATATTGATATGAGCCATTAAAAGTTAAATTTTGCTAGATAGTGATTCAACTTATTTACGAATGCTTTTTTATTATTTAAGAATAAATGAAATCATTAGAGCAAAGTATAACTTAATGATGTCCAAACTTACTAAACTACTTTTTTCATTATTCCTGTTGATGGGCTTAACTAGCTTTTCAACTAGTAGTAATATATATACCAATAGCATTTTAACGAATACGGTTTTAGGTGAAACCTATGATGATGCTTTAGAGGTACCTCCTACTTTTTCAAATTGTCCTCCTTCAGATGTGGTCGTTTCCTATACTGTAGATGAATGTGGTGCCGTGGTTACTTGGACACCCCCAACTGCGTCTGCAGATGCAGTAAGCGTAACTAGTAATTATAGTCCGGGTGATTCTTTTCTGCCTGGTACAACAGCAGTTATATATAGAGCAGAGGATTCCGCTGGTAATGTTACGGTATGTACTTTTAATGTTACTGTTGAAGATGATCAAGATCCTATATTTGATACTTTTCCAACAAATGTAACCTTAACTGCTGATCCAAATACCTGTACTGCCGCTCATACATGGGCAGAGCCTACGGCTTCAGATAACTGTCCTGCTGGTGAAGGGGAAGCTCCAGTATTACAAGATTTTGAAAGTGCCATTAACCAATGTTACACTTTTACTCGTTCTTCAATTGAAGGAGGCGGTGCAATTAACGGAACACGAAATTTAGTTTCGACAGGTATTTCTAGCGGAACTTTTTTTGCTAGTTCAATGACTACCCCTGTTTTTTACTTTAACGGCTTTGGAGAAATAACTTTTTCTCATAGCATATCTGCAGTAACAAACGCGCCATCTATTCACTTAGATGTGTTAGATGAAGATGGAAACACGATTACTACGAGTTACTTTTCTAAAACATATACCACAACGGGTGTTCAGCAAGAAATTATTCCGTTTAATCTGGTAGGTAATTATCAGATCAAAATTCGATACTCTTCTGCTTCTTTATTTAATTCTGGAATGGAAGCTTATTTAGATGATTTGTTGATTCCAGGAACTATCGTGACCAATATTAACAATACGAGTTGTGAAATTGCAGATTATGTAGTTTTTAGAACTGATGGTACGGGATTAAATAGTGGTGATCAGTTTGATATTGGTACAACTACCATACGTTATACGGTTAGGGATGCTTCTGGAAACTTCGTGGAAAGATCTTTTAATATCACTGTAGAGAATGATGTAAACCCACCTTCAGGTACTACTGAATATATGTACTGTGAGGGAGATACACCTCCTGAAATGTCTGTAACAGTTGATGTTGCTGGTGGCGAAACAGCTAACTGGTATGATGAATATGGTACTTTGGTGGCTACAGGTGTTACTTCATACACGGCTCCTGCTACAGGTGAATTTTATAGAAATTATTTAGTGTATTCACAAAATGCCAATGGGTGTACGAGTGAAAATTTCCTATCGATAGATTTATATCAAATTCCTAAACCACCTACACCAACTGCCGATAGTCCGGTAGAATATTGTGTTGGCGAAACGGCAACACCTCTTACGGCTACGGCATTATCCAGTCATACCTTAAACTGGTATACGGTTGCAACCGGTGGTACTGCTGCAGCTACGGCACCTACACCAACTACTACTAGTGCTGGTACAACTTCATACTATGTGAGTCAAACAGATGATTCTACCACTTGCGAAAGTGATCGTACTCAGATAGATGTTATTGTTTATGCTATTCCAACGGCTCCTGTAGTGAATTCTCCAGTTGACTATTGTATTGGTGATACTGCGGCACAGCTAGATTCTCATGCTACGGGTACTAATTTAAGATGGTACGATGCTGCAACGGGTGGAAATGAAATTCCGGGTACTACTACTCCAGATACTTCAACTGTAGGTCAACAATCTTTTTGGGTAACCCAATCAACCGTGAACGGAAGTGCTAATTGTGAAGGACCAAGAAGAAGATTACGTGTAAACGTTTATGATGCCCCAGTAATAACTACACAACCAGCTAATGAAGCGGTCTGTGAAGGCGGTACGGTTTCTTTTGATGTAGTCGCTTCTGGTTCAGGAACGATACAATGGCAACTTTTTGATGGGTCTAGTTGGAACGATTTAACGAATACGGCTCCACATAGCGGAGTAACGACAAATACACTTACGGTAGCTAATGTAACCCTTGCAATGAGCGGTAACAGATATCGTGCAATAGCTAGCAGTCCCGCAGCAAGTTGTTCCGATGCTACATCGGACGAGGCTGAGCTAACGGTCAATACCGCACCACCTGTACCAACAAGTGGCGGCGACATCACGGAATGTGAGCAAGATCCATTACAGACATTAACTGCTACGGCAACACCACCATCTGGAGCAAGTATTATTTGGTACGATGCCCTTACGGGAGGTAATGTAGTGGCGAGTCCAACATTAAATGCTGTTGGAACAGTAACGTATTATGCAGAAAGTAATGATACCGTAAATGGCTGTCCAAGTGTGGGGAGAACAGCGGTGACCTTAACCATTCAACCTGCACCGGTAGCACCAACAAGTGGTGGAGATATCACGGAATGTGAACAAGATCCTATTCAAACATTAACTGCAACGGCAACGGCACCAACAGGTTCAACCTTGGTTTGGTACGATGCTGCTTCTGGCGGAAATGTAGTTGCTAGCCCGGAATGGAGTAGTGTAGGAACAGAAATTTATTATGCAGAAAGTCAAGATGATGTTACCGGTTGTCCTAGTGTAACAAGAACAGCAGTTTCGCTAACGATTCAACCTGCACCAGCTGCTCCAATTAGTGGCGGGGATATCACTGAATGTGAACAAAATTCTATTCAAACATTAACTGCAACAGCTACGGTACCTTCAGGTTTTACAATGACTTGGTATGATGCCGCTACTGGTGGAAATGTAGTTGCTAGTCCGGAGTGGAGTGCTGTTGGTTCGGTAACCTATTATGCAGAAAGTCAAAACAATACTTCAGCATGTATTTCGCTTTCAAGAACCCCGATAACATTAACCATTGATGCGATACCTGATGCTCCAATTAGTGGAGGTGATCAAGTAGAATGTGAAGGTAATCCGACACAAACTATGACTGCAACGGCAACTGCACCGGCAGGTTCAACTGTTGATTGGTATACGGCGGCAACTGGCGGTAGTATAGTTGGTAGCCCTACTTTAAATGCAGTGGGTACGGTAACTTATTATGCGGAAAGTAGAACTACGAGTAGTGGTTGTATAAGTGAGACAAGAACGGCGGTAACGCTGACCATGAATTCAAATGCTACTATTGCTATTACGCCGAGCTCACAAACATGTTCTTTAGATTTAGCAACGTATTCGGTTTCTGTTGATGTGGATAGAGGTACGGTGACTTCAACCGAAGGAACGGTAACTGATAATGGAGGAAATAACTGGACAATATCAGGAGTTACTTCAGGTAATAATATAACCGTTACGGTAACCGATGTAAATTCATGTACGGAAAGTATTATTATAAATGCACCAAATTGTTCCTGCCCAACAGTAAATGCACCAACAAGTGGCGGTGACATTACTGAATGTGAGCAAGATCCTATTCAGGCATTTACTGCTATGGCAACACCACCTACGGGTGCAAGTGTTGTGTGGTATGATGCAGCTTCGGGTGGAAATATGGTCGCAAGCCCTACATGGAACACGGTCGGTTCAATTACGTATTACGCAGAAAGTGTTGACGATGTTAACGGATGTACGAGTACTACAAGAACAGCTGTTAACCTTACTATACAAGCAGCTCCTGACGCTCCAATAAGTGGAGGTGATCAAACGGAATGTGAAACAATGCCTATTCAAACTTTAACGGCAACAGCGACAGCTCCTGCAGGTATAAGTATAGTTTGGTACGATGCGGCAATTGGTGGTAATGTTGTTGCTAGTCCAGAATGGAGCACTGTAGGGACAGAAATTTATTATGCCGAAAGTCAAAATGATGTTACAAGTTGTGTTAGCCATTCACGTACTGCTGTAAGTTTAACGATTGAGCCAATTCCAACCGCTCCAGTAAGTGGAGGTGATCAAACGGAATGTGAAACATCACCAGTACAAACATTGACAGCAACGGCAACAGCCCCTGCAGGTTCAAATGTAGTTTGGTACGATGCGGCAACTGGTGGGAATGTAATAGCAAGTCCGACAAGAGATACTGTTGGTTCTATAACTTATTATGCCGAGAGTGAAAACACGACGACATCATGTGTTAGTACTAGCAGAACTGCTGTTGTGCTTACCATACAAGATACTCCGGATATTACAACTGCAACAGCAGCAACTTGTTCGGCAGATCTATTGACCTATTCCGTTTCTGTAGATGTTAGCGAAGGCACGGTAACTTCAACCGAAGGAACTGTAGTGGATAACGGAGGAAATAACTGGACGATTTCAGATATAACTTCGGGTAACGATATTACATTGACGGTTACGGCACCGAATACATGTACACAAACATTAGATATTACAGCACCTGATTGTGCCTGTCCTATAGTGGATGCCCCAATCAGCGGAGGTGATCAAACGGAATGTGAAGAGAATCCTATTCAGACATTGACTGCTACGGCAACCCCACCAGCGGGTGCTACGGTAGTATGGTACGATGCCGCAACGGGCGGAAATGTAGTAGCCGACCCATCTTTAAGTGCAACAGGTATAGCAACCTATTACGCCGAGAGTCGTGATAATGTAACGAATTGTGTAAGCGGAACTAGAACATCAGTGATGTTGACTATACATGCGACACCGACAGCTCCAATTAGTGGAGGTGATCAAACGGAATGTGAAACATCACCAGTACAAACATTGACAGCAACGGCAACAGCCCCTGCAGGTTCAAATGTAGTTTGGTACGATGCGGCAACTGGTGGAAATGTAGTAGCAAGTCCGACAAGAGATACTGTTGGTTCTATAACTTATTATGCAGAAAGTGAAAATAACACCAGTGCTTGTCCAAGTTTTACAAGAACACCGGTAAGTTTAACGATTCAAGATACACCGGATATTACAATCGCAACAGCGGCAACGTGTTCGGCAGATTTATTGACCTATTCGGTTTCTGTGGATGTTAGCGAAGGTACGGTAACTTCGACCGAAGGAACTGTAGTGGATAATGGAGGGAATAACTGGACGATTTCAGATATTACTTCTGGTAATGATATTACATTGACGGTTACGGCACCGAATGCATGTACCCAAACTTTAGATGTTACTGCTCCTGATTGTGCTTGTCCTGTAGTGGATGCTCCGATCAGTGGTGGTAATCAAACGGAATGTGAAGAGAATCCTATTCAGACATTAACCGTTACGGCAACCCCACCAGCGGGTGCTACGGTAGTATGGTACGATGCTTCAACGGGCGGAAATGTAGTAGCGGACCCATCTTTAAGTACAACAGGTACAGCAACTTATTATGCTGAAAGTCGTGATAATGTGACGAACTGTGTAAGCGGAACTAGAACAGCAGTGATGTTGACTATAAATGCTACACCGACAGCTCCAATTAGTGGGGGAGATATAACGGAATGTGAAACATCACCAGTACAAACTTTGACAGCAACGGCAACAGCCCCTGCAGGTTCAAGTATTATTTGGTACGATGCTGCTACTGGTGGAAATGTAGTAGCTAGTCCGATTTTAGATGCCGTAGGTTCGGTAACCTATTATGCAGAAAGTGAAGATAACACCAGTGCTTGTCCAAGTTTTACAAGAACACCTGTACACTTGACTATTCAAGATACACCGGATATTACAATCGCAACAGCTGCAACTTGTTCGGCAGATCTATTGACCTATTCTGTCTCTGTAGATGTTAGCGAAGGCACGGTAACTTCATCCGAAGGAACTGTAGTGGATAACGGAGGAAATAACTGGACGATATCAGATATTACATCAGGAAATAATATAACATTGACGGTTACGGCGCCAAATGCATGTACACAAACCATGTCGGTTACAGCACCTGATTGTGCTTGTCCTTTAGTGGATGCCCCAATCAGCGGAGGTGATCAAACGGAATGTGAAGAGAATCCTATTCAGACATTAACCGCTACGGCAACCCCACCAGCGGGTGCTACTGTAATATGGTATGATGCTTCAACTGGCGGAAATGTAGTAGCCGATCCATCTTTAAGCACAACAGGTACAGCAACCTATTATGCCGAAAGCCGTGATAATGTAACTAATTGTTTAAGTAGTACAAGAACGGCAGTTGTTTTAACTATTGAAGCTGCTCCGACAGCTCCAACTAGTGGAGGTGATCAAGTAGAATGTGAGCAGAATCCTATTCAGACATTAACTGCAACAGCGACAGCTCCTGCAGGTTCAAATGTAGTTTGGTACGATGCCGCTACTGGCGGAAATGTTGTTGCAAGTCCTACACAAAATACTGTGGGTACAACCATTTATTATGCACAAAGTGAAAATACAACTTCATCATGTACTAGTTTATCTAGAACAGCAGTATCCTTAACTATTGAGGCAGCACCGACTGCTCCAGTAAGTGGTGGAGATATTACGGAATGTGAAACATCACCTATTCAAACGTTAACGGCAACAGCGACTGCTCCTGCAGGTTCAAGCGTAGTTTGGTACGATGCCGCTACTGGTGGAAGTGTAGTCGCTAGTCCGATTTTAAATACTGTAGGTTCAGTGACCTATTATGCGGAAAGTGAAAATACTACGAGCTCTTGTACAAGTCTTTCAAGAACCGCGGTACATCTGACGATTCAAGATACTCCGGATATTACAACCGCTACGGCAGCAACATGTGCTCCAGATTTATTGACCTATTCAGTTTCTGTAGATGTTAGCGAAGGTATTGTAACTTCTAGTGAAGGTACTGTAGTTGACAATGGCGGAAATAATTGGACGATATCAAATATTACATCAGGAAATAATATAACATTGACGGTTACAGCACCAAATGCTTGTACGCAAACTTTGGCAGTTACAGCACCAGATTGTGCTTGTCCTGTAGTCGATGCTCCAATAAGTGGAGGTGATCAAACGGAATGTGAACAGATTCCTATTCAAACATTAACCGCTACGGCAACACCTCCCGCAGATGCAACTGTAGTTTGGTATGATGCAGCAACTGGAGGAAATATAATTGCTGATCCATCTCTGAATACAGTAGGTATAATATCATATTTTGCTGAAAGTGTACAGAATGTGACCAACTGTTTAAGTAGTACAAGAACTGAAGTGATCTTGACCATTCAAGCTACACCGCCTGCACCAATTAGCGGAGGTGACCAAACGGAATGTGAACAGAGTCCGATGCAAACGCTTACGGCAACTGCTTCTGCGCCATCTGGTTATAGTATTGTATGGTACGATGCTGCAACTGGTGGTAATGTAGTAGCTAGTCCGATTTTAGATGCTGTTGGTTCAGTAACCTATTATGCTGAAAAAGTAGATGATGCTAGTTCTTGTACAAGTTTTACTAGAACTCCTGTGAACTTAACTATTAACGCACTGCCTAATGTAATAGCTAATGCATCCGTAACCACAATAAATGCTGGTGAGCCGGTGACCTTAACTGGTTCTGGTGCTACATCATACGTTTGGGATAATGGCGTTACCGATGGTGACACTGTTTATCCTTTAGTGACTACAACATACACGGTTATCGGTACAGATGGCAATACCTGCGAAAATACAGATAGTGTAACCATAACTGTGAATGCTACTTCAGATATTGAAATAGCGCATTCAGTAGATGTTGCAAACCCTAATGTTGGAGATATGGTTACGTTCACCCTAACTGCGACCAATAACGGACCTAGTGATGATACGGGCGGTACAATAGTTAGCAACTTACTTCCCGCAGGATATACTTATGTTAGCGATACAGGTAGTGCTGCTAATGGTATGTATGATTCCGTAACTGGAAACTGGATTTTACCTAGTTTGGCTAACGGTGCAAGTGTATCGGTAGAAATAGCGACTATAGTTAATGCCCCTACAGGTGCTGCAAACGAATATTTGAATATTGCACAGGTAACTTCGGCAACAAATTACGATTCTGATTCTGTACCTAATAATGATGACGGAGATCAAAGTGAGGATGATGAAGCATCGGCATCTATTGTGCCTCAGGTGGCAGATTTAGAAGTGACAAATACAATTTCACAACCAAGTGCAAATCCTGGTGATGCATTGATAATTACTGTTGATGTTCTTAATAATGGTCCTGATGATGTTACCAATGTTAGTATAGAAAATGTTGTTCCGGTAGGCTTTACAGTTACAGGAATAAATGACGGTGGTACGCAAGGCGGTAATACTATTACCTGGTCTGGATTATCAATACCAAATGGAACAACCGCTACAATGACCTTTAATGTTGATGTAAATAATCCTGTAAATACTGTTGATGAGTACTTAAATACGGTTCAGGTTGTTGCAGTGGATCAGTTTGATACTGATTCTACTCCAAATAATGATGATGGCGATCAAAGTGAAGATGATGAGGATAATGTAGAACTGCGATTACAATCAACAGATTTAGAAATTATAAATACCGTTACACCAGGTACAGGTAATCCGGGTGATGTATTAACGTTTACTGTTGAGGTTGTCAATAATGGAACTGATGATGCCACAAATGTTGAGATATCTAATATTATTCCTTCCGGATTTACAGTAGTAAATGTAAATGATGGCGGAGTGCAAACGGGTAATGAAATTCTATGGACAGTGTTGAATGTTCCTAATGGTACATCAAGTACATTGACATTTGAAGCATCTATTAATGTACCAACAAATACTGCAGATGAATATTTAAATACGGTGCAGATTGTAAATGTAGATCAGTTAGATCCAGATTCTACGCCTAACAATGACGATGGCGATCAAAGTGAAGATGATGAGGATAATGCTGAAATCGTTTTAATTCCGGCGGATTTAAGTTTAGGTAAAGCATTAAGTGCGGCATCGAACCCAGCACCAAATGCAGGAGATACGGTAACTTTTGAATTGACTTTAACAAATAACGGACCTGGTATTGCTACAAATGTGAGTATTGAAGATACTTTACCTAGTGGTTATACTTTAGGTACAGTAAATAACGGTGGTAGCGTTTCTGGAAATTTGATTACTTGGAGCTTTGCCAATGTGCCTGTAGGTACACAAGTCGTAAGCTATGAGGTGACTTTAAATGCGCCAAACAATGTTGCAGATGAGTATACCAATATCGCACAAGTAATATCATCTGATCAATTTGATCCAAACTCATCTCCTAATAATGATGACGGAGATCAGAGTGAAGATGATGAAATTAGTCATATGATAAATGCGCCAACGGTTGACTTGGAAATTTCAAAATTTGTAGACAAAGAAGAAACTTTCTTTGAAGATACTATTGTGTTTACAGTAACTGTTACCAATAATAGTACTTATGAAGCAACAAATGTTGGCGTGGAAGATGTGCTTCCGTCAGGTTATGAATTTGTTTCCGCGACAGCTACAGATGGTGATTATAGTGAAACATCTTCAACTTGGGATATTCCTAGCATAGCAATTGGTGCAACGGCATCTTTAGAAATGACGGTCAATGTTACAGATGTTGATGACTATACCAATGTGGCGGAATTAATCTATGTGGATCAAGTAGATCTCAATATGGATAATGATAGAGCAGAGGCAACGCCGGTAGTAACCCAGGCACAATGCTTTACAGTATTTAACAAGTTTACACCGAATAACGATGGTTTAAATGATGTGTTCTTTATAGAGTGTATTGAGAATTATCCTAATAACAATGTAAAGGTGTTTAATAGATGGGGTAATCAAGTATTTGAAATGGATAATTATGATAATACATGGGATGGAACCTCTATGGGAAGAGCTACGATAAGCGCACCAGAGAAACTGCCAGTAGGTACATATTTCTATCTAATAGATTTCGGTGATGGTTCAGAGCCAAAAACAGGTTGGTTATACATAACAAGATAAAATTATAAAATAGGTATGAAGCTTAGCTTATACATAACGATACTTATAGTGGCTTTAATAGGTACTACGGAAGGGTTCGCTCAACAGGATCCGCAGTATACCCATTATAACTATAATACAATGACCGTTAATTCGGCATATACAGGGTCTAGAGGAAACCTAGCGATCATCTCCTTATATAGAAATCAATGGGTAGGAGTTGAGGGAGCGCCTAAAACTATCACTTTTGGTATAGATTCTCCAATAGGAAAATATGATGGAGCGGGACTTTCAATCGTACAAGATGAAATTGGACCTTCTTCTGAAACTTACATTGATGGTAATTATGCGCATCAAATAGTTGTTAACAGAAAGGGAGATAAACTTGCTTTCGGATTAAAAGCCGGTGTTCGGTTTTTAAGTATAGATTGGAGCAAAGGATTGTATAGGGATGAGGGTGATGTATTTTTAAACGAAAATATAAACGGAAAGCTGTTACCATCTATTGGTGCAGGGGCTTTTTATTACACTAGAAATGCATATATAGGATTATCTACGCCAAATATTTTGACCAATACCCATTATGATGAAATACAAGAAGCAGAATCTGTAGAGCGTATTCATATATTCTTAATTGGTGGTTACGTATTTGATTTAAATCCGTTTTTGAAGTTCAAACCATCATTTTTTGTAAAACATGTTGTAGGTGCGCCTCTTTCTGCAGATGTATCGGCAAACTTCTTAATGAACGAAAAATTAACCCTTGGTGTAAACTATAGATGGGATGATAGTGTAAGTGCACTTTTCGGATTGCAAATTACACCACAGTTAAATATGGGTTATGCCTATGATTTTTCTACCACCCAATTAACTGCATATAATTCCGGTACGCACGAAATCTTTTTAAGATTTATGCTGAAATCTAGAGACAGAATAATTAAGTCACCAAGATTCTTTTAAACTAAACAATGTAAACTAATAAAAGCTCTCAATTTCTTGAGAGCTTTTTGCGGTCTGTCTCTCGGCTGAGCCGGGACAGACAGGAACTCGAACCGGCGACCCTCTTGGCTGAACCGAGACAGGTATTCTACGCTATTTTATAGGGTTTGTTTTTTGATTGAAAAGCCAAAGCAAATATTGCCGATGTTGCCTTTTTAGAATTTTCTCCTTTATGAGCGCTTCTTTTTTGGTATCTAATTGTTCTGCATATACCAGTCCCCATGGTCCTTTGTTTTTGGTGTATGTTGTCTTGCCTTGATTATGATGTTCCAGACGCATTATATAATCTGTAGAATATCCTTTGTAATAGACGTCATTTGAAGAAGAATACATAATAATAGGTCATAAAAAAGAAAAAAGATTATAAACGAAAAAAGCTCTCAATTTCTTGAGAGCTTTTAGCGGTCTGGACGGGACTCGAACCCGCGACCCCCTGCGTGACAGGCAGGTATTCTAACCAACTGAACTACCAGACCGTGGCGTTTAGCGAGTGCAAATATATGTGGTTTATTTAATTGCACAAACATTTTTTTTACTTTTTTTTTCACTCTAGAGAAATTTATTTCTTTCTACGAGAAAAGTATTGAGCACCGTGGAGAAATCTCGGTGTATATCTATGTCCACATATTTGATTTTATATTGCGCACATTTCATTTTTATGTCAGATAAATATGCGGTAATACGTTCATTATAAGCTTCCTTAATATTATCGGCATATAAATCTAAATGTTCGCCGGTTTCTACGTCGACAAATCTCTTGGGTGTATTTTCAAAATTAAAGAATAATTCTCGCTGTTTATCCATCGGGTGAAAAAGTACGACATCGTGCTTATTATATTTCAAATGACGTAGCGCTTCAAACAATTCATCATCGTTTTTTTCGGTTTGAAACATGTCTGTAAACAGAAAAATGAGACTTCTACGTTTAATATTTTCTGCGATTTGATGTAAATAGGTATAAGTATTTGTTTCCTTTGGCGGATTTTTAGCCATACCAACCGCACTTAATTGCGCCAACAGCATTTGAAAATGACGTTCGCTTCCTTTTTCTGGAGCGTAATAATTATAGGTATCAGAGTAGATGCTTAACCCGACTGCATCGCGCTGTCGTTTAAGTACGTTCATTAATGCAGCTATGGCTAAGACGCTAAATCCTATTTTGTTTAAAGAATCAATGCTTAGATTATCTATCTGCGGATAATACATGGAGGCAGAGTTATCCAGAATCATGTGACACCTTAAATTCGTCTCCTCTTCATACCGTTTTGTGTACAATTTATCTGTCTTTGCAAACAGCTTCCAGTCTATATGTTTGGTGCTTTCGCCATTGTTATAGATTTTATGCTCGGCAAACTCCGCAGAGAACCCATGAAACGGACTCCTGTGTATTCCGCTAATAAAGCCTTCTACTACTTGGTTGGCAAGCAGCTCTAGATTAGAGAATAAAGATGATTTATTTAATTCTGATTGTAGATTCACACTTCTAAAGATACTAAAGACGGTTAAACTTTAAGGAGGCAAGGAATTAAAATTATCCCAAATAAAAAATCCTGCTTTTAGCAGGATTTTTTAAATTTTATATTCCCTTTTAATAGGGGTAGGGAGATTTTACAAAGCTGCGTCAATTGCATCTGTGTAAACTTTCTTAGGTGATACACCTACCTGTCTGCTTACTATTTCACCGTTTTTAAATACTAATACAGTAGGTATATTACGTACCCCGTACTTAGCTGCAAATTCTTGATTTGCATCTACATCAACTTTACCTACAACAGCTTTACCGTCATATTCAGTACTAACTTCATCGATGATAGGACCTACCATACGACAAGGACCGCACCATGCTGCCCAAAAATCAACTACTACTGGTTTATCGCTTTTTAAAACTACCTCGTCAAAAGTAGCATCTGTTATTTCTAATGCCATTTTAATATCTTTTATTGATTATGCAAATTTAGTCAATTATTCTTCGCTTTCCTTACGGGTCAATAATTCCTTTTGTCTATTAAGGTATCAAGCTAATTTATCTATTTATAAGGTTCTTTTATTGCAACCAAGTGCTAAATTAAGGTTATGATTATTGGTTTTGGTTTGCAAAATATTCTAATTTTAAATTTCTAACCAAATACTTGCCTCATTAATTCAGTTTAAAATGAACGTCTTGTTTTTCTAAAAGTTGTAATAACTCACTCGAAATCTGTACTTTTTGTTTCCGGCTATTTAAAGTCACCTTTATTTTTTCTTTCATTTCATAAACGATAAAGTTGACATTATGTTCTCCTTTATGATTGTTGAAGGTATCTTTTAAAGTGCGTACGTTCTCTTCTTTCAGTTCGGCGATGTTCAGTTTTATGGTAAGCTTTTTGGCATAAGTTTCCATTACTTCTTGTAATAGCATAAAGCTATTGAATTGCATTCTTGGGTCTCCTTTTTTTCCCGTATCCTTATTCATCCATCCATCACGAACAAATAACTTTACGTATGCAAATGAATTGATCATTAAGAAATGTCTGAATTTTAAATACTCCTCACCAAAAATCCTGAATTCATAGGAGTCCGTATAATCTTCCATAGTGAAAGCCGCCCAACCTTTTCCATTTTTAGAAACCCTGTGTTGTACGTCTGTAATTACAGCTGCAAACGTAAGTTCTCTATTTACATAGGTAGGTAAATCATTTACGCAAGCTATGTTTGCATTGCAAAATGCCTTCACCTCGGTTTTGAAATCATCTAATGGGTGTCCGGAAATATAAATACCGACCACTTCTTTTTCTCTTCGAAGCTTCTCCATTGTTCCCCATTCTTCACATGGTGGTACAACAGGTTCTGGTATTTGTACTTCGCTGGCATCACCAAAAAGACTTACTTGACTAGAGTTTTCACTTTCTTGAAACTTAGCGCCATATTTTATTGTCTTCTCTAAAAATGTAACTCCGTCTCCTTCATCATGAAAATACTGTGCCCTATGGGTATCCCCGAAAGAATCAAATCCGCCAGCAACTGCTAAACTTTCAAAAGCTTTTTTATTAGCGGCACGAAGGTCTATTCGTTTGGCAAAATCGAAGACAGATTTATAGCTTCCTTCTTCTTTTCTTTTTTCTACGATGGTTTCAACAGCACCACGACCAACACCTTTTACGGCACCCATTCCGAAACGTACAGCGCCGGCATCGTTAACGGCAAATTTATAGTATGATTCATTTACGTCTGGACCTAATACTTCTAAGCCCATTCGCTTACATTCTTCCATAAAGAAAGTAACCTGCTTGATATCGTTCATATTATTACTCAATACCGCAGCCATATATTCAGCAGGGTAGTGGGCTTTACAATATGCGGTCTGGTATGCGATCCAAGCGTAGCAGGTAGAGTGAGATTTGTTGAAGGCATAGGCAGCGAAAGCTTCCCAATCTTTCCAAATTTTCTCTAATTTATCGACTGCATGTCCTTTTGCCGAAGCTTGTTCAATGAACTTTGGCTTCATTTTATCTAGTACATACTTTTGCTTCTTACCCATTGCCTTACGCAAGACATCGGCTTCACCTTTTGTAAAATCTGCCAATTTTTGCGATAACAACATCACTTGCTCTTGGTATACCGTAATACCATAGGTTTCTGCTAAGTATTCTTCATTGGCATCAAGGTCATATATAATTTCTTCGGTACCATGTTTACGGGCAATGAAGCTTGGTATATATTCCATAGGACCAGGACGATATAAGGCGTTCATGGCAATTAAATCTGCAAAAACTGTTGGTTTTAACGCCCTCATGTGTTTCTGCATTCCAGGAGATTCATATTGGAACACCCCTACGGTTTCCCCTCTTTGAAAGAGTTCGTATGTTTTTACATCGTCTAACGGAAAATTTTCTGGATCTAATTCAATACCGTGTTTCGCTTTTACGATTTTTACGGTGTCCTTAATTAAGGTTAGCGTTTTTAATCCCAAGAAATCCATCTTCAACAATCCTGCATCTTCCACAACAGAGTTATCGAATTGCGTACAGTACATCTCAGAATCTTTAGCTAGTGCTACGGGAACGAATTTGGTAATATCATCGGGAGTAATGATTACACCACAGGCATGAATACCAGTGTTACGAACAGATCCTTCAAGAATATAAGCTTGATTCAAGGTTTCTGCTTCAAGTCCATCGCCCTCAGAAATCGCTAAAAGCTCATTTATTTTTTCTAAATCTTCAGACCTGAATTTCTCTCTTAAAATTTTTTCATCGACCCCAATAATCTTCTTCAGCTTAGACATGTCGGGTATCAACTTCGCCATGCGGTCGGAATCTTGCAAAGGCAAATCTAACGCACGTGCCGTATCTCTTATGGCAGATTTGGCCGCCATGGTACCGTACGTGATAATCTGTGCTACTTGATTAGAACCGTATTTGTCGATTACATAATCCATAACTCGACCACGCCCCTCATCATCAAAGTCAATATCAATATCGGGCATAGACACACGATCCGGATTTAAGAAACGCTCAAAAAGCAGATCGTACTTAATAGGATCCAAATTCGTAATCCATAAGCAATAAGCAACGGCAGAACCTGCGGCTGATCCACGACCAGGACCTACAGATACATCCATAGCTCTTGCGGCCCTTATAAAATCTTCTACAATCAAGAAATAACCAGGGTAACCGGTTTTCTCAATAACTTTTAGCTCAAAGTCTAATCGTTCATCAATTGCCGGGGTTATTTCGCCGTATCTTTTCTTGGCGCCCTCGTAGGTAATATGCCGTAGAAATTTGTTTTCACCTCGTTTACCACCATCTAGTTTGTCTTCTTTAAATTGAAATTCTTCTGGAATATCAAAAGCAGGTAACAGTACATCACGTGCCAAGGTAAAGGTGTCTACTTTGTCTACGATTTCTTGAATATTGATGATAGCTTCAGGAATATCCTTAAAAAGCTCTTTCATCTCATCAGATGACTTGAAATAGTATTCTTGGTTGGGTAGCCCATAGCGATAGCCACGACCACGACCTATTGGTGTAGCTTGTTTTTCGCCATCCTTAACACATAATAGAATATCATGCGCATGTGCATTTTCTTTCTCTGCGTAGTAGGTGTTATTGGTGGCAACCAGTTTTACATTGTGCTTTTTTGCAAACTGAATCAATACTTGATTTACGCGATCTTCATCTTCCTGACCGTGACGCATGATTTCAATATATAAATCATCGCCAAAAGTCTCTTTCCACCAAATTAAAGCTTCTTCTGCCTGATTTTCACCAATGTTCAATACTTTACTCGGCACTTCACCATACAGGTTACCTGTCAATACTATAACATCTTCTTTGTACTGCTCAATAACTTTCTTATCTATACGCGGCACATAATATTTACCTGATACGAATGCAATAGAAGACATTTTTGCAAGGTTCAAATACCCTTGTTTGGTCTTGGCAAGCATTACTATTTGGTATCCGTTATCTTTTTGCGATTTGTTGGTGTGATCTTCACAAACTTGAAATTCGCAACCTATTATTGGTGTAATTTCTTGTTCAGGTTCCGGTAACTCATGTAAAGGTTCTTGCCCTTCTTCTAACGTACCGTTTTGGGTAGCTTCATATCTTTTTTGGTTTGCTTCATTTCTAGCTACTACACCTTTATTATGGTTCAGTACCCCGTTTACGAAATGGAAAGCACCCATCATGTTCGCATGATCCGTCATTGCGACCGCAGGCATTTTTGCTTTGGCGGTATTGGCAATTAGATCGGAGATACTGGTGGTAGATTGTAATATCGAGAACTGGGTATGGTTATGTAGATGTGCAAAACTGGCATTTTCTAATGTAGCCAAGTTCTCTTCGATTTCTTCTTCGGTTACACCGCCCGTATCTTTTGCCCAAAGTGCATCGGCTATTTTTTTCGATGCTTTTTTTAGGTTGATATGTTTAAGACCGATAAGTTCGATTTCTTTTGGGTTCGCCTCAGAGAAATTCTTGAAATAATCAGGTTGAACATCCAACTGTTCTTTGGTGTACTGTTGCTTACGAATAAGCTCTAAAAAGCAACGTGTGGTGGCTTCAACATCGGCAGTTGCATTATGTGCTTCGCCAAAAGGTTCGCCGAATAAATACTGATGTAATTCTGTTAATGTCGGAAGCTTGAACTTACCGCCACGACCACCGGGTATTTGACACAATTGTGCCGTATGTTCTGTACAGGTATCTAAAATAGGAAGTTCTTGTAGCGGATTTTCAACTCCCATTCGGTGAAATTCAGCACCCATAATATTTAAATCGAACCCAACATTCTGTCCTACAACAAATTTTGTTTTAGACATGGCAATGTTGAATTTCTCTAATACTTCAGATAGAGAAATACCTTTTTGCTCTGCCAGCTCAGTAGAAATACCGTGAATTTGTTCGGCGTCATAGGGAATATTGAAACCGTCAGGGCGTACCAAATAATCTTGGTGTTCAATACAATTACCCATTTCGTCATGCAACTGCCATGCTATTTGTATACAACGAGGCCAGTTGTCTGTGTCGGTAATAGGGGCGTTCCAATTTTTTGGAAGACCGGTGGTTTCGGTATCAAAGATAAGGTACATATAGAATATTCTGAGTGTTCAAAAAGGGTCAGTTACTTGACCTAAAAAGTGCCTATAAAATTACAAAAAAGGAGCTGTTCGGAAAAGTAGAGTTGCTAAGAGTTATTAACGAACGAAATTGTAGATACATAATAATAGATGATTCACTAAATTTTAATCTGTAATATAAATTGATGATTGTTGTTATATATCAGTGTTAATGTGGTTTGTGTAATGTTTTCTCGTTTTTTGCACCTGAATCATATTGAAATTTTTCTATGGTTATTTAAATAACTATTATTAGTAGTTGCCATTTCGGTATTTTGAATTATATTTGCACCCGCTTAAGAGTAAGCGAAAAACTAGAATTAATAATCAAGGGTCGGGCACCCTACAAATTAATGTGATATGCCAGTAAAAATTAGATTACAAAGACACGGTAAAAAAGGAAAACCATTCTATTGGGTAGTTGCTGCAGATGCAAGAGCTAAAAGAGATGGTAAATTCTTAGAAAAATTAGGTATCTACAATCCTAATACAAACCCTGCAACTATTGAACTTGATGTTGATAGTTCAGTAAAGTGGTTACAAAACGGTGCACAACCTACAGATACAGCTAAAGCTATTCTCTCTTATAGAGGTGTTCTTTTAAAGCATCACTTATTAGGTGGTGTTCGTAAAGGTGCATTAACTGAAGAGCAGGCTGAAGAAAAATTCAATACTTGGGTTTCTGAAAAAGAACAAGCTATTGCTGATAAAGTTGGTGGTTTAGATAAAGTAAAAGCTGATGCTAGAGCTGCTGCGTTAAAAGCGGAAAAAGAAGTAAACGATAAGCGTGCTGCAGATGCTGCCGCTGCTGCTTTACCAGAAGTTGCTGAAGGTGAAAACGCTGAAGCTGAGGTAGAAGCTGTTGAAGCTGCTGGCGAGCCAGAGCAAGTTGTTGAAACTCCAGAAGCTCCGGCTGCTGAAGAAGATAAAGCATAATTTTTAAGAAACGATGCGAAAGGAAGATTGTTTCTACCTAGGTAATATCGTTTCAAAATATAGTTTCAAAGGTGAGGTGTTAGTAAAACTAGATACCGATGACCCCGAGATATACGAAAACATGGAATCAGTATTCGTTTCTTTAGGAAACAATCTGGTTCCATTTTTTATTAAAAAATGCCGACTTCATAAATCGAACTTACTACGTATAGATTTTGAAGAAGTGAAATCAGAATCTGATGCAGACCGCATTATGAAATCTGGACTCTATTTACCACTTACCATGTTGCCTAAACTTACGGGTAACAAGTTTTATTACCACGAAATTATAGGCTTTACCATGATAGACTCCGTTCATGGTGATATTGGTATTATACAAAGTGTCAACGATACTACGGCACAAGCTTTGTTCGAAGTGGAGAAAGAAGATAAGCAACTGCTTATACCTGTTAGTGATGATATCATT
The DNA here is from genome assembly GCF_004364165.1 of Maribacter spongiicola. Classification (GTDB taxonomy): domain Bacteria; phylum Bacteroidota; class Bacteroidia; order Flavobacteriales; family Flavobacteriaceae; genus Maribacter; species Maribacter spongiicola. The sequence continues at coordinate 782,160 of NZ_SOAY01000010.1, forward strand.
ACAAAAATAGACCGCGATAACAAAAGTATTTTCGTCACTACACCCGAAGGACTTGTAGATTTATATCTTTCGTAAATTAACCTCAATTTTACATTGTTATTATCTTAGGTTCGACCATTAGATATTGTTATAGTAATAAATTTTATCCTCATTTTTTAGAATTCTAGTAGTATCTAGCTTCTGTACTTCGTTATTGGTCGAATTTTAACTGTTATTATATTGTAAAGTTTGTAAGTTCAATGCAGTATTAAAAAACCTGCACCAATGTCCAAAAACTTTATGAGTAGCTCCCTCGGTTTTATTAATATGGCACTTGCTTGCTGTGTATTGTTGAGTTGTTCGTCAAAATCAGAAAAAACAATTGCCTTAAATGATAGTACTGGTCAAAACAGTATTCCCGAAAAAATTGATTTTACTTTTCATGTAAAACCCATATTATCTGATCGTTGCTTTATATGTCATGGTCCTGATAAGAACGCTGTAGAAGGTGACCTTTCGCTTCATTCCGCAGAAGAAGCTTACAGAGCTTTGGGCGAGTTAAAAGATCACGCTGCCATTGTTCCTGGAGATGCTACTAAAAGTAGTTTGGTCGAGCGTATTTTTAGTGATGATTCGAATTTAATTATGCCTCCACCAGAATCTAATTTAGTTTTAGAAGAATATGAAAAGAAGATTCTAGAAAAATGGATAGAACAAGGTGCTGAATATAAAACACATTGGGCATTTATTCCGCCAACACAACAAGAAGTACCTGATAATGATAAGGAATGGGGGAATAATGAAATTGATGCTTTTGTGTTGAGTAAGTTGACAGAAAAAAATATGAGCCCGAGTGATCGGGCGAGTAGCGAGAAATTGCTGCGTAGAATTACATTCGATTTAACAGGACTTCCGCCAACTTTAAAGCAATTAGAAAAATTTGCGGCTGATCCTTCTAAAGAGAAGTACGAAGAAATAATAGATTCACTATTGTTATCTGTTGATTATGCGGAGAATATGGCAGCTGAATGGATGGATATTGCACGATATGCAGATACTCATGGTTATCAAGATGATTTTGAGCGCACTATGTGGCCTTGGCGAGATTGGGTAATTCATGCGTTCAAAGAAAATATGCCGTATGATCAATTTGTTACCTATCAGTTAGCCGGAGATCTATTGCCAAATGCCAATCTAGAACAAATATTAGCTACCGGTTTTAACAGGAATCACAAAATTACTGCTGAAGGCGGCGTGATTCCTGAAGAATACCGGGTTGAATATGTTGAAGATAGAAATACCACGCTAGGTACTGCATTTTTAGGATTGACCCTAGAATGTGCGCGTTGTCATGATCATAAGTATGATCCCATCAGTCAAAAAGAGCACTTTCAATTCTATAGTTTTTTTAATAATATTCCTGAGAAAGGTTTGTTAGCAAATGCTGCAGAACTACCAGAACCTTATATAAAGGTTACTCCGAAAGAGGTAAATGACATCCTCGGATTCATTAATCTTAATAAAAGTGACATGAAAGAGGTGCCGGTAATGGTGATGAAAGAAATGGACCAGCCTAGGCCTACCTTTATATTGAAAAGAGGTATTTATGACCAGTATGGGGATGAAGTTTTTCCTGATACTCCTTCTTCTATTCTTCCTTTCGACGATTATCCGAAGAATAGATTAGGATTGGCACAATGGCTTTTTGAAGATAAGCATCCACTTACGGCAAGGGTTGCGGTCAATAGGTTGTGGCAGCGAATGTTTGGTAGCGGAATTGTGGCTTCTTCGTTTGATTTTGGTAATCAAGGGTCGTTACCTACGCATCCAGAATTGTTAGATTATTTGGCTATCAAATATAAAAATGAAGGGTGGAATACTAGGGAGATGCTGAAGTACATTGCTATGTCTGAAGCCTATCAACAAGACACAAAAGCTAGTCCCGAGAAATTAGAACAAGATCCTGAAAATAAATATTTGGCACGAGCATCGCGATTACGTTTATCGTCTGAAGCAATTCGTGATCAAGCGCTAGCTTTTAGCGGATTGTTGAATAAAGAAGTTGGTGGACCAAGTGTAAAACCCTATCAGCCTGAAGGTATTTGGGAAGAAACTACCGGCGGCGGTGGCGGAAGTACTGCATCATATACTTTAAGTGAAGGCAAGGATGTCTATAGAAAAAGTATATATACATTTTGGAAACGTACCGTGCCACCACCTAGTATGATGACTTTTGATAGTAGCTCTAGAGATTATTGTTCTGTAAAAAGACAAGAAACCAATACTCCATTGCAAGCTTTGGTATTACTAAATGATCCACAGATAGTTGAAGCTGCGAGAGTAGCTGCTGTGGGTGAAATGACTGCGCATCCCAATTCTGAGAATGAGCAGATAAAGACTTTGTTTTATAAAGCTACTTCTCGATTACCAAATGAAATTGAAGTACAGTCGCTGGTTGATTATTATACTGAAATGTTGGGTAAAGTAGAGAGTGGTGAAGTTTCGGTAAGCGAGTATTTAAGTATTGGTAGAAGTGAAGTACCTACAGAACTGAATAAAGAGAAACTAGTGGCAATGACTCTAACTGCACACACGATTTTAAATTTAGACGAAACCATAAATAGAGGCTAATTATGAGCGAGAAGAAAATAGTAGAAGAACGGTCTCTAATTTTAAATAGACGATCTTTTTTAGGAAAGGCAGCAATGGGTGTTGGCGGAATAGGATTAGCATCTTTATTAGGTACCAACTTATTTAGAAAGGGTGAAAACGGATTGTATACAGCCGATAGCGGACCAGCTGGAGTAAAAGGAGTATTAGATTCATTGCATCATCCATCAAAAATAAAAAGAGTTATTTATCTTTTTCAAAGTGGTGGACCATCACAATTAGAATTGTTCGATTATAAACCGCTATTGAATCAGCGTAGAGGTGAAGATTTACCGGAGTCTATTCGTAACGGACAACGTTTAACGGGTATGACCTCTGGTCAAGATAAATTCCCGCTTGTAGGCTCTAATTTTGAATTTCAAAGGCATGGTAAAAACGGAACTTATATAAGTGACTTATTGCCTTATACGGCTAAAATGGTTGATGATATTTGTATCGTAAAGTCCATGTATACCGAGGCGATAAATCATGATCCCGCAGTTACCTTCTTTCAAACAGGTTCTCAGCAACCGGGCAGACCTAGTATTGGGTCGTGGTTAAGTTATGGACTTGGTAGTGAGAATGAAAACTTACCGGCATTTACGGTGTTACTTTCAAGAGGTTCGGGTAGACCAAACGGACAGCCATTATATACCAGACTTTGGGGTAACGGATTTTTACATTCCCTTCACCAAGGTGTGCAGTTTAGAGCGGCAAAAGATCCTGTTTTATATTTAAATGACCCAAAGGGGACTACAGCAGATGTCAAAAGATCTATGCTCGATAAATTGGCTGAGCTGAACGATCAGCATTATCAAGAATCTAACGACCCAGAAATACAAAGTAGAATTGCCCAATACGAAATGGCATATAGAATGCAAACTTCTGTTCCTGATGTTATGAATACTGAAGGTGAACCAGATTATATCTATAAAATGTACGGGTCAGATGCTAAGATTCCTGGTACATTCGCAGCAAACTGTTTGTTAGCAAGACGTTTGGCAGAAAAAGATGTCCGTTTTATACAATTGTACCATATGGGTTGGGATCAGCATGATAATTTGCCCGGTGCCATTCAAAAACAGGCTAAAGATGTAGATCAAGCGTCTGCAGCTTTAATTGCCGATTTAAAACAACGTGGAATGCTAGAAGATACCTTGGTTGTTTGGGGTGGGGAGTTTGGTAGAACAAACTACTCTCAAGGTTTGCTAACAGATACTACTTATGGTAGGGATCACCACCCAAGATGCTTTACCATGTGGATGGCAGGTGGTGGTATTAAACCTGGTATTGTATACGGCGAAACTGATGAATTTGGATATAATATTACTCAAAACCCAGTACACGTGCATGATTTTCAAGCGACTATGTTACATCAATTAGGAATTGATCACGAGAAATTCACCTATAAATATCAAGGTAGACGCTTTAGGTTAACTGATGTTGAGGGTCATGTGATTAAAGATATTTTATCTTAATGGAGAGAAGAACTTTTATAAAAAATACTGCTGCTGCGTCAGCCGGCTTATTGACTTGTTCATCTGTGGGTGCAAATTTATTAGCGTATAAAGATGCTATTATAGGTCACGGTAGTCATCAATATAAGATTGATTTAAATTGGGGTGCATTGAATCCGAATTACTATCCGGTGAACGATTGCCATGAAATGGTGCAAGATTCTAAAGGGCGAATTTTACTATTAACCAACCACACCAAAAACAACATCATCGTTTATGACCGTTCAGGCAAGTTATTAGAAACTTGGGGTACCGATTATCCAGGTGCTCACGGGTTGACATTGAATGTTGAAAACGGTGAAGATTTCCTTTATATATCAGATAATACGCGTCATGAAGTTATTAAAACAACTATAGATGGTAGGGTAGTACAGTTTTTTACTTATCCGAAGGAATCAGGAAAATATACTTCTAAAGACGAATATATACCTACCGAAACTACCATTGCTGAAAACGGAGATGTATATATTGCCGATGGTTATGGGGCACAATATATTATGCGGTATAATGCTAAAGGGGAGTTGCTACAAACTTTTGGTGGTAGGGGCGATGCAGATCACCTATTTAATAATGCACATGGAATTTGTATTGATACTAGAGGAGGAAAATCTCCTGAGCTTTTAATTACTGCCAGACAACAGAATAAGTTGAAACGTTTTACTATGGATGGTAAATTTATAGAAAGCATAGATTTACCCGGAGCGTTTATATGTAGACCTGTAATAAAGGGTGATAATGTGTATTTGGCAACCATTTGGTCTGGTGACGGATCTGATGGTACTGGCTTTATTTCCATTTTAGATAAAGACAATAAGTTGATTTCTGCTCCAGGCGGATGCACTCCTGTATATGAGAATAATGTGTTGAAGCCAATGTGTCAATCTATCAAAATATTTACCCATCCGCATGATGTGTGTGTAGACGATGATGATAATTTATATGTAGCGCAGTGGAATTCAGGAAAAACATATCCTATAAAATTGAATAGAATATGATGAAGCGAATTATTTTTTCTCTTGTAGTAATGTTGTTCTGCAAAGTTGGAATATCTCAAAATGCAGCAACAGAAATGTTTCAATTAGCTTCACCGAAGATGAATGTTTCCGCTGTTTTTTTCGATTCATTTACGACACTCGAAATTACTAAAGACTTACCTAATTCGGTTATAAAATATTCGTTGGATGGCAGCGAAGTAAATCAAGACTCTAAAGTTTATAATGAGCCATTAAAAATTGCAGAAAGCGCCGTAATAAGAGCAATTGTGTACCATCCTGATTATTTGGAAAGTGACGAGGTGCAATTAGAAGTGGTAAAAACTGTAAAAGAAAGTGCGATTAAATCACTTGTTTTAAATCCGCAGCCTAGTGAAAAGTATTCCGGTTTGGGAGCTACAGGGTTAATGGATTTAAAGAAAGGTAGTGCGCAATTTGGCGGAGACAAACAATGGTTGGGGTATCAAACTGATAGTGTTTTGGCAACGTTGCAATTAGAAAAGAATAGTGAGGTATCAAAGGTGGTGCTTAGCGCATTGACCAATCAGTCTAACTGGATATTCGCTCCCGGTAAAATTGAAGTTTTTTATGATGGAGAAATAATTGGAACCGAAACATATTCTAATAGTAAAATAGAAGCTTCAAATAGTGCTACTTTTTTAACTGTACCAGTAGTAAAAGGTGCATATAAAACTCTAGATGTAGTCATTTATTCGCTTAGCGAAATACCAGAATGGCATCAAGGTAAAGGCACGACGCCATGGTTGTTTATAGACGAAATTATAATTCAATAGCATGATTCAATTAGGAATACAAATAGGACACCTACATCCACTTTTTGTTCATTTACCCATCGGTATTATAATGATGGCGTTTTTGCTTGAAGTATATAGTCGATTTATAGCAAAAAAATCAATCGATGAAGTCATTGAGTTTACATTGCTAATTGCTGGGGCTACCGCAATATTGTCATTAGGCACGGGTTGGCTGCTAGGTGAAGAAAGTGGGTATGATGAAGATTCTCTTTTTCTTCACCGTTGGATGGCAGTATCTTTTACGGTAACTACCATGTTACTCTATTTTGTAAAGCGTAGCAAGATTACCTGGGTTAGTAAATCTTATGTTCCTCTATTTCTTATTGTTTTGGGCTTAATAAGTTTAACTGGGCATTTTGGAGGGAACATGACTCATGGCGAAGACTATTTGTTCGTAGAAGAAAAGGAAGAACTAGTCATTACAAACATACAAGAGGCTCAGGTATATGCACAGGTAATTCAGCCTATTTTAGATAATAAATGTGTAAGCTGCCATAATGCAAATAAAGCCAAAGGCGGATTGCTTATGAGTACCCCTAATGAAATTCTTAAAGGTGGTGATTCGGGTAGTCTTTTGGATACTATCTCTGGTCATGAGCAAACATTGTTTTTAGAGCGTGTGCATTTGCCTCTAGAAAATGATGATCATATGCCGCCAAAAGGTAAGGTTCAATTAACAGACAATGAGAAGGTTTTGTTAGAATGGTGGATAGCCAATAAAAATTGCTTTGAATGCAAAGTGAACGAGCTGCCAACAGAAGGAAAATTAGCCGCAATACTAACTTCTCTTGAGCAAGATACTTCTGCATTGGCTGTTTTAGCCAAAGAGGCTGTTGAGATACCTAAAGAGTGGTTGCAGAATGTTAGAGCTGCAGGTATACCTGTACAAAAACTTTCCGGGAAAAATCACTTATTAGCAGTGAACATGGCGAGTATGGATGCTATTACTGAAGACAAGTTAGAGGTGTTAGAAGAATATGCCCCTAATATTATAGAGATGGATTTCGGTTTTAGTAATTTCAATGATGAGCTAATGTCGCAATTAAAACCGTTTAAGAATTTACTAAAATTAAAGCTACAGCATACACAGGTTACTGATGCTATTGCTGATGATTTGGCTGATTTTGAATTACTAGAATCACTGAATCTTTATGGTACTGCAGTAACCGATAAGTTGGTAATTGAACTTAAAAAGAACAAAAAACTCCAAAGTATTTATTTATGGAACACAGGTGTTTCTACAGATGGTTTAGCGCAACTTCAAACAAATAACCCTGGGTTGACCATACAGCAAATTGGTGCTGATGTCTTTGAAGCAACTATTTTAGATCCACCTACGATAATAAGTGATGTTAGTTTTTTTAGTGATCATCTCACTATTTCAATTGAAAGCCTTTTTGAGGGCACCGAAATATACTACACCATTGATGGCTCTACGCCAACAGAAGCTTCTTTAAAATATGATACTGAAATTACTTTGCAAACCACTGCTAATGTAAAAGCAATTGCCGTAAAAAAAGAGTGGAAGCCAAGTGTGATAGCCGAGCGTACATTCATTAAGAATAACATCGCTTACAATAATGTAGATTTATTGACCGTACCAAATGAGAAGTATGCTGGTCAAAAGGGCAAGACTTTAATGGACCAGAAACGTGGGTCTATAAATTTTGTTGACGGCAATTGGCTGGGTTTTGAAGGCAAGCACTTAAATGCAATTGTTGAGTTAAAAGAACAGAATAAAATATCTAAAGTATCTATTGGTGCTTTATCGGCACCCGCAAGTTGGATATTCTACCCTAAGGCATTTGTCGTTTCGGCTTCTAAAGACGGAGTTAATTTTAAAGAAATTGGAAGAAAAGAAATGGGTGAAGAAAACCCGAATGCAGAAGTTAAACTTACTTTTTTCGATTTAGATGTTACACCGACCGACGCTAAATATGTAAAATTGCAAATACAAAGTCCGTTGAAGAACCCTGCTTGGCATACAGATCCAGGTGGTAAAAGTTGGATATTTATTGATGAAGTAGTGCTGAATTAAATTCAGCACCGAACGAGGAGGAATCCGTTAGAATGGTCTGTTGACTAATTAATTTTTCTGTACTTCAAAAAACTGCAGCGCATCATTATTGTTTCCTACTAAAAAGTACTCTTTTTGACCATTGTTTATCCATACTAGCTTTTTGGCATCTTTATCAGCAAAGAATCCTATTTCCGCACCTCGCTTGCCGGTAAAAGAACCTTTTCCATCTCCGAGCAAAAGAATACCTGTTCCAGCATCGTTTCTCGGCGTTTCTATCTCTGATACGTATAAATTACCAACAGCAAGAACATCTAATGCTCCATCGCCATTAAAATCCTTTACAAGCATGTCGTTTAGGTTAGATAGCTGCGCCATATTTGGCAAATCTAACATTTTGAATTGACCATTCCCTAAATTCTCGATGTAGACCGAAGCAAAGGTGTCGGCACTATAATGCAAGGAGTTCTTTAATTTTTCTTCTCCGTATACATCTTTCAACTCCATAGACGCAAAAGCATCGTACTTAACAATTTTTTTCTTTAAGTCTGGTACTTGTTCCGAAGAACAAGAGAAACCTCGTAGTGGATAATGTTTTTCTTTGTTGTAATACCCCAGAACGATATCGCTGTTACCGTTGGCATCAAAATCATTATAGTACACGTCAAAAGGTTTGTCTGTGCTCGTTTTGTACTTGTAGTTCAAACCTAAATTACCTGCGATATAATCCATATCACCATCATTATCAAAATCGCCTTGTTCAATACTAAACCACCAGCCCTTTGTTGCATTGAAATTTTCAACATCAGTTATAGTAAGTTTTCCATTATTATTTTCGAAAATGGTTATTGGCATCCATTCGCCTACGACCATTAAATCTAGATCTTTGTCATTATCATAATCGCTCCAAATAGCATCTGAAATCATACCAATATTTAATAATTCTGGAGATAATTGCTCAGTATTATTTGATAGTTGACCGTTATCATTTATGAGCAACATACTAGAAGACGGATTTGGGTATTGCTGTGGTGTATGTCTACCACCAACAAAAAGATCAATATCTCCATCACCATCATAGTCGGCAGATTTCACTACAGACCCACTAATTCTACTCGCATTAAGTATGGCTCCTTTTTTGAACGTTCCATTACCTTCGTTTAAATAGAGTCTGTCAGTATAATGGAAATCATTTTTCGGGTATTCGTTGCCGCCACTTACTACATATAAATCTTTTAATCCGTCGTTATTGATGTCAACAAATAAGGCATCAACATCTTCATAGCCTGCTTCTTTTTGCCAGAATGCAGTCTGACTTTCTTTAAAGTTGCCATCTTTTTGTTGAACGAATAGGATAGGAGCTTGATTTGCCGCACCACCAATGTAGAAATCATCTAGTCCGTCGTTATTAATATCACCTGCAGTTAATGCCGGTCCGAATTGCGATAGTTTATGCGGAAGTAGTACTTGCTTCTCAAAGTCATCGAATTTGTTTTCTTGATGTTGAAATTGAGCAGAGAAAGTCGTTGTTCTATCTGCAAAAAGGTATTTATTTGATTCTTCAGGTTTTTGAGGGGTAGTTTCCGAATCATTAGAAAAAATTTGTAATAACTGATTGGCTTTTATATCCCTTTTTATAGTGGTATTTCCATTAGGCCAAAGAATACTAAGACTATCAATTTTAGTCAAAGAATTTAGACCAAAATGAAGGGTAGACTCACTTGTGGAATAAATGCCACGTACGTTTGTAGATTCTAAAGTTTGAACACCTTGTTTAGTGTAAATGTTTACTCTAGACCCAAAAACTGGTTTGTTAGCTTGGTCTTTCAGGGTTATTCTTATATAGTTTTTGTCAGATTGTGTCTCTGAATTGTTTCTATATAAGAAAGCTTCGTTGTTAATGTTATTGGTAACTAAGTCTAAATCACCATCATTATCAAAATCAGCATAGGCAGAACCGTTAGAAAAAGACTCATCATCTAAGCCCCATTCATTGGAACTGTTTGCAAATTCTAAGTCTCCTTTATTTTTATAAGCATAATTTTTTAATGGTTGGGAAGGAACCATGTTAACCGCTTTTTCAAGATCGACGATATCCCAAATGCTTTTTACATTTTGAGCGTTCGGATTCTTTTGAAGCCATTGAGCTCTGGTCGTATTTATGTAGTTCGTCACATTTTTATCGGCATCTGTATTTCTTATATCTCTTAGGAGTCCGTTTGTGACGTACGTATCTTTAAGGCCATCATTGTCAAAATCGGCAATAAGGTTTGACCAGCTCCAATCGGTTGCTGCCATACCTGTAAATTGAGCAATATTGCTAAAAGTTTCATTGCCATTGTTTAGTTGTAAGGTGTTGTACATATATTGATAACCACCACCATCTTCAACTACTTTCCAGAAAGAGCTAATGTTCATTCCGCTCATGTTAGATTTTAGTCTAAAGTTGTCTTCAGAAACCATATCTAAAACAAATATGTCTAAGTTTTGATCATTATTTATATCGGCAACATCAACGCCCATGCTATAATATGAGGTTTGTTTTAATGCACTCTTTTCAATGCTTGAAAATGTTCCATCTTGGTTGTTTAGAAATAGAAAATCTGGAGCATAAAAATCATTTGCAACATAAAGGTCTGTCCATCCATCATTATTTATATCACTTGCTGAAACTGCATTCGGGAAACCGGTTTTGTTTATTCCTGCATGTCCCGAGACATCTTGAAAAGTAGCTCCATTATTTTTGTATAATTTTAAAGAATATTCAGGTATTAGAAGATTGTTGGCATCATGATATTTAGACAAACTACCTGGGTTCGGTGGTTGTGTTAGTAGAAATAAATCTAGTAGTCCATCTTTGTCATAATCTAAAAATGTAGCATGTCTTGTTCTTTCGGTATTTGCTATTAGAAATTCTTCAGCCTTTTCTTCAAAAGTTCCATCGCCCTTGTTAATGTAGAGTAGGTTTCTTCGCCATGCTGGGTTTTCATCGTACAATTCTCTGCTGACATAGATATCTAAGTGTCCGTCATTGTTAATATCTGCAACAGTTACGCCAGTAGACCATCCATCGAAATTTTTAATACCTGCTTTTGCCGTAATATCCTCAAAAACTAAATTTCCTTTGTTTAAGTACAATTTATCAGGAACCATATTTCCTGCAAAAAAAATATCTTCTAGTCCGTCATTATTAAAATCGCCCACACCAACACCTGCCCCACCGTAAAAATTGGCATACGCGAATATATTTTTGTCCTTGTCGTCTTTAATAATATTGTTGAAATCAATACCAGTTACATCTGATTTAAGTAACGTAAATAGTGTACTGTTGTTCTCTATCTTTTTAGGCGCTTGTTCGCAACATAAAAACAGTGAGGAGCAGAGGTAGAATAAATGCCTGATTTTCATAATTACAAGATACTATTTTAAACAAAAAAAAGGAGAGTTTCCTCCCCTTTTCAAACTCAATAAAAATTAACTCAACGATTATGAGAGGTTTCACTCAAAAACCAAACTTAATTACTGTTATTGCACATCCCACCATACTCTTGTGGTAAGTACATCTGGACCTTGTGCAGCTACTGCAGCTGCATAATTTTCTGCATTTACACTTGCTTCGCTTTCAGAATACGTAAGTCTTCTTGGAATTGTACCACCTGTTTCATTACCTGGGTAATTTACAGGAGTTAATACAGGGAAACCTGTTCTTCTCCAGTTAGAAAAAGTTTCATATTCATTTAAAAATGTAGCTGCCCAATACTGTGTGCTGATCTGCTCGATAGCATTTGCTGCATCGTACGGATTATCTGTTAAGTATGTTGCAATTGCGTCATCTTCTATTATTGCAGCATCGCTAAATAGGGCTAGTTGCTTCATTGCTGCAGTAACACCATTATTGTAATGTGTTTCTGCATCGCCAGCTAAGCCCCAACGTACATTAGCTTCAGCTAGCATGAATTCTACTTCAGCATAGGTTTGAAAAATCATTGGTGCATCAAAACCAGCGAGAATAGCTCTGTTAGGTTCTGCATAATTATCTGTGTTTTCTTCACCAGTTAATTCTAATAATAAAGCACTATCTAATCCATTTGGAAAACCTATTAAATCAGCAACTTCAGTACTACCATCAGATCTTCTTGCCGCAAGAATTGGAAGTCTTGGATCATTACCATCTTTTAGAAAATTGATAAAAGTATCACTCATTCTTGGATTACCGTCGGCATCAAATACTTCAGATATACCATTTCTATTATCTTGGTCATGCTTTAAGAAGAAAATATCTTCGTTTGAAGTCATAACACCGCCTGCAATAGCTTTAGTTGCCCAAGCTTGAGAAGCAGCGGCATCTACTTTTATTAAACGTAAGCCTAAGCGCAACATTAAAGAATTTGCCAATCTTTTCCATTTAGCTTGATCACCACCATAAATAACATCTGCAGCACCAAATTCTGAAGTACCACTAGATAATGCAGCAGCAGATTCTTCCAATTCTTTTAGCATATCTGCATAAATATCACTTTGCTTGTCATATTTAGGAAGAAAAATACCGTCGATTACAGCTTTACCTGCTTCAGAATAAGGAACATCACCATGCAAGTCAGTTATTCTAGAAAAAGCGAATACCCTTAAAATACGAGCAATTGCTTTCATTTCTTCAGGAGATTCTTCTTCATCTAACTGAACAATTAAATCTTGAGCGGTTTTTATGGCATTACCATAATATCTATCTAAAAGAGATGATGCGTAACCTCTGTTCCAAGTATACTTATCTCCAGACCAATATCCTGCTGTTGTTGCAATGTGTTGCATCATTGTTGACTGGTAAATCATACCTGCACGCCAGTTATCATATCGCTCACTAGATATATATTTTTCTAATGCAGTAAGTTTATTAGCTGATGCTATTTGTGCAGATTTCGTTGGATTTACGTTTAGTTCTTCAAACCCGTCATCGCAAGCGCCTACTATAAGCGCCATTATTAATAAAAGAAATACTTTTTTCATTTCGCTTTTTTTTTAAAATTTTAGGTTGATGCTCATACCATAATTTCTTGAAGCTGGAACACCAAAATATTCCAATCCTTGAGAGTTTCCTACAGTGTATGCACTTTCAGGGTCAATATTATCTATGCTTCTAGAAATGTAAAATAAGTTAGAAGCAATGAATGATACATTTACGTTAGTTAAGAATACATTTTCTAAAGCTCTTTTAGGTAATGAATAACCTAAACTAAGTTGTCTGAATTTAATGTAATCTGAATCTTCTACAAATTCTTCGGCAATATCATTGACCTCTCCCCAATAGGTAGATAGATTTTCTGGTGCAACAGTTGTTGTAAATGGTTGATCTGTAGCATTGTCAATACCTGATACTGTCAAGCCTGTTTCTCTACCTTCTGTTGTGATTTTATGAAGACCGTTACCATAAAGAATAGTATTGGTACCTGAGAATATCTGTCCGCCGAATTTACCATCGATTAAAATGTTAAGGCTAAGGTTCTTGTAAGTAAAAGTGTTTGTGAAACCCATTGTTAATGGAGCAACACCTTCACCTAATATTTTACGTTCACCTTCTACAGCTCTTGGTACACCATCGGCATCTATATCATATTTTATAACACCATTGGCATCTCTCTCGTAAGATACACCTATTATGGTACCGTATCTTTCACCAACTCTGTGCGTTATTCTAACATTCTGCGTACGTGGCTCATCTAAGTTTACGTCTGAATCAACGTCATCGGTAGCTACTACTAAACTTTCATTGTATGCCCCATTGATAGAAACATTCCAGCTGAAATTGTCTGTTCTTATTGGGGTACCGCTTACCAAAAATTCAAAACCTTTGTTAGAGACTTCACCAAGGTTTGCACTAGCACCGCCATAACCTGAATATGGAGATGTTGCAACATCTACAATATCATTGGTAGTGTTGTTCTTGTAGTAAGCAAGGTCAAACGATAGTCTGTTATTGAACATGCGTAGGTCTAAACCTATTTCTGTTTCATTTTTACTAAATGCCACTAAGTTTGCATTTGGCACAGTACCGCCGTTTATAGCACCTGTAGGCTGACCTTGTAGAGGAACTCCGAAAATTCCATATGTCAATCCTAATGCATATGGATTTTGAGCTCCACCGGCAACTTCAGAGTAACCACCTCTTAATTTAAGAAAGCTAATGAAATTAGGTAGTTCTAATGCGTCTGAAATGATTAAACTTCCATTAATTGAAGGATAAAAATCATCATTTGGAGTTGTTTTGCCTGGGAAAGATAACGTTGAGAACCAGTCATTTCTTCCTGTAAACGTTACATAGGCCCAACGGTCGTATGATAATTCTATAGATCCGTATAATGAACCAATTTTTCTTTCAGAATATTCTCTGCTTCTTGATTGAGACACCGTATTGCCAATATCTTCTAACCCTGGTACAATAAAATCATTACCTCCAAGAAATAAATTTTCACTTTTTAGATGATTGGTGTTTGCACCTACCAATGCAGATATTGCAAATTTATCTGTTATATCTTTGTCAGCAGCTAAAATAATATCAGCATCTACTTGGTTTGTTCTTCTTTCAGAATCACTGATGCCACCTCTTGGCTTAAAACCAGTTCCAAAAGGTTCAACTTCAGTTCTTCTAATGATATCATTATCAATACCTATTCTACCTGTTAAAGACAACCAATCGGTAAATTCATATCGTAAAGATGTAGAAGCTATGATTCTATTTCTTTGATCTTTTCTTCTAAAATTATAAGCCGAAAAGTATGGGTTGGTAACAAAGGTATTATCAGTAAACTGACGTTCTAAACCGTTCTCATCTGTTGCCGGTAAAAGGGTGGTAACATCTAAATTACCAGGTAATAGACCTGCGGAGAAGTTAGCATTACCTGGACTATCAGATAATCTAGCTCTATTCTGTACTTTTTCAATAATGTATTTCACATTAACACTACTAGTTAATTTTTCAGACATTACAGAGCTTGCGTTTAAAGAAAAAGATTTTCTATTTAAACCGGCGTTTGGTAAAATATCTTCGTTGTTAAGGTCTGAAGCAGAAAGTCTATACGTAAGATTTTCTGAAGCATTCGTTAAAGCAACAGTATTTATAAAGGTTGATCCTGTTCTGTAGAACTTATCGATATTATTACCTGTATAAGAATATGGTCTTGAAACTCCGTCAAATTGAGGTACAAGGCTACCGTCAAATTTTGGTCCCCAAGAGCTGAAACCTGCTTCAAGAGCTCCTGCTTGATTTGCAGGTGTTTCTCCTCTAATTCCTTGTCCGTAATCGGTTTGGTAATCTTGTAATGAAGTGTTTACTTGGTCAAAAGTTACTTGGCTACTTACTTCTACACCAAAACCTTGTTGGTCTTTACCAGATTTGGTAGTAACAATAATAACACCACCTGCAGCACGGGAACCGTAAAGCGCAGATGCGGCACCACCTTTAAGAACAGAAATAGATTCAATGTCGTCTGGGTTTAAGCTAGAAATACCATCACCACCATCAGATCCACCCCACATACTAGCAGCACCATTATTGGCATTGTTAATAGGGATACCATCTACAACATATAAAGGTTGGTTTTCTCCAGAAAGTGAACTTGATCCACGAATAATAACTCTACTAGAACCTGCGGCTCCCGTAGAATTCTGTGAGATGTTAACACCGGCAATCTTACCCTGTAAAGAGTTAATAGCGTTTGGTGTTTTAATAGTTGCAATTTCTTCTCCACCAACCTCGGTTAAAGAATAGCCTAATGCTTTAGTTTCTTTACGAATACCTAAAGCAGTTACCACTACTTCATCTAGTTCGCTTGCATCTTCGGAAATAGAAGTATTTATGGTAGATTTACCATTGACGCTAACTTCTTTAGACTTATACCCTAAAGAAGAGAATACCAATGTTGCATTTGCATCAACGCTAATAACGTAATTTCCATCAAAATCGGTAGAAGTACCGTTAGATGTGCCTTTTTCAACAACGTTTACACCTGGCAAAGGTGATCCTGTATCGTCTGTGACAATACCTGATACGCTTTTAGTCTGACCTGTTACTCCTTGGAAAAAAAGCAGTAAAATAACAGTCAAAAAACTTAAGAATTTTTTGTTCATAAATGATTGAGTTAAGTTAGTTGTATTTAATAAGGGATTAAGGTGAGCTATAATTTGTTGAATGATGAAAAATTTCGACAAATAACTATTGTGAAAAGCTTAACAACGTGTTAACAAAAAGTAAAATTTAAAAAATTAAACAAAAATCAAGGTTTTTGTGAAGCCTTTATTACCTGCCATTGTTCTTCAGTAATTGCAGGTCCATCAAAGAAAGATACTCCGTTTGCACCGTTGCTTTTTGCTTGATTTATAGCTTCTTTTAACTGATTAACAGTCATTTCTGGCACATAAATACCAGTATGTAATTCCGTATTTCTACCTTTTAAATCTTCAACCCCTTGTTTGGTGGCGTACCCGATCCAATCAATTTCTTCATTGTAGAAGACATTATAAATCATTGGTAATACAGCATCTACTTTCCATTTATCCCATCTTTGACGTACCATATGGTCTGCCATTTCTGGATAAGGAAATACTGCTGCAGTCAATATTTTTCCGTTTTCGTGTGTAATTTTATAGGCTTCGTCTACAATAGCCTTTACCTTATTTAATCTGAAATTTTTCCATTCCATATCAATCGCTGGGTTTGTGAAGTCATTCGGATTTTTGTGATGTTCTTTTTCGAACTCAGCCGTACATACATCGCAATAGCAAAAGTCATATTCTGGTAGTTCAGTTTCTTGCTTTAAGTCATATTTAGGTAGCAACCCAATAGGTAAAAAGATGTCTGAGTATCTTATATAATCTAAATGAAAACTAGCTACACCTTCTACTTTTGCCAACCCTTCTATTAAGCCTAGAATATGTTCGCGAGATTCTTTTCTGGTAGGGCAAAGCCATTTGTAATAACCTACATATGGTGGTTCGTCAAAGCAAGATTTGCCATCTCTACTTACCGCATACCATTCTGGGTGTTGTTCTGCGACTTTATCACCAGGGCGATTCATGGTAAACATCCACGCATGAACTTCTAAATTGTGTTTTTTGGCTATTGGTACTAGTCTAGCTAATAGTTCTGGGTCTCCGTACGTGTTAATTAAAATTGCATCTAATCCGTTATCGCCATACTTTTTAAATTCCTCGTCAAATGAGGCATCGGTTCTGGTTTTTTCAGCAGTAATCCATGTCCAAAATTTAAAAGGCTCCTTTTCAACTTCAGCGTTTTCGCTGGTGGTTGTAAATCCTGTTTCTTTTTTTGTTTCACATGAAATATTCAGAGTGAATATAAATAGGGCCAGAAAAGGTAAAAATTTAGTTGTTTTTATCATGGTGGGTTTCAAATTTTCCGTCGGTATGTATGATTAGTTTGTTATTTGTGAAGGGACTTTTTACCCAAAGGTCAAAGCCGAAATTATTTTTTTCCAATTGAGCGATAACCGGTTTACCTTTTATTAGTTTGGGTGCTGTTTGTAGTACTTCATTTTTGGAAGTCCATGCTTTTTCGTTTCCGCTAAAAATACCTCTGTAAAGCTCATACATATACCACTTAATATGGTCATCTTCCGGTATTGTAAATTCAGCTTTATTTGAGTCTTTATTAAAATAAACATAACCCCATCGTTCTGGTTCGTGCATATTTATGACTTCTTGTGTTGACCATACCCAGTTGTATTCTGGTAGATATTTACCTGCACTGTCTTTTTTTCGAGAATACTTGCCATTTTGCAAATCGTAATCCCAATTCACTCTCGAAAAATTTATTCTCCAATACTCATTTCCTGGTACATGAGGTTTTCCGCCGGGTGCAGTGTTGAACGACCATGGTATTGCGATTTCTATAGACCAACCTTCATCAATATCAGAAGCATTGTTTAAGGTGCCGTTTACCTGTACTGCTGTTTGTATTCCTTTAAAATCCCATCCATCAGTTATATGACCGTTGTTTCTATAGGGTTTAGATAGGTAAAGATCCCAAATTGTATTTAAGGCATTCATTTCAAATTCGTAGTAATTATGCGTGTCACCGTCTGGGTCAAGAAAGATTTCAAAATCATTATTG
Organism: Maribacter spongiicola; assembly: GCF_004364165.1. GTDB lineage: Bacteria > Bacteroidota > Bacteroidia > Flavobacteriales > Flavobacteriaceae > Maribacter > Maribacter spongiicola. The sequence goes on from NZ_SOAY01000010.1 coordinate 800,249, forward strand.
TAAAATATTATAGTGTCCTTTTCTTTTAAAGTTCCCCAAACATGTGGTTCCTTCAATTCAGCAAAAAAGTAGATGTTCGTATCGTCCCATAGCATTTTAAACTTTGTTTCATAAGTTGGTTTTTTAACGCCTTCAATATCTATAAATGAGCTAGACCAAGATGTTTTTTGCCATGAATGTTCATCCATTTTGCCATCTATCGTAATATTTTCTTCGGTATTCTGCGCTTCGTAAGTACGCGGTGTTTTTTGAGCTGCCATTGATATGGCACCTAGGTACAGTAAAAACAATAGCAGGGCAACTGCTTTTTTTGACTTCATTGAATTTTTATTGATGATTGCCATAACGTTATTTTTAATGTGGGGATTATTTTTTGCTAATATCCATTTCTCCAGTTAATACAACACTTAGAGTTGAATGATGTTAGGTAAGTCAATCCTTTTACTTTAATTTGTTCTACCCTTTGGTTGAATTTAATATTACAAGTCGATACGATTTGGCTACTAATCTCATTTTAATAAATGGGATTATGCTATTGTTGTTTTTCAGTATTTTTAGCAATGATTACTATTTACGTAATCTAAACAGTCACGTGAAATATTTTTAAAATATTGGTTAATCTGAATAATTTTAGCCTAACAACTAAAGATTGATGCTCAACGTCAAATTAAGTTATAAAACAGAAGTGTATTTAGCCTATGGATATTAGATTACGGAAGTTTTTAAGTATGCCTAAATTCTTTGGTACCAGTGAAATTAAACTCTGGCACCATGTTTTGTTTTGGTCGGTCTACTTCGTTTTTAATACTTTTCGGTGGAGTTTTATTCACAACGATTTTCTACTTTCTTTACGTACCAATTTAATAGGCTTTCCTATACATATGTTTTTGGCGTATTTAAATGCCTATTATTTAATGCCAAAGTTCATATATACCAAAAAATACGTGCAGTATACCGTGTATATATTTTTGGCTTTGGTAGTTATGCTTTTATTTAAGTACAACCTTACTTATTATTTGGTGAGTACAGATGTTATGCCAGAAGCAAATGAAGTTATAGACACACTTACAGTTGGCTATGCAGTACAAACTATGATTGGTGAAGTATATGTAATATCATTTTTTACCGCTATTAAGTTAACTGTCGATTGGCTTAGAGAAAGTACTAAACTACACGATTTAGAAAAGAGACAATTAAAAACTGAACTTCGTTTTTTACGTTCTCAGGTTTCTCCGCATTTCTTTTTTAATACTTTAAATAACATCTATTCTTTAACGCTAGAAAAATCTGACCAGGCACCAGAAGTTATTTTAAAATTGTCTGAGCTGATGCGTTATTTATTATATGCAACAAAAAAGCAACGACAAGATTTAACCAGCGAAATTAATTGTATTAGAAATTACATAGATTTGGAACGCATTAGGTTCGATGACTCTTTGAAGATCGATATGAATATTTCTGGTGACCTTGTTAATTGTAAAATACCGCCCATGTTACTTATTCCTCTTATAGAAAATTGCTTTAAGCATGGGGCAAGTAAGAATATTGGGGAAATGAAAATAAAAATTGATGTAAAGGTTGAAGATGGTTTTATGGATTTTAAAGTGTCGAATTCTATACCTAATGTCAATAAAGAGTATGTTTATCCGGTAAAAAGAGGTGGTATAGGTCTATCTAATGTAAAAAAGCGTTTAGAGTTAGGCTATGGTAAAAGTGATTATGATTTGCGGATATTCGAAGAGAATAAAATGTTCAATGTTTTTTTAAAGCTTAAGGTGATATGATTTTGAAAGTGATAGTTGTAGATGATGAACCGTTAGCAGTAAATGTGCTTAAAAATTATATAGAGAGAGTTAAAGAATTGCAATTAGAAGGCACCTTTTCAAACGCACTGGATGCATCTACTTTTTTAAGGGACAACCAAGTTGATATTATGTTCTTGGATATTAATATGCCCTTTCTTGACGGATTGGAATTTTTGAGTACCCTACATAAAAAACCATTTGTTATTATGACAACGGCACATGAAGAGCATGCATTGAAGAGCTTTGAACTTGAGGCCATAGATTATTTGGTAAAGCCTATTTCATTACCTCGCTTTTTTAAATCTGTAGATCGTGTAATTGGTTTAAAGAGAGGATTAGGCAATGGTTCTTCAGATAAAGATGAGAAACCATCAATTTTCGTTAAGGTCGATAAAAAGAAACTTCAGAAAATATATCTTGAAGAGATTATGGTGATAGAAAGTCTAAAAGATTATATCAGAATCATTACCCCGACCGCAAAATATATCATTCATAGTACGCTGAGTAGTTTTACAGATGAACTACCTGGTGATAATTTTCTTAGAATTCATAGATCGTACACCATTGCGGTAGATAAGGTTAGTGTTGTTGAAGGTAATAGTGTTGAAATTGGCGGTATTAGATATACTATTGGTAGAAGCTATTTGTCAGATGCAAAAAGTAGAATATTAAATGATTTAACGGATTAGGATTTTTACTGTGAGCGAACCTTTTAAATTTAAACAGTTCAGTGTCAACCAAGATCGCTGTGCCATGAAAATTGGTACGGACGGAGTTCTTTTAGGTGCTTGGGCAAATGTCGAAAATAAGCCAGAATCTATTCTTGATATCGGCGCTGGTACAGGTGTTGTTTCTTTAATGTTAGCGCAAAGATGCTTTGCCGAAGTCATGGATGCCATAGAAATTGATGCAGATACCTATGAGCAATGTGTTGAGAATTTTGAATTATCGCCATGGGGAGATCGATTATATTGCTATCATGCCGGTTTAGATGAATTCGTCGATGAAATTGAAGATCAATATGAACTGATTGTGTGTAACCCACCTTTTTATGCTGAAACCGTAACTTCAGGTAATCTGCAGCGGGATCAAGCACGACAAAATGAGTTTCTCCCTTTTAACGAGCTTCTCGATGGAGTTTCGAAATTGTTAACAGAAAACGGACAGTTCGCTACCATTATTCCTTTTAAGGAAAAAGAGGCATTTGTGCATATGGCGGCAGACTTAGGTCTGTTTCCAAAAGAATGTCTTCATGTGAAAGGGAACCCGAGCGCAGAAATAAAACGTGTGTTATTGGCGTTCGCTAGAGTAGAGCAAGAATGTAATACTACCGAGTTGGTCATTGAAACAGATAGGCATGTCTATACTGCTGATTATGTGGACCTGACTAAAGCGTTTTATTTAAAAATGTAACTTTAGTCTTGCATAATGTTATATTCCTTTATTTATCTTTGATAAAAGCATTGTTATGAGACCAGATTTATTTGAAGCACCAGATTACTACAATTTAGATGATTTACTTTCTGAAGAACATTTATTAGTTCGTGATGCCGCACGCCAATGGGTGAAGCGAGATGTATCTCCAATAATTGAAGAATATGCTCAAAAGGCAGAATTTCCAAAGCAAATCATAAAAGGTCTTGCCGAAATAGGTGCTTTTGGTCCATATATTCCTGAGGAATACGGTGGTGCTGGTCTTGATCAGATCAGTTACGGACTCATCATGCAAGAAATTGAGAGGGGAGATAGTGGTGTCCGTTCTACAGCATCGGTACAATCTTCTTTGGTGATGTATCCTATTTTTACATACGGTACTGAAGAGCAACGTAAAAAATACTTACCAAAATTAGCATCTGGTGAATGGATGGGTTCTTTCGGGTTAACCGAGCCTAACCATGGTTCTAACCCTAGTGGTATGGAGAGCAAGTATAAAGATATGGGTGATCATTATCTTTTGAACGGTGCTAAACTTTGGATATCAAATTCACCTTTCTGTGATATTGCCGTAGTATGGGCAAAGAATGAACAAGGTCGTATTCACGGTTTAATCGTGGAACGTGGAATGGAAGGTTTTACCACACCAGAAACACATAACAAATGGTCTTTAAGAGCATCGGCAACAGGAGAATTGATTTTTGATAACGTAAAAGTTCCGAAAGAAAATCTTTTGCCAAATAAATCTGGATTAGGAGCACCACTAGGATGTTTAGATTCTGCAAGATTCGGTATTGCTTGGGGTGCAATCGGTGCAGCGATGGATTGTTATGATACCGCATTAAGATATGCAAAAGAACGTGTGCAATTCGGTAAGCCTATTGCAGCAACACAATTGCAACAAAAGAAATTAGCAGAAATGATTACCGAAATCACCAAGGCGCAATTATTGGCATTCAGGTTGGGACAATTGAAAAATCAAGGTAAAGCGACTACTGCTCAAATATCAATGGCGAAAAGAAACAATGTTGAGATGGCTATAAAGATAGCTCGTGAAGCAAGACAGGTATTAGGCGGTATGGGTATTACTGGTGAATATAGCATTATGCGCCACATGATGAACTTAGAAAGTGTTATTACATATGAAGGCACTCATGATATTCATTTGCTAATTACTGGTGCAGATATTACAGGAATGCCAGCTTTTCAATAATGTAACGGTTTGGTATAATTGCCTTAACATAGAATAAAGAACGTACTTATACCTTTGAACAGTGCGTGTAAGATGTGTGCATGTTTTTTGGATAAAAGCTTAAGCCGATGGGAGCATCGGCTTTTTTATGCCTTTATTTTAGCTCGACAGGAATTTAGAAAACCATTTTCCAGATTCTTTGACTGTTCTTTTTAGTGTTTTAAAATCGATATGTACCAATCCGAATCTTGGATGATAACCTTCTGCCCATTCAAAGTTATCTGTAAAGGTCCAAACGAAATATCCGTGTATATTTAAGCCTTCTTGTTTCGCTTTTAGCACTTCACTCAAATAGCGTTGTAGAAAATTTAATCGGTCTTTGTCAGATATAATCTCTCCTTCAATAGTGTCTTCAAAAGCAGCGCCATTTTCGGTAATGATTATTTTTTTTATCTGAGTATACGCTCCGAATTTCTTGATCATATTGTATATGCTAGGTGGGTACACCTCCCAATCCATCAACGTAGTTTCTACATTTCGTTTGCTAGCTTTTACAATCTTAGCTCTTATGTAGGGTACCAAAAGACTGTACTTTACTTTTTCTCGAGTATAGTTTTGTATTCCGATAAAATCAAAATCGAATATGCAATTTTCCATATCGGTCGGTTGAATGTAAGGCTGCAATTTTTTTAATACTGGGGCTTCTTTTGTAGGGTAGCCCAACCCAAGAGCTGGTTCTATAAATAAACGATTAAGCAAAGCATCGACCATTATCGCAGTTTTTTGATCTCGCCTATTCTGTCTATACGGGGTAATTTGTGAGCATGAAAATGTAGTGCCTATTTGAGCATCGGGCACTAATTTTCTAAGTATTCGACCGCCTGCTGCCTGACATAGAACTGCGTGGTGTGCGGCAGGTAGAAAATTCTTTAGTCCTTTTTTACCTGGTGCATGCACACCTAAAAAATATCCAGCTCCTGTAAATACCATGGGCTCGTTCAAGACCATCCAATGTTTAACTCGGTCGCCAAAAGCATCAGCACACACTTGTGTAAATTCTGAAAACCAGGTTGTGATTTCCCTATTTGTCCATCCTCCTTTATTTTCTAGTATCTGAGGTAGATCCCAATGATATAATGTCACCCAAGGGGTAATTTCGTTTTCTAGACAAAAGTCTATTACCTTATTATAGAAATCTACACCCGCGGCATTTATGGTTCCGACGCCATAAGGTAAAATTCTGGTCCATGATATTGAGAAGCGGTAATTATCAATATTCATGGACTTCATTAAAAGAATATCTTCTTTGTACTTATTATAAAAGTCGCAAGTGACATTTGCTTGATCTCCGTTATGAATCATTTTCGGGTTGTCGGTAAATTTGTCCCAAATGGAGCGACCTTTCCCGTCTGCGTCATGACCACCTTCAATTTGATATGCTGCAGTCGATACGCCCCATGTAAAATCGTCACCAAAGTCTGATGCATTCAAAAAGGGCTCTTTTTGTTCTTTCAATTGAATTGGGCTTTTTTAGCGAATGACTAGAGATGCTTCCAGAAGTTTTGAAACGATTTCATCTGTAATATCTGGGTAATTTACGGGTACAATAGTATCCGTATCTAACCAATGTTTCAGTTTAGCTAAGTGCTTTTTTTTGAGCGATTTAATTACCGGAACTCCCATTTCTGAAAGTGCAGCGGCATTACATTGCTGCTCGTATTGCCCTTTCATGGGTATGACCAGTAATTTTTTTTGCATGAAAAGACTTTCTGCAGGAGTTTCAAAACCGGCTCCACATAAGACACCTTTACTTGATGCCATACTTTTTACAAAGGCTTCATTGGTAATGGGTTTTATATGAATGTTATTGCTAAAATATTCATAGGTATTGTGTTTCGAAAACACCTCCCATTTTGTGCTTTTCATCTTGCTTAAAAAGCGCAATAATTTTTCATCACTATACGAGGGTAAATACACCGTATAATGTTCACCTTTTGAAACTGTACCAGTACGAATATCGCTTCTAATTATAGGTGTATATACGTTTGCTTCGTACGGTTTAAAATGAAGTCCGAATTGATGGCTTGTAGGTGCGTAGTTATTCAAAATCCATTTGCCCATTCTGTCTTTCTTCTTAGGCTTAGGAGCCAAATTGGATAAAACTGCCGCTTGGTGACTAAAACTATAACAAGGCTTGTTTTTTAACTTACATGCCCATGCTGTTACCGGTTCAAAATCATTTATGATGAGGTCGTATTCTTCTACAGGTATGCTTTTAATTTCTTTCTGTAAACGAATGGAGTTGGCTTTGTAATAGGTTTTCCAGACATCCACACCTCCTTTTTTTCCGAAGATGAAACTTAGCCCTTTTAATTGATATTTAATAGGGTAGGGCAACTTAATATCGGCTTGTATGCCGCTTACCAAAATATCTAACGAAATGTTGTGTTTTAAAAGCGCAGGGATAACATCTCGTGCTCTACTTAAATGTCCGTTGCCAGTACCTTGTATTGCGTATAATACTTTCATTTGGTTTGTTGGGTCATTCCACAAATTCTAAACTCTTGTAATAGGCTTTCGAAAAGTTCTGCCTTTTCTAGGACAAAGGTTTCTTCTTTACTATCTTCTTGATGGTCTATAGTAAGTTGGTCTTCTAAATATGAATACAATTTCCACTTGCCCTTATGGTATTCTAGTGCGGTTAAATTCTCGATCCAGTCTCCTGAATTTAAATAGGTAACCTCGCCTTTATCCGTTTTTATTTTACGAATTTCTGGTTGGTGAATATGTCCGCATATCACATAGTCATATCCATTTTCAATAGCGATATCGGCAGCAATCTGCTCAAAATCATTTATAAACTTAACGGCAGATTTTACACTGTTCTTTATCTTTTTCGACATAGAAATGGGACCTCTGCCTATTTTCTTGCTAGCGAAGTTAATACCTCTATTTAGTAGAATTAAAGAGTCGTACCCCTTTGCACCAAGCTTGGCAACCCATTTACTATGTTGCATGGTGACATCAAAAACATCACCATGAAAAATCCATGCTTTTTTATCTTCAAGCGGAATCACCATTTTATTGACAATACTTAATGACCCCATACTATTGCCGGAAAATTTACGCAACAATTCATCATGGTTACCTGTAATATAATGTACAGGTACACCTTTGGCTACCCACTCTAATAAAAGCTTAATTACCTTCATGTGAGATTTTGGAAAATAACGCTTGCTAAATTGCCAAATATCTATAATATCACCATTAAGAATGACTTCTTTTGGCTTTATAGATTTCATGTATTTTAAAAGCTCTTTAGCGTGGCAGCCATATGTTCCTAAATGAACATCAGAAATGACCACAATGTCAACTGGTCTTTTTTTCATAAAATGATTGGAGGTTTTTACCTGAAGATTTTGAAATATTAATTAGGGGTAGATTGACCTCCAACTTGGTATTATTTGCAAGAAGGGCATTTGAGAAAACGGTCAATTCAATAGATTTCATGTACTGAAACATATGACCGTAAAGTTTCAAAAAATATGAGAATAGATGCGTTACTGCTAACTTATTTTTGAGTTACCACATTGTTAAGTATTTGAATTTTAATGCGATATTGGTTAACTATTTCTTTACCAATCTCACCTTAACAGATTTGCTTATTGGTGTTTTGCTTCTGTCTGCAAAATGGTTGTAAGGCACTAATACATTGGTTTCTGGAAAATAAGATGCCAAATTGCCTGATGGAATATTGTAAGGTACTACCTTAAAGTTATGGGCAACTCGAATAGTTTCATCATAAGTACTGGTGATATCGACTACATCTAGTTTTTTGAGTCCGATGGCTTTCATATCATTAATATTCATGAAAATAACACGTCTTGCATTATAGACACCTCTATAACGATCATCAAGACCATAAATGGTGGTATTGAATTGATCATGCGAGCGTATGGTCATTAACATGTACTCATCTTTTGCCAATTTGTGCTCGGGTAATTTATTGACTGAAAACTGTGCTTTTCCGTTTGGTAGCATGCTAAAATCTAACTCACGTACATTGTTTGGTAAATAGTAACCTGCGCCTACAGAACGTTCTTCTGTTTTGCTGAAACCCTTGGCTACTTGATCTATTTGTGTTCTGATCAATTCATAATCATTACCCAACAATTTCCAGTTCATAGAATGGCTGTCTCCAAAATATGCATGTCCCATATTTGCGATAATCTCTGGTTCGCTCATTATGGTGTCCGCAGCAGGTTTTAAAATTCCTTTAGAACGTTTTACGCGTCCCATACTGTTTTCTACCGTAAAATGGCGGGGCTTGCCATTTTTCATATCTTTTTCGGATCTGCCAATAGTAGGGAGAATAAGTGCTGTTTTGCCAGTAATTAAATGTGTGCGATTTAGTTTCGTACTAACTTGAACCGTAAGATTACAATTTTGAATACCCTTAGCTGTATATTCAGTGTCAGAAGCAGCCATTAAAAAGTTACCGCCTAAAGACATAAATACTTTAGCCTTGCCTTCATACATAGCTTTCAACGTACCTACCACATCTACACCTTCATGCTCTGGTGGGGTAAAACCTAAATATTCTTTAATACGTTCGTTCATTGCCTTATCAACAAAATGCTGAATACCAACACTACGGTCACCTTGTACATTACTATGCCCGCGTACCGGGCATGTACCGGCATTAGGTTTGCCTATGGCACCTTTTAATAAAAGAAGGTTTATAAATTCCCTTATATTCTCTACGCCGTTTTTATGTTGTGTAAGCCCCATAGCCCAACACACTATAATTTTAGATTTGCTCGCTAATAACGCTACAGTTTCATTAATTTTTTCTTCGGATACGCCAGTTTGTGCTAATAGTTCTTCGGATGAATAATTCTTAAGATCAGCAATTAAAGACTCAAATCCCTCAGTATATTTTTCGATAAAGGCGTGGTCAAATACATCTTTTGATTGTTCATCTAAAGCAACTAATTTCTTAAGAATTAATTTTACCAACGGGATGTCTTGGTTGATATTGACCGGCAAATGAATATCTGCCATATCTTCACCGCCACCGATCCATCCGCCAAGATGTTGCGGATTTTTAAAATTTACCAATCCAGATTCTTCAAGCGGATTAATACTAATCACCTTACCGCCATTCTGTTTGCATTTTTCTAATGCAGATAACATTCTTGGATGGTTGGTACCTGGATTTTGACCGGCAATTAAAATCACCTCAGCTTCATAAAGATCTTCTAAAGTGGTAGATCCTTTACCAATACCTAGAGTTTCGCCTAATGCAACACCACTACTTTCATGGCACATATTAGAGCAGTCGGGTAAATTATTAGTGCCTAAAGCACGTGCAAACATTCCGTATAAAAAGGCTGCCTCGTTACTAGACCTACCAGAGGTGTAGAAAATAGCCTCGTCTGGATTATTTAATTTTTTTAATTCTGATGCAATTAAATCAAAAGCAGCTTGCCAAGAGATAGGTTCATAATGAACACTGCCAGGTTTTAAAATCAATGGTTCTACTAAACGACCAAATTTGTTTAGTTCGTAGTCGGTTAATTGAGACAATTCTTCAACCGAGTTCTTTTGAAAGAAACTGGCTCCGATTTTTTCTGTGGTAGCTTCATCGCCTAGAGCTTTTGCGCCATTTTCGCAATATTCGGCTACGGGTGAAGGATGTTCTGGATCAGGCCATGCGCAACTAGGGCAATCGAAACCGTCTTTCTGATTCATGCTAAGCAACGTTCGCATGGATCTAAGAACGCCCATTTCTTTAAAAGTATGTTTTAAAGCTTCACGAACACCGAGATACCCTGCGGCATGCGTAATGGGGTCTTTTAATTCAATATCTAAAAATTCTTCTGAGCCTCTAAATGAAACGTTGCGTTCGGTTTTTGCATCCATACTATAAACTTAGTAATTGTTATAGTAACGAGTGTACTCAAATTCATTAAAACTGTCCTGAAATTTATAAAATATACTTGATTTTAACTCAACTTTGGGTTTGGGTAATTGTCAGACTGGTCTTCAATTGTGTTATCTAGGCAAGTGAAATCTTTTTCTAAAAGTAAGTAAAGTACGTTTCCGTACGCTGTCTTCATGGTATGGTCATAGGTAATAATTTCATTTTCAAACCATACTTTACCTACAGCTTCTGGCATTTCTAAAATAACTCGATTATTCTCAAAGCTAATATGTAATTGATCGGCATTACTTTTTAGAATAACTCCGTAACTGAATACTTGACTTCCAAAATTGGTACTGTCGTAAATCTCGCCGTTTGTAGAAAGCGATTTAACTTCTGATTGGGTTAGTCGAAACCTAACGGAATCACCTTTTATTCTAATTTTCATAGCTATAAATTGAGTTCACAACAAAAATAGACCATCTGACAACAAAAAATGAGTAGTTGACATCAATTTGTTTCTAATATTTAACCTTACCTGTACATTTACAGTGTAATCAAAAACGAATTAAAATTTTTTCATTTTCATATAGTGTTCTCGTAAAAGAGTCCGGTCTGTTAAGATCGGACTCTTTTTAGTTTAGGTCATTTTTGAACATAAAAAAACCCATTAAATAGATATCTAATGGGTTTTAAAATAATATTGAAAAGTTTATTTCCAAATGGGAGCAGGGTATTTACCTGATTCAGACTTTTCTTTTAAACTGTTCATTGCTTTTTCTTTATCACTTGCATACGTAACACCAAACCAGTCTCCACCAGAAGGTATACATTTTACTTCAATCTCTTTTGCTTGAAGCATTTCCTGTATCATTAAAGGAATGTATAATTCGCTGTTAGCAATACGGTCGTCGTCTTTCAAGAAAATTCTGAATTCAGATTCTATTTTATCAAAGATAGAAGGTCTACATACCCAAAAATTCATACTAGCTTGTTCATTACCAGTAAATTCTAGGTTGGTATCTTCATCAATAATGTTGTTCTCTTTTTGAACCAATTTTAAACGTTCTTGAACAGAAACTAAATTATCTCCGTTTACTTCACAAACACCTCTAGAAACAGAACCGTGTTCAGATAAAGTGTCTTTTAAAGTGTATCCTAAAAGAGCATAAGCTTCATCATTAGATTTCATAAAATCAGCTGCTTTCTTATACGCAGATTGTCCGTAAAAATCATCAGCGTTAAGAACCACAAATGGTCCGTCGATTACGTTTCTTGCGGTCCAAACTGCATGTGCCGTACCCCATGGTTTTTTGCGCTCACCAGTGAATGTAACTCCGTCAGGTAAATCTGTAAGTTCTTGGGCAAGAACGTTTAATTTTATAGTACTAGGTATTCTTTTAGAAAGGTGCTCTTCTAAAAAAGAAACGTTCTCTTTTTTGGTAATAACTACAATTTGCTCAAAATTATTCTGGATGGCGTCGTAAATGGCAAACTCCATTAAAAACTCGCCATTAGGACCTAAATCATCAAATTGTTTAAGCTTTCCATATCTACTACCGCTACCGGCAGCCATTAAAAGTAATGTCATAATTTTCTGTATTTACAGCGCAAAAGTAGCGAATGTGATTAAAATTCGTACAAATTATCGGTGGTAACCTCATTATAATTGATGATAAGTTAATATGGGTCGGTAAGTTTTTATAAATTCAGAGTTCATAAAATTCACATCGCATGGCATCAAGAAGAAATTTTATAAAGAATACATCAATAGCTAGTATGGGATTATTTGCAGTACCTGGTTTTGCCCATAATAGTTTTAGTGCTGCCGATAAACTTAATGTCGGTTTAATAGGTGTAGGCCTGAGAGGTACCAACCACTTACAGAATTTGTTGCTTAGAAAAGATGTGAATGTTACCGCTATTTGTGATGTTGATGCTGATAGAATAACTATTGCTAAAAAGCACATTGCCGATGCTAAGTGTAAAACCCCAAAAGTATTTGGAGCAAATGAATTAGATTATAAGAACCTTTTAGCGTTGCCAGATGTTGATGCTGTAATTATTGCTACACCTTGGTTATGGCATACCCGTATGACTGTCGATGCTATGGAAGCCGGTAAATATGCCGGCGTAGAAGTATCTGCTTCTAATACTTTAGAAGAATGTTGGGATTTGGTAAATACCCATGAGCGTACAGGTACGCATATGATGATTTTAGAAAATGTGAATTATCGTAGAGATGTTTTGGCGGTGCTGAATATGGTAAAGCAAAATATATTTGGCGAAATGGTACATTACAGATGTGGCTATCAGCATGATTTGCGACATGTAAAATTCAATGATGGTAAAACGGCTTATGGAAAAGGGGTGGAGTTTGGTGAGAAAGGAATATCAGAGTCTAAATGGCGTACCGAGCATTCGGTAAAACGTAATGCAGATGTATACCCAACTCATGGACTGGGACCTATTGCAGTAATGGCAGATGTTAACCGTGGTAATCGTTTTATGTCAATGACTTCGCATGCATCAAAAGGTATTGGGTTGCATAATTATATAGTGAAGGAAGGTGGTGAGCAACACCCGAATGCAAAAGTAAAGTTTAAACAGGGTGATGTTATTACCTCTACGATTGATACTGCAAACGGAGAAACTATTATCATTACACACGATTGTAATTTGCCAAGACCTTATTCTTTAGGGTTTCGTACGCAAGGTGCTAACGGACTCTGGGAAGTAGACGGTAGTCGAATATATGTGGAAGGAAAATCTGAACCACATCAATGGGATGAAGCTCAGCCTTGGTTAGATAAATATGATCATCCACTTTGGAAAAAGTACGGAGAATATGCCTTAAATGCCGGTCATGGCGGAATGGACTTTTTTGTATTGAATTCATTTGTAGAATCAGCAAAGCAGAATATTGCACCGCCTTTAGATGCTTATGATGCTGCGGCGTGGAGTGCGGTAACACCACTTTCTGAACTTTCTATTGCGAATAACGGTGAGCCTCAAGATTTTCCTGATTTTACTCGAGGCCTTTGGATGAAAAGAACTCCTTATAATTGGATGAAAGAAACCTATTAAGTCTTAGCTGGCTTTGGCTTCGTTCAAAGTTTTTTCGTCTTCATAATTACCTTTCGCAATGGTCATTTTAGATTTCTTTTTTAATTTTTTTCGTGCAATTTTGCGCTCTCTATCTGCTCTGAAACTGGTTGTTTTAAAAATGTCCGGAGCAAAGGATATCGCTAAAATAATGGTACCTAAGCCAAGCAACGTTATCGGATTAATAAAGTAATCGCTAAATGAAAATATTCCTATAATTAGTAGCGTTGAGAATGGTAGTGAACATGCTAATATGTTTAATCCGAAGTTAACATCAAAAGTTGGGTTTGGTTGTTTATCTTTCTCTTCCATTGATTGTATGGCACTCATGTGGGCAAATGGCCAAAAGCTACATGCACTTTGTGGGAATACCACTAATAGTAAAATCATAGCCGGAGTTAACGCGGGTATGGTATATGCAAAAAGACCGCTCAATAAAAATGCAAGTCCCATTCTACGAAACAGCATAGAAATTATCAGTTTAAACTCTCCTTTATTTATTCTAACCGCCATGCCAATAAATAATAGTACTAACGGTGTCATTAAATCTTTAATGCTTAAAGCGGTGTTTTGAAAGAATGTAGGTAAAGATGAAAGGTCCAAACCGAAGCCTAACATTAGTAAGCCTACTACGATAACGATGTTTATAGGCTCATTTATTAAAGAAATGAACAGTCCTTTTAATTTGGCTGAAGAAGATTCTTGTTTTTCTACAACAGCGTTTTTTCGATACCAATGCATGGCGAGCATGTATAGAAGTATCAGAACAAATATTTTATTTCCAATATCTGCAAGTGCAGCCAATGCTAAGGTATCATCACCTAAGTAAGCTACAATAAATGGAAAGCAAGAAAGACCAGGTGCAGTAGATGGTAAAAGCATCATCAAGGTCCGTTTTTTACTTTTTTCTTCTTTATGTAAAGAGGCTGCCAAAAAGTATTTGGTAGCTAATAACATCAAAAGATTAAAAGTTAAGGCAGCTAACGGAAAAACCAATAAGGTTCCGTTAAGTTCTATTTTTAAAAGTGCCACGAATATGGTCGCTGGTAACGCCACACTTAATATAAGGACTTTAACACCTTTTAAATCTTGCTTAGCTACCTTCTTTTGTAGCAGTACACCAAGACCTATAATTAGTATTAATTCGAGGGTTTTTTGTAATGCAAAATTCATTTTTTGAGTGTTTTGGTTTGAGTAGTTAGTTGAATTATGAATAGTCCGTAGGAGTTGAATTCAGGATTTTTGTGTCAAGGCAATTATCCAATCTTCCAACTCCCGGACTAATTCAAACTTAAACTAGCACTTTTTCAAGGGCAGCTGTAAACAACTTCATCTCATCCATAGTACCCATGCTTACTCGGCACCAGTTTTTACCATAAATTTCAAAAGCTCTTACGCCAACACCTTCTGCGGTCATTTTTTCTAAGAAAGGTTTACCGTCCATTTCAATCGGGAAAATGATAAAACTTGTAGAAGATGGAACATAATCATACCCCATTCTTTTCAAGTTCTTATATACGTACTCTCTACACTCCTTGTTTAAAATAATAGTTTTTTCAGAAAAAGCAGTGTCGTCCATACTCGCCATTGCTGCATGAACCGATGGTAGGGTTATGCCCATACCACCTCGTGTTACACTCTGAATAATTTCTAGAGTTTCAGGTTGGGCGACTACATAACCTACGCGTAGACCGGCCATTCCCTGTATTTTTGAGAACGTACGTGCGATCATTACATTCTTACCTTCGTTGATTAACGAAACCATACTTTTTTTCAAGCCTTCGCCTAAAAACCCTAAATAGGCCTCATCAATAAATACAGGTACTTTTTCAGAAACTCGTGAACAGAAATCTAAAAGTTCATTATGTTCGGTTATGCTACCGGTTGGATTGTTCGGGTTACAGATATAAATTAATTTCGTATCAGAATCAATAGCTGCTTCCATACCAGCCAAATCGTGAGACCAATCGTCTTTTAGTTTAATTGGTTTCCAAGTTGCCCCAGTTGCCTCTGCAACTTTGATCAGAGACATATACGCTGGATCTGCTGAGATGATATTGCCACCTTCTTTGAAAAAAACCATAGCTGTTTTTTCCAATAAATCAGATGAGCCAGGACCCATCATTATTGATTCGGGTTTTACACCTTCATATGCAGCTATTTTATCCATTAATGCGTATAGTTCTTTCCAAGCGTAACGATTTCCTCCAACAGCATACTTTTGCATTGCAGCTATTGCCATAGGCGATGGTCCAATCGGATTTTCGTTGGCATTCAGTTTTGCCAAAAGTTCTACCGGTGCCTGAGGCGCATGTGGTAAATACTCTTTAAAAAACGGAGTGTAAGGGATGTTTCCTTTTGCATCTACCGATATTGGTTGCGACGGGAAAGCGCCATAGGTCAAATACGGTGCTGCCATTACACCAGCTGCGGTAAGAACGCCTTTTTTAAGCCAATCTCTTCTGTTTACATTTGTTTTCATACTGTGCTATATTTAAGTTAAAAAATTTCTAGTTTGAATCTACCGGCGTAGCATTGGCACCTATATTTCCTTCGGCAACAACAGTGTCATCGACTGTGCTCAATGCAATGCTAACATGTGCGTCAAGTGTTTCTAAACTGTCGTAGAACGATGTGTCCGTAATTAGAAAGAACTTGTTTTCAGAAAGTTCTCCAGTAGTTCCGTCTACATCATCTAACGTTGTTAAAACCGAAGTGCCAACGCCAACGGCTCCATCAATAATCACTGCTGGGTGAAAGGTGTCCTCTATGGTATTGTACATTGAAATTTGTACCAATGTTTGCTCTAAATCGGTCTTCCAGAATACGATTCTTCCAAAAACATTGGATCCCATTGGGTCTGTAGAATCTATGGTATAGGCGGTAAAAGTGTCTAAGGTTCCACCACCTTCGGCTGCCTCTTGAGCTGAATCTAGCCGTTCTAAATCGCACGACCCGAATGTTATTAAGATTACAGTTAATACACTTAACTTTTTTATATATGTCTTTATCATTTTCTTAATTTTTAATGTTAAACATCAATTAGAAGCTTAGTGTAGCCCTTACTGAATAAAAAGCCCCTAGAGATCCTTGTTGTGCATTACCGTATAGGTAAAAACCTCTTTCTTCTGATCGATATAAATCGGGATAATTATTGAAAATATTTTGTCCGGTTAGGGTAAAGGCCAGGTTCTCAGAAGCCTTATATGTAATCCCTAAATCAGAGGTAACCTGAGCCGAAAATGTTTGATCGGAAAAACCCTGTTCCCCAACATTTGGAAAGTTAGCATCGGTCAAGGTGCCAATACCATCATCTATTCTGGCGATTTCCCCAAAATAGTTACCTCTAAGCATTCCAGACCATTTTCCTATGCTATATGTTGCAGAAGCAATAAATTGTGTGTTTGGAACACCTTGCTCATAGGCACCTATTACAGCACGGTCAATATAAAGGTCTTCAAGTTCTTGATCCGTCAAAACCGTATTCAAATCAGGAACGTTTGCACCTTCAAAAGTTCTGTTTGATAGCAATCCGGATACGTTTAAATTCAACATTCCTTCGCCAACTCTTTCACTATAGTTAGCTACTATTTCTATACCTTTTGTGCTGATATCACCACCGTTAATTCTAAAACTTGCCAAACCAGCACCTATAAGTGGTTCTAAAGCTGGGGCGTCACCTGCACTGAAGTTACCAGTACTGAACAAGCGGTCTTTAATATCGATTTGAAAGGCATCGATACTAAGGTCTAACTTGTTAAAAAGTTTTGCAGTGATTCCTAAACCTATGTTAGTGGATCTTTCTTCCTGTAACTGTTGAATACCAATAGTTTTTGCGACCTGACTACTATTTGGATATAGTGTTCCGTCAAACGGTTCTAGATCAACAAAAAAGGTAAACGTATGTGAGTAATTCAATTCTTGTAATGATGGTGCTCTAAAGCCATTACTGATTGATCCTCTAACTGATAAATTATCTGTAATAGAATAACGAGTAGCAAATTTGCCGGTAAAAACTCCGCCAAAATCTGAGTATTGTTCTGTACGTAACGCACCACTTACAAACCATTTGTCTGTAACATCCAATTCCAGGTCTAGATAAAGTCCTGTAACCGAGCGAAACTCATTTGCCTCGTTCTCAGGTGCAAAACCTCTAAAACATTGACAATTAGGACTGTATTGTAGAACAGGGTAGGAGCTGACACCACCATAAGGTAGTACAAGTGCATCTCCATTAGCATCAACAATCGGACTGCCGTCCAAACCTTCTAAAGGAAAACCATCTGGTCCAATAAGTTGTTGATTGTCTTCTGTTGCGGTGATAACACCTGCATCGCCTGCAGCGTAACTTTCTTCTTGTCCTCTTTCTATAATATAGTTCTCAATTCTAAATTCTCCTCCAATAGCTATGTTAAGACCAGATAAGAAATCTGGGTAGTATCTAGAAAGGTCAAAGTTGGTTGTATTCTGTGTAAATTTGTGCGTACCCAAATCTATTTCTGTTGGTGAAGCAGATTGTAAACTTGCGTTAAACGTATTAAATTGTCCAAGTCTTTGAGTGTTGGTGCCAAAGGTGTTGCTAAAATCAAAATCCCATTCACCTACTTTTCCTTTAATACCACCTGTAAAAGCCAAATTGGTTTGATCATTGGTCATTTGTGGTCTAAAACCGTTAGGATACAGGTCATAATTGAAACGATCGGTTTGTGCTGATCTTCTATAAAAACATCCAAATAGCTGACCTGCTTTATACCCAAAATCACCAAAGGAATAAAAGCTGCTTTCAGACATTTCAGAAAGTGGTATTTCTAGATCATAAGAAACTACGCCCAGTACACTTGGTGATAAACCTGCAAAGGTTGATATGTCTCTCGCAGTAAGGCCACGTGCAGCAAGTAGTCCTGCATCTGTCTGTAATTCTGCGGCAAGAGCAGCATCTCCGGCAGTTTGTGCGGCCAATAATTCAGGATTGGTTATTATAGGGTTACCCTGTGCATCTGTTCTTTCATTATTTAGATAAGAGTCTCCATAAGGTGTAGCGCCGCTAATGTTTGGGCGAATTGCTGCTTCATTTTGACGATAAGTTCCTGCAACGTTTAGATATCCTCCGTTTTCAAAAGAGGTTCCGTAATTGATTCCAAGTTGATGTGTTATACCATCTGCTCCGTCTGTATCGTTAAGCAAATCTTGGTCAGATTGGCTAATATTGGAATCACTAATATCTGGATTGGAATTGGTATAAAACCCGGCAGTGTAGTTTGCAGTGAATTTGTCCGTACCTTTTCTGGTAACTATATTGATTACCCCTGCAATAGCGTCAGAACCATATTGTGCTGAGGCACCGTCCCGTAAAACTTCCACACGCTCTATAGCATCTAAAGAAATGAAATCCATATCAACTGAATTTGCAGATCCACCTGTTGCCGAACTTATTAATTGTGCTCCACTATGGCGTCTTTTGCCATTTACTAGAACCAATAACTGATTGGGACCCAAACCTCTTAAAGAAGGCGGTGTAACCGAAGCACTAAGGTCACCCCCCTGCGATCTAACAGCCGTAAACGATGGTGCAGAAGCAACAAGTAATTGACCAACATCCAATTGTGGCATGTTAATGGCCTCTTTACTTACGCTTATAACATCTACCGGAGATGCAGTCTGTAATTTTGTTCTTGCTTGCCCTCTTGATCCCACTACCACGGTCTCTGTCAATTGTTGTGCGGATTCTTCAAGAATAGCATTAATCGTTGTTTTACTATTTACGGGTATTTCTATTTTGGCATAACCTATAAAAGAATACACAAGTATGGCATCACTTGATGCCGTAATGGAGTAAAGTCCATCAAAATCTGTAATGACACCTTTAGTTGTTCCTTTGACCATAACGTTAACGCCGGGCAAGGGTCCTTGTGTGTCAGACACTTTACCGTTAATTGTAATTTCCTGTGCTTGTGCTACGAATACGGTACATAGTAGCAAGAAGGATAATGTTAGAATTTTCTTCATAATCATGTGAGTTTAGTTGTTGCTCAATGGTGTATCTACCTAATAAGCAATCCTGGGGTTAGCAGGAAAACTACTGGGGGAAATACATTATGCGTAAAAGAAAAGTTCCGGATACTTTACGAGTCAAAAATCATGTTATTAGGTGATTAATTGACTTATACAATATTATACATTGTTCAAGTAAATTAAAAACAGCTCTTATTTCTGAGGTGTTGATTATGAAGGTGTTGAAGAGGTATATTCTGAATTATTGGCAGTTTTTTTAATATAATTTATCAATAATTCAATTTTTTAGTTATTTGAAATTAAAAATGTAGTAATCTGATATTATTGCCCAGAAATGTGCTTTTTATGCTATTGATAATTTGATCAGAGGAAAATAAACAATACCTCAATTATTGGCTGTTTTATTGCTATATTAATACTAAATATTAGATAAGTATAAATTAAATTTGTTAAAAAGGGTTAAATCCCTACAATTGTTCAATAATAATTCAAAATTTATTGAAATAGTCATTTAAACCAACAGGACAGATGAGGAACAAATTAGACCAAGTTGATTTCAGTATTTTAAACATTTTAGCAGAAAATGCGCAGACCCCCTATACAGATGTAGCCAAGAAACTGATTGTTTCCCCTGGTACCGTACACATGCGAATGCGAAAAATGAGAGAAATGGGTTTAATTACTGGAGCGACCCTAAGTTTAGATTATGCTAAAATGGGCTGGAAAATGACCATTTTCTTAGGAATCTTCTTAAGTGAAATAAGTCTTTTTAAAAAAGTTATGTCGAGGTTGAACGAAATTGAAGAGGTAGTAAAAATACACCACGTAACCGGAAAATACGATGTCTTCATAAAAATGCATGCTAGAGATAGCTTTCATTACAAACAAGTGTATCAAGATGAAATTCTGAGTATTTCAGGTATACGTGGTATAGAATCTTTTATATCAATTGAAGAGAATTTGGAACGTCATATTCAATTCGTAGAAGTAGAAGAAGATTAATTATAGTAATTTCATTTCGGTCGGATCCCAGTCTACCGGTTGTTTTCTTGAATAACTTTCATTTGCTAATAATGCCGCACCTGCCGCTCTTAACCCGAATTTTGGGTCTTGTATTATCTTTCCGTTAGTTCTTATACTCGTAAAGAAATTAAAGAAATGATCATAATGGGCTCCTTTATAATTTCGTTGCGCTTTCCAAGTAGTTGTACCTGTAGCTAAGCTACTTGCTCTAGTATTTAATTCTTTAGCAGCATATTCTTTTCTAATTTTAGCTTGCATATCTTCTGTAAAAGATATCATAGAATATCCGCTTGGTTCCATGCCAAGTTTAGAACGATTTATGGTTACCGAATTCTGACCTATTTCCATTTCGCCTTCTGTACCAATCAATTTAAATCCGCCACCACCGCCACTACCTGCGATGAAGTTGATGCGAAAAGCGGCATTAAACGGTGCGTGTGTTTCCGTTTTTGGGTAATCGTACAATGAAATGGAAACATCGGGTACATCTCTACCATCTTTCCAATAACGGAGTCCGCCAGTTGCTAAAGCTCTGTTCGGTCCGTCTGAATTTATTACATAGTTTAAGGTTGAGAATGCATGAACGAATAAATCGCCGGCAACACCGGTGCCATAATCTTGGTAGTTTCGCCATCTAAAAAATCGATTGTTATCAAATGGGACTTTTGGTGCACTCCCCAAAAAGGTTTCAAAATCAATGGTTTTAAAATTGGCGTCGGTAGGTATTGGATATTGCCAAGCTCCTTCCGCAGAATACCGATCATTATACATATCTAACATTACAATATCACCAATAGCACCATCTTCATACAGCTCTTTTGCTTTTTCATTACCTAACGATGACATACCTTGACTTCCTATTTGACAAATTTTCCCAGAATCTTTTTGGGCTTTAATAATCTCTTGACCTTCATTGAAATTTTGAACCATAGGTTTTTCGCAATACACATGCTTGCCAGCTTTTAATGCGGCTACGGTTATCGTTTGGTGCCAATGATCCGGTGTCGCAATTAGTACGGCATCAATATCTTTTCTATTTAAAATTTCTCGGTAATCTCTTGTTACAAAAATATTTTGTCCCCAAAGCTCTTTAGCTCTATCAAGTCTGCCCGTATACAAGTCACATGCCGCTACTATTTTTATACCGTCAACTTGTAAAGCTGCCTGTGTATCATAAATGCCTTGAATACCCGTGCCTATGAGGGCTATATTAATTTGGTCATTAACCCCGAACTTTTGAAAGGAATAAGCTCTTTGTAGTAGTTCAGTTTGGTGTTTTGGTGCCGCAAGTAGAAACGGCGTAGTGCTTAAAGCTGCTGAGGTAAGTGAAGCTTGTTTTATAAACGACCTTCTAGAATTATTTTTTGTCATGATGGTAAGCGTTGAAATTTGGTGTTGATGCTATTAAAAATACCAAATAATAATGGTCTTGGGGGTATGCGAATGCTGCAGAATCTTCTAATATTATTATTCTAAAAGCGTATGCGCTGTGTTTTACTGACATTCACCTGTATAATTGACTAATTGGCAACATTTATGATTTAAATGGCATAAAATTTTTCGAGATCAACGTAGTTTTGCATTCCCTTAAAAAAACGGCATTGTTGAAAGATATTCTTATTGCTGCACTTTGGAGTATCTCCCCACTAGGAGAGGCTAAAGTTGGTATACCCTATGGTCTTCTTCAAGGGGTAAATATTTACGTTGTATTTGTAGTTTGTTTTTTAGCTAATGTTATGGTATTTCCTATCATGATGTTTTTCTTAAATACAGTCAATAGGTATTTGCTGAGATGGCATTTTTATAAAAGGAATGCATTGTTTGTGGCCAGAAGAGCAAAGTCAGGCTCTGGAGACCAGATCAAGAAGTATGGCTTTTTCGGACTCATATTTTTCGTAATGTTACCTGTGCCAGGTACTGGTGTTTACGCTGGTAGTATTGCCAGTTACCTTTTTAAGATAGAAAGAAAGAAAGCCTTTTTGGCAAATACCATTGGTATATTTTTATCTTCTTTAATTGTTTGGGCAACTACTTTGTTGACCATGAAGGGAATGGCATAATATGTATTTCCCAAGATTTTTTATCCATTTATTTTGTGAATAACTATACCCAATTTTAATTTCATTTACTGACTCGGCCTTTTAAATTTGTAGCTTTTTCAAGCTATGGATACCCTTAAAATTGGAGACAAATTATATAATGTAGAGCAGAACGGTTTCAACGATTTTGCTAGATATTCTTTTTCTGAAGTTGTTCGACTTACCGAAACTCTTGCAGTTTTAAAAAATGGAGTACGACTTATTAACAGACCCAAACAATCTTACATTATAGAAGATGTTGGCTATTCTGTGAATAGAAATAAGGGGTCGCATTGGCATATTGTTTCTTTAAAAGCAATTAGAAATGCCCAAATAGAAAATGAAAAAATAAGAATTCATGACTGGTTTGAAGAGAAGCAATTTACGCTAAAAGAAAAGCAACATATCTATAAGATGTTTAAAGCTCAAGAGTCGCAGTAATATTCAAAAAGGCTATACTTGTTACAAGAAATGAACAGACCGTTTTTTAATTAAAAAACTCTTACTACCTTTACGGCGTTGTGTTGTGTCTCAAAGAGATTTGAGGCAATTGTGTTTATCGAATTTAATCGATAGAACCCAATGAAAGGCTTTCCATTAAGGGAGGCTTTTTTTGTTTTTATCCTATAGGTTATGAATAACGTAATGAACCAATGATGCGGCTAATTTTGCTGTTTGGTCATCAATATCATACTTGGGGTTTAGTTCTACTACATCAAATCCTACTAATTTTCCAGAATCGATGATTAGTTTTAGACTTTCTAATACAATATCTGGAGAAAAGCCCATGGGCGAAGGGGCACTTACACCTGGTGCAAAAGCGGATGAAAAACCGTCTAAGTCTATTGTAGTATACACATAATCTACATCTTCTAGAAATTGAATGAGCCTTAACTGAACATGTTCAAGGTAGTTCATATTAAAATACTTCTGAAAAAGGTAGTTGACTTGATGCGCCTCGGCAAATTCGAATAAATCCTTTGTATTTGCATCTTTTCGTATGCCTAAAGCCATATATTTAATGACCTGACCTTTGTCTTGATGATCTGTGGCAATTTGGTAAAACGGTGTGCCAGAATTGTTTTCTTTCGTATTTGCCCTTAAATCAAAATGGGCATCAAAATTAATAATTCCTATTTTTTCTTTAGTTTTTACATGTTCTAGTAAACCATTGTAGTGAGCGTATGCCAAATCATGACTACCTCCAATTAGTATTGGTGTTGCCCTATTTTTAATTAAATGGCTTACAGCCTTTGTAAATTCGATTTGTTGCTCTTCTAAATCTTGATTTTTACATTCTAAATTTCCAAAATCTATTAATCGGGTATTATCTTTTAAATGATTTGGCATTTTCGCTAATTGCTTACGAATTTCGTCTGGTCCTAATGCTGCACCAACTCTGCCAAAATTTCGTCTAACACCTTCGTCACTACTATAGCCCAATAAAGCTATTGTTTTATTGTTCGTAACAGGTAAAGGGTCTTGAATACTAGAAAATGATATTTTTTCGTGCAGATAGAGCTGTTGGTTAGAAGCACGTCCTTTCCAATTATCCCTATTCGCTAATTTGTAATTTGACATATCATTTAATTCAAATAAATATTACGATTTTGAATCCGTCGTTTTATTAAAACGATAAAGTAGTCTTAATCTTACATTTTTAGAATAAATCTTTTAAATGTTTTTCTTCGACTAAAGATGGCATGGTAACTTTTAATGTTTTTGTTCTGTCCATTTCACGTTGTAAGGCAAACATTGCCTCTTTATTTCTAGCCCAGCTACGTCTTGCAATTCCGTTGTTTACATCATAAAAGAGCATATTTCTTAGCTTTCGCTCTGCATCTTTCGATCCGTCTAGAACCATTCCGAATCCGCCATTGGTGACCTCTCCCCAGCCAACTCCGCCACCGTTGTGTATTGAAACCCAAGTAGCACCTCTAAAACTGTCGCCAATGACATTATGTATGGCCATGTCTGCAGTAAATTTACTACCGTCATAAATGTTACTTGTTTCTCGGTAAGGCGAATCAGTACCACTTACATCATGGTGATCACGACCCAGAATTATTGGTGCGCTTAATTCTCCATTTTCAATGGCTTCGTTGAAAGCTAGTGCTATTTTTGCCCTACCCTCTGCATCGGCATATAAAATTCTGGCCTTTGAACCTACGACCAATTTATTTTGTTCAGCTTCAGCTATCCATTTGATATTATCTGATAGTTGCTGCTGAATTTCTGACGGAGCATCTTTTTTAATTTCTTCTAGTACACGAAATGCAATAGCATCGGTCTTTCTTAAATCTTCTATTTTACCAGAGGAGCATACCCAACGAAATGGTCCAAATCCGTAATCGAAACACATGGGACCTAAAATGTCTTGCACATACGACGGATACTTAAAGTCTATTTTGTTTTCTGCCATTACATCGGCACCTGCTCTTGAGGCTTCCAATAAAAAGGCATTGCCATAATCAAAGAAATAGGTTCCTTTTTTTGTATGCTGATTAATTGCTTCTGCATGTCTACGAAGCGATTCTTGAACTTTCGTTTTAAAGGCGTCAGGATTTTGATTCATCATTTTGTTGGATTCCTCAAAAGTTGATCCGGCAGGATAATAACCACCGGCCCACGGGTTGTGTAATGAGGTTTGGTCAGAACCGAGGTGAATGAATATAGCCTCCTTAAAGAAGCGTTCCCATACATCGACCACATTGCCAATAAAAGCAAGAGATACGACTTCGTTTTTAGATTTTGCTTCCTTTGTTCTTGAAACTAAAATATCTAAATCATCAATAAGTTCATCTACCCAACCTTGCTCATGTCTTTTCTTTGCTGCAAGTGGATTCACTTCTGCGCAAATGGTAATGCATCCGGCAATGTTACCGGCTTTTGGTTGTGCACCGCTCATTCCGCCTAATCCGGCAGTTAAGAATATTTTTCCATTGGGATTTTCATCCGCCTTCAACACCTTTCTAAAAGCATTCATAACTGTAATCGCTGTGCCATGAACAATGCCTTGCGGACCAATGTACATATAAGAACCCGCAGTCATTTGTCCATATTGGGTTACGCCAAGCGCATTGTATTTTTCCCAATCGTCTTGTTTGGAATAGTTCGGAATCATCATTCCGTTAGTAACCACAACTCTAGGTGCTTCTTTTGATGACGGAAATAATCCCATAGGGTGACCAGAATAGATATGTAAGGTCTGCTCGTTGGTCATTTCTGACAGATACTGCATGGTCAATAGGTACTGTGCCCAATTCTGAAATACAGCACCGATACCACCGTAGGTAATGAGTTCTTGTGGATGCTGTGCAACGGCAGGATCCAGATTATTCTGAATCATTAGCATGATTGCCGCAGCGTGACTCGTTTGTGCCGGGTAAGCTGAAATAGCACGAGCATGCATATCATAAGTGGGTTGAAAGCGATACATGTAGATTCTGCCGTAGGTCTGTAACTCTTCAGCAAATTCAGTAGCCAATACCGCATGCCAGTCCGCCGGAAAATAACGCAACGCATTTCTAATCGCCAATTGCTTCTCTTCTCTAGAAAGTATTTGCTTTCGGTTTGGTGCGTGACTAACCGCTGAAGAACGCTCCTTTTTTGGAGGAAGTTCTGTCGGTATACCAATCTGTATTTGTGCTTTAAAATCCATCTTTTATGTTTTGAACTATAGAATTAGTACTTTTTAGGAGTTCCCCCTTTGGGGGCTAGGGAGCTTTATGCCTATCAAAAACCAACTCCCCATTTTTCCAAATCATACAAGGTTTTAAATTCCCTTGATTGTATAATATATCTTGATAATTATCGGAGTGAAATACGGCCAGGTCAGCTAAAAGTCCGGCTTCCAATTTTCCACGGTCCTCCAATTTCAAAGCTGCTGCTGCTCTGAAGGTAATTCCTGCTAGAACCTCGGCATTAGTCAATTTTTCAAATGTTCCCAGAATACTGGCTTGGGTCAGTAAATCTCCCATTGGTGCAGATCCAGGGTTGTGATCACTTGCGATTGCAAGTGCCGCACCTGCATCCAATAATTTACGTGCTGGAGTAAAATCGCATCCTAAACCTATTGAAGCTCCGGGTAGTGCAACAGAAATGGTATCACTTTGTGCTAATAATGCTATTTCTGTATCTCCGCTTGCCTCTAAATGGTCTGCACTAATCGCATTAAAATCAACTGCTACTTTACTGCCACCTGCAGAAAATTGGTCTGCGTGCACGGTAATATCAAAATTAATTTCGCTGGCTTTTGAAAAATATGCCTGAATCTCATCCGCTGAAAAAGCGCTTTGCTCAATAAAGGCATCAACCCGATGCGTTAGATTTTCTTCCTTAAGAATCGGGAACAGTTCCTCACTTATCATTTTTAAATACTCCTTTTCTGTTCCTTCAAAATCTTTTGGTAACATATGCGCTGCAAGGCACGTAGAAATCAATTCTGGCAATGCCTTTGCATTAGCCTCTTTAACTGCGCGAAGCATTTTTAATTCTTCATCTACTGTTAATCCGTAGCCACTTTTAACCTCTAGGGTAGTTGTTCCGTTTTTAAGATGACGATTAGCTCTTTTAATAGTGCTTTTGGTCAATTCTTCTATAGACGATTTTCTGGTTTGGGTAACCGTATCCCAAATACCACCTCCTGCATTTGCGATTTCTAAGTATGATTTGCCCGCATTTCTCATGGCGTAATCTTGGGCGCGAGAGCCACCAAAACATATATGGGTATGAGCATCTATAAAGCCAGGAAGACAAATATGATTTCCTTTCAATACATGAATCTCTGCTTCTGGATATTTTAATTTTAAATCTTCAAAATCGCCTGTGGCAACTATTGCCTTGTTTTCTATAACAATTCCGCCTTCAGCAATAATAGCTAGCTCATTATCAGAAATTGCACCTTTAAGCTTTATTCCCGTCATGGGTATGATCTGTACAAACGGACCTATAAGTGTTCTTTTTGTCATTAGATTAGTAGTTTTCGAACTCTTCTGAGTGTTTTGTCTTTAAAGATATGTTATGTTCTGCTTGTACGCGGTCTATAACTTTTAGTATGGTCTGATCTTTAATCATGGTAATGCCCTTTTCAATGTCATCAGAGAATACACGGTCTTTACTAGCAAAAGGCACTTGCTCGCGTACGGCATTATGTACCTCGTCTAAATAAATGCCCGATTTCAACGGCTTTCTAAATTCAAAAGCTTGGGCAGCGGTCAGTAATTCAATTGCCAATATCTTCTCAACATTACCAATT
This sequence comes from Maribacter spongiicola, assembly GCF_004364165.1. Classification (GTDB taxonomy): domain Bacteria; phylum Bacteroidota; class Bacteroidia; order Flavobacteriales; family Flavobacteriaceae; genus Maribacter; species Maribacter spongiicola. The sequence goes on from NZ_SOAY01000010.1 coordinate 828,081, forward strand.
ACCTGTAATGCTTTTCTACCACCAATAGACCCCATACTTACATGGTCTTCTTGACCCAAGGATGTAGGAATACTATCTGCGCTAGACGGAAAGCAAAGTCCCTTATTCTCACTTGCCAATGCTGCGGTAGTGTATTGTAAAATCATGTACCCGGAATTAATTCCCGTATCGTTCATGAGTAGTTTTGGTACACCGGGACTATTACCTTCTAAGGATAAATAAATGCGACGGTCAGATATATTTCCTATTTCAGATGCCGCTAAACAAGCATAATCTAGTGCCATTGCCAAAGGTTGACCGTGAAAATTACCACCACTTATAGTCAGTTCTTCATTTATAATTACCGGATTATCGGTAACCGAATTTAACTCGACTTCTAATAATTCTTTTAAATGTAACCATGCAGTTCTTGAAGCTCCATGAACTTGTGGAATACAACGAATGGAGTAGGGGTCTTGTACTTTTTCGCAATCTACGTGGGCTTCCATAATTTCAGAACCCTTCAATAATTTTTTAACTCGTTTTGCCACATGCACGTTTCCTTTAAATGGGCGCAGTGCATGAAGTTCATTGTAAAAGGGTTTTACAGAACCTTGCAGACCTTCTATCATCATAGCGCCAATTACATCTGCCTGAGCTAAAATAGAATGTAATTGAGCTACCACTTTTACAGCATGTGCCGCTATAAATTGCGTGCCGTTTATCAATGCCAGCCCTTCTTTCGGACCTAAAGCGATTGGTGCTAATCCTGTTTTTTTGAAAAGGGTTTCAGTAGTTATGGTTTCATTCTTGTATTCTACCTTGCCTAAACCAATAAGTGGTAGGAATAAATGTGAAAGCGGCGCCAAATCTCCAGATGCACCAACAGAACCTTGTGAGGGAACTACAGGAATTGCATCGTTTTCTATATGCCAAATAATTCTATTTAACGTATTCAAGGCAATGCCCGAATAGCCTTTTGCCAGCGATTGCGCTTTCAGAATCAGCATCAACTTTGCAATGTCTTTTACTATAGGTTCCCCAACACCCACACTGTGACTTTGAAGTATGTTGGTCTGTAAAATATTGGTTTCTGACTTAGAAATCTTGGTGGTACATAATGGTCCAAAACCTGTATTTATGCCATATACTGGGTGACCTTTATCTACAATGTTCTGTACAATTTTCCAGCTTGCGGTTATTTTATGTTCTGTAGCTTCAGAGAGTATGGTAGAATATTCACCATGAACAATTTGCATTGCTTTCCCGGCGGTAAGCCAATCTTCACCCAATTTAAACGTCTGTTTGCCCATAGCCTTGCTTATTCAATATTTTTATTAAAATTAATACCTATTTTTGATACTTGGTAATATCAATTTTGTCATTAATCGATAATTATGAGTAATCAAATAGAATTGCGTCACCTTACCTATTTCCTAGCGGTAGCGCAAGAACTACACTTTAGAAAAGCTGCGGAAAAATTGTTTATTTCCCAACCGGGACTCAGTAGGCAGGTGAAGCAAATGGAAGAGATTCTAGGGACCCAATTATTTGAAAGAAACAAGAAAAAAGTTGCCTTAACACCTGCAGGTCACTATTTAAAAACAGAGGTTGAATACATTTTTAATCATCTTGAAAAAGTAGAACGACAATTAAAGTTGGTGGGCGATGGTAGTAGCGGCGAATTGCGAATCGGATTTTTAGGTTCGGCTATGCAGCAGGTGATTCCGGAATTGTTATTGGGAATAAAAGAGAAATATCCGAAGGTAAAAACATCTTTAGAAGAACTATCAAATTTTGCCCAAGTAGATGCGGTATTAAATGATCAGTTGGATATGGGATTCGTTCGGGTATCTAGAGTGCCGAGTACCTTAGAAATGAAAACGGTCTTTACCGATACTTTCTCATTGGTGTTACCAGAAAGATACCCGATGCTGACAAGGGAGTTTGACGGAATGGAGCGATTTGCTAAAGAAGATTTTATTTTATTCAGTCAGGCATATAGTCCGCTGTATTATGAAACGATCATGAGTATTTGTCAAGATGCTGGTTTTGCACCCAAAATCTCACATAAATCTGTGCATGCACATACCATTTTTAAGTTAGTAGAAAATCATATGGGTATTGCCATTGTGCCTACATCATTGCAAAACGGATTTCAAATGCGGGTGAAGTTTGTGGAGCTAAAGGATATTCCCCAAAGAGCCGAATTATCGGTTATTTGGAAAAAGGAACATACCAACCCTGTTCTTAAGAATTGTATGGAGTTGCTGTTAGAGGATAAGTTTTAATACTTATCTAACATAGAATGCGCTTTTCAAATCTTAATTTTACTTTGATTTAGAAAAGAGAGAAGAGAAAAGAGAGAATAGAGAATAGAGCTTGCTGCGAATTGCGCTATGCGCGCAGCGAACAACGAACAACGAAATTTATGATATTAGATATAATTAAAAAGAGACGCTCGGTGTTTCCGGTGCAATATAATGATACACCAATTGCGAAGGCAGATATAGAGAAAGTATTAGAAGCTGCGAATTGGGCACCTAACCATAAGTGTACAGAACCATGGCGATTTAAGGTGATTCAGGGGGAAGCAAAAGGTAGGCTAGGAGCTTTCTTATCTAAAAAATATGAAGAGCTTGACCCTAAGCCAAAGGCAATGAAGATTAAGAAACTGCAAGAGAACCCTAAAATGGCGGGCGCAATTATTGCAATTTGCATGCAAAGAGATCCTAATGAATCGATTCCGGAATGGGAAGAAGTAGCTGCAGTAGCTATGGCAGTTCAGAATATGTGGTTGCAGTGTACGGATATGGGTATAGGATCGTACTGGTCTTCACCGGGACTCATAAAACACATGGGTGAGTTTTTAAGCTTAGCCGATGGTGAAAAATGTTTAGGATTTTTCTACATGGGTAATTTTGATGGCGAATTGACCGACGGTAAACGCGAGCCTATTGCAACTAAAACCGAATGGATATCGGAGTAATTACTCCTTTAATTGAAAAATGGAAATAGGGCATTACTATGCTCCCAAGCTTTTGAAATAAAGAGTCCTAGATAAACAATAGCGACCATAAATTTCAAGAATGTGCCTGTTAAGAATCCTAAAAAAGAACCAAAAGCCGCTTTCGTAGCGGTTTTTTTGTCCGCCTTATTGAGCAATTCTCCTACTAAAGCACCCACAAAAGGCCATATAATAATTCCGAATGGTCCAAGAACAGGGAATATTAAGGCAACCAACAATCCTACGGTGGTTCCGATAACTCCGGCTTTCGTACCTCCAAACTTCTTTGTGCCTATGGCAGGTATGACGTAATCTAACCCGAAAACTATTAAAGCTATAGCTAGTGTAATACCTAGAAACGTCCAATTCATAGTAATGGCGCTTGTAGAATACAGTAAAAGAAGACCGACCCAACTAATTGGTGGTCCGGGTAAAACGGGTAAGAAACTCCCTAAAATGCCCACAAGCATTAAAATAAAGCCTAGAACTAATAAAAATATATCCATTGTAAATAGTAAGTGTTGCTTATAAGACTAATATAGGTTGCATTTGTTACATGATCACTTATCAAATGTAATTTTTTCAACTATAAAATTAGTTTAAACTAAATATTTAGTTATATTTGAGCGTAGAACTAAAAGATTAGTTGAATGAAACAGTTGACAAAAGCAGAGGAAGAAGTAATGATTGTGTTATGGGAATTACAGAAATGTAACGTAGCATCGATCATTGAAAAATTACCTGAACCAAAACCGGCTTATAACACCGTTTCTACTATTGTTAGAATTTTAGAAAGCAAGGGTTTTGTAGATCATGAGCAATTGGGGAAAGGATATTTGTATTTCCCTTTGGTGAAGAAATCAGATTACAGTAATCAGTCCATCAACAAATTGGTAGACGGCTATTTTCAAGGTTCATTTAAAAGTATGGTGTCATTTTTTATGAAGAAGAATGATATGAGCCTGTCGGAATTGGAATCGGTATTAAATGAAATTAAAAAGGAAAAACCATGATACAATATATTTTGGAGTGCATCGCCTTTCAACTTCTATTCTTGGTTATTTATGACTTTTTTCTAAAGAAGGAAACTTTTTTTCAATGGAATAGGGTGTATTTAATTGGAACCTTTGGATTGTCTTTGATTTTACCTTGGGTAAAAATAGAAGCTTTTAAACAGCAAGTACCACAGACCTTTGCGCAATACCCAGAGTATTTATGGGGATTACAAAATACAGATGTAGTAGTACAGGTTCAAGAGTCATCGGGCTGGAATGTTACTTGGCAAGAAGGAGTGCTGTATGGTGGAATGCTTGTTGCAATGGTGCTATTCGTATTAAAAATTAGACAATTATATCTATTAAGAAAGAGTGGCGAAAAGATTTCTTACCCTTTGTTTACCCAAATTGTTATAACAAATAGCAATATTGCTTTTTCATTCTTTAAATCCATTTTTATTGGAGATAAAGTATTGACGATGAAACATGATACCATAATAGCTCATGAATTGGTACATATAAAACAAAGGCATACGTACGACTTGTTATTCTTTGAGTTTATGAGAATTGTAGGTTGGTTTAATCCGTTAGTGTACGTATATCAAAATCGTATTTCAGAATTACATGAATTTATTGCCGATGCTCAAGTATCAAAAGAGCATAAAACGGATCATTATGAGCAGTTATTGGCTCAGGTTTTTCAGACCGAACATATATCATTCATCAATCAATTTTTTACACAATCATTAATCAAAAAACGAATAATCATGTTACAAAAATCAAAATCAAGAAAAATTTGGCAGTTGAAGTATTTGCTTCTTGTGCCAATGGTATTGGGAATGCTGCTATATACTAGTTGTAAAATGAATAAGACCACAACTGATAGTCAAGTAATCAATGAAAATGATGAGCTTTTAATTTCAGAAATAAAGGATGAAATTAAAGTGAATAATTTGGATATTAATTACTTATATACTTCTGGATTAGCGGAAAAATATGAGGATATTGACCAAGAAATTAACAAACAAGAATTTTTTCTATATAAAGTCTTGCAAAATGAAGTCATGGAAAAGGTATTTAAAGGTTATATTAAAGAAAACCCGGGTGAAAACATTGAGTTAGCAACGTTACAGCCACCTTCTACTGATGGATATAATAGTTTTATAGGTCAAAGAAAAGCTTATAATTTAATAGATAATGACCTAAAATCATCGGTTAAAGCATTCGGAAAGGATATTACTTTTTATGATAACAGTTTAGGGGCTTATCCATCAGATTTTCTAAAATATAAAGTAAATAATACATCGAAGCTTAGTTCAAATGAATTACAAAAATTCAATGAATTGTTAGTTAGTTTAGAAAATGAACCTGATTATTTAACGAATATTATTCTTTCTGATGACACAAATGTTTTTTTAATAAAGACCGATATTAAAGATTTAAGGGGTAGTATTGAGTCTCGTAGTGTTGAGATTGTAAGCGAAGAAGAATTTGAAGATATGGATAATGTCAATGTTGCTTTTGCAATAGTAGAGGAAGTCCCAATTTTTCCCGGCTGTGAAGATGCTGCCGATAAACGTGCTTGTTTCAATGAAAAAATGCAGCAGCATATTGGTATGCATTTTAATTATCCACAAGCTGCCCAAGATGCTAATATAGAAGGGCGAGTAAATACTATGTTCATCATTTCTTCAGAAGGTACTATTGAAAATATTAAAATGCGTGGTCCGGATAAGCTATTAGAAGATGAAGTGGCTCGTATCATAAAAAGTTTACCAAAGATGATTTCTGGTAAACAATCTGGTAAAGCTGTAAATGTTCCTTTTTCTATTCCTATTCAATTCAAATTAGATGATAGTGATAGTTCTATAATAGATGAAAAAACATACATGAATGAAGATGATGTTCCTTTCGCTGTAGTTGATGAGGTTCCGATTTTTCCTGGTTGTGAAGATGCAGATGATAAACGTGCTTGCTTTAATGAAAAAATGCAACAACATATTGGTAAACATTTTAATTATCCAAAAGCAGCTAGAGATGCGAATATAGAGGGTAGAGTTAGTGCTATGTTTTTAATTACTTCAGAAGGCGCTATTGAAAATATTAAAATGCGTGGTCCAGATAAGTTGTTAGAAGATGAGGTGGAACGCATAATTAAAAGGTTGCCAAAGATGATTCCTGGTAAGCAATCTGGTAAAGTAGTAAATGTTCCTTTTTCTATTCCTGTTAATTTTAAATTACAAGAAGGTAGTACAGTCAACATGGTTTCTGAAATTTCGAAAGAAAGTGAAGTGGAACCCATGTACTATGTTAATGATAGAAAAATCACTAAACTAGAAATGGAAGCTATTGATCCAAATACTATAGAAAGTATTTTTATTCTTAAAGACCAAAAAGCAATAGATAAATATGGTGAAGAAGGTAGAAATGGAGTAGTTGAAATAAAAATTAAAAAGTAAGCATTCTATTTATAAAAATGTTTTTAGCTTGTAAAGCTGAGGTTTATTCCTCGGCTTTACTATTTTGTATGAATTCTATAGAAGAAATTAAACTATTATCCTAATGATCATCCGTACTATTATGAAACTGCCAAAAAACGTATTTCTGAGTTAAAGGAAGAAATCCATTTTGCCAAATATTAAACTCCTTAAAAAAATCGTAATTTCACTTGTAGAACAGGTGTAATGAAACAAGTTGTGTTTTTTCTTTTAATGATACTTATAAGTTCATGTTCGTTCTTTGAGTCGAAACAAAAACGAACGCAAGAGCTTATAGATGAGGAATTGCGCCATATGGATTGGAACAGTGTAGATTCTTATCCGTTCTTTTACACTTGTGATGAAGCGGTTACTAAAGAACAGCAGAAAATTTGCTTTGAAGAAACCTTAATCTCCCATTTTCAAGAAACCTTAAATGATTTTGAATTTACCTTGACCGATAAAGAAAGTGAAACCGTTGAGGTGATTTTTGTTATTGATACCCTAGGTAAAATACGAGTTGCCGATATTTATAAAAATGAGCTAGTATTAAATCAGATGCCAGAATTTGATGGTGTTATTACACAAAGCTTAAAGAATCTTCCTAAACTTGCACCCGCTTTAAAAAGAGGAATTCCGGTGAATACCAAATATCGAATTCCGGTTCAATTAAATACAAATTAAGCATTTTGGCGAACGAGAAAATAATTTTGGGTATTGACCCTGGTACTACTATTATGGGTTTCGGACTCATAAAAGTAGTGGGCAAAAAGATGGAGTTTATTCAAATGAACGAATTGCTTCTTCAAAAATACAGCGACCCTTACACCAAACTAAAAATCATTTTTGAGCGTACTATAGAACTTATAGACACCTATCATCCAGACGAAATTGCTATTGAAGCTCCTTTCTTTGGTAAGAACGTTCAATCTATGCTAAAGTTGGGTCGTGCACAAGGTGTTGCTATGGCAGCGGGACTATCGCGACAAATTCCTATTACGGAATACTTACCCAAAAAAATTAAAATGGCGGTCACCGGAAACGGAAATGCCAGTAAAGAACAAGTCGCTAGAATGCTACAAAGCGTGTTAGGCCTAAAAACACTACCGAAAAACTTAGATAGCACTGACGGACTAGCTGCTGCCGTATGCCATTTTTATAACCAAGGTAGAATTGACGTAGTTGGTAAAAGCTACTCGGGTTGGGATGCCTTCGTGAAGCAGAATGAGAAACGAGTGAAAAAGTAATGTTCAATAAACATTAAACAATTACCAATTAACAATAATTAATTAGCAATGAATAATGAAAATCCTCTTTTGAGTAAATCTTATGATTTTGCTTTGCAAATTGTTAAATTATATCAAGAACTAACGAAGAATAAAAGAGAGTATGTGCTATCGAAACAACTATTGAGAGCAGGAACTTCTGTAGGTGCGAATATAGCAGAAGCTAATGGCGCGATATCAAAAGCAGATTTTTCTGCTAAGATTTCAATAGCTTATAAAGAAAGCTTAGAGACTAAATATTGGTTAAACCTTTTAAAGGATTCAGAATATATTGAATTGTCAATTGCGAATGGGTTAATTGAAAAAGCTGATTAGCTTTCTAAAATTATGTTCGCCATATTTAAATCTACAAGAATTAAAAAACAAGAATAATTGTTTACTGATTATTGCTAACTGTTAATTGAACACATGAGCGGAATCTACATCCACATCCCATTTTGTAAGCAGGCTTGCCACTATTGCGATTTTCACTTTTCTACTACGATGGGGAAGAAAGAGGCGATGTTGAAAGCATTGTGTAAAGAACTGGAGTTGCGCAAGGCGGAGTTTTCTGGGGAAACAGTTGCTACGATTTATTTTGGAGGTGGTACACCTTCTGTTTTAAAAACTGGGGAAATTGAGCAGTTGATAAGTAAGGTTCGTGAACATTATGATGTTGTAGACCTTCCGGAAATTACCTTAGAGGCGAATCCTGATGATTTATCCGAAGAGAAAATTCTGCAACTGGCAGCTAGTCCGATAAACCGATTAAGTATTGGTATTCAATCTTTTTTTGAGGAGGATTTAAAGCTGATGAACAGAGCGCATAATGCTCTGGAAGCAGAAAAGTGTTTGCAATTGGCGAGTCAGCATTTCGATAATATTTCGATTGACTTGATTTACGGAATGCCAAATATGACCTTAGATCGCTGGAAACAGAATATAGATAAAGCACTCGGTTATAATATTCCGCATATTTCTAGTTATGCTCTTACCGTAGAACCCAAAACTGCACTTGCGAAGTTTGTGGAAGATGGATTGATTACTCCCGCATCCGATGAAGAAACACAGGAGCATTTCAATCTGTTGAACGAGACTTTATTGGCAGCAGGTTTTGATTGCTATGAGATTTCCAATTTTGGGAAGCCTGGGTATTACTCTAAAAATAATTCCGCCTACTGGCAGCAGAAAAAATATATTGGTATTGGTCCGTCTGCGCATTCATTTGATGGTGTGCAACGAGGGTGGAATATCAATAACAATCCGAAGTATATTAAATCCATAGAGCAAAACATTTTACCTATGGAGGTTGAAGTACTTTCTTCGACCGATAAATACAACGAATACGTGATGACTGGCTTGCGGACTATTTGGGGAGTTTCATTAACTAGAATTTCTGATGAATTCGGACCTAAATACAAAGAATATGCACTAATGCAAGCCGATAAATTTATAGAAGAACATTTGCTTTTCGTTGATGGAGACATTCTCAAGACCACCAAAAAAGGTATGTTTTTAGCCGATGGTATTGCGGCAGATTTGTTTATGTTGAATTTGAAATAGAGAACTGTCAGAGTTAGATTAAAACGTGCTGTCAGTTCGAGTGATTTTTCATTGAAGAGAAACGGAAATGAAAAATTGTATCGAGAACAGTTTCGAAACACGAAAGCTTCTCAATTTTACTAATTCCTGATTAGGTGTCAAAAACAGGTTTGAAACACGAATACTCACCTCCTCTACAATCTTTAATAATAACCGCCCAAAAAGTTGTAATTTTCTTATCTCAAAGCTACTATGTAAATTGAGGTTAAATACAATGAAAACTACCATAACCCACAATACTAACCAGTATCAAATTGACCTATCTAAACCCTTAGATATTTCTATACCCATTACCAATAAAGACGATAATGTAAACGCTTGGTATGTTAAGGCCCCAACTATAGAGCCTCATAGAGAAGCTAATTTTACAGGGAGTATTGCTGCGGGGTCAAGTACTAATTTTTATGATATTTCATTCAACCCGCATTCGCATGGTACGCATACCGAGTGTGTAGGGCATATATCTGCTGAGCATCAATCTGTAAACCAAAATCTACAGCAGTTTTTCTTTTTGGCTGAGGTGATTACTGTTACTCCATCCGAGGAAAATGGAGATTTAATTATTACCAAAAAACAACTTCAAAATGTCATAGGTAATCACACTCCGTCCGCATTAGTTATACGAACGTTACCTAATACTACGTCGAAAGTGAATAGACAGTATTCACACACCAATCCGCCATATATATTAGAAGATGCTATGGTGTTTATAAGGGAATTGGGTGTGGAGCATTTATTGATAGACCTACCATCTGTCGACAAAGAAAAAGATGATGGTAAGCTTTTGGCACACAAAGCATTTTGGAATTTCAACGGCGATGTTCGACTTGATGCAACTATCACAGAGTTTATTTATGTGTCAGATGCAATTGTTGATGGTTCGTATTTTTTAAACCTGCAGGTAGCACCTTTTGAAAATGACGCTAGCCCAAGCAGACCTGTACTTTATAAAATAGAACAGCTATGAAGAATCTACTCAAATTAGAGGAACTGACCTTAATGGTTCTCGGTATTTTTATGTTTGGCTTATTAGGGTATCAATGGTGGTGGTTGCCAGTTTTAATACTGACCCCAGATATATCAATGTTGGGTTATTTACTTGGTTCTAAAATAGGTGCAGTTTGCTATAACGTTTTTCATCACAGAGGTATAGCCATACTTTTATACTTTGTAGGTATCTATTTTATGTTGCCCATAATGCAATTAATAGGTACAATTCTTTTTATACATATAGCCATGGACCGTATCTTTGGCTACGGACTTAAATATGATAAAGGGTTTAAGTTTACTCATTTAGGAGAAATAGGAAATAATAATGGATAATATTTTTGATACCATTCTTGGTTTGGTTTTAGGTGCAATTGGTATGTACTGGCTTTTTAACTTTTTTAAAGGCATGAAAAGTAAAGAGATAACAACGCACCAGTCTACCGTGTTGTTAGAAAAAATGAAAAGTGTTTGCAAGTTAATCTCTGTAGAAGGCGAGTTTGCCGAAATCTACAAATATGAAAATGTAAAAGATTTTCTTAGTCTGGTAAGTAGTAAAAAGAAGGCTTTAGTAGTAATAAAAGCAAAAGCCCATATTGGCTATGATCTAAGCAAACTTTTGATGCATGCCGATGAAGGAAAAAAAATCATTGTGCTTGATAATTTTCCGCAGCCAGAAGTATTGAGTATTGAACCAGAATTGGAATTCTATGATATTAAAAGCGGATTTTTCAACTTTTTTGCTCCAGATGATCTTACCAAATTAAATTCTGAAGCGAAAACGCACATTCGAGAAAAAATCCCTGAAAGCGGATTGATGGAGACAGCAAGAAAAGAAGCCTTGCAGACAGTTCTTATTATGGAAAAAATAGTAGAAACCATCGGCTGGAAACTAGACTATTCTGCACTTAAAATACCGCAAAAACAAATTGACTTACTAGAAGAATAACAACAAACAACAACTATTTAAAAATGAAAAACGTAATTTGTATCCTTGTAATAACACTAATGACCACAGTAACTTTTGGTCAAAATGATAACGAAATGACAGAATTCGATGCTAACTTTTCCCATACTGTATTTTTCTGGTTGAAAAACCCAGATAATCAAGCAGACCGAACTGCTTTTGAAACTTCTCTACGTAAGTTTTTAGATAACTCGGCATATGCCAAAACGCAATTTATTGGCAAACCGCCAAAAGCAAGTAGAGATGTAGTAGATGGTTCATTTACATACTCATTAATCGTAAGTTTCGATTCAGCTGAATCTCAACAAGCTTACCAAGATGAGGCACCACATAAAGTGTTTATTGCCGAATCGGAAAGCTTATGGTCTAAGGTCATTGTTTACGATTCTATAGGTATCTAATCTTTTAGCATGAGACTTAGAGAGGCTACTAAGGCAGATGTTGAGAAAATTGCCAAATTACATTCGGTAAGCTGGCAACAGAACTATCGCGCGTCTTTTAGTGCAGAATTTCTGGATAATTTGGCATTTGATAATAGGTTGAATGAATGGAAGAATCGCTTTCAGAATCCATCACTAAATCAATATGTTTTAATTGCGGAAGAGGATGGGAATTTTCTGGGTTTTATGTGTGCATATTTTAATTATGATGACCAATATGGGACATTACTAGATAATTTACATGTAGCTCTTAATACCCAAGGAAAAGGAATTGGTACAAAGTTGATGGCTGCATTGGCAAAAGAGATAGTGCAAAGAGATAGTACTAATGATTTTTACCTATGGGTGTTGAATACCAACATAGCTGCAATTAAATATTATGAAAAGATAGGAGGCGTAGCTAAGGAAACGGTTGAATCTAACGATATAGGCGATAAGACCTTTTTAAAGATTAGATATTACTGGGAAGATGCTTCTCTATTTTTAGAAAATACAAAAGCTAAAATTCATAATACATGAATGTCGAAGAATACAGGGAATACTGCATTTCAAAAAAAGGAGTAACAGAATCCTTTCCTTTTGATGAGGATACCCTTGTATTTAAAGTGATGGGCAAAATGTTCGCTTTATGCGGATTAGAAAAAGTGCCTTTACGTGTTAACCTAAAATGCGATCCAGAAAAAGCCATAGAACTACGTGAAGAACATGATGGTATTATAGAGGGCTGGCACATGAGTAAAAAGCATTGGAACACCGTATACCTAGACAAAATTTCTAAAGATCTCACAAAAGAACTCATTGACCATTCTTATGATTTGGTGGTTTCTAAATTGACCAAGAAGGTGAAGGCGGAGTTGGAAGCTTTGTGATTGGTAAAAACCTTAGAGGATTAAATGAACCTTCTGAAAATAAATAGTATTGATAGAAAGTGGTGGGAAATTATATTGTGGTGGGAATTAAGAAGGATTGCCTATAATATAATAATGTATTTTATTGGTCTTTTAAGCTTCTATATTTGTTTTGTTACTATACCTCTTGTATACTTAGTAATTGGACTTGTTTTAAATATTATTTATACAATTGGGTGGATTGTTGAACTAATTGGTCGTAGGAATTGGAAATTTGAAAGCAAACTTAAATATCCGAAATATGCTTTTAATGGCTATCTAGTTTTTTCAGTTATTACAGTTTTTGGTTTTTCAATATTCTTATTATTGCGATAACTAATTGAGATTATAATCCCATTCCCTCACTCAAAACCACCATTCCCTCATTCTAACTTTTCTTTAGCGGTCAATTTTTAGTACTTAATAGTGCTTAAAACCACTATTCATGAAAAACCACAGATTACCACAAGAAGTAAATGCCGGGTCAATGGCAGATATTGCTTTTTTATTACTCATCTTTTTCTTGGTCACCACATCCATAGAAAATGATGCGGGAATTAACCGCTCAATGCCTCCTGAAGTTAATGATGCCATTGTTGATATTAAAGAAAGAAACCTTTTTGAAGTCAGCATAAATGACGCTGACTTAATAATGGCAGAAGGTGATATTATAAATCCTAAAAATCTTAGAGAGAAAGTAATCGCCTTTATCGATAACGGCGGATTACCAATGCAAGAAGAAGGGTATTGTAATTATTGTAAAGGAGATCGGATGGCAGATTCCTCTGAAAACCCTGATAAAGCTATCATATCTATAAAGGCACAACGAAATTCTGGTTATCCGGTTTATGTGGCTGTGCAAAATGAAGTAATTGCTGCTTATAACGACTTGCGTAATAGAGAAAGCTTACGATTGTTCAATACCCATTATGAAACCATTTATTCTGACTATTACAATGAAGAGATTAGTGAAGACCAAAAAGGGCAATTAAAAGAGCGTCTTGAAATTATAAGAGCGCTTTATCCGCAGAAAATTCTAGAACCAGAAACCGTAAATAACTAAGACCATGATAAAATTCAACAAATACAGATCTAGTAAAAGCTTGCCGCCAGTATCAACAGCATCATTACCTGATATTGTTTTTATACTTCTCTTTTTCTTTATGACGGTTACGGTTATGAAGAATCAAAACTTATTAGTAGAGAATACCTTGCCAACAGCAACTGAAACTGAAAAATTGGACAAGAAAGACCGAGTCATTATAATTTATGTAGGTAAACCAACTGCTGACGGCAATTTAACTTTAGGAGATGAGCCCAGAATTCAAATGGATAATAAATTTATTACCGTAGATGAAGTCGGCGATTATGCCTTGCAAGCTTTGTCGTCAATACCGCAGCATTTAAGAAGTGTTGCAACAGTTTCTATTAAAGCAGATGTGGGAGTGAAAATGGGAATTATAGAAGACCTTAAAAGCGAACTTCGTATGGTGAATTTGTTGAAAATAAATTATACCACTTATGAAGGGGCTGTTGTAGATAATATATAGAATGAAATGAATGTTTTAAATCTGCTTTCCATTTATAGAAATCATTTTCTAAGGTTATCTTTACCTTTTCTATAATAGGTTGGTTTCCATGAATAATTTAGAAGAATTTTACGCCCAAAAAGTAAAGGGTTTTGAAACGCAAATCGAAGCCCTAAATAAGAAGTTGTTTACCTCCAGTATACTTCGCTTACTTATATTTTTAGGGACTATCGCAGCTGTGTATTTTGCATCGGTAAGTGCAAAATATGTTATTGGGGTATTGTGTGTGGGTATTCCGTTATTCTTGTTTTTGGTAAGCAGATATACAAATCTTAAACACCAAAAAGCCAAAATAGCAGCTTTAAAAGATATCAATGCGGTGGAGCTTCAAGTATTAAACAGAGACTTTTCAAAACTACCCAACGGAAAAGAATTTGCCGATGACATTCATTTTTTTAGTCAAGATATAGACCTATTTGGTGAAGGGTCTTTTTATCAAATTTCAAACAGAACAAAACTTGCCGAGGGTAGCCTTTTATTAGCTGATATTTATAAAGAGAATTCCATAAGCGGCATTAAAGAAAAACAAGAAGCTATTACCGAGATAGGAGAAAAGGTTGATTGGCGACAAGAGTTTTCTGCGATGGCGGCACTGACTAAGACAGAAACTTCTACACATACCATTGCCAAATGGTTAAAGAATTACAAGTCTTTTGTGCCAAAGGCAATGAAGTTTATACCTCTTGTGTTTTCAATTATTTCTGTGGCTATTTTTGTGGCTTACTTTCTAGATTATCTGCCAGAATCTGTGTTAATTACATGGTTGGTTTTAGGGATGATTATTGTCGGGTTATTCACTAAAAAAGTGACCAATTTAGGGCAGAGTGCTACCAAAATGAAATCGACTTTTGATCAGTACAATCAGTTATTGGCAATGATAGAAACGACTGATTTTACATCAGATCTATTAAAAAAACAAAAGGCAAACATTTTAAGTAATGGCGAGCATAATTCTAAAGTTCTAAAGAAATTTGCATCACTTTTAAGCAACCTGGATCGCAATAATAATCTACTGTATTTAATTTTTGCGAACGGATTTTTCCTTCGTTCATTAACGGACTGCTTGGCCATTGAAAAATGGATTGAGGCTCATGGTAAGAGTGTAGAGGTTTGGTTTAATACCATCGCATTTTTTGACGCTTATAGTAGTTTAGGAAATTTTGCTTTCAACCATCCGAATTTTACATATCCGACGATTACAAATGACGGAGTGGTATTGAAATCTAAAAATGCTGGTCACCCGTTATTAGACCCTGCAAAAAGTATATTGAATGATATTACCATAGAGGGCGGACAGTTTTTTATAATCACCGGTGCAAATATGGCCGGTAAGAGTACTTTTTTAAGAACGGTATCGCTGCAAATAATGATGGCAAATGTTGGTTTACCGGTTTGCGCAGAATCGGTTAGTTATTCGCCTATAAAATTAATAACCAGTATGCGTACCACAGATTCATTGACAGATGATGAATCGTACTTCTTTTCAGAATTAAAACGACTTAGGTATATCGTAGATGAAATTCAGACTGATCGCTATTTTATTGTTTTAGATGAAATCTTGAAAGGAACGAATAGTACCGATAAGGCTTTGGGGTCAAGAAAGTTTGTAGAGCGTTTGGTAAAAAGTAAATCTACCGGAATTATCGCTACGCATGATCTTAGTCTTTGCGAGGTTGCCGATGAATACGATGCAGTTAAAAACCATTATTTCGACGCAGAAATTATAGACAACGAATTGCATTTCGATTATACCTTTAAAAACGGAATTTGTCAGAATATGAACGCTTCTTTTCTCTTAAAAAAGATGGGGATTATTGAATAAAACTTTTTTATTCTTAGATTTAAGGTTGTAATCATTTTCCGTCTTTTTTATGCATAGAATTTCGCTTTTATTCCTCATACTGTTTTCTAATATTCTTTTGGCTCAAACTGAAATTGGCGACAATTTCGTTAAGGATAAATTCTTAAAATATTTTGAATTACCACGAGAGTCTGTATTTCTTCATACTAATAAAACAACTTATATAGCCAATGAAGAAGTATGGTTAAAGGGCTATGTGTATAATAGGCATAATAGTAAACCATTTAGTCAAACTACTACGGTTCATGTGGGGTTGTATAATGTTGATGGTAAGAAATTTAATGACTATCATTTTAAAGCTAGAGATGGTTATTTTAAAGGGAGTATCGCTGTAGATTCAATGCTTGCAAGTGGTGAATACTATCTTCGTACAAGCACAAATTGGATGAAGAATTTTAAAGAAGATGATTCCTTTGTTCAGAAAATCACCATTTTAAATGAGAAGTCAATTGAAAAGGCTAAATCTGTAAAAGAATATGATATTCAATTTCTACCAGAAGGCGGTAATTTAGTTGAAGATGCGCCTGGGGTGATGGGTGTGAAAGTAACAGATATTAACGGTTATGGCGTAAGAATCGTAGAGGGGTCTATATTTGATACTGATAATACTCAGGTAGCAAGATTCTACACTTCAATTTTTGGCTTAGGCAAATTCAATTTTAATCCGAAAGCGGGTACGACTTATGTTGCTAAAATCGAATTTAGCGATGGTAGTGTGCAAACAACCACCATACAAAAACCTTCGGCAATAGGTATTTCTTTTAGTGTAAAGAACGTTGATGATGACCGTTTCATTATTAGCTTAACTACCAATGCAGCGACAAAAGCGGTAATTAAAGAACAACAGTTTTATTTGTTGATCCATAAAGATGGTCATGCAAATAGAATACCCATTACTTTCCCCAAGAACAAACTATTTGTATCGAAGGTTTTAAATAAAGAAGTACTTAATAAAGGGATGAATATTTTAACGCTGTTTAATCCAGATGGTAAGCCGATAGCAGAGAGATTAGTATTTAATAATTCAGATCTTTTAGATTCACAATTAGAAGTTAGTAAGTTATCTACTGAAGAAGATTCGTTGAGTATTCAAGTGAAACTTCTTGATGCCAGTAAAGGGATGCAAAACTTAAGTGTATCTGTTTTGCCAGAAAAAACAATTTCGAACAATAATCAAAATTCTATTTATAGCGCTTTATATTTAAAACCTTATATAAGAGGATTCATTGAAAACCCTAGATATTATTTTAGAGATGTTACCGAGAAAAAAGAGGATGAATTAGATTTATTGTTAATGACCCAAGGTTGGTCTAAATATGATTGGAACGATATTTTTAAAGGACCTCCAGGTCAATTTTATGAATTTGAAAACGGAATAGATTTAGAAGGAACCATTTACAGTAAAGGGGTTACATCTGAAGATAAACTCTTAGTTAGTTTTCCAGATGGTCGTAGTAGGTATTTAGATATTTTAGAGAATAGATTTTTGATTCAGAAGAATTTTCCAATAAAGGGTGAGGGCTTAGATTTTACACTCATTGTTAAGAATGGAAAATTGGCTAAACCAAATATTGGTTTGAATATGAAGTTAGGGACAATCCCCGATGAAATGGATACTATTTGGAAAGAAAAAATAGCATTTGAAAACGAAAATAGTTCTAAAGAAATAAAAGTACCAGATTTAATTTTTTCTGATAATACAATAAATCTAAATGAGGTAACTGTAGTTGAAGATAAGGTTAAAACTACTGTCGTCAAGAACTCTTTAATTCCAAAATACTTGGCTAGTAGAATGACAGAAGTTACTGAAAGGTTAGAATTTAGCTTGCCGTTCGTTACCGATATTATTAGATCAAGGGGTTATAATGTGATGGAGGGTCTACAATTTGGTAGTATAAGTCGTGTTTTTATTAATTCAATTACGCCATCTTCCTTTTCTGGGGCTAATATGTATCCTGTTCCAATTATATATTTAAATAATGCCCGTTTACCAAACTTTGACGTTCTATATAAAATGCCCACAAACGAAATAGAAAGTTTTTTAATAGATAAAACAGGGGCAGGTGAAGGAGCAAGAGGCGCTGGTGGTGTAATTCGTATTTACACCAGAAGGTTACCAAGAGATTACAATGACCAGTATGGTAGAGATGAAAATGTTTTTAAGTATATATTAAAGGAAGGATTTGAACCTGTTAAGAAATTTTATACCCCTAAATACACTTCATATCTTTCTAATGAATTTGAAAATTTTGGAACCATACATTGGGTTCCTGAATTAAAGACTGATGAAAATGGTATCGCTACTTTTAAAATTCTAAACACATTACAGAATAATATCAATTTTTATATTGAAGGTATGGGAGCTGATGGTAGTTTGATTTCTGCTGAACAAAATCTTGTAATTGATTGATTTTAATTTATTAAAATAATATAACACTTATTAATTCCCCCTTTGGGGGCTAGGGGGATGGGCATATGGATTCACTAACACAAATAGTACTTGGAGCAGCAGTCGGTGAAGCCGTTCTTGGTAGAAAAGTTGGGAACAAAGCAATGCTTTATGGGGCTATTGCAGGTACTATACCGGATTTAGATGTTATAACCCGCTTCTTTTTAGATACAGTTTCAGCAACGGAATGGCATAGAGGTTTTAGTCACTCCATTTTCTTTTCTGTACTCTTCGCGCCTTTATTCGGGTGGTTAGTTTGGAAGATTAATAAGAAAGAATCAGCTACTTGGAAAGAGTGGTCTTGGTTAATGTTTTGGGGATTTTTTACGCATCCGTTATTAGATGCATTTACAACGTGGGGTACACAATTGTTTTGGCCTTTCAAAATTCGATTGGCTTTCCAAAGTGTTTTCGTAATTGATCCTTTGTATACGGTTCCGTTTATTGTCTTCTTGATACTGGCTATGTTTCAAAAACGCACTGCTGTAAAACGTAGAAAATATGTAAACTTGGGTCTGGTCATTAGTAGTGCTTATTTACTGTTGACCTTAGTTTTGAAAGGTATCGCTTTTAAGAATTTTGAGAATGCGCTCGATGAACAAGGTATTGTGTACAGTGAAATGAATACGCGTCCGGCACCATTGAATACGGTACTGTGGATGGCAAACATTGATACTGAAGATGCTTATTTGATGGGTGATTATTCTTTTTTTGACAGTCAACCAATTTCATTTGCATCATACCCCAAAAATCATAAGTTGCTAGGTAAATGGACAGATAATGATAAAATAATACGCCTGATAAAAATAACGGAAGGCTGGTATACCATTACCGAAAAAGAGGGGCAACTGTATTTTAACGACCTAAGGTTCGGACTCATTAGTTTAAACAAAAATGAAACTGAATTTGCATTCAGTTATAAATTAGTACCTGATGGTGATGATTTATTTGTCGAAGAAAGACCAAAGTTTAAAAGAGATGCCAAACGCTTAATGGCGGCACTGTGGCAACGTATGTGGGGTAATTAATAAAAGAAGATAGAAGGTTTCGACTACTAGCGTCCAGACATTCAATTATTATTAAAGTCTATGTAATTAGCTGCAAAAGGCAAGCTTAGTTACTTAAAATGGATAACCGATAGCAAAGTTTAAAGTCATATTGTTATCTGCATTACCAAAGAAAGGTACGTTCCACCGTTCCTTTTCATCCAGGTAAGGTATACGTATGGGTGAAGCTAGATCTAAACGAATTACGAAGCTTTGAATATCTAATCGCACACCAAAACCTACACCAGCAGCGACTTCACTTAGCCAGTCTTTTTCAAATTTTCCATCTGTAAAAAGGGTTTGCGAAAAACTACTGGTTAGTTGGTCATCTTCAATATCAGAATAATTTCCAGTTAGCCAAACATTACCTGCATCAACAAAGAAGGCGCCTTTTAAATACGAGAATAACGGAAAACGATATTCCACATTTGCTTCCAGCTTTAAGTTACCAGATTGGTCAAAATAATCTGTGGTTGCATTTTCTGTTTCTGCATTAAAATTACCTGGTCCTAATGAACGAATATTAAAAGCTCGCACACTGTAGGGTCCGCCAGAATAAAATTGCTTAACAAAGGGTAAAGTTGAGCTATTACCGTATGGTACTCCCCAACCTGCATATAATCGAGATACTAAAGTGCGCTCTTTTTTCCAACGTAAATACAACCGTACATCGGCATCTGCTTTTGCATATTGTGCGTATTCAGAGCCGAAAATTGTTCCCGATCCGCCACTGACTAGATTAAGCATGTTTCCCGCTAAATCAAAATTTGCATTAAAATAGATGGGAGTTTCTTTTCCTAGGTTAGTGACTTCATCATACGTGAAACTATATAAAAGTCCGGCAATAAAACGTTGCTCGAAACTTTGACTTAAAAACGGATTATCATCTAGTATAGTCTGAAACTCATCTGTTACATTAGAGAGCTTTGAATAGTTAATACTAATAGGGTCTAATGTGTGGTATACATACTGGTTTTCTTTCCATGTATACCCAAAAGAACCGTTTACAGAGCTTAATGTGAACAACTGACTGCGCTGCAGAAAATCTACGCCCAAAGAAATCTTAGTTTTTGGTACGGCGTATTTAAATCTTCTTGGTGAAAAGGGTATTGACCTTGGTATTACGAGGTCTGCATTAAGACCACCGGCGATACTGCTTAAGCTAGAATTACTACCACTAGATAATTGCGATTCATAGCTGAAATTGGCAGATATACTAAAGGTTTCTCCCCCATTAAAAATGTTTCTATTGGTATGACTCAGTAATATACCAGGGCCGGTGAATCCGTTCGATTTTGAAACCGCCTGTAATTCTGCTCTAATTGATCGTTTTGTTAAAGGTGCCAAATAGATGCTTGCAGCCAAAGAACCGCCGTCACCGTCAACAGCAGTTGTATCTAGCTCTGTGTATTGTATGTTTACGTACTTATAACTACCAAGTGCCGACAACCTGTTACTCGTTTGTTTTGAGATATTGGCATCGTACAAATCGCCTTCATTGAATAATAAATATGATTCTAATAAGTCTGGCTTAAAATATAGTTCGTTCTGTATAAAATCTATGTTGTTGACTTGGGTGACATTATTCTTGGTTAAAGGCAATGTATCGCCTTCAATTGAATAATTAGGGTACACCGTAATAGAATCTATGGTGTAGGGGATGGATGCACGGGCGGGAACATCTCTTTTCAATCTAAGAAATAGATCGAATTTTTTATTGTTATATTGGTTGGTATCTGCCTCAAAAATTAATAAATCTTCTTGGCTATTGTAAAATCCTTTTTGCTTGAGTCCGTTATTTAATCGTGCTCGTTCTGCCTTCAATAAATCTAAATCAAATCGGTCACCTTTTACTAGAGCTGTTTCCGATAACATTTTTTCAATTTCTTTGTAAATAGGGAGGGAGTCAGATTCTAGTTTGTAATTTTCTAACACATACGGTTCTGGTAGGGTAGCGGAGTACTTTACCGAGACAAAATTACTGTCAACAACGGTTTTAGAAGTTGATCGGCTATAGAAGAATCCGTTATTATCTAGTCTGTTTAAGATTAATTCTTCTACCCTTTCTGTATTTACATTAGAAAAATAAACCGGTTCTTCGCCAAAAGATTTATTTAAAAATTTATAAAGAAATCCAGGTTTTTCTCGCTGTGCCTTATAATGAAAAAACAAGGCGGGTTTCATTCCTAAGAATCTAGTATTGGGGTACGGTTCTATTAATCCAAATAATTCTGATTTAACTTCCTTTAGGTCTTTTAGCTCGCTTTCTGAAATTATTTCAAGTTCTGCCCCGGTATATAATTGCTCCCCTTCAGGTATATATTTTTCTATACCGCACGAATAGGTAATTAAAAATGCCAACCAGCATAAGGTACGATATGTAAAGATTTTATTTTTCAATATTCTATTGTTCTTCTTTGGTTTTTGCGTCTTTTTTTGAAGGTTTCTCTTCAGATTTTTCTTTTTTCAGCGGATTAAATAATTGACTGAATTTATTGAATTCTCGATTAAAAATAAAAGCCACACCGGTAACGATTAACTGCCCATCAATAATATTTTGATACTCCTGTCTTCTAAAGCCCTTTAGTCTATATATACCTTCTTCACTCAGTAGATATTCTAAGGTTACATTACCGATCAAAGGAGTTTCGGTATCGCTTGATGACGCACTACCTTCAACATCTACGGCACTACCGGCAGTAACGATCAATCTGTCGTTAAAAAGTTTTTTACTGGCGTTGATATTTAGTTGCGTTCGGCTCTTTGCGGTTCCAGTACCATAATCATCAAAACTATCTAAATCAAAACCAAGCTCAAAACCTTTATTGCCCAATAATTTGTTAGAAATTGATGTAAGTTCATTTGATAGTACCTTATTCACGTTATTTCTAGCAATAGAAACTGCCCCGCCACTACTACCGTCACTTCCAGTTGTTGGGTAAAAACGGTTTAGTGCCAATAAAGAAAAAACCTGTTTGTTCAATTCAGATTCCTGTTCATTTAATTGTTGAATGCGGCCATATACGGCTCCACCAAAATTACCTTGGGCACTTTCTGGCATATCTAAGGCAAACGACAGCTCAGGTTGTAAAAGTTGACCATCTATATTTAAATATACCAAGAATGGTGTAGATTGTTGATATGAGCCAGATACATTACTGTCTGTGCCGTAACTTATAGAAGACATTAGAGATGATGCCGATGTCTCAATTTCATAAATAGCGGTTACATCCATCTTTGCATCATATGGGTCACCGGTCCAAACAATACTACTCCCTTTTTGTAGTTTGAATTCGCGGCTCACCAAATTATATAAGCTGGTTCTGTAGAAGCCGGAGTTTAATTCTAATCTACCCGATAAGCGTATGTCTTGGTTTGGGTCAATATTTAGATTTAAGGTTGCAGCACCTGATGCCTGTAATTTATCTTGTGTTTTTTCATCAATAACAATGGTGAACTTTGCCTCGTTACCGATTTCTAAAAGGGTATTAATATCCATGCCGGCAAAAAATGAATTTGACTTTTCGCCATCGTTACGGGTTAGTATAGCTTCGGGGTTTTCTCTATTTACAAAAATTACCACGCCGTCTCTTTCTTGAATATCTAACTGATCTTGTGGTACTATGTAGGTAAGGTCTGTAATGTCGCGAACGCGCAATTTTCCGTCAATTACTGGTAATTCTAAATTCCCTTTTACGGTCAAATCTGCTTGAATACTGGCAATACCATACACTAGTTCGTCATCACCCTTTTTAGAATCTAACACTCTAAATTGATTTGTTTTAACAGATAGGTCAAAACCAGGATTTGCGAAGTTTTTAGTGATAACCTTACCATTGATGGTTAATACACCCTCATTAATATCGTTTATGGTGAAGGCTTTTAATGTAATTTCATCTTGATCGATATCGATAGATTCATTATCTATTGCCAAAGTTGATTTGTACGCTTTGAGGCTTAAGCTGAAATCATTGAAATTAATTCTTCCAGAATATTTAGGCTCGGTCAGTGTACCTTTTACCAATACACTACCATCTAAATACCCTTTGGCACCTGTTAATTGGTCTTTTGCGAACCCTTGTATAATGCTTGCTTCCAATTTTTGAATATCAAGCTCCATATTCAGATCTGCCGTATTTTCCTTAGCAGTATAATCTCCGGTTAATGTGAGGTTGGCGCCGCCATCTTTCAATGCCAGATCAAAATCATATTCAGACAATGATTTAGAAGATGCATCTAAGGTTAATGTTCCTAGCGGATTTTGCATCACCTGAAAATCTTTAATATCAATATCTGCGACCAACCCAGAAGCGGCATACGGATTGAGAATTACGAAATTCCCCTCGACTTTACCTTTTGCCAATGCTTCATCAGGATTAAAAAAGCTTAAAAATGTTTGTACTTGAAAATTCTCGAAAAGGATACCGATATGATCCGATTCCATTTTAGGAACCTTGTTTGAAATTTCCATTTTTTGGGAATTTCGGCTCAAGATTACATTTTGAAAATTGGAATAAGACGTGGCTATTACAATATTATTATCTTCGGGAATGTCCCACTTTTTTCTATTTAATATCAGATCTTTCGGAGAGATGTGAAGTTTTAAAGTATCTTTTTGAAATGACAATGCCGATCCTATATGCATTACCTGTGTGGTGTCATTTTTAGAAGTAAAGTCGAGCAACAGTTCTTTGTTCTTTAAGCTACCTTCTATATAGGTCTGTTTTAAGTGGATGGGGTTATAAATTAAATCTGCCAAACCAGCAGAGAATTTCAGGTCTAATGAATCACCTTTTATATAAGCGTTTAAACTGTCGACAGAACTGCCGGCATATGAAATATGTGGAACCTTGACTTCGGCAGAAATCTTTTGCATTTTTGAATTAAAGCTAGCATCTATATTTAAAGAATCTAAATCTTTTACACCGTCAAAAAATACCTTTGACAATACGGGTGTAGGCACTATGGCAAAAGCCAGTTTAGCCTCTATAGTATCTTCAGGTTCGAATTTGGTACCGTCGGTTGAGAAATAATGTTCTATTTGTTTTTTAAGGGCATTGGTAATACGATTTGGTGATGCATTAGAAGCCAATTGCCCGTTTAAAAAATTACTTTGTATAGATACATCTGTAATCGAATCTTCAATATGCGCTTTTAAAGCGATAGTAGAAACTTGATATTGTTCATTATCGGCAATCGCAATACCGTCTTCAATAGTGGTGTTAATTCTGTAATTTGATGGTGTACCAGTATAATTTCCTTTAATATTTGCGGCAATTTTAATGTTATTTTTCGTGAGACCTAGTTCTTGTAAATCTGCCCCAATAATAGTTGAAGTAAAAACAATGTCGTTTTCTTGTGATGAAAGTGCCATCGTTGAATTGACGTTCATGTTCAAATTTGGGTCATCGATGTTGGCGGTAACTGTACCGTTTCCGTTCTTTAGATTTCCCTGAATTTCTATTTTGTTATAATCATATCCGTCAAATTGAAACTGGGTTATGTAACCATCAATGGTACTGTCAAAATTACTGAGTTTAGAACCTGTGCCTTCACCTTCAATTTTAACTGATATTTTACCCAGTTGTTCGTTTTGTAAAAGTTTACCTAATTGCAGACTATCTACAGAAACTTGACCATCGAACTTCATGGTTTCGCCAAAATTTACCAGCGCATTAATAGTAGCAGAACCTTCAGGTATTTTAATTTTTACATCAGGTTTTACCCATGTGGTTCCGCCAGATAAACTTCCTTCTGCGAGTATAGTTTCTGGGATGGAAATTCCTAACTCTTTAGACGATATTATTTTATCAATAGCCGATTTGGAACTATTAAAGCTAATATTGTTCAAATTATAGGTTAGCGAATCTATATTGGTGAGATTGCTGATGCTACCCTTTGCAGTCAGTTTGGTGTCTTCTCCCCATTGTAGATTTGTGTTGAAATTATTGACTTTTTCTAGGCTACCGATAGCTTTTAGGTTACCGGTAATACGTTGTGCAGACAAAGAATCTAAATACTGATTTTTTGCAAGTTCTGGGAGTAACTTTAATGCATCTTCTAACTCTAAATTAAGATTAGATATATCTGCTGATAAGTTAGTTTTTTCGGGGTTTCTTATTGCTCCTTTTAAGGAGTTAAATTGAATGGCTAAGTTGGCATTCGCTGAGCTTTGGTTCATTTGAAAAACAAGATCCTGAATAGATGCTTCGGTATCTGATAAACCTGCCTTAAAAGCCAATTGATTTAAGCGGATGCCACTCGGTTCTGAAAAAGAAAACTTAGAAACAACGACATTAAATCTCTCTGGTTGGTATGCTAGATTTTTAGCTAACAGTTGAACGTTTTGGATTTTAAATGCATTGGGGTTGAAAGTGTCTGAATTACTGACATTTTTGTTTAGGGAGTAACTAAACGTGTTTTTCGCAATGTTAATATCGTTCGCCGCAATGATAAATTCTGGCCATTCAAAAGCGGTATTTTCGGTTGCGTTGTCTTGTACAGCTTCTTCACTTGTTAGCTGTATTGCTATCTGCGAATCTTGAAATATAAGGTCATCTGTTTCATATCTGTTTTTAGAAACATCTGCAAGTATTTCTGTTAGCTCAATAGTGCCTAATTTTAATTGAGTTTGTAAGCCATCTGGCTGGCTGTTGTAGGTGATAGCTACATTTTCTATTTTAAAATCTTCTAATTGTATAAAGGGTAGAACAGTACTTGTAGTATCTTCTGTAATAGGGAACGGGTGTGTTTGGTTATAGCTGAATTGGGTATTTTTTAGATTTAATTCATCCAAAGAAAACTTCATTTTCTCTAAATCAAATTCAGAAACGTCTATGTCTAAGTTGCCAAGTATGAGGTTTATGTCCGTTCCTAAATAGGCATCGATATAGTTCAGCTTCCAATCGGTCAAGTCTAAACTTCCTATAGAAATCTCCATAGGTTCAGAAGTAGCCGATGTTGTATCTGTGGGTGTTGTTAATGCATCAATAAGAAAAGTAAAATTAAATTCGTCGGGATTATCGTCTCTACTGATATTGGCAACCACACCGTTAGCGGTTACATCATCTATCGATAATGAATTTTTAAAAACAATAGGGTAAATAGGAATATCTGCCTGAAGCGATTTCGAGTAGAATAAAGTATCGCCCTTTTTGTCTTCTAGAAATACATTTTCTACTTGAATGTCTCCTGAGAATGTAAGATACAATTTGCCAACTGCTACCTTAGTATTCGTTTTGTCTGATATATAATTAGTAACCTTGGTTACAATGAAGTTTTGAGCCCAGGGAGTTCGAACTACCAAAACCAAAATAAAAAATAGCAATAACACACCAAGGATAATTTTACCGAGGAGCTTTGCAAATTTTCTAATGTTCAGATTTTTATCGGTCATATGGTTAACACTAAAGGATTGAACTCTACCATTCAATTTTCAACGGAGACATTACCATCCCAGTTGTGCCATAAAACCTGTAGCAATTATAATTAACAATACTATTATGATAACAAGGTTATAAAACCTTCTTTTCTTCTTCTTGGTTTCTTTAAGTGATGCCATTTAAATGCAAAGTTAAGATTACCAATATATAAAATTAGCTTATTTGCTACGAAGATTATCGATATACAACATATGGTAGATGTTTTATTTAGCGCTTTAACTTAGAATTTAAATGATTAAAACAGTTCGTCGATAGAGATTGTCATTCTATCTACACTTATGCTCTCTTAGTCAGTTAAGGGAAATTTGAACGGTCTTAACGGAATATCTTTGAAGTGTAATTAACGATTAACGAACACTATCAATTAAACTGAATCTTATGAACACTGTTTCAAATTTAAAATATGTTTAGGTTATTTTGAATCAGCGATCAAAGATGAAATTTTTAAAATCGACAATTTTAGTAGTACACATTCAGAATCGATACTCGAAGCTATGGCAAAATAATAGTTGTTCAGGTAGTTCCCCCAAATCACCAAAGACCAATAGAAATATTGGTCTTTTTCTATTTTAAACCTTTGGTCTGAATTCTATGAAAACTATCGGCTTGCAATCGTAGTAGTTCTTCTGCCTTTTTCTTTTTATAGCCGTAAAGTTCTTCTTCTCCTTTTAGGTCTTCATATATTTTCTGATTGATTTCACCATCAGTTGACGCAATTAGTTTTCGTTGCGCCAGTTTTTGTTCGACCCAAGTAGAAAGCACGCTTTCTTCCTCTTCTAATTTAATATCATATTCCCCTTTGGGAGCTAATAATTTGGCAATTATAGGTGAAGTCTCAATAGCTAAAAATAATAGAAATATAAAGAACGATGGTAGCCATGGTAATTCGTCTAAGGCCGTAATTCTTGCCATTAATCCGTCGAAACCATCAATTATTGGTTGCGAACTTTTAACCACTTCAGCATATTCAGTATTTAATACTGCAATTTGAGATTCTATCGCAGATACCTTTTCATTATTAGTAGTTTTTAGCGCTTGTAATTCATCAAGTGCAGCATCATGCTTATCTCGTTTTTCAGCATAAACCGGACCTTTTCCGAGCAGTTTTGTGCCGGCAGTACCTTCTGCTTCATTGATGTAAATATCATACAGTGCATTGGTCTCTGTTTCCTTTATTGAAACTTCATTTTTTAATGCAACAATGTCGTTGTTTAATTGTTCTACTTTTGGAGTGTACTGTAGTGCAAGTTGATCTTTGTTGGCTAAGGTCAGTTCATTCTTTTGCTCCAATAACACCTGATTAATTTCTTTCTCGAAAATTTTCATTTCCAAAGGTTTTGAAATCACAATGGCAATAATAACCGCAAGAATAATACGCGGAGTAGCCTGTAAAAATTCTTGACCAAAATTGTTTCTCTTTTTAATGGTAGCAACAATAAAACGGTCTAAATTAAAAATGAGCAAACCCCAAATAAAGCCGAAGAATACCGCTGCGTAGACATTATCAAAAACGGTGAATAATGCATAGCTACTAGCTATAAATGCCATAACTGCAGTAAAAAATATGGTAGCACCTATGCCAGCATACTTGTTTTGCTCCCCTTTAGAGCAGGTTTTTAAAAGTTCAGAGTCTGCTCCTGAGCAGAGAATAAAGAAGTCTTGTATCATGATGATTGATTTTTTCTTGACCATCCATACGGCTGGCAAGTTGATGATGATGTATACTGGGTGAACGTAACTTTTTCACTTTTGGTACGCAAAAAGCCCTAGTAAAGAGGGCTTTAACATATGTTTGACGTATTACTTATTCTATTGTTACAGGTTCTTTAGTAATTCTTACTTCTGTCTTCCCATTTTTCTTTCTAGATTCTATGTTCAATTCTTTGTTTTTCTTTAATAAATCAATGGCGCTATCAGAAGAGATTTCATATCCTTCATATAAGAATGTCGCTCCTTTTTTTGCTATATCAATTGCATAATCTAATGGGGAAGGTGGAGTAGGAGGTGATGGTGGGGCAATTGCATTTGATGGTTTTTCTAATGTATGCGAGGTATGTGTTGTTGATGGAATACCATTTATAGCTTTAGTATCAAGAGTTAAGTGGTCATAAGGATCCTGATTTTTAATTATTTCTTTTAATTGTTTACTGGCATAATTAGTCGTGTTTAGTGTTTTTGGCTCATGGGGTGAGCGAGGCGGTGCAGGGAAATTTAAGGATGATTCTATTAGTGTTTCTGGTTCTTTTTGAGCTGGTGGAGGTGGAATGTTACTTTTTTCTCCTTTTGCCACTTTAGGTGCCATTGGAGCAGGTGGTGGCTCCGGGAAATCAGGGAATGGGGCTGCATTCTCTTTTTGTTTAGCAGACATCAATCCGTAGATATAATTTAAATTATCAAGATCAGCTTTTAGGATGCGAATATTACCACCTTTAGATAGCATGATGTTGTATTTAGTAGCTACTTCGTTGTATTCAGCTAATTGTGCTCGTGTTGCACCATCTTGGTTTTGCTTAGGAAGACACTCAGGAAAAGGTTGGGCAGCATTTCTTTCTTCAGCAGTCATTTTTTTATAAGTAGATTCTAATATTTTTAAATCACTCTGTGGAATGCTCCTTTTTTCAATGGGTATAGTGTTGTATTTTTTGGCTAAGGAATTGTAATCCGAGATTTTATTTGATTGTAAAATGATATTATTAGTATTTAAAATAATAGTATTAGGTTTGATTTCGATATGTTCTTTGTACTCATCTTCAGGCATTATATAGCTGTTTGAAAAAACAGTAATACTTTTTGTTTTTAACTTTCTTAATTCTTGTGATATGGCATCCGTAAAGGCTGAATTAAGAAGTTCTGTAGCATAAATTTGTGCTGATAATTTGTTGTTTTTAACAGCCAAAGGATATTCTGATTTTACCTTCTCATTTAGCTGTGATAGTTGAATCTGCTGATCATTAAACCAAATTTCATTTTCATTTTTAATTTCTATCCATGCTATCTCTAAAAGTGGTTCATTATTAGCATTTGTTTTATGAGTGTTAAATACATTATTTCTACGAATTTCTTTAGCTTCATCTATCGTTTTTCCATCATAATCACTTGAAGCAAATCCATTTTGATTAAAAATGCTAGTTGTTCTTTCACTAAAATGTTCAATATTAAATATTCCCACAGACTGAAGTTCTGATTGTACTTGGTCTATCATTTTATATTGATTTTCATCATATAAAATATGTGCTGTTATGTAATTCTTAAAGATATATGTGTCAATGTTTTGATTTACATTAAGTGCTTTTTCAGATAGTTTTTCTAAAGTTACTGGCTCATCATTGATTAATAAATCTCCACTTTTTGTGATTTCGATATTGATGTCTTTAATCGTGTTTTGCGATACCACATTTTTTTGACTAAATCCGTAGAGCATTAAAGCTAATACTGGCAGTAGCAATAAGCTTCGTAACAGGATACTCTTTTTTGATGTTTGTTTTTTCATGATGATGAATCGTTTTTTGACCTGCCCGTATGGATTGCCAAAATTGAAGGTTTTTCCAAATACGGTCAGGCGAGTTGATGAATAATTTATGGCATTTGCGATACCAACTGATTGATGGGTGTTAAAGCTGTCGTTTGATAAGTACGACAGTAATGTATTTTGATAGTTTAAATGGTCTTCTTGACCTTTAAGTACAGCACTATCTGCTAAAAATTCATGGTTTAGTTTAATTGTTTTTTTGAATGCATAAATTAACGGATTGAACCAGAATACCAATTGCAATACTTCAAGAAAAAGGACATCTAAACTATGCCTTTGTATAGCATGGGTTTCTTCATGTAGCAGCACAGAATTAGGTATGCTTTTAGTTTCAAACTTTTGCTTGTTTAGAAAAATATATCGTAAAAAAGTATGCGGTGGCAGTTGTTCTTTTAATAGTATTCTATAGATAGCACTATGTTTCGTTTTTGGGTTGTTACGAATACGTTTCCATATTTTAAATAGATTATACATAAAGCGGAATCCGAATCCGGCAGCTCCTAATCCGTAGAGAGTCCATAGTATTAAAGACCAATTCATGGGCGATGTTTCTACAGCCTGAATAACTGGTTGTATTTCTTGGGGTTCATTTATAGTGATAACTTGAGTGACTGCAGTAGTGGGTTCTATTTCAACATATTCCGTAAATACAGTTTGAGGGATTATAAAAGAAGCGATTACGGCGGTTAATAGAAAGTATCTTTTAAAATGGTGCACGCTTTCTTTCTCCAAAAGGAGTTTATAGAAGAGCAAAAATATGCCCATACATGCGGCAGATTTTAAAAGGTAGATTACCATAATTACTTCTTTTCGATTTCTACGTCTATTAGTTTTTTCAGTTCTTCTAACTCCGCTTTACTTAAGTTGGTTTCTTGCGTAAAAAACGATGCGAATTGACTAGCACTATCATTAAAAAAGTTTTTAATGAGTCCGTTTACGTGTTTAGAGAAATAGTCTTTCTTTTTTACCAACGGAAAGTATTCTCTACTTCTACCAAAGCTTTTGTAATCAATAAATTTTTTGTCGGCCATTCTTTTTAATAATGTGGCCACAGTTGTAGTAGCAGGTTTTGGCTCTGGGTAGGCATCGAGTAGATCTTTCATGAAAGCCTTTTTTTGCTTCCATAGAATATTCATTAATTCTTCTTCCGATTTGGATAGTTGCATTTCTACAAGTTTAGAGTATGTTCTACAAACATAGAATAAATATTTTAATTCTACAAGTGTAGAGTTGTTTTGCCTTAGGGATAGTAATGAAAAGCCCGCATTTGCTTTTTAGCAAAGCGTACTTGTAATGTATAGCCCGACCCCAATTCTTTGGGGAAAGGTCCAATTGACACACTTAAAAGATGTAAATTCGTATTATAAAAACAACCTAGAATGAGTGTAAAAGATGATTTGGAAGCACGTAGTGGCTCCACTTGCGAATTATGTACGGGAACCAATAATTTAGAAGTTTTTGAAGTAGAGCCGGTTTCTATTAGCGGAGTCGATTCTAGTATTTTAGCATGTGAAACATGCCGAACTCAAATTGAAGATAAAGAACAAATGGATGCAAACCACTGGCGTTGTTTAAATGATAGCATGTGGAGTGAGTATGATTCTGTGAAAGTTGTTGCTTGGAGAATGCTATCTAGATTAAAATCTGAAGGTTGGCCTAAAGATTTACTAGATATGATTTATTTAGAGCCAGAGGCTTTAGTTTGGGCAAAAGCAACAGGCGAAGGTTTAGCAGAAGCTGACAAGATAATTCACCGCGATGTAAACGGCGTAATTTTAGAAAACGGCGATAGTGTTGTTTTGGTAAAAGATTTGAAAATAAAAGGGTCTAGCCAAGTAGCTAAACAAGGTACTGCAGTAAGAAGAATTTCATTAGATCGTGAAAATGCAGAATATATTGAAGGTAAAGTAGGACCAACAATGACGGTTATAATTACCAAGTACGTAAAGAAATTATAGTTGTTGGTTTTTGGTTGTTGGTTCTTGGAATCAATTTATCATCAACAATTTTTCCTTATATAATAAAACAAACGTCTTTGCTCGCAAAGACGTTTTATTTTTAATTCACTGTCAACTGTCAACTGTCAACTGTCAACTGTCAACTGTCAACTGTCAACTGTCAACTGTCAACTGTCAACTACTTCTTGTTCATTTCTGTAAAATACTCGTAGAAGTAAGGGATAGTCTCAATTCCTTTAAAGTAGTTCCACACTCCGAAATGTTCATTAGGGGAGTGTATGGCATCACTATCCAACCCAAAGCCCATAAGTATGGTTTTGCTTTTTAGCTCTTGCTCAAATAAAGAAACAATTGGGATACTACCACCACTACGTTGCGGAATCGGTTTTTTGCCAAAGGTAGTTTCATAAGCTTTTGAAGCTGCTTGGTAAGCAATGGTATCTATAGGCGTTACATATCCTTGTCCGCCATGATGTGGTTTTACGACCACTTTTACACCTTTTGGTGCTATAGCTTCAAAATGTGTTTTGAATAAATCTGTAATTTTTTTCCAATCTTGGTTCGGAACCAATCGCATAGATATTTTTGCAAAAGCCTTACTTGCAATAACCGTTTTTGCACCTTCGCCAGTATATCCGCCACAAATACCATTAACATCTAATGTTGGTCTAATAGAGTTACGTTCGTTGGTAGAATATCCTTTTTCACCGTAAACAGATTCAATATCCAAAGCCTCTTGGTATTTTTCAATACTAAAAGGTGCTTTAGCCATTTCTGCACGTTCTTCAGCAGAAAGTTCTTCTACCTTATCATAAAAACCAGGTATGGTAATATGATTGTTCTCGTCATGCAGACTGGCAATCATTTTAGTTAAAATGTTGATAGGGTTGGCAACAGCACCACCATATAATCCGGAATGCAGATCACGATTAGGTCCCGTAACTTCTACTTCAACATAACTTAGTCCGCGTAAACCAGTAGTTATCGACGGTACATCATTGGCGATCATACCTGTATCTGATATTAAAATAACATCGTTTGCCAGTTTCTCTCTGTTTTCCGCGACGTAGATGGCGAGGTTATTACTGCCAACTTCTTCTTCACCTTCAATCATGAATTTTACATTACATGGTAGTTGATCGGTTTTCACCATCAGCTCCAATGCTTTTACATGCATGTACATTTGACCTTTATCATCGCAAGCTCCACGGGCGAATATGGCACCTTCTGGGTGTTTTTCCGTTTTTTTAATAACAGGTTCAAATGGTGGTGAATGCCAAAGATCAATAGGATCTGCCGGTTGAACGTCATAATGACCATAAACAAGAACTGTAGGTAGATCAGTATTTATGATTTTTTCACCATATACGATTGGGTAACCTGCAGTTTCATGAATTTCAACAACATCGCAACCTGCTTCCTCTAATCGAGTTTTAACCGTTTCGGCTGTATCTAATACATCTTGAGAAAAGGCAGAATCTGCGCTAACAGACGGAATCTTAAGTAGTTCGATAAGCTCATTTAAAAATCGGTCCTTATTTTCCGATAGATAATTCTTTACGTTTTTCATGTACTTTTTTATGTGACTTTCGATAAAAGTACAAAAAGCGTAATTTTTAAATAGCTAAAATTTAGAGAATTGATTTTTTGCGTTATATTTGCACCCCGATAATCACTATTTGATGATTTAGGAAAGTATGCAGGCGTGGTGGAATTGGTAGACACGCTAGACTTAGGATCTAGTGCCGCAAGGTGTGAGAGTTCGAGTCTCTCCGCCTGTACAACGAGAAGCCTCTTGAGAAATCAAGGGGCTTTTTTTTTGGAGAATTTTTATTGGGTGTTATTTTACGGAGAGATGAGAAGTTTATCCTGAGCGCAGCCGAAGGGAGTCTCTCCGCCTGTACAACGAGAAGCCTCTTGAGAAATCTAGGGGCTTTTTTTATGGGGTTATGTAACCTTTCTACTCATTGCTTTTTAACCTCGTTGTAAGTTTTTCTCTTTGTTTACTTCTAATAGCATATATTAAGAAATAGAACTGAAAAGATAATATATGGGCTTCGAAAAAGTATCGTTCACAAATTCTCAAGGTAAACAATTGGCTGCTCGGCTAGAGCTGCCTACTAATCAAGAAGCGCACAGTTATGCGATTTTTGCACATTGCTTTACTTGTAATAAAAACTTTTCTGCTGTTCGTAATATTTCAAGGGCATTAGTAAATAAAGGTATCGCCGTACTTCGGTTCGATTTTACGGGTTTAGGTGATAGTGAAGGTGATTTTGAAGAAACCAATTTTTCATCTAATGTTTCCGATCTTATACAAGCAGCTAAATTTTTAGAAGATAATTATAAGGCACCTAAATTATTGGTGGGGCATTCGTTAGGTGGTGCTGCAGTTATTTTTGCCGCTTCGCAATTAGAATCGGTATTTGCTGTTGCAACTGTTGGTGCGCCATCTTCTCCTGCTCATGTGCAGCATTTATTTAAATCTAGTGTTGAAGAAATTAATGCGAACGGAAAAGCAAAGGTGAATATAGGCGGTAGAGATTTTACCATTAATAAAGATTTTATAGATGATATTGAGTCTAAACCTATGGAGTCTGTACTTAAGAACTTGAGAAAACCTTTCTTAGTTATTCATTCGCCACAAGACGCCATAGTCGGTATCGAAAATGCGAAAGAATTATACAGCTATGCGCATCACCCTAAAAGCTTTGTATCCATAGATAGGGCAGATCATTTATTAATGAATAGTGCAGATTCTACTTATGTGGGTAATGTAATATCTGGTTGGGCAGAACGTTATTTAGATATTCCGAAGAAAGTGGTTTTGAAAACTTCTCATCAAGTGGCAGTGAGTATCGGTAATGAAGGTTTTACTTCTGAAATTGTTTCGGGTAATTATTTGTTAATTGCTGATGAGCCAATAGATTTTGGTGGTAATGATTTCGGACCATCACCTTATGATTATTTGGCTTCTGGTTTAGGTGCTTGTACGGCAATGACCTTAAGAATGTATGCGACACGTAAAAAATGGGATTTACAAAAAGTAATCGTGCATGTAGACCACGGCAAGGACCATGCGCCAGATTCGAAAAATGTATCATCTGACGGAAAAAAAATTGATACTTTTAAAAGAGAAATAGAAATATTCGGAAACTTAGATGATAAGCAACGGCAAAGGTTGTTGGAGATAGCCAATAAATGTCCTGTACATAAAACGCTTTCAGAAGGTGCTTTAATTAGGACAGCATTAAAATAAGACGATTTAAAAATTAAAACTATGAAACAAGCAATTTGGAATAATGAAGTAATTGCAGAAAGTGATGCAACTGTTGTAATTGAAGGAAATCATTATTTTCCGCCTAACGATATTAAAAAAGAGTTTTTTAAAAGTACAGAAACTCATAGTATGTGCCCGTGGAAAGGAGTTGCTTCATATTACGATGTGGAAGTTAATGGTAAATTCAATAAAGATGCTGCATGGTATTACCCAGAAGTTTCAGAATTAGCAAAAGGTATTAAAGGTTATGTTGCATTCTGGAAAGGTGTTGAAGTGAAATAGGATATTAGTTTTAGATTAAAAAAGGGTCAGCCAAAAGCTGACCCTTTTTTTGTGTTTATTAATGATATGATAATCCATCTAATATTCTTTGATAGTTCAATCCAAGTTTATCTATACCTGTAACAAAACTATTACTCACATTAAATACCTTATATTTAAATTCAACAAATTTTGATGTTCCTTTAAATGATATTAAAATCTTTATATACTTTAATTTTTCTTTTTACCCTTAGTCTTTTGGCGCAAGAGCTACCGCCTATTCAAAATTTTACCCCGATAGAATATAATGCAGGTAATCAGAATTGGGGAATAGGCCAATCTGATAATCAAACATTATATATTGCTAATAATAGTGGTCTACTAGAATTTAATGGTACATCTTGGCGGTTGTATCAAGCTCCGTTCGGGACACCTGTTAAATCTGTAGTTTCTATAAACGATAAGGTATATACCGGTAGTTATATGGAATTCGGTTACTGGAGTAGAAATCAACTTGGTGTTTTAAATTATTTATCTCTCTCATCAAAATTGCTAACACCTCTTATTGAAGATGAAGATTTTTGGAATATTACTCCATATAAAGATTGGGTACTGTTCCAATCTTTAGATAGAATATATATTTATAATTCCAACTCCGGTTCTTTTGAGATTATAGAAGCAAAAACTACAAGCGCAAAAATATTTGAAGTACGGGGTAAAATATTTTTTCAAATAAAAAATAAAGGCTTTTTCACTCTCGAAAATGGTAAACCGGTTTTAGTATCAGATGACGTTATTTTTCTTAATACCGGTATAGTTGATGCATTTTCTTTGGGCGGTAAAATTTTAGTAATAACGGATCAAGGGGAGTTCTTTTATCTTAATGAGAGCAATGTTGAAAAATGGAATATCGCCGCTGATATTAATTTATCTTCAACAAAAATATACAGTAGCTTACTTTTAGATGATGGTTCATTTGTCTTGGGGTCAATTTCAAAAGGTGTTTATCATTTTAACAAAAATGGGGAATTAATAAGGCATATTAATCAAGAAAAGGGGCTAAATAATAATACAGTATTGTCGATATATCAAGATTTTGACCATAATCTTTGGCTTGGTTTGGATAATGGCTTAAGCGTATTGAATTTA
The DNA here is from genome assembly GCF_004364165.1 of Maribacter spongiicola. GTDB lineage: Bacteria > Bacteroidota > Bacteroidia > Flavobacteriales > Flavobacteriaceae > Maribacter > Maribacter spongiicola. The sequence goes on from NZ_SOAY01000010.1 coordinate 865,251, forward strand.
GAATCTCCATTTAATGAGTACACTGATCATTTGGGTACTTTAGGTGTAGTCTATACTGCGAAAAAAATGGCTGGTAAATTATATTTAGGAACAAATCAAGGATTGTTTCTTAAAAACGATACTGATGATATAGGTTTTAAATTAGTAGCAGGTACAGAGGGACAGGTGTGGATGTTGAAAGAAATTGACGGTACTTTATTCTGTGGTCATCATAATGGCACTTACATTATCGAAGATGATAGAGCAACCAATATTTCAAAATACCCGGGCACATGGGATATTCAACCCTTAAAATCAAACAGTGCACTTTTGATACAGGGTAATTACGAGGGATTAAGTGTGCTAGAACGCAAATATGGTACTTGGGATTATAGAAATAATATTGAAGGATTCGACAGCTCTAGTAGGTTTTTTGAATTTGTAGATGAACACCAAGTGCTAATAAATCACGATTTCAAAGGAATTTTTGATCTTACCTTAGATAGTGCCTACACTAAGGTTTTGAATATGAATCAAATTGAATCAAAAGGTATCGGTTCGAGCTTATTAAAGTATCATGACGATATTGTTTATGCCACTATTAATGGAGTGTTTAAGTACTTGCCTAAAGAACGCACTTTTAATAAAGATTCATTACTCACCACTAATTTTTTCACCGCTAATGATAGCATCGTTGGTATACTTCAATCTACCAATAATGGAGAAAGGCTATGGGGCTTTACAAATGATAATATTATAAGCCAATCTACAGGGTTTTTAAGTGAAAAACCTTTAAAAACAGAGGTTTCAATTCCGAAATTTTTCAGACGTAGTATGGGCGTTCTAGGTTTTGAATCTGTTGTTCATTTAGAAGATGAACTTTTTTTAATTGGGATATCAAATGGTTATATCACTTTAGACTTGGGTAAAATCACACAAAGAGAATATCAGATCAGTTTAAACGAGGTTTCAATAAAATCATACGATACACCCAAAGTATCTGTTATTCTGCAAAATGATGATGAGTTTAAATATTCTCAAAATAGTTTAGGCTTTGATTATAACGTTACTGAATATGATAAGTATACAGAGGTTTATTATCAATATAGGTTAGATGGTCTTTATGGGGATTGGAGTAATTGGTCTACCTCTGCTGAGATTTCTTTTGATAATTTACCATATGGTAATTATAATTTTCAGGTAAGGGGCAAAGTCGGTAATGAACTTACAAGTAATGTAGAAACTTATAGTTTTATAATTCAACGACCTTGGTATTTTTCATATTTAGCCATGGTATGCTATTTCATTCTAGGGGTTTTGCTTTCTATTCTTATTCATAGGGTATATAGGGGCTATTATAAAAAACAGCAGGCTCAACTTATAAAAGAAAATAATAAACGTTTAAAACGTAAAAAACTTAAAAATCAAAGAAAGATAGTTCAGATAAAAAATAATCAATTACAAGAGCTTATAGATAGTAAAAACAGAGAATTAGCAATCTCTACGATGAGTATTATTAAGAAGAATGAATTTTTGAATGCTATTAAAGACAAGTTGAAGTCTAGTGGTGGTATTCCAGAAATTAAAGCAGTTATCAAAACAATCGATAGAAATATTAATAACGTTGATGATTGGAAGTTTTTTGAGAATGCATTTAATAATGCAGATAAAGATTTTTTAAAAAAGATAAAAGATAAGCACCCAGAATTGTCATCTAATGATTTACGATTATGTGCTTACTTAAGATTGAATTTGTCTTCAAAAGAAATAGCTCCACTTTTAAATATTTCTGTAAGAAGTGTAGAAGTGAAAAGATATCGTCTACGTAAAAAAATGAATCTTTCTCGTGAAGCTGGTTTAACCGACTATATCATTAACCTTTAAGTTCCCCTACATCTATTTCATTTACTACAACATTACCACAACATTCTTAAATTTCATTACTAGTTTACAAAATTCATCCTGCTATTTATAAATTTAGGTAACCCCTATATTTTATTACGATAATCTCTTTTATTACACGATTTTTTTGAATTGTATGTTTTTTGTAGGGGTAATAATTTAGAAATTCATAATGTTCTGATTTATATTGCAATAATGATTATTCTTATCTGAACACAACAAAGAGAAGGTGTGAGGTTGAGGTAGTTTCTAAATCAAATAATTAACTCTAACAAAAAAATTAAACTATGAAAAAATTAAAGTACATCATGGTATCCCTATTTGCAGTTTTAATGAGCTGTGACGGAGATGATATCGATATTCCTGCATCAGTACTACCTTCTAATCTTACGGTTAGTGCTCAAAATATGGGTGGAGGAGTTGTAAACTTTACGGCATCTGCTACAAATGCCAATTATTATCATTTTGATTTTGGTGATGGTAGTTCTGCATTAGATACTTCTGGTGAAGCATCAAAAACTTATGACATGATTGGTGACAATACGTATACTGTTATTGTTACAGCTGGTTCTACCGAGGGAAAGAAAATTTCAGAAACTTTAGATGTATCTGTTTCTATTGCTTTTTCTGACCCTGAAACGGTAGCTTTTTTAACCAACGATAGTTCTAAAACTTGGTTTTTGGCGGCGGCACAACCTGGTCATTTAGGATTAGGTCCTGCAAGAGAGGGTATTGATGGTGATTGGTGGTACCCAAAGTGGTATTCAGCTTCAGCATTTGAAAAATGTGGTTCTGATGATTCTGATTGTTTATGTGATGATGAACTTACATTTTCTGTAGATGCTACCGGTGTGTTATCTTATACCTTGGATAATAAGGGGCAAACTTATTTTAATGTGGGACATAAAGCGGTCGTAGGTGGTGCTGCAGATATGGATTTCTGTTATGATTTTGATACTACTGGGTCAAAGTCTGTAGTTCTTTCAGAAGTTACAGGAAATGTGCCTGAAGATCAAACTACGGGAATTCAAATGAGTTTTTCAGATGGTGGATTTATGGGATACTATGTAGGATCATCTACGTATGAAATACTTTCTATTAGCGATACCGAATTATATGTTAGAACTTATGATACAGAAAATGCTGATTTGGCATGGTATCATAAATTTACCGCTACAGCAGCTGTTGAGGGTGGCGATGAAAGTTTAGAGACCATTTATACCAACTTAGTTTGGTCAGATGAGTTTGATGTAGACGGTGCTCCAAACCCTGCTAATTGGGGTTATGATCTTGGCGCTGGTGGCTGGGGTAACGGTGAAGCACAAGAGTATACCGATGCTGCTGATAATGTTATCGTAGAAGATGGTGTATTGAAAATTACTGCTAGAGGTTCTGGTGCAGTTGGTGGAGCTGTTCATTATTATGATGATATTACTTTGATCGCTACTGGTGGTGAAACTTTATCTGTACAGGATTTTGAAAGTAGCGCACCGGTATTTACAGATTTTGGTGGAGCTTCAACTGCTGTAATTGACAATCCTGATGCATCGGGTGTAAATACTTCTGGTACAGTAGCAGAATCGACAAAGAATAGTGGAGCCGAAGTTTGGGCAGGTTCGTTCTTTGATATTGCCGCTCCTTTAGACTTAGCAACATATTCAAGTATGAATATTAACACTTGGTCCCCTGCAACAGGTGCAGTGGTTAGATTGAAAATCGAAAATCAAGCAAATTCAGAAGAATTTTTTGAAGTAGATGCAACTACATCGGCAGCAGAGTCTTGGGAAACATTATCTTTTGACCTTAGTGGAGCTCCGGCATTTAATTATGATAGAGTAGTGCTATTCTTTGATTTCGGAGTTAGCCCTACAGGAGGTGCGGCCTATACGTCTGCTAGAATCAAATCTGAGAATCTATTTGAATTTGCATACGGTAGGGTTGAAATTAGAGCTAAACTGCCGTCAGCAGGTGGTACATGGCCTGCATTATGGGCATTAGGAGCTAACTTCGATGAAGTTGGTTGGCCTGCAACTGGTGAAATTGATATAATGGAGCACGTTGGTAATAATAACAATACGGTAAGTAGTGCTTTGCATTACCCTGGTAATTCTGGTGGTAATGCGGTTGTAGGTACAACACCAGTTGAAACTGCTACTTCTGAGTTTCATAACTATACTGTTGAATGGACACCTGACAGCATCAAGTTTGTTGTTGATGACCAACTAATTCATAATAGTTTTGTGAACAATGCGACAACTCCTTTTAATAGTGATTTCTTCTTGATCATGAATGTGGCAATGGGCGGCACACTAGGCGGTGCTATCGATCCAGCTTTTACAGAAGATACCATGGAAGTGGATTATGTAAGGGTTTACCAATAAAACAAGTATAGATTAAAAAAGAAGCCGTCAAATTTATTTTTGACGGCTTCTTTTGTTTATATTTTATAGCGTTATAAGTAAAATAATATACTGAACTAGAGTTAATTATGATGTAAGAGAAGACTTAAGTTAATTCAGCATAGAAACTTGATAATATCCATGTTTTGCATTGATCTACTTTAGTTAACCTTTGCAATATAAAATTGTTAATTACCTAAAGAATGAAAAATAGTAAGGTTTATCCAACCATATGGCAAACAATGCCGTTTTCACTTGATGTTCTGGATATTTGGAAAAGAAGGAAAAAGGCAAAATCAAGATTAATCAAGTGAAAATATTTAATGATGTAATCATATAACTTTATAAAATGAAAAATGCCCCTTTTAAAAGGGGCATTTTTTTGAAGTAATTTTTTTCAATAAGGTTTTGTATTAAAAGGTTAGACAATCCCTATTAGGGCTAAAAAAGCTCCTACTACAACTACTGCTAAAAAGGCATGCATTGCAATAACAAGCACGGATAGATAAGTTTCTACTCCGGTTTTAAATGATAAATCGTTCATAACATTACCTACTTTAAAGTTACACTACTAAAGTTAGTTGAATTGAGCAACATTTCAATACAAAATGTTGTATAAATTGACAAATACGATGTAAAACCTTACAAATTTGTGGTTTGAGGTAGTACCGAAATGTAATTCACCCATTAAAATGGCAACTCGTCGATTTCGATTTGTTGTAAAATCTACTAATTAACGAATGTAATGTTGTTTTTAAGGTATGTTATGGATTCAAATTATATCAAAACCCCAAGCCAATCTGCTATTCCAGCAAGTGGTACCGCTAAAAGTATTACGACTAAACAGGTAATCATTAATTTAAGAAATCCGTTGAGTATTTTAACTCCGGGTGTTAATTCTCTTTCCATAATCTTTGTTCTATTGTTCTGCACTCAATATAGGTTTATCTAGTATAAAGTACTGTTGTATAGGCTTATAAAATCGATTAACGTAAGTAAAACTCCTTTGTACAGTATAATTAACGAATGTTAATTGGTATAAAATGTAGTTGAGAATTATGCGAAATAGAGCGTGTTAAATAAATAACTAAGTATAAAGTTTAACCAATAACTGAATTAAGTACGGACATTATTCGGTCAGTGGCACCAGATTTATTTTTGATATACGCGGTATTTACGTGTCCGGTTTTTACTCTCAAATCATCATTGGTAAAACTATGATTAGTGACTTCTGTAAACTCATTTGTGTTTTCAATAGAAATAACACCTTTTAGATCAATTAGTTCTTCCACTTCTGCAAATCCGTCATATTTCGGACCTATGATTACCGGTATGCCAAAAACAGCAGGCTCTAAAGTATTATGCAGACCTGTAGCAAAGCCGCCGCCAACATAAGCCATATCCGCATAGCTGTAAATTTTGGTTAAAAGCCCAATGGTGTCAATGATTAGAACTTCGCAATCTTCTAGATTGTTATGCTCTAAATCTGTATAACGAATTACTTTTTTATTTATAGATTGAATTATTTCTTGAATATGATTGTCTTTAATAGTGTGCGGTGCGATTACAAATTTAATAGAGTAGGTGGTCTTATTAATATATTCTATGATCAACTTCTCATCTTCAGGCCAAGTGCTACCTGCAACAAGACAAAACTTACCATCTTTAAAACGTGTCATGAACTCTAATTCATTGTTACGTTCTACAATTTCATTTACCCTATCAAAACGGGTGTCTCCGGCAATGGTAACATTGGTATGTCCCATGGAACCTAATAATGTTTTTGATTTTTCATTCTGCACAAAAAAATGTGAGAAGTTATTTAATGCTTTGCGCATAAAACCACCATACCACTTAAAGTAAATTTGGTCTTCTTTAAATAATGCTGAAATTAAAAAGGTTGGGGTACTAGCTTTTTTTAAGGCAGATAAATAGTTGGGCCATATTTCGTACTTGATAAAAATGGCGATATCGGGGTGTGCTGCACTAAAAAAGGCATTGACATTCCTCTTCGTATCCATAGGTAGGTAGCAAATAACATCAGCTATTTTGCTATTCTTTTTTACTTCGTATCCTGAGGGGGAGAAAAAGGTGAGTATTATTTTATGTGAAGGGTGATAAATTTTTAATTGTTCAATAATAGGCAAGCCTTGTTCGTATTCACCTAACGATGCTGCATGAATCCAAATAACTTTATCTTCTTTTGAAATGGATTTTTTAATTAGTGAAATTGTCTTTTTTCTACCATTTACAAATAGTGCGAGCTTAGAATTTACCAATGCCAGTACCTTTAAAATGGCAGATGCGCATATGACGATAAGGTTATAAAGAAAGTACAAACTGATGCTTTTGGGCTAAATTACGTTTCTTCCATAAAATTAGTGTCGTCTGTTTCGTATTTTTGTATCACTTCATGTAATTACAACAGATGAAAAAAATACAAATGGTAGACCTAGGTGGTCAATACCAAGAAATTAAGGATCAAGTAAATACTTCTATAACTCAAATTTTAGAAACGTCGGCATTTATCAACGGACCAGAGGTTCATGCTTTTCAGAAGGAGTTAGAGGACTACCTTCAGGTTAAGCATGTAATACCATGTGCCAATGGTACCGATGCTTTACAGATTGCAATGATGGGTTTAGGGTTGAAGCCAGGCGATGAGGTTATTACGGCAGATTTCACTTTTGCTGCCACTGTAGAAGTTATTGCATTGTTGCAACTGACTCCGGTTTTGGTAGATGTTTATCCAGATACCTTCAATATTGATATAGAGGCTATAGAAAAAGCGATAACACCAAAAACGAAAGCTATAGTTCCTGTTCATCTTTTTGGACAATGTGCTAATATGGATGCTATACTTGAATTGGCTAAAAAACACGATTTGTTTGTTATAGAAGATAACGCCCAGGCGATTGGAGCAAAATACCTTTCAAAAGATGGTACAAAACATATGGCCGGTAGTATGGGACATGTAGGTGCTACATCTTTTTTTCCTTCTAAAAATTTAGGGTGTTATGGAGATGGTGGTGCAATTTTCACCAATGATGATGAGCTAGCGCATACTTTACGTGGTATTGTTAATCATGGTATGTACGAACGTTACCACCATGATGTGGTTGGTGTAAATTCTAGACTAGATTCTATACAGGCTGCAGTTCTTCGTGCAAAACTGCCTAAGTTAGATGGTTATTGTGAGGCAAGAAGAAATGCTGCAAGGGCATATTCAAAAGCATTTGAGGGGCAGGAACATATTATTACTCCGGTTACGGTCAATAATTGCCAAGGTATTTGCGATGTGTGCGATTGTCATGTTTTTCATCAATATACTTTGAGGATTACAAATGGTAAAAGAGACGAATTAGGGCAATTTTTAGCTAAAAATGAAGTTCCTTTTGGTGTCTACTATCCAATACCCTTACACAAACAGAAAGCTTATCTAGATGATCGTTATAAGGAAGAAGATTTTCCGGTAACGAACCAATTTGTGACAGAAGTACTGTCTTTACCGATGCACACAGAATTAGATGAAGAACAGATTAACTATATAACGGAGTTAATTATCGGGTTTGTTAACGGATAGTGGTGTAGTTTTTTAAATTTGATAACGTTCAAACGGCATTATAAATGAAAGTATTAGTAACAGGCGGATTAGGTTTTATAGGATCTCATACAGTAGTGGAGCTTCAAAATAAAGGGTTCGAAGTGGTCATTATAGATGACTGCTCTAACTCTGATGAAAATGTACTTGATGGTATTAAAGCTATTACAGGTAAAAAGCCGCTTTATGAAAAGTTAGATTTAAAAGAAAAACATAAGGTTGAAGACTTTTTTCAACGCTATCAAGATGTTGCTGGTGTTATACATTTTGCTGCATCTAAGGCTGTAGGTGAAAGTGTTGAGAAGCCATTGTTATACTATGAGAACAATATTGGTACTTTAGTCTATGTATTAAAAGAGCTTTGTAAAAAGAACAAGGCTAGTTTTATTTTTAGTTCTTCTTGTACGGTTTATGGTCAGGCAGATAAAATGCCAATTACAGAAGATGCACCGGTTAAGGTTGCAGAATCGCCATATGGTAATACCAAGCAAATGGGCGAAGAGATTATTGCAGATACCTGTAAAGTAACGCCTAGTTTAAATGCAATTGCATTACGTTATTTCAACCCAATGGGTGCGCACCCAAGTGGAGAGATTGGTGAATTGCCAATTGGTGTTCCGCAAAACTTGGTGCCATTTATTACGCAAACAGGTATCGGATTAAGAGATCAATTGTCTGTTTTTGGGGATGATTATCCCACTCCAGATGGTACTTGTATTAGAGATTATATTTATGTAGTAGATTTGGCTAAAGCCCATGTAGTTGCTTTAGAGCGTTTGCTGAACGGAAAAAACGAATCTAATTTTGAAGTTTTTAATGTAGGTACGGGTACAGGTAGTTCTGTGCTAGAGGCTATAAAAAGTTTTGAAAAAGTTTCTGGTAGAAAATTGAATTATAAAATAGTTGATAGAAGACCTGGTGATATTACAACTGCTTATGCCGATACTACTAAAGCCAATAAAGTGTTAGGTTGGAAAGCAGAATATACTTTAGAACAAGCTATGAATTACGCGTGGATCTGGGAACAGAAAATACGTGATTGATTTTTTCAGGTTTAACAATATAAATAAGGGGAAATATAGCTATATTTCCCCTTATTCATTTTAAAGACCACCTCTTATGAAAAAATTATTATTCCTTTCAGTTTTACTTGTATTTGCAGGCGCAGCCGCACAAGACACATATCTTCAATGCGGTAAAATTGTTGATGTGGAATCAGGTAAAACTATGTCTGAGAAAACGATTGTCATTTCAGGTAATATGATTACAGAGATTAAGAATGGTTATGTGTCTGGTGGAGCTGAAGATCAAGTGGTAGATTTAAAGTCTAAGACTGTTTTGCCGGGCTTTATAGATATGCATGTTCATATTGAAAGTGAATCGAGTCCGTCAAGATATTTAGAGGCTTTTACCATGAATGAAGCTGATATTGCATTTGAATCTACGGTATATGCCAAAAGAACATTAATGGCTGGTTTTACAACCGTACGTGATTTAGGTGGGTCGGGTGTAAATATTGCCTTAAAGAAAGCAATTAATAAAGGTACAGTGGTTGGTCCGCGTATTTTTACAGCTGGTAAAGCACTTGCTACTACAGGTGGTCATGCTGATCCAACTAACGGTAGCAGTAATGAATTAATGGGTGATCCAGGACCAAAAGACGGAGTGGTGAATTCTCCTGAAGATGGTAGAAAGGCAGTTCGTCAACGTTATAAAGAAGGTGCAGATGTTATTAAGATAACTGCTACTGGTGGTGTTTTAAGTGTTGCTAAAAATGGCCAGAATCCTCAGTTTACGATTGAAGAAATAAAAGCGATTACAGATACAGCCAAAGATTACGGTATGCTTACGGCAGCCCATGCGCATGGTGATGAAGGTATGCAAAGAGCAATTTTAGGGGGAATTAAAACTATTGAGCATGGTACATTGATGTCAGAGGAAACGATGGAATTAATGATTAAGCATAATACCTTTATGGTACCTACAATATCTGCAGGTCAAGAAGCAGCTAGATTGGCAAAAATACCTAACTATTTGCCACCTGTAGTAGCTAAGAAAGCTTTGGAGATCGGACCTAAATTAAATGCAACATTCGCTAAGGCATATAAAAAAGGGGTGAGTATCGCTTTTGGGACGGACTCGGGTGTATCGCCTCATGGAGATAATGCGAAAGAGTTCATTTATATGCACAAAGCAGGTATGCCTGTAATTGAGGCTTTGCGTTCGGCTACGATTACTAATGCAATACTTTTAGGTGAAAATGAATTAGGTCAGATAAAAGAGGGTTACATAGCAGATATTGTTGCTGTAAATGAAAACCCTTTAGATAATGTAGAAACATTGACAGATGTAGTTTTTGTTATGAAAGAGGGTGTTGTGTATAAGCAATAACCTTTTAGATAACTTGCTGTTTGATGGATTAAAGAATGTAGGTGTGGCATGAAGTTAAATGTTGATAATAGTGAGCAATTAATGCAAGTTGCTATTGGTGATTCTCTTTTTGATAAATTGAAGCATCAGGTGGAGAAAGATTTTGTTCTAGCCAATATTCCGTTGCAAATACCTGAAATATTAGACCATTCTGATTTTATAGCGCTTATTCGCGAGAAGGTATATTACTTAATGATGGAGCATTTTGCTGAATATCTAAACTTAATGTACATCATAGATATTCCAGAAAGTGCATTTCATAATATTGAAATTACTGATACTGTTGATGTAGCGGATCAGATTACATTATTAATTTTAAAGCGGGAGTATAAAAAGGTGTGGTACCGTAATCGATATCAATAATGCTGTGCTATACTTTTATGTATACTTCTTTTTTATCCATAATATAACCAACAAGCCAGCAGGTAAACATAATCCATAAGGCAAATAAAAATGAGCCGAAATAGTCTCCTACTGCGGAGATGAATATATTGTCGGCAATCCAATTATAAGCTGTTGTGCCTTTCATGTTTATTTCTGCCAAACTGATAATGAACAGTTCTGATAATAAATAAATGAAGAGCGTATTTCTACCAAATACTTCGAAGAAATAAGTCCATTTTCCGGGTTTGGACATATCTAATAGATAGATTAAAACAGCTATAACAAATATGTCGATTCCACTAGTTAACAATACGAATGAGCTAGACCATAGTTTTTTATTGAATGGGAATATTAAATCCCAAGCAAATCCTACAATAATTAAAAGACCGGCAGCCATAATAAGTTTGGCTATTGTTTCAAAATTCTGACCACTCTTTTGAATGAATTTACCTGTAAAGTATCCGGCAATAACATTTACTATGGCAGGTAAGGTGCTTAGTAATCCTTCAGGGTCAAAGGCAACACCGCCATTACCGTGGTACATATGGTCTGCGCCAATAAGAAATTCGTCGAGTTTTAATACTGCATTACCGGTCAATGACAAGTCACCGAATACCAATAATATAATATGATACCCCACTAAAGCTAGGGCGCTGAAAATTAGAACAGATTTTGTTTTGAAATAATGAAGTAGAATTGATGCAAATAAGTAGCATAATGCAATTCGCTGTAATACTCCGAAAATTCTGGTTTCAGCAATTGGTTTTAATCCGCCATCTTCAAAAAATGGAAACCAATACATTAAAAAGCCAAGTAAGAAAATGATAGAAAAACGTTTAAAGACCTTTTTCAAAAAAGCACCACTACCTTCTGCTTCATATTTTTTCATACTAAAACTCATGGCATTACCAACGACAAATAAAAAAGTAGGGAAGACTAAATCAGTTAGTGTGAAGCCGTTCCAAATGGCATGTTTTAAAATTCCAAAACTAGTATCTCCATTTCCGGGGGAATTCACAATAATCATTAGGGCGACATCCATCCCTCTAAAGACATCTAATGAAAGATATCTATTTTTTAATTTACTCATGGTGGTTGGTTTGGTGTAGAGAAAGGTAATAAAATTTAGAAATAGACACGTACAAATGGCATTATTGAATTACCATAAATACTTTTGTTGTCATTATACAGTAGGTCGTACCGTAGACCAACGGTTAAATTTCTAGTGCTATAACCCGCCCCTATAAAAAATGCAGGTAACCAATAATTGTCTTCGATATTAATAGTCTGGGTGGCAAGAGTTCTATTAATTCTAAGTTGTTCAAATTCGGCTGATAATTGAATTTGTGTTATGGGGTTATAAAGGGAAAGTACACTGCCACCGTATGCTAAAAATTTATCATCATCAAATTTTGCATAATTCAGACTTAAACTTGCGCCTGTAGCAAATTTCTCATTAAATTGATAGATAGCGCTAGGCGAAATAGAGCCATTGAATCCATTATTTGTGAAACCTAAGCCAATACTTCCGCCAAATCTTACGTTATTCCAAAAATCAGAAGCATTAGTTGAAGATTGAGCGAATAAAAGTGTAGCGGTAAGTGTTGCTATCCCTGTTAGTATTAGTTTTTTTAAGCTCATATGATAATTTTGTTTTAAAGTTTCATTTTTTTCAATAATACATGGCATTCTATCGTTAGATATTGTAAATGTTGTATTTTTGCTAGAAATTTATTCTAAAGATACAGAAAGTAATTCATGGATAAATATTCCTTTTTAAATACCGCTCATACCTCTTTTTTTTCAGAGTTATACGATAAGTATTTAGTGAATCCGGATAGTGTAGAGCCAAGTTGGAGAGCCTTTTTTCAAGGATTCGATTTTGGTATGGAAAGTTCATTAGATGAACTTGAAATTGATGAGAATCGAACTACAGTTTTAGTAAACGGCAATAAAAGTGAAATGCCAGAATCTCTGCAGAAAGAGTTTCAGGTAATTCGTTTAATTGACGGGTATAGAAGCCGAGGACACTTATTTACGAAAACAAATCCGGTACGTGAGCGAAGACATTATGAGCCTTCATTAGAAATTGAAAATTTCGGACTTTTAATGTCTGATCTTGAAACAGTATTTAATGCTGGTGATATAATTGGTATAGGACCAAGTTCTCTTAAGGAAATTGTTAGACATTTACAAAGTATCTATTGCGATGCTATTGGTGTAGAATATATGTTTATTCGAAAGCCAGAACGTGTTAAATGGATTCAAGATTGGATCAATGTCAACGATAATCATCCGAACTTTGAGGCTGACAGAAAAAAACATATTCTTAAGAAGTTAAATCATGCGATCTCTTTTGAATCTTTTCTACATACTAAGTATGTGGGTCAAAAAAGGTTTTCTTTGGAAGGTAACGAGTCGTTGATTCCGGCTTTAGACGTAATTGTTGAACGCGCAGCAGAAATGGGCGTTAAGCAATTTGTTATGGGTATGGCTCACCGTGGTAGATTAAATGTACTTACGAATATATTCGGTAAATCTGCGAAAGACATATTTAGTGAGTTCGACGGTAAAGATTACGAACAAGAGATTTTTGACGGTGACGTTAAATATCACTTAGGTTGGACCTCAGATAGAAAGTCTGATAACGGTAATAAGATTAAAATGAATATCGCTCCCAATCCTTCTCATTTAGAGACGGTAGGTGCAGTGGTTGAAGGTATTGCAAGAGCAAAGCAAGATGCTCATTATCAAGATGATTTTTCAAAAGTATTACCTATAGTAGTACATGGAGATGCAGCTATTGCTGGTCAAGGCTTGGTATATGAACTTGTACAGATGGCTGGTCTTGATGGTTATAGAACTGGCGGTACCATACATATAGTGGTAAACAATCAAATAGGCTTTACGACAAACTATTTAGATGCAAGAACATCTACCTATTGTACAGATGTTGCCAAGGTGACGTTGAGTCCGGTATTACATGTAAATGCAGATGATGCGGAGGCAGTAGTGCATGCATCACTTTTTGCTTTAGAATATAGAATGCGTTTTTCTAGCGATGTATTTATTGACTTGTTAGGTTATAGAAAATATGGTCATAATGAAGGCGATGAGCCTAGATTTACGCAGCCTAAATTGTACAAGGCTATCGCCAAGCACAAGAACCCAAGAGATATTTATGCTGAAAGGTTGATCAAAGAAGGTGTTATTGATGACACGTATGTTGCGCTACTAGAAAAACAGTATAAAGACTCGCTTGAAGAGAAATTAGAAGATTCGCGAAAAGAAGATAAAACCGTAATTACCCCATTCATGGCAGATGAATGGAAAGGTTTTGACAATGTTCGTGAGTGGGAAATGATGGAGCCAGTAAATACCACATTTACTAAAGCCAAATTAGATAAAATTGCCAAAGTAATAACTGCCTTGCCTAAGGGTAAAAAGTTTTTACGCAAAGTTGAAAAACTGGTCAATGATCGCTACAATATGTATTTTGAAGCCGATAATCTTGACTGGGCAATGGGAGAGCTTTTGGCATATGGTACCTTATTGGAAGAAGGTTTTGCAGTTCGTATGTCTGGACAAGATGTGGAACGTGGTACTTTCTCTCACCGTCATGCAGTAATGAAAGTTGAAGAAAGTGAAGAAGAGGTTATTTTGTTGAATCAGTTATCTGAAAAACAAGCAAAATTTCAAATCTACAACTCACTTTTATCAGAATATGGTGTTGTTGGTTTCGATTATGGTTATGCTATGGCGAGCCCTAATACCTTAACTATTTGGGAAGCACAATTTGGCGATTTCAGTAATGGAGCACAAATTATGATCGACCAATATATTTCAGCAGCCGAAGATAAATGGAAGCTTCAAAACGGATTGGTAATGTTATTGCCACATGGTTATGAAGGTCAAGGTGCTGAGCACTCTTCTGCTAGAATGGAGCGTTACTTACAATTATGTGCAAAAGATAATATGTACATCGCAGATGTAACCACACCTTCACAAATGTTTCATATTCTTCGTAGACAAATGAAGGCTAATTTTAGAAAGCCATTAATCATTTTTACACCGAAGAGTTTATTAAGACACCCAAAGGCTGTATCTAAAATATCAGATTTAACTAATGGTAGTTTTCAAGAAGTGATAGATGATGAAACTGCAGATCCTAAAAAAGTAAAAAGTTTAGTATTCTGTACAGGTAAATTCTATTATGATCTTTTAGCCGTTCAAGAAGAGGAAAAAAGAGATGATGTTGCCCTTGTTAGAGTAGAACAATTATTTCCGGTGCCTGAAGAGAAAATGAAGGCCGCAATGGCGAAATATAAAAATGCAGATGATATTGTATGGGCACAGGAAGAACCTAGAAATATGGGTGCTTGGAGTCATATGTTGATGCATTTTAGTGAAATTCAAAAATTCAGGGTTGCATCTAGACGTTTTTATGCGGCACCAGCAGCTGGTAGTTCTGTGCGATCTAAGGCACGTCATCAACAAGTTATCGATTACGTCTTTGATAAAACAAAGGACAATATGTCCAAACCAAAAAATTAAATAACATATCAAATTATAGAAAGAATGATTCTAGAAATGAAGGTCCCATCGCCGGGAGAGTCTATCACAGAGGTAGAGATAGCGGAATGGTTAGTTGAAGATGGGGATTATGTAGAAAAAGATCAGGCAATTGCCGAAGTAGATTCAGATAAAGCTACTTTAGAATTACCTGCGGAAGCTAGTGGTATTATAACATTGAAAGCAGAAGTAGGCGATGCCGTCGCGGTAGGTGCCGTAGTGTGTTTAATTGATACTAGTGCAGCTAAACCAGGTGGGTCTGATGATGCGCCAGCTGCTGCTAAAGAAGAAGCTGCAAGCGCCAAAAAGGAAGTTGTTGCGGAAAAAGCGCCACAGCCTGAAAAAGCGAAAGAAACGTATGCGTCTGGTGTACCTTCGCCAGCTGCAAAGAAAATATTGGATGAAAAAGGAGTAGATAGTAAATCTGTTTCTGGTTCTGGTCGTGACGGTAGAATTACCAAAGAAGATGCGGTAAGTGCTGTGCCTTCAATGGGGTCCCCAACCGGTGGTAATCGTGGTGAGTCTCGCTCAAAATTATCGATGTTGCGCAGAAAAGTTGCTGAAAGATTAGTTTCTGCAAAGAACGAAACGGCAATGTTGACCACTTTTAACGAGGTTGATATGAGTGCCATTTTCGCACTTAGAAATAAGTACAAAGATGATTTCAAGAATAAGCACGGTGTAGGTCTTGGCTTTATGTCCTTCTTTACAAAGGCAGTGGTTAGAGCTTTAGAGATGTACCCTGCTGTTAATTCTATGATTGACGGTAAAGAAATGGTTTCTTATGATTTCTGTGATATTAGTATCGCGGTTTCTGGACCAAAAGGATTAATGGTACCCGTTATTCGTAACGCTGAAAATTTGACATTTAGAGGTGTTGAAGCTGAGGTGAAAAGATTGGCGATCAGAGCACGTGAAGGTGAAATTACTGTTGATGAAATGACAGGTGGTACTTTTACTATTACCAATGGTGGTGTATTCGGTTCTATGTTGTCTACACCAATTATCAATCCGCCTCAGAGTGCTATTTTAGGTATGCATAATATTGTTGAAAGACCAATTGCTCGCGATGGAGCTATTGCAATCGCACCTATAATGTATGTTGCAGTTTCCTATGATCACCGAATTATTGATGGTAAAGAATCTGTTGGTTTCTTAGTAGCAATCAAAGAAGCTTTAGAAAATCCAGAAGAATTGTTGATGGATAATAACGTAAAGAAAGCTTTAGAAATGTAAATTTTCTAAAATTTGATATAAGTAAAAAGCGTTGGGTAATCTCAACGCTTTTTCTTTTTTAAATAGATACACTTTTTATTGTAATCTATAATTGCCTTCGATTTTTTAAGAATATCAGCTCCTATAATTCCGTCTACCGGTTCTGCATTATGCGCGGTTAGCGCTTCATTAACGTGCTTTAAGTCGAAAAGCACAATCTCTAGTTTCTTATATCTCCAAGAGTTTAAATCAATAGTATTCTTTTTAGAAACCAACGTTTCCATGTTGGTAGCGCCTGCACCTGCAGCTTTAATGATAGATTCTTCAGAAATTAGTTTAAATTGGTCAATGCGGTCCATGCCAATACAGGTGTTAGAGGCTCCGGTGTCCAAAATAAATCGGCCAGGTACAGAATTTATCTCTGCATATATTTCAAAATGGTCGGTAGCAGTCAAAACTAAAGGTATGCGCACGTAATCTTTATCCTTCAAATATTTTTTGAGGGTACTCATAATTCATTTTTTTCAAAGATAAGCCTATTTTTGCGGCATGATAATAACCGATACGCATACACATTTATATAGTGAAGCTTTTGATGATGACCGAAAAGAAGCAATACAAAATGCCATTGATTTGGGAGTAGAACGATTTTTTATTCCTGCTATAGATGCTACCTATACAGAACGTATGTTGGCTTTAGAAAAAGAATTTCCGGGTCATATGTTCTTAATGGCAGGCTTGCATCCCACGCATGTGAAAGAAAATTTTGAGGAAGAGATAGCGCATGTTGAAGAAATGTTGGGTAAGCATACCTATTATGCGATTGGGGAGATAGGAATTGATCTGTATTGGGAAAAGAAGTACTTAAAAGAGCAGCAAATTGCTTTTAGAAAGCAAATACAAATAGCGAAGGAGCATAAATTGCCTATCGTTATTCATTGTCGAGATGCTTTTGATGAGGTTTTTGAAATACTAGAGGAGGAGAAAGGAGATGATTTAAGAGGAATTTTTCATTGCTTTACCGGTACATATGAACAGGCCAAAAAGGCAATATCATATAATATGAAGTTGGGTATAGGTGGTGTAGTGACATTTAAAAACGGTAAAATAGATACTTTTTTAAAAGAAATTGATCTAAAACATATTGTGTTAGAGACCGATTCTCCTTATTTAGCGCCTACGCCCTATAGAGGTAAGAGAAACGAAAGTGCTTATATAGTTAATGTGCTTGAGAAACTGGCGGACATTCACGGTGTACCCAATGCACAAATAGCTTTAGAAACTACGAAGAACTCTAAAGAAGTTTTCGGAATTTAATAATCAACTAAAAGGCAGAGTTTTGGTTATGGAGAAAAGAAATATTTTATTGATTTATACAGGTGGTACTATAGGTATGATGAAAGATTATACCTCTGGTGCTCTAAAAGCCTTTGATTTTTCGCAATTGGTGAAGAATATTCCAGAACTTAATCAGTTAGACTGTACCATTTCTAGTTTTTCTTTTGATCACCCTATTGATTCATCGAATATGAACCCTACGCATTGGGTGACAATAGCTGATATTATTGCAGAGAAATATAACGAGTATGATGGTTTTGTAGTATTACATGGTAGTGATACTATGAGTTATACCGCTTCTGCATTAAGTTTTTTACTTGAAAACCTTTCAAAACCTGTTATACTGACAGGTTCACAATTGCCGATTGGAGATTTAAGAACCGATGCCAAAGAAAATTTAATAACTGCCATACAAATTGCTGCTTTGCATAAAAAAGGTAAGCCGGTTATACAAGAAGTCGGACTTTATTTTGAATATAAATTGTATCGTGGTAATAGAACTACGAAGATAAATGCAGAGCATTTTCAAGCTTTTGCCTCTTTAAATTACCCTCATTTGATTGAATCTGGAGTGCATTTGACAATTTTTAAGGAGTATTTATTGCCTCAAAAAAGAAAATTAACGTTAAAATCTCATCGTAATATGGATGATAATGTGGCTATTTTGAAAATATTTCCGGGAATTAACAAAAATGTTATTGATGCAATTTTGCAAGCTGAAAATTTAAAAGCGCTCGTTTTGGAGACGTATGGTTCAGGAAATGCGCCGATGGAAGAATGGTTTTTAGAGAAATTAAATAATGCCATAAATAAAGGTTTGCATATTATTAATGTAACTCAGTGTTCTGGTGGTGCCGTTATGATGGGGCACTATGAAACAAGTTCAAGACTTAAGAAAATGCAAGTGATTAATGGTAAGGATATTACAACTGAGGCTGCCATTACAAAGGCAATGTACTTATTGGGCAGTGGTGTCTCTCATGACTTGTTTAAAACTGTTTTTGAAACATCTTTGCGCGGAGAGATGCTTTAAATTTAACAGTGCTTTAATTTCTTAAACCAATATTTTTTTTGTTATTTGCCCACCCTTAAAAAAGGTATCTTAGAGAGGTGGCCGAGTGGTCGAAGGCGCACGCCTGGAAAGTGTGTATACCCCAAAAGGGTATCGAGGGTTCGAATCCCTTCCTCTCTGCAAGTAAATTTTACTTTTTTTATATTGTTTTTTTTTTATCTTTAACCCTATTAACTAACTAATTTAAGTTTGAAAAAATGAAAAAATTATTCCCAAGCCTAGCAGTCGCTGGGGCATTTGTAGCAGGTACAAATATTGTAAGTGCAAAAGTAGCAGCAGTAGCTTTGCTAGTTCAAGAAGGAGGAGCAGAAGCTGAAAAAGGCTTTACTCAAGTTTTAAAAGAAATGTTTATTACAGGTGGTGCCGGTTTCATGGGTATCGTTCTTTTATGTTTGATCCTTGGTTTGGCAGTTGCTATTGAAAGAATTATTTATTTGAACATGGCTAGTACTAATTCTGCCAAGTTGAAACAACAAGTTGAAGACGCATTGGCATCTGGTGGTGTTGAAGCTGCTAAAGAGGTTTGTAGAAATACAAAAGGTCCTGTTGCTTCTATATACTATCAAGGTTTGGATAGAGCTGGTGAGAGCATTGAATCTGCTGAAAAAGCGGTTGTTTCTTACGGTGGTGTTCAAATGGGTCAATTAGAGAAAAACGTTTCTTGGTTGTCTTTATTTATCGCAATTGCACCAATGCTTGGTTTCATGGGTACGGTAATCGGTATGATTCAAGCCTTCCAGAAGATTGCAGCTGTTGGTAACTTAAGTGCATCTCTTATTGCAGGTGATATTCAGGTTGCATTATTAACAACTGTATTTGGTCTTATTACGGCTATTATCCTTCAAATTTTCTATAACTACATTATCGCTAAAATTGATAGCATTGTTAATGATATGGAAGACTCTTCGATTACTTTAATCGATATGTTGGTTGATCACAAAAAATAAGTTTCACTTTTAATACCTAAAAATTATGCAAAAAATTATTAAAATAGCATTAATTGCTATAGGTGTATTAAGTGCAGTACTTTGGTACTTGTTACCAAGTTCAGATATGCCGGCAGCAGAAGCTGCTCAGAGTGGAGCTATGAACACTATGTTTATCATTACATATCTTTTATTAGGTATAGCTGTTGTGGTTAGTTTGGTGTTTACTCTAAAAAACCTTTTTTCAAATCCACAAGGACTTAAGAAGACTTTGTTTGTTGTAGGTGGTTTTTTATTGGTAGTAGGAGTTTCTTATGTATTAGCTAGTGGAACGGATGTTGATCCAGAGTTTGCAGCTATGTCAGATGAGGGTACAATAAAGAATATAGGTATGGGATTGAATGTATTTTTCATTCTTACTATAATCGCTGTGTTATCTTTAGTTATACCATCTGTTAAAAATATGTTTAGTAAATAAAAAATAGAAAACTATGGCTAGAAGAGCAGGAGCACCAGAAGTTAGTGCGGGTTCAATGGCAGACATAGCTTTCCTTTTACTTATCTTTTTCTTGGTAACTACTACTATTGAAACAGATGCAGGATTGGATCGTATGTTACCGCCAATGGAGCCACCAACGGAAGCACCACCAATTATTAAACAAAAAAACATTTTTACGGTTAATATTAACCGAAATGGTCAATTGTTGGTGGAAGATGAGATTCTTTCAATAGATAAATTGCGTGAAAAAGCAATGGCGTTTTTAGACAACGGTGGAGCACCATCAGGAAGTCCGGATTACTGTAATTACTGTAAAGGAAAACGTAATGCTGAATCTTCGGATAATCCGACGAAAGCAATTATCTCTTTGAAGAATGATCGTGAAACAAAGTATAGTACATACATTACAGTTCAAAATGAATTGGTAGGTGCATACAATGATCTTAGAAATAGAGAAGCAAAACGTTTATTCGGTAAAGATTACGTTGCTATGGAAGCTGAGTATTTAAATCCTGAAACTGATGATTCTGTAAAAGAAGAATTAAAAGAAAAAGTGACAAGAATACAAGGGTTGTTTCCACAAAAATTATCTGAAGCTGAAACTTCAAGCGAATAATTAATAAATTAAAAGTAACACTATGTCAAAATTTGCAAAGAAAAAAGATGGAGAGGTACCAGCGGTATCAACAGCTTCCTTACCTGACATTGTATTTATGCTTTTGTTTTTCTTTATGACGGTAACCGTTATGAAAGATAGTTCCTTGAAAGTTGAAAACGTACTTCCGAACGCTAGTGAAGTAAAGAAATTGGAAAAGAAAGATCGTGTAATCTATATCTATGTTGGTAAGCCAACTAAAGAATATGAGAAAACATTTGGTACAGAACCAAAGATTCAATTGAACGATAAATTTGCTAGTCCGTCAGAAGTCGGTGATTATATTTTAATGGAAAGAGCTAAAAAGCCTCAAGAAATTCAAAATGTATTGACCACAGCGCTTAAGGTTGATAAGAACGCTAATATGGGATTAATATCCGATATTAAACAAGAGTTAAGAAAAGTAAACGCTTTAAAGGTAAATTATACTACCTATGAAGGTGATGCTTTCAATAATCTACAATAGTTAGTTAAGTAGAATATTACATTTTCAAAACGCTTCAAATTTATTTGAAGCGTTTTTTATTTCATTAACTTTACTTTATGCGTTTTGTAATTCTATTTTTTTTAATTGTATTTCAGTCTCAAGCTCAAGTAGAAAATGACAGTATTAGTGATGACCGTTATTTTGAAGATCAGTTCTACTTAGGTCTTTCCTATAACTTTATACTGAATCACCCCGAGGGTGCTAATCAACGTAATTTATCTTACGGTCTACAAGCTGGGGTTATTAAAGATATCCCATTAAATAATACCGGAACTAATGCTATTGGTATTGGTGCTGGTTTAGCTTTAAATAGTTATTATTCGAATTTGGTCTCGAACATATCTAATGACATAATTACATACAGTATTAATAATGATATTACGAGAAGTAAGTTAGAAACGCATTTATTAGAGTTTCCATTAGAATTTAGATGGCGTAATTCTACAGCTGAAGAATATAAATTTTGGAGAATATATGGTGGTATTAAAGCTGCTTATGTATTAGGTGCTAGATCAAAGTTTGATTTAGATTCCATAAGCGAGGGTTTTACTAATACTGATATTACAAAGTTTCAGTATGGGCTTACATTAAATTTTGGTTATAATACATTTAATTTACATGCTTATTATGCACTAACCGAACTCTTTAATGGTAATGCTTCTGTCAATGGTGAAGTTCTACAATATAGACCTTTACGAATAGGTCTCATTTTTTACATCTTATAGCCAGAATCTAACTGTTAATAACTGGGATAATATGCCAATAAAAAGCCCTACAACAAGTTCTATTGGGGTGTGAGCCTTCAGGTTCAATCTTGCACTTATAATGCCTCCCGTAAATAGTATAAATACGCTTATCGCAATTATAAGGTTTATTTCAAAATGAATACTTAGGTTAATTAGGTACATAAGTAGCCCGCTTACCCCTACTGCATGTAAGCTAGTTTTAAAATTTAACAGTACAAGTAAAATACATGCAATAGTGGCGCCTAAGAGCCCTGTAAAGTAAAAATAGAGCTCACTTACATAATTGTTCGGAATAACCTTATATAAGATCAGTAGAAGTATAGAAGCATGTATATATAAAGGGTATTTTCTTTCTTTAACGGTCTCTAACGAGATGGAATGTACCAGTCCCAAGTTTTTTAATATTAAAAATGTTACAATGGGTATAATAACAGTTAATATAAAGATGGGTAAAATACTGGCACTTTGTATTTCTAATGGCGTATATTTTGGCGTAATTAGAAAGTAGGCCACTGTACCGCCAATTGGCATAAAAAGTGGATGTAATAAATAAGATATGAAATTAGAGAAAACCTTCATTAGATTTCTTTTCTCATACGTGCAACCGGTATATTTAACTGCTCTCTATACTTTGCTACGGTCCTTCTTGCAATAGGGTATCCTTTTTCTTTTAAAATAGCTGCAAGTTTATCATCGGTAAGTGGCTTCTTTTTTGTCTCATTCTGGATAACAGTCTCTAAAATCTTCTTGATTTCTTTTGTGGAGACATCTTCACCTTGTTCGTTTTTCATCGATTCGGAAAAATATTCTTTTATCAGCTTTGTGCCGTAAGGTGTATCTACATATTTACTATTTGCCACCCTAGAAACAGTTGAAACATCCATGCCTATTTCGTCAGCTATATCTTTTAGGATCATTGGGCGTAAATTACGCTCATCACCAGTTAAAAAATATTCTTTTTGATATTGCATAATAGAGTTCATTGTAATGAACAACGTTTGCTGGCGTTGTCTTATGGCATCTATAAACCACTTTGCAGCATCTAGCTTTTGCTTAATGAACATTACAGTGTCTTTTTGAGATTTAGACTTGTCTTTGGCTTCTTTGTAGCCTTTAAGCATATTGCTATATTCTCTAGACACGTGTAGCTCTGGCGCATTTCTACCATTCAAGGTTAATTCTAGCTCACCGTCGGTAATTCTTATTGCGAAATCGGGCACAACATGTTCTACCATTCTATTATTTCCAGAATAAGAGCCACCTGGTTTCGGATTCAGTCTCTCTATTTCACTGATGGCATTTTTTAATTCTGCTTCGGTAATGTTGTGTTTTTGAATTAACTTTTGATAATGTTTTTTGGTAAAATGTTCAAAAGACTTCTTAAGTATTTCGGTTGCAAGTTCTATACTTGGTGTAATATCTTTGCGCTCTAATTGAATAATTAGACACTCTTCTAAAGTTCTAGCTCCGACCCCAGGTGGATCCAAATCTTGTACGATAGATAGTATTTTGGTAATAGTAGCTTCATCGGTATAGACGTTTTGGGTAAATGCCAAATCGTCCATAATATCTGTGATGGGTCTACGGATGTAGCCACTTTCGTCTACACTGCCAACAAGAAACTCCGCTATATTCCACTCATCATCGGTAAGATAAAACGTGTTCAGTTGATTTATTAAATACTGATTAAAAGAAATACCTGCTGCATAAGGCACGCTTTTTTCTTCATCATCTGAACTGTAGTTGTTTGCCTTGGTGCGGTAATCAGGAATTTCGTCATCACTTAAATAATCATCAATATTGATGTCTTCGGTATTGATGGTTTCATTATCTGATGCATCATCGTAAACATCATCATAGTCGTCTGAAGTAGTTTCTACGTCCTCTTTACCGGTCTCTAAAGCCGGATTCTCCTCTAATTCTTGTTTCAGACGTTGCTCAAATGCCTGCGTAGGCAATTGAATCAGCTTCATCAATTGAATTTGCTGTGGAGATAACTTTTGAGATAATTTAAATGATAGGTGTTGTTTTAGCATTAGTTTATTCTAGTACTTGTAAAAGTAACTAAATCCGCTTAGAATTCGGCATTCTGTGGTGTTCTTGGAAACGGAATTACATCTCTAATATTACCCATGCCAGTTGCAAAAAGAACCAAACGTTCAAAACCTAGTCCAAACCCGCTATGTTCTGCAGTACCGAACTTTCTTAAATCTAAGTACCACCATAATTCTTTTTCGTCGATACCCAATTCTTTGATTTTCTCTTTTAAAACATCTAAGCGTTCTTCTCTTTGAGAACCACCAACGATTTCCCCAATACCAGGAAATAAAATATCCATAGCTCTAACGGTTTTGCCATCTTCATTTAAACGCATGTAGAAAGCCTTAATTTTCGCTGGATAATCAAATAAGATTACCGGACACTTAAAATGTTTTTCTACTAGGTAGCGCTCATGCTCACTTTGTAAATCGGTACCCCATTCTTCAATAGGATAGGTGAATTGCTTCTTTTTATTAGGCTTGCAATTTTTAAGAATTTCAATGGCCTCTGTATAGCTTACCCTTTTAAAGTTGTTGTCTACTACGAACTTTAATTTTTCAATCAACGCCATATCGCTACGTTGTGCCTGTGGCTTACTTTTCTCTTCGTCCAATAATCTATTTTCTAAAAACTCTAAATCTTCTTGACAATGGGTCAATGTATATGAAATAACGTTTTTAATAAAGTCTTCTGCAAGGTCCATATTTGCATCTAAATCGAAGAATGCCATTTCTGGCTCAATCATCCAAAATTCAGCCAAATGTCTAGAAGTATTCGAGTTTTCGGCTCTAAATGTTGGTCCAAATGTATAAACTTTACCTAATGCCATTGCATAAGCTTCGGCTTCTAATTGACCAGATACCGTTAAGTTGGTTTCTTTTCCGAAAAAATCTTCTTTAAAATTTACATGACCATCTTCTGTCAATGGCGGATTTTTTTCATCTAACGTAGTTACGCGAAACATTTCGCCGGCCCCTTCAGCATCAGATCCAGTTATAATTGGTGCATGAAAATAGTTGAATCCGTTTTCTCTGAAATAGTTGTGAATGGCAAAAGATAGGGTAGACCTAACACGCATAATTGCAGCGAAAGTGTTCGTTCTAATTCTTAAATGTGCCTTTTCTCTCAAGAACTCTAAAGAGTGTTTTTTTGGTTGTATAGGATATTCTTCTGGATCTGCAACACCCAATACTTCTAAGGCGCTAACTTGAATTTCTACAGATTGTCCGTGTCCTTGACTTTCAACAAGTGTACCCGTAACTTTTAGAGCGGCACCTGTGTTTACCTTCTTTAATAATTCTTCATCGAAATTTTCAAAATCAACCACACATTGAATAGTGCCTAAAGTTGAACCATCATTAAGAGCAATAAATCTGTTGCTTCTAAAAGTACGTACCCAACCTTTAATAGTTATTTCTTGTAGTAAGTTTTTACTAGCTAGTAATTCTTTTATTGTAACTAAACGCATGATGTTGAATTGAAAATTAAAGACCCAAAGATAGGATTTTGTTAAAAAATAATGAGTTTATAAAGCTATATAAACAAAGCAAAATGATTTTAATTAGTTGTTATTTTCATCTTGTGGTAAAATGTCTATTTGCGGCTTTTTTAGTGTTTGCTTGTTTGCAATACTTTTTTCTAATGATAAAAGTAATGATGGTAATAAAATTAAGTTGGCCAACATCGCAAGTAACAGTGTTGCAGAAACTAGTGAGCCTAAAGCTACCGTACCACCAAAATTAGATATTACAAAGACAGAGAAACCGAAAAATAAAACGATAGAGGTGTAGAACATACTAACCCCTGTTTCTCTTAGGGCATTATATACTGATTTTTCTATGCGCCAGTTATTTGCGGTGAGTTCTTGCCTATACTTTGCGAGAAAGTGTATGGTGTCATCGACCGAAATGCCAAATGCGATACTAAATACTAATATGGTAGATGGTTTTATGGGTACGCCAACAAAGCCCATAATACCCGCAGTAATGACCAATGGCAATAAATTGGGTATCAAAGAAATAACAATCATTCTAAACGATCGAAACAAGTAGGCCATAAAAAGTGCAATTAGTCCGATTGCTAAAGCAAGAGACATAATCAGATTTTTAACTAGATACTTTGTTCCTTTTAAGAATAACAATGCGCTACCGGTCATATAAACGTTATATCGTTCAGCAGGGAATATTTTCGTAATATTCTCTAGTAATCGCTGTTCGATTTCTTCCATTCGGCTAGTGTTGACATCTCGCATAAAGGTGGTCATTCTAGCAGTTTGACCAGTGCTATCAACAAAAGCTTTTAGTAAATCTCCATTATCACCCGATTTACGGGCAACATCCATAATAAAGGTGTTTTCTTGACTGGTAGGTAGTTGGTAATATTTTGGAATTCCATTATAGAATGCCTGTTTAGAGTATTTTACCAAATTCACTACAGATACCGGAGTTGAAAGTTCAGGAATTTCTTCGATAACTTCCCCAAGTTGATTCATGCGCTTTAGGGTTACAGGCTTTAAAACACCTTTAGGAGATTTCGTATCTACTACAATCTCTACTGGCATAATCCCTTTGAACTCTTTTTCAAAAAAACGTATGTCATGAAAAAATTCAGCATTCTTCGGCATATCTTCAATAGGGCTGCCTGATATTCTTATTTGATAAATTCCAATAATACTGATAACTAATAATGAGATAGAAACAATATAGACCGTAATTCTTCTATGTCTAACAATACGCTCCATCCACTGTACAAAGGCATCAATCCATTTTTTATTTAAATGTTTTAAATGCTTTGTTTTTGGTAGCGGCATAAAGCTATACACAATTGGGATAATTAATAGCGACAACACAAAAATGCCTATTATATTTATGGAGGCTACAATACCAAATTCTTTTAAAAGGGTACTATCGGTAATAATAAATGTAGCAAAACCTGAAGCCGTAGTGATGTTTGTCATCAATGTGGCATTCCCAATTTTAGAAATTACACGTTGTAATGAAAGTGCTTGATTACCATGTTTTTTAACTTCTTGCTGATATTTATTAATTAAAAATATACAGTTGGGTATACCGATAACAATAATTAACGGTGGGATAAGTGCAGTGAGTACGGTAATCTCGTATTGTAGTAATCCAAGAAAACCAAAAGCCCACATTACTCCAATAATCACAACACACATAGAAATGAATGTTGCCCGTACACTTCTAAAGAAAAAGAAGAAAATTAATGAGGTCACGCCAAGTGCTGCAAGAATAAATTTACCAATTTCATCAATAATATTTTGAGAGTTCATGGTTCTGACATAAGGCATTCCAGATATGTGAACATCTAAATTGGTCTCTTCTTCAAATTTTTTGACTAATGTATTTATGTCCTGTAGAATAAAATCTTTTCTAACCGAGGTGTTAACAATATCCTTGTCTAAATTGACTATGGTTCTAATCGTTTTACTTTCCTTATTGTAAAGTAAATTATCGTAAAATGGAATATCATTAAATAGATGGTTGGTAATGCTGTCTATTTCTTTTTTAGACTTTAGCTCTCCATTAATTAAGGGGCGCATTTTAAACTGTTGTAACTCATTGTCCTTGACCAATTCTTTAAGATTATCGGTCGAAATAACGAATTCTACTTCAGGAAAAGCCGCAAGTTGCTTGCTCAGCTTATTCCAACGATTAAAATTTGCAGGTGTAAATAAGGCACTATCACGTATGGCAAATACTACAGCGTTACCTTCTTCGCCAAATTTGCTAAGAAAATCTTGGTATTGCTGATTTACGGGGTGGTCGTCTGGTAGTAAGTTTGTTTGTGAGCTCGAAAATCGCATGTATTGCCATTGCCAGCCCATGAAAATGGTGAAACCGGCAATCAATAGTAAAATTAAGATTCTATTGCGGAGAATTATGTTTGCCGTTTTAGGCCAAAATCCTTTCGTAAGTTTAGCTACCATAACTGTTTTTGCAGGACTCAAAGGTAACTATTAGCTACATCTGTTCCTAAATTGAAAAGTTTAAATTTTATACAATAAAATAAAGCTACCGAATAGGGTAGCTTTACTTACGTATTTTTGACTTTAGATACTTATATTTTCATAATCTCTGCTTCTTTTTTCATCAAAAAGTCATCGATTTTTTTGGTAAAAGCATCTGTTAGAACTTGTACATCTGCAGTGGCATTCTTTTGAAGGTCTTCAGAGATATCCAAATCTTTTATTTCTTTATTTGCATCTTGTCTTGCACTACGCACACCAACTTTTGCATGTTCAGATTCTGCCTTTGCCTGTTTTGTAAGTTGAATTCTGCGTTCTTCTGTCAGTGGTGGCACGTTGATGATGATCATATCGCCGTTGTTCATAGGGTTGAAACCTAGATTGGCATTCATAATCGCTTTTTCAATTTCTTGAAGCATGTTCTTTTCCCATGGTTGAACAGAAATCGTTCTACCGTCTGGGGTATTCACATTGGCGACCTGAGATAATGGTGTTTGTGACCCATAATAGTCAACCATAACAGATGACAACATTGCAGGGCTCGCTTTACCGGCTCTAATTTTTAAAAATTCACGTTCTAAATGCGCTATAGCGGCATCCATGCCTTCTTTTGTAGCGTCTAAAACAAATTGTACTTCTTCGTTCATATAATAAGTATATAGCTATCTCAATATCATAAACTATACCGAAAGTTATACGTTTACGGTCGTACCAATAGTTTGGCCGTCAACAATTTTCAGTAAGTTTCCTTTTTTGTTCATATCAAAAACTACAATAGGTAGTTCGTTTTCTTGACTTAAAGTAAAAGCCGTAGTATCCATAACTTTTAGCCCTTTTGTAAGTACTTCTTTAAAAGATATCGTGTCAAATTTCGTTGCACTTTTGTCTTTTTCTGGGTCTGCGGTATAAATACCATCAACGCGAGTACCTTTCAGAATTACATCAGCTTCAATCTCAATAGCTCTTAAAACCGCTGCAGAATCTGTAGTGAAATAAGGGTTGCCTGTACCACCGCCAAAAATTACTACTCTACCTTTTTCTAAATGCCTCATTGCACGTCTTCGAATAAAAGGCTCTGCAACTTCGTTTATTTTGATTGCAGATTGCAATCTTGTTTGTACACCGTTCATTTCTAATGCACTTTGTAATGCTAATCCGTTTATAACGGTAGCCAGCATACCCATGTGGTCGCCTTGTACTCGGTCCATACCTGTTGCTGCACCGGATAATCCTCTAAAGATGTTTCCGCCGCCAATTACTATGGCAACCTCAATTCCTTTCTCTACTACTTCTTTTATCTCTTCGGCATATTCGTTTAGACGGTTAGAATCTATACCGTATTGCTTTTCGCCCATTAAGGCTTCACCGCTTAATTTAAGAAGAATTCTTTTGTAGTGCATCTAAATATTAATTTGCCACCAAAAATAATGAAAATATTTGATGGGCGTGGTCAAATTTTAAACAAGCAAAATATAATTCTTTAAGTTTGGGTGGTTACATATTATCTATCTTTGGTAACCATTATTTTTAAATTCGTTCATATGAAGTTTTTTATAAAAAAAAATGTATTAGTTATAGCTATCGCTTTAATTTTAAGTGCCTGTGGTGCAGGTAAGGCTATAGTTTCAGTTGAGAATGCGCCGATTGTTGCGGCTATAGATTTGGTGAATGTGATAGATGATAGAGTTCAGGTCGATTTGAACCCTGGGGCTTTTGCCACATCTACTGTTATTTTCAGTATTCCGAAGACAGTGCCCGGAACCTATAGTTCTGATAATTACGGACAGTATATTCAAGATTTTAAGGCTCTTGATTATAACGGAAATCCACTACCGTTTACAAAAATTGATGAGAATTCTTGGAGTATTTCCAATGGTACTCAACTTAATAAAGTTCTATATTGGGTAAATGATACTTATGATACCGAGAATGAAATTGATGATGCAGTATTTTCTCCTGCAGGTACAAATATTGCTGCTGGTAGTAATTTCATGCTTAACCTACACGGTTTCGTTGGTTATTTTGATGGATTTAAAGAAGTGCCTTATTCAATTCTGATAAAAAAACCTGCAGATCTAATTGCGACAACCACACTTTCTAAAGAACCAAATAGAAAAGCAGATCCTCTATGGGATGGATTTGTAGCTAAACGTTATTTTGAGGTTATTGATAACCCTATTATGTATGCGAAGCCGAATACAGAGACTTTTGAGATTAATGGAATAACGGTTACGTTAAGTCTTTTTTCTCCGAATAATGTGTACAAGGCTGCTGATTTAAAGGAAAAAATGGTTTCTATGATGGGTGCGCAAAAAAAGTTTTTGGGTGATGTTGATAGTACAAAAGAATACAACATATTATTGTATCTATCTGATGTTAATATACCAGATGCTCAGGGTTTCGGTGCATTAGAGCACCATACTTCTACTGTTGTTGTGTTGCCGGAAGCAATGGATGTAGGTCGTCTTGAACAAGCTATGGTTGATGTGGTATCGCACGAATTTTTTCATATTGTAACACCGCTTTCGGTGCATTCAAAAGAGATACAATATTTTGATTTTAACGATCCAAAAATGTCTGAACATTTATGGATGTATGAGGGAACTACAGAATATTTCGCCAACCTATTCCAGATTCAGCAAGGTCTAATTTCTGAGAAAGATTTTTATGAGCGTATGCTGGGTAAAATCACTAATTCTAAGTTTTATGATGATAGTATGTCTTTTACTGTAATGAGCAAAAATATATTAGAAGAGCCTTATGAGCCTAATTATGCCAATGTCTATGAGAAGGGCGCTTTGATTAATATGTGTCTTGATATCATTTTAAGAGAAAAAAGTAATGGTGAAAAAGGGATGCTTTGGTTAATGAAAGAATTGTCCAAAAAATACGGTACTGATATTCCTTTTGAAGATGAAGCTTTGTTACCTGAAATCGTTTCTATGACCTATCCAGAAGTTGATGTGTTTTTTAAGGAACATGTAATTGGTACTACGCCTATTGATTATGATGCCTTTCTTGTTAAGGTGGGTTTAGTTATTAATGATGTTGAGGAGCCTACGGGTTACTTCTTTGATGGTCAAGTGCCATATATGGATGTTGATGTACAAAATGATAGTGTCGTTTTTATTCGTGAGAATATTGAATTGAATTCTTTCTTTAATGATTTAAAATTAAAGAGAGGTGATATTTTTAGAACTATAAATGAACAACAAATTAATTTAGAAACACTTCGTCCAATAATAGGAGAGAGTTTTGGGTGGACTCCAGAAACTGTTATTAGTATGACTATTGAAAGAGATGGTGAAATGATCTCTGTTTCAGGACCTGTTGGTCAACCGGTAAAGCAGGTTAAGAAGATTGTAACTTTAGAAGGTGTTACTGAAGAAGCGGTAGCCTTGCGCAATGCCTGGTTGAAGAATTAGAGTTGTTCTTTAATTTATAACAATAAAAAAACCGTCTACTTTTAACAGTAAGACGGTTTTTTATTGAGTTAGTTGAATTGTAATTAACCTAATGCAACTCTTTTGAAACCAACAACCTCTAAACTAGAGTCTACTGACTTTACGTATTGAGCAACACTTTGTTTGCTGTCTTTAATGAAATCTTGGTTAACCAAGGTGTTATCTTTAAAGAAACGATTTAATTTACCTTTAGCAATATTATCAAGCATTGCTTCTGGCTTACCTTCTTGACGTAATACATCTTTTGCAATTTCGATCTCTTTGTCAATAATTGATTGGTCTACACCAGCTTCGTTTAAAGCTACAGGGTTCATTGCGGCAGCTTGCATAGAAACATCTTTAGCAGCTTCATCAGCACCGGCTACGGCAGCTGAAAGTCCTGTTAGAACAGCTATTTTATTTCCAGCGTGAATGTATGATCCAACGAAAGGAGCGCTTAATGTTTCATAACCACCTATTTCGATTTTCTCGCCAATAACACCAGTTTGTTCAGTAAGTTTTTCTTGAACTGTCATTCCTTTGTATTCAGAAGCTAAGAATGCATCTTTAGAATCAAAGTTGATTGCTAGGTCGGCTAATTCTGTAGCTAGTGTTACAAAAGTTTCGTTTTTAGCAACGAAATCTGTTTCACAGTTCAAAGAAATAATAACACCTTTAGTGTTATCGCTATTTACTTTTGCGATTGCTGCACCTTCAGAAGAATCTCTGTCGGCTCTTTTTGCTGCAACTTTCTGACCTTTTTTACGAAGAACTTCGATTGCGATTTCAAAATCGCCATCAGCCTCAACTAATGCGTTTTTGCAATCCATCATTCCTGCACCAGTAGTCTTTCTTAATCTGTTAACTTCTGCGGCTGTAATCTTTGCCATTTTTTTTTACTTTTAGTATACCTGTTTTACGAGGTTGTTCTTAGATTTATTTTAAAACTGTAGTACCTTATTCTACACCACCTTTGGTGTTGTCTTGCCACTCTTTAAGCTCGTCCCATTTACCATCTGCAGCCATTTTAGCTTGCTTTGGCCATGATGTTGGATCTAAATGTGACATTCTAGAACTTGCTTCAGTTAAGATTTCTTTAATCTTATCAGTATCTCCTTTAGAAAGGTCAGCGAATGTAGCAATACCTGCAGCAACTAATGCTTCAGCAGCTTTTGGACCAATACCCTCAACCTTAGTTAAATCGTCAGCTTTTGCATCTTTAGCAACAGCTTCTTTTGTAGCTTCAACATTTACCTCAACGTTTGGTACATTAGCAACCATTGGTGCTGGTTTTGTATCAACCTTTGCTGGAGTAGGTTCTGGCTTATCAGCAGTAACTTTTTTCTTCGGAGCTTTGTCTTTTTTCTCAGATTTACCTTCAGATGCATCTCCTTTTTCAGCCTTACGTTCAGCAAGACCTTCAGCAACTGCATTTGTAACTTCTGTCATAATGATGTCAATTGACTTAGAAGCATCATCGTTAGAAGGTATAAGGTAATCTACATCTCTAGGGTCACAGTTGGTATCAACCATTGCGAAAATAGGAATGTTTAATTTTTGAGCTTCTTTTACTGCAATGTGCTCTCTCATTGTATCAACGATGAACAATGCACCTGGTAAACGAGTCATTTCAGAGATAGAACCTAAGTTCTTTTCTAATTTTGCACGTAAACGGTCAACTTGCAATCTTTCTTTTTTAGATAGTGTAAGGAAAGTACCATCTTTCTTCATACGATCAATAGAAGCCATTTTCTTAACAGCTTTACGAATAGTAACGAAGTTTGTTAACATACCACCTGGCCATCTTTCTGTGATGTAAGGCATGTTTACTGCTGCCGCTTTTTCAGCAACGATATCTTTTGCTTGTTTTTTGGTAGCTACGAAAAGTATCTTTCTACCTGATGCTGCAATTTTGCTAAGAGCCTCATTGGTCTCGTCTAATTTTGCAACTGTTTTGTAAAGGTTGATTACGTGAATACCATTACGCTCCATGTAGATGTAAGGAGCCATGTTCGGATTCCACTTTCTTGTTAGGTGACCAAAATGTACACCTGCTTCTAATAATTGTTTTACTTCGACTCTCGCCATTTTAAATTTAGTTTACGTTCTTATGAATTAGCAATGATAAAGTGGTATTTGCATGTGCAAAAGCCTTCACCATTTAGATGCTAAACTAATCTTACCTTTAATTTTAAGGGATTAAAGGATTTTTAATTGTCCCCAAGAGGACTTTCAATGAACTTGTTAATACTCTGGATTTTCCAGTTTGATAAAATATAAAAATAGGCACCCAAAAAGGGTGCCTGATAATCTTGTAACTCGAATTAACGTTTCGAGAATTGGAATTTTTTACGTGCTTTCTTCTGACCGAATTTCTTACGTTCAACCATTCTTGGATCTCTAGTTAAAAGACCTTCTGGCTTCAAGATAATTCTGTTCTCAGCATCAATTTCACACATTGCTCTAGATAAAGCAAGACGAATAGCTTCTGCTTGACCAGTAATACCACCACCGTAAACATTTACTTTTACGTCATAAGTATCTAAGCTTTCAGTTAATGTGAAAGGTTGTTTTACTTTGTATTGAAGTGTTGCAGTTGGAAAGTATACACTTAAATCTTTATTGTTAATAGTGATGTCACCATTACCATCAGAAAGATAAACTCTCGCTACAGCGGTCTTTCTACGACCAATTTTATGAATTACTTCCATCTTATTTAATATCTTTTAAATTAACTACAGTAGGCTTTTGAGCTTCCTGACCGTGGGCTGTACCTGCGTAAACTTTTAGGTTTCTGAAAAGCTCGGCACCTAATCTGTTCTTAGGTAACATACCTTTGATTGCTTTTTCAAGAATTCCTTCTGGGTTTTTATCTAATAATTGTTTTACGGTAGTATAACGTTGACCACCTGGGTAGCCAGTATATCTCAAGTAGGTTTTATCAGACCACTTGTTTCCTGAAAGAACAATTTTCTCTGCGTTGATAATAACAACATTATCACCACAATCTACGTGAGGGGTGAAACTTGGTTTGTGCTTTCCTCTTAACAAATAGGCGACTTTAGAAGCCATGCGTCCTAATGTTTCTCCTTCGGCATCTACCAATAACCACTCTTTGTTGACAGTTGTTCTGTTGGCCGAAACGGTCTTATAACTTAATGTATCCACTACTGCTATTTTTAACTATTATTTTAATCAATCCCTAGAAAGGGGCTGCAAATCTACAATTATTAAGTTGAATTGCAAATACTTGTTTCTTATTTTTTCACATTTTTTCAATAAATGCGAAATCTAACTACTTTACTGGTATTGAGATACTGTTAAACTTATCGGTTTTATTACTATTTCTGTAACATTTACAATTCTTTAGTGTCTCTTCTAATATCAAAACAATCAACCAAAGAACTTGCAATTATGTGTAAATGCTTATTCAAGAGTATCTTATTTATTTTAATAACGACTGCAGTAGTTGCTCAAAACGATTCTGTAAAGGTACAAAGGGAATATAATACCGTGCAACTTCCGTTAGAGGAAGAAATTACCATTGATGGTCTTCTGTCCGAGATTAGTTGGGATAACGTGGCTTGGCAAGATGATTTTACGGTTTTTGAGCCAGATAATGGTAAAAAAGCAAGTCAACGAACAAAATTTAAAATCACCTATGACGCTAAGTTTCTTTATGTTGGTATTCGTTGTTATGATAGTATTCCTAATAAAATAGAAAAGAGACTTGCTCGTAGAGATAATTTTTCTGGTGATTGGATAGAGATTAATATTGATAGTTATAATGATAAACGGACGGCTTTTTCATTTAATGTTTCGGCAGCAGGGGTAAAGGGTGATGAGTTTGTTTCTCAAAATGGTGATTTTTGGGATGCCAGCTGGAACCCAATTTGGTATACCGCTTCAAATATTGATGAAGAAGGATGGACCGCGGAAATGAAAATTCCGTTTAGTCAACTGAAGTTTGGCGCTGCTAAAGAACAGGTATGGGGACTCCAAATTCACAGAAGATATTTTAGGGGAGAAGAACGCTCTATTTGGCAACCAATTTCTTTAGAAGCACCTGGTTGGGTTAGTGAATTTGGTAGGTTGAACGGTTTAAAGAATATTGAACCGCAAAAACAATTGGAGATTCAACCGTTTTTAGTGAATCAGTTCGATAAGTATCCTTCTGAAGATGGCAACCCTTTTAGAGATGGTAAAGATTATATTCTCAATGCAGGGTTAGATGCTAAAATAGGATTAACGAATGACTTGACCCTAGATTTAACGGTCAATCCAGATTTCGGACAAGTAGATGCTGATCCAGGTGCAATTGCATTAGACGGATTTCAAATATTTTTCGAAGAACGAAGACCTTTCTTTATTGAGAACAAAAATATATTCGACTATGAGTTTGCAGATGGTAACGACAATGTTTTTTATAGCAGAAGAATAGGTCGCAGTCCGCAAGGGTTTGCGGATGTTACGCAAGACGAGTTTGTGGATCAACCTACCAATTCTACCATATTGGGTGCCGCAAAATTTTCTGGTAAGACAAAAAACGGCTGGTCTTTAGGTTTGTTAGAAAGTGTTACTGGTAAAATGTTTGCAGATATTGAAGATGTAACTGGTAATAAAAGATTAGAACTGGTTGAGCCTTTAACCAACTATATTGTGGGTAGAGTGCAAAAAGATTTCAATGAAAGAAATTCTTATTTAGGCGGAATATTCACAGCCACTAATAGAAATTTGCCTGATCACCTTGACTTTTTAAGAAGTGGGGCATATACTGGTGGTTTAGATTTTAAACATAATTGGAAGAATAGAAATTATTATGTTGAAGGTAATATAGTGGGTAGTCATGTTATGGGTAGCGAAGAAGCAATAGCACGAACACAAAATAGTATTACTCACTTATTTCAAAGAGTAGATGCGGGTCATGTTTCTGTTGATGAAAGTAGAACATCACTTACGGGTACAGGCGGAAAGTTAGAAGTAGGTAAAGCTGGCGGTGGAAATTGGAGGTATGATGGTGGGGTCATTTGGCGCTCACCAGAATTGGAACTGAACGATATCGGATTTTTAAGACAGGCAGATGAAATCAAACAAACAGCATCTGTAAGTAGATTATTTATAAAACCTACTAATTTCTATAGAAGGGCTAATATGCAATTAAGTCAGTATTCTACATATGATTTTGAAGGTAATTACAATAGAATACAATATCAGTTTGAAGGCTTTATAAATTATAAAAATAATTGGTGGACAGAAGTTGGTGCAGCCCACAAGCCTCGTATATTTTCTAATACCGTACTTCGTGGCGGACCACGATGGCGCTGGTCAGACGAGAATTTTGCATATATATTCTTCGGTTCTGATAGTAGAAAGAAATTGAGTTTTACCTTAGGTTATGTAAATAGCCAGGCAGCCGAAAGTAACTTCTCGTTAGCGCGTTATGTTTTTAGGCTGTACTATCAACCTTTCGATGCTTTCAACTTGTCTATTTCGTCTGAATTTGAAGAGAATCCGAATAAGACGCAGTATGTTACCGAAACTAGTTTTAATGGCGATGCGAGATATATTACCGGTAATATTGATCAAAAGACGTTTAGTACTTCCATCCGTTTTAATTATAGTATAAACCCGAATTTATCTATTCAGTATTACGGTGAGCCATTTATTTCTAGAGGTACGTATACCGATTTTAATTTCGTGAATAATCCTATTGCTGAGCGTTTGGCTGATCGCGTAAGTATGTATTCAGAAAATCAAATTACAAAATCTACGGTTGACGATAATTATTTAATAGATGAAGATTTTGACGGAACTACAGATTATCAGATTGAGAATCCAGATTTTTCATATGTTCAGTTTAGATCAAATTTGGTGCTTAGATGGGAATATGTGCCTGGTTCAGAAATCTTTTTGGTTTGGTCGCAAGGTGTAGTAGGGGCAGGGAACCCAAGTGAAACATTAGGTGGAAATTTAGATCAACAAATTTTAGGACAGAAGAAAGATAATACGTTTTTGCTGAAAGCAACCTATCGGTTTATACTTTAAGCACTTGTTTTTATTAGGTAGCTGTTTGTATTGGTATGAAATAATTAGTTGATTTTTTCGTTTTTATGGGTGTACAACCAAAAAACTAAAAAAATGTATAAGCATATTTTACTTATTGCATGGGTAGTGTTAACACTTATGTCCTGTAGTTCTGACAAGGATGAAACCCAAGATGAAGCTGAAGTTAAAAGCACGGCAATTATTGGCACCTGGGATGCCACTGAACTTATAATAGATAATGAAACAGCAAGTGACGATGCTAAATTTTTAAAACAGATTCTAGATTTTCTAACAGAAGAAAATTGCTTCATTATTACTTTACAGTTTAATGAAGACTTAACAGCTAGTGCTTCTAATTCTGCAAATTATATAGAGGTTAACGCAACTGCTACTGGATTGGATGTTCCTTGCCCAACAGAATTTGATACGAACGCTAGTGTCTATACTTTTGATGGTGAAACCGTAACAACCATAGATGAGGATGGTGAAGAGTTAGCTATTGGTGTCACTATAGAAGGTAATGTAATGACAGTTGACGCAAGTGATCTTGATATTCCTAATTTTTCGGAAGACGGACAATTAATTTTTGTGAAGCGATAAAAGAGCTGAAATGATATTTAAAGAATTGACCCTTGCGTTTATTGTGAGGGTTTTTTATTCCTTGATGAATTTAGCTTTTACATTTTGATGTTCAGATTGTATCGAAATCATGTATATACCCTTCTCAAGATTGAAAACGGGAATGTTAAGGGAGTTTCTTTTAATGTCCCATTGGTGAAAGATAATTTGGGTTCCGTAGCTATCTCTGATGCTTATAGCCGCATTCGAATCATTTTTGAGTCCTAAGACATTAATAACATTCGTTGCAGGGTTAGGAAACACTTTTATAGTACTTTCTGCATTTTGGGCGCACAAAGTTGTTGCGCTACAAATGATGAAAAGTAAGATGAGAAAAATGCGTTTCATAAAATATAGTGTACCTCATAGTAGAAGTACGCTATATGCTAACGTTTATAAAATACCTTTTCGTCTTTCTTTAAATAAACTTTAACTTTCTAAAAAGAAAAAGATGTTTCGCTGGTAGATGAATTGTTATTACTGTCTTTTGAAATAACTTTAATTGCATACTGTTGACCAGCTGTAATATTATAGGTGGTGTTTAGCAATGTTGTATTTTCTAATATCAATTCTAAAGTTTCGCCCGATCCAATATATACATCATAATTTTCTAAATTGTCATCTAAATCTTCACCTATCCAAGAAACGCTTACGGTACCGTTACCATTATCTGAAACACTAATTTCTGCAGGGAAAGGGGCAAAGTTCTCTGTACTCGTACCTTCTGAATAAAAGTTCCAAGAATCACTCACCAGAGTTTTTGAACCCAAAATAGCGGTTACTACCCATGAAAACTGGGTGCCTTTAGGCAAACCTACGGCAAGGGATGTTGTGGTTACGGTTCTTGTGTCTGTAGAATTGGTTTCTTGATTGGTGATTTTTATTTCATATGATGTAGCATTCGTAGACCCCGTCCATTGAAATTCTATACTTACCCCGTCGGTACCATTGTCTTCTCCTTCAGTGCATATTAAATTATTCTCAGGAAATTCAAGATTGAATGCGCCCAGTTCTTTTTCTGTTTCCTCTGGCGGATTATTATTGTTGTCATCCTTGCCGCCGCAAGCGGTAACAAGTAATCCCATTAAAATTAATCTTATAGCTAATCTCATTTTTTTACAAATTTTAAATTGATTTCTTTATCTCCACCTACAATTGTTAACATATAGATTCCAGGAGAAAGGTTAGAAATATTCATTTCTAACGTGCCGTTACTTATCTGTCGGCTCTCTTGTAATGTTGTTACTCCACTTACATTAGATATTATAATTTGAGCGCTAGTGATCATATTTAAACCTTCAACTTGTAACATATCAGCCACTGGGTTTGGGGTTAAAATAGCATTACTGATAACCACATTATCAGTAAAAACACCTTGGCAAATTTTATCGGTTTCTATAGAAATAACATTAGCTCCTTTATCAAGCGGAAATGATAATTGCTGATTCGCTATATTGTCCACTTCAAAGGAATATACCTTATCATTCACTAAAACTTGATAATTCTTACTTCCGGAAACCACAACACTTGCTTTTTTAGCGGTATAGTCTATTACTGTTTTACCAGAAATAAATTCTTCGGGTGTTTCTATTGTTACATTAAAGCATTGCTCATAACTTGGGTATTCAGGTATGGTTATGCATACCGTATACGAACCAGAAGAAAGATCAGATCTTACTATACCATTTGTAGCGTTAATATTATCAAAAGTATTGTCCAATAAGAGTCCTGTAATTTGAACTGTGTAGTTGTAATCTTCATTAAAGGAAACAGAGATTTCACCGTTTGCAGTTGCTGGACAACTGGTGCTTGTTACTTTTACTTTTATGCCGTCGTTTGAAATATCTGGGAGTGTATTTTCAAAAATCGTACATCCGTTAGTGCCTACCGTCTCACCTGCTGGGGTGTTAGGGCAATCATCATTTGTATCTGCTACTCCGTCGTTGTCTGAATCTGTTACTGTGGTTACTGTGCAGCCATTTGCGTCAACTGTATCTCCGTTTGGAGTGTTTGGGCAATCGTCATCTGCATCTGCTACACCGTCGTTGTCTGAATCTGATATTGTGGTTACTGTACAGCCATTTTCATCAACTATATCTCCTGTTGGAGTATTCGGGCAATCGTCATCAGCATCTGCAACACCATCATTGTCTGAATCTGTTACTGTGGTCACTGTACATCCATTTTCATCAACGGTGTCTCCTGCTGGAGTATTCGGACAATCGTCATTAGTGTTGGGTATTCCGTCATTATCATCATCTCCAACGGCAGTAACATTTGCTCTAATTACGGTATTGTCTAATAAAATTCTGTCTCCGGTTTGACCAGATTCAACTCTAATACCTAAATCTAACATTTCGTTGGATGTTGGTGTAAAAGTTGTTGAAAACGTTTGCCAACCTGATTGACTTGGTGTAGTAGTGAATTCTGCAACAATCTCACCAAATACACCGGCATCTGTCAACTCAAGTTGTAAAGTGGTGAAAGTGCCTTCTAGAACTTTATAGTCGATTGAAATTATATATTCTACACCTTTGTAGAATTGCAACTCGTTTTGGAATATTGAATTTGATGAAGTACCACCTGTAATTAACTCCACACTATATTGTAGATTGTCACTAATGTCTGTGTTTTTTACCCAGCTCCCTAATTGGATATAAATACCCCATTTTGCCAAATTAGCGCCGCCTCCATAAGACCAATCTTCAAAACTAGGGTCTTCTATTAGATTTGAACCATCTATTGTAACTTCACAGCCAGCTTCATCAACTACTAGTGCATTTGGTGAGGTGTTAGGGCATTGATCATTACTATCTAGTACACCATCATTGTCAGCATCAGGTAATGCATCTCCTAAAACTCGCATGTTATCTATAGAGACAATACCAGTTATAGTGGTATTCGCTCTAAATAGTAATTTGAAAAAATGTTCTTCATCGATATCATTTGTTTCGAATTCGAATGACGCAGTATGCCAATTGCCATCATCATTAAATGGCACAAAATCTTGAGCTATTCGAGGACTAAAAGAACTACCATCTTTAGTCACTTCAATATTAGCGCTTACATTGGTTCCTCTTTCTACTTTATAATCAAAAGCATAAGTGTATGTAGTGTTTGGAGCTAATTGAACTGTACTTTGATTAAGAAGTTCTGTCTTGAATTGTAATGAATTATTCAAATCTAATTCAAGTGAATAACTGCCATCAGTAGCTTCTGTATTTCTATTAATACTGTTCGCATTATTTA
Organism: Maribacter spongiicola; assembly: GCF_004364165.1. Classification (GTDB taxonomy): domain Bacteria; phylum Bacteroidota; class Bacteroidia; order Flavobacteriales; family Flavobacteriaceae; genus Maribacter; species Maribacter spongiicola. The sequence goes on from NZ_SOAY01000010.1 coordinate 906,839, forward strand.
TGGTCCAGTTATCTGGTGCTAGCGGATTATCTGACCAGTCTTCAAAACTGAAGTTTTGTAGAAAATTGATTTGTCCTGGAATTGTTATTGGGCAGCCTTGAGCATCCACATTGTTGCCGATTGGCGTGTTTGGGCATTGATCTATGTTATTGGATACTCCATCACTGTCATCATCCAATTGGCTAGCTGAACACCCTGATGAATTTACGGTTTCTCCATCAGGTGTATTTGAGCAGGTGTCGTTCAAATCATCAATACCGTCATTATCAGCATCATTGCCAGAAGTAGTCGCACAGCCATTTAAATCTACTGTTCCACCTGGTGGAGTATTTGGACATTTATCATCAATATTATTTACCCCATCATTATCGGAGTCTAATATTTGGTTATCCTTACTGATTGCCTTTATAGATGAATTGTCAAATATAATTTCCGCATCGGTTAAATCAGAATAAGCTTGTATGTACAGGGTTAAATCAAAAAAATCTTCTGGTGTATAATTGACTGTAAAAGTTGACCAGCCTGTTCCAACAGTTGTTGTAGATAAGGACTCGATAGTATTAAATATACCATCTGTTAAATCAAACTCAATTTTATTGAATGTGCCTGAAATTACTTTGTAGTCTATGGAAAACTGATATGTTATACCTTCATATAAAGAAATTTCATCTTGAAAAACACCACAAATATTGTCTGAATTGCCAGTAGTAAGTTGAATACTATATTCAAGATCGTCACTTGAGTCTGCTTGTCGTCCGAAAGGTCCAGTTAGTATACGCCCCCAATCTATTATATTTCCAAATCCATTATCTGTCCAGAATTCAAAGCTTGGATTTTCTAAGAGGTTTGCAGCGGTAATTACTGCTTCGCAGCCATTTTTATCTACTGCTATTGCGGTTGAAGATGTGTTAGGGCACAAATCATCGCTATCTGCAACTCCATCGTTATCAGCATCTGGGACAGGGTCTGTAAGCACCTTGAAGTTGTCTATTTTTATAATATTAGTTGGCGAAGTATCTGCTCTAAAGGATAAGGAGATAAGGTATTCTACATCTTCATTATTGGTTGTGAAATCAAACAAGGTAGTATGCCAATTTCCATCATTATTTAAATTGATAGCTTCTGAATCTACAAACACGTTGAAGTTTCCTAGGTAATCACTATAAACATATAGGAAGCCAGTAATATTAGACCCCTGTTCTATTTTGTAGTCAAATGTAATTGTGGAATTGGTTTCTACCCGAAGTGTTGTATAAGCTTCTAATTCAGTAGCATCGAATGGTAAGAATTCATCATTTAAGTTTAGTTCAATGGAATAATCTCCCTCGGTAGCATCAGTTGACTTTGAAAAACTGTTGGCTCTAAGTACGTCCCAGCTATCTGGTGTTTCAGGATTTCCTGACCAGTCTTCAAAACTAAAATTATCAAGTGAATTAATTTGAGTTGTACTTATAATACAACCTTGTGCATCAACTGTGCTTCCAGAAGGAGTGTTGGGGCAATTGTCATTGTTATTTGTTACGCCATCATTATCATCATCTAATTCGCTTTGTGAACAACCATTGGTGTCAACGGTTTCGCCAGTTGGTGTGTTTGGGCAATTGTCATTAGTGTTGTTTACTCCGTCATTGTCGTCATCTAATTGATCTTGAGAGCAGCCATTTTCGTCTACAGTTTGACCTGTAGGGGTATTTGGGCAATTGTCGTTTTCATTTGTTATTCCGTCATCATCCGAATCATTATTTAGGGATGGGGTAACTGTCAATGAAACAACATTTCTCTTTAATGTTAAATTAGGGACATTTGTATTTTCTATTAAACAATCATAGTATCCGCCATCTTCAGGTGTTATATTTGATATTGTAAGGGTTGAGTTGGTTTCGTTAATAATATTGTTTCCATTCTTACGCCATTGATACGTATTGTTTGAGCTATTTGTGGCTTGAATACTAGCTGTGAAAGTTGTGTTTTCGTTAAGTGTTACATTTTCACTTACTTCTATATCTTGTTGAGGATAATAGCGGAATTGTCCGATGTTTAAAACTAGATTCTCTAAATCCTCAAAAACAAAATTATTTTCTTGAATGTTAAAAGAAGACAATGTGGTTGAATTTTCTAAACTTTCTGGTAAAATCCCTGTAAGGTTATTTTTTTGTAATTCTAATCTTTGTATAGAGCTGAAATTACCGTAACATTCAGGAATGCTCCCAGTGAAATCATTGTCGTTCAATAACAACATGCTTAAGTTAGCTAAGTTGCATACCGAAGTTGGTAACGGTCCAGAAAATTGATTTGAATATAGTTGTAGTTGTAAAAGGTTTTCGAGATTTTCTATTTGGGTAGGTAATGTTCCTGTGAATTGATTTGAGCTTAAATTTAACCTCTCAAGTAATTGTAATGTCGTTATTTCAATAGGGATAGTTCCTGTGAAATTGTTTTTACTTAGGTATAAGTTTTTTAGTTCAGTTAAGTTGCTAATATTCTGTGGAATAGGTCCTGAAAAAAAATTCGTTGACAAAGAGACAGTCTCGAGAGTCGTAAGTTGAGTAATAAAAGATGGGAAAGTCCCAGTAAATCCATTGGCGCTAATGTTTAAACTCTTTAGTAAAGGCAAATTAACCACCGTTGGATTTATCAATCCTGTTAAATCATTATTAAATATCTCAAGTTCAATTAAATCTGAAAGATTTTCAAAAATTTCATTTGGTACACTTCCTGTTAGGTTATTACCGCCTAGATTTAATCTTTCGAGATTTGTTAGTGTCGCTAGTGAAATAGGAATCTCACCTGAAAATTCATTGTAGTCCAGGAAAAAATTTTTTAAAGAAGTAAGGTTTGATATGCTTTCTGGTATTGTTCCTTCTAAATTGTTAAAAGCAAAATCTAAATAACTTAGTTTAGTTAGACCTGTAACCTTGTCTAATACTGTTCCTGTAAGATTTTGTGCTCTCAGCGATAGTCCTGTTAGTTCTGTTAGATTGCTTATTTCTGGTGGTACAGTGCCTGTGAGATTATTTTGATACATGTTAATCGATATAACCCTTCCACTTCCGTTTACTGTAATACCGTACCATGTATTCATATCAGCACTAAGGTCCCATGAATTAGTCCAATTATCCCCATCAGTGGAATTGTACAAAGCGATTAAAGCTTCACGATCAGAAGCTGCGCTTCCTTGAGAATAAAGTTGTATTGAAGACAAAAAGAAAACTGCCAATAGCAGCTTAGTGTAGTTTTTAATCATAGTAAAATGTGGTTAGCAAAACACTAATATAAATATTAGCGTTTTGTTAACAGAATATTTTCGTCGAAATACTACAATTGTTTCTTACAAAGTGTGGTTTAAATAGTACAATAATGAGAATTAATGCGCAACCAGCCAATTCTCACCCAAGCCAACCTCAACATCTAAAGGAACTGCAATTTTATACGCATTTTCCATTTCAGATTTAATGAGGGTTTGTAATTCTTCTAATTCTGGCTTGTAAATATCGAATACCAATTCATCATGAACTTGTAATAACATTTTAGATTTGTAATTACCTTTTTCTAGTTTGTTGTGAATATTTATCATGGCGATTTTTATGATATCTGCAGCGCTACCTTGTATAGGTGCGTTTACGGCATTCCGCTCTGCAGCTCCACGAACTATGGCATTACTACCGTTAATGTCTTTTAGATATCTTCTTCTTCCTAAAACGGTAGATACATAGCCATTGTCACGTGCAAAATCTACTTGCTCGCTCATGTAATTCCTTAGCTTCGGGTAGGTCTTGTAATAGGTGTCTATCAGTTCTTTTGCTTCTTTTCTTGATAAGTCCGTTTGGTTACTTAATCCAAATGCAGATACACCATAGATGATACCGAAGTTTACAGTTTTCGCATTGCTACGCTGCTCTCTAGTTACTTCTTCCAAAGGCACATTAAATACTTTTGAAGCCGTAGAGGCGTGAATATCCTCACCATTTTTAAAAGCTTCTATCATGGTGGTTTCTTCACTTAACGCAGCAATAATACGTAGCTCTATTTGAGAGTAATCTGCTGCTAATAAAGTGTAGTTCTCATCTCTTGGTACAAACGCTTTTCTTACTTGTCTACCGCGTTCTGTTCTAATGGGTATGTTCTGTAAATTCGGATTATTACTACTTAACCGACCTGTTGCAGCTACAGTTTGCATATAATCTGTATGAACTCTGCCTGTAGATGGTTCTACCTGTTCAGGTAATGCATCTACATACGTGCTCTTTAATTTAGCAAGACCTCTATAGTCTAATACATTCTGAATAATTTCATGGTCTTTTGCCAAATACGATAACACATCTTCTGCGGTGGAGTACTGACCTGTTTTTGTCTTTTTAGGCTTGTCAACTAATTTAAGTTTGTCAAATAGAATTTCGCCTAATTGTTTAGGGGAGCCTATATTAAATTCCTCACCGGCAACTTCGTATATTTTCTTTTCTAGATTGGCGATATCATTGTTTAAATCTTCTGAAAGTGAATTCAAGAATTCTTTGTCTAAATTGATACCTTCTAGCTCCATGTCTGCCAATACACGTAATAATGGAATTTCAATTTCTTGAAATAATTTTTCTGTATTGGCTTCTTTTAATTCTGGTCTAAAATGTTGCGCAAGTTGATAGGTAATGTCAGCATCTTCAACCGCATATTCCGTTTGTTTTTCTAACGGAACATCGCGCATGCTTAATTGATTCTTTCCTTTTTTACCAATAAGTTCTGTGATTGAAACGGGAGTGTAGTTTAAGTACGTCTCCGCTAATACATCCATATTATGACGCATATCCGGATTAATTAGATAATGTGCCAGCATGGTATCGAACAAAGGTCCTTTTACATCAATATTGTACTTATCCAATACCTTAATATCGTACTTAAGGTTTTGACCTATTTTTTCGATTACTTCAGCTTCAAAGAAAGGGCGTAATTCTTCTAAAAGTGCCTGTACTTCTTCTTTATTGTCCGTAAAGGGAATGTAATATCCTTTTGTTGCTTCCCAAGAGAAAGCAATACCAACTAATTCTGCTGTTAATGGATCTAAACCTGTGGTTTCTGTATCAAAACAAACCGAAGTTTGCTGCATTAAACTTTTTAAGAATAACTTCATTGCCATACCAGGAGCAACACTTTGGTAGGAATGCGCAACATCTGCAATCGTCTTTCTGCTTGAAAAATCTTTTACAGTTGCGCCAGAATCTGCGGGACTTCCAAATAATGAAAATTGCCCTGATCCTGCATCTTGAATTTCTTTTTTTGCCACAGGTGCACTTTGGGTTTGTGCTGAGGATTCTTCAACTTCCGCAGAAAATAATTTTATAAACTGGTCTTTTAATCTTCTAAACTCAAGCTCTTCGAAAATTTTCTGAACCTCTTCTGCATTTGGTTCAGACATTTCATAATCGCTGGCATTAAAAGTAACGTCAACATCTAAACAAATTGTCGCTAATTTTTTAGAAAGTAAACCAAGTTCACCATTGGCTTCTACTTTCTCTTTCATTTTACCTTTTAGCTTATCGGTATTAGCCAAAAGTCCTTCCATAGAATCAAACTGCTCAATGAATTTCTTAGCAGTTTTGTCACCAACGCCTGGCAAGCCAGGGATGTTATCACTGGCATCACCCATCATACCTAGGTAATCAATAACCTGTTCTGGTCTTTGTACTCCAAAACGTTTTTGAATTTCAGGAATTCCCCATATTTCAATGCCGTTACCCATTCTTGCTGGGCGATACATAAATATGTTTTCAGAAACTAACTGTCCAAAATCCTTATCTGGCGTAACCATAAAGACTTTGTATTCTTCTTTTTCTGCTTGTTTAGCTAACGTACCAATGATATCATCTGCCTCCCACCCTTCTTTTACAACTACGGGAATATGCATCGCCTTAAGAATTTCTTGTATATAAGGTATCGCTATACGAATGGCATCGGGAGTTTCGGATCTGTTGGCTTTATATTCTGGGAAGAGATCAGTACGTTCTGCACTACCTCCTTTATCAAAACAAACGGCTAAATGGTCGGGTTTTTCACGACGAATAACATCGAATAAAGAATTCATGAACCCCATAATCGCTGAGGTATCCATGCCTTGAGAATTTATTCTAGGGTTTTTTATAAGTGCGTAGTAACCACGAAATATTAGTGCGTATGCATCTAGCAAAAAGAGTCTTTTTTGATCTGCCATTTTTGAGTATTGATTGTAAAAGGTTAAAAGTACAAATTGATACGGAAACATTAAGGGAGATTGCCCTATTGCTTCGTCAATTTATAGAGCTGTGTTGATAAGTTATTTGTTCAAATAACTATCTGAAGGATTGTTTACATGACCTTCTTTAGTATACGTTCTATAGGTAAAGCCTGGGTGAATACAGTAGCCGCCAGTTTCTCCTTTTTTATTAATAGCGATAAAACCGATTTGAAAATCTTGCTTATCCTTATTTTTTGCGATAATGCGTTTTACACCTTCTTCGCATGCCTCTTGTGGTGATTTTCCTTGGCGCATTAATTCTACGATCAAGAAACTACCAACGGTTCTGACCACTTCTTCTCCAACACCAGTTGCGGTAGCTCCGCCAACTTCGTTATCAACGAAAAGTCCGGCACCGATAATAGGCGAATCACCAACTCGACCTGCCATTTTATAAGCCATTCCGCTAGTAGTACATGCACCTGCAATATCGCCATCTGCATCAATTGCTAACATACCAATAGTATCATGATTTTCAATATTTATAATAGGCTTATACTGCGATGTTTTTTTCCACTCTTCCCAAGCTTGTTTCGATTCTTCAGTTGACAGATTTGTCTTTTCAAAACCTTGCTCATATGCAAATTGTTCTGCTCCTTTGCCAGCAAGCATTACATGGGGAGTCTCTTCCATCACTTTTCTGGCAACCGAAATTGGGTTTGCTATATTTTGCATGGCAAGTACAGCGCCACAATTGCCATCTTTGTCCATAATACAGGCGTCTAATGTGATATTTCCATCTCTGTCTGGTCTGCCTCCATTACCAACTGTGCTGTTGTTTAAGTCGTTTTCTTCGACCATAACACCTTGGTGAACTGCATCTAGCGCATTGCCACCTTTTTCTAAAACTTCCCATGCTTTAGCCGTTGCATTTCCAAAATCCCATGTGCAAATTGCTATCGGTATAATTCCAGCTTTGTTGCTTACTTTATCTGTAGTTTCATTTTTAAATGAAGCTAATAATGTTGCCGATACTATTCCTGCAGCCGCAGTACTAGAATTTCTTAGAAACTTTCTTCTTTTCATGGGTTTGGTTCTTTACTTTTAATGACCTTAAATATAGGAATATGATAGTAGAAGTTTGTGCTAATTCTTTAGAATCTGCCTTGGTTGCGGAACTGGCTGGAGCAGACCGTATTGAGTTATGTTCAGAACTGGCAGTTGGGGGATTGACACCTTCTTACGGATTGTTAAAAGCTGTGAAAGAACAAGTAGCTATTCCGGTTCATGTGTTAATTAGACCACGTAGCGGAGATTTCACTTATACGGCTGATGAATTGAATATTATGCTTGCTGATATTAAATTATGCGTCGAATTAGGTTTTGACGGAATTGTATCGGGAGTTCTTTTAAATGATTTTTCGTTGGATGTTGCACAGACACAAAAGCTGAAGACTGCGGCTGGCAATTTAAAATTCACTTTTCATAGAGCGTTTGATTGGATCAAAAATCCGTCGGAAGCATTAGATCAACTTGAAGCAATGCAAGTAGATTATATATTATCATCTGGTCAACAGAAATCTGCTCCGCTAGGTATTGATTTTTTATCGGAATTAAAAAGTAAAACCAAGTCTATTCAAATTATGCCTGGGTCAGGTGTAAATGCCAGCAATGTTGCCAGTTTTAAAGAAATGGGTTTTAGTGCGGTTCATTTATCTGGCACAGCTATGATTCAAACGTTAACTCAAAAGCCTGGCATCTCTATGAATTCAGAGAATTTTTTAAGTAATGATCATATTGCAGTCACGCAATTAGAAAATATTAAAGCGGTTGTTGCTAAGGTTAAATAAAATGCAAATGAGCACGCATACCGCTGTTATACAGATATCTTTGTAAAAAATTATTTCATGATCCGTTGGTTTATTTTCGTTATAGCTTATGTTGCTTTAAGCTTTTATGTGCTGCAAGCATTAAAAACAATTACCAAGCAACCGTGGTGGTCTTGGATCTATATTGCAATCTCTCTGGTTGTCATGATCAATTTTATATATCAATTCTCTATTGGTGAAGAAACAGGGCGTGTTTTAAGTATCTCTAAAAGTTATGCTTTCGGGTTTTTATTGACCATGCTGACTTTTAATATTATCACTATTATATTCTTGTTTTCTGAAGATATGTATCGTCTTATCTCAGGGTTGTATCAGAAATTATATGGAGAACAAAAACAATTCGGATTACCTACGCGAAGACGATTTTTAAGCTTACTTGCCCTTGGTATTGCAGCTGTTCCTTTTTGTGCGTTGTTATATGGTATGTACAAAGGGAAATATAATTTTAAAGTATTACGCTATGATTTAGAGTTCGATGATTTGCCCGATGGTTTTGATGGATATCAGATTACACAAATATCTGACATACATAGTGGTAGTTTCGATGATCGAAAAAAGATAGAATACGCGGTAGATCTTATTAATAAGCAAGAAAGTGATGTGCTTTTGTTTACGGGTGATATGGTAAATAATATGACTTCTGAAATGGAACCGTGGGCAGACCTGTTTAGCACCCTTCACGCTAAAGATGGTAAATTTTCAGTTTTGGGTAATCATGATTACGGTGATTATATCCCTTGGGATACGGAAGAACTAAAACATCAGAATTTAGAAGACTTAAAAACACTGCAAAAGAAAATGGGATTTGATCTTTTGCTCAATGAGCATAGATACCTTCAAAAAGGTGATGATAAAATTGCATTGGTAGGAGTGGAGAATTGGGGTAAAGGCGGATTCAAAAAAGCGGGTGATCTTAAAAAAGCAGCTTCTCAAATTAATGCCGATGATTTTAAAATATTAATGAGCCATGATCCATCGCACTGGGAAATGGAGGTGATTCAAGATGCTTATCATTATCATTTAACCTTGAGCGGCCATACCCACGGTATGCAATTTGGTATTGAAATACCTGGATGGATTAAATGGAGCCCTGTAAAATGGAGATATCCCTATTGGGCAGGTATCTATAAAGAGATGGGTCAATTCATTAATGTAAACAGAGGTTTCGGATTTTTAGGATACCCAGGTAGAGTAGGGATTTGGCCTGAAATCACCGTAATAACACTCAAGAAAAAGGGGTTAACATGATTTTAACCCTTTAAGAGGGTTACAATTGGAATGCTAAGACTAGTATTTTAACAATTTTTATTACATTTGGCTAACATAGAAAAGCATTTTATATGTCCAAATTTGGTGAGCTAATAGATTTAAAGGTACCCGTTCTTCTGGATTTTTATGCAGAGTGGAACGAACAGTCGACTGCAATGCATCCAGTACTAAGAGATGTGGCTGCAGCTTTGGGTGATAGAGGTAAGGTGATTAAGATTGATGTGGACAAGAATAAAGAGCTTTCTCAAGCTTTGAGAGTTAAAGGTCTGCCTACGCTTATAATTTACAAAAAAGGTGAAATGGTATGGCGCCAAAGTGGCGAACAAGACGCCAATACACTTATTGGTATTCTTAAAGAATACATCTAAATTTCAGTTTTCATTTAAAATAAAAAAAGCTTTGAGTGCAAACTCAAAGCTTTTTCTTGTGCCTTATTTTAAATTACGACTTTTATTCTATGATGTCTGTTTTGGTATTATCAGGTAAAATAGAATCAGATATCGGCATAGTGTCCATCATGTCTGGATCAGCCTCTAATGCATCTTGTGGCAAACCCATATCATCTTCGTCTTTATAGAAGTGTTGAAATTTATCGATGTACTCATTGAAAATCAAGGTTTCTTTCTCTGCCATATCTTCGCTATCATTTGTAATAATGATATCTATGTTACGTCTGTAAGCTTCCATGTCGGCAATAATATCATCAATATTGCTGTATTGTTCATCTAAACTTGTAGAAGCATAATATTCTAATCGTTCTTGATACTTCTCTTTAAGTTTTTCGAACAATGCACGTGCTTTTTGACTTTCACCAACCTTGTAATAACCATCTATAAATGGTTCTATTAAAGTGTAGTATCCGAATTTATCTACCGGCATATTGGTTAATGATATTTCAATAATATCTTTAGCCTTGTCGATTTTATTTTCTTTGATTAATTGTTCTGTTAAACGAGCCAAGTTGCCTCTGAAAGACACGCTCTGTATACGTGTTTGTGTATCGTGGTAAATATCGCCGCCAGCGTTACCCCAATCCCATCCTTTTACGATGTCGTACATTAAATCGGTATCTATACGGCCAAGTTCAAAAGCGTTTGGTCTTTCTGTACGAATAGGCACTAATTTATAGGCTAAACCATCTAGTTGAAGGTAATCTTTCATCCAAAGATATTCAGCATCATCAAAACTACCACCTGAGAAGTATAGAGGACGTTTCCAGTCGTTGTTCGCAAGAATGTCAAGCATCATCATACTCTTTTTCGTAATTGCGCCTGGTAGCTCAATATCTATGTACTCTACTATTAGGTCGGCGTCTTTTTCTTTCACCAATCCGCTGCTTAAAACATTTTGTTTGTTTACAGGCACCCTAATTTTATTGGTAGGGTAGTAGACCATATTTTGAATCTCTTCTGGATACTGACTTAAATCGGCACCATTCTGCTCAAGCAGATATTTGTATTTTGTTCTAGGTTTGTCACTATCGATCCAGTTAATAAAATCTTTAATTGGCCATCTGTTTTCAGTAATACCTTGGTGATACAGTACGTCTCTGGAACCCCATCTATATTTTACATGCGAAATTTGTGAAGGTATCGGCGCACTTTCATATGCCGCAACCTTCATTTGATCTACATACCAATCTGTTTCAAAAAGACTGGTACATACTATTCTTACATCTGTTCTGTAGTTTTCAATTTCTTGTGCGTACCAAATAGGGAAAGTATCATTATCACCAATGGTAAATAAGATAGCGCCTGCATCTTCTTGGCAAGAGTCTAAATATGCTTTTGCAGATGAATTTGCAGTGAATCTGCCAGATCGATCATGGTCGTCCCAGTTTTGAACCGCCATTACCGTGGGTACAGCTAATAGGGTAATAGCAACTACTGCCGGAGCCAATATTTTAGGGGTAATCCAATCTTTAAAACTATCGTAAAGTCCGTAAACTCCTATACCTATCCAAAGAGCAAATATGTAGAACGATCCCACTAATGAATAATCACGCTCGCGAGGTTGAAAAATACCCGGGTTGGTGTAAAACTGAATTGCAAGTCCTGTAAATAAGAAGAATATCAACAATACCCAAAATTGCTTTTTGTCTTTTGATATTTGAAAAACAATACCGATGACACCTAATATTAAGGGTAAGAAAAAATAGGTATTTCTGCCTGGGTTGTTTTGTATGTCGCTTGGTAAGTTGTCCTGGCTACCTAATCTCATACTGTCAATAGCATTTATGCCGCTTAGCCAGTTTCCATTTTTATTATAGCGACCTTGAACATCATTTTGCTTACCAACAAAATTCCACATAAAGTAACGCATGTACATATAGTTGAATTGAAACTCTACCATATATTTTACGTTGTCCCATAAAGTTGGTGGCTGTACTTCTATATATTCATCAAAACGTTTTAAAAAGCTTATGTATTGATCTGCACCTATTTCTCCATTTGCAAAACCTATTTTTACTTGTTCTGCAGCTTGTCTCAATTCTTGGTTAGGCTGGGTAATTTTAAAATCTAAAGCACCAAAATAGCGCATGTAGTTCTCCGCATTTTGCGAACTCCACATTCTAGGTAATAAACCTTGGTGTTTAGGGTTAGGTCCTTGAACGGCATCAACATATTTGTTTACAATAATATATTTGCCGAGTGTGTAATCTTTCTCATACTTTGGCTTACCGTCTTGATTTTCACCTGCTTCGGCAAACATGTCTGAATAATATGTGCCGTATACTGGGCTGTCAACACCCGGGTATTGCTCTCTATTATAATAAGCTAAAAGTGCACGTGCATCTTCTGGATTGTTCTCATTGATAACAACCTTGGCATTTGCCCTAATCGGTAGCATTAACCAAGACGAAAAACCTAAGAATAAAAACATCAAACATAAAACAATGGTATTACCGGTTCTGTAATCGTTTTTTCGTGTATAGTTTAAAGCGAAGTAAAAAGTAGCTATGAATAATAGTCCAATTATAATAGATCCAGAGTTAAATGGTAGTCCAATACTATTAATGAAGAATACCTCTCCCCAACCGAAAAGTTGAAGAATATAGGTAAGTGAGAATTTATAGACCAACATTAAAATTGCAATAACAGTAATATTCGCTAGTAAAAAGTTCTTTACTGTTGTCTTTTTATAAGTTTTAAAGTAGTAAAGTAATCCGATTGATGGTATAGCCAAAAAGCCCATAAATTGGATACCGAAAGTAAGACCTACAACAAAAGAGATTAATACAATCCATTTGTTACCTCGAGGATCATCTAGATTATCGGTCCATTTTAAGCCCATCCAAAGTAATAAAGCCATTATTAAACTTGCCGTGGCATATACTTCTGTCTCTACGGCATTGAACCAAAAACTATCTGAGAATGTAAAAGCTAATGATCCAACTAATGCGCTACCAAATACGGCGATTGCCTTACTGTTGGTAAACGGACCATCTTTATCAATTAATTTTCTGGTGATGTTGGTAATCGTCCAGAACATAAATAATATTGTAAATGCACTTGAAACGCCAGACACAAGATTGACCATTTTGGCAACCTGACTAGGTTCTAAAGCGAACATTGCAAAGAATGCGCCTATCATTTGTAGTAAAGGTGCCCCTGGTGGGTGACCCACTTGAAGCTTGGCAGCTGTTGCTATATACTCGCCTGCATCCCAAAAACTATTGGTGGGTTCAACGGTAATATAATATGTAATAAGTGCTATGAAAAATACGGACCATCCTAATATAGTGTCCCACTTGTGGTAGTTCTTTGAAAACATGAAGCTTGGGTTAAACCTAAGTGGCGAATTTACTAATTAATATAGAAAGGAATGAACTATTTTTATAAACCTTTAACATGGGTGAAGAAGATTTTTTTCATTTTACCTTAAAAAATGTTTGGTGAAACAAAACTTTGTTTTAAATTTGCAGCCTCTTAAAAAGGTATTGGCCCATGGTGTAATGGTAACACTTCGGTTTTTGGTACCGTCATTCAAGGTTCGAGTCCTTGTGGGCCAACTAAGAGAACAAAGAAAATCCTGATATCATTTGATATCGGGATTTTTGTTTTTATGACCTATATCAATTTAAAAGACTTTTTAATGGTAGTTCTTTACCATTCGTACACACTCAAAGACTTAATGTGAAGAAATGGTTAATTGTGTGTAAGTATTTTTGTACATTTAAACCGATAACGTTACAAATTCATCGGAAAAGAAACCATTTCGATTATGTTATTATTTACTTTGGTACCCTAAATAACTTAACCCTATGAAACTCTCTCCAAAAGTTTTAAAGATTTTATTAATCGTTGTTTTGCTTGGATTTGGAATCGGATTCTATATGCAGGATTTAAAACACGAAGAAAGTACTGCCCATGCCTATAAGGCAAATCGCTATAATTTAGATCGTTTTAATAAGATTATGGAGTACAATAACAAAATGAATTCTACTAACTGGAGAATACTAAAAGATAGTATTGATCAACAGTTAGATACTCTTATGATACTTCGTTTTCGTAAAGAAGTAGATAGTTTAGGTGATTTAGAGCCACAGGCGTACAGCGAACAAGTTGAAGTGCATGCTTCATTTTTGCCTCAATAATCCTTTTTGTGTTACTGCGATTAAGTAAGATTTTTAATCCGATTTAGTAAGTGTCTTCAGGGCTTATTTGCTCAGGTGCGTCATTTTTAGGTTCGATAAGTTCTTCGCTTTCCAAATGTCTAATTGCATCTTCAGCTAAATTTCTTTCTGCAATCTCTTCGTCAATTTCATCTAGCATAGTGCCCATTTTACCTTTATCGCGAATCATTGCCCATGTCATAACTAAGCTTGTGGCAATAATTACAAATAATAAAATGCCTGAGTCAAACCCTTTAATTTGTGCTTCCATTGGTATTGCGTAGAATAATAATACCGTTATTAATCCTCTTGGTGCTATAAATAATTGCGGAAGTATATCCTTGCCAACAAAAGCAATAAGTATTAAAAAGCGTATAATGTAGATAGAGGCTATAATCAGTAGGCTGACAATTGCTACGTTTATGCTAAGTAATGATGACAATACTATAGTAATTCCAAAAATAACAAAGAAGAAAGTGCGTACTACAAATGCTGTTTCTAGGGTAACAATATGTAGTTCATGATAGATTTGTTGCATCCGTTCTTTCTCTAAAAATATTTTAGTTTTTCCGGGGAAGAATAGATTTACATTTTTTACAATTAAACCAAAAACTAGAATGATGATTAAAGAGGATAAGTGCATTTTCTTTCCAATTGCATAAAGAAGTAGTAATACAGAGATAAGTAAGAATAGCTTGGCTTGGCTTTTAATACGTTGAAAAACGAGTATGATAGCGTAACTGGCGACCAAGGCGATTACAATGGTTATAATTATATTGATTCCGAAACCAGCTGCACCAGTGTCTTCTGCAGGGTTCAATTTGCCTGTCAAAAAGTAAAACATCATTATGCCCATAATGTCAGAAAAGGTACTCTCGTAAATATGGAATTCTTTTTTCTCTTCGCTTAGTCCGCCTACACTAGGTATAATTATAGCACTAGATAGAATAGAAAGCGGGGTGGCATATAGCCATGCAGATTGCATGGTCATGTTGGGTATAAATTGATTTAGAATTAAAGCGGCGACATAAGCAGAGCCAACTAGACCAATTAGTGCAATTGCCATAGATTTTAAAATTGGCCAAAGTTTTTCTTTCTTCAATTCCAATTCTAATGCGGCTTCTAAAACAATCATTATTAAACCTACGGTGCCAAGAATTTCTAATGAACCTTTAAAATCTGGTATGTCTGGGATAAAAAATTCAAGTCCTATTTTAATAAGAATACCCAAGACGATAAGCATGAGTACAGCTGGTATATTAGTTTTTTTAGAGATGCCGTTAAAGAAAAAAGAAAGTACAACAATTAAAGATGCTCCTATGATAAGGTTGTAAGGTGAAAGAATTTCCATTAATTTTTTTTGGTCGGTGTTTAGATAAAAATAAGATAATTTTTAAAAGAGGTAGATTTTTCTTTTACTGCTATTTTATTTGATTCTTTTAATAGTGAATGAATTAGGTGTAAATAGGCTATTGTAGGAAATTAAAATTGTTGTATATTTGCAAAGCTGAAAGGATATAAAAGTATTCATGAGGGGACAATTAGTCCCCTCTTTTATTACTTATTATTTATGCTAAAGGAAAAAGTAAAAGAATTATTGGAACAAGGTCTTCAAGAAGATCCCTCCCTATTTTTAATCGAATTCACAATGGGTGCTGATAATAGCATTCATGTTGTTATAGACGGTGACCAGGGGGTTACGGTTAACGATTGTATAAAAATAAGTAGGGCTATTGAAAATAATATAGATCGTGAAGAACACGATTTTTCTCTTGAGGTAGCCTCCGCTGGTGCAGCAGCACCATTGGTTATGCCGCGTCAATATTTAAAAAATATTGGCAGAAAGCTTGAAGTTCGTACGAACGATAATAAGTTTGAGGGAGTATTGAAAGAAATAAAAGATAACTCTATTGTTTTAGAGTGGAAGGCTAGAGAGCCCAAACCTATAGGAAAAGGTAAGGTGACTGTTCAGAAAAAAGAAGAAGTAAATTTTTCAGATATTATTAAAGCGAAAGTTGTATTAAAATTTTAATTGTAATTACCAATGGAGAATATTGCGTTAATTGAATCTTTCTCAGAGTTTAAGGACGATAAGTTCATAGACAGGGTAACATTGATGGCCATTTTAGAAGATGTTTTTAGAAATGCGCTGAAAAAGAAGTTTGGTTCAGATGATAACTTCGATATAATTATCAACCCGGATAAAGGGGATTTAGAAATTTGGAGAAACCGAATTGTTGTTAACGATGGTGAGGTCGAAGAGCCAAATGAAGAAATTTCATTGTCTGCAGCTCGTAAAATTGAGCCAGATTTTGAAGTTGGTGAAGATGTGTCTGAAGAGGTTAAATTGATCGATCTTGGAAGAAGGGCTATTTTAGCTTTACGTCAAAATCTTATTTCTAAGATTCATGAGCATGATAATACAACTATATATAAGCACTTTAAAGATTTAGAGGGCGAGATTTATACGGCAGAGGTGCATCATATTCGTCATAAGGCGATTATTTTGTTAGATGACGAGGGTAATGAGATTATTTTACCAAAAGACAGACAAATACCTTCTGATTTTTTCAGAAAAGGAGATAATGTAAGAGGTATTATTGAAAGTGTAGAATTGAAAGGTGCAAAACCTACCATTATAATGTCTAGAAGTTCACCTAAATTTTTGGAGCAATTATTCTTTCAAGAAATTCCAGAGGTGTTCGATGGTTTAATTACTGTTAAGAAAGTAGTAAGAATACCAGGTGAAAAGGCTAAGGTTGCTGTAGACTCTTATGATGATCGTATTGATCCTGTTGGTGCCTGTGTGGGTATGAAAGGTTCAAGAATTCACGGTATTGTTCGTGAATTAGGTAATGAAAATATCGATGTTATAAATTGGACTGCTAACCCACAATTGTTAGTGACCAGAGCATTGAGTCCGGCAAGAGTTTCTTCTGTTAAGTTAAACGAAGAGAAGAAAACGGCGCAAGTTTACTTAAAGCCTGAGGAGGTATCTAAGGCAATTGGTAGAGGTGGACATAATATTAGATTAGCCGGTCAATTGACTGGTTATGAGATAGATGTATTCCGCGAAGGAGTAGAGGAAGATGTTGAATTAACAGAATTCTCAGATGAAATCGATGCTTGGATTATTGAAGAATTTAAGAAGATCGGTTTTGATACCGCTCGTAGCGTCTTAGAACAAGATGTTGCCGATTTGGTGAAACGTACAGATTTGGAAGAGGAAACAATTTTAGAAGTTGTGCGTATCCTAAAAGAAGAATTAGAAGATTAGCTATATATTAGCACTTAAATAAAAGAACGGGAATCAGTATTTATGGCAGACAATGCGAAAATAAGGCTTAATAAAGTTCTTCGTGAACTTAATATTTCCTTGGATAGGGCAGTGGACTTTCTTAACGGAAAAGGACATGATGTGGAAGCGAGGCCTACCACAAAAATTTCCGATGATGTTTATCAGGTTTTGCTTGACGAATTCCAGACGGATAAGAGTAAAAAAGTGGCATCAAAGGAAGTTGGTGAGGAGAAACGTAAGGAAAAAGAGGCAATTCGAGTTCGATTAGAAAAAGAACAAGAAGATCGTCGCTTGTCCCGTGAGCGAAGAAACCCTGAAACTGACGACAAAACTTTGGTAGGTAAAGTTGAACTTGCCGGTCCTAAAATGGTAGGTAAAATTGACCTGAATCCTAAGAAGAAGGTTGAAGAAGCTCCTGTTAAGGAAAATCCGAAAGTAGAGGTCAAGCCAACGCCTAAGGTTGAAGAAAAAACAGCTCCTACAGTAGAGATTAAGGAAACCCGAAAGGTTGTTTTGCCTGGTCCAAAAATAATATCTCAAGGGGTTAAGAAACCTGAGGTATCTAAAGAGCAACCAAAAGTTGAGACTCCGAAAGTAGAGGCGCCAAAGGCAGAAGAGGTTAAAAAGGTAGAGGTTAATGCTGAAAAACCTAAGGAGCCTGTAGAAGAAGTTGCTCCTGAACCAGAAGCACCGAAAACTATAGAAACCCAATACCAGAAGTTGACTGGTCCTAAAATTGCTGGTGAGAAAATCGATCTTAGCAAGTTTGAGAAGCCTAAGAAAAAGAAAGAAGAGAAGAAACCGGCTGATAAAGCTGGTATTGATCGTAAAAAGAGACGTAGAAGAATTGTAACTAAGAATCCTTCAGGTCCTGGTCAAACTAGAGGTCCGGGTTCTGGTTCAGCTCCTCGTTCTGGAAATGCGGGAGATAGAAATAAAGGTAGAGGAAGATTTACGCCAGTTGCAAAGGTTGAGCCTACAGAAGAAGATGTACAAAAGCAGGTACGTGAAACCCTAGAGAAACTTCAAGGTAAGACTAAGAAGGGGAAGGGTGCTAAGTATAGAAGAAGCAAAAGAGATCAGCACCGTGAGCAAACGGAAAAAGATCTTGAGCAACAGGAATTAGAGAACAAGGTTCTTAAAGTTACCGAGTTTGTTACTGCAACTGAAGTTGCAACTATGATGGGTGTTTCTACTACAGAGATTATTTCTGCATGTATGTCTTTAGGTATCATGGTAACTATGAATCAGCGTTTAGATGCAGAAACATTGTCAATCGTTGCTGAAGAATTTGGGTATGAGGTGGATTTTGTTAATGCAGATATCGAAGAAAGCATCGTTGAAGAGAAAGATGCTCCTGAAGATTTAAAACATAGAGCTCCTATTGTAACGGTAATGGGTCACGTGGATCACGGTAAAACATCTTTATTGGATTACATTCGTAAAGAAAACGTTATTGCCGGTGAAAGTGGTGGTATTACACAACACATTGGTGCATATGGGGTTACCTTAGAAAAAGGAGAGCGAATAGCTTTCTTAGATACACCAGGTCACGAGGCGTTTACCGCGATGCGTGCTAGGGGTGCTCAAGTTACCGATATTGCAATTATTGTAGTTGCTGCCGATGATGATATCATGCCGCAAACGAAAGAGGCAATTAGCCACGCACAAGCTGCTGGTGTGCCAATTATATTTGCGATAAATAAAATTGATAAGTCTACTGCTAACCCTGATAAGATTAAAGAAGGTTTAGCTCAAATGAACTTGTTAGTAGAAGATTGGGGAGGTAAAATACAATCGCACGATATTTCTGCCAAAACTGGTTTGGGTGTAAAAGAGTTATTAGAAAAAGTATTGCTTGAAGCTGAATTGTTAGAGTTAAAAGCAAATCCTAATAAAAAAGCTACAGGTACTGTTGTAGAAGCTTTCTTAGATAAAGGTAAAGGATATGTTTCTACTGTTTTAGTACAGTCTGGAACACTTAAAATTGGAGATTATGTATTGGCTGGTACCACTAGTGGTAAGATTAAGGCAATGCAAGATGAAAGAGGTAATATCGTAAAAGAAGCCGGGCCGTCTACACCGATATCAATATTAGGTCTTGATGGTGCTTCTCAAGCAGGTGATAAGTTCTATGTATTAGAAGATGAACGTGAGGCAAAACAAATTGCTTCAAGAAGATCTCAATTACAGCGTGAGCAATCTGTAAGAACACAACGTCATATTACACTTGATGAAATCGGACGTAGAATTGCCTTGGGTGATTTCAAAGAGCTTAACATTATTCTTAAAGGTGATGTTGATGGTTCGGTTGAAGCGCTTACAGATTCTTTCCAGAAATTATCTACCGATGAAATTCAGGTAAATATTATTCATAAAGCAGTTGGTCCTATTACAGAATCAGATGTGCTATTAGCTTCTGCTTCAGACGCAGTTATTATTGGTTTTAATGTAAGACCAATGGGTAATGCTAAAGCTATTGCTGAAAAAGAGGAAATTGATATCCGTATGTATTCTATTATATATGCTGCAATCAATGATCTTAAAGATGCGATGGAAGGAATGTTGTCTCCTGAAATGAAAGAAGAGATTTCTGGTACAGCTGAGATAAGAGAAACATTCAAGATTTCTAAAATTGGTACCATTGCAGGTTGTATGGTTACTAGTGGTAAAATCTTTAGAAATTCTAATATTCGATTAATACGTGATGGTGTAGTAATATACACTGGTACATTATCTTCGTTGAAACGATTCAAAGATGATGTTAGGGAAGTTGCAAAAGGATATGACTGTGGACTTCAAATTAAGAATTACAATGATATCGTTGAAGGTGACATCGTAGAAGCTTTCCAAGAAGTTGCGGTAAAAAAGAAGTTGAAATCTAAATAGATTCTAAAAAAGTTGATATTTTATATTACTTTGAAAATAAGCAAAAAAAATCGACCTATTTGGTCGATTTTTTTGGTTTTAATAACATAGCATCCGGGTACTTTATTCTTACTTCATTAAACTTTCGTTCGGCATCTAATTTCGAAGTAAATCTACCTACTCTAACTCGGTATGTTGGTGAGTCAAAATCTATTTTTGAAGACAAATCAGGAAAATCCTCTTCTACATTTGCTTTTATTGTTTGTGCTTTGGCGTAGTTTCCAAAACCAACCTGTATTCTATAATATTCATTATTGCTTAGAGAAGATTTATAGATTTCTAGCAATTGGTCAATTTTCGGGTTTTGTTCAATGTTAACATTTGCACCTTGCGCATAGCTAAAGTGAGCAAAACAAGCAAAAACTACGATGGTACTTAGAATTTTCATAACCTATTTTTAATTTTATTTCCGTTACTGACAAAAGTAATTTATTAAGGATCAAACAAATAAATCAGGATCTATTTAGAATATTTCTAAATTGTAAATTATAGATACATTAACATTTTGCGAATAAAGTCTATGTCGTATTTTTGTATTCGATTTAGGCATTTGGTGGATTATAATTGGTTTCATCTATGACCAAAATCATGCCAAGATTCCGATAGAAATATTCGATATATGAAAAAGGTTCCAAACCGAAATCAGTTTTCTAAAATTTTAGGTTTATCCCTAATAGCATTTTTGCTTTTTGTAAGTCCGTTAATAGCGCAGGATGAACCTGCTTCCGAAGCTGCAACTACCGAGGTAGCGGCTGATGCGGGAGACGCTAAAAATGGTAAAGCTTTGTTCAATCAGAACTGTGCTGCCTGTCATGCGTTAAATCGTAAGATGACCGGGCCTGCATTGGAAAATGTAGAAAGTAGACTAAGTGAAGATGAAGGCTTAGGTAAAGAATGGTTGTATGCTTGGATTAAGAATAGTCCTGGTGTTATTAAATCAGGAGATGCTTATGCTAACAAAATTTATGCAGAGTACAATCAGGCTGCAATGACAGCTTTTCCAACGTTAACTAATAGTGATATTGACGATATATTAGCGTATACCGCTGCTGCTCCAGCTGCTGCACCTGCCGCTGTTGCAGGTGATGTTCAGACTGCTGCTGCAACTGGTGGTTCTGCCGGTGTTTCTAACGAGATTATTTTAGGTGCTTTGGTGCTTGTATTTGGTTTGTTGGTAGTTATGTTGTTGTTGGTGAATAAAACTCTACAGCGTATAGCTCAGGCAAACGGTATTATTGTTGAGAAAGATAAAGCAGCGAAAAGAACTCCAATTTGGAAAGCTTTTGCGCAAAATCAATTTTTGGTTTTGGTTACCGCGATTGTTTTATTGCTGGGTAGTGCTTATTTTGCTTATGGTTGGATGATGCAAGTTGGTGTTGATCAAGGTTACGCGCCTATTCAGCCAATACATTACTCGCATAAAATTCATGCCGGTGATAATAAGATTGAGTGTAAGTACTGTCACTCTTCGGCAAGAGTATCTAAGCATTCGGGTATTCCGTCTTTAAACGTATGTATGAATTGTCATAAATCAATTTATGAGTATACTGGTAATCCAGAAGGTCCTTCGCAAGAAGATTTAGAAAATGGTTATACAAATGAGTTCTACACTGGTGAGATTAAGAAATTATATAAAGCAGTTGGTTGGGATGAAGAAGGTCAGAAATATACTGGCGAAAGTCAGCCTGTAGAATGGGTTAGAATTCATAACCTACCTGATTTTGCTTATTTCAATCACTCTCAACACGTTTCTGTTGCGGGTGTTGAATGTCAAACTTGTCATGGTCCTGTTGAGGAAATGGAAATTATGTATCAGTACTCTCCATTAACAATGGGGTGGTGTATTGACTGTCATAGAGAAACAAACGTGAAAGTTGAGGGTAATGAGTATTACGAAAAAATTCATGCTGAGCTATCTAAGAAGTACGGTGTAGAGAATTTAACAGCTGCTCAATTGGGTGGACTGGAATGTGGTAAATGTCACTATTAATAATAATTTAAAGAAGCTAATTACAGATAATACGTATGGCATCAAACAAAAAATATTGGAAGAACGAGGCGGAGTTAAATCCTAACGATTCCATTGTTGAGACGCTAAAGCAGAACGAATTTGTAGAGCAGATTCCTGTGGATGATTTCTTGGGTGACAAGGAAACTTTGTCTAATACAAGTACAAATCGTAGAGATTTCTTGAAGTATGTAGGGTTTAGTACCGCAGCAGCTTCATTGGCAGCATGTGAAGGTCCGGTTGTAAAATCGATTCCTTATGTGGTATTGCCAGAAAATATAGTGCCTGGTGTTGCAAATTATTACGCAACAACTATTGCTAACGGATTTGATTTTGCAAGTATCTTGATCAAAACACGTGAAGGTCGTCCTATTAAAGTTGAGAATAATACCTTGGCTAAAACTGGTGGTTCGGCAAATGCAAGAGTGCAAGGTTCTGTTCTTTCGTTATATGATAGTACAAGATTGCAGGGACCATTGGCTAATGGTGAGCCTGTAGAGTGGGATGTGTTGAATGCAGCGGTAAAAGCTAAAATGGGCGCACTGAAGGGTTCGGCTAAAAAAATAGCTATTCTTACGCAAACATATGCTAGTCCGTCAACAGATCGTTTAATGGCTGACCTTGTTGCTGCCAACGAGAATGTCGTTCATGTAACTTATGATGCTATTTCTGAAGATGCTGCTTTAACTGCATTTGAAAATAAATATGGTGAACGTGCTTTTGCTGATTACGATTTTGAGAAAGCAGGTCTGATAGTATCTTTTGGTGCTGATTTTATTGCCGACTGGCAAGGTGGTGGTTATGATGCAGGATATTCTAGAGGTCGTGTGCCTAAGAATGGTAAAATGTCTAGACACGTACAATTAGAGGCGAATATGTCTTTAACCGGTGCAAATGCAGATAAGCGTGTGGCTATGAAGCCAAGTGCTCAAAAGGTTGTTTTGGCTAAATTATATGGAAAACTAAACGGTACTTCAGTAGGTGGTAACACTTCTGAGTATGATGCTTTGGTTGATGCCATAGCTACAGAAATAAAGAAGGCAGGTTCAAGTGCAGTCGTTGTGACTGGTTTGGACGATGTTAATGCTCAAACAGTTGTTTTGGCAATTAATGAAATGCTGTCTAGTAAGGCTTACGATGTTGCGGCTCCTAAGTATATTAGAAAAGGTAATGTAAAGGCGGTTAATGCTCTTATTGCCGATATGAAGGCTGGTAGAGTTGGTGCTTTGTTGATGGACGGTGTAAATCCTGTTTATTCTTTGCCGAATGCTGCGGACTTCAAAGAAGGTTTGGAAAAAGTTGACCTTTCGGTAGCTTTCTCTACAAACTGGAATGAAACTACCGAGGTTGTGCAGTATGTGGGTGCAACAAACCACTATTTGGAATCATGGGGAGATATTCATATTAAAAAGGGTCATTATAGTTTGATGCAACCTACTATTAAAGAATTATTTGATACAAAGCAGTTTCAAACAGTAGTTTTGGAATTACTAGGAAGCGAGCAAACGTATTATGATTATATTAAAGATACTTGGTCAAACTCTGTTTTAAATGGAGCTAGTTGGAACCAAGCATTACAAGACGGTGTTTTCAGTGCTGACACTATGGTGGTTGACGCCGAGGGTGCTGCACAGAATATAGTGGCATCAGTAGTGGAGCCTACTGAAGTTGTATCAAATACTTCAATGGCTTCGGCTGTTCGTAGTTTGGCAAATACCACTAGTGATGGAATGGAACTTACTTTGTATTCAAAAGTTGGTATGGGTGATGGTCAGCAAGCAAGTAACCCTTGGTTGCAAGAATTCCCTGATCCAATTACAAGAGTATCTTGGGATAACTATGTTACTATTTCTAAGGCCGATGCTGTTGAGCTAGGTGTGGAAAATGTAAATGTCGCAAATGGCGGTATGGACGGTAACTATGTGAAGCTTACGGTAAATGGAGTAAGTATTGAGCAAGTTCCGGTTGTTGTTCAGCCAGGTCAGGCAAAAGGTACTGTAGGTCTTTCTTTTGGTTACGGTAAGAAAGTTGGATTGAAAGAAGATATGCAAACTGGGGTTAACGCCTTTACGTTGTATGATGGTTTTAATGCTAATCAATCTGTAAGTATAGAAAAAGTTGCAGGTAACCATGAGTTTGCTTGTATTCAATTACATAAAACCCTAATGGGTAGAGGAGATATCATTAAGGAAACTACCTTAGAGATATTCAATACTAAAAATCATGCTGAGTGGAACGAGGTTCCTGTGGTTTCTTTAGATCACCAAGAGGTTCCTGCAACATCCGTTGATTTATGGGATAGCTTTGATCGTACCATTGGGCATCACTTTAATATGTCAATCGACTTAAATGCTTGTACCGGTTGTGGTTCATGTGTTATCGCTTGTCATGCTGAAAATAACGTACCAGTTGTTGGTAAGGCCGAAGTAAGAAAATCAAGAGATATGCATTGGTTGCGTATCGATAGATACTATTCTTCGGAAGAAACTTTTGAAGGTGACAACGAGAAGAAAGATGGTTTTGATGGCTTATTTGGTGATGCTGGTTCACTAGGCGGTTTTGGGGAGTTAGAAGATCCTTCAGCAAATCCTCAAGTTGCTTTTCAACCTGTAATGTGTCAACACTGTAACCATGCACCATGTGAAACTGTTTGTCCTGTAGCGGCAACATCACACGGTAGACAAGGTCAGAATCAAATGGCTTACAACAGATGTGTAGGTACAAGATATTGTGCAAACAACTGTCCGTATAAAGTACGTAGATTTAACTGGTTCTTGTATAATAACAATGATGAGTTCGATTTCCATATGAATAACGATTTGGGTAAAATGGTATTGAACCCAGATGTAAATGTTCGTTCTAGAGGTGTTATCGAGAAATGTTCTATGTGTATTCAAAAAACACAAAAAACTATTCTTGATGCTAAAAGAGATGGGCGTGTTATTGTTGATGGAGAATTCCAAACAGCTTGTTCTTCTGCATGTAGTAATGGAGCCATTGTATTTGGGGATATTAATGATGAGAAGAGTAAAGTAGCAGAATTAAAATCGAGTGACCGTATGTACCATTTATTGGAGCATGTAGGTACTCAACCAAATGTTTTCTATCACGTTAAGGTTAGAAACACCAACGAAGCATAAACAATAGAAGAAAGTAATTATAACAAAAGTCTATGGCGTCGCATTACGAAGCACCTATACGTAAACCCCTAGTTATTGGAAATAAAGGCTACCACGATGTAACTGTGGATATTGCCGCTCCAGTAGAAGGCAGAGCAAACAAGCACTGGTGGATAGTTTTTTCCATTGCCTTAGTGGCATTTCTTTGGGGAGTAGGTTGTATTATTTATACGGTCTCAACCGGTATCGGTACTTGGGGTCTTAACAAAACTGTTAACTGGGCTTGGGATATTACCAACTTTGTTTGGTGGGTAGGTATCGGTCACGCCGGTACATTGATTTCGGCGGTATTATTATTGTTCCGTCAAAAATGGAGAATGGCAATTAACCGTTCTGCAGAGGCAATGACAATTTTCTCTGTAGTTCAAGCAGGTTTGTTCCCGATTATTCACATGGGTCGTCCTTGGCTAGCCTACTGGGTACTTCCAATTCCAAATCAATTCGGTTCTTTGTGGGTAAATTTTAACTCTCCGCTTCTATGGGATGTATTTGCGATATCAACATATTTATCCGTTTCATTAGTATTCTGGTGGACAGGTTTGCTTCCCGATTTTGCAATGATTCGTGATAGAGCTGTGTTGCCTTTTCAAAAGAAAATATATAGTTTATTAAGTTTTGGTTGGAGTGGTCGTGCTAAAGATTGGCAACGATTTGAAGAGGTGTCTTTGGTACTTGCAGGTCTTGCAACACCATTGGTATTATCTGTACACACCATTGTATCTTTTGACTTTGCTACTTCCGTAATTCCAGGTTGGCATACAACTATCTTTCCACCTTATTTCGTAGCAGGGGCTATCTTCTCTGGTTTCGCGATGGTGAACACATTATTGATTATAATGAGAAAGGTGTGTCATTTAGAGAACTATATCACTGTACAGCATATTGAGTTAATGAACATCGTAATCATGCTTACAGGTTCTATTGTAGGTTGTGCTTATATAACAGAATTGTTCATGGCTTGGTATTCTGGTGTTGAATATGAGCAATATGCATTCTTGAACAGAGCAACTGGACCTTACTGGTGGGCATATTGGTCAATGATGACTTGTAATGTATTCTCTCCACAGTTTATGTGGTTTAAAAAATTAAGAACTAGTATCATGTTCTCTTTCTTTATTTCTATCGTTGTAAACATAGGAATGTGGTTCGAAAGATTCGTGATTATCGTAACCTCTTTACATAGAGATTACCTTCCATCATCTTGGACAATGTTCTCGCCAACATTTGTAGATATCGGTATCTTTATTGGTACTATAGGTTTCTTCTTTGTGTTGTTCTTACTATATGCTAGAACATTTCCTGTAATTGCTCAGGCAGAAGTAAAGTCTATCTTGAAGTCCTCAGGTGAGAAGTATAAGACATTAAGAGATTCTGGTAAACCTATGTATCAAATAACAAAGCTAAAGGCAGAAGTTAGAGAACCGATTACCGATGATGTTTTAATGGGTGAAGTAGTTCCTACAGTAGGAGATAAAGTAGGAGTGTCAGATTTGTTAAGTGCAGTGGGTACTTTTGATTCAACTACACAAGCAGCAGATAATTTGAAGAAAGTAAAAGGTATCGGTCCTCAGATGGAAGCTACTTTAAATGAAATAGGGATTTACACTTTTGCTCAAGTTGCTAGAATGACGGAGAGTGAATACAACTTGTTAGATTCTATTACCGGTTCTTTTCCAGGAAGAGCACAACGTGATGACTGGGCAGGACAAGCAGCAATTTTATTAAATAACAAAAGATAAATATGGCATCTAAAGTTATACACGCTTTTTACGATGATGATGATGTGCTAATGCTTGCCGTTAAAAGGGTCAGAGCAGCAAAGTTTCATATTGAAGAGGTATTTTGTCCTTTTCCTGTACACGGGTTAGACAAAGCAATGGGGTTAGCTCCAACAAGATTAGCTATAACAGCATTTTTATATGGTTGTGTAGGTATTACTGTGGCAACTCTTATGATGAATTATATCATGATAGAAGATTGGCCGCAAGATATTGGTGGTAAGCCAAGCTTTAGTTACCTAGAGAACATGCCTGCATTTGTGCCAATTATGTTCGAATTAACGGTTTTCTTCGCAGCTCACTTAATGGTTATTACTTTTTACCTTAGAAGTAGATTGTGGCCATTTAAAGAAGCAGAGAATCCAGATGTAAGAACCACGGATGATCATTTTTTAATGGAGATCGAAATCCATGACAACGAGCAAGAATTAAGAGATTTATTAATCGATACTGGTGCAGTGGAAATTAATGTTTCAGAAAAAAACAGTCATTAAATATGAACAGTTTTAAGAAATTAGCAATACTATTCGGTTTAGCAATCGTAGTGACTTCATGTCAGAGTAAAGGTTCTCGTAACTATCAGTACATGCCTAATATGTATGAGTCTGTTGGTTATGAAACTTATGGTGAGGCAGACTTTTTGCCAAATCAATCAGAGGCTATGTTACCACCAGCGAATACTATTAATAGAGGATGGTTACCTTATGAAATCGAGAATTCACCAGAGGGTAAAGAATTGTCAAGATTACAATTCAGTCCTTTAGATTCAATTAATGTTGAAAAGAACATGGCACAAGGTGGACAGTTATATACTATCTATTGTGCAATCTGTCACGGTGATAAAGGTGATGGTCAGGGTACACTTGTAAAAAGGGAAAAGATATTAGGAGTTCCTAGTTACGCTGACCCAGTAAGAAACGTGACTGTAGGCTCTACATATTATACTATCCATTACGGCTTGAATTCCATGGGGTCTTATGCATCTCAAATGAATACAGAAGAGATGTGGCAAGTATCTGAATATGTAATGAAACTGAAACAAGATTTAACCAAATAATAGGTAAACAATACTATGTATACGTTTTCAAATAGACTTAAAATAGCTTCCATTGTTCTAATGATTGTTGGATTATTAGGAATTATTGGTGGATTTGTTATGGCTCCTGGAACTATAGCAGAGGCAAAAGAAATGGTAGCAAGTCATGACGGAGGTCATGGTGATGCCCATGCAGCTGAAGCTGAACATGCAACTAAAGAAAATAATCATGCTGTTGCTGAAGCACATGGAGAAGAACACGATTCTTCTCATGATCAGCATTTGTTAGATCAATTAAAGAATAGACCTTGGGCGGCATTGTACGTTGCGGCCTTCTTCTTTTTTATGATATCATTAGGGGTATTAGCGTTTTACGCTATACAACGTGCTGCACAGGCAGGTTGGTCTCCATTGTTGTTCAGAGTAATGGAGGGGATTACGGCTTACTTGGTTCCTGGTGGAATTATAGTATTTGTAATATTACTTCTTTCGGTACTTCATATGAATCACTTGTTCATTTGGATGGATGAAACAGTGGTGGCACATGATGCATTACTTCAAGGTAAAGCGGGATATTTAAACCCTACGTTCTTTTTAATAAGAGCGGCTATATTTTTAGCAGGATGGATTGGATATAGAGAGTATTCTAGAAAATTATCCATAGCTCAAGATGCTTCTGATGATGACTCTAATTTTAAACTTAACTTTAGAGTTTCTGCAGGCTTCTTAGTATTCTATTTGATTTCTGAATCTATCATGTCTTGGGATTGGATTATGAGTGTAGAGCCACACTGGTTTAGTACATTGTTTGGATGGTATATTTTTGCTAGTATGTTCGTTTCGGGTATTACTGTTATTGCAATGGTAACTATCTATTTGAAATCTAAAGGTCATTTGCCAGATGTTAACAATAGCCATATTCATGATTTAGCTAAATTCATGTTCGGTATCAGTATCTTTTGGACATACCTATGGTTCTCTCAGTTTATGTTAATTTGGTATTCTAATATACCAGAAGAGGTAACGTATTACGTAACTAGAATTGCAGATTATAGATTGCCTTTCTTTGGTATGGTGGCTATGAACTTCTTGTTTCCAGTTCTATTATTAATGAATAGTGACTACAAGAGAATCAACTGGTTCGTAATTTTAACAGGTATTGTAATTCTTGCAGGTCACTATATGGATATCTTTAATGCAATTATGCCTTCTACGGTTGGTGAGAATTGGTTTATTGGTATTCCTGAAATAGGTGCTGTATTGTTTTTTGCAGGCTTATTTATATTTTGGATTTTCAGAGCGATTTCAACACAACCGCTACAACCAAAAAGAAATCCTTTTATTGAAGAAAGTAGACACTTTCATTACTAGTAATTAAGTAAAGTATAACATTTATATATACAATGACGACATTATTAACTTTAGCTGTACTTGTTCTTGTAGCCATTGCCATTTGGCAATTGACTAAAATATTTGAATTATCTCAGCTTAAAACTGAACAGCACCAAATAGCATCGGATAGCGATAATAAGAATAACGGATACATGTTATTCGCTTTCTTGGTATTCATATACGCAATTACAATTTTCAGTTTCTGGAAGTACGGTAAATTTTTATTACCTGAAGCTGGATCTGCACATGGTGAGGAGTATGATAGTTTGATGTTGGTATCAATGGTTATCATATTTATTGTACAGACCTTGACACAGGCTTTATTACACTACTTTGGTTATAAGTATTCCGGTAAAAAAGGTCAGAAAGCTTTGTTTTATGCTGATAATGACCGTTTAGAGTTTATTTGGACTATCATTCCTGTAATTGTTTTAGCTGGATTAATTTTATGGGGCTTATATACATGGACAACAATTATGGATGTCAATGATGAAGATGATCCTTTAATTGTAGAACTTTATGCACAACAATTTAACTGGACTGCTAGATACGGTGGTGGAGATAATGTTTTAGGAGGTGCTAACGTTAGAATGATTGATATTGATAAAGCAAATGTATTAGGTTTAGACGAAGCTGATACATATGCACATGATGATGTTATTGTTAAAGAATTACATTTGCCGGTTGGTAGAAAAGTAAACTTTAAAATGCGTTCTCAAGATGTATTGCACTCGGCTTATATGCCACACTTTAGAGCACAGATGAACTGTGTGCCAGGTATGATTACTGAGTTTTCATTTACTCCTATATACACAACTGAGGAAATGAGAATGAATGAAGATGTAGTAGACAAGGTAAAAAGAACGAATAAGATACGAGCAGAAAAAGCTGTACGTACTGGAGAGGCTATTGACCCTTGGGAATTTGATTATGTCTTACTTTGCAATAAGATTTGTGGTAAATCTCATTACAATATGCAAATGAAGATTATTGTTGAAACTGAAGAAGAGTATAATGAATGGATGAAAGGCCAATCTACATTTGCCGAAACGGTAATGAAAGATGAGACTAGCCCTGCATTTAATACTGTAGATGCGGTTTCGATAGGAGAATAATTTTTATTCTCAATTAGACAAAGCTATAATAGGAAAATTAATAAAAACAGATTACGATTATGTCAGCAACAGCACATGCACATGTAGATGATCATGCACACGACGATCATGGACATCATCATAAAGAAACTTTTGTAACGAAGTACATCTTTAGCCAAGATCATAAAATGATCGGAAAACAATACTTTATTTTAGGTGTTTTGGTTATGGGATTCATCGGTATTGCAATGTCTTTATTGTTTAGAATGCAATTGGCTTGGCCAGGTGAGGCTTTTCCAATATTTGAAACTCTTTTGGGAAAATGGGCACCAGGTGGGGTTATGGATGCCGATGTTTATTTGGCATTAGTAACTATGCACGGTACCATTATGGTATTCTTTGTTCTTACTGCTGGTTTAAGTGGTACGTTTAGTAATTTATTGATTCCATTACAGATTGGTGCTCGTGATATGGCATCAGGATTCTTGAACATGGTTTCCTTTTGGTTATTTGCGTTAGCTTCTTTAATTATGATTACATCATTATTCGTAGAAGCAGGTCCGGCAGCAGCTGGTTGGACGATTTATCCTCCATTAAGTGCACTTCCAATGGCACAACCAGGTTCTGGTTTAGGTATGACTTTATGGTTAAGTTCAATGGCAATATTTATTGCTTCATCTCTTTTGGGGTCTCTGAACTATATCGTAACTGTTATTAACTTAAGAACTAAAGGAATGTCTATGACAAGATTGCCATTAACAATATGGGCTTTCTTTGTAACGGCTATCATTGGTGTTATATCGTTCCCGGTTTTATTATCTGCAGCATTATTATTGATCATGGATAGAAGTTTTGGTACTTCTTTCTTCCTTTCTGATATATTTATTCAAGGTGAGGTATTACATTATCAAGGTGGTTCTCCGGTTTTATATGAACATTTGTTTTGGTTCTTAGGACATCCTGAAGTTTATATCGTGATTTTACCAGCCATGGGATTAGTATCTGAGATTATGGCTACTAGTGCACGTAAACCAATTTTTGGTTACCGTGCTATGATTGCTTCCATACTCGCAATTGCTTTTCTTTCAACGATTGTTTGGGGTCACCACATGTTTATTTCAGGGATGAATCCATTTTTAGGTTCTGTATTTACATTTACAACCTTGTTAATTGCGATACCTTCAGCGGTAAAGGCTTTTAACTGGATAACAACCCTCTGGAAAGGTAATCTTCAGTTAAATCCTGCGATGCTTTTTTCTATTGGTTTTGTTTCCACTTTTATTACAGGTGGTTTAACAGGAATTATATTAGGTGATAGTACTTTAGATATAAACGTGCATGATACCTATTTTGTAATTGCTCACTTCCATTTAGTAATGGGTATCTCGGCATTATATGGTTTATTTGCAGGTGTCTATCACTGGTTTCCTGTAATGTTCGAAGGAAAGTTATTGAATAAGAACTTAGGTTATGTCCACTTTTGGGTAACTGCGGTTTGTGCTTATGGTGTATTCTTCCCTATGCATTTTGTTGGTATGGCAGGTGTACCAAGAAGATATTATGAAAATACTGCTTTTCCAATGTTTGACGAGCTTACCGATATACAAGTATTAATGACCGTATTTGCAATTATAGCAGGTGCTGCGCAATTAATCTTCGTTGCAAACTTTATCTATAGTGTATTCTATGGTAAGGTAGGTCCTGTTAACCCTTGGAAATCTAATACCTTAGAATGGACAGCTGAACAAAAGCATATACATGGTAACTGGGCAGGTGCTATTCCTGAAGTTCATAGATGGTCTTATGACTATAGTAAAGTTGATGAGAATGGAGAGTATTACATTCCAGGTCAAGATTATATTCCTCAACATATACCCTTACAGGAAAATGAAGAAGAAATGAGCCATTAAGAGGTCAAATCTTATATAACAGCCCAACTAGTAATAGTTGGGCTTTTCTTTTGTAATCTTCTTAAGATATTGCTAAGTTTTTTTATTATTACATAAATTTAAATACCTTCAATTTTAAATAGAAGTTTAGATTATGAAAAAGTTCGTCCTACTCATTATTGTACTAACCATATCATCTAGTGCATATTCTCAACGTAAACCCAAAATTAAGGGTAATAAAAACGTAGTTGAAGTGCGCGAAGATTTAGAGCCTTTTAGTGCAATTGAACTGGTTGATGACCTAGATATTATAATTCAAAAATCAACTACCGATGGCTATGCCTTAGAGTTGGATGATAATCTAATAGATGTTCTAAAATTTAAAGTTGATGATGGTGTTTTAAAAATTTCTTCATTTTATAATATCACATCGAAGAAAAAACTAGAAATCACCATTTTCTTTCAAGAACTAAGTAGTATTAAAATGCTTAATGGTAAAATTAGTATGAAAGACGTCATTTCTACTGATCGGCTAAGTGTGCAAACTTTAGGTACATCTAGATTAGAATTAAACGCTACTGCTGACATTATGGATATTACTATGGAAGAAATAAGTTCAGGTGATTTCAATTTAGCGAGTGACTCTTTAAATATTACGTTGAAAGATAGAATAGATGTAAAATTATATTCCACGGGAGCTAGCAATAGTATTTATATGTATAAAAATGCATCTGCTAAAATGGAAGGTACAGCCGATTTTTTAATGGCAAAACTATATGGTAATAGTTCTCTAAAGGCATCTGATCTTCAAGCTAACGATGTTTTGTTAGTTACCGAAGATACGCCAGATGTAGAAGTTAGAGCGTTAAATACATTACAACTAAGTTCTAAGGGTGGTACCAGAACTAAGCTATATGGTGAGCCACAGATTACAATTCTAGATTTTCTAGATACTTCGCGATTAGATAAAGAACGTAACTAATTTGCTATAGGTGCTGTCAATAAGTGGTCGGGTATACCGAAGCCATCGACTAGGCTATCTAAATGTGGTCTTAGTTCTGTGCATAGTCGCTCTACTCGTTGTCGTATCGCTTTTGACTTTGTTCCATTAATGTAGCCCTGCTCTAAATACCAGGAAGCATCTTTTCTTATTTCTTGAAGTGCATATAAAGTACCGAGTTTTTCAAATAATGCTTTATACCTGGGGTCTGTAATTGTGTTTGTATGGTCTATAAAAGACTTATAGGCTAACTCTGCGCTGTAAGACTTGCCAAGTGTCATTAAATGAGTCTGCACCTTTAAAAATGCTTGATAAGACGGAATTCCCTTTTTAATATACCCTCTAATTCGCATAGCGATGGTATAGGTAAGTCTTCTCGTTCTGTGCTCAAAAGCATGAACGTGAAACTTGGGGTTATATAAATGGTCTTTATCTGTTTTATTCGTGTATAATGGATTTATGGCAGAAAGCTTATCGCTTAATTGAGAGCTTAACAGTTTTAGTACGGTGGAAAAGCCTGCACTATTGAATTCAGCTTTAAAATCTGACAGTACGCCTTTAGCGGCAAGTTGTAATAATACATTGTTGTCACCTTCAAATGTGGTGAATATATCTACATCACCTTTTAGGTCTGCTATTCTGTTTTCTAACAGGTAACCTTTCCCACCACAGGCTTCACGGCATTCTTGAATAGTATCGTTGGCATACCATGTAATAATAGATTTTAAACCGGCAACTTGTGTTTCTATCTGTCTTTTGTCTGGTTGAGATTCCTCGCAATAAAGCGCCATCATTTTATCTAATGTTACATGATAAACGTATGCACTTGCAACCAGCGGAGTTAAACGTAATTGATGTGACGGATAATCCATTAACAGGTCTTCCTGTATTTTAATACTATCATTGAATTGTCTTCTTTTTAAAGCATGTTTGATAGCTACTGCTAAGGCAAATTTCGCCCCGCCTAAACCTGCTCTCGCAACACATATTCTACCACCTACTAGAGTACCCAGCATGGTAAAGAATCGTTTATTTGGATTTTTAATTTCTGAATAGTATTCTCCGTTACCTAAAATAGTACCATATTTATTCAGTAAATTTTCTTTAGGCACCTCAACTTGATTAAACCATATCTTGCCATTATCAACTCCGTTCAGTCCGAGTTTATAACCGTTATCTTCAACAGTTATACCCGGTAATAGTTCGTGTTGTTCATTTCTAAGTGGCACAAGAATTGCATGAACTCCTTCGTTTTTTCCATTAATAATAAGCTGTGCAAAAACAGACGCCATTTTAGAATGTATAGCATTACCAATATATTCTTTATTGTCATTTTTTCCTGGGGTATGTATGACAATAGTTTCAGTTTGCTTGTTGTAGGTTGCTGTAGTTTTTATTCCGCGAACATTAGAACCATGTCCGGTTTCTGTCATGGCAAAGCATCCTAATAGTTCTGCTTTTCCTGTGGCGGATAAATAGTGGTCATGGTGTTTTTTTGTACCTAGTTTTTGAATACTTCCTCCGAACAACCCAAATTGCACACCAAATTTTATAGCTAAACTCCCGTCTGCCCACATCATATTTTCGAAAATTGTTGCATAACCCTCCATGTCATTAGTACCGCCATAGTCGTTTGGGTAAGCCATTGCGCCGTAACCTTTATCCGCTAGATATTCTACTTGTTTTAAAACATGATTGCGAAATTCTTCTTTATTACGCCTAACTTCCCATGAAAAAATTGGGTCGTTTAAAACTGCCCTGAAAGAATCTATAACTTTAGCATGTTCACCTTTTAAAATAGAGTCTATAGCTTGTGGCGAATATTGTGAAATTTTTTTTTCTAAATCGATATGAACCTCAAATAAATGATTGTAATGATTGGGTTGAATACCTAAGTTTATTTCAACCTTTTTAATTTGATCATTAAATAGGATATCATTGTGATAAAACGATGCTACTTTTTGACTGAATGCCGTAAGCGGATATGTTTCATGCTCTACCAACTTTACATTGCTATTAATGATCAATTGTTTCCAAGACTTAAACAACTCGTTCTTTGGCGGATTTTTGACATTCATCCACCCTTTAAGTTGTTTTTTATCATCATTCGATAAGGTGGTATCGTCAGAAACGGCATTCTCAACAACATTTATTTCTGATGCCGACAGTAGATCATCTGACCATATAATATAAAAGACCGGAATATATTGTAGAACCTGTGCAGTGTAATTTTCTTTTGCCATGCTATGAAATTACAAATTTTAGTTATAATACTCATGAGATTTTAATGCTTCATTTTAGTAGGTAGATAAATTTAATTACCTAATATGTTAGCTGTCAAGTTATCTTGTGTTTGTCTATCTTTGTTAGTGTATGAACGAGTATTTAGACCCATCAGCTGATGGTTTCTCTAATGAGGAACTAGACATTGAAAGAGCATTAAGACCCATAAATTTTGACGATTTTACGGGTCAAGAACAGGTGCTTGAAAACCTTAAGGTTTTTGTAGAAGCTGCAAATAGAAGAGGCGAGGCATTGGATCATACATTGTTTCATGGCCCGCCAGGTTTGGGTAAGACCACGTTGGCAAACATTCTTGCGAATGAGTTGGGTGTAGGGATTAAGATTACTTCTGGACCTGTTTTGGATAAACCTGGCGATTTAGCTGGGCTCTTAACCAACTTAGACGAGCGTGATGTTTTGTTTATAGATGAAATTCACCGATTAAGCCCAATTGTAGAAGAATACTTGTATTCTGCGATGGAAGATTATAAGATTGATATTATGATAGAATCTGGACCAAATGCCAGATCTGTGCAGATTAATTTGAATCCGTTTACTTTGATTGGTGCCACCACCCGTTCTGGATTATTGACTGCGCCTATGCGTGCTCGATTTGGTATTCAAAGTAGGTTGCAATATTATTCTACAGAATTACTTTCGACTATTGTTGAACGTAGTGCAGAAATTTTACGTGTACCTATTTCTCAAGATGCAGCCATAGAAATTGCCGGTAGAAGTAGAGGTACACCTAGAATATGTAATGCGTTGTTGAGAAGAGTACGTGATTTCGCAGAAATAAAAGGCAATGGGTCAATTGATATGGAAATTTCAAAATTCAGCTTAAAGGCATTAAACGTAGATGCACATGGGCTAGATGAAATGGATAACAAAATTCTGACTACTATAATCGATAAGTTTAAAGGCGGACCTGTGGGTATTACCACTTTGGCAACGGCTGTATCTGAAAGTGCAGAAACTATTGAAGAAGTGTATGAACCCTTTTTAATTCAGCAAGGGTTTATTATGAGAACTCCTCGTGGTCGTGAAGTAACCGAATTGGCGTATAAACACCTTGGCAGGATAAAAGGAGGAATTCAACCTGGCTTATTTTGAGTATTGATATAAAACATAATTGGACAAATAGTATTAAAACCGAAGCCAAACGCCTCGGTTTTTTATCATGTGGTATATCTAAAGCGGATATTTAAAGAGGTAAGAGCCTTGTATAGGAAAATGACTTAATATGAATTTTTAATGTTAAATTGAGTACTTGAAACTATTAAATATTAATGGTTCTGCTTACAATTTATAAAAGAGTTTTCAAAGTTTGGGTTTCTATAAATACATTTTATAAAAATATCCTCCTAAATTGTTAATAGTTTAATTTTTATAATAAGTTTTCTTCGCTAGTTATCTTTTAGTAAATTGTTCTATGCATTTGCGAAGTTTATTGCGCATATTCTAGCAAACCCCGATGCTTTTTCTTCATTATTTTAAAGAAGCAATTATGGGTTGGAGTGTTGAATTTAAAATTCTCGATTTTTTCTTTTATCCATTATCGGTAAGGTGTATTTCTTTAATAAGTACGCTTTTATTTCAACTTTCTTTTCTTTTTGGACAAGATGATGTACGTATAAAATATTATTCCTTAAAAGAAGGTATTTCACAAGTCACGATAAACGAATTGTTAAAAGATAGTTTGGGATTTGTATGGATTGGAACTCAAGATGGACTCAATAGATTTGATGGAAAGAAGTTTAAAACTTATAAATACGACGAATCTGACGATGCTTCCATTTCTGGAAATCATGTAACTAGTTTGCTGGACGATAAATCTGGTAATATTTGGGTGGGGACACTTGGTAATGGATTGAATCTTTATGACTATGAATTAGATGTTTTTCGTTCAATAGACTTAGAGAACCTTGTGCCTAACGAGACAATTCTGGATATGGTTGTAGACCATAAAAGTAATGTTTGGATAACTACTCGTAAATCAGGACTATATAAAATTACTTCTGATGGTGAGAATTTTATCCAAGAGAATTTTCTCAAGAATACATCTTTAAGTGGACTCTATTTCGATAACAGACATAATTTATGGGTGGGAGGGTATAATGGGACTGTTTATAAATTTGATTTAAACACCGGTGCTTCATCAGCTATTTCATCTGATATAAGTGTGGAAGGTGATGTACAAGCATTTTTTAGAAGTAACGAAAAATTATTTATTGGTACTGAAATCGGTATGTTCTTGTACGATACTAATTCAAAACAGCTCCAAAAGATCAATTTGAATAAATATGGTGGAAGCCCTACTAGACATGTTGTAACTTTTTTGAAAGCTGACGATTCTACTGTTTGGGTTGGTACTGGGTCAGGTTTATTTTTGTTTGATGTATATGCACTTGAAGTAGTTCAAAACATTCAATATTCAGAAAATGAAACTGACGGATTAAGTAATAATACTGTTCAGTCATTGCTGAAAAATTCAGAAAATCAAATACTAGTAGGTACAGCAAACAATTTGAATCTCCTAGATTTTAAAAGTCCTTATTTTAAAAACATTTCCAAAAATAAGAGGGGCTCACAAGTATTAAATGATAATGTGATATTTTCAATTTTAAAGGATGGAAAAGACCTGTGGGTTGGTACTTCTGATGGGGGATTGAACCTTATTCGGGAAGATAATGTATATTATTTTCAAGAAAATCAAAACGACCCTTTCAGTATTTCGGGTAA
The DNA here is from genome assembly GCF_004364165.1 of Maribacter spongiicola. Classification (GTDB taxonomy): domain Bacteria; phylum Bacteroidota; class Bacteroidia; order Flavobacteriales; family Flavobacteriaceae; genus Maribacter; species Maribacter spongiicola. The sequence goes on from NZ_SOAY01000010.1 coordinate 945,441, forward strand.
TGTAATTCGAGAAATTTGTAAGGATGAGGCGAATCAGCGAATCTGGATAGCCACAACTCGAGGGCTTAGTATGATAGATTTAAAGACTTTTGACATTGAAAATCCTAAGTTTAAAATATTTAGACATGTAAAGAGAAACTCCAACACTATTAGTAATGATTTTCTTAAAGGAATCGCACTCGATTCATCTGGTATAGTTTGGGGAGCTACATTTGGTCATGGAATTTTTAGTTTGAAGATGGATTCAAATGGAAATGAAAAGATTTATAGATACAAGAATGAGAAAGGTAATTCAAATTCTCTCATTAATGATTTTGCACAATGTATTACCATTGATAAAATAGGGAACATTTGGATAGGTTCTCAGGGTGGTCTTACTAAATTGAGTTTAAAAAACTATTCTAACCCCGTTTTTACAAATTATGCACGAAATGATGATTTAGAGAATTCGTTATCCCATAATTCTGTTTACGATATTTTGGTAGATGACGAAGACAATAAATGGGTAGCAACACGTTATGGTTTAAATTTGTGGCAACAAGATGGTAAATTTAAATCGTGGACAGAGCAAAATCAATTTACAAGTGCCATAATCTATGGAGTACAAGATGACCTTGATGGAAATCTTTGGCTGGGTACTACTGCTGGCATTGTTAATTTTAACCCAAGAAGCAACCAGTTTAAACAATATGGGGTTCAAGACGGTATTCAGAGTAACGAGTTTGATATTCATGCTAGATTTAGGGATGATCAGGGATTTATTTATTTGGGCGGTATTGATGGTCTCACCTATTTTCATCCTCGAGATTTAACCAGTATTGATGCACCACAACCACTTTATTTTTCTGAATTTCGGATTAAGGATCAAGTAATAAAAGCAAACAGCTCACCGAATAGTGCCCTAAAGGAATCATTGTTAAAGACTAAAGAGTTAAAATTCAATAATAATCAATTCCCATTTTATCTTCAGTTTTCTTCTGTTGATTTCCGTTTAAACAAACAGATTGAATATGGGTATAAGTTATTGCCCAATAATAAAGAATGGAATATGCTTAAAGATCCGGAGATTCAATTTTTGAATCTTCCATCGGGTAATCATACGTTGCTGGTAAATGGTTTTTCAAGGGGTGTAGAATGGGATCAAGAGCCTCTTAAAATGAAGTTGCATGTAATTCCTCCATGGTGGTCAACCTGGTGGGCTTACATGCTATACGTCATTTTAGTGGTAGTATTAGCATATTTTTTCTATAAGTTTCAGGTTTCAAGAAAGTTGGCATTTGCTGAAAGTAACAGGCTTAAAGAAATAGACCAACTAAAGAATAGTCTTTATACGAATATAACGCATGAGTTTAGAACTCCTTTGACAGTAATATTGGGTATGGCCGAAACTATAAAGGAAAATCTTGGTGAAAAAGAATTTGTAAGGATAAATAAACCTCTTGAGATAATTGCGCGTAATGGCAAAAGCCTATTGCATTTAGTTAATGAAATGCTAGAGCTTGCTAAGTTGGAAAGCGGAAATATAGAATTGCAACTCGTGAAAACCGATGTAATCTCATTTATTAAATACATCTGTGAAAGTTTTCAATCGTATGCCTATGAAAAAAAAGTCAATTTAGTAGTATACTCAGAAGTAGACAGCTTAATAATGGATGTAGATGAAAACAAATTACAGACCATTATTTATAATCTGTTATCAAATGCAATCAAATTTTTAGGTGACGGGGATAAAATAATTGTACATCTTAACAGTACTGCGAAAAATGGCTCTAGTCAATTTCTGATAAAAGTTAAAGATAATGGTATGGGTATTTCAAAAGATGACCTACCTCATATTTTTAATAGATTTTATCAAGCAGATGCATCCATTATTAGGTCGAGTGAAGGCACTGGTATAGGGCTGTCGTTAACCAAAAATTTTATAGAGTTGATGGGTGGAAACATTACAGTGAAAAGTGAATTGGGTAAAGGAACGGAATTTACTGTTTATTTGCCCATATTCACCACAGCTAAAAGACAGGACTTAGCATTTAAAGATATTGAAATGCCGGTATTTGAAATCGATGGGTTAAAAGAAGATGCAAAGCCACAATATCTTAAAGAAAGTAATTTGCCAATTGCATTGATTATAGAAGATAATGTAGATGTAGTTTATTTTTTGAAGAATTCGCTTGAAACCAAATATCAAACAGTTTGTGCAGATAATGGTAAGATTGGTGTTGAGAAAGCTCTAAGTGAAATTCCAGACATAATAATTTGCGATGTCATGATGCCGGTAATGGATGGTTATGAAGTTTGTAAAACTTTAAAATCAGATAAGCGTACAGATCATATACCAATTATAATGTTAACGGCGAAGTCTACTCAAAAAGACCGTATTGTAGGTCTATCACATGGTGCTGATGCATATTTGGTAAAGCCTTTTGAAAAAGCTGAGTTGTTTATAAGGTTAGATCAACTTATTGCACAACGTAAGAAAATGGTCAATAAGTTTGAAAGCGATGGTTTAGCTGTTTTTTTAAAAACTCAAACTAAGAACCCAAGAGTTCAATTCCTTCAAAAAGTTATTGAAATTATACAACAAGAGATGGCTAATTCTAACTTCGGTCCAAAACAATTGGCATTTAAATTGGAATTGAGCGAATCTCAAACGTATAGAAAACTAAAAACTATCACTGATAAATCTACTGCGGTCTTTATACGCTCGGTCCGTTTGAATAGAGCAAAGGAAATGCTTTACGATTCTGATATGACTGTTTCGGAAATTGCATATAGCGTAGGTTTCAATGATCCTTCTTGGTTTAGCCGCGCTTTTAAGAATGAATTTGGTTATGCACCAAGCGCAATTAATAAATAATTGATAATAAGTGCTTTACGTTTAGTTTAAACTTTTCTTATGCACAAATAGTGCTATACTAAATTCTCTTTTCATAAATACTACCAGACTTTGCTGGTATACTGAAAGCCCTTCACTACTTCATGTTTTAAAATTGCATGTATCCAGAAGTAATTATTATCCCTTAGGGCAATATGGCAGTTAAATAAAACTAGATGATAGATATTGTTAATTCTAAACTTAGCGGTTCGGCACAAGTACAGACTCCATTCTATTTGAAGCTTTTTTTCAGTCTGAGCTTCATTTCTATTTTTCTTCTCTGTAGTTGTTTAGATAAGCCAACAATTGAAAAAAGAGTTGAAAATTCATTGAGCAAAGATTACGATATGAGTTATGATATTTCTCAATTGGATGATTCAAAAGATAATGACTTGATACGATTTGGTTATGATTTTTTTCAAAACACATCCAAGTATATCGGAAATGGTAGCAAAGGTAAAGGCAGTGTGTATGCAGGAAATAAATTGTCTTGTAATAATTGTCATCTCTGGTCGGGTACAAAATCATACGCCGCTCCACTAGTTGGAATAATAAATCGTTTTCCTCAATATAGGGGAAGGGAGAATAAAATAGGTACAATAGAAGAGCGTATAAATGGATGCATGGAGCGCAGTTTGAACGGAAAACCTATGCCTAAAGAAAGTAAAGAAATGAAGGGGTTATTGGCTTATATGAGTTGGCTTAGCAGGTATGCCCCTGTAGATGGAAAAATTTCAGGACAAGGATTTGTGAAAATAGATATTCCCGACAGGGCGGTTGATATTAAACAAGGTAAAGCGGTTTTTAAGGTAAAATGTGTTTTATGTCATGCTGAAAATGGTCAAGGCTTAAAAGCGAAAGTTGGGTATGGATATCAATACCCACCGCTTTGGGGTAAGGATTCTTATAATAATGGAGCAGGTATGACCAGAGTAATTACGGCAGCAAGATTTATTAAAGCAAACATGCCATATGGCGCTACCTACGAGAATCCAATTTTGACCGATTAAGAGGCTTATGACGTTGCCGGATATATCAATGTGCAAGATAGACCATCCAAAAAAAATCGCGAAAGAGATTTTCCCGATCTCAAAAAAAAGCCGGTATCAACTCCATACCCCCCGTATGCCGATACATTTTCAATACGGCAGCATCAAATAGGACCTTTTTTACCGATAATGGAATATTACAAAAGTGAATACAATATAGTTAAATCTAAATAAGTAAGTATGAAAACACAAAACGAGAGTTCTAGAAGAAAGTTTATGGGTGCGGTGCTAATGGGGACCACTGCAAGTACCTTGTCATTAATTACCGGACCAGTATATGCAGCAATGCCAAATTACGATGATAAAAAAATGGCGGAAGCGGATGATTGGTTCAATAAGATTAAGGGTACCCATCGCATTGTTTATGATGGGTCTACGCCTCATGACGGATTTCCAATTATTTGGAATTGGGCTTTTTATCTAAGTAATAATGAAACGGGATCAAAAGATGATGATATAACGGCCATGACAGTATTGCGCCATAATGCTATTCCTTTTGCATTGAAATCAGAAGTGTGGAAAAAATATAAGTTAGGTGAAGTATTCGGGGTAAATGATAATACTACCAATGCTGCTGCTTTGCGTAATCCTTATTATGAGCCTCAAAACGGTGATTTTCCAATGCCAGTAATTCAAGGTATTAAAGAAATGCAAGAGCGTGGTGCCATGTTCTGTGTCTGTAATTTGGCACTATCAGTTTACAGTGGTGCTGTCGCAGAAAAAATGGGTTTGGATGCTAAGAAGGTATATCAAGAATGGGTAGATGCGGTTCACGCAGAAATACAGATTGTTCCATCTGGTGTCTGGGCTTTGGGTAGAGCGCAGCAGAACGGATGTGGCTATATTTTTGCCGGAAATTAATTAATAAAAAAAATATAATAACATGAGAAATATAATAATAATTATAGCATTTTTTTTCCTGTCTTTAAGCTTATTTTCCCAAAAGGAACCTATTAAAGCTGTGTTTGACCTTACTAGTGGAAGTCCCGATGTACAACGCTCTACAGCGCGGCATTTAAGATTGATGTCTGAATCATATCCAACTTCAGAATTTGAGTTGGTTGTTTATAGTAGTGCTTATTCAATGGTGGATAAAAATTCGTCAGTTGCAGGTGAAACTCTTCGCGAAATCATTAACAACGATAATGTGTCTATCGTGGTTTGTCAAAACACGATGAAGCGAAATAAAAAAACGGAGAAAGATTTAATACCGGGCGTAGGAACAGTTCCTGATGGTATATATGAAATTATTTCTAAGCAAAAGCAAGGCTGGGGCTATATAAAAGAAGGTAAGTAAAAAACAAAATCATTAACAGAAGTGGAAATTACCCAAATATTAGGATATTTTGGTGCGTTGGCTATAGGGGTAGTTTTGGGACTGATTGGTAGTGGAGGTTCATTAATGGCAATTCCCATATTTACTTATTTTTTCCACATTGGTCCGGTAACGACCACAGCTTACTCTTTGTTTGTTGTTGGCACTTCGGCTACAATAGGGGCTTTAGGTAATTTAAAGAAGAAACTTGTAAATTTTAGGATTGTTATATTTTTTGGTATTCCAACTTTTATTTCAGTGTTTCTGGTTCGTAAATTTCTCATTCCTATTATTCCAGAGGAACTATTTAGTCTTTTCGGTTATGTTGTAACACAACATTTTGCGATACTATTTTTACTGGCTATTTTGATGTTGGTATCTGGTTATTCTATGATACATAATAATAAGGTCTATCATAACCCTTTTGATCAGTTGTATTATAACTATCCAATAATGATAATAGCAGGGGTGCTGATAGGTGTTTTAACAGGTGTTATCGGTATAGGTGGTGGTTTTCTTATAGTTCCATCACTTGTAATCTGTTTGCGACTACCAATGAAAAATGCAGTGGTCACTTCAATGTTCATTATAGCTTTAAAGTCCCTCATTGGTTTCTTGGGTGATATTCTCAATGTTGAAATTAACTGGTCTTTTCTATTTGGCTTTACGTTGGTTTCTGTTTTAGGTATTCTCTTAGGAAGCTATTTCTCAACATTTGTAAAGGGCGAAAAGTTGAAGAAATATTTTGGTTGGTTCTTAATATGTATTGTTTTATGTATAATGGTTAAAGAATTATTTTTTGGCGAAACAGAGTTTATTTGAAATCAATTATGATTTATTTAAGTTTGATGAAAGATGAAATAATTGTAAACTGTGTAAAAGGATGTTTTTCTCCGTATTTATGTAGGTATAGTGGGTTACTATAATTAATATAACAATGATAAATTGAATTAGAATGATAATCGTAATTTAGTTTTAAATTATTTGACCCTGAACTTAAAACAAAAGAATAGCGACCTTATAAAAACCGAAGCCAAACGCCTCGGTTTTTTATCATGCGGTATATCCAAAGCAGATTTTTTAGAGGTAGAAGCTCCTCGTTTAGAAAAGTGGTTGAATAATAATATGAATGGCGAAATGAGCTATATGGCGAATCATTTCGATAAAAGATTAGACCCGAGATTATTGGTCGAAGGTTCAAAATCGGTAATTTCTCTGCTATTAAATTATTATCCGGAGGAAACTCAAACAGATGATTCTTACAAGATTTCTAAATACGCCTACGGACAAGATTATCATCATATCATTAAAGCAAAACTAAGACAGTTACAAGAATTTATTACCGAAGAAATTGGCGAAGTCGATGGTCGTGCTTTTGTAGATTCTGCCCCGGTTTTAGATAAGGCATGGGCTGCAAAAAGTGGCTTAGGATGGATTGGTAAAAACAGTAATCTACTGACACAACAAGTGGGCTCTTTTTACTTTATAGCTGAGTTAATAGTTGATTTAGAACTTGAATATGACCATGCAGTAACTGATCATTGTGGTACTTGTACCGCTTGTATAGATGCCTGCCCAACTCAGGCAATTGTTGATCCGTACGTGGTTGATGGTAGTAAATGCATTTCTTATTTTACAATTGAGTTGAAAAATGAACTCCCCAATGAGTTGAAAGGTTCTTTTGATGATTGGATGTTCGGCTGTGATGTTTGCCAAGATGTGTGCCCTTGGAATCGCTTTTCGAAACCTCATAATGAACCCTTGTTCAATCCAGACCCAGACTTGCTCAGCATGACCAAAAAAGACTGGGAAGAAATAACGGTAGATGTCTTTCAAAAAGTGTTCAAGAAATCTGCTGTAAAGCGTACTAAGTTCGACGGACTAGTAAGAAATATTAAATTTCTGAAATAATTGAATCTTCTCAATCGTTTTCGTTTACTTTTTCTGAATGGTATTGTCTTAGAACAGCCTTAAATATATTATATTGGTAGTCGCTCAATATTATGTTTTTCGAAATAATAACATGTGTTTTGTGAGAATGTATTAAAGTGTATCACCAATTAAATAACAGATCTCGTACATGAAGTTCAATAAACCTAATCTTAGTTTCTGGCAGATATTTAATATGAATGTTGGTTTTTTAGGAATCCAATATAGTTTTGGATTGCAGCAAACCGCTATTAACCCAATTTTTTTGTATCTAGGTGCACCTGAAGATATGCTTCCTATTTTAAATATCGCTGGGCCTATAACTGGGTTAATTGTTCAGCCAATAATTGGAGCTATTTCAGATAAAACATGGTCAGAACGTTGGGGTAGAAGAAAACCTTTTTTCTTAATTGGGGCGATTTTGGGCAGTTTATGTCTGTTCGCTTTCCCAACCAGTCCGTTTTTATGGTTTGCAGTTGGTTTACTTTGGATTCTTGATGTGGGTAATAACATGGCAATGGAGCCTTATAGGGCATTTGTTGGTGATAAGCTTCCAGAGAAACAATTGAGTTTAGGTTACCAAATGCAAAGCTTGTTCGTAGGTGCAGGTATACTTTTAGCGAATGGTTCAATAGTATTATTTCAATATTTATTTGGAGGAGAATCGGTAGAAGTTGCAGGTACTATACCTACTTGGTTGTACTATTCATTTTATATTGGTGCAATTCTTTCGATAACTACCATCCTATGGTCTGTATTAAAAACACCAGAAATACCACCTAGTTCTCAAGAGCTTGTTGGTATTAATGCAGCTAAGGCCAAACCACTAGCAGAACGTATTGCTTTACCATTTAAAGAAATAGCAGAAGCGATAAGTAAAATGCCCAAATTTTTATGGAAGCTGGGTGCGGTTTACTTGTTTCAATGGTATGCATTATTTATCTATTGGCAGTATACGACGCCTTTGTTTAAATTGACAATGGGTTATTCAACCGGCGAGGCAGCTTCACAATCTGCTCAAATGAGTTTGACCTATAATATTGTTACTATGGTGGTAGCTTTGGCATTGGTGCCACTATCACTAAAGTATGGTGGTAAAAAAATATATGCGCTAAGTTTGCTGGGTACTGCAGTATCACTGTTTGTTATACCTTTTATTTCTGATCCTATAATGGTTTTAATACCTATGGTTCTCTTTGGTATTGGGTGGGCTGCAATGATGGGTATTCCATACACAATGGTGTCTAAAGTAGTGCCGCAAGATAGACGTGGTGTATATATGGGTATTTTGAATATGATGATTGTGATTCCAATGGGTATCGAAACACTAACATTTGGACCTATCTATAAATATCTGCTTGGCGGTAACGCCATTAATGCAATGTTATTTGCTGGTGCATTCTTTGCTATCGCCGCATTTTTTGCGATGCGCTTGAATGTTTCTAATAACGATGATGTAGCTGATTTATAAGGGCATAAGCTTCTTTGAGCTGGTTGTAACAGAGGAATTTTTTTTATTTATATAAATAGTGTTCCTCTTAACGCTTTCTTATAGATTACCTTTAAATTTGTTTTTTAAAATAGAACAGTATGAGCAATGAAAAGCTAAGAAGAGAAGCACTTATTTATCATGCAAAACCACAGCCTGGTAAGATAAAAATTGTACCCACTAAACCATATAGTACACAACGTGATCTTGCTTTGGCTTACTCGCCTGGTGTAGCAGAGCCATGTTTAGAAATAGCGAAGGATAAAGAAAACGTATACAAATACACCTCTAAAGGTAATTTAGTGGCCATTATTTCCAATGGTACGGCAGTATTAGGCTTGGGAAACATCGGTCCGGAAGCATCAAAACCTGTTATGGAAGGTAAAGGCCTTCTTTTTAAGATTTTTGCCGATATTGATGGTATTGATATTGAAATCGATACGGAAGATGTAGATAAGTTTGTTGAAACTGTAAAGATGATTGCGCCAACATTTGGCGGTATTAATCTTGAAGATATAAAGGCTCCTGAAGCTTTTGAGATCGAGCGTAGATTAAAAGAGGAATTAGACATTCCTGTAATGCATGATGATCAACACGGTACGGCGATAATTTCTGCCGCTGCTTTGTTAAATGCATTAGAGATTTCTAACAAAAAAATGGAAGATGTACGTATCGTTATTAGTGGTGCGGGCGCTGCAGCGGTTTCATGTACTAAATTGTATAAAGCATTTGGGGCAAAGGCAGAAAATATAGTCATGCTCGATAGTAAAGGTGTTATTAGAAAAGATGCCGATAACTTATCGTCTTCCAAAATAGAATTTGCTACAGATAGAAAAATCGATACGCTAGATGAAGCTATGGTCGATGCCGATGTATTCGTTGGTTTATCTATCGCAAATGTGGTAACTCCGAGTATGTTACTTTCAATGGCTGAAAATCCTATTGTTTTTGCAATGGCAAATCCTGATCCAGAGATAGCATACGATTTAGCGGTAGCTACCAGAAAAGATATTATAATGGCAACGGGAAGATCTGATCATCCTAACCAAGTAAATAATGTACTTGGTTTTCCATTTATATTTAGAGGTGCTTTAGATGTTAGGGCTACAGCAATTAATGAGCCTATGAAAATGGCAGCTGTAAAAGCTTTGGCAGATTTAACAAGACAGCCTGTACCTGAGCAAGTGAATATTGCTTATGGCGAAACAAGATTGACTTTTGGTAAAGATTATATTATACCAAAACCTTTTGATCAGCGATTAATATACGAAATACCACCTGCTGTGGCTAAAGCTGCAATGGATAGTGGTGTTGCGAAGATGCCAATTGAAGATTGGGATAAATATAGAGAAGAGCTTATGCTTCGTTCAGGTAACGATAACAAAGTTGTTCGATTATTACATAGTAGAGCACGAAGTAATGCAAAGAGAATAGTATTTGCCGAGGCCGATCATTTAGATGTTTTAAAAGCGGCACAAATAGTTCATGAAGAAGGTATTGCGATTCCTATTCTTTTGGGTAGAAAAGATATTATTCTTGAATTAAAAAAAGAACTGGAATTCGATGCTGATCTTGTTATCATCGATCCTATATCTGAGGAGTTCGATGAACGCCATATTCGTTACGCTACTAAATATTGGGAAAGTCGTAAGAGAAGCGGCGTAACTTTTTACAGTTCAAAAATAAAAATGCGCGAGCGTAATTATTTTGGTGCCATGATGGTTCTTGAAGGTGATGCAGACGGAATGATCTCTGGTTACTCAAGAGCTTACCCAACTGTCGTAAAACCAATTTTAGAAGTTATTGGTAGAGCGTCAGGCGTGAAAAAAGTAGCAACCGTAAATATTATGATTACCGATAGAGGTCCTTTGTTTTTAGCGGATACTTCAATAAACATTGAGCCAAATGCAGAAGAGTTGGCGGATATTGCCCAAATGACTGCAAATGTTGCTTCGAACTTTGGGTTTAATCCAGTATTAGCGATGTTGAGCTATGCAAACTTTGGTTCATCAACGCATCCTAATGCAAGAAAGGTAAGAGAAGCTGTTCGTATTTTGCATGAAACAAAGCCCGATTTAGTGGTCGATGGTGAAATACAAACAGATTTTGCTTTGAACAAAGAATTGCATCAGAGTAAATTCCCGTTTTCAAAACTTGCAGGAAAAACGGTAAACACATTGATTTTCCCTAATTTAGAATCTGCCAACATTACCTATAAATTGCTTAAAGAACTGAACAAAGCAGATTCTATAGGTCCTATTATGGTAGGGTTAAGAAAGGCTGTTCATATTATGCAATTGGGTGCTAGTGTTGACGAAATAGTAAACATGGCAGCTGTAGCTGTAATTGATGCCCAAGAGCGTGAAAAACGTAAAAAGGCAAAAGGTTCGATATAAAATTTAATTAAATAATAACTCAATTAGGGAAATTGGTAGACATACTTCTTTCCCTTTTTAATTTTAAAAAATCATGATACATCACTTAAGAGGCAAACTAGTAGAGAAAAACCCAACTCATGTTATTATCGAATGTGGTGGTGTGGGCTATTTTGTAAATATTTCTTTGAATACTTTTTCGAAGCTGCCAGAACAAGAAAATATTTCTGTTTTTACGCACCTACAAGTGAAAGAAGATTCGCACACATTGTTCGGTTTTGTTGAAAAATCTGAACGTGAAATATTCCGATTATTGCTATCTGTTTCGGGCATTGGTTCAAGTATAGCCAGAACCATGCTTTCTTCCATGTCTCCGTCTCAAGTAAGAGATGCTATTGCTAACGGAGATGTGGCAACAATACAAGCCGTAAAAGGTATCGGGGCGAAAACAGCACAACGTGTAATTTTGGATCTTAGAGACAAGGTCTTAAAAGTTTACGATATAGACGAACTTTCACTAAGTATAAACAATACAAATAAAGATGAAGCGTTATCTGCTTTAGAAGTTCTAGGCTTCGCACGTAAACAATCAGAGAGGGTTGTCGATAAAGTGCTTAGTCAAGAGGCTTCCTTAAGTGTCGAGAATATAATTAAACTCGCGCTCAAAAATTTGTAATAAGTTTGAAAAACGGGGCAACTAAATTTCTTAATTTTTTTTTAAAGCACATACTTCTATTCTGTATGTTTTTTGGTTCCATAACTTTTGTTGTGGCACAAGACACAGAAGAGCAGGAAATTGATTCTGTAAAAACAGGTTTCGATCTGGGAAGGATTCTAATTAAGAATCCGGAAAGTATTGTTTCAAAGTACATTTACGACCCTAAACTTGATCGTTATATCTATAATGAGAGTGTGGGCGATTTTAATATCGGTTATCCTGTAATTCTTACACCAGACCAATATTTTAAATTGGTTAGGGAAGAAGGTATAAAATCTTATTTCAAAGAAAAATCTGATGCTTATTCGGGTAAAAAAGAAGGTAGTGAAGAAGCTCGTAAAAACTTACTTCCAAATTTCTATGTCAATAATGATTTCTTTTCTACCATTTTTGGTGGTAATACTATTGAGATAATTCCGCAAGGATCTGTTGCAATGGATCTTGGTGTTATTTGGCAGAAGAATGATAACCCATCTTTATCACCAAGAAACAGAACCAATCTTTCTTTTGATTTTGATCAACGTATTAGTCTTAGTATGTTAGGTCAAATAGGGGAGCGTTTGCAGGTAACTGCCAATTATGATACCGAAGCAACTTTCGATTTTCAGAATATTGTTAAGTTAGATTACACACCTACCGAAGATGATATTATTCAATCTATTGAAGTAGGTAATGTAAATATGCCTCTTAATAGTTCTTTGATTCAAGGTGCACAGAGCTTATTCGGTGTTAAAACGAAATTACAATTTGGTAAAACTTCTGTAACGGCTGTTTTTTCTGAGCAACGCTCGCAAAATAATACAGTAGTTGCACAGGGTGGTGGCACGTTAAATGAGTTCTCGTTAACTGCTTTGGATTATGATGAAAATAGACACTTTTTCTTAGCACAATATTTTAGGGATAACTACGACGCAGCACTTTCTTCTTATCCTTATATACAGAGTCAGGTACAAATTACACGTATAGAAGTTTGGATTACGAACAGATCGCAACAAACATTGAATGTACGTAACGTTGTGGCTATTCAAGATTTAGGTGAATCAGATATCACGAAGACTAGGGTTGGTCAAAATAATGGTAGCGGTGGCGGATTCTTTAATGGTCCTGCAGATGTAAGACCTAGAAACAATGCCAATGATTATGACCCGGCATTAATACTGACCAATAATGGTGCGTTAAATGACAATATTAGAGAAATCGCCACTGTAGAAAGCGGATTCAATGCTGGTAGTTTCGCAGGTGGGTATTCTCCTAATCAAGGTTTTGATTATGCCTATTTAGAAAATGCAAGAAAATTAGAGCAGGGTAGAGATTTCGATTTCAATACACAATTAGGGTATATCTCTTTAAACCAACGTTTAAGTAATGATGAGGTTTTAGGTGTTGCTTACCAGTATACATTTCAAGGTCAGGTATACCAAGTTGGTGAATTTGCCAATGGCGGTATAGAGGCTACCACGGTTACGCAGACTGCAAATACCGTAATCGAAAATAACACCCTTATTCTTAAACTTCTTAAAAGTAATATTACCAATATTACGGATCCTATTTGGGATCTGATGATGAAGAATATTTATGCAACGGGTGCCTATAGTTTAAGTCAAGAGGATTTTAAAATGAATATTCTATATTCTGATCCTACACCTAGAAACTATATTACACCTATAGTTGAAGGTCCTGGGTCTGGTTGGCCCGAAGGTTTAGAAGAAAGTATTCTTCTGAATGTCTTTAATCTCGATAGATTAAATGTCTATAATGATATACAACCTGGTGGTGACGGCTTTTTTGATTTTATTAGTGGTCAAACAATAGATGTACAGAATGGGCGTATCATCTTTACCAAAGTAGAGCCTTTTGGTGAGTTTTTATATGAAAAACTACAAAATGGTAACAGCGGTCAGTATAATGTTCCTTCTGGTTATAATGCCAACCAAGAACAGTATGTGTTCAGAGATATGTATTCTTTGACCAAAACTGCAGCACTGCAAGATCCCGAAAAAAATAAATTTATATTAAAAGGTTCTTATAAATCTGAAGGTAGTAATGGTATTTCTATTGGTGCTTTTAATGTGCCCCAAGGTTCTGTAACGGTTACTGCAAATGGTAGAACATTGCAAGAGGGTATCGATTATACGGTAAACTATCAGTCGGGTACGGTGCAAATATTAGATCCTAGTTTAGAAGCTTCAAATGTGCCTATCAATATATCGGTAGAAAACAATGCGGTATTCGGACAACAAACACGTCGTTTTACAGGGGTGAATGTAGAACATCAATTTAACGAGAAATTTGTTTTAGGTGGTACATTGTTAAACCTGAACGAAAGACCGTTAACCCAAAAATCTACTTACGGAGTAGAATCTGTGAACAATACGATCTTCGGGTTAAATACGAACTTTTCTACCGAGGTACCTTTCTTAACTCGCATGGTAAACAAGTTGCCAAATATTGATACCGACGTACCTTCTAATATTTCTATAAGGGCAGAAATGGCTGCTTTAATACCTAGTTCACCTAAAAATGCTGATTTTGAAGGCGAGACGACGACATATTTAGATGATTTTGAAGGAGCACAGGCGTTAATAGATATTAGAGCATCCTTAGGGTGGTCTCTTGCTAGTATGCCTTTAGAGTTTGGAAATAGTAATCAGCCTTTTGGTAGTTCGCCAGAAGATTTGAATAATCTATTAAATGGTTATGGTAGAGCAAAACTATCTTGGTATACTATTGATCCAATTTTTTATACCAATCAAAGACCATCTACCGTTAGTGATGATGATCTTTCTACCAATGCAACACGTAGGGTATATATTGATGAAGTATTTCCTGAGACCGATGTTGCTCAAGGGCAAACACAGGTGCAGTCAACTTTAGACATGGTGTATTATCCAACGACTAAAGGTCCGTATAACAACAATCCTGATTTTGAAACTCAAGCGCCTACTGAAAAGTGGGGTGGTATGATGCGTTCTTTGAGCAGTACAGATTTTGAACAGAGTAATGTTGAATTCGTTCAGTTTTGGGTAATGGATCCTTATGTTGACGGTATTGCAAATGGTGCCGGTGAATTGGTGCTGAATCTTGGTAATATATCTGAAGATATTTTGCGCGATGGTAAAAAACAATATGAAAACGGATTGCCAGGGGTAAATAGTAACGATTTCGTTGCTCCAACTTCTTGGGGAGAAGTACCCGCAACACAATCATTGGTATATGCTTTTGATGCTGACGAAAATAATAGGGGTTTACAAGATATTGGTTTTGATGGGTTAGATGATATTCGTGAAGCTGATGTGTATACCAATAACGGTGGTAGTGATCCTGCGTTAGATAACTATAGTTATTACCTAAATAGAGAAGGTAGTATTCTAGAGCGATATATAGACTTTAATAACCCTCAAGGTAACTCACCTGTTTCTGTTACCAATACAGATAGAGGTTCTACAACATTACCAGATGTAGAAGATGTAGATAGGGATTTAACGATGAATACGGTGAATAGCTATTACGAGTACCGCATTTCTATTAAACCGAATACAACAATTAATGATCAGTATGTAACCGATATTATTGAAGGTACTGCAACAGGTGATATAAGAATTCCTAATGGTGATGATGTAAATTACCGTTGGATACAATATAAAATTCCGTTAAGTGATTTTACCGATGCCATTGGTGGTATTACAGATTTTAGGTCTATAAGCTTTATGAGAATGTATATGACAGGTTTCAATAGCCCAACTATTCTACGTTTTGCAACGTTAGATTTGGTAAGGGGAGATTGGCGTACGTATACAAATACCTTACAAGATAAAAATATCGATAGTGACCCTTCTGATGATGGCACTACCTTAGATGTAAATACGGTAAACATTGAAGAAAACAGTAGTAGAACTCCAATACCTTATGTATTGCCTCCTGGTGTTTTAAGAGAACAATTGAATAATAATAATACGATCATTCGCCAAAACGAGCAATCTCTTTCTTTAACAGTGTCTAATTTGGAGTCTGAAGATTCGCGTGGAGTATTCAAAAATTTAAACGTAGATATTCGTCAGTATGAGAAATTGAAAATGTTCATACATGCCGAAAAGATTTTAGATAGCGACTATGCCGATACCTCTACACCATTAGTAGGTTTCTTGCGTATGGGTACAGATTTTACCCAAAACTACTATCAAATAGAATTGCCATTAGAGTTTACACCTTTTACCGCTGTAACTGAAGAAGAGATATGGCCGGAAAATAACGAGATGAATATTGCGCTTAGCGATTTGACCAAGGTTAAATCGCAATGGATCGCCGATGGCGACTTAAGCGATGTGCGTTTCTTTGAAATTGATAACGGAGAAGTGATTCCGGTTGGTGAGTTCGATGTTCGTTCTCCTGGTAGAATACGTATTGGTATTAAGGGTAACCCTTCTTTAGGTAGTATACGTACTATGATGGTGGGTATAAAAAACCAAGATATATTACCGGCACGTGGTGAGGTATGGTTCAATGAGCTTCGTCTTGCAGGTTTAGATAATAATGGTGGCTGGGCGGCAATTGCCGCTATTGATGGTAATATTGCAGATTTTGCGAATTTTAGTGCAACTGGTAGCAAAAGTACATCTGGTTTTGGGTCTATAGATCAAATGCCAAATGAGCGTGCTCGTGAAGATGCTATTTCTTACGACGTAGTTACCAATGTTAATGTTGGTCAATTGCTTCCTAAAAAATGGGGTATTCAGTTGCCTGTCAATTACGGTATATCAGAACAAATGATTACTCCCGAGTTTGATCCCGTATATGATGATTTAAAATTAGAGGATAGAATAGCGGCCGAAGATACTCAGGGAGGTAAAGATGAGGTCTTGGAGCAAGCTGAAGATTATACAAAACGTACCAGTATTAACTTAATTGGTGTTCGTAAAGATCGTGGCGAAGAGGCAGATGCTAATTTTTATGATATAGAAAACTTTACATTTAACTATAGCTACAACGAAACCGATCATCGAGATTTTGAGATTGCAGAGTTAAAAGAACAGAGTGTAAATACAGGTTTTGTGTATAACCATAGTTTCGACCCTGTCGAGTTCGCTCCTTTTGCTAAAAAAGATTCCCTCTTAACAGGCAAGTATTGGAAATGGCTAAAAGATCTTAACTTAAACTTATTACCATCTAATATCGGCGTTACCTCTAATATTAATAGACAGTTTAATGCACAGCGCTTTAGGGATGTGTACACAGAAGACATACAAAGAATCGACTTGCCAGAACTTCAGCAACGTAATTATTTATTCAACTGGCAATATGCGGTAAACTATAATTTGACAAAATCGCTTCGATTAAATCTTACAGGTTCTAATAATAATATTGTTCGAAATTACCTAAACGAAGATGAGCCTTTAGAGTCCATAGATAGAATAAGAAATGAACTAGGCATGTGGGACGGCTTCTTTGATGTTGGTGAGCCTAATAGACATTCACAGCAAATGCAGTTGAATTATGAAGTGCCTTTTTCTAAAATACCTGCTTTAGATTTTATTAGTACACAGTATTCGTATACTAGTAATTTCGATTGGCAGAGAGGTGGTGATGCATTGTTTGAAGTAGCAGGTGAATATATCAATACCGTGCAGAACGCAAATACGCATACGATAACGTCGTCTTTGACCATGCAAAAGTTCTATGATTTAATCGGACTTAAAAAGAGAGAGGCGCCAAAAGCAAAAAGCTCAGGACCAATTAGAAGGGATAAAGCAGGTGTGCCAACTGAAGATGAAGAAAAAATAAAAGCGAAGACCAGCGACTTGTTCAATACTGTTGTAGATATCGTTACTATGGTAAAGAGATTAAACTTGAACTATAGCGAGAATAATGGTACTGTATTACCAGGATATACGCAATCTGTTGGTTTTATAGGTACCACAAAACCTACGGTCGGGTTCTTGTTCGGTAGTCAGGCAGATGTGCGTTTCGAAGCGGCTAGAAATGGTTGGCTTACAGGTTTTGAGCAGTTTAATGAACAATTCATCCAAAGAACAAATAAACAATTGAATATTACCGCTACGGCGCAACCTACAAAAGATATTACTATTGATTTGGTGGCAGATAGGCAATATTCTGATAGTTATCAAGAAAATTTTAATGTGGTTGATCAAGAGTACAACTTACAGTTGGGTAACAATTATGGTAGCTTTAGTATTTCTACTATGATGATCGGTACCGCTTTTGGTAAGAGCGATGAATTCGATTCTAGTACTTTTCAAGAGTTTAAAGACAATAGAATTACGATTGCGAATAGAATAGCGGTAGAACAAGGTATACCTGTAGATGCAAATGGAGAGTTTCCTGAAGGATATGGGAAAACACAACAAAGTGTCTTGTTGCCTGCGTTCTTTTCAGCGTATACTGGTCAAGATGCCGAACGTGTAAACTTAGACACGTTTAGAGATATTCCAATACCTAACTGGAGTATTAAGTATACCGGTCTTATGAAGAGTAAGTGGTTTAAAAAGAAATTCAAACGTTTTTCTTTAAGTCACGGGTATCGTGCATCATATAGTATTAACTCATACCAAACGAATTTAGAGAAGGTACAATTAATCAATGATGGTCAAGCTCCTATTAATGCTGAAAATCTTGATATTTTACCAGATTTAATTTTAAACAATGTGGTGTTGACGGATCAGTTCAATCCGCTTATACGTGTAGATTTTGAAATGATCAATTCGGTAAGTGTATTGGCAGAGGTTAGAACAGATAGAGCATTATCTTTAAGTTTTGATAATGATTTAATGACCGAAATTAATGGTAAGGAATATACTGTTGGTTTAGGGTACCGTTTTAAAGATGTAAAATTTGTGACCAATATAGGTGGTAATAAAACAAGGTTAAAAGGTGATTTAAACTTAAAAGCCGATGTTACCTTACGAGATAATATTACTATAATTAGAAATCTAGATATTAATAACAACCAAATAACATCTGGTCAGAATTTAATGTCATTGAAGTTTACGGCAGATTATGCGTTGAGCAAGAGCTTAAATGCGCTGTTCTTTTACGATCATTCATTCTCTCAGTTTGCTGTTTCTACGGCATTTCCGCAAACAACTATTAATGCTGGGTTTACTATACGTTACAATTTCGGTAATTAAATAGGTCATTTACTTAGGATTAGATTGCTACTTTCTGCACAGATTTAAACAAAACATAACATTGGTAAATATTTTGATAACCTAAGCTGAAAACTTTACATTTGCCGAAGTAAAAATTAATAAACGATCATAATGAATATACCAGCTGAATTAAAATATACAAAAGACCACGAATGGGTTAAGATTGACGGTGATATTGCTATCGTAGGTATTACAGATTTCGCACAAGGTGAATTAGGTGATATTGTTTACGTTGAAGTAGATACCCTAGATGAAACTTTGGATCGTGAAGCTATTTTTGGTACGGTAGAGGCGGTAAAAACTGTTTCTGATTTATTCTCTCCTTTATCTGGCGAAATAGTTGAGTTCAATGAAGCGCTAGAAGATGAGCCAGAAAAAGTAAATTCTGATCCTTATGGAGACGGTTGGATGGTAAAAATAAAATTTAACGATGCTAGTGAATTAGAAGATTTGCTTAGTGATACTGCATATAAAGAGATAATAGGTGGTTAAAAACACTATTTATAAAGTACTTTTCATAAGCTGGATGATGTTTGTAACATTTTCCAGCTTATTTTCTTTTTCAGGAATTGGCACCTCAAGGTTCAATATTCCGCATATGGATAAGGCTGTACATTTTACCTTTTACTCGGTAATGGTAGTGCTAGGTTATTTGGCAATGCCTAAAAGCAAAGAGCAAGTGGTTGGTAGGTCTAAGTTATTGTGGTACATTGTTTTATTTGCTGTACTGTACGGCATAATTATTGAAGTAGTACAACATGTAGCTACCGCTGATAGACATGGAGATCCGCTAGATGCGCTTGCAAATTCTACCGGAGCGATTGTTGGAATGTTGGCTGTTAGATTTATATTTTTTCGGGTGCCCTCGTTAAAATGAAAATTTTAGTTGCATTTTTATGGATTAATTAGTTAAATTAGCAATCACTAAATTGAATATATATGGAACCTAAAAAGAATCCAAAGGCGGATTTAACAAAGAACAGCAGTCTTTATTTCGTTATCGGTTTGTTCGCAGTAATGCTATTTACTTATGTAGCATTTGAGTGGAAAACGTATGATGAAGCAAATGATTATGATATTTCTATGAATGTGGATGATCTTTTAGATGAAGAGGTTCCAATGACCGAACAAATAAAAACTCCACCACCTCCACCACCACCAGCTGCACCTGAAATTATTGAAGTTGTTGAAGATGAAGAAGAGGTTGAAGAAACTGTAATCGAGTCTACTGAAACTAGTCAAGAAGAAGAAATCGTTGAGGTTGAAGATATCGCTGTTGATGAAATTGAAGAAGATGTAGATGTACCTTTCGCAGTTATTGAAGATGTACCGGTTTTTCCAGGTTGTGAGAACGAAAGCGATAAAAGAGCATGTTTCAATTCAATGATTCAGAAGCATATCGGTAAAAACTTCCGTTACCCAGAAATTGCTCAGGAAATGGGTGTTCAAGGTAGGGTAAGTGTTATGTTCGTTATTCAGAAAGATGGTAGTATCGGTAACGTTAGAATGCGTGGACCAGATAAGAACTTAGAAGCTGAAGCTGCTAGAATTATCAATAAGTTGCCGAAAATGACCCCTGGTAAGCAGAGAGGTAGAGCGGTACGTGTTCCTTTTAGTATTCCAATTAACTTTAAATTACAATAGTATTTATTTACTGTTTAAATTATATAGAAAAAATCCTGAGCATCAGCTCGGGATTTTTTTTGCTTTAAACCAACAAGCTCATTGACCCTTAATCTTTTGTTTAAATCTTTGAAAATATCTGTTTTAGTTATCAGTCTTTTGATTGTCTGCTATTTCTTTCAAGTCATTTAGTTCGCATTGTTAATACTTAAAATATTCTTTTTTCATTCTATTAGAAATAAAGCTTTAAGGTTGCAGAAATATGGTAGGGGGGTTATCTTTGTAGACCTATTTAAAAAATTATGAAAACGGCTGTTGGTTCGACAAAAAGTAATGCTCTTGCTTTACTATTTGCCGATTTTAAGGAGATTACCAAAGCTAGATTGGCTATTAGTGTCGTTTTTTCTTCCATTGCAGGTTATTTTTTAGGTGCTTACGAAATACAATGGTTTCAAGTATTGCTATTGGCTTTTGGTGGGTACTGTATGGTAGGTGCTAGTAATGCATATAATCAGGTTATAGAAAAAGATTTAGACGCTTTAATGAAGCGGACTAAGAATAGACCTATTCCTACTGGTCGTATGTCTGTAAATACAGCAATGATTCTTGCCATTGTACTAACATTGATCGGTATATTTTCTCTATATCTTTTAAACCCTAAAACAGCAATGTTTGGGGCAATTTCTATATTTCTTTACACAAGTGTGTATACCCCTTTAAAAACAATTACTCCATTAGCGGTATTTGTTGGTGCCATACCCGGCGCTATACCTTTTATGTTAGGATGGGTCGCTGCTACTGATGATTTTGGTATTGAGCCTGGCACCTTGTTTATGATTCAATTTTTTTGGCAGTTTCCACATTTTTGGGCACTAGGGTGGATGTTAGATGATGACTATACCGCCGGCGGGTTTAAAATGCTGCCAACTGGTAAAAAAGACGGGGCAACCGTGCTACAGATAATAATGTATACTATTTGGATGATGGCAGTATCTGTAATTCCTGTTTTTGGTATAACGGGTAGATTACAACTTTCTATAGTTGCTGCAGTAATTATCTTTTTGATTGGGGCTTTTATGCTTGGTTTTGCTTTTCAGTTATATAGAAAAAGAGATAATGTTTCGGCAAGAAAGTTAATGTTGGCAAGTGTTACTTATATTACACTTATGCAAATAGTTTACGTAATAGATAAATTTTTAGCTTAATTATGGATTTAACACAAGGTACGGATCAAGAGAAAAATGCCAGGGCAAAAAAGATGATGCTTTGGTTTGGTATTATTAGCTTATTGATGGGTTTTGCAGGGTGGACAAGCGCTTACATTGTAAGTAGCTCAAGAGAAGACTGGTCTAGTGACATTACGCTACCAAATTCCTTTTTGTATAGCACTATCGTTATCATTATTAGTAGTCTTAGCTACATGATGGCAAAAAAGGCAATTAGAGAAGGAGAAAATTTTAATGGTACTAAATGGCTGTTGGTAACGTTAGGTTTAGGAGTACTTTTTATATTTCTGCAATTTTCAGGTTTTTCTCAATTGGTTGCCGAAGGGTATTACTTTACTGGACCAACGAGTAGTATAAAAGTATCTTATGTTTTTTTGATTGCAATGGTGCATGTGGTGCATGTTGTTGCGGGTATGATATCTTTATTGGTGGTGTTGTACAATCAATACAAAGGAAAATATAGTAAAGAGAACTATTTAGGTGTTACCTTAGGGGCAACATTTTGGCATTTCTTAGATTTATTATGGGTCTATTTGGTGTTATTTATGTTCTTTGTGAAATAAAAAGTGTATCAAAATTAGTTTTGAGTCAAATTGCGTTTTTAAATAGTTCAAAAAAATGTAAATTTGCTAAAGTTTTATTAAAACGATAATTAGTATATGAATTCTACGGTGACTACGGGAACGGAAACAAGCGTATGGGGTGGTGGCAATCAGCCTCTAGGAGCAAGCTACGGCAAATTAATGATGTGGTTTTTCCTTGTATCGGATGCGTTAACTTTCTCTGGATTTTTAGCAGCATACGGCTTTTCAAGATTTAAATTTATTGAAACATGGCCAATAGCGGACGAAGTGTTTACACACGTTCCTTTCTTTCATGGTAATTACCCCATGATTTATGTTGCACTTATGACCTTTATTTTAATTATGTCATCTGTAACTATGGTTTTAGCGGTTGATGCTGGTCATAAAATGAAACAGAATGCGGTAGCATGGTATATGTTCGCTACTGTAATTGGTGGTATAATCTTCGTTGGTTCTCAAGCTTGGGAATGGGGTACTTTTATTAAAGGTGACCATGGTGCTTTAGAAACTAAAGGTGGTAGAATATTACAATTCGTAAAAGCTGATACAGGTGAGAGAGCTTCGTTAGCAGATTTTGCGGCTTCTATACCAGATGATAGAGTTGTCCACGAAAGAAAGAACGGACTTTGGTTTTTTCAAGAGCCGACATTAACTAGCGTTTCACTAACAGAGGTTGTTGAAGGGTTTAAAGCTGATTCTAATATTTTGATCAGAACTGAACAAATCAATGAAGAAGGTGAGAAAACACTTTTAGATAGAAAAGCTTCATTGGCAAAAATAGGAGAAGCGACACAGGTTGTTGAAGGTGCTAATTTGATTCATAATGAATATGGAAGCAGACTTTTCGCTGACTTCTTTTTCTTTATTACAGGTTTTCACGGTTTCCACGTATTCTCGGGTGTAGTAATCAATATTATCATCTTCTTTAATGTTGTTATTGGTACTTATGAGAGAAGAGGTCATTATGAAATGGTTGAGAAAGTCGGATTGTACTGGCACTTTGTAGATTTAGTTTGGGTATTCGTATTTACCTTCTTCTACTTAGTATAAACCAATTAAGAAAAAAGTAGTACTGAAAATAGAATTTTAGATTATAGTAAAATGGCAGACGGACATAAATTAGAAATTTTTAGAGGACTTGTAAAGTTCAAATCTAACACACAGAAAATCTGGGGAGTATTAGCTTTTTTAACCCTTATAACTGCAGTAGAAGTAGTTTTAGGTATTATTAAGCCAGCATCTTTGACCGATACTTATGTATTGGGAATGAAATTAATCAACTGGATTTTCATTATTTTAACTTTGGTTAAAGCGTATTATATTGCTTGGGATTTTATGCATTTACGTGATGAGAAGTCTGCATTGAGAAGAGCTATAGTATGGACACCGATATTCTTGGTTATCTATTTAGTATTTATTCTTCTTGTAGAAGCAGATTATATTTATAACGTTTATAAAGATGGCTTCATAAGCTGGAATTTCTAAGTTATAATTAACAGTATTAAAAGACGGTTTTATAACCGTCTTTTTTATTTTTGTATAGTTTGTATTTTAATTGGTATTTCTGTTCAGATTTTTAAAAATGCTTCAATAACTAGTCTACCTGATTTATGAAAAAGACCTTCGTACTTGTTGTTTTATTTGTGTTACCTATTGTGGCATATTTATTCTTTGCTTCTGGGGTTACAAATTTTGGTAAGTTGTCTGAACTAACTAAAAATGTTCAAGAATTAGATTTTTCTGATCAAACGAAGTTTAAAGGTAATATTACCGTATTAGGTTTCTTAGGTTCTGATGTGGCAGGTAGAAAAGGTAATGCGTTTAATTTAAATCAAAAAATATATAAACGTTTCTACGAGTTTAAAGACTTTCAATTTGTAATGGTTGTTGCTAACGATACTGAAGGTGAGGTTGATGCACTTAAAGCAGAACTGGCTACACTAGCAGATAACGATAAATGGAATTTCGTGTCTGCTAACGATACTCAAATTAAGGACCTTTTTAATAGCTTAAAAACTGATCTTGTATTAGATGAGAATAACAGCACTCCCTATGTTTTTATTATAGATAAAGATAGAACACTTAGAGGTAGGTCAGATGATGAAGATGATGGTACTAAATATGGTTTCAATTCTAATTCTATTTCCGATTTGAATAATAAAATGATAGATGATACAAAAATCGTATTGGCAGAATACCGGCTCGCTTTAAAAAAGAATAATATTGATCAACCTGAATAATGAATAAAAAATATACATACGTTTGGGTTTCGTTAATCGTTCTAATTTTTGGCATTATTGTAGTGCCAAGAATAGTAGAAAGATTGTCTTCAGGATCAGTGGTTGAAAATGACCGTTTAAATGTTTCAGGAAAAAAAGTCGATGATAAACTTGGGTATATTTTATTAGATGGCAAGCGAAGAAAAGTACCTGCTTTTGAATTTATAAATCAAGATAGTGTCGTTGTATCTGATAAAGATTATTTAGGTAAGGTGTATGTGGTAGATTTCTTTTTCACCAGATGCCCAAGTATCTGTCCGGTAATGACAACGAACCTTGTTGACGTACAAAAGCATTTTAAAGATGCTGATGACTTTGCCATAGCATCTTTTAGTATTACCCCAGATTTTGATACACCTCAAGTGCTAAGAAGCTATAAAGAGAAATATGAGATTCAAGATGAAAACTGGAATTTAATGACAGGTGATCATGCAGGTGTATATGAATTGGCAAATGCAGGTTTCAATATTTTTGCAGCAGAAATGCCAGATGTCCCTGGTGGTTTTGAGCATTCTGGTTTATTTGCTTTGGTAGATAAGCAAGGGTATTTAAGGTCTAGAAAAGACGAGTTTGGGAATCCTATTGTCTATTATAGAGGACAAATTTTAGAAAAGGATGGCGTCAATGACCACGGTGAAACGGAAGAAATAGGGATTCTGAAAATTGATATTCAGAAATTGTTAGAAGAATAATATATTAGTATGCAGGGGAGTGTAAAAGACGAGAAAAAGTTTAATAAATTAATTGCGGTTGTTTCTATTATTATACCAATAGTAGTGGCAATTCTTTTTGGGGTTAAATTACCTAATGTAGCCCCTCTTTCATTTCTGCCTCCTATTTATGCTACAATAAATGGAATTACGGCAGTGCTATTGTTGGTGGCTGTTTGGGCTATTAAAAATGGCAATCAAAAGTTGCATCAGAATGTAATGACTACAAACATAGCGTTGTCATTATTATTTCTAATCATGTATATAGCCTATCACATGACATCAGATTCTACGAGTTATGGTGGTGAGGGTGCAATAAGATATGTCTATTATTTTATTTTAATTACTCATATCGTATTGTCTATTGCATTGATTCCTTTGGTGCTTAGAACATATGCTATGGCATATTTAAAGAAATTTGAAGATCATAGAGCATTGGCAAAGTATACTTTTCCTGTATGGTTATACGTTGCCGTTACAGGTGTTGTAGTGTATTTAATGATATCTCCGTACTATGTATACTAAACAAATATTATTATTGGTAGTAGTTTTCTTTCTGTTGATTCCAATAGATGTTGAAGCGCAATGCGCAATGTGTAGGGCGGTTTTAGAAAGTGAATCTTCTGGTAAAGCCGCAGAAGGCATTAATAATGGTATTGTTTACCTAATGGCAGTACCATATGTATTGGTTGCAGGTCTCTTTTATTTTATCTACAAAAAGATGAGGGCTTAGTTTTTTTATCAAATAGTGTAACATTCTGTCATTTGGTTAGTCTTATGATTGTGTGATACTTGTATCGCGCTCATCAATCAATCAAACTAATCAATCAATCTTATGTTCGACTTAGAACGTTGGCAAGAAATTTTCGATACTATTCGCAAGAATAAGCTACGCACATTTCTAACCGGACTTTCCGTTGCTTCAGGTATATTCATTCTAGTTATTTTATTGGGTTTTGGTCAGGGCATGCAAAATGGTATTGCCAAAGAATTTGAACAAGATGCTGCTACCAGTGTTTGGGTCTGGCCTGGTGTTACTACAATAGAATATAAAGGTATGAACCCGGGTAGACCTATTCAATTTCGTAATGAGAATTACGACATGGCGGGTGTGTTGTTTGAGGATCAAATAGAAAATAAATCGCCAAGGTTATTTGTTCGTGGCGTATTCGTAAACTACGGTAGTGAGTCTTTAGCCTATAACGTTCAAGGGGTTTCTAATCAATTTCAATTTATCGAAAATGAGTTTATGACCTTGGGTCGTTTTCTAAATCAGCAAGATGTAGCTTCTAAGGCTAAAGTGGCAATCATCAGTAATAAGATTAATCGAGAAGTATTTTCAGAACTAGAGAGCCCCATTGGGGAGTTTTTAGATCTATCTGGAATTCCCTTTAAAATTGTTGGTGTATATGGTGATATTGGCGGCGAACGCGAAGAAGACCGTATTTATATTCCTGTAAGTACAGCGCAACAGGTTTTTAATGGCGCAGATCACTTAAATAATTTATCCTATACATTACCTGCAGTAGAAGACTTCGAAACTGCCGTGGCGCAATCCATCAAATTTAAACGTGAACTTCAATCTTATTTACAAAAAGCACATACGGTAGCTCCAGAAGATACTAGCGCCATACAAGTATATAACCCCATGGAAGAGGCTAAACGCTTCTATTCTTTAATGGGAGGTATCAAATTTTTCTTTTGGTTTGTTGGGGTTTGTACCATCATTGCAGGTATAGTTGGCGTAAGTAATATTATGTTGATTGTGGTTAAAGAACGCACGAGAGAAATTGGAATACGAAAAGCTCTTGGTGCCAAGTCATGGTCAATAGTTGGTATGATTCTTCACGAAGCAATTTTTATAACCGCAATTGCAGGTTTCACGGGACTCATTTTAAGCATGGGACTGTTGGAAATTGTGGGTCCGCATGTAGAGGTAGATTATGTATTAAATCCCTCTGTAAATTTCAATGTTGCCTTAACTACTGTGTTTGTATTGATTTTCGCAGGAGCTGTTGCGGGATTTTTCCCGGCATGGCGAGCGGCTAAAATTCATGTAATAGAGGCGTTAAAAGACGAATAGTAAACGAATGAAAAAGTGTAACTAATTAAGATAGTACCATGTTCAATAGAGACCGTTGGAAAGAAATCTTAGAAGTATTATCTAGCAATGTATTTAGAACATTGGCTACTTCTTTTGGTGTGGGCTGGGGTATTTTTATTCTAATTATACTACTTGCTGCAGGTAAAGGCTTGGAAAATGGCATTCGTGCAGATTTTGGCGATATCGCTACCAATACCATGTTCATGTGGTCACGAAATACGACCATACCATATAAAGGGTTGCCAAAAGGAAGGCGCTTTAGTTTTAAGATAGAAGATGTACAATCTATAAAAGATAATATTCCCAATTTAAGATTCATCTCTCCCCGAAATCAATTAGGCGGATTTGGTGGTGGTAATAATGTGGTTCGCGGATTAAAAACTGGAGCTTTCAATGTCTACGGAGATTATCCAGAAATCATACGGCAAGAACCCATGACCATTACTTCTGGTAGGTTTGTAAATCATAATGATATTCAGGATAAAAGAAAAATTGCAGTTATCGGTGTGGGTGTACGAAACGAACTTTATGATAGAGGAGAAAAAGTACTAGGAACCTATATTAAAATTCAGGGAGTCAATTTTATGGTGGTAGGTACATACCAAAAGAAAGATAGTGGCGGTGGGGAAGAAGGTCAAAAAGAAATTTATGTACCATTTACAGCATTCTCACAAGCTTTTAATATGGGTAATGATGTTGGGTGGATGGCCATTACCGCACTAGATGGCAGTTCCATTTCTAATCTCAAAGAGAAAATTGTAAATGTCGTTAAGGAGAATAGAAAAATTCACCCCGATGATAAACGCGCTGTTGGGTATTTTGATTTGTATGAACAGTATAATCGTGTAGAAAGTTTGTTCGGTGCATTACGATGGGTAGCTTATTTTGTAGGTGTGCTGGTGCTACTATCCGGTATAATTGGAGTCAGTAATATTATGCTGATTGTCATAAAAGAACGAACAAAAGAAATCGGAATTCGTAGGGCTTTGGGCGAAGCGCCATGGTCTATTAAAAAACAAATCTTAATGGAGTCGATTTTCCTAACGATCATATCGGGCATGATAGGCATTGTTTTCGGTGCAGCTTTTATATATGGCGTCAATGCGGTGCTAGACTCCGTTGGGCCTGTAGACATGTTTGTAAACCCTAGTGTAAGTTTGGGTGTGGTAGTCAGTGCACTGGTCATTTTAATATTTTCCGGATTGTTAGCGGGATTCATACCTGCACAAAGTGCTATCAAAATACGACCAATTGAAGCTTTAAGAACAGAATAATAGTATCATCAAAATATAACCAATCAAAAAATGAAAAAGTCAACAACAATTATCATCCTGCTAACTATAGTACTAGCCTTTGGCGGGTCTATGTTCTATTTGTATTCAAAAAATGCAGAAGACCCAGTGGTATACGAAACAGAAGAACCTTCTAAGCAGACCATTATTAAAAAAACGATGGCTACGGGTAGTATTCTTCCGTTAGAAGAAGTGCTTATTAAACCTAATATATCGGGAGTAATTGAGAAGATTTTCGTGGAAGGTGGCGACTATGTGAAGTCTGGCGATCTGCTCTGTACTATAAAAGTGGTACCAAATCTAAGTGCCTTAAATGATGCCAGAAATAATATTAACGAAGCAAAAATAAACTTAGACGATCAATTGCGTAATTTAGAACGTCAAAAAGGATTGTTTGCTAAAGGGGTAATTTCTAAAGTAGATTTAGAGCGAGCTCAGTTAAGTTATGACCAATCGAAACAATCTTACGCAGCTGCTAATAAAAGATATGATATTGTAAAAACGGGTACTACTTCTGGTTTTGGTAATGCCGCAAATACACAAATTAGAGCAACGGTTAGTGGTATGGTACTCGAAGTACCCGTAGAAGTGGGTAATCAGGTTATTGAGAGTAATAACTTTAATGAAGGTACTACCATAGCAGCTATTGCAGATGTAGATAAAATGATTTTTGAAGGTAAGGTAGATGAGTCTGAAGTAGGAAAAATTAAAGAGAATCTTCCGTTAGAAATTACCGTCGGTGCCATTGAAGATAAAGTGTTCGATGCTGTTCTGGATTATATTGCTCCGAAAGGGAATGAAGAAAATGGCGCTATACAGTTTGAAATTAAAGGGACACTTAAAAAACAAGATTCGGTATTTATTAGAGCAGGTTTAAGTGCCAATGCATCCATTATTTTAGCACGTGCAGATAGTGTTTTGGCAGTAAAAGAAGCATTGGTACAATTCGATGATAAAACTAAAAAGCCATTTGTAGAAATTGCTACTGGCGATCAACAATTTGAAAGAAGAGATATTGAGTTAGGTATTAGCGATGGTATTTATGTTCAAGTAACTTCTGGTATAAAAGAGGGCGAAAAAATTAAGGTTTGGAACGAGGTAAAACCAGACGAGCTTGCCGATAACGAATAAAGTAAAATAAATAATAAAATTCATGTAACAAATTATACACGGTTTAGTCTAATGGATAGACAGTGTAAAAATTGTTCAAAATAACAACCAACATGATTGAAATTAAAGATCTTCATAAGTCCTATAAAATGGGCAAAAATTCCCTTCACGTTCTTAAAGGAATAAATTTTAATGTTGAAGAAGGCGAATTGGTAGCCATTATGGGCTCTTCTGGTTCGGGTAAATCTACCTTACTGAATATTTTAGGTATGTTAGATGAGTTAGATGAAGGTTCTTATACATTAGACGGAGTGGCTATCAAGAATTTAAATGAAACTAAGGCTGCACAGTATCGTAATAAGTTTTTAGGATTTATTTTTCAATCATTTAATTTAATTAATTACAAAAGTGCCGCAGAGAATGTAGCGCTTCCACTTTATTATCAAAAAGTAGCAAGAAAAGAACGTCAAGAAAAGGCTTTAAAATATTTAACACAAGTAGGTCTTAAAGAATGGGCAGGGCATTTGCCTAGTGAACTATCCGGTGGTCAAAAACAAAGGGTTGCAATCGCTAGGGCAATGGCAGCAGAACCAAAAGTGTTATTAGCAGATGAACCAACAGGAGCACTAGATAGTAAAACATCTTATGAGGTAATGGACCTTATTCAAAAAATCAATGACCAAGGCAATACTATTTTAATAGTTACTCATGAACCTGATATTGCAGATATGTGTAAACGTATTGTGCATTTAAAAGATGGAGTTATTATAGAGGATAAGAAAATTGAACAAGTAAGAGCTTCAAAATATGTTTAGTAGAGATAATTGGAGAGAAATTTTTCAGACTATTCAAAAGAATAAGTTAAGAACATTCTTATCTGGTTTTACGGTAGCGCTGGGGATTTTAATTTTTGTGGTCTTATTTGGATTTGGAAATGGTCTAATCAATACGTTTCAATTATTTTTTGAAGATGATGCACAAAATATAATTACCTTTTTTCCAGGTCAAACCACTAAACCTTATAAAGGGTATAAATCTGGTCGGCAGATAGAATTTGATAGATCAGATTTAGCTGATATTGAAAAAAACTTTCCAATGTTTTTGGAATACGTAACGCCAAGAATAGGGCGAACATACCTTACCAAATTTAAAAATGAATCTAACAATTACTCCACACGGGGTGTTGCACCTTCTCATCAGTTTGCTGAGAAAACCATAATCATGAAAGGTAGGTATCTAGACAAATTAGATATTCTAAAAAAAACTAAAACTGCCGTAATAGGTAGGTTAGTTGAAAAAGATTTATTTGGTCAAGAAGATGCAATTGGTAATTATATAGATGTTGGGGGTAGTGTGTTCAAAGTTGTCGGGGTTTATCAAGATGATGGTGGTGATGATGAGGAACGAAGAATTTATGTACCCTATACCACACTACAATTGATCGAGAAAAATAATGATAAAGTAGATCAGATAATTGTAGCTTTTAAACCAGAATTGGGCTATTCGGGTGCAATGGCATTAGAAAAAAGTCTTTCTACGTTTTTTAAAGAAAAGAAATATATAAACCCAAATGATCAAAACGGTATTTTTATACGAAACGTTGCTGAAGGCTTAAAGCAGACCCAACAATTGGCAAGGGTTCTACAATTGATAGTTGCATTTGTTGCATTTGGGACTATTATAGCCGGTATTATTGGTATTAGTAACATTATGGTTTTTGTGGTAAAAGAACGAACCAAAGAATTGGGAATTAGAAAAGCACTTGGGGCTACACCAAAATCTGTCATTAGTACCATACTTTTAGAATCTATATTTATAACTACCATCTCTGGTGTTTTAGGAATGTTGATTGGTATCGCAATTTTGGGATCCTTAGATAAAACTCTAGAAGACTTTTTTATTACCAATCCATATATAGATATGCCGGTTGCAATCTTTGCAACCGTTGTACTGATAATTTTTGGTGGTGTGGCAGGTTATATTCCTGCAAAGAGAGCAGCACGTATTAAACCTATTGTAGCACTAAGAGACGAATAATATGGGATTTTTATTTGATAGAAATACATGGCAAGAAATTTTTGGTTCTATTAGTAAGAATAGAACTAGAACAATCATTACTATAATTGGTGTTCTTTGGGGAATATTTATATACATAGCACTATCTGGTGCTGCCAAAGGGTTAGATAATGGGTTTGATAAAGTTTTTAAAACTGTAGCTATTAATAGTATGTTTGTTTGGGCTCAAAGTACGAGCATGCCTTATGATGGTTTTAAAACGGGTAGACCTCTTCAACTAAAATTAGAGGATGTACAAACTATACAAAATAGAATTCCTGAAGTTCAATATATAGCACCAAGAATTACACAAGGTAATTTTGGCTCAGAACCTGTATATACTGTTCGAGGGCAAAAATATGGTAGTTATGTTTTGAACGGCGATTATCCGATATACACCAAAATATCTACCAAAAAAATATATGATGGTGGTAGGTTTATTAACCAAGAAGATATTGAGCAATCTAGAAAAGTAATTGTAATTGGTGAACGTGTGGAGCAAGAACTGTATACGAAAGACGAAGATCCTGTGGGCACTTGGATCAGAGTTGGTAGTGTTTATTTTCAGGTGATCGGTGTTCATAAACTTGCGCAAGGGGTGAGTTTTGATTCTGATACGGCAATGTTTATACCCTTTACAACTTATCAAAAATTATATAATTCTGGTGATAATATTGGGTACATGTGTATTGCTGCGTATGATAATGTAGATGTAGTACAAGTAGAAAAAGATATTAAAACATTGCTTAAAAATATACATAGAGTTGATCCCGAAGATGAACGCGCATTTGGTTCATTTAATTTAGGTGAAGTGTTTTCTAAGACCATGGGCTTTGCCGACGGACTTACATTTATGTCTCTTGTTGTGGGTATAGCTACAATATTAGCGGGCGTAATCGGTATAGGTAATATATTACTTATATCAGTAAAAGAACGTACCAAAGAATTAGGTGTTAGACGAGCTCTTGGTGCAACACCGGCTGAAGTTAGAAACCAGATTGTAATGGAGTCAGTTTTTTTGACGCTGATTGCTGGTATTCTTGGTATTATATTAGGCGCAGGAGTTTTAGCACTCATAAATTCATTTACGAAAGATATAGACTTCCCATATACTAACCCTACCGTACCAATACCTTATGTAATAGGGGCATTAGTAATAATGGTGGTTTTGGGTACTTTAATCGGATTGATTCCTGCACAAAGGGCAGTTAGTATACGACCTATTGAAGCTTTAAGAGAAGAATAATTAAGAACAGTAACCAAATATTAAACCATAAACAACTATTAAAATGAACAAATTTGTAAAATATGCATTAATAGCTCTAGTAGTTCTTGGGGCTTTGTGGGCTGCAGTATTTTTTATTAAAAGTAACAGCAAATCATCAATTACCTATGAAACATCTAACCCTTTCATTTCTAATATTGAGAAGAAGACTGTTGCTACTGGTAAGTTAATACCAGAAGATGAAATTGAGATTAAACCGCAAATATCAGGAATTATTGAAAAAATATATCTTGAAGAAGGTGTAGAAGTTAAAGCTGGAGATTTAATTGCAGTGATCAAAGTTGTTCCGAACGAGCAAACATTAAATCAGGCAAAAGGTAGGGTGAATAGTGCCAATATATCTCTTAGTAATGTTAAAATAGAATACGATAGAAACAAGACCCTTTTTGATAAAGGTGTTATTTCTAGTCAAAACTTTAATGATTTAAAATTACGTTTTGATCAGGCACAGCAAGAGCTACAAAATGCACAAGCAGATTATCAAATTGTTAGAGTAGGTTCTGCAGGTGGTTCTACAAGTGCAAATACTAACATTAGGGCTACAGTTGATGGAACTATTCTTGAAATTCCTGTAGAAGTAGGTGATCAGGTAATTCAAAGTAACACCTTTAATGATGGTACTACAATTGCTACTATTGCAGATTTGAGTAAAATGATATTTGAAGGTAAAGTAGACGAGGGCGAAGTAGGAAAATTAAAAGTAGGCGCACCTTTGAAAATAAATTTAGGCGCCATTGAAGGCAAAGAATTAAATGCAAAATTAAGATTTATAGCACCTAAAGGTGTTGAAGAGACTGGTGCTGTTCAATTCAAAATTGAAGGTGATGTAGAGAATAGCGAAGATATTTTTATTCGTGCAGGTTATAGTGCCAATGCATCTTTAGTTTTAGAAAAGAAAGATAGTGTTCTTGTTATCTCAGAAGCTTTGTTGCAGTTTGATAAACAAACCGATAAGCCTTATGTTGAAGTAGCAGTAGGTTCTGTAGAAGATCAGAAATTCGAGCGCAAGGATATTGAAATAGGTATTTCTGACGGAATTAATGTTGAAATTATTTCTGGATTAACAGAAGAAGATAAGGTAAAACAATGGAATAAGACCGAGCCTATTAAAAAAGGAGAAGAGGACAGTAAGGAAGATGAATCAGAAGAGTAAAAGTCAATCAAAATACAAATCAAAACAATCAAAAAATGAAATTTAAAATAACCGTCTTTGCGTTTTTGTTCGGCATGGCAATAACCATGGCACAGCAAAAAAAGTGGACTCTAGAGGAGTGTATTGTACATGCTGAAGAAAACAATTTAAGTATTGCGCTATCTGAGCTGGATTTTGAAGAAGCTAAAATTGGTGAGTCAGATGCTTTTGGTAATTTTTTGCCTAATGCGAATGGTACAATTACTACATCTGCTAATACAGGTTTATCATTTGACCCCACAACGCAAGAACCAGTAACTACTACAATTTTAACTGCAAATGGTGGTTTAAGCTCTAATGTTAATTTGTTCAATGGATTAAGAAATATTAATAATCTTAGAAGGGCGAAGATGAATTCGTTAGCAAGTCAATATCGTTTAGATGATTTAAAAGATGATATTAGATTAAATGTAGCCTTTGCTTATTTAAATATTATTTCTGCTAAAGAAACATTGGTTACACAGAAAGCGCAATACGCGGTCACTGAACAAGATATCAAGAGAACTACTGAGCTTGTAGATGCGGGTGTTTTACCGAGGGGAGATTTATTGGAAATTGAAGCTACGGCTGCAGGTCAAGAACAGCAAATTGTACTAACTGAAAATCAAGTGATTATTTCTAAAATTAGCTTAGCTCAGTTACTTCAAATAACTGATTACAGTAATTTTGATATTGCAGAAATTGATATAGATGTGCCACAATCAGAAATTTTAATTCAAACTCCAAAAGACATTTTCTCAAAGGCATTATCGTTTAGAAATGATATTAAATTCTCTGAAACTAATGTTGAACTAGCCGAACAGGATTTGAAAATTTCAAAAGGAGCTTTATTACCTACACTTGTCGGGTTTTTTAATTACAACACCAGGTATTCTGATCAAGAGCGGTTTAATAATATTACAGGTGTTTTGGAACGAGAAAGTTTCTCAAATCAGTTATGGCAAAATGACGGAATTTCATATGGTGTTCAATTAAATGTGCCAATTTTTAATCGCTTTGCAAATAAGAATAATATTGAACGTTCTGAGATTAATATTTTAAGATCAGAATTGCAACTAGAGCAGACTAAGTTACAGTTAGAAACTGATATCAATCAATCTTATGTTGATGTAAAAAGTTTTGCTAAAGCCTATGAAGCTGCACAGAAAAATTTGGAAGCAACAAGATTAGCATACGATTATTCAAAAGAAAGATATGAAGTAGGATTATTAAATGCTTTTGAATTTAGTCAAACACAGTCAAGAGTAGATAATGCTGAAGCTGATGTAATTCGGACTAAATATGATTATATTTTTAGAATAAAGGTATTGGAATTCTATTTTGGTATTCCTCTTTCTTTAAACTAAAGAAACATACAATTATAAAAGCCTGTAACATTTTCATGTGTACAGGCTTTTTCATTTTACAGTAAGTAATACCTTTGCAACATGGGCGTAATATTAAATCTAGAGACTTCATCAACTAATTGTTCGGTGTGTGTTGCTAAAGACGGAGTTATCCTTTCAATGAAAGAGTTGAATTCTGTAAATTATTCACATGCAGAGAAACTACATATTTTCATAGAAGAGGTAATGAAAGAGGCTTCTTTAAAAATGGAAGATTTAGAAGCTGTGGCAGTCAGTAAAGGTCCGGGTTCTTATACGGGTCTGCGAATTGGTGTTTCGGCGGCAAAAGGCTTGTGTTATGCATTAGGTATCCCGTTGATTTCGATTTCTACATTGAAAAGTATGGCATCCCAAGTTAAAATTAAGAATGATGAAGTATTAATACCGGTTTTAGATGCCAGACGTATGGAAGTATATTCGTCAGTTTTTGATAATGAGCTTAATGAAATAAGAGAAACTAAAGCTGAAATAATCGATGAGCATTCTTTTCAAGACTATATCAATAAAAAGCATGTTCACTTTTTAGGTAGTGGAGCAGAGAAGATAAAAGAATTATTTCCTTTAGAAATGATTACCTACCACTGCGAAGTTGTGCCATCAGCAAAAGAAATGGTAACTATTTCATCTGATAAATATAAAATAGCTGACTTTGAAGATGTCGCTTATTTTGAGCCATATTATTTGAAAAATTTTATGATACAGACCAAAAAAGCGAAAGCTTAAAGTGATATATAATAAGAAAGCCCTTGAGTAATCAAGGGCTTTCTTATTTTTTGTGAATTATAAATTAACTTTTCATCTGCGTAACCACTCTCTGTGGGAATGGTATTTCAATACCTGCAGCGTCAAAACGATATTTTATTTCTTCTAACACATAAAAATGTGCAGCCCAAAAATCTGCGTTATTTGCCCAAAAACGTAAGGTCAGATTTACCGAGCTATCTCCTAGTTCACCTACATATACTTCTGGTGCGGGAGTCTTGTGTATGGTTTCATAATCATTACATATGGCTAAAAGAATTTCTTTGGCTTCTTTAATGTTGGATGTATATCCAATACCTACATCAATTTTATCTCTTCTTGTATTTTGTGCGTTGAAATTGGTGATGGTGTTGTTAGAAAGTTGACCATTTGGTATAATAGCTATCTGATTACCGAATGTGCTCACCTTGGTGGTGAAAATCGATATCTCTTTTACTGTTCCATCAACTCCTTGGGCAGAAATAAAATCTCCTATTTTAAAGGGTTTGAATAATAAGATTAGCACTCCGCCAGCGAAATTTGCCAAAGAACCTTGCAAGGCTAAACCTATAGCCAAACCTGCAGATGCTAAAATGGCAACTAGTGAACTTGTTTGAACCCCTAACTGGGTAATCACTAATATGAAAAGTATTATTTTTAGAGCAATGCTTATGAAGCTTTGTAAGAATGTTTCTAGCGCTAAATCATAATCTTTATTTGCAAAAAATTTACGTATCATTTTATTTATGAAACGTATGACATAAGTACCTGCAATTAATAGAAATATTGCCCATAATATACTAGGTAGTACTTCCCATAGCCAAGCTATCGCATTATCCGCATGTTCTTGCAGATTCATTATTTTATCTAACATAACTTTTATTTGTTTAAACTGCTAAATCGACCAGTAACTTGTAACCTATAATTGATATGAGGCGAATAATTGTTAAGTGATAGATGAAACGAGATTTAAAGCTCTGCTAGGTTCTTCTACCGGCATTTGACA
Source organism: Maribacter spongiicola (assembly GCF_004364165.1). Classification (GTDB taxonomy): domain Bacteria; phylum Bacteroidota; class Bacteroidia; order Flavobacteriales; family Flavobacteriaceae; genus Maribacter; species Maribacter spongiicola. The sequence goes on from NZ_SOAY01000010.1 coordinate 982,946, forward strand.
GCTACCGTGATTACAAACGTAGATGAGCGTCTTGTTCATTACATACCTATTCATTAACAAAGGTAAGTTGCTATTTTTAGCATTTGAAGCAGCAAATATAGCGTTTGGCAGATAGTTCTTCATGAGGGTTTGGCATATGAGTTCAAAGTTTTCACCGATAACGACCAATTCATAGAAATTCTCACTCATTAGCTGTGCTAAGTGAAGCCAATTGGCATGATTTTGAGGATTCTCGGTGATAGATGATTTCATAGTTTTCATCATTTGATGCAAACGAATATCAAAATTATCTTCAGGGAAATATTTTGACAGTTTATGTAAATTATGTGCCATCATTGAATTAGAAGAAGGAATTACGTTATCTGCAACTTCCAGAGTCTTTCTAATAAGACTGTGTTCGTTTTTAGATGTAAAAAAGAATAATCCTGTGTCAGCATCTGAGAAATTTTTAATTACATATTTTGTTAACTCCAAACTATGATCAAGCCATTTGTCATCAAATGAAACTTCATATAACCCTATGAAAGCATCTATAATGGAGGCATAGTCTTCTAGAAAACCATGAATAGTACTTTTTCCATTTTTGAAGTTGCGGTATAAGCCACCATCTTCGGTGGTCATATGTTTTAGAATAAAATTAGCATTTTTAATAGCAAGACTTAAATACTTATCGTCTTCTAAATATCTGTAAGCATCTGTAAGTCCTTTTAAGGTCAAGCCATTCCAAGAGGTTAAAATTTTATCATCTAATCTTGGTTTGTTTCTTTTTTCTCTTTCTACTTTCAATAGTGCAAGAGACTTGGTAATTATTTCTTGCAATTCTACTTTGGTGATAGAATGGTTCATTGCAATAGCTAATGCTTCTGAATCTCTAATCAATACATAGTTATCATCTTCCCAGTATCCATAAGAGTTAATGCTGAAGTAATCGGCAAAAATAGGGTAATCGTTTTTTAGTAGTTCTTTAAGTTGATTTTCTTGCCAAACATAAAATGCACCTTCTACTAATTTGTTGTTATCAGTAAAGCTATCGGCATCTAAAGAAGAGTAAAATCCGTTGCTTTTATCTAATAGTTCTTCTTCTAAGAAAGTGATGCTTTTTTCAACGACACTTTTATAGAGGTCATTCTTGGTATTAGCATATGCATTTGCGTAAAGACTAATTAACAACCCGTTATCATATAGCATTTTTTCGAAATGGGGTACATGCCATTTCGTGTCTACGGAATATCTAGAGAAGCCGCCGCCAACATGGTCAAATATACCGCCCCAGGCCATTCTTGTTAGGGTAGTGTTTACATATTCATTTACAGTGCTATCTTGTTTTGCGTGAGAATAGTATTGTAAAAAGTTGAGATTGGTAGGCATCATAAATTTTGGTGCCCGTTTGTATCCTCCTAAAAAGGTGTCGAAATATTTGGTCCAATCATTAACCATTGTATCAATTTCAGAATCTTCAATTAAATCTTGATTGTCACCTGTGGTTATCGCATTGATTTCTTTTAGTCCTGTTGCCATGTTTTCGGCATACCCAATAATCTTATTAGGATCATCAAGATAAAGTTGTTGAAGTTGATTCAATACTTGTATCCATTCTTTTTTTTTGACGAATGTTGCGCCCCAGAAAGGTCTGCCGTCGGGTAGTGCAAGAATGTTTAAAGGCCAACCACCACTACCTGTCATCATTTGTAATGCATCCATATAAATATGGTCGATATCTGGTCTTTCTTCCCTGTCAACTTTAATATTAATAAAATGGGCATTCATTGTTTTGGCAACTTCTTCATCTTCAAAACATTCATGTTCCATAACATGGCACCAATGACAAGCTGCGTAACCAATGCTAATAAGTATTAGTTTTTGTTCTTCTTTGGCTTGTTTTAAAACATCATCATTCCACGCTTCCCAATTAACCGGGTTATGGGCGTGTTGCAGTAAATATGGACTACTTTCTTTAATTAGATTGTTAGTATGCTTTTGTGGGGTAGGCATTGGGTGTATTTTAGTTTTAAAACAAGAAAAGCGCCATTTGGCGCTTTTAATCCTTTGAGGTAATTGTTATTTCACTTCAAAAGTGATTTTCACATTTACTCTATAATTTTTGATTTTTCCATCTTCAACAGTAGCACTTTGCTCGTTGATGTAAACCGACTTAATATTCTTTACTGATTTAGATGCTTCAGAAACTGCTTTTTTCGCTGCGTCTTCCCATCCGTTGTCAGAATTTGCTAATATTTCAATTACTTTTAAAACTGCCATAAATAATGATTTTTAGATTTATTTAAAGTTACAAAAATTGAAGGCAATATTTAATTCATTTCAATGGATAATTAACCGTTAAGCGCAACTACCTCATTTACTTTGTCTCCCATCATATTTTTTAGCATTGTCTCGATACCGTTTTTCAACGTGAAAGTTGATGATGGGCAACCGCTACAAGCTCCTTGCAAAATAACATTAACTGTTTTGCTTTCTACATCGTATGATTGAAACATGATATTGCCACCATCACTTGCTACGGCTGGTTTTACGTATTCTTCTAAGATGTCAACTATTTCTTGAGAGGTTTCATCAAGCGCTATTGTGCTTTCTGCCGATATAGTTTCAGATACTTGCGCTTCTGCACCAATTGCTTTTGCGTTATCAGCAACAATTTCTTTACCGTCAGCGATGAAATTTCTAATTACTTCGCGTAGTTCGATGTTAATATCGTCCCATTCTGCAACTTCATATTTGGAAACAGAAACGTAGTTCTCATCTATAAATACTTGTTTTACGAACGGAAACTGAAATAGCTCCATAGCCAACTTGGAATCTCTAGCTTCATCAATATTCTTGAATTCGAATGCCGATGCTACAATTTTCTTGCTTACCACAAACTTCATCGTAGATGGGTTAGGTGTAACCTCGGCATAAACAGTTACCGGCACTGGTTTATCCATGTCTTCTTCAATAACAATAGGTTCGCCAGCATTTAAATACTCAACTAACTGTTGTGCTACTTCATCTTTCACATCTTCCCATTGAACAATATCATAACGTTCCAATCCGATAAAATCACCAGAAATATAGACTGTTTTTATAAAAGGCAAATGAAATAATTGCTGAGCTAAAGGTGAATTTTTAGCATCGTCAATATTCTTGAATTCATAATTTTTTCGTTGAACTAAAATGTGATTAGTTTCGAACTTTAATATATTTGGGTTATTGGTCTTAACGACCGTAATTGAATACTCTTTCATCTCTCAAAAATTTTAAGCAAAAATACAAAGGAAATCTTAGTTTGTACCTACATAATAATGTTGAGGTTAACTCGTTATAAACTTTATATTAGTGAAACTAAACCCTAGTTTTAAAGTCCCAATATGAAATACCATATACTTCTATTGTTTACCGTGCTTATGATTGGTTTAAAATCTACTGCACAAGAAGGTATTCCTGTTTATTTCGATTATTTATCTGATAACTATTATTTAGTTTTTCCTTCAATGGCCGGTATCGGTGAAGGTGGTAAGATTAGGGCTACGGCAAGAAAACAATGGTTCGATGTCGATGATGCGCCAAGTTTACAGACGATAAACGCTCATTTTAGATTGGGAGATTCCCCGAGTGGTATTGGTGCAATCATATTTAATGATGCAAATGGTTACCATTCTCAAACAGGATTAAAATTAACATATGCCCACCATTTAAGAATGGGTGGCGATGATGTTAGGCAGTTAAATCAACTTTCTTTCGGATTAAGCGCAACCATATTACAAAGCAGTTTAGATGAAACTGAATTTAGGTCTGTTACACCAGATCCAGCAGTATCTGGTATTAAATTAAGTTCTTCTTACACTAATGTTGATATCGGGATTTCATATAACTATCAAGAATTTTACACGCATTTTGCCGTGACCAATGCACTAACAGGCAGTAAAAGAAATTTATATTACAGAGATAGACAAGATAATCCTGAAGAGTTGGTTATTGATATTATTAGACGTTTTTTAGTTTCTACAGGTTATGTTTTTGGAAGAAGTGAATGGCAGTTTGAGCCTTCCGTTTTATTTCAAATGACTGAATTTACCAAAGAGAAAAGTTTAGATATTAATGCTAAGGTTTATAAAGATGTAGATTTTGGTCGTATTTGGGGCGGACTCTCGTATAGAAGAAGTTTTGACGGAGCACAGTTTCAAGATGGAGCTTCTTTCGGGGAACAACGTTTACAATTAGTTACGCCGATTGTTGGTGCGAACTTCAATAATTTTATGGTTTCTTATAATTATTCTTATCAAATGGGAGATATCCGTTTTGATAACGGGGGATTTCATCAAATTACCTTAGGTTATGATTTCGGTCAAAAAGAACGTAAGTACGATTGTTATTGCCCAGCAGCAAATTAAAAAGGTCTGCCCGTAATTGGGCAGACCTGGCATTTTATTATTCCCAACTGTAATCTTTTGTCTTAGCTTGTTTTTTAATTGCTTTGATCATAGCATTTTCAAGCTCTCCTGATTTTTCATCTTTTTGATGTGCAGAAATATAGGCTAATCTTTTCTTGTTATATTCTTGTATCTCTTTTTGTATCTCTTCTCTTTCACTCTTTTTGTCATCTACATACTTTTTTATCTCTTTTTCATTTTTGCCTTGTAGCTCTTCTGGTAACTCATCGTTTTCCACAGAACTTATTTCGAATTCGGCATCATCGTAGGCATCAACCAAATCCCATTTTTTATTATTGTAAAGTCTAGAACTTTTGCTCACCGCTCTTTTTACAGCAACGGCTTCTTCCATTTCTAATGCATTACTGTCTTGTACTTCTTGTGCGATAATTTTTGATTTACCCATAGATCCGTAAGAAACATATGTGGTATTTAATCTTGAATTCAGTTTAATAATGATATCGTCATAAGGGGTATTGATATGAACAACTTTCTTGTTATGATCAATAGCCATGTATTCTCCGCCTGTTAATGAAGCACCGTTTTTCCAATCGGTATTTATTCCCAATTCATAATTTCCGCAGAAAATAGTATTTACCACTACATCTTTCTCATTGGCATTTGCTAATGCAGTTCTGTAGTTATATCTACCTTGAGTAAATGGTTCGTTACCGGCTATGAAAATCATTCGCAGTAAATCGGGATTCTTGTTCCATGGTAATTGGTGTAAAGAGGTTTGCAGTACTTTACCACAGTATTCTTCACCACCATTGGTAGTCAAAGAAAATAGTTTTTCTGAAATCTCGTCTAAATCACTACTAAAACCTAATACTTGCTGAATGTATCCTTCGTTAGCAGAAAGGTTATCATTGCCATATTGGTATAATGCAATTTGTAAATTTGGTCTGGTGTCATTACCACATTTGGCATAACTAAACTCGTTTACAATATCCCAAAGCTGAGATTTTGCTTGATTTATCAATCCGTCCATACTATTGCTAGTATCTAATAACAGGGCTATTTGAACCGTGTTCGTTTCCTTAGGTTCATTTGGTTCAATTGTTTCTGTAGCTTGGGCAATCAATTCAATAGGTTTTTTCTTATCATTAGTATTACATGCGAATACGGTAGTTAAAGTAAGAAGTGCTATGCCGAATGATCCAAGTTGCTTAATCGTTTTCATAATTTTATGTTTTAAATTCAATGCTAAACTAAAGGCAAAGTATTTCTCTGAATAACGAGAATGAGCGAACTGTCCGTTTCACTTAGTAAAGTGGCATTGGGAGTTTGTAAACCCGTGAAATGGTTGTTTAGATTAGGGTGTTTTAAGTAATACGCATTTTTTAGTGCCACAATAATCAGCTAAGTTTACCGTAGTAATAACAGATGAAAAATTATAGTGTCTATATTGTAATATGTTTTCTTTTAGGATGGAGCGCACTTCATTCTCAAAGGCCAAACGATGCCCTAAGATTTACTTTAGAGGGTAGGGTAGAAGTTAGAAATACTGGAAAACCAATATCTGGTGTTTCCATTTCTAATGATATGGGAGACTTTGTGATTACTAATGCCTTAGGGGAGTTTGAGATTAGAACTAGAATTGGTGATCAGCTAGTTATAGAACATGATGATATAGAAACCCTACGGTATGATGTACAGAAGAATGATGATGTTTTAATTTTAGTTGAAGATTTTGAATCTTCGCCAATTAGTAGTCGATCAAAATCATTGCCAGATATAGCTGTCAAACATCAGCAATTATTAGATTCGGCCGAAGAGTATAAAGCTCAGGATATTGAAAGAAGTATTGACTTGGTAGCACAATCAATTTCAATTTTAGGTAAACGAGGGCGAAAGAAAGAGCTGGCAAGGTCACTTTCTAAACTCGGTGAAATCTATCAATATCATAAACAATTAGATCTGGCTATTGATAATTACGAAGATGCTTTAGAAAACAATAAAACGATTTCTACTTCTTTGTTACTAGCTAAGGCATATAACTTAACGAATAGATTTGACGAAAGCTTAGGGTTATTGAATCCGTTATTAGAAATTAAATCTATGCCACCGCACCAAAGTGTAGTACTTTATGAATTGTTAGGTGATGCTAAAAAAGGAAATGGTAGAACACAAGAAGCTTTAGACTTGTATAATAGAGGGTTGTTGATTGCTGATAAGAATCAGATTACATCAAAAATGATTGACCTAAATTCTAAAATAGGCGATACCTATTCTTTAGAAAATCAGAATATGGAGGCTGAGGCTTATTATGATAGTTCGTTAGAGCTTGCAACTCAATCTGCACCTAAAAGAGCTTTGCAAGAAAAAGAAAAGGTTGCAGATTTCTACAATACAAAAAATAGGTTCAACGAAGAGATTACTATGCGAAAAAGCAGTCTTCAAGAATTAAAAAAGCTTAATTCGCCCAACACAGGTGTTAAGAAATTAGAATTAGGCGACACTATTACATCACAACGTATTAATTACAAAATCGCTAATGCATATATTTCTCAAGACAGGTATAATGAGGCCATACCTTTTTTAGAGAAAAGTATTGTTGAAGCAGATTCAGATGATGATTTATTGGTTCAGAAAGATGCTACTAGAAAATTGTCTGAAGTGTATAAGGTGAAAGGTGATTTTACCAAGGCTTTAGATACTTATCAGACGTATGTGGCTTTAGTAGATTCGTTATATGTACGTAAAGAACAAGAGATTTCTAGAGCTACTCGTTTTAATCGCGAAATTGCAAATGCAGAAAATCGACTTACTGGTTTAGAGCAAGAAAGAGAACTTTCGCAAAGTAAATATGATCTTGCGCTTACAGAGCAGGAATTGGTGAAAGAAAGTAATAAGCGGCAGCAATTAGTAATTTATTCCCTCATATTCGGACTCCTATTAACCCTATTGGCGGCTTTTTTCTTTTATCGAAGCAATCAACAACAAAAACTGGCAAATAACTTATTGGCATTGAAATCGTTGCGTTCGCAGATGAATCCGCATTTTATTTTTAATGCGTTGAATTCGGTAAATAATTTTATTTCAAAAAGCGATGAACGAAGTGCTAATAGATATTTAAGCGATTTCTCAAAGTTGATGCGCTCTGTATTAGAAAATTCTGAGGAAGATTTTATTCCGTTGGAAAAAGAATTGCAGCAGTTAGAGCTTTATATAAAACTAGAGCATTCTAGATTTGAAGATAAATTTGATTACCAGATAGCTGTTGATGAGAATGTACAGGTTAACAAGTTTCAAATTCCACCAATGCTATTGCAACCTTATATTGAAAATGCTATTTGGCACGGATTGCGATATAGGGAAGAAAAGGGAGAATTGTTGGTGACTGTTAAAGAGAATAGTGCAGATTCTATTATAATCTGTATTACTGATAATGGTATCGGTCGAAAGAAATCTGCAGAAATTAAAACACAAAATCAGCGAAAACAAAAATCGAAAGGAATGGGCATCATTAAAAAACGTGTTGCTATTTTAAACGATATGTACACTGATAAGGTTGATATCAAAATTTCAGATTTACAGTCAGATGGTTCAGGAACTAAAGTCCTATTCATTTTAAAAAGAGAAAAATGAGCTTAAACGCAATTTTAGTAGAAGATGAGGCAAATAGTAGAGAAATTCTTAGAAATTATATAGCTAAATATTGCCCAAGTGTAAACTTGTTAGGTGAGGCTTCATCAATTAAAGAAGCCTTGGTCTTAATTGAGGCTAACGACTTAGATCTGGTATTTTTAGATGTAGAGATGCCTTTTGGTAATGCTTTTGATTTATTGGATCAATTACCAGACAGAACTTTTGAAACCGTTTTTGTTACTGCCTATGATCATTATGCAAAAGATGCTTTAAACAATCACGCTGCATATTATTTGACAAAACCTATCAATATAGATGAGTTGGTAAATGCAGTGGAATATGTAGATGGTGTTCGTGAAAAAGAGGCAAGTTTAGAGGGTGAGGTTTTAAGCACAAAATCGAACGGAGTAGAAGGGAAGTTGACATTGCCGCAGCAAGACGGATTTCAAGTATTAAATATTGCCGAAATATTGTATTGCAAGGCAGATGATAATTATACCGAAATCTACTTATTAAATAAGAAGATTTTGGTCAGTAAAACATTGAAGTATTTTGAAGATGCATTAACCGACTATCCGTTTGCTCGAGTACATAAATCTTTTTTGGTAAATGTAAATGAGGTCGTAAAGTATAGAAAAGGTAAAGGAGGTAGCGTGGTAATGTCCAACGGAAAAGAAGTGATGGTTTCCGCATCAAAAAAGAAAGATTTTCTATCCTATTTTAATTAAAAGAATTACAATGATAAAAACTGTTAGAGGTAAAGAACCCGTTATAGGTGAAGATTGTTTTATTGCAGAAAATGCAACTATAGTAGGTGAAGTGAGTATGGGAAAGCAATGTAGTGTGTGGTTTAATGCCGTATTACGTGGCGATGTTCATTTCATTAAAATGGGCGATAAGGTTAATGTGCAAGATGGTGCCGTAGTTCATTGTACCTATTTAAAATCTCCTACCACAATTGGTAATAATGTTTCTATTGGGCATAATGCTCTTGTACATGGGTGTACCATACATGATAATGTGTTAATTGGTATGGGTAGTATTATTATGGATGATTGTGTTGTAGAAAGTAATAGTATTATTGCAGCCGGAGCAGTGCTAACAAAAGGGACGCATGTGCCATCAGGAAGTATTTTTGCGGGTATGCCCGCAAAGAAAATAAAAGATATTAGTCCCGAATTGAGTTCTGGGGAAATCAATAGAATTGCAGAAGCTTATACCATGTATTCGGGTTGGTTTAAGGAATAAAGGTTGACTCAAAAAACCAATAGCTTGTTTCGATCTATCTAAATTATGTACTTTTGAACCACCAAAACTAAAAGTTATGAACGCGTATGTTTTTCCTGGGCAAGGTGCTCAATTTGTCGGAATGGGTTTAGATCTATATGAAAAATACCCTATTGCAAAAGAGTTGTTTCTTAAGGCAAACGATATACTAGGCTTTGAGATTACAGAGGTAATGTTCAGAGGTACTGCCGAAGGTTTGAAAGAAACCAAGGTTACCCAACCTGCTATTTTCCTACATTCTGTTATTCTAAGTAAAGTAATGGGAGATTCGTTTAAGCCAGATATGGTTGCAGGTCATTCTTTAGGAGAGTTTTCTGCATTGGTGGCGAATAACACCTTAAGTTTTGAAGACGGATTAAAATTAGTTTCAAAACGAGCTTTGGCAATGCAAAAAGCCTGTGAACTTAAACCTTCTACAATGGCAGCAGTGTTAGGTTTGGAAGACGCCGTTGTGGAAAAAGTTTGTTCAGAAATTTCAGGCATTGTAGTTGCAGCAAATTATAACTGTCCCGGTCAATTAGTAATTTCCGGTGAAATATCTGCAGTAGAAGAAGCTTGTGAAAAATTGAAAGAAGCAGGTGCAAAACGAGCATTAATGTTACCTGTGGGTGGAGCTTTCCACTCGCCGTTAATGGAGCCTGCCAGAGAAGAATTGGCTGCGGCCATAGCTAATACTATATTTTCTACGCCTAGTTGCCCTATATACCAAAATGTGCCTACCACTGCGGTAAATAGTGCAGATGAAATTAAAAAGAACTTAATGCTGCAATTGACTGCGCCAGTAAAATGGACGCAAAGTGTTCAGCAAATGGTAAAAGATGGTGCTACGGTTTTTACTGAAATAGGTCCTGGTAAGGTATTGCAAGGGTTAGTAAGAAAAATTGAGCCATCGGTTACCACTCAGTCTCCAGAGTTAACAGACTAAACTATTGTTTCCTTAATATTACCATTTAACCTATAAATCCTTTTTTCAACTGTTTGTGAGGGGTTTACCTTGATTTTTTTGTAATATTGAGACCCTCATTTTTGGTTACGGATTTAGAACATCCTCCAGCCTTATTGTTGGGAATGATAAAGAATGCTATGAAAATTATAACAAAAATTGAATTGAGTTTGAAATATATATTCAGTAGACATCGGATTCTGATATTCTTTATGTTTTTTTCAATATTAGGGTTTTCACAGACGGCCACATTATCTGTTTCAGATGCTGACGCTTCTGAAAGTAACGGCGTTCCGAATCCGGGTCAATTTCAGGTGACACTAAGTAGTTTATTTGGCGTACCAGATATGGAACGTACCATTAATGTTATTGTGGAAACAGCAACAACAACTGCATTGGCAAATGTTGATAGAGAACCGATTTCTGGTACTTTGATAATTCCATCTGGAGAAACAACAGGTTTTATAGATTTAGATATTATAGATGATTCTTTAGTTGAAGGGGATGAGATTTTGTTTTTAAGCATCGAGCCTGGAGATAACTATACACAAAGTCCTTTTTTATCAGGTAGAACACAATCTATAACTGTTGTAGATAATGATTTTGCTCTTTTAGATATAGGTAATGTTCAAAGTACAGAAGGTAATAATTTAGTATTCAATATAAGGTCAGATAAACCAGTTGAATATGAACATGAAGTAACAGTTAATTTTTCAGGAGGCACTGCAACGAAAGGATCTTCTGGTTTTGTTGACCCTGATGATTATAATGGTGATCAGCGAACGGTTACATTTTTACCTGGAGAAGTTACCAAACAAATGGCAGTAGTAACGGGTAATGATACAACTGTTGAGGACGACGAAACCTTTATTGTAACTCTAACGAGTGATACCAATGCCAGTGTAACTGCGGGTGATACAGGAATTGGTACAATATTAAATGATGATTTTGCACAAGTTACCGTTGTAGCAAATAGACCAAATACTAATGAAAATGGCACAGGTAATAATGGGCGTTTTAGAATAGACTTAAGTGAGGAAAACGATACTGGAGGAGATATAATAGTAGGCTATACTTTTTCTGGTAGTGCTACAGAAGGGGATGATTTTACTATTAGTGGAAATGCTATTATTCCTGATGGTTCAGACTTTACCAATATCAATATTATTCCTGTGAACGATGCTGATGTTGAAGGTGATGAAACTGTAGTTATTACTCTAAATAGTGTGAACAGCGTTCAATATGAAATAGGTAGTCCTAATACAGATACAGTAACAATTGTAGACGATGATGTTGTTTTTATAGCCTCCATAGCTTCAACAGATGCTACCGCAAACGAAAGTCCACTTGGTAATGGTGTATTTACTATTGATTTGGGAGCGACAAATAACACGGGTTCACCAATAGTCGTAAATTATACAAGAACTGGTACCGCAACATCGGGAGCTGATTTTACAGCATTAACTGGCTCAGTTTCTATTCCAAATGGTCAGAGAACTGGTCTTGTAACGATAACTCCTGTTAACGATTCTGATATAGAAAGTAATGAAACGGTAATACTCACTCTTGCTGCAGGTACTGGTTACACTGTTGGCACTCCAATTAGTGCAACAGTAGTTATTGTTAGTGAAGATGCCAATGTTGCCCAAATTACAGCATCTGATGGTACGGCCGCGGAAAGTAATGGAGCGGTTTCTCCTGGGGAATTTACGGTTAGTTTAAGTGCTCCAAATAATACAACAGGTCCAATTATAGTAAACTATGAAGTTAGTGGAACTGCGGGAAATGGTGTTGATTATACAGCTATAAATGCTAACGCTGTTAGTATTCCTGTTGGCGTACAACAAGTTGAAATTGATATTCTGCCAATTAATGATGCAATTCAAGAGGGTGCTGAAACAGTTATACTCACATTAGCTACAGGAACAGGTTATATTTTAGGTTCTGGACCTACACGTACTGCAACCGTTCAAATTAATGATAATGACCAGGCAACATTAACAATTTCTAGCGAATCATTGAATGAAGATGATGCGGTTGGTCAAATGATATTTGATGTAGTTCTTGATTTGGCAGTTGTGGGTGGTACAACAGTTACCTATTCTTTTCTCAATGATACTGCAATAAATGGTACTGATTATACCGGTACGAATGGTTCATTGACTTTTAATGGTACAGCTAACGAAACAAGGACTATTACTGTGCCTATTATCAATGATGCTGTTTTAGAAAATACCGAAACTTTTACTGTTCAATTGGGTTTACCAACCAATAATGTACAAAGGGCTGGTGGTGGTACGGCAACTGGAACAATTCAAGATGATGATAATTGTGTTGCTGCACCGACCTTAGATACAACAGTTTCAAATATTTATTGTGTAGAAACAGCCGGAGATGATTTTTCTGCAAACCTATTCGATTTTACAAGTAGTACGGCTCCTGCGGGAACTGTTTTAACATGGAGTAGGGTTTCTAATCCTTTAAATACAAATTCTCACTTAACAGTTGCCGAAGCTCAAGATGTAAGTCTTCCCGCTTCATATTATGGTTTTTTCTATGATGCAGCCAATAATTGCGCAAGTGGTACCATAGAAGTGCAAATAGTTAGAAATGTACTGCCGCAATTGGTTGCTATCAATGATAATGAACGCTGTGGTCCCGGTACGTTGCTTTTAAGTGTTGTGCCAACTGATGGTGCTTCTATTAATTGGTATGATTCTTTAGACGCGGTAACACCTATAGCAATGGGTGAAACATATACCACTCCTTCTTTAAACGCTACAGCTACGTATTATGTAGAAGCCACCGAAAATGAATGTACTACAGAAAGACAACCTGTTGTGGCAAGAATAGGCTTTCAAGCCTCTACTGGTACCGCAACGAACGGTTCTATCTGTAATGTAGCCGCGAACGGACTTACAACCATTGATTTAGATTCGAGACTTTCTGGTGCAGATCCCGGAGTTTGGATTTTTGTTTCAGGTCCGCAAAACGATGTGTCTATTAGCTCTACAAATGTTGTGGAATTCGAAGATTTTACTTCTGGTGCTTATATTTTTAGGTTTACGACAACAAATTCTACGGCACCATGCGAAAACCCTACGGTAGAAGTAACTATAAACGTAAGTGATTGTGAAACCGATGATGATAATGATGGTCTTCTAGGTGGTCAAGAGGTGGCTTTGGGTACAGATTCTAATAACCCCGATACAGATGGTGATGGTATTGATGACGGTGTTGAGGTTGGTGATGATATCGCTAACCCTTTAGATGAGGATGGTGACGGAATTATAGATGCGCTTGATTCTAATACTGCAGATGCCGATAATGACGGAGTAAATGATCAGCAAGATTCTGCTAATAATAATCCATGTATACCTAATAGATTTAATGGTAATTGTGATACCGATGGTGACGGAATTTCAGATTTAGACGAGCAAACAAATGGTTCTGACCCTGATGATCCTTGTGATCCTGTGGCTGCACCTAATTGCGATGACCCTATAGATTTAGAGGTGTTGAAATCCGTAGATAATATTGATGCATTAATTGGTGATACTATTATATTTAAAATATTAGTTACCAATTTATCCGATAGAACAGCAAGAGCAATTGTTGTTGGCGATCTTTTAGAATTAGGTTTTGATTTTGTTTCTGCAGACGCTCCTGAGGGTACTGATTATGATGAGGTATCCGGTAACTGGACTGTTGCAGAACTTGCAGCAGGTATTTCTTTGGAACTATCTATTACAGTAGTGGTGGCAGAGCAAGGTCCTTATACGAATACTGCCGTATTACTAGAATCAATTCCTTCGGATAGTAACCCTGAGAATGATGAAGCTACTGTAGAATTAAGTACAGAAGCTCCAGAAGGTGTCGATCTTAAAATTGAGAAAGAAGCTCGCCCAGATAAGGCATTGGTAGGTGATGAAGTAGAATTTATTATCCGTGTTACCAATATTTCTGATTCTGATTCGGTTACAGATATTGTTGTCAATGATTTGATATCAATTGAAAACGGATTTGAATTTGTTTCTGCGGAGTCAGATTTTGGTGGTACTTATGATGAAGCTTCTGGTAATTGGAATATCCCCTCTCTAAATAGGGAAGAAACGGCTACGCTGAGAATTAGAGCTAGAGTTCCTGCAATGGGTACATATACGAATACTGCAAATATTGTAAGGTCTACACCAAGAGATGGTAATACTGAAAACAATGAAGCGACTGTAGAGGTTGAAGTGATTCAGAAAAGTCCGGCTGATCCAGGATTCCTTTTTAATCAATTCTCGCCAAACGGTAATAATCAGAATGAAGTTCTTCGTATTAATAGAACCATGACTAATCCAGATACAGGTGCACAGATAGAAGTTAATTTACAATACAAAATAAAAATTTACGATCGTTACGGAAATCTTGTTTTTGAAACCGAAAAGGTAAATGATGGTGATGTTTGGGATGGTACTTATGAAGGAAAAGAATCGCCAAAAGGAACTTATTTTTATATCATGAACTATAGTGTTAATAATCAACCTACAGTATTGGATAAAGGTTGGATACAGCTTATTAGATAAAATAAATTATGGATTATAACTTTAATAAATCGAGTTATACTATTGCTTTGCTACTATTTTCTCTGTTAGGCTTTAACGCATTTGCACAGAAAGAACCGCAGTACACGCAGTACATGTACAATATTGGTAGTTTTAACCCGGCTTATGTTGGTACGGTAGAGAACCCAGAGTTTTCTGGGTTGTACAGAGCCCAATGGATAGATATTCCCGGTGCTCCTAGAACATTTCGTTTTGGTGCCAATCTACCTTTTCAAAATGAAAAAGTGGGTTTAGGTATTAATATCGTAAATGATGAATTAGGTCCTGCTACACAGACTTACGCTGATATTTCTTATTCGTATCAAATAATGGTCACCGACGAAACGAAATTGTCTTTTGGTATTGATGCCGGTGGTTCTTTCTTAAATGTTGATTTTTCTAAAGGTACTTTTGAGAATCCTGGCGAAAATCTTAGTGATGAAATGCTTTCTAAATTTTACCCAACTGTTGGTGCTGGTGCATTCCTTTACTCAGAAGATTGGTATTTAGGTGCTTCGGTTCCTAATTTTCTGACAGAAGGTATTTATAATGATGAGATAGCCTCTGTAGTAGAAGATAAGATTCAATTTAACTTTATTGGGGGCTATGTATTTGAACTTTCAGATAATTTAAAATTTAAACCAGCATTTTTAGTGAACACGATTTCTGGTTCGCCGGTAAATGTGAACTTATCTAGTAATTTTTTAATTTCTGATGTGGTTACAGCAGGGGTTTCTTATCGTTTAGATAATGCTTTTAGCGGTTTGGCAGGTTTTCAGATTTCTAATACATTGTTTGCAGGGTATTCGTATGATTACAATACAAACCTTCTCGGCGAATTCAATAACGGATCACATGAGATTATACTTAAGTTTTACTTAGGTAGAAAAGGACCTTCAAAATCTAAAGGTAGTAGTGATAAGAATGCAAAAGGTAAACCTAAACAAGTAGATTCGCCCAGATTCTTTTAAAGTGAACGAAAATGAGATTTAAATTAATCATAGTATTACTAGCTTTTGTGCCATTCTTAGGTGCGGCCCAAGACAAAAAATCAAAAGCCGATAACCTTTTCTATGGCTATCAATACGAAAAGGCGATAGAAGCGTATAAAAGTGAAATGCAAAAAGATTCGTTAACTAATCATCAGTTATTGAATCTTGCAGATTCTTATTTTAGTACGGGTAGCTATGATAGGGCATCTGAGCTTTATTTAGAGGTGAATAAGAACGATACCATAATGTCTGTTAACAGATTCAATAAAATGTTGCAGAGCCTTTCTAAAAACTCCGAGAGAGATAGGGTGAAAATGTTCTTGAAGTCAAAAGCGGATAAATTATCTCCTGAACTTTTAGAAAATGCGGAGTTTAATTATAGTTTACTGGAAATTCCTTCTATTACGGATAACAGTGTTATACGTGATTTGGGTGTTAATAGCGCGCAAGGCGATTTCTCGCCGGCATTTTATAAGAACGGAATATTGTTTAGTAGTAGTAGAGGTCGAAATACTAAAAATATATACGAACCTACTGGCGAATCTTATTTAGATATATACTTTGCAAGATTAAGTTCTGATAATAATTTAGTTGATGTAGAGACTTTTAAAGAAATTCATGCAACCGACTTTCATAAATCTACACCATATTATTCTGAAAAACTTGAAACGTTTTTTTATATTCTATCTAACGAAGAAGATGGTGAGTTAAGGTATAATAAGAATGGTAAAAATGCATTGGCAATAGGTACGCTTACTAAAAATGACAGGTTTAGATTTATATTAAAAGATTTAAGTACATCTTTTTACTATCCTTATTTCGATGATAAAACTGAACGATTATATTTTGCAGCTAATTTCGACGATAGCTATGGTGGTACCGATTTGTATTATGTATACACGAATAACGGACAGATAATGTCTGCACCTATTAATTTAGGACCTAGAATAAATTCACCAGGGAACGAGATTGCTCCATACGTTTTTGATGGTAGTTTATATTTTTCTTCGGATATTTTTTATGGTCTTGGAGGGATGGATATTTACAAATCTAATATGTTGTCTAATGATACTTTCACCATACCGGTAAATCTTGGTGATGTCATAAATTCGACAGCAGATGACTTCGGATTCATAATTAAGAATGCTGAGAATAAAGGTTTGTCTGGCTATTTTGCTTCAAACAGAAAAGGGGGCAAAGGCGGCGATGATCTTTATGGTTTCGAACTAAAAAATGCACCGGGCTTAAAGACATTTGCTGTAGGGGGTAAAGTAGTTAATTTGAAAACAAAGGCTGGTTTAAAAGGAGCACAAGTTAGGTTGTTGAATCAGCAAGGTGATGTTGTAAAAGAAGTCAGGTCTGGAGATGATGGTAGCTTTAGAATTGAAATACCATGGATGTCTCAAGTAACCATACAGGCTATGAGCGATGGGTATTCTATATTTTCAACGGCATACTCAGAAAAAGGTATGGAAGAAATTCAAAACTCTGCTTTTAATATGGGATTGGCACGAATGGAGGATTTAATTACCATACGTGAAGATAAGAATGTATTAAAACTAGAAAAGTTTTATTTCGACAAAGGTAAAGCTGTTATGAACGCCCAAGTGGAGACTGAATTGAAAAAGGTGGTAGATGCTGTAGTTCGTTTTCCTCAAATGAGAATCAGAATTCAATCGCATACCGATAGTAGAGGTAGTAATTCTAGCAATAAAAAGTTATCACAAGAAAGAGCTGACGTTATTAAAAACTACCTTTTAACGAACGGGTTAACTTCAAATAACATTATTGAAGCAATTGGTTATGGTGAAGAAAACATTGTAAACAATTGCGTAAATGGTGCTTATTGTCTAGATTTTCTTCATAAACAAAACGAACGTACTTTATTTGTTGTAGAGTAATTATCGCCTATTTCAATAGTTTTAAAAAATAATGATATAGAAATAATAGAGGGCGAAACCAGACAAGAATAAAATTCCTGCATAGGTCAGTAGTTTTAATTTCTTGCCTGGTCGAAATTTTGGGTCTAGGTCATCGCTGGTTACATTTTTTAAATTCATATAGCCTACAATCGGCGCGACTACGAAAGAGACGAATGTAGCCAAAGCAACCAAATTTCCCATATTTGCACTAAACGCTGCTATAACTACAAAATTAATTAGAGTCAAAACGAATACGCCTACTGCGTATGCTGTTTTTGTGCTATACCATATAGTTTTTGGTTTTAACAGTGAAATGATATCTAAACTTACTCTTGCTAAAGCATCATGTGCGGTCATACAGGTACTGAACATTGTGGCAAATGCAGAAATGGCTATAAACAGATATGCCCATGAGCCAATATGTTGTGTAAATAACTGAACTACTTGATCAGCGAAACTTACCGCATTGTTACTGAGTTGTATGTTTGTTCCGTATAACGTATACCATCCTATAATCATAAAAAAGACTGCTAATATGGCTGTAATGGTATAGCCAATATTAAACTCTTGTAAAGATTCTTTTAAGCTGGGCTTATCTTGAGTTTTCCATTTTTCAATACTCCATAAGCTGATCCAGCTAGATGCTTCTACGCTGGTGGGCATCCATCCAATTAATCCAATTAAAAACAGAATTCCAACTTCGTTAAAAATGGGTAAGGGTTTAAAGTCTGGCGTATGGCTCACTGGTCCTTTTACTAATACTAAAATTGTAGTCACTAATAATGCAAGAAATAATATGGTAACAACGAATTTTAAACTAATTTCCAAAAACTTGTATTTTCCGAAAATGAGTAATGCACTTATAATTAAAAATAAACTTAGTGCTACCATTGCGATAGAACTATGCCCGATGCCAAATAAATTAATGAATAGACCGGCTGTAACGGTGTATAGAGCTGCGAGTATAGTGAAAGTTGTGACAAAACTAATTATAGCATAAAACCATAAATAGCCCTTACCACGGTTTAAATAACCCTCTATTAAGGTCTTATTTGTAACATTAGTATACCGCACTCCAAATTCGAAGAACGGGTACTTTAGAACGTTCGCTAAAATTATAGGAATAACCATTAACCATCCATATTGGGCTCCTGCTTTTGTAGATAAAACAAGATGAGATGTGCCAATGGCCATACTCGCAAACAAAAGACCTGGACCTAAGTTTTTTAGTATTGTTTTCATGCAGCGTTTTGGTTCGGTTGATTGTCTAAAATGTACTCTATTTAAATACAGCGCTGAAATACGCCTATTTTATTTCAATAGATGCGCCATAAAATTTTGGTTGAGTATTCAATACCATATCTATGAATACTTTTACACGTGCTAAATACTCTCTTGTCTGAACTTTTAGGCCTTGACTTGTAGAAACGTCTTCAGCATTAAAGCCTATGGCTTTTAACCCTTTTTGTTCTGCAATATAGATAGCCCGTTCATTATGGAATTTTTGAGAAATTACCGTTACGTTATCTAGTCCGAAAATAAACTTTGCCCTGAACATACTATCTAAAGTTCTGAACCCTGCATAATCTAAGAAAACAACTTCTTCTGGTATGCCGGCTTTGATAAGATCTTTTTTAAAGGTATTTGGCTCATTATAATAAATACTACCATTATCGCCGCTAACTAAAATAAATTTTATCTTTCCGGCATTATAAAGTTCCTTGGTGGCGTTTATTCGATAGGTGTAATATGGATTAGGAGAACCATTGGTTAATCTATTAGAAGTACCTAAAACGAGACCGACTCTATTAGCAGGTACTAATGCTACGTCTGAATACGTTTTGTCTTCTGCAGTACCTGAAATAATACTATTACAGGCAAATATGATTAGAATTAACGCTATTATTAATAAACCCGATATTTTTAGTATTTTTTTCAGCATGCATTTGTAATGATAACTAAAGTTAATGAATAACTGAAGACTTTAATTTGAAAAGTATATAAAATAAAAAAACCCCTGAAATCAATTGATTTCAGGGGTTTGTGGTACTCGAGGCGGGAGTACCATTATTTTTAAACGTCCTTAAATCTTTTTAAATCCCTAGGTATTGTTATATATATTATAGTTAAATTTAGTTTCAATTAAATTTAACCGATTAAAATATCATTTGGTTGCCCCTTTTGTAGCCCTATTTTATCAATTTTAATCAAGTACATTACTAATGCAAGTTACATTTCATTTAAGGAAAGACAAAATAGGAAAAGGAGGTTTGGCGCCTATACGTATGGTGGTGGCATCAAATGGTTTTAAAATTTTTAAAGCTGTAAAGAATGTTAAATCATCTGTTAGCTCTTGGGATAAAAAAAAAGAGCGTTTAAGAAGTCCGAAGGCAAATGAGGCTTATAATAATCATATTGAGTATAATAAGATTATAGATGACTTAGAGTCTAAGCTAAAAACATTGAATAGATATATTCTTTTAAATGAAATTGTTCCAGACAAAGCATATATTTTAGATAAGCTTAATTCTGATTCGAAGATGGAATTGACCCATTCGTTCATTCCCTCTTTTAATGAATTTATAGAATTGGGTAAACTTACAAAAGCAGAAAGAACGGTTAAGTCATATACTACAGCCAAAAATTTCTTTGAAAATTTTGAAAAATCTACTGGATATTCTCTAAGATTTGAAAGTATCACCAATGAATTTTTTGAAAAATTTCAAGAGTATTGTTTTACTGTTAAAAACACAAAAAATAATTATTTCGCTAGATTGGTCACAACTCTAAAAACATTTATGAAATGGTCTTTGGAGAGAGATTATCACAGTAATATCTCATTTTTAAAATTTAAAGCTCCTGAAGAAGAAATAGAGGTTATTTATTTAACATACGAGGAATTAATGTCTCTATATAATTTTGAATTTGACAATGAATCTTTCAGTAGAATTCGTGATATGTACTGCTTTGCTTGTTTTACTGGGCTAAGGTTTTCTGATATAAGAAACTTAAAGGCTTCTAA
Source organism: Maribacter spongiicola (assembly GCF_004364165.1). Taxonomy (GTDB): domain Bacteria; phylum Bacteroidota; class Bacteroidia; order Flavobacteriales; family Flavobacteriaceae; genus Maribacter; species Maribacter spongiicola. The sequence goes on from NZ_SOAY01000010.1 coordinate 1,003,719, forward strand.
TGTATATGAAAATGAGATTAAAATAAATATTCAAAAAACTAAGACCGTAGATCACACAATACCTTTAAATAGTTTTGCTAAAGCTATTTTGGCTAAATATAAAGACACACTTTATGAACCGTTACCTGTAATTAGTTCACAGGGATTCAATAAAAAAATTAAAAAGGTATGTGAGAAAGTGAAGATTAATACACCAACTACGACTACTAGGTTTGTAGGTAGTAGAAAGGTTGAGCATACCCTTCCTAAATGGAAGTTAATTACGAGCCACACCGCTAGAAAAACATTTGTAACCAATAGTTTGATTCTAGGGATGAAAATACCGGTCCTTAAGTCTATTACAGGGCATAAAAAAGAACAAAGCTTTAGAAGATATGTGAATATTTCTGAAAGTTTAAAGCGAAGTGAAATGGATAGTACCTGGGATAAGAAGTAACTAATAATATTTAACAAAAATGGATTCCAATTCAAAAATTAAATTAATTAAAAATGAGTTACCTAAAATGGGGTTGGTAGACCGATTTTTCTATTTAGTTAATGAGTTATATCTTGAATATTTCAGAAAGTTGGATATCGTGAATCCTATTATGGAGTGGGAATCTTTTGAATTAGATGATAAATGGGAGGAAATTGAATTAGATACAATAACTATTCGCGAGCTGGCTATATGGTATGGATTTTTACAGGATTATGGTGATGAAGAAATTAAATCATTTATACTATCAGAGATTAAATTGTTAATACCTATTTTTAAACAGAGGTTTGCTTTTGAAATATCTTATTTATATACTAAAAACCATTCTAAAGATTATTATTTATCAGGTAATCCTGAGTTTTTAGTTTTATCTCCATTTTTCTATGATCAATCTAGTCTTGAGTCTGCTTATATTCATGAGCTTGCAATAAGCGAAGTAGAGGATAGAAAATACTTAATTAAAAAATATGAGGCTGCAATCGCTGAAATTAAGTATAGATTGAAATCTGATTATGTTTGGGATGCAAGTTTAGAGGACAACAGAGCTACGATTGTAGATGAGATAGTTTTTCCGGAGCGAAGTGTTATCAATTTGAACCATCTCACTTCATTTTTAAAGGAACTTGCTGAAACACCACTAAATAAAATTTCCTATACTTTCAACGAAAATAAAGAAGAAGAGAAACTAGTTTTAATTGGTTTGCATCCAGAGGTTTTGGTGAAATTATTTAGCCAAATTCTTAAAAGAGATAAAACAATCTTAATTCGAAATTTTGTTGCACATAGTTTTAATTTCAATTTTAAGAAATACTCATTTCAAAAAGATATAACTAAAGAAGTTTTAGCTTTAAAAAGTAAAGAGGATACCATCGTAATTTGTAAAACAATTCTACTTCTTACTTCGCTTAACTATATTCAACCCGAAGGTGCATCATTTATAAAACGAGTTTTAATAAAGGCTCTTAAAAAACAAAAGAAAAATACTAGAGTTTGGCTTAGTGATGATTTAAGAAAATATATTTCTGAATGGATGTCGATGTCTCCTAATGATTTAGCAAAGGCAATTGGTTATTCTTCAAAAGAAGAGTTTTTAAATTCATTACTTTAAAATTGAAATAATCTTAATTGTGAGTAATTATTTGTGTCATTAAATGGATTATTTCCATATTTTTGGAAAATGTCCGAAATTGTTTTTCGAAATTATGATATCACAGCAATTAAAAAATTGCTGAAAGAAATTGGGAAAGAACGTTATGAAGCGGCTTTACTTAATCGTTCAATTACTCAAAAACCATTGGTAATGAAAGGTTTTTTCGTAGAGTTTGAGGTTAATACTAAGGATGTGAATTTATACTATAGATATCCTTCAAGAATAACCTTGTTCATAATGCCAGTTTTAGGGTATTGGGCGGTTCCAACTTTTGGATGGGAATTATATCGTAAGAAGTTATAGGATTCTTCTTAACTGATTATTTTAGAAACCACTTAATCAAAAATTATGATAATAAGCCATGAGGAGTTTCAAAAAGCTAGGAGAATTAGCAGAGCTATTCAAGAATATCTAGAGCAAACTGGCTCACATGGTGTTAGAAGCACTGATGTATATCCACTTCTTGCAAGAAAAGGGTTAATTCAAAAAGATAGACATAATGGTGTTCATTTTAGAAACTATTTAAAGCGTCTTCACAAAAGTGGAATGTTAAATCTAATACCTCAATGTAAAGCAAATAAAAACAAGTCGAAATCATATGAGTGGCGATTTTACAGTGTGCCTGACAGTAAGATAATATCTAATGTGGAGTCGGTAAATGTTGACAATCCTATTGTTCCAGATATAACAGAGGCTGAAATAGATGATTTAATTTTAAAGACAAAATCTCATATTGATAAATTACCTAAAATTGATACCTCTATTTTACCGCCGCAAATATTAGAGTTAAGGAAAAATTACCCTAGAGCTTACGAGAAGTGGACAGAAAGAGAATATGATATTATGAATAGGGCATTTGTAAAGTTTAAGAATATTTATAAAGTTGCTGAGTTGTTGAGAAGGCAACCTAGTGTTGTTAGAAAAAAATTAAAATGAGATAACGATAAAAACCTGCTACGATATCAGGTATTTTGTAAATTCAGGTTGTTAAATAAATAATTAAAACATTGCTATGGAAGAAAAATTTAATGGTAACCGCAATAAATTTTCTAGAGAAAATCTTAAACTTTTTGACGATATAGCACGTTTGGATATCAATTATTGTGAGTGTTATGCAGTTGAAGATGTCCATCCCGATTTTGCACTTTGCAGTAAATGCGAATTGGTAGTTCCTGGAACTGATGAGTCAGAAATTAAATTCTTGGTTAGTATTACAGGAAACTATAATCTTTTAAAGCCGAAAGATTAGGTAATAAATTATTTATATAATAATGCTAGGGTCATGTACATATAATTTGCTCTCTACGAATTCTAGCAATCCGAAAGTGATTCATAAATCACTACATAGGATAAGGTAGGTTTTTTTGATTAAGAAAGAATGCTAGTTTTTTCAATCTTATTGCTCTATTTAATTTTCCAAGATACCCGTAAAACCTCTATTGGATAAACATATTACTTTCGATTCTATGTAGCTATTAGTTATCTTGCCAAACCAATATTTAATTATTAAATATTTATAATCATTTTATAAATTTCCAATTCTATTTGAAAACATCTATTTGTATGTTGTTCTATGTAATGTAGACAATAAATGATTTTATTTTAATTATTTATTTCTCGAAAGAAATCTCAAAATTTACCTTTTTACTTTTCCTGTACACACATAAATAAAATCTGCAAATTTACCTTAAAACTGATTTAAGTTCATTTCCAAAAACTATTAATAAAATTGTTTCATATTTTTCTCCCATCTTGTTTCTTAGAATACGAAAAGCTTTAGTTATTTGATTTTCAACCGTTTTATTTGAAAGGTTTAGGTATTTTGAAATCTCAACATTGGTTAGACCTTCTTTTTTACTCATCAGAAAAATTTGTTTGCATTTTGGTGGTAACTCGTGAATGGCCTCAAAAAGTATAGAAAGTATCTTCTCTTCTTGTATCTCGTCTTTTTCATCGATAGCAAGCTCTAATGCTGTCATGTATTTCTTTTCTAAGGCTGTAACAGCTTTTCCTTTTCTATACTCATCAATAAACTTGTTGTAAACTGACCTGTAAAGATAGTTTTCCAAGGAAAGCTCATATTTAAGTTTGTTACGTTTTTCCCAAATCTGTACAAATACGTTTTGAACAATATCTTCGGCTATCAAATCATCTTTGATCAAGCTATTAGCATAATTGCACAATTTATTATGATACCTTTCTACTAGATGAACATATGCCTTTTCATTGCCAATTTTTAAATCTTCAATCAATGAATTTTGATTATAAAAATACTCTTTCATGTTATCAAAACGGTTATGGTGCTGGATACAATATTTAGCAAATATGAAAAAAAAATGTGAAAAAAGTAGGGGTTTCTTATTTTGGGTTCGTTTAAATGTGAATTGTATAATGAATGAAGCCCAAAAGAATACATAAACTAATTGTGAAATTTGTAACAGATTCGATTTCCAAAATCGAACTGGACAAATTGGAAAGTGAACTCAATCACCCGTCGACCAATCGACTTCTTAATGAATATGTGAAATTAAACTACAGAATTGACAGTAAAATGAAAATTTACGATACGGAAAAGTCAAAGCGGTTATTACTGGCTAAAATGAGAAATGATAATAAAGGTCCTAGAAAGCTGAAAATAAACAGATATTTAAAATATGCCGCTCTTATAGTTTTATCTATGACTTTAGGATATTTAGTTAAAGAATTTTCTTTTTCGGAAAAGATAGAGCCCCAGTTTTCACCAAATGAAAATTTTATCACTTTAGAACGTGAAGATGGAAATATTCAGGTTATTTCAGAAGAAGGAACGACACAGGTTTTTGATAAAAAGGGAAATGTTGTTGGTTCTCAAGTAGGTAACCAACTGGTGTATAAACATAGTAATGATTCCGAAGAAAGTTTACCCGTTTACAACACGCTAAATGTTCCATATGGTAAACAATTTGAACTTAAATTGGAGGATGGTTCCGTAGCATATTTAAATTCGGGATCATCTTTAAAATATCCTGTTAATTTTCAAAAGGGAATGGAGCGTAAAATCTTTTTATCAGGTGAAGCTTTTTTAGATGTAGCAAAGGATAAGAATAGAGCATTTATAGTTCACGCATCAGGTTTGAATGTAAAAGTATATGGTACGCGTTTTAATATTTCAGCTTATCCTGAGGATAAGATTAAGGAAGTGGTCTTAGTTGAAGGTTCGGTTGGTATGTACGCAACAACGAATGAACTTCAATCCGGAAAAGAAACATTGTTGACTCCTGGAACAAAAGGTAAATATGATAATTTAATTGGGGATATTTCAAAAGAAACAGTTGTAACGAGTATATATACATCTTGGGTACAAGGTGTATTGGTATTTAGAAATATGAGTTTTGAAGATATTCTTAAAAAGTTGGAGCGACATTATGATATTGAGATTGTTAATCAAAATTCACTATTGTCTTCTGAAACTTTTAATGCCAGTTTTGAAGATATGCCTATTGAGAAAATATTGGATTATTTCAAAAGTCAATACGATATAGACTATGTAATTGAGAACGACATTGTAATTGTAAAATAAATTAAAAATAAAATGTATATGAAGAATTGATTTAAATAAAATTTCACCTTTTACTTATTCTTCACCAGTGTGAAAAAAATCGGAAAATGTGTCACCATTTCCCGATTCGTAAAAGTGATTAACCAAATTGTATAACCACAATCAAACATTATAAAAGTATGAAAAAATATCTTGATCAAACAAGAAGGGGGCTCCCATCTCTTAAACTCAATTTGAAAATGAAAATCAGTATATTGTTTATGTTTATGGTATTATTTACCATGCAGGCAAAAACATCGTATTCTCAAGGTACCAAAATCTCATTGGAACTGAATAACGTATCAGTAGAAAGAATAATAGATGAAATTGAAAGTCAAACCCAATTTCATTTCGTGTATCAAATCAAAGATGTTGATTTAAAGAGAAAAATTAGTGTAAATGCTCAGAGAGAAGCTGTATCAAAGATTTTAACAAGGATGTTTGCTCATACAAGAACTACTCACAAAGTAGTAGATAAACAGATTTTTCTTAAAGAAAGGAGTATCTCTAAGATTGAAAAAAATGAAATTGATGTTAAGCAAGAGTTTGTTATAACTGGTGTTGTAACCGATATGGCGGGGCAACCATTGCCAGGTGCAAATATTGTAGAGAAAGGTACTACTAATGGTGTTACCACAGATTTTGATGGTAATTTTTCAATTGAAGTTGCCAAAGATGCAATTATTGTGGTAAGCTATATCGGATTTGCCTCCAAAGAAGTTCCGGTAAATGGTCAAACATCTATTAATGTATCATTAGAGGAAAGTGCTGCGGCACTAGACGAAATTGTGGTAGTTGGCTATGGCACTCAAAAGAAGATTAACCTTACTGGGTCAGTAAGTTCCATAGACACCGATGATCTTACAACACGACCTGTCACTAACATAAGTTCGGGTTTATCTGGGTTGGCGGCAGGAGTGAGTGTCGTGCAAAATAGTGGAGGTACTGCCGGTGGCGACGGAGCTACAATTCGTATTCGTGGTGTTGGTACAATGAATAACTCAAATCCTTTAGTTGTTGTTGATGGTGTACCTTCTGAAGGAACGGATATAATGAATGATATTGATCCAAACGATATTGAAAATATATCGATTTTAAAAGATGCTGCTTCTGCTTCAATTTATGGGTCTAGAGGCGCCAATGGTGTTGTTCTTATCACTACAAAGCGTGGTAAGTCGGGTAAATCTCGACTAACTTACAATACTTACTATGGTATTCAAAGTATTCCAAAATTGATTGAATATGTTAGCGATTTTGCCGATTATATGGAAATAGCTAATAGAATCAGACCAAATCAACAAAATTTTTCACAATCTGATATTCAGGAATGGAGAGATAATCCGAACGATCCTTTATATCATCCAAACGTTAACTGGAATGAAGAACTTTTTGGAGGTTCCGCTCCAATTATGAACCATTCATTGGGTTATAGTGGTGGAAATGAAAAGACAACTTATCGGATGTCAATGAGTTACCTTGATCAAGATGGTATTACTAGAGGAAATAACATTCAGCGCTACGGTGTTAGAACCAACCTTTCATCTGAAGTCCTTAATGGGGTTAAACTTGGTGGAAATGTATTTTTCAGATGGACAAATCTTTCTCCGAACGCTCTAACCTTATCAACAACATCAACTGAGTGGTCACCATCAATTACAAATTTAAGGCACCCTGATGGTAGATGGGGAGGAGCTCAAAGTGGGTCGGTCCAGAGCATAAGTGCTCCTTATGCGGAAATTGCCAACCGTATAAGAGAGCAAAATAACCGAAGAATTATGGGTAATGTTTTTACAGAATGGGAAATTTTTGATGACTTTAAGGCTACAGCAAAAGTGGCATTGGATTTTAATCAAGGTATATCAAGTGAATTTAATAAGAGGTATGATATATGGAATTTTAGAACAGAACAGATAATTGGTCAAATAGAGCAAAATTCCGGAAGAAGTGCTACTATTGCTCAATATCAAAATTACCAGGTCAATGCTAACCTATTGCTGGAATATAACAAGAATATTGGTGATCATAATATAAAAATTTTAGGAGGTTACGAAACACTTCAGTATAGAGCGGATGGCATAAATGTTACTAGACAACAATTTCCAAATAACGAGGTACAAGGTGTAAATGCTGGATTGGAACTTATTGGCGGTGGTGGAACAATAGCAGAATGGTCAATGCAATCATATTTTGGTAGGGTAAACTACAATTTTAAAGACAAGTATTTATTTGAAGCAAACATAAGGGCTGATGGCTCATCGCGTTTTAAAGATGGCAACCGTTATGGATATTTCCCCTCTTTCTCCGCAGGATGGAACATAAGCGAAGAGGATTTTATGAAAGATGTTAAAGGTCTAGATTATTTAAAGATAAGAGCCTCATGGGGGAAATTGGGTAACAATCGTATTGGGAATTATCCATACCAATCAACTTATGCTTTAAATCAAAACTATTCTTTCAATGGTGAGGTGTACTCGGGTATTGCACAGACCGCATTGACTAACGAAGATATTAAATGGGAAGAAACAACAACTACAGATTTTGGTGTGGATGCGAGATTTTTTAATGGTAAATTAAGTGTAAATGCAGATTATTTTGTTCGTAAAACAGATGGCATATTGACTGCACTACCGATTCCTCAGTTTCTAGGTGGAAAAACAGAGCCTGTCGTGAATCTGGCATCAATGGAAAATAAAGGTGTTGAGTTGTCGGTAGGACACCGTGGTCAAATCGGGGAGGTAAGCTACAACGTATCTGCTAATGTTACTAAACTGCACAATGAGGTTACCGACTACTTTTCTGATATAGTTACGGGAGGAACGCAAATAGGATACGCTTTCAATTCATTTTTCGGATATGAAGTTGTAGATATCTTTAGAACAGAAGAACAGCTCGCAAATGCGGCAGAGCATAGACCATTTACAAAATTGGGTGATCTTGAATTTAAGGATCAACTAACCGTAGATACCAATGGTGATGGTGTTCCAGATGAAGGAAATGGTGTAATTGGAACAGAGGATCGTGTTATTATCGGTAATAGAATTCCTAAATATAGTTTTGGTGGTAATATTGGTTTTAATTATAAAGGACTAGATTTTAGCATGCTTTTTCAAGGTGTGGCCAAGCGAGATAGGAATACCTGGGATTATATGATTACACCAATGAACTGGGTAGACAAAGGGGTAATTCCTCAACGTTGGGTTGATAATGAGTGGACACCAGGTAATCCTGATGCTATTCTGCCACGAATGGCAAATGAATCCCAGAGCTTTATTATCGAGGAATCGGACTTTTGGGTGAAGGATGTTTCATACCTGAGAGTTAAAAATGTACAATTAGGATATGACTTAACCCATTCTGCTTTACTTACAGATACCTTGTCCAAGTTGAGGGTTTATGTAAGTGCTGATAACTTGTTCACATTTACGAACGAAGAATGGGGCTTTGACCCTGAAACAGATGATGTAAGATCTGTTCCTAACGTTCGTACGATTACACTTGGTTTAAATGTTGCATTTTAATTTAATAGTCAAGATTTTGAAAAAAATAAAAACAATAATTATGAAAAATATAAAATATTTACTGACACTTCTGATGCTTTCGGTAATTGGATTCTCATGTGAAGATGACTTTTTGGATAAATATCCGGAAGACCAACTTTCATCAGCCACATTTTGGAAAGATGAAAATGATGCCAAGGCAAGCTTAGTCTCTGTTTATGATGCATTGCAGCCACCTACTGACCAGAATCCTTATCGAGGTTGTGCTTCATGGGCCTCTCTGGGAGTATTGGCAGATATAACACCTATTGGTTTTGAACGTCAATCACATAGACTTAGACCCGTAGGTGACGGTGTACACTCAGGTTCGAACATCTATCTATCTACTGCATGGACTTTAGGATATAGAGGTGTAGTTAGAGCAAACGATTTTCTTACACATATAGATGACATCGAATTTTCCGGTTCAAATTCAGATCAGGTTAAAAATGCTATGAAAGGCGAAGCTATGTTTCTTCGAGCTATGAATTATTATTGGTTGGTAGAATTGTTTGGTGACGTTCCTTTATTCACTCACGTGCCGACAGTTGATGATGCTGCTACTCCAAGATCGCCCAAGTCTGAGGTTTTAAACTTGATTAAAGAAGATTTGGCATTTGCCGTTGCTAATTTGCCTCGACGTGCCAATGCTGAAACAGGAAGGGCGACAAAAGGAGCTGCAATGGCTTTACAGGTAAAAACTGCTTTATATGAAACTGATTGGGATACAGCGGCAATCGTTTCGGAAGCTATTATGGAGCTAGGTGATTACAACCTTGTATCTGACTATGGGGATGTCATTAGTTTAGAAAATGAAAATAATGAAGAGGTGATCTTCAGTGTGCAACATGTTTTTTTGAACGATGCAGAACCGGGCAGTTATGTTGAAAAGTTATATGCCAACGCATCGTCTGCGAGTAGTGGATGGTCATTTATTCAACCAACCCTTTGGTTTGTTGATCAGTTTGAAAGAATTATTCAAAACCCTCAGGAGGGAATTGACTATGTTAACGAAGGAGGATTAAACAGTAGTGGTGAACCTAAAATTTCTAACGAAATTTATGAATATTTTGAAGGAAGAGATCCAAGAATGGACTATACTATTTTGCGTCCGGGGTCACATTTTATTGATTTAAATGATAACGATATAGTTTATCCACATGAGTTAAATGGGCCAAACCACTCTTTTACTGGTTTGCACATGAGAAAATATGTAGTTCCTGGTTCAGGGAAATCAGTAGACTGGGATAGTCCATTAGATTATATCATTTTTAGGTATGCAGATATTTTACTTTGTCATGCAGAAGCAGTTGCTATGCGTGATGGTGTTGCTAATGTTTCTCAAGAGGTCTTGGACAAAACTATTAATAAAGTAAGAGGCAGAGCTTCTGAACTATTGCCCAAATACACAGCAGGAAATATTACAATGAATGATATTTATCGTGAGCGTATTTGTGAACTTGGTTTTGAAGGATGGACTTACTTTGATATGAAACGAAGTGGTATGATTGAGATTAATAATGGTTACCAAGTTCAGGGATTAAAAGTTATAGCAAATGAAACCGTTGAATTTAATCCCGATGGAATTGGCAATGTAAGAATATTTAATCCTTCGGTTCATTATGTATGGCCTATACCTTCAGATGAAATTCAGAAGAGTAGTAATGCCTTGGTTCAAAATCCAGGTTACCCGCAATAGATATATTTCAATAGTTGTGTTAGTTTAAACCGGGGCAGATTTTTTCTGTCCTGGTTTATAACAACTTCTTCGTATTAAAAAGGGTACGTCAATTCAATTGAGAATTTAATACAAAATTTATTTAGCCTATTCACTTATACTCGCAACTCTATTACTAGAACTGTAGGGTCAGAGAATCTTTGCATATAAGAAAGGTAAATAAGTGGAAAATCATATCAGCAGGAACACTCTGTCATGATAAAGAAGTTAATAAATGAAATGTAGAAGATTATAGAGTTCACGCGTTAATCAGCATTAAATAAAGAATCCAAACCAATGAATAAACTAAACTTATTATGATAATAAAAAGATTTGTCATATTGCTAATCGCCTTTTTAGGTTTACTTTCTTGTAAAAGTGAAGCCTCTAAGAAAATAGAAGAACCTGAGCGACCAAACCTGTTATTTATCTTTGCAGATCAATATCGTAAAGCATCATTAGGTTTTTTAAACGAAGATCCTGTTCATACGCCTAATATTGATAAATTGGCAAAAGAAGGTGTGTTTTTCAATCGTGCGGTATCCAATCATCCATTGTGCAGTCCTTATCGGGCAATGTTGATGACCGGAAAGTATCCATTGTCAAATGGGGTTGTAGAGAATTGTAATTCGGCAAATACTCCTTACGGCAACTTTCTAAGTAAAGAAGAAGTCTGTTTCTCTGATGTTCTTGTATCTAGTGGATATAGCGCAGGTTATGTGGGGAAATGGCATTTGGACGGACCGCCCGCAACACCACCCGGCACTAAGAGGGTTTGGGATACTTGGTGCCCTCCAGAGAATCGCCATGGTTTTTCATTTTGGTATGCTTATGGAACTCACAACCGGCATAATACCCCTTATTATTGGGATACAAATGGAAGTGCTAAGGATACCATATTTGTGAACCAGTGGTCATCAGAGCATGAGGCAGATGTGATAATGAAGTATATTGATAATGCTAAAACGCAAAGAGAGAACGATAAACCTTTTGCCCTGTTTTGGTCTATAAATCCACCGCATACTCCTTTTGGTCAAGTTCCCGAGAAATATAGTAAAAGGTACAAGGGAATGGATTATAAAACTTTACTCAATCGACCAAATGTAGAATTTACAGATAATTATAGCTGGAAAAAAGGGGATAAAGGAGTTGCTGCCAGGCTGGATCAGGCACCCGAATATTTTGCTTGTGTTGATGGTGTTGACGACCAGATAGGAAGAGTAATAGAGCATTTAAAAGAAGAGGGATTGTATGAAAATACGATAATCGTTTTCTCTGCTGATCATGGTGAAATGTTAGGTAGTCATGGACTAATGCATAAAAATGTTTGGTTCCGCGAAGCTATGGACATTCCTCTTATTGTTCATTATCCAAAGAGTATTATTGCAAAAACCGATGATTTATTGCTTAGTGTTCCTGATTATATGCCAACTATATTAGGATTATTGGGATTGGGAGATAAAATACCTGACGATGTTGAAGGTAAAAATTATTCAGATGTGTTTTTTGATAAACCGGTCGAACGGCCAACCAAACAACTATATTTTGGAACAAAACCATCAAATCCCGATAAAGGCGCAAGGGGTTTTAGGAATTACAACTACACGTTCAGTGTTTTTAAAGATGATAACGGGGATAAGTTTTACTACCTATTTAACGATAGAGAGGATCCTTACCAGTTAAAAAATTGCTGGGGTGAAAATCCTGCATTAGATCAAAAAATGGAAGAGGAGTTGGCCGCATTGTTAAAATCCATGAATGATCCTTGGTAAGAATATCAATTTAAATAAATATAAGAATGCTATTTAGAAAAGTAAAAATTACCAGTTTCTTGCTTCTTGTCACATTTACATTAAGTGCGCAGCGAAAAATTAAGCTTTTAAACCAAGATTGGAATTTTACATATGGTTACGAGGTTAAAAAGAATGTTTACGAAAGAATTGATATTCCACATACATGGAATAAAATTGATGCCAATTCTGGTAATCCTAGCTATTACCGGGGACTGGGAAACTATGAAAGGGATATATTAATTGATAGTGCATGGAAAGGGAAACGTTTATTTCTCAAATTTTATGGTGTCAATTCCATTGCAAATGTGTTTGTTAATGGAAAACACATTGGGGAGCACCGAGGTGGGTATACTGCCTTTATTTTTGAATTGACGAATTTTGTGCAATATGGAAAAATCAATACTATTTTGGTACGGGTAAATAATGCACCACAATTAGATATAATGCCACTTTTAGGGGATTTTAATTTTTATGGCGGAATTTATCGTGATGTAGAACTTCTGATAACCGAAAAAGCTGTTATCAGTCCTTTAGATTATGCTTCGTCCGGGGTCTATCTCAGTCAGAAAAAGGTTACAAAAGAAAAGGCAGAAGTAGAGGCATTAGTAAAAATATCAAATCTCGATAATCAATCTGGGCTTCAACTAGCCTTAAGAGTAAAAGATGGCAATAAAACGGTATTGGAGAGAATTTTGGATGTGAATTCGAACCAAGAAGAAGTAAAGATTCCCTTTACAATTAACAAACCACATTTATGGAACGGGGTTGTAGATCCATATATGTACCAAGTAGAGGTGAGTTTATATGATAGTAATGTAGTTATTGATGAAGTAGCGCAACCTCTGGGCTTAAGGTATTATCATGTGGATGAAAACAATGGTTTTTTTCTTAATGGACAACATTTGGACCTTCAGGGAGTATGTCGTCACCAGGATAGAGCTTTAATCGGGAATGCCCTTCGTAAGGAACATCATGATGAGGATTTGATTATAATGCAGGAAATGGGGGCTAATTCAATACGTCTGTCGCATTACCCCAACGATCCGTATGTTTATGACATACTCGATGAGGCAGGTTTTGTTACTTGGTCCGAAATACCGTTTGTAGGTCCTGGAGGTTATAGGGATAAAGGTTTTGTGGACCAAGAATCTTTTAAAGATAACGGGAAACAACAGCTAATTGAAATGATTCGTCAACAATACAATCATCCGTCAATTTGTTTTTGGGGCTTATACAATGAACTGAAAACGACAGGGGATTCCCCAATAGAGTACGTGAAGGAGCTTCATGCTTTGGCACATAAAGAAGATCCAGGACGAATAACTACCGCTGCGAGTAACAGCGAGGACAATCAGTTACATGAGATTACAGATCTTATTGCTTGGAATAGGTATTTTGGTTGGTATCGTGGTGCTCCGTCTGATATTGGTACATGGATGGATGAATTACATAAAGAACAAGCATCTTTTAAAATTGGACTAAGTGAATACGGAGCGGGCGCCAGTGCATTTCACCATGAGAATGAATTGAAAAAACCCAAAGCGCCTGACCGGTGGCACCCTGAAAAATGGCAATCGCATTATCATGAAGAGTATTGGAAAGCAATAAAAGACCGCCCATATATTTGGGGTTCTTACATTTGGAATATGTTTGATTTTGGAGCTGCGCATCGTTCAGAAGGAGAGGACATTGGAAAGAACGATAAAGGTTTGTTAACATTTGATCGAAAGATTAAAAAAGATGCTTTCTATTTCTATAAAGCGAATTGGAATCTAGAAGATAAATTCGTTTACATCACTGAACGTCGTTTTGTGGTGCGTGAACAATCAAAAATAAAAGTACGGGTGTATTCCAATTGCCCGGAAGTTGAGCTTTTTATCAACGGAAAAACTTTTGGAAAGGCTTATGGCAGTTACGGGATTTTTGAATGGAACAATGTAAATCTTTATCACGGGAAAAATACTGTTGAAGTCCGTGCAAAAATCAAAAATAAGGAATACTCTGATCAATGTATTTGGGTTCTACAATAAATAGTTTTAGTATTAATTTGATGAAATTTGAAAATGAATAAATGTAGAAGAGGTTTTATAAAAGATATTTCGGCGTTGGGACTATCCACTGCATTTTACCCAACATTTTTATCCTGTATCAACAAAAATAGTGGTGCTAATTATCTGAATGAAAAAATAAATAAAATTGAATTATTCCGATATGACATCAATATTCCTAGGTATTTTTCATTTGGTACTTGGCTCAATCGTCAACACTTATTCATGAAAATTTCCTCAGGGGCACATTATGGTTGGTCTGAAATACCGGCTTCAAAAAACAATCCAAATGAAGACCTAAGTTCTTGGGTAAATTATGTTAAACAATATAAAGGACTTACTATTGAACAAGCTCAAAGTCTATTGCAGCAACAGCAAGTAGAGGGTTCGAAAACTTCTTTGAAAGAAATGGAATTAATGGATATGGGTTTGTTAGATTTAATCGGAAGATTACAGCAAAAACCTGCTATTGAGCTTTTAGGCTTAAATCACCGTGAGCCTGTACCGGGTTTATATTGCATATTGCATAAAGATGAGGGAAAAGTACGAGAGGAAGCTCAAAAAAGTTTGGAGCAGAACTTAGGTCACCATGTAAAATTTAAAATGTATGGGAACAAGGAAATTGACCTAAGGTTATTGAGCATTATACGTGAGATTTTGGGTAAAGAGGCAATAATTATTTCTGATGTGAATAAGGGCTATAAAAATGTGGGATCACTTGAAGCTTTGGCTGACATTATGAACACCTTCAAAGATAATGGACTAAACGCGATTGAGGACCCTGCACCATTGACTACTGGCGAATGGATAGAACTACAAAAAATGATTGGAAATTTAGACCTTATTCCTGATGCACCAATGCGCCCGGCATGGAAAGGTATAAAAAAACTGCAAGAAGGAATGGGTAGAATTGTCAACTTACACCCGTCTACCATGGGTAGTTTTACACACACAGCTCTTTTGGCTAAAAAAGTTCAAGAGATAAAAGCTAAGGTAATGATAGGTGATGATAGTTTAGCAGGACCGGCATGTTCGGCATGGCAACAAATAGCCATTGGTACTGGTGCGGTGTGGGTAGAAGCCATCGAGAAAAAGGAAGATTCAAAAAATTATATGGATTGTTTGATCAGTTCTCCAACTAAAAAAGAAGCTAACGGTTTCTATTCATTAAAGCTAGAACCAGGTTTTGGTTTAAATATAGATACAGAAGGCTTGAGGAAAGTATCTGCCAAATATATTACAGTCTAGATTATGGGGGAAATTTACTATTTAATTCAAACATTTTATCTTAGAGATTAGCATATATGGGGCGAAAAAAAAAGGGGGTCATATGACCCCTTCATCTTTCATTGAGCTATGTTTCTCTCTAGTGATTACTATGCTATCGACAAATCTTATATCAAAGTAATTACAGGCTATTTCTAATTTTTTACTAACGGCAATATCTGCTTTTGAAAATTTTGTTTGACCGCTAGGGTGATTATGAACCAGTATTATACCTGTAGTAGGTAGCATTATAGCATCTCTGACAATGGCTTTTATTGGTATTAAACAGGCTATGTCTGTACCAGAGCTTGCATGATGTACATTTATAACTCTGTTTTCGTGATTCAGATGAATTACCTTGACAACTTCATGGTCGTCCATAACATGGTCGAAATAGGGTCTAATAAAATCTGCTGCGTCTTCTGAACTGGAGATTTTCTGTGCTTGTTGTTTAGTTCGTTTGTAGTTTACGGTTAACTCTCCTACCAAATTCTTGTAAATGGTCACTTTTTTCATTTTAAATGATTTTTAGATTGAACAATATTTGCGCAATCACAAGTGGTAGTAAAATTTCAGCTCTAAAGGAAACGGAATAAATAAGAGCGAATCATGAGCCTGGTTTATGCCGTAGTCTTTTGATGGGAATATTTTACGTGCTTAATTTTGTGTAGATGTTGTTATGATATTCTTCTCTTATTTTGTTTTTAATGTATTGAAAATCTGCATATTATACATTTTAGGATGCAATTAGCACAAATTTATTATCAATCGATAGTCGTAGTGGATATCTTTTATCTATAAACAGAAATAACCTATTATTATGGCTACCAATATATTTGCATACTTTAATTTAACCGTTCGTGAGGCAGAAGATTTTTCAGGTGATGAACCAAGGTTGTTAATTGCTTTCGTAACTCTAGATGTTAATGGTCCTGGTGATGTCCAAGTTGATGTTATAAATACTGATAAACTGGGTTCTGGAATGGATGATGAGGATAATGTTCGAGGGATGGTGACTTCAACAAATGCACCTACTATAGATGCTCCTTTTGTCGGGTTAATTGTAATGGCAATAGACAACGATAAATCTCGGGGCAGTCACAGAGTAAATCATTTAAACAGTTTCCGTGAAAGCGTACAAGAAGTTTTCACTTCACTTCATCAGCAACCGGGTGGTATACCTAGAATAAATACAGAAATAGGAAACAGTTATTCTGAAAGACAGCTAGAAGTATTGCAATCAATTCGAGAATCATGCAGTAATCAGTTGCAAAGGCATTGGTTAATTAGAGATAGAGATGATATTATTGGACTAACATCGGTTAACATCTTTAGTGATTTAGGTAATCAATTTCATGATTCTGGCTTAGCAAGCGATGGACACACTTTCAATTATAGAAAAAGATTTCTTAATATTTTTGGAGGTGATGGTCTTTACAATGTGAACTTTACATTAACAGCAAATAATTTGTAATGAAGCTGTATTTCCGCCATCGTAACTTGGATGAGGATTAATTTGTTTGTCAATGCTATAGGTCGTTTCACAAATTAAACAGGTGGATGAGTGATTATCACTCTTGAATGTTTTTATCTCTTTGTTCATTTAGATATAATTTTCTAGTTAATTAGATTTTAGTGTAACTTATAAAAATGATATAATACCTATTATGATTAAACCTATAAATATAATAATGGCTTGTTGGTTCATTTTTTTTATCATGGATTTATGAAAGTTATCTAACTCCTTGGTAAATTCATTTCTAAAGACTTTAATTTCATTCTTTATTTCTTCCATTTTGATAAGCTTTTTTGTGATAAATAAGGAATTAGGACTTAATGATTAATTGCCCCAATTGGCTAATTGTTCTTCACTAAACAAAGGTTGCTGTCTTGGAAGTTGCTTCTCTTTCTCTCTTTGCATACAGCTTTCTTTAAAGTCTCTTAGTCCACCTTCAAAAGCTAATCTGGCTGCTTCTTCATCTCGTTCTCTTAGCAATCTATAATCTGTTTGCCAACATTTAAATCCTTCTTCATGTTGGTCTAAGTAATCAAAATCTTCAAATTCAAATTTATCTATGTAGCTCATGTTCTCGTTTCTATGGTGTTAATGTTTATTTTTTAGTTATTTGAAAATAGCAGTAAAGAGGCAGACTTATGAAATATGAAATTAGCCAAAAGATGCTTGGTTCAGATGAAAGCCTTATTACTAATGGTGAAATTATCCAAAGCATAAATAATGCTCTGCGTACTATCGCTGTATTTAAAGTCATGTCTTTGAACTTTAAGTTATTAAAAATTAATCGAACAATGTTTTAGCTATATTGTTAATTTCTAAATAATTATTATCCAAATCAAACTGAGATATTGAAGTTGATAGTTTTCTAATATTCTGTGCGTTATAGTTTTCTTTATGTGCCTTTTCTTTTTTTAATTGAATATGTTGATTGTGAGATTTTTTATCACCTATTATGGAATAGAATTCACCGGGCTTAAGTTTTAACAGTTCATTACTAGTTACAGTGTACCTTTGTTGTATACTTTCAGATTGTCCGTTATTCACTTGCATATTGCCTGTATTTAATAATTCAGAAGACTTTCCTTTACTCTTTGTTTTGAACACCTTATCATATTTTCCAAATAGTTCTGAAATCTGTTTCATACTTTCTACATTGGTAGTTCTACCGTAAAATTGAGAACCAAGATTACTGATGATAGTTTGGGCTTTTTCTTTACCGTATTTATCAAGTATTTGTGTGTAATCTTGAGTAGTAAACACAGTGGCAATTTTATTACTCCTTGCTGTTGCCGGTATTTGTTCAAATTCTGGAATGAACAAGGTTGGTGCTTCGTCAAGGAAAATGGCACTTTTGTGCTTGTCTGCTACATTCATCTTTTTAAGACAATTGTTGATTATCATTGATATAAGTGGTGCGTAAAAGCTTGGAAGACTTGAATCGTTAACTATACACAATCGATTTGGTTTTTCTGGGTCGTTTAATTCAGGTGAGAAATCACTCTTCGATAAAATATAGAACAACTCCTTTGAAGTGAATTTTGCAAGGCTACCCTGTAGAGAGCCTATTACACCTGCTACTTGTTTCTCCGCTTTTAATTCAATTACATTTTTAAGAGAAGATATATAAGGTAATGCTTCAAATTCTGTACTTATTTTTAATATTACTTTATCTATACTATTATTTGAAAGTCCTGCTATTATATGGGGGATGGTACAATAATCAGGTTTATTATTTTTCAGAAAAATTACAATTGAAGTAAAGAGGTTAATAGCTTCATCTAAGAAGTAATTATTAGTCGTTTTTTTAATTGAAGCAGGATTAAGATTATAAAACAAGGTTTTAGTCAATTCAACTACTTCTGCAGTATTTCTAATATGCGATGGGTTTAATGGATTGAACCGATCACTTAATAAGGGTTCTTTAAAATTTAAGGTATTGAATTGATTTATATTTTGAGTTTCCATCACTTCATTAGCAAATGGAGTAAGTTCCCCTTTGAAATCATAGATGATAAAAGCAAAATTGTTTTCGATACATTGCTTCATCATGGGTTTTAATAAACTTTCTGTTTTACCGCTTCCGGCACCACCCTGAATATAAATTCCGGCAAAAGGATTTTTAATTTCTACATTTCTCTTTTTAGTTGCTAAAATGATATTTGATAATTCTTGTGATTGCTTCCTTCTTATAAATTTAGAGCGTAAAAAGCTAAATACTTTAGGTCTGTAAAAAAGTAATGAAAGCTTTACGATACTTATAGTTATTGCGAAAAACGTATACCAATCTAAATCTATGTTGAATAGTAAGCCTAAATCTAAAGTAGAGGGTATAGATGCAATACAGAGTACAAGGTATAGTTTGTACAACCATTTAGTTTTCCAATTCTTAAATAGCCTGAATGTTAACAATATGCTTATGATATAAGAGAATACTAGGTAAGACGTTATTTTACCGAATGGAGTTGAAATAAACTCATTTAGCCTGCATAATTCATATGCTACATCCATATGAATTATATAGAGAAATGAGTTTTTTATGAAATTGAATAATGCAATTAATAGTATTATTAATATTACAGCTGCCGCGGTTTTACCTAAGCCTGAGCTTTCTCTGTTTGCTTCTGAAAGTGACATATTATTTTGTTTTAAATTCCTAATTCGTTTTGTGAGTTTTTTGTTTTGGCTATTTCATTATCCTTCTCGATTGTTTTTATGACTTTGGCTTTTTCTGAAGGACTGCCATTTTTCAAAATATTTTGATTTTGAAATTTTTCTATTTCCTGTCGCTTATATTGAAATTGTTGGTCAAATGCTTTTTCATTGGCTTGAATCCATTCTTTTCTGTCAAATCCAACTTTATATTCATTGCCTCCTATTTTTCTAGTCTTATTACGTTCGTTAGCCATAGGCGAAAGCTTTAGTTTTTGAGTTTTATCTTTTCTTGAAACTATAAGGTGAACATGGCTTTGTAAACCTTTTTTATATTCACCAGACTTAACTTTACCCTGCTGTACTTCTTTATCTGTACCCTTATATTTTCTCATGTGCTCAACCTTACCATAGTAGACCAAATCTTTTCCTGTTTCTAAGCCTTTGTCCTTACGGTTAAAATTTTTCGCATAATTGTCCATAACCTTTCTTGCATAGTCCTGTATAGCTTTATTATAGGCTTTGAATTCTTTTACATTCAAGTCTTTGATGTTCTCGATATTTCTGCCCGTTACCATCTTAGCTATTTGCTGCTGTTCTTTTTCACTGAAATTGATTGTTGGAGCGAAAAATTTAGCGTCTTCTTTTCCTAACTTCTTTTTATTATTATCAATACTTGAGATGACTTCTGTATGACTGACATCAGATTTTTCATGAGTAAAAAACTGTTGTTTCATCGATTCAATATTCATTTTCTTGTCCTGGTCTTTTTCCTGGTCCGACATCTTATCCAATTCCATATTTTCCTTTTCTAAATAGTTGGCTAAACTTGAACAAGAACCCGTATTATTTCCTCCAGATGAGCTATGTACTTTAGATATTGGCATCACTATTTAAGTATCGATTGTACTCTGTTCAGTAAGCCAGTTTTATTTTTAGAATCTAAAAACAGAACTACCTCTAAATGCACCTGTCTTTGCTTTCTAATCTCCATTAGAATGTTATCGAGCTTGTCATTCGTTTCGTTGAGTTTAGAGGTTAAAAAATCTCTTTCTGCATGTACACGGTCATCATTAGATTTATGATATTGGTAAATGTCGGCACGCATAGGTTTCAAAATATCTCGTTCTTGAACCTTTAAAAAAGAGACAATTCTATTGTCTAACTTTTTAACCAATATGGACGGATTATCCTTTAATGGTTCATTAGGATTGATACCAGTTTTCTTAAAAAACTGAATCATAGAACCTACTAATTGTCCGAAATTAGAATTGAATTGAACTACCAATTTAGAAAGGTCTTTATGGGCGATTTCATTAACTAAGATGCTTTTTTTAGACATGGTTTATATTTTAAAGTGCTTATTATCAATTGTATAGATGCTATTTTATAAATATTCTATAAATGGCTATATGAACTAGTAGAATTAAATACCTGAATATGAGTTGTTTAGCCTCGCAGAGCAAGTCGGAGACAGGGGTATCGCCCCTGTCCGACTTGCTTTCTTTTTAAGAAACCTCCACTAAGTAGTCATTCACATCTTTGAAGGGTTCATATTTAGAAGAGCAATCTTGGGCAAAAGAATATTTTTCCTTTACTAGATTGGTTGTTCTTTTACCGGCATCATCGTTATCTAAGTAGCAATCTATATGGCTATATTTAGATAAAATTGTCCAGCAATTTTTCAGTTGTGAAATGGAATTTAAAATCAAATAATCTTCATCTGTATTTCTTGAAAAAAGCTCTTTGTAGGATAAGAAATCTAAAAAGCCTTCGAAGAGAAGTAGCTTTTGATTTCCATTATTAAAATGTGTTACTCCCTTGTTGCCTAGACATCCTTTAAAATATTTATTGCGTATTTCATAGCCACCTACATCGTTTTTAAAAGCTATTGCAAAATAGGTTTTGCCATTAATGGTGTAATGAATTTCTTGGCAATAGGTCAACGCAACTCTCGCAGTAATACGTCTCATAATCAAATACCATAGTAAGACATCATTTTCCAA
The DNA here is from genome assembly GCF_004364165.1 of Maribacter spongiicola. Classification (GTDB taxonomy): domain Bacteria; phylum Bacteroidota; class Bacteroidia; order Flavobacteriales; family Flavobacteriaceae; genus Maribacter; species Maribacter spongiicola. Next base: position 1,025,452 of record NZ_SOAY01000010.1, read on the forward strand.
ATCAATGACCTTTTCAATAGTGTAATTTGGTGTCAAATCTTGTGCGGAAACGGTCGGCTTTTGAAAAGAAAAACTATTTGAATTGCTTAGAAATTCTAAAGTTTCTTTTATAGTGTAACCAGAAATTTTAATAACTAAATCAATTACATTTCCACCGACAGCTTCGCCATGATCATACCACCGGTTAAGTTTTAAGTCCACTTTAAACGATGGCGTTTTCTCAGATCTGAACGGACTAAGAAACCAACATTCTTTTTCTTTTGTTTTTTTAGGATAAAAACCAAGCCTTTGTAGTGTATCTATAATAGATATATCTCTAGCTGTTTTACAGTCTAGGTTATGATGTTTTTCATTTTTCATGATTAATAGTGTTTTAAAATTAAAATTGAGGTTTTGATGATAATTGTTGATATTAGCAGTATGAATGGGCTTTGCTCAATTCATCATTATTTCATCAATCATCAAAAAGCCCTTTTTTCTTCATCAGTATTTTTTTGATGATAGTTTGATGATAAAATGATGACGATGTAGTTATTTGATTTTCAATGACTACAATCACTCTATCATCATTTCATCATAAATCTTAAGTATATAGTCTTTCTTAATTGTGAAGTATCTCCCTTTACGATCTATCTGAACAAATTCACCATAACTTGTATATTCAAAACCTTGATAAGAATTAGCATTATCAGAAGGTATTAGGTTCCATTTCTTTTTTAGAATCTTTCGAATATCATTCATCGCAAAATGCTTTTTGCGTGACTTGCCTAAATTCGAAACAACTTCTCTAGGTGTTGCTTTTAATTGATCTTCGGCAAATGAGTCAAACAGCTCGTAGAACAAGAATATCATTTCACGTTCTATTTCGTTATTATTAAGCCATACCAGTTTTTGTAATGCTTCTGTTTTTAGTTGCTTAGGTGTAAACCACATTCGGGTGGTTTTAGGTGTACTAAAGGGTCTATCGATTAAGTATTGAAGAAAGGCAGGTATTTCTTTGTATAGTTTGTTTAGATACTCTGTGTCTTCCGTTTCAAACGGAATAACCTTACGAACCCAAAACCGTATCTCGTCACTATCTATAAGAATAAAGGTGTCTTCATTGTTACTGCATAAAATGAATTTGCCAAAGAATTCAATTTCTTCCCTGTCCTTACCTTTAGCTTCAACTTTATCCTTATCTGTAGTAGAGAGGTATTTAAGCCTTTCGGTAATTTCCTTTTTATCAAAGAAGACTTCATCAACAGCTATTATGGTTTTACTTGCCCAATCGGCATTGAATTGACTGGAGAAACTATCACCTTTTATATAGGTCATGTTCTCACCGAATATAGCTTTAAGCCATTTAATAAATGTGCTTTTTCCAGTACCTCGTTCTTTACTTACTAAGCAAAGTATAGGTAGTATTTGAGTGGGCTTCATGAAAATGAGCTTCAAATAGTCCAAACCTAGTTCTTGCTGCTCGCCAAAGATGTGCTTCACAAAATCTATAGATTTCTCAACACTACCTTTTTTTGGTTTTTGTGGCAACTCATGATAGGTATTGTAAAAAGTACCTAGTATTTGCTGATAGTTTAAATGATCGGGTATACAGCAAAAACCATCTAGCTTGGGTATATCAGATAAAAATACCTTACCGTGATCGGCAATAATAGTATCCTTGTTCCATCGAACCATGACGGGTACGGTGTCACCAGATATTAAGGGTCTCTCAATGTGTTTGTGATAAACAGTTCCAATTCTTAAATAGGGTGCTTTCTTTTTCATAGCACTCTATTTTCTTGCAGACTTAATTAAACTGTTATTCTTTCTTGCTAAAGCAAGTAATTCACTTTTAGAAAAGAAGATTGATCTGCCTATTTGAAAGTAGGGTACATGCCCTTTTTTCTTCCAGGCTATTAATGAGGTTACAGAGATACCTAGAAACTGTGCAGCTTCTTTTTGCGATAGGCGGTCTTCTTTGGGTAAGTTAGAATTACTTTCAATGATTTCTGTTTTACGAACTTCATCTATAACGAGACGAACAGTTCGTTCTAAATCTTTTTTGTTGAAACCAAATAGAATAGAGTTTGACATAATTGAACTTGTTTTAGTGTTATACTTTACAAAGGTTCAATCTATCTAGAGTTATTAAAACCCAACTCAATGAGGGTGGGGGATTGGGGGAATTATATTATTTTCATCTGATAAGATTCTTGTATATATTGTGAAATATACGGTTTTCCGTAATTTCTTAAGTGACCATTTAATTAACTTAGTCGTTTACACTAAATGGTGTATATGATAATTTAAACTAACTATTTGATTAATGGATGCTGAAAATTTCAAAAAATGGCTAGAATTCAATGGTAAGCCAAAAGTTACTATACAAAATAGAATATCGAATTGTAGAAATGTTGAAAATTATGAAGGTGATTTAGATGAACATTTTAGAAAGGATTATGGTCTGTCTTTACTAGCTAAACTTTCTTATTCGGCAGAAGATGAGAGAAATAATGCTCCTTCGACGCACAATATTCCAATTCAAGGAAATATTAGAAATGGCTCTGCAACTTTAAAACAGGCTACCAATCTTTATATGGCTTTCAAAAAAGATAAAGGTTCAGATTTTTTAGAGTTTAGTTCTTTGTCAAATATCGAAAATGATTTTTCTGAAGACGACGATAATGACCCTATAAATAATATAACCAATTTTAGTTATGAGAAAGATTTAAAAAATTCAATGGTAACTCAAGTTGATGAATTATTTCCTGAGTATAAAATATATGGTGAAAACAATGAGGGAATAGAGTACTTAATAGAAGGCAAAAGAATAGATTTACTATTAGAAAAAAAAGATAGTAGTTTACTTGCAATTGAATTAAAATCAGGTGTAGCTACTTTTAAAGCCTTTGGGCAAATATCAATGTATTTAGGGTTGCTAATGGATAAATTTCCAAATAAATCAATATCAGGTTGTATTATAGCAGGTGAAATAGATAGCTCTTTAAAAAATGCGGCACGTATTTCTCAACTAATTACTTTGAAAACTTATAAAATGAGATTAGAACTTTTAAACAATTAAAATTTCTATTAAATCGTATAAAAATAATGAACAAACAACAACTAGCTGCTAAAATATGGGAATCTGCAAACCAAATGCGTTCTAAAATTGAAGCAAATGAATACAAGGATTACATACTTGGATTCATCTTTTACAAATACCTATCTGAGAAACAAATACAGTTCGCTAAAAATCAAGATTTCACCCAAGATGATATTGAAGCCCTGAACGAAGAAGATACAGAAACGGTAGAATTTATAAAAAAGAGCATAGGCTACTTTATAGCTTATGATGATTTGTTCAGCACTTGGATTAGTGCGGGTAAAGATTTTGATGTTTCCAATGTACGCGAAGCGCTCTCTGCCTTTAGCCGATTAATTAGCCCAAAGCACAAAAAGCTTTTTGACGGTATTTTTAATACGTTGGAGACTGGTTTAAGTAAACTTGGAGATACCGCAGCGAAGCAGACTAAGGCAATTGCAGACTTGCTCCATTTAATTAAGGGCATCCCTATGGATGGCAAACAAGACTATGATGTTCTTGGATTTATCTACGAATACCTTATTGAAAAATTTGCAGCCAACGCTGGTAAAAAAGCAGGTGAGTTTTATACACCACATGAGGTATCTGTATTGATGTCAGAAATTATATCGGACCATTTAAAAGACCGAAAGCAAATTGAGATTTATGATTCTTGCAGTGGCTCCGGTTCGTTGCTTATTAACATAGGTAACAGTATTGCAAAGTATATGGATGATGAAAACAACATCAAATACTATGCACAAGAACTAAAGCAGAACACCTATAACCTTACCAGAATGAACTTGGTAATGCGTGGTATTTTACCAACGAATATTCAAACCAGAAACGGCGATACTTTAGAAGATGACTGGCCGTTCTTTGATGAGAACGACCCTGTGCATACGTATAATGCTTTATATCTTGATGCAGTAGTGTCTAACCCGCCATACTCTCAAAAATGGACACCTACAAATAAAGAAGCAGACCCACGTTATGCTCGTTTTGGTCTAGCTCCAAAAACGAAGGCGGATTTTGCATTTCTATTACACGACCTTTATCATTTGAAACCAGATGGAATTATGAATATAGTACTACCACATGGCGTACTTTTTCGTGGTGGTGAAGAAGGTAGAATACGTGAACAACTTATTGAAAAAAACCATATTGATGCCATTATTGGTTTACCGTCAGGTATCTTTTTTGGCACAGGCATCCCCACTATTATTATAGTTTTAAAACAAAAACGAGCAAATACCGATACGTTAATTATAGATGCCTCAAAAGGCTTTGTAAAAGATGGCAAAAACAACAAGCTGCGTGCTAGTGATATTAGGCGTATTGCAGATGCCGTACGTGACAGAGCTACTATACCTAAATTTTCTAGAACTGTAGAACGTGATGAAATACGTAATAACGAATATAACTTAAACATACCACGCTATGTAGACTCTTCAGAGCCTGCTGAAAAATGGGATATCTATGCATCTATGTTCGGTGGCATTCCGGTAAACGAAATAGATGAACTTCAAAAGTATTGGAATGCGTTCCCAGACTTACGTGAAACATTGTTTGAAAGAACCACAGCCGTAAATGCCAAGCTTAAAGTAAACGATTTAAAAGAAAGCATCGCAAATCACCCTAATGTTGAAGCTTTTACGAAAGCGTATACGCTAGCATTTCAAAATTTTGACCAATACCTTACCCAACATTTAGTTAGTAATACTGCAACCGTTAAGGTTAACAAAGAGAAAACCATACTAAGCAACGATATTTTTAAACGATTAGAGACCATACCACTTATTGATAAGTATGAAGCCTACCAACTGTTAGACGATAAGTGGGAAACCATAAAAGTGGACTTAGAGATTATACAGACCGAGGGCTTTGCTGCTACAGGTGTAGTAGATCCTAATATGGTTATAAAAAAGAAAAACGGTAAAGATACCGAAGTACAAGAAGGTTGGAAGGGTCGTATTATGCCTTTTAAATTAGTTCAAGAAGAGTATTTAAGTAAAGAACTTGAAGCACTCACTATAAAAGAAAACCGACTTACGGCTATTGCTACAGAGATAGAGGAACTTATTGAGGCCTTACCAGAAGAAGAAAAAGATAGTAGCCTGCTCAATGACAAAAGTGATGCCTTTGTTGCTAAAGAATTAAACGAGGTGGTAAAAGAAGCCTATGCAGATGTAGAAACTCCTGAGATTAATGCACTTAAAGCCTGCCAAGACTTATTAGATAAAAAAGCACGTAAGCCCGAGAAAGAAGCATTTATCAAAGCCAATAAAGTTGTACAATGGAAGGCTATGGATGCCAATAAAGATGGAACTTATAGTAAAACTACCGTAAACAAATACTTGTCTCAATTACAGAGCGTTTTTACGTTCAAAGAAGACACTTTTGAGTTCCAATTAGTAAAGGCAAGCCAGTTACTTATAGAACAAAAGGACATAAAAGCAAAAATTAAAAAAGAAGCTGCTGCACTCCATATGCTTACCAAAGAAACCATTGAAAACTTAACTGCTGCACAGGTAAACAACTTATTAGAACATAAATGGGTAAAACCATTAGTAAAGTCACTAGATAATATGCCAGATGCGATTATAGATACGCTTTTGAGAAAGCTGCAGCAACTTGCAGATAAATACGCCACTACATATAGTGATGTTGCCAAAGACATTAAACAAGCCGAAAATGAACTTGCAGGACTATTAGATGATCTTACAGGAAACGAGCACGATATTAAAGCGTTGAGCGAGTTTAAGAACCTTTTAAAAACCGATGCGTAATATGGGAGAACTAAAGAAAAGCCCAGAAGTGCGGTTTAATAGTTATACGGAGGATTGGCAATTAACCCAGCTCAAAGATGTTTCAACTTATGCGAATGGCGGAAGTTTTGAAGAACACGTAAAAAAAATAGGTAAATATGAATTGATTACATTGAAATCTGTTGATGTAAATGGAAATTTAGTCTCCTCACAGAAATTTATTGACATCGATGCCCCTACATTACCAAAAGATACTTTAGTAATGATTTTAAGCGAACAATCACCCGGTTTACTTGGTGTTACAGCTCAAATACCTGCACCTAATAAATACGTACTTAATCAAAGAGTTGCAGAAATAAGACCAAACGCAGGGATAAACAGTTCATTTCTATCTATGGTCATTAATAGAAACCAGCAGTATTTTGGAAAGCGAGGAGCTGGCACCAAAGTTCAAAACATTTCTAAACCAAATGTAGAAAACTATACTTTTTATGCGCCAGAGATTAATGAACAAAACAAAATTAGCAGCCTAATATCCAATCTTGATTCATCGATAAAAAACCACCAAACCCAACTCACCAAACTCAAAAACCTAAAAAAAGCAATGCTAGTTAAAATGTTTCCTCAAGAGGGCGCTACCGTCCCAGAGATACGTTTTAAAGGCTTTGATGGGGAGTGGGAGAGTTATCAACTTGGTAATATCGGTAACACGTTTACAGGTCTCTCAGGAAAAACCAAAGAGGACTTCGGAAAAGGAGAAGCACGTTATATTCCTTACACAAACGTTTTCAACAATGAGGTTACTGACAGAAATCAATTAGAAAAAATTGAAATTGATGAATCACAGAGTACTGTTCATTATGGTGATGTGCTATTTACGACTTCTTCAGAAACACCAGAAGAGGTTGGTATGTCTTCCGTATGGTTGGAGAAAGATGAAAACGTTTATTTAAACAGTTTCTGTTTCGGATATCGATTTAAAGAAAAGGTAGATAATTATTTTATAGCTTATTATATGCGCTCTCAATATTTTAGGGAAAATATGAAAATTTTAGCTCAGGGTATATCAAGATTTAATATATCTAAAACTAAAGTTATGGAGATAGATATTTTACTACCTGAAGAGACAGAACAAACAAAAGTAGGTAAGTATTTCACAAATCTTGATAAGATTATTATTGGACATGAAGTACAACTCAAAAAACTCAACAACATTAAAAAAGCCTGCCTTACTAAAATGTTTGTAGCTTAAAACCAACCCAACTAGTACCGTTTATAATTATGATTTTTAATAAAGAAAGTGATTTTGAAGAAGCTTTAATAACGCATTTATTAAACCAAAGTTGGAAAGGTGGTGTTATTAAAAATCCCACAGAAAAAGACCTGTTAGACAATTGGGCAAACATTCTGTTTGATAATAACCGCGATATAGACCGTCTTAATGACCACCCGCTTACAGAGGGAGAGATGCAGCAGATACTAGAGCAGGTAAACACGCTACGTACACCGCTTAAGCTTAATGGTTTTATAAATGGTAAAACGGTAGCAATTACTAGAGATAATGAAAAGGACAATTTGCATTTTGGTAAAGAGGTAAGTCTTAAAATTTATGACCGCCACGAAATTGCTGCTGGGCAAAGTAGGTATCAAATAGCGCAACAACCACAATACAAAAGTAAGTCTAACATACTAGGAGACCGCCGTGGCGATTTGATATTGCTAATAAACGGTATGCCACTTATACATATAGAGCTTAAAAAAAGTAACGTGCCGGTAAGTCAGGCATACCACCAAATAGAAAAATACGCACGTGCAGGGGTCTTTACAGGCTTGTTTTCATTGGTTCAAGTTTTTGTAGCTATGGAGCCAAACGAAACCCGGTACTTTGCAAACCCTGGTCCAGATGGCAAATTCAACAAAGACTATTATTTTCAATGGGCAGATTTCAACAACGAACCCATAAATTTATGGAGTGACATAGCTAGAGAATTACTCTCTATACCTATGGCGCATCAGCTAATAGGGTTTTACACCGTACCAGATACTAGTGATGGTGTGCTTAAAGTAATGCGCAGTTACCAGTACTATGCAGCAAGTGCCATAAGTGATAAAGTAGCAAAAAATGATTGGAAGAGTAGACAGGCATTAGGCGGCTTTATATGGCACACTACGGGTTCTGGTAAAACAATGACCAGTTTTAAAAGTGCACAGCTTATAGCCAATTCAAAAGATGCTGACAAAGTTGTCTTCTTAATGGATAGAATAGAGCTTGGCACACAATCTTTAAAAGAATATCGTGGCTTTAGTGATGATAACGAAGATGTACAAGCAACGGAGAACACTGGTGTTTTGGTAACGAAACTTAAAAGTGACGACCCCGCAAACACTTTGATAGTTACCTCTATCCAAAAAATGAGCCTTATTACCGAGGAGGAAGGAACTAAAGGTGCGGACATAGCCATAATGAATAGTAAGCGAATTGTCTTCATTGTAGATGAAGCACACCGTAGCACTTTTGGCGACATGTTGATCACTATAAAAAAGACCTTTCCATGGGCTATATTTTTCGGCTTTACAGGCACGCCTATACAAGATGAAAATCAAAAGAAGCTTAACACAACCTCCACCGTTTTTGGAGACGAGTTACACCGTTACAGTATTGCAGACGGAATACGGGATGGCAACGTCTTAGGTTTTGACCCATACAAGGTTCTTACCTATAAAGATAAAGACCTGCGTAGAGCAGTAGCATTAGAAAAATCTAAAGCATCTAGTGTTGAAGATGCATTGGGCGATACAAAAAAGAAGACGATATTTCTAAAGTATATGAACGATGTGCCCATGGCAGGTTCTTATAACGATGCAGGTATCTATGAAACAGGTATAGAAGACCATTTGTCTAATGCCCAGTATGACCGTGAACAGCACATTTCAAAAGTAGTAGAAGACATTTTGGACAATTGGCTCATATTAAGTCAGAACGGAAAATTCCATGCCATATTTGCTACCAGTAGTATTCCTATGGCAGTACGTTATTACAGAACGTTGAAGCGTGTTAAGCCAGATTTAAAGACCACAGCTCTATTTGACCCTACTATAGACAATAATGGCAATTCTGAATACAAGGAAGATGCGCTTATAGAAATTATAGAAGACTACAATGCGCAATATGACCAAGATTTCAAATTAGCAAATTACGCTAAAATGAAAAAGGACATTGCTTCTAGAATGTCTCATAAAACACCATACCTAAGAATAGAGAAAGAACCCGAGAAGCAATTGGATATTTTAATTGTAGTAGACCAAATGCTTACAGGTTTTGATAGTAAGTGGGTAAACACTTTGTATATGGACAAGAAAATGGAGTATGAAAACATCATACAAGCATTTTCACGTACCAACCGTCTTTTTAAACGTGATGAAAAACCCCATGGCACCATTCGTTATTACCGTAAGCCACATACAATGGAGCGCAATATTAATGCAGCCATAAAATTATATTCTGGTGATAGAGTAACCGGCTTGTTTGTGGAGCGTTTACCGCACAATTTAAAAGCAATGAATGCAGTGTATGATGAGATTGCACAACTATTTGAGCTAGCGGGAGTTGCTAATTTTGAAAAATTACCAGACGACCTTACGGAACGTGGTCGCTTTGCCAAGTTATTTAACACCTTCAATATGTACTTAGAAGCAGCTAAAGTACAACGCTTTGTGTGGGAAAAACTAGAATATACTTTCGGAGAAGGTAAAAAGAAAGAAACTATTAAGCTAGCTTTAGATAAACATACCTATGATATCTTAGTTTTACGTTATAAAGAGCTTTCAGGGTCTGGTGATGGAGGAATGGGTTCTGGCATTCCTTATGAGATTGAAGGACATATAACAGAAATAGACACGGGTAAAATTGATGCCGATTATATGAACTCTCGTTTTGCAAAATACCTAAAAAAACTGCAAGATGAAGACGTGAGCAAAGAAGAGGTACAACAAACACTTAACGAGTTGCACAAATCTTTTGCTAGCCTTACCCAAGAACAACAGAAGTATGCTAATTTATTCCTGCACGATGTACAGCGTGGTAGTGTAAAGCTTGAAGCAGGTAAAACACTTAAAGACTACATTACACTATACCAGTACAATGCAAAAAATGATCAAATACGAAAAATAGCTACAGTATTAGGTTTAGACGAAACTCGCCTACGTGGTATGATGGATGCAGGTCTTACCGCAAAAAACATCAACGAGTACGGTAGATTCACAGAATTAAAGGATACTGTAGACAAAGAAAAAGCTAAAAATTATTTTGAAACATTGGAGGGTAAAAAGCTACCTCAGTTCAAAGTTAATATCCGTGTTGATAGTTTACTGCAGAGTTTTATTTTGGAAGGCGGATTTGAAATTTAGAGCTCTATAATAGAATAGTAAATATTAATAATGGATAACGAAAAATGGCTAAAATATTGGAGAAAATGCTTAATTGATTCGCTTAAAAATGATATTAAAATTACGGAGCAGAAGCATTTTGAAATTAAAAATTTTGATATTAATAATTCGTCAATTTATGACATAGAAAGAATTAATGAGCTTATTAATTACGAGGAGTATTTATTGAACACACGAAATGGTGTCTTAAAAGATGATATTGATAATTGGATTAAACTAGACAATATTCTAGTTTTAATTGCTCCTTTTAAACTTATTCAAATCGAACAATATCGAGCGAACAATAGAAATAAATTTCCCTTTTGGTATTATGCAAATGTCAATAGACAAGGCGTACTTTGGGTGCCAGAAGAAATTGCTCCCTTTTATCAAAGAAAGTATTTAGAGCCTCAGGCAGACGAAAGTACAGAGTTTATTTTTTCTTCAGTTGACAAAATTAATCAGCAGAATAATGTAAAAAGAGAAGATTTAGATACTTACCAACGTTACATTGATTATATAAAAACAAATTTTAAGAAAGTTGCTGATTATAATATATCAGATTATCGGTGTTATAATCATAAGAAACTGAATGATGCAGTGGTAATCCTTTCGGATATTCAAATTGGAGCAGCTCAAAGTATTGTAGATTTATATGATAAAATATTAAAAAATAAAGAACAGCCTGAACTATTAAAGGCGTTTATTAATATCGAAAACAACCGAGCAATAAAGCCACTTCAGGTTGAAGAGTTCACCAGTGCTAATCACTTACACATTGGGCAAATGGGGTATGAGTTTCCCATTTCTATTTCGCAGAGGAAAAGTTTATATACGCTATTAAATTCTGATGATAATGTTTTTGCAATTAATGGGCCACCAGGAACAGGAAAAACAACCTTGTTACAAAGTATTGTAGCCAATAAAATAGTAGAGACAGCTATTGAAGGCGGAAATCCTGCGGTTATTTTAGCTTGTTCAACTAACAATCAGGCGGTAACAAATATTATAGAGAGCTTCTCCAAATCAAATACCAAAGATGGTCCTTTGCGAGGAAGGTGGCTTCCAGACGTTGATGGCTATGCAACCTATTTACCTGCTAGTGGTAAAAACGAAGATCAACTAAGAGGTATTAACTATAAGAAATTAGTTGGTGGTGGTTTGTTTGGTGATATTGAGAATGAGGAATTTGTTGGAAGAGCTTTAGATTTCTATTTAGTAAAGAGTGAGACTTATTTTGGTGAAAATCTAAATATACCAGATACCCTTTTAAAACTTCAATCTGAAATAAAGGAAATAAAGTACACTTTAATTCATTCGAAGGAAAAGTGGGAAAACTACTTAAAAGGTGAATCTCTTTTTAAGTCGCTAAAAGTAGATGAAGAGCAGAAATTCTTTTCTGATAATTTTTTATCGGCAGATCAGTTACGAGACTTGGCAAGGTCATTGCAAAAATCAGAACATGCTATTTTAAGTTATTTCAATTCTGAATCTATATTTAGAAAGTTGTTCTGTATTCTTGGAATTAAATCATCATTAAGAAGTCGGCAGAATGAATTAAATATTATTTTGAGAGATTCTATTCTTGAAAATAGAATCAAAGATTATTCTAAAAACTCGCTATTAGAACAATGTAATGCCACTATTAAAACGGTTAGAAAAATTACTAAGCTAACTACTGATTGGGAAAGTTTTAAGGAGAGAAATGATTTAACGGGAAACCCACCTAGAAATAAGGAGGAGTATTGGGATTTAGAAATGCTCAAAATTAGAAATAAGGTAGCTCCAAATTGTTTTTATGACGAGTTAGATGTTAGTATACGGCATAAAGCATTTCAATTGGCTATTCATTACTGGGAAGGAAGATATCTTCAACGATTAGAAAGTGATTTAAGAGATCCCAACTTCACAAAAAAAGGTAAATCTACAGTAATCAGTAGATGGCAAAGACATGCTATGCTGACCCCATGTTTTGTTAGTACCTTTTATATGGCTCCGAAATTTTTTAGTTATTACAAGTTTTTACAAAAAGATAATAATGGAAAAGCTGTTTTTGACAATCCTGCTCTATTCAATTTTGTGGATTTACTACTAGTTGATGAATCTGGTCAAGTAACGCCAGAAGTAGGTACTGCAATATTTTCATTGGCTAAAAAAGCGGTAGTTGTCGGTGATGTAAAACAGATTGAGCCCGTATGGAATATATCTAATAAAATTGATGTAGGTAATTTAAAGAACAGTCAACTCATTGTTGATTACGACGATGAGATTTATGAAACACTTTTTGATCCAAAGGGATATTTAGCTTCAACTGGTAGTATAATGAAAATGGCTCAAAACGCGAGCAGTTTTAAGGAGCCAGAGTTAGAAGAAAAAGGGGTTATACTACAAGAGCATAGAAGGTGTTATAACGAGATTATTAATTATTGTAATGAGTTAGCTTATAATGGTCTTTTAATACCGTTAAAAGGTAGGTCTGGGAACGACTTACTATTTCCTCCTATGTACTGCATTCATGTAGAAAGTAATTCGGTTACAAATAATACAAGTAGGCAAAACTATCAAGAAGCAGAAGAGTTGGTCAAATGGTTGTTGTTGAATAGAAATAGAATCGAAGGCAAGTATGAGATGAAGGTAGAGGAAGCTGTAGGGGTAATAACCCCGTTTACAGGTCAAAAGAATGTTCTAAGAAGCTTACTAAAGCAAAATGGTATAAATACCAGTATTATGAAATTAGGAACCGTACATGCCTTGCAAGGGGCAGAACGACCTATTATTCTTTTTTCAATGGTTTATGGTGATGGTGATTCGGGAACAATGTTCTTTGATAGGGATAATAAACCCAATATGTTGAATGTGGCAGTTTCAAGGGCAAAGGATAATTTTATAGTCTTTGCGAATACTAAGATTTTAGACAAGAGTAGTAAGAGCCCGTCTGGCATCTTAGCGAATCATTTAAAATACGAGGATAATAGTTTGTCTTAGTTAAGGAAAACTACATTACTTAACTTTTTTTACATCTACTTTACTGAAAAGTTGCCCTAAAGGTTGCCCTATAAAATAAAAAAACCCCTGAAATCAGATGATTTCAGGGGTTTGTGGTACTCGAGGCGGGACTTGAACCCGCACGCCCCAAAGAGCACAGGATTTTAAGTCCGGCGTGTCTACCAATTCCACCACTCGAGCATACTTGGCTTTAAAAAAATGTTGACCGGCAACATTTTCTGAGCGAAAAACGGGATTCGAACCCGCGACCTCCACCTTGGCAAGGTGATGCTCTACCCCTGAGCTACTTTCGCAAATTTTTTAAGAACGTGCATCTCTTAAAAGATGCGGGTGCAAATTTAAAACAATTCTGTAAAAACCAAAGTAAAAATTGACAAAAGAATTAAAAATATTATGATGTTGCCTTTTTGTCCTTGGTTAACAGCCTTTTAATCTCATTTAATTTCATCAATGCCTCTACCGGAGTTAGGGTATCGATGTCCAAATTCGTGATTTCTTCCTTGATTTCTTCTAATAATGGGTCGTCTAAATTGAAAAAACTCAATTGCAATTCGTCAGAACTACTTTTAAGCTTATCTCCCATATCTTCGTTAACATGCTTATTTTCCAACTTCTTCAAAATTTTATTTGCCTTCTGAATTACTTGTTGGGGCATACCTGCCATTTTAGCCACATGTATACCAAAACTATGTTCACTACCACCCGGAACTAATTTTCGTAGAAATAAAACCGTATCCTTTAGTTCTTTTATAGCAACATTATAATTTTTGATGCGATTAAAAGTATTGGTCATCTCATTAAGCTCATGGTAATGTGTGGCAAACATTGTTTTAGATCTTGCTGGGTGCTCATGTAGATATTCAGAAATTGCCCAAGCAATCGATATACCATCATAGGTACTTGTGCCACGACCAATTTCATCTAAAAGCACAAGGCTTCGCTCAGAGAGATTATTAAGTATTGATGCCGTTTCGTTCATTTCTACCATAAAAGTAGATTCGCCCATTGAAATATTGTCGCTAGCACCAACGCGGGTAAATATTTTATCTACAACACCGATTTTAGCCGATTCTGCAGGTACAAAGCTTCCCATTTGTGCAAGAAGTACAATTAATGCTGTTTGTCTTAATAGGGCAGATTTACCACTCATATTTGGACCGGTAATCATTATAAACTGTTGGTTCGATCTATCTAGCTGTAAGTCATTGGCAATATATTGCTCACCTAACGGCAATTGTTTTTCAATTACCGGGTGTCTACCGTCTTTTATTTCTAAATCTGTAGAATCATTTAGGGTAGGGCGGTTATATGCATTTTCTTTCGCTAGTTGTGCAAAACCACATAAGCAGTCTAATTGCGCTATTAGATGTGCGTTATTCTGAACAGGAGCGATGTATTCTTGCATCCATACGACCAATTGAGAGAATATTTGTTGCTCTAATGTTGAAATACGGTCTTCTGCTCCTAGAATTTTTGCTTCGTATTCTTTAAGTTCTTCGGTAATATAGCGTTCAGCATTTACCAAAGTTTGCTTACGCGTCCATGTTTCAGGTACTTTATCTTTATGCGTATTTCTAACTTCTATATAATATCCGAAGACATTATTAGAGGCTATTTTAAGGGATGTTATGCCAGTTGCGGCAGTTTCCCTTTCAAGCATTTTGATTAGATAGTTTTTTCCTGAAGTTGCTAATCCTCTAAGCTCGTCTAATTCTTCGGAAAATCCTTTAGCGATCGTACTTCCTTTTAAAATATTTACAGGTGCTTCTTCGCTAAGCATCTCTTTTATTTTAGCACGCAATAAATCGCAAGATTGTATTTGGTCTCCTGTTAAAGCGAGCGATTCGTTTTTTGAAGAGGTGGCTAATTGCTTTATGGGAATTAAAGCTTCTAAAGAATTTTTTAGCTGAACTACTTCTTTAGGGTTTACCTTGCCTGTAGCGACTTTGGAAATCAAACGCTCTAAATCGCCCATTTGTTTAATATGGTGCTGAAACTTTTCTAAGACAACTTCTTCTTCATGATATAAGAAAGAAACAATTTGTTGTCTCCTTTTAATTTTTTCAAGATTTTTAAGTGGTAAGGCAAGCCATCTTTTAATCATTCGCCCACCCATGGGTGAGATTGTTTTATCTATAATATCTAATAGTGTAACCGCATTTACATTGGTAGAATGATAAAGTTCTAGATTTTTGATGGTGAAGCGATCCATCCATATATAATCATCTTCAGCAATACGTTGTAATTTAGAAATATGCTGTAGTTGTCGATGTTGGGTTTCGCCTAAATAATGTAAAACTACCCCAGATGCTATTATACCACAGGTTAAATGGTCAACGCCAAAACCTTTAAGCGTGTTTGTATTAAAGTGCGATGTAAGGTTTTCTAGCGCATAATCTTCTTGAAAAACCCAGTCTTCTAGATAGAAAAGGTGATAGTTTTTGCCGAATACCTCTAAGAATTCTTTTTTATGTGCTTTAGATATTAAAATCTCGTTTGGTGAAAAATTCTGTAACAGTTTGTCAATCTGCTCTTCATTTCCTTCTGAGGTTAAAAACTCACCAGTAGAAATATCAACAAACGAAATTCCTGTTTTTTTTCTTCCGAAGTGCACGGCACAGAGAAAATTATTGGTCTTAGAGTTTAAGATATCGTCATTCATTGCCACGCCTGGTGTAACCAATTCGGTAACACCTCTTTTGACAATTGTTTTTGTTTGTTTGGGATCTTCTAACTGGTCGCATATGGCAACACGTTGACCTGCTTTTACCAATTTGGGTAAGTAGGTGTTTATTGAATGATGCGGAAAACCAGCTAGTTCGGTTCGCTCGCCACCATTATTTCTATTCGTTAGAATAATGCCTAATATGCGTGAAGCCTTTACTGCATCTTCACCAAAAGTTTCATAAAAATCGCCAACTCTAAAAAGTAATAACGCATCAGGATATTTGTTCTTGATGGTATTATATTGCTTCATTAAAGGGGTCACCTTTTTTGTCTTGCTTTTATCCGCCACTTTATCTTTATCTCATTAATTTTGCACCTTCACGAAAGTATGGTTTTATCCCTTGAATTTTAATAATTGTTGATATTTGAGGATAAGTTTATAGCCATTAAAATTTTTGGAATTGAACAGTAAAGTATGAGAAAATTAAGAAATGAGGAGTTAGATAGAATTGATGTGGAAGGCTATAAGCTTGCTGGTAAATCTCCCATTATTATAGTTCTGGATAATATTCGTAGTTTAAATAATATTGGGTCTGTCTTTAGAAGTGCCGATGCTTTTTTGATTGAAAAAATATACCTGTGTGGCATTACTGCTACACCTCCTCATAAAGATATTCATAAAACGGCCCTTGGTGCTACCGATAGTGTTGAGTGGGAGCATGTAGAGAATACGATGGAGTTGGTCAATAGATTAAAAAAAGATAGTTGCCATGTTGTTTCTGTTGAACAGGCTGAAAATGCGACCCAACTAAATAATTACCGGCCTGCCAAAGATAAAAAGCAAGTATTCATTTTTGGAAACGAGGTCAAGGGCGTTGCCCAAAATGTGGTTAGCGCTAGTGATGAGGTTTTAGAAATACCGCAGTTCGGCACCAAGCATTCATTAAATATTTCGGTAAGTGTTGGGATTGTAATTTGGGATTGCTGGAGCAAAATTACCGCATAAAAAAACCTGGTCGTAGACCAGGTTTTTTAGTATAGTTTGAGTTAGTTAGTTGCACGAATGCCTGCACAATAAAAGATTTTCTTTTCATTTACGCAAGAAATAACGCGAATTATATTATCATAAGTTAGCTAAAGCAAAGTCTTCAATCTTGCTTAAAATAGTTTCGTAATCACGTTCATGGGTCACGAAATCTAACTCGCTTACATCTATAATAAGCTGATTTTCTTTAGGGTAGGTTCTTAAAAAATCAAAATAACCACGGTTAATTTTCTCTAAATAGGTCAGTTCTATATTCTGTTCATAATCTCTACCTCGTTGCTTTATTTGCTGTAATAATCTCTCTGTTGTTTGATATAGGTAAACGTATATCTTGGGCTTTTTAACCTCTTTGTACATAAAGTTAAAAACCTTTCTATACAGGTCAAATTCATTTTGTTGTAGAGTAATCTTCGCGAAAATCAACGATTTGTATATGTCGTAATCGCTGACCATAAAACTTTTAAAAAGATCTAGTTGATTGGTGTCTTCTGTAAACTGCTGATACCGGTCTGCCAAAAATGACATCTCTAGAGGAAAAGCGTATCTGTCTTGATCATTGTAGAAATTTGGTAAAAAAGGATTTTCGGCAAATCTCTCCAATATTAATTTAGCATTAAAGTCTTCAGAAATTTTAGTAGCCAATGTTGTTTTACCTGCTCCAATATTTCCCTCTATTGCGACATATTCTAAACTGGCAAAAAAGGCGTGGCGATTTTTGAATAATCTTCTGAACTGTTTGGTAATAGTGCTTTTATCTTTACATTCCTGTAATAGATTTCTAGTGTCTTTATTAAAAATTGGGTGGTAAAACTGCGGCGTAATATCTGCAAGTGGTTTCAAGATGAACTTTCTGTCTTGCATTTTAGGGTGCGGTATCGTTAAAACTGCAGTGTCAATAACATCCTTCTCATAATAAATGATATCAATGTCAAGTGTTCTGCTTTGATAACTATCACTCTCTTTTCTTTCTCTGCCAAAATCAGTTTCTATGGCTAGTAATTTAACAAGTAATTCTTCGGGCGAGAGAAGTGTTTGTAATTCTAAACATGCATTTAGAAAATCTTCTCCGTCAAATCCCCACGCAGGCGTTTCATATATAGCTGAAACCTGCCTAATTTCGCCGGTAACATTGCCGATTTCGAAAATTGCTTTCTGTAATAATAAAAGGCGATTGCCTAAATTACTACCAATAGATAAAAATGCCGTTTTGTATACTCCCATAATAATAGAACAAAATAACTAAAACATATTCACATTACTTATCTTTGTTCACTATTTAAAATAAAGATTTCAATGAATTTTTTAAGAAATTTTCTTGCCTCTATTTTAGGTTCCTTATTTGCTTTTGGAATCTTATTTGTTATGTTTTTAATTTTTGTTAGCCTTGTTAGTAGTAGCGAAGATAGTGTAGCGATAAAAGATAATTCTATTTTAGAATTGCAATTAAAAAGACCAATTTCAGATTATACGGGTAATGACGAGTTAGACCCTTTTGCCGGTATTTTTCAAGAATCGCAGGGTTTAGACGAAATAATACAAGCTATTGATGTGGCGAAAAATGATGACCGTATAAAGGGAATCAGTATTAATAACAATTTTATAATGGCAGGTTTGGCACAAACTCAGGCTATTAGAAAATCATTAGAAGATTTTAAGGAAGAAGGTAAATTTATTTACGCATACGCAGATTTTTTTATGCAACGCGATTATTATTTGGCTAGTGTGGCGGATTCTATTTTTATAAATCCGGTAGGGGTTTTAGATTTTAAAGGTTTGTCTACCGAGGTGCTTTATTTTAAAGAACTGCAAGAGAAATCTGGAATTAAAATGGAGGTTATTCGACATGGTAAGTACAAAAGTGCTGTTGAGCCATATCTTGAAAATAACATGAGTGAAGCCAATAGAAGCCAATTAACTTCTTTACTACAGTCTCTTTGGAATTCTATGGTCGTTGATATTTCAAAAACAAGATCGATTTCTGAATCTGATTTAAATGTTATAGCTGATACCTTAGGTGGTAGAACTCCGAAATACGCGAAGCAATCAGGATTGATTGATGATGTTGTTTTTTATGATGAGTACGAGAGTAAATTGGCAAATGCTCTAAAAATTAAGAAAGACGACGACATTAACTATAGCACTTTAGATGACTACGTAAAGTATTCGAACAAGAAGACTTTAAAATCTGGTGATGATAAAATAGCGGTTATTTTTGCCCAAGGTGAAATTTTCTACGGTGAAGGAGGACCAAATATTATTGGGCAAGGTATTATAAACGAAGCTTTAATTAAAGCTCGTGATGATAAAAAAGTGAAAGCAATTGTATTGCGTGTAAACTCACCTGGTGGTAGTGCTTTAACTTCAGATATTATTTGGAGAGAGGTTGCACTTGCCAAGAAAGTGAAGCCGGTAATTGTATCAATGGGTAATGTAGCAGCTTCAGGCGGATACTATATAGCCGCAGGTGCCGATAAAATTTTTGCCGAACCAACGACAATAACTGGTTCTATTGGTGTTTTCGGTACTGTACCGAATATGACAGAATTGGCAGATAATATTGGTATTAATGCAGAACAAGTAGGTACTAATAAAAATGCGGTCGAGTATTCATTATTTGAACCTATGCAAGAAAGTTTCAAAAATCAAATTCAAGAGAGTATTGAAGAAACCTATCAAACATTTCTTCAACGGGTATCTGAAGGTAGAAATATGACCATGGCACAAGTAGATAGTGTTGCCCAAGGTAGGGTGTGGAGTGGTACTGAGGCTTTGGAAGTTGGTTTGGTAGATGAATTGGGTAATTTAGATGATGCTATTGAAGCAGCAGCTGAGCTTGCTTCTTTAAACTCTTATGGGGTCAAAAAATTCCCTAAGTACAAAAGCGGATTCGAACGCTTTATGGAAGATTTGGAAGGAGCTAGTCTACAAATAAAAGAGAACGTATTAAAAGATGAAATAGGTGATGAGGCATATAAGGTGTTGAAAGAGTTACAGTCTTTTAAAGAGCAAAAGGGTATACAGGCTAGAATGCCGTTTGCATTAGATATTAAGTAATTTTATGACTTTAAAAGATAGAAAACTAGCACAACGTATTTATTTGTATTTAGGGGCTTTGTTTATCACTTCTTTAGTGGTTTCTAACCTTATATTTCAAAAGTTTTTTTATTGGAATCCCTTCGGGGATTTCACCGTTTTCGGGGTTTCGCTATTTGAAGTTTCGGTTGGTATTTTACCTTACCCCATAACTTTTTTGATTACTGATCTTATTTCTGAGATTTATGGTAGAAAGATGGCAAACCAAATTGTTACTGCCGGTATTTTTGCTTCTTTCTTTTCTATGGGTATTATTTTATTGGCAGAAGTAGCCCCAGCGATTCCTTCTTCACCTATAAATGATGAAACATTTACACAAGTTTTTGCACTGTCGCCAATAGCCGTGTTAGCTTCTATGATAGCTTATTTACTGGCGCAGTATGTAGATGTGGCTATTTATCATTTCTGGAAAAAATTGACCAAAGGCAAGTATTTATGGTTGCGTAATAATTTTTCTACATTTCTGTCACAATTTCTAGATACGTTTACCGTTGTGGGGTTGTTATGTGTCTTCAAAGTATTGCCGTGGGATCTTTTTTTCGGACTCGTAGTTAGCGGATTTATTTTTAAGATTTTTATAGCATTTTTTGACACCCCTTTTCTCTATTTCTTCGTATATATTATGAGAAAACGTTTTGATCTAAAGCCAAATGAAGAATTGGACTTAGATGTTTTAGAGTAATAGCATTAATAAACTGTATAAAAATATACGATGGGTAAGAAAATTTTAAAAATTGTTGGGGTACTTTTATTATTAATCATTGTTGTAATTGTTGCGGCGCCTTTTTTCTTAGAAGCTAAAATTGGCGATATTATTAAAAATAACGTCAATAATAATGTGAATGCTACGCTAGATTTTTCTGAAGCAAATTTAAGTTTGGTACGAAGTTTTCCGAATGCAGAAGTGAATTTTAAAGATGTAGTTTTAATAAACAAAGCTCCATTTCAAGGTGATACTTTATTTAAAGCAGTAAATTTAGATTTGACCATGGGTATCATGCAATTGTTTAAAGGTACTGGTGATGCTATTGCCATTAACAATATAAATTTAGATGGCGCCTTAGTCAATATTGTTGTTGACGAAGAAGAAAATGCTAATTACGATATTGCCATAGCTTCAGAAACTACAACAACTGTTGAAGAGCCAAGTACAACCGACGGATTTGCTTTTGACCTACAGTCCTATGAAATAACGAATTCCAGAATTTACTACACCGACAATTCTACTGGTATAACTTTTAAGTTAGATGATTTTCAGCATAAAGGAACTGGAGATTTATCATTGGCTACTTCAGAACTTGATACACATACCAATGCTTTTATTTCTTTAGAAATGGATAGTGTAAACTATTTAAACAAGAATAAAATAAAATTAGATGCACTTATTGGTATCGATTTAAATGAAAATAAGTACTCTTTTTTAAAGAATGAGGCTTTACTAAACCAACTGCCACTGGTATTCGATGGTTTTGTAAAACTTAATGAAACTAATCAAGAAGTAGATTTGACCTTTAAAACTCCCTCGTCAGATTTTAAAAATTTCTTAGGGGTAATTCCTGAAGTTTATTCTAAAGATATTGCAACCGTCAGTACTACCGGAGATTTTATCGTTAATGGTAATTTTAGCGGTATTGTTGATGATACCCATATTCCTAAATTTAATATTGAGATTAAATCTGATAATGCTTCTTTCAAATATCCAGATTTACCGAAAGCGGTTCGTAATGTGTTTTTTGATATTCAATTGAATAATAAGACTGGTGTTACAGAAGATACTTATGTCGATATTAATAAGGCTTCTTTTATGATTGATGAAGATAAGTTCAATCTTACTTCACATATTACAGAGCTTATGGGTAATACAAAGGTAAAAGCGCATATTGATGGTGCTATGAACTTGGCAAATATTTCAAAAGCTTACCCTGTTCCTGCAGAATATAATTTAAAGGGGTTGTTAAAAGCAGATATTACAACGGCTTTTGATATGGCATCTGTTGAAAAGCAACAGTACGAGAAAACAAATACAACCGGAGATTTAAGTGTAACCAATTTTGAATATAGTTCAGATGAATTGGCAAACCCAGTTAAGTTTAATACCGCAAAATTAACTTTTAATCCAAAGACGGTAACCTTAAATCAATTGAACGGTATCACAGGTACAACCGATTTTGATGCAACAGGTACTATCAATAACCTTCTAGGGTTTATGTTCAATGATGAAAAGGTAGAGGGTAATTTCAGCCTTAAATCAAATAGTTTTGCGTTAAGCGATTTTATGGTTGCTGAAACAAATGCGCCTGCAGCCACAAACGAGAGCAAGTCAAATTCAGGTGAGGTTGTACAAGAAGAAAAAATTAAAATTCCATCTTTTTTAGATGCGACCATCAATGCAGATGCAAAAAAAGTATTTTATGATGATATCGTGTTAAATGACGTTAAGGGGGTTTTAAAGATTAAAGATGAAACTGCTACTTTAAGTAATATGACCGCGGGTATGTTTGGGGGTAAAATCGCATTTAATGGCGACGTGTCTACGAAAAATGAGATACCTACTTTTAATATGAAGTTAGATTTAAATCAACTTGGTATTCAAGAAACATTTGCTTCTGTTGATTTGTTCAAGACCGTTGCACCCATTGCTAAAATGTTGAACGGTAAATTAACTTCAGACATTTCTTTGTCAGGTAATTTGACGGACGATTTAATGCCAAATCTTTTATCATTGAGCGGAGACTTGTTTGCTGATATAATGACAGAGGAAGTTAATACCGAAGCCTCGCCGGTGTTGAGCTCATTGGTTTCGAAATTAAATTTTATAGATCTTAAAGAGTTAAGTCTAAAAGAACTTAAGACTTCATTGTCTTTTAAAGATGGTATCGTGGTTGTAAAACCATTTACTTTAAACTATAAGGATATTGCCATAAATGTTGATGGGAGCCATTCGTTTGATCAAAAACTGAATTACAAAGCTACTTTGCAAGTACCTGCGAAATATTTAGGTTCAGATATTACAAAGTTGATTGCTAAAATAGATGATCCTTCTCTGGCTGATTTAACGATACCTGTTGTCGCTAATATCGGTGGTCTTTACAATAGCCCTACGGTTACCACAGATATGACGTCTGGTGTTAAGCAATTAACTACTCAGCTTATTGAGGTTGAAAAGCAAAAACTAATTGCTAAAGGTACCGATAAGGCTAAAGATTTAATTGGTGGTTTAATTAGTGGAAATAAAACAACGACAGATTCTACCAGCCAAAAATCGACGGACACTAAAACAGCTGCTAAAGATCTTTTAGGCGGAATCTTATCTACTAAGAAAGATACTGCCGCTACCACATCTGTAAAGAAAGATACAACTCCTGTTAAAACAGAAGAAGCTGTAAAAGAAAAGGCAAAAGATATCTTAGGTGGCTTATTCGGTAAAAAGAAAAAAGATAGTACTAACTAATAGTTAAGCCTACGTAATAACCTTCGCTACCTCTTACATTGAAAACGGTGTTGTCTTCAAAGATGAGGTATTGACCTTTAATACCTTTTAGCTTACCTTCAAAAGTGGGAGTTTTACTTAGGTTTAAACTTTTTACTTTGGTTGGATACTGAAGTACCGGGAATTCCAATTCGGTTTCTGTATTAGAATCTAAAAAATAGGGTAGTGCCTCTTCGGGTATATATTGTTTTAGTCTATCGCGCCATTCTTGAAGATTTTCATCAACAACTGTATTAGTAAGCATGGTGCGCCAATTGGTTTTGTCGCCCACATGGTCTTTTAGGGCAACTTCTGTTATGCCAGCTAAATACCTATTTGGTACTTCTACAATTTCAATTGCTTCATGAGCACCTTGGTCAATCCATCTTGTTGGTATTTGCCCTTTTCTGGTTACACCTACTTTTACATTGCTAGAATTGGCTAAGTATACAATATGTGGTTGTAATTGCACTTTTTTTTCATATGCTAAATCTCGGTCTTCTTGGTCTAAGTGCGCTTTGCTTAATTCTGGGCGCATGATCCAATCTCCGGCAGATGGAATTTCAAAAAAGCAAGTTCTACAAAATCCTTGTCTATAAATAGGTCGATCATTACTGCAATTTAGACATTGGTGCTTAATGAAATTTACTTTTACATTTTTGTCCAAAACTTGATTTACATTCAAAAAGTCAGATTCGAACAACATATAATATTGAATTGGACTTCCTATTTCTGTCTGCATTTTTCTAAGTACTCCCTCGTATTGCATGTAATTTCGGCTTATTGAATGTTCAATTTGAAAATGATAGTAAGATGCCCTACTTTTAGCAATACAAAGATACCTATAAATGCCAATTACCCTATTTAATTCAATTGCCTCTTGGTTACTGAAAAAACGTTTTCATCAAATAGAACTTTTTTTAAAATATCCTGAAGAGGTACAAGAAGAGGTTTTATTGCAATTGCTTGAATTTGCCGAAGACACTGAAATTGGTAGAACATATGATTTTGATTCGATAGGTTCATATGCAGATTTTAAAGAACGCTTACCTATAGTTTCTTATGAAGAAATTCAGCCTATAATTGAACGTACTAGAAAAGGGGAGCAAAATTTATTTTGGCCCACTAAAGTAAAATTATTTGCTAAAAGTAGTGGCACTACAGATGCGAAAAGCAAGTTTATACCTGTGAGCGGTGAGGCTTTAGAAGATTGTCATTACAAATCCAGCAAAGATTTATTGTGCCTGTATCTGAATAATAACGAAAATTCACAATTATTTACGGGTAAGAGTTTGCGTTTAGGTGGTAGTAAGGAGTTGTACGAGGATAATGGGTCGTTATTTGGTGACTTATCTGCAATTCTTATAGATAACATGCCTTTGTGGGCAGAGTACAGTAGCACGCCTAGTAATAAGGTTTCTTTAATGAGCGAATGGGAGAGTAAGCTAATGGCTATCATTCATGAAAGTGTTCAAGAAAATGTAACTAGTTTGGCTGGTGTACCATCTTGGATGTTGGTATTAATGAACAAAGTACTTGAAGAAACTGGTAATGAGAATCTGTTTCAAGTTTGGGAAAATTTAGAAGTGTACTTTCACGGTGGTGTAAATTTTAGTCCTTATAAAGAGCAATACAAAAAAATACTACCGAATAATGATTTCAGGTACTACGAAATTTATAATGCCTCTGAAGGTTTTTTTGCTATTCAAGACAGAAATGGTGCAGATGATTTGCTCTTGATGTTGGACTATGGAATTTTCTATGAGTTTATACCTATGGATGTTTATGGCGCTTTAAATGAAGAGGCGATTGCTCTATGGGATGTTGAGTTGGGTGTAAATTATGCTATAGTAATTACTACAAATTCAGGTTTGTGGAGATATAGAATTGGGGATACCGTTCGTTTTACTTCTAAAAGTCCATATCGTATTAAAGTATCCGGTCGTACCAAACATCATATTAATGTGTTTGGTGAAGAATTGATTATCGAAAATGCAGAAGAGGCATTAAAAATAGCCTGTGCAAAAACGGGAGCTGAAATTATAGATTATACTGCCGGACCTATTTTTATGGTAGGTAAAGAAAAAGGTGCCCATGAGTGGATAATGGAATTTAGAACCCTACCACAAGATTTCAGCGCCTTCGTAGAGATTTTTGATAATGCCTTAAAATCTCTAAATTCAGATTATGAAGCCAAAAGGTTAAATAATATTACACTGAACTCTCCTTTGGTACACATAGCACGAGAGAACTTGTTTTATGATTGGTTGAAGTTAAATGATAAACTTGGAGGGCAGCATAAAATTCCTAGATTATCAAATAAGAGAGATTATTTAGAAGAACTTTTACGAATAAACAAGTAATTATCTCTATTCATACCAAATATTAACCTAATCACAACAATTTTACATATTTCCTCATTGCTTGCCATACATTTGCCTTAGTTAAGGTGGCTTTTACCTTACAACACAATTGTAGCTTTTTTAGTTCTAATAAGTATCAATATTTGGGACTACAACGATATTTTTAACCCGCTAAACAATTAAATTGTTGTAAGTGCAGTTATTATTTCAACTTGCTGAAGCAAAACTTAACCAAACTATAAATACTATTATTATGGCAGACAAATTAGTGATCGTTTCCGACATGTGGGGCGCTAAGAAAGGTTTATGGATTACTTCATATTTAGGGTATCTACAACAATATTTTGACATAACTTTTTACGATAGTCAACAACTGGCAAATCTAGATATTCTTATTCAAACTGAAGAGAATGTTCACAATGCTTTTATAGAGGGCGGTACAGATACTGCTGCATCTCATTTATTAAAAAAAGAAACAGAAGCTTGTTATTATCTTGCTTTTAGTACCGGCGCCACCATTGTTTGGGAAGCTGCTAAGAGGGGTTTACCAGTAAAGTCTTTATATGGTGTATCTCCTACGAGAATACGTAAAAATAATGATCGTCCTAATGTACCTTTTCAATTGGTGTACGGAGCTAATGATGAGTTTAAACCAAGCGATGAATGGGCAAATAAATTAGGGATAGATATGGAAGTATTACCTAATTACGGACATACATTATACACCGATGAGAAAATCATTCAGAAAGTATGTATGGATCTATTGCAAGAAGTAACACAAATTACACCACAAATTAAAAAAGTGGTTTGAGATAAATAAAAGTACAAAGCATAAAAAAAGCGAAGATGTAAATCTTCGCTTTTTTTGTATTCTATTTTTTACTATAGTATTATGAAACAGCCTTTAGCTTTTTAATGGTATCGTGAGATAGCATTTCTTCGGCATAAGGTTTTGTTACTTTGAAGTTTTTATCACTTGTACTTGGCATTTCGAACATTGCGTCAGTAAAAATGGCTTCACATAAAGATCTTAAACCTCTAGCTCCAAGTTTATACTCTATTGCTTTTTCTACGATATAATCTAAAGCTTGGTCTGTAATGGTGAAGGTAATATCATCCATTGCAAATAACTTCTCATATTGTTTTATAATCGCATTTTTGGGCTCGGTTAATATAGCTCTTAATGTCTTCTTGTCTAACGGATTCATGTGCGTAAGAACAGGAAGCCTACCAATAATTTCAGGTATAAGTCCAAAATCTTTCAAATCTCTTGGTATAATGTATTGTAATAAATTACTATCATCTAAAAAACTATCGGATTTTGAAGCGCTATAACCAACAGCTTGCATATTCAAACGTTTTGTAATAGCACGTTCGATACCATCAAAAGCTCCACCGGCAATAAATAAGATATTTTCGGTATTTACTTCTATAAATTTCTGGTCTGGGTGCTTTCTTCCTCCTTTTGGTGGAACATTCACAACTGTACCTTCTAACAATTTTAAAAGACCTTGTTGAACACCTTCCCCAGATACATCTCTTGTTATAGAGGGATTATCACCTTTACGCGCAATTTTATCGATTTCATCAATAAAAACGATACCTCGTTCTGCTTTTTCAAGATTGTAATCTGCTGCT
This sequence comes from Maribacter spongiicola, assembly GCF_004364165.1. Lineage (GTDB taxonomy): Bacteria > Bacteroidota > Bacteroidia > Flavobacteriales > Flavobacteriaceae > Maribacter > Maribacter spongiicola. The sequence continues at coordinate 1,052,990 of NZ_SOAY01000010.1, forward strand.
TGTAAAAGACGGGTAAGAATACTTTCTACATCTTCACCAACATAACCGGCTTCGGTCAATACTGTAGCATCAACAATGGCTAATGGTACATTAAGCAATTTAGCAATGGTCTTTGCCATAAGGGTTTTACCGGTACCGGTTTGCCCAACCATTACAATGTTACTTTTTTGAATTTCTATATCATCCTCTTTTGAAGAAGGTTGTAGTAACCTTTTGTAGTGGTTATAAACAGCTACAGACATTACCTTTTTAGTACGATCTTGCCCAATGATAAAAGTGTCTAAAAATTCTTTTATTTCTTGTGGTTTTTTTAGAACAAGTTCAGAAGAAAGATCATTGGTCTTTGTCTGTTTTGACTCTTCGGCAACAATACCGTGAGCTTGCTCAATACAGCGATCACAAATATGGGCATCAAGACCAGCAATCAATAAATTGGTTTCTGGCTTTTTTCTGCCGCAAAATGAACACTCTAAATTTTCCTTTGCCATTATCTATCTTCTCTATTCTATTCCTTAACGATCAAAAATCGTTTTTGGTTTAAAAATCATTAATTTATTTGATTCAATTAGTCGGGTTTACTTCTTTTCCCTTACCAAAATTTCATCAATCATACCGTATTTAAGAGCTTCGTCGGCTTTCATCCAATAATCACGGTCACTATCATCACGAACTTTTTCAATATCTGTGCCCGAGTGGTCAGCGATAATCTGATATAATTCGTCTTTAAGCTTCAAAATCTCTCTAGCTGTAATTTCAATATCACTCGCTTGCCCTTGCGCACCCCCAAGTGGTTGGTGAATCATAACGCGAGAGTGTTGCAAACCACTACGTTTACCTTTTTCACCTGCACATAAAAGAACGGCTCCCATAGAAGCGGCCATACCTGTACAAATAGTAGCAACGTCAGGAGTGATAAACTGCATAGTGTCATAAATACCTAAACCTGCATATACACTACCACCTGGAGAGTTGATATAAATTTGAATATCTTTTTTAGCGTCAACACTTGCTAAAAACAATAATTGTGCTTGAATAATGTTGGCTACTTGGTCATTAATACCAGTACCCATAAAAATGATGCGATCCATCATTAAACGCGAATAAACGTCCATTGCAACAATGTTCATAGAACGCTCTTCAATAATGTTTGGCGTCATGTTCGTCGGGTACATGCTGCTCATTATAGAATCGTAATAAGTGCTGCTAATGCCTTGATCGTTTATAGCGAAATTCTTGAATTCTTTTCCGTAATCCATAAATTGTATGTCTATATTTTAGAGTAAAAAAAGGTGCCGAAAATTTTATTTCCGGCACCGTAAAGATACTTAATTTATTGTTTGGAATTTATCCGTAAACTTCTTTCACGAAATTTTCATAGGTAACTTCCTTTGTCTTAAGGTTTGCCTTTTCTTTGTAAAGATTTAATAATTTCTGACTCATCAATTGTTCTGATAGTCTTTTTACTTCATCTTGGTTACCAAGAACTCTTGCGGCAATACTATCTAATTCTTCTTCTTTAGGGTCTAACTGACCGAATTGCGCCATTTGAGAACGAATAAATCCTTTAGAGAATTCTTTCAATTCATCAAACTGAACTTGTAACTCGTTTTCACGAATTATTTTACCTTCAATAAGTTGGTAACGTAAACCTTTTTCAGATTTAGCATATTCTTCAACAGCTTGTTCTTCAGATAAAGGCTCTTCACCTGTCATTTGAATCCACTTGGTTAAAAAACCGGTTGGTAATTCAAATTTGGTGTTGTCAATAAAGTATTCAGTAACGTCGTTCAATAATTTTTGATCGGACTGTTGCTCGAATTGCTTTTCAGAATCTTCTTTGATACGTTCTTTTAATTCCTTTTCAGATTTTACGCTGTCAGGGCCAAAAAGTTTATCGAATAACTCTTGATTTAATTCAGCAGCTTCTCTTTCGTTAATTTCAGAAATAGTGAAAGTAACTTCGGTATCTAATGATTCAGCTTTTTGTTTATCAATGCCTAATGCACTTGATAACATATAATCTTCATTAAATAGACCTTTTGTTTTTAAAGTAACAACATCCCCAACTTTTTTACCTTGTAGGGCATCTATAGCTTTTTTACTTTTCAACTTATCAGTTTCAAGCATGGTTTTGTTATCGATTTCTTCAGCCTCGTTAGTGAAAGTGCCGCTTACTTCATCATTCTTGCCAACAACATCTTTGCTTATAAGCTTGCCATATTGCTTTTGAATACGCTCAACTTGCTCGTCGATCATTTTCTTGTCTGCAACTATTTTATACTGGGTAATCGCATTTTTTGTTTTCAATGAAACTTCAAAATTAGGCGCTAAACCTAATTCGAACTCAAATGCCAACTCTTCTTTATCCCAATCAAAATTATCTTGTTGTTTTGGTAAAGGGTTACCAAGAACATCTAATTTCTCTTCGGTTAAATATTTGTTTAGATTGTCTTGCAACAATTTATTTACTTCATCAACCAATACAGCTTTACCATATTGCTTCTTTATTAGGCCCATAGGAACTTGACCTTTTCTAAAGCCAGGAATATTAGCTTGTTTTCTATAATCCTTTAAAATGGTATCTACCTTGTCTTGGTAATCTTCTTTTGTGATAGCAACTTTAACTACTGCATTTAAATCGTCTATCTGCTCTTTCGTAATATTCATTCCTTAATATCTATTTGCATGTATAAAATGGGATGCAAAAATACTATATTTTGCAAAGTCAACCAATTTTTTAAAGTATTGAATTTCAAATCACAAGCAACTACGACTTGTCATCTTTTAGTAGGGTAAAAAAGATTGATTGTAAAAACGACAGCAAGAGGCTAAAAATCAATGCCCACCAAATGTTGCCTACCGAAAAACCATCGATAAGTTTATCTGCTAAAAGTATAATTAACGCATTAATAATTAATAGAAAAAGACCAAAGGTAATTACTGTTACAGGTAGGGTAAGAATAACTAAAATGGGTTTTACCAATAAATTTAAAAGGCTTAATACTATAGCTACAACAATAGCTGTCGTAAAACCATCTACAGATACATTTGGTAGTACATTCGCCAAGATGATAACGGCAACGGCACTTAATAGAATTCGTAAAATTAGTTTCATAGGTTTTGGTTTTAAATTAAGATAGTTATTTATCCTTGGTTTAGAAAGGTAAGTGATTTTTTAAAAAATTGATCAGGGTTTTCAGCATGCAACCAATGACCTGCATTATCTATGGTTTCTACTGTTGCGTTTGGAAAATGTCTATGAATGATTTCAGCATCATTTTTGGTAACATATTCAGATTTATCTCCTCTTAAAAATAATGTTGGTCCGTCGTAGCTATCGGTGCTATTGATGTTGTCGCCAATTTCTTCCATCTTTTCACTTAAAACTTCTAGGTTAAATTTGAAACACAATTTTTTATTTTCATCTCTATCAAGATTTTTCAATAAAAACTGACGTATACCTGGGTTTGAGATGTATTTTTTTAACTGCTGGTCGGCATCATTACGAGATTTTAAATTGGTGGTATCTATAGCATTTAAACCATTAATAATATCTTGATGATGTGGTGGGTAATATTTTGGGGCTATATCTGCGATGAGCAATCTATTGACTCGCTCAGGGTATGTGCATGCAAATTGCATAGCTGTTTTTCCGCCCATAGAATGACCAATTAAAGCGGTACTTGGAATATGGTGTTCGTCTAGGTAATTTAGAAGGTCGTCCGCTAAAATGTCATAATTGAAATCGGGCGAATGAAAACTTTTACCATGATTTCTTTGGTCGATTAGGTGGACACAAAATCCATTTTCTGCATATAAAGTCCCTAAAGTTTTCCAATTGTCGAGCATCCCTAGAAATCCGTGTAAAATACACAATGGTTTGCCTTCGCCTAAAATTACCGAATGTAAAATCTGCTTCATTTTAATCTGTGTAAATACATGTTTACTACATTATCTAAACCTATATAAAGCGCCTCGCTAATAAGTGCATGACCAATAGATACCTCTAATAAATTAGGTATGTTTTTAGCAAAATATTCAATATTATCTAAGCTTAAATCATGCCCGGCGTTAATGCCAATGCCTAGTTCATTAGCTTTTTGGGCAGCTATAATAAAAGGACGTATTGCTTCTTCTTTATTTTTCTCGTAATCGGCGGCGTAACTTTCAGTATATAATTCTATTCTATCTGCACCCACCGCTTTTGCGCCTACTATCATTTTTGGGTCTGGATCTACAAATATAGATGTGCGAATACCTGCGTCTTTAAAGGTTTTGATAACATCGGTTAAAAAATCTTTATACTTTACAGTATTCCAACCAGCATTTGAGGTAATGGCATCTACAGAATCGGGTACCAGTGTTACCTGCTCAGGGTTAACTTCTAGCACTAATGCTATAAATTTAGGAACAGGATTGCCCTCGATATTAAATTCGGTCTTCACCGTTTTCTTTAAATCTCTGGCATCTTGGTATCTAATATGGCGTTCATCTGGTCTTGGGTGTATAGTGATGCCTTGTGCGCCAAAGCCCTCTAAATCGTTTGCAACTTTAAGCAAGTCTGGAACATTGCCACCACGGGCATTTCTGAGAGTTGCAATTTTGTTCACGTTAACGCTAAGTTTTGTCATTATGTCTTATTTACCTTTTAAGAGCTTCAAAAATACGAATAAGGCACGCCTTTTGATATTATTAATTGTTATTTTGCGTTATATATAGGCTTATGGATATTCAAGAACATATCATTGCGAATTTACCGGTATTCGATATTAAAGATACCACTGAAAAAGTTTTAGAATTTTTTCAAGATTCTACATATTCTCATGTGGCTATTTTAGACGATGGACGGTTTTTAGGACTTTTTTCTGAAAATGATGCAGACGGATTACAACCGGATGCCAAAATCGATGAATTTAGATATGAACTGCAAAGTTTTTTTGTGCGTCGAGATACCAATTGGTTAGATGTTTTAGAGGTGTTTGCACGTAATGAAGCCAATCTTTTGCCTGTTTTAAATAAAAAGGAAGAGGTTACTGGCTATTACTGCCTTACCGATATTGTAGCTGTTTTCATAGATATGCCTTTTTTTACTGATCCAGGTAGTATTTTGGTTGTTGCAACCGGAGTAAAAGATTATTCGTTTAGCCAGATTGCCCAAATAGTTGAAAGTAATAACGCTAAGCTTTATGGCGGTTTTATTTCTGACACCCAAAATGATATTATTCAAGTGACCCTAAAGATTACTGCGAATAATTATAATAAGGTAGTGCAGACTTTTAGACGATATAACTATAATATTATATTCGGAAATAGCGATGATGAATTTCTTGAAGATTTAAAGAACCGGTCAGACTATTTAGAGAAATATCTTAATGTTTAATATGAAAGTAGCTATATACGGTCAAACCTATCAAGATAATGCCATTGAATATCTTATCGAATTATTAGATGAGTTAAGCAAGGTTTCTGCCGAAGTTTATATTGAAAAAGATTTTTACGATTTATATAGAACAAACAAAACAGCTCAGACATTTCCTGTATTTACTATTGACGAAGGTTTAAATGCATCTTTTGATATGTTCGTTAGTTTTGGTGGTGATGGTACCATATTAAGAGCTACCACTTTTGTAAAAGATCTAGGTATTCCTATTGTTGGTGTTAATACCGGTAGGTTAGGTTTTCTTTCCACCTTCAAAAAAGAAGATGTTAGAAAAGTAGTTCAAGAGTTTAAGCAAGGTGCGTATACCGTTGTAGAGCGTAGTTTGGTGCAGTTGAATACCGAGAAATTGGATGCTGAATTTGGAGATTTGAATTTTGCGTTGAACGAGATTACCGTGAGTAGAAAAGAGACTACTTCTATGATTACGGTAGAAACTTATTTAAATAACGAGTACTTAACGTCTTATTGGGCAGACGGATTAATAATATCTACCCCAACTGGCTCAACGGGGTATTCTTTAAGTTGTGGTGGGCCAGTAATTGTGCCTACTGCTAAATCTTTGGTGTTGACACCAATTGCTCCACACAATTTAAATGCGAGACCATTGGTAATTTCAGATGATACCGTAATACGTTTAAAAGTATCTGGTAGAGAAGAAAACCACTTGGTTTCTTTAGATTCGAGAATAGCATCTTTAGAAAATGGAGAGGAAATCACTATTAGTAAGGCTCCTTATACCATTAAAATGATAGAATATACTTCAGAAAGTTTTTTAAAGACCCTTAGGAATAAGCTGCTTTGGGGTGAGGATAGGCGAAATTGAGCCCACTTTCAAACAATAATTGTCTTTAATCACTGTTTATCTTTTGAGAACATAAAAATTATTGCTTTTTCAATATTCAATATGATAACTGCAATAATTATAAAATCTATTTTATGCGTTATATAACGTTATTAGTATTGCTTTTTTTACTTTCGGGTTTGCAGGCGCAGACGTATGAAGTAGGTATTTTTGCGGGTGGTGCCAATACTATTAGTGATGTTGGTAGAACAGATTATCTTTTGCCGTCTAATATTGCTTTTGGCGGATTGTTTAAATGGAACATAAGTAAAAGGTATGCATGGCGTGGTAGTTTAACATATGGTAAATTTACTGCCGATGATACTAAATCTAATTCTACGGCAAGACAACAAAGGGGGTACGTAGTAGATAACTCTATTTTAGAAGGTTCTGTTGGTCTAGAATTTAACTTTGTAGAATATAATTTACACAAACTCGGGCCAGCTTTTACTCCCTATTTATATACGGGTCTTACGTATTTTAGGTATGATTATCAGTACTTTAATGGTGGTATTCTTCAAGATATCAATCAAAAAGAAGGTAGTTTTGCAGTGCCAATGACCGTAGGTTTTAAGTATCGTATCAATCAGTTTCTTATTTTTGGGGGCGAAATTGGTGCTAGATATACCTTTACAGATAACCTAGATGGCAGTAATCCTGAGGGTTCTAACTTTGAAGAATTTCAATTCGGTAATATTTTTAGTGATGACTGGTATGTTTTTTCTGGTTTAACACTAACGTATACCTTTGGCAGAAAACCTTGTATGGATTGTTTTGAGTAAATTTTAAGATGAGTGATATAAACGATATTGACAAACTGAATGTTCCAAAGCACCTTGCTATTATCATGGACGGTAATGGTAGGTGGGCAAAAGAACGTGGTAAATTAAGAGTTTTTGGTCACGAACATGGTGTAAAAACTGTCAGAATTATTGTTGAACAATGTGTTCAGCTAAAGATTGATTACCTAACATTATATACGTTTTCTACAGAAAATTGGAACAGACCAAAGATAGAAGTGCAAACCCTTATGCGCTTATTGGTGTCTTCATTAAAGAAAGAACTTAAAACTTTTAACAAAAACAACATTCGTTTAAATACCATCGGTAATATAGATGCACTGCCATCTAAAGCGTTTAAGGAATTGGTCGAAGTAATGGATCAAACTAAGCAAAACACAGGCATGACGTTGACTTTGGCTTTGAGTTATGGTGCACGCGAAGAGCTGCAGTCTATGGTAAAAGAGATAAGTGCCAAAGTTAAAAATAATATAATTTCAATTGAAAACATTGACCAAGAAATTATTAATAGCCATCTTTACACGCATGATTTACCAGACGTAGATTTGCTTATCCGTACTAGTGGAGAACATCGGATCAGCAATTTTCTATTATGGCAAATAGCCTATGCAGAGTTATATTTTATTGACGTATATTGGCCTGATTTTAGAGAGCACCACTTGGTGGAAGCCATAAAAAATTACCAGAACAGAGAACGAAGATTTGGAAAAACAAGCGAACAACTCACTTAAAGATATGGCTAGGTTCATATCCTTGAACCACTTTTTAACTACCCTTTTATTTTTAACCACCTTTATTGCCGCCGCACAGGATGCTTCCTATGAGGACGGAAAAAGTTATATTTTAGGAGGATTAGATGTTACCGGACTGCAGAGCTATAATGAACAAACCGTTAAAACGTATACCGGTCTTAGAGTAGGGCAACCTATTACTTTGCCAGGAGAGCAAATTAGCGAGGTTATTAAGAAATTATGGGGTCTTGAGCTTTTTAGCGAGATTGAGTTTTTTATAACTAACATAGAAGAAAACACCGTTTTCTTAGAACTTAATATTATCGAAAGGCCAACTTTAACTAATGTAAAATTTTACGGTGTTAAAAAAGGTAAAATCGAAGGACTAATTAAGGATACAGATCTTAAGAAAGGAAAAAAAATCACCGAAAGTTTAATTTCTAATTCTAAGAACTACATTGCCAACAAGTATAAGAAGCAAGGGTATTTAAATGCTAATGTAACCATTGCAACTGCTAAAGACACTACCGATACCAATACTCAAAGTATGGTGGTAAATGTTGATAAAGGTGATAAGGTTAAAATTCGTGACATTATTTTTGAAGGTAACGAGCAGTTAGCCGATAAGAAATTACGTAAGGCTTTAAAGAGCACAAAGCAGAAGAAATTTGGTCGTTTCTGGAAAAAATCTAAATACATTCAAGAAGATTACGAAGAGGATCTTGGGCTATTGGTTGATAAATTTGCTGAAAATGGATACCGAGATGCAAGGGTAATTTCTGATTCTATTATTAAGGTCGATGAAAATAACATCGATATCAAAATAAAAGTTGAAGAAGGCGATAAGTACTATTTTGGTAATATCGACTTTGTAGGTAACACGGTTTATACGGATCGTCAATTAAATCAAGTTTTAGGTATTAAAAAAGGTGATACTTATAATGGAGTATTATTACGCGAAAGAATTGCAGATAATTCTAAGCCAGACCCAACTGATGTTACAAGTCTTTATCAAAATAACGGATATTTGTTTTCTACGATTAACCCAGTAGAGATTTCAGCTGCTAATGATACTATTGATTTTGAAATAAGAATTATAGAAGGTAAAGAAACGTTCTTGGATCATGTTACCGTTTCTGGTAACGATAAAACGAATGACCACGTTATCTATCGTGAACTTCGTACAAGACCAGGTCAAAAGTATAATAAAGCTGATATTATTAGAACTATTCGTGAATTAGGTCAGCTTGGCTTTTTCGATGCAGAACAGATTACACCAGATGTTTTAAACGCAAACCCTAATGAAGGTACTGTTGATTTAGCATGGAATTTGGTAGAATCTGGATCTAGCCAAATAGAATTACAAGGTGGTTATGGTGGCGGTGGCTTCATAGGTACATTAGGGTTGTCTTTTAGTAACTTCTCTATACAGAATTTATTTAAAGGTGAGAAGTATAAGCCAGTGCCTATGGGTGACGGTCAAACCTTTGCACTTCGTTTACAGGCAAGTCGTACTTACAGAGTATACAGTTTAAATTTTGCCGAGCCATGGTTAGGAGGCAAAAAGCCGGTACGTTTTAACTTAAGTATGTCTAGAACACAACAATTTAATGCTACGTATGGTAATAACGGTAACATTGAGGTAGATAAAGATCAACAATTTTCTATAACAGGTATCACAGCTGGTTTGGCAAAACGTGTACAATGGCCAGATGATTTCTTTACCATTTCTCATTCACTGAGTTATCAATTATATGATTTTAGAAACTACAACATCGGTCTATTTAACTTTGGAGATGGTAAGGCAAATTCTGTAGCTTATACCTTTGGTATTTCAAGAAGTTCTCAAGGACCTAGTCGTATTTTTCCGATGTCTGGATCTACATTTGAATTATCTGCTAAATTTACACCACCTTGGTCGTTATTCAGTAATAAAGATTTTAGAGCATTAAAGAATAGATCTGAAGAACTTGAAGATTTAAAAAATGCTCAGGGTGGTGCTTTAAGTACTACTGATCAAGCTGAATTGTCGTCTATTGATCAAGAGCGTTTTAGATTACTTGAATATTATAAAGTTAAATTTAAAGGAGATTGGTATACTACGTTAGTAGATAAATTGGTATTGAAGACAAATGCTGAATTTGGCTTTTTGGGTAGTTATAACAGTGCAGTTGGTAATGTGCCTTTCGAAAGATTTTATGTGGGTGGTGACGGTTTAGGTAATTTTACATTAGATGGTAGAGATGTTGTACAACTTAGAGGGTACGATAATCAATCAATAACGCCTTATGCAAATGGATCTAATACACCAGATGGTGCATTGATTTACAATAAATTCTCATTAGAATTACGTTACCCATTAACCTTAAAGCCCTCGGCATCTATTTACGGACTGGCATTTTTAGAGGGTGGTAATTCGTTCAACAATTTTCAGGACTTTAATCCGTTTGAATTAAAACGATCGGCCGGTGTGGGGCTGCGAATCTTTATGCCAGCATTTGGTTTGTTGGGTATTGATTTTGGATACGGATTCGATGAGGATCTTAGGCCACAATCTGCTGGGCAAGGTCCAAGCGGATGGCAAACACACTTCATTATTGGTCAACAGTTTTAATTTTCATTGAATTATTAAAATCGTGCTTAGTGCTAATCCTTTAATTTTAAAAGATTTAGTAATTTTGGCACGATATTTTCTATAGGATTAAACGACATTAACAATGAGTACAAAAACAAAAGTTCTATTAGTAGTTTCGGTCATCTTTATGACAATACAGGGTTTTGCCCAAAGAGGGGTAAGAATGGCCTACGTAGATATGGAGTACATTTTACAGAATGTAGATGAGTACAGAGAAGCGACCGAACAGTTAGAAACTAAAGTACAACGTTGGAAGGTTGAAGTAGAGCAGAAGCAAAGTATAGTGGAGCAAATGAAGAAAGATTTAATGGCAGAGAAAGTGCTATTGACTCCAGAGCTAATTGCTGAGCGCGAAGAGGAGATTCAAATTTTAGAACGAGAAATGATCGAGTATCAACAAGATCGTTTTGGTCCTCAAGGGGATTTAGTGTTACAGAAGCGCAGGCTCATACAGCCAATTCAGGATCAAGTGTTCAATGAAGTACAATCAATTGGCACGAATAAAAAGTATGATTTTATTTTTGATAAATCTGCGGATGTTGTAATGTTGTATTCTGAAAAAAGACATGATATCAGTGATTTGGTATTAAGAGGTATTGCTAGAACAAGAAAAACTAGCAAACCAACAAAAAAATCAGAAGATCTTAGTAGATTAGATGATTTTGAAGGCGAAGATGAAGAAGTGGTTAGTGAGGCATTACAGGATCGTTTAGATAAAGCGGCCCAAGCAGCAGAAACTAGAGCGAAAAGTGCGGCCGATACGAAAGCCGAACAACTGAAATTGCGAGAAGAGCGTAAAAAAGCGTACGAAGAGAGAAGAAAGAAATTGTTAGAGGAGCGCGAAGCTAAGAAGCAAGAAAAATTAAAAGAGAGAAATAGCGATACCGAAAAAGATGATAACAACGGTACTATTTAAATAGGTTTAACGACCATAAAAATTAACACTCAATTAGAATTAAAATTACACTCATGAAACAAGTAAAACAAATTGCGGTAGCCTTATTGTTGTTCGTAGCAACAACAAGTTTTGTAAATGCCCAAAGTAAGGTAGCTCATATAGACGTTACTCAATTATTATCAGCAATGCCAGAAATGAAATCTGCAGAAGCTGAACTTAAGAAATTGCAAGAAACTTACAATGCAGACATTCAAGCTTCAATGACAGAATTGCGTAATAAGTACACACAGTACCAAAACGAAGCGGCCTCTAAGTCTAAAGAAGAGAATGAAAAAAGAGCTATAGAATTACAAGGTTACGAAAAGAATATTGGTGAGGCGCAGCAAGCTGCACAACAAGAATTCCAAAAGAAGCAAGGTGAGTTATTCGCTCCTATTTCTGAAAAAGCTAAAGCGGCTATTGAAAAAGTTGCAGCTGCACAAGGTTTTGACTACGTTATCGATGCGCAAGCGGGTGGTGGTCTAATCGTAGCAAAAGGTAAAGACCTTTTAGCCGATGTTAAAAAACAATTAGGTTTTTAATTAGAGCCTTATAGTATAAAAGAAAAGCCATCTATTTAGATGGCTTTTTTTATGCTTTTATTTTTCTTTTAATATTCGTCCAACGTAGATTTTTGATGAACTTGCCTTCTTCTTCAGTTACCAGGTAAGAGGTTTTGTTTCGACTGGCTTGTATGTACCCAGACATATTGTTCCAGAATGATTTTACAGATTTATTTTTCATTGCCATTTTCATAGAAGCAATACAGGTGATCACGAATCCATAACGCATCGTGTACATTGCTTTACCTTGTAACCTTTTCGCTTTTGCGTTATATGCCCTTCCTGTAGGTCTGAGATGTTTTACTTTAAGTGTTGCATCTGTTTGTAATGAGTAGCCGTTAAACTGAGCTAAGAGCTCATCTACAGTGTCCCATCCCATTGCGTTCTTCAATCCTCCTATTGCTTTAAAACAAGCTTTAGAATAGGCTTTGATGGCACCTCTAACATGGTTTTTGTCCATCGGGTGATTTAAAATCCATTCTTTAGCATTATTCTGTTCGTAAATGAATCCACCACAAATGCCTAAATTTTGATTTTTTTTGAAGTGCTGACTAATAACATCAAAGTAATTCAACGGTAGAATAATATCTGCATCTAATTTTACAATAAAATCATAGTTGTCGTCTAATAATTCAAGTCCCTTATTAAACGCATTAATGACTTTACTGCCGGGCATATGCTGTGTAGACGAAGTAGTGTTTACCTTTTTAAACAGGTTGCTCGTTGTACAGTATTCATCTATGATGTTTTCTGTACCATCGGTAGAATTATCATTAACTAGAATAACCTGTTTTGCGGCTAACGTCTGAAGTAAAATAGAGTCTAAGGTGCTTTTTAAAAAAGCCTCTTCGTTGTGTATAGGAATAACTATGTAGTAATTCATATGAATTATAGTCTCTTATTTTCTGGTAGCGTAAACTATATAATACCTTGGGGTGAATAATCGTAGAAAAGGTCTAAACCCTATTTTTTTAACAGGATGAGCCCATTTCTGAGAATCTTGAATTACCCAACCTGCTTTCTCTAATAACCAATCGAATTGCCAATCTTCAAACTCATGGTAATGTCTATCCCATTTATCAGTTTTACTTCTGTAAGCAGGGGAAAACCATAATTTTAGCGGTATGCTGGCAACTAATTTAGTAGCCTTGGTATTAGATAATAAGTTTAGCGGAGCTAAAAGATGTTCAAAAATTTCGAATGCAGTAATTACTTCAGCGTCAGTATTAGTTACTGTGCCATAATCGATATCTAAATCTTCACCTTCGGTATTCGCAACAGAATAACCGTCTTCTTTCATTATTTTGGCGAATGGATTATCGACACCTAAATCTAAAATTGATTCGTCGGTGGTAATATGTTTGCGTAAAAAATGAAGTGTATGCTTATATCGTTTGTTTGGAAAGCTGTTTTCGTACATGTTTAGATTCTGTATACCATTGCATTGACGTTCATTCCGGCGCCAACACTAGCAAATATAACAACATCTCCCTTTTTAATTTCCTGATTTTCTAATTTCCCGTTTTTTACTAGGTCGTATAACGTGGGTATGGTCGCTACAGAGCTATTGCCTAACTTTGAAATACTCATTGGCATAACACCTTCTGGCATTTCTTTACCGTAAATTTTGTAGAAGCGTTTTACGATTGCCTCATCCATTTTTTCATTGGCTTGGTGAATAAATATCTTTTTTACTTCGTCAATGTTAATACCACTATCGTCTAGACATGATGCCATCGCCGCAGGAACATTGGTAACCGCAAATTCATATATTTTTCTACCATGCATTTTAATGTAGAATTTCTTTTTTTCATCGTCCTTGTCATAGGTTTCTCCGAAAAATAGAAAATTAGCTTCATCATTAGCGTAAGTAGCAGACTCGTGTGCTATTATTTCGCCACCATCATCAGATTTTTCAACCACCGCAGCACCAGCGCCATCAGAATATATCATAGAATCGCGGTCGAAATCATCTACTATTCTTGATAAGGTTTCAGCACCAATAACCAAGCATCTTTTTGCAATACCACTCTTAATAAAAGCATTGGCTTGTATCATACCTTCGAGCCAACCTGGGCAGCCAAAGATTAAATCGTAAGCAACACACTTCGGATTCTTAATCTGTAATTGGTGTTTTACTCTAGTAGCTAAACTAGGTAATGTATCGCCTTGAATATACCCGTCTTTTAAGTCCCCAAAATTATGGGCAACAATAATATAGTCTAATGTTTCTTTGTCTATGCTAGCATTTTCAATTGCCTTTTCAGCAGCGAAAAAAGCCAAGTTAGATGTGGTGTATTCTTGGGGAGCATATCTTCTTTCTTCTATACCGGTAATAGCTTTGAACTTTTCAATAATGACCTCATTATTATGTTTAAAAGTAGTTCCGTCTAAATTTAGAAAATTATGATTATTGAAATCTTTATTGGTAACTTTTAATTCAGGTATATAGCTTCCTGTTCCCGTAATTGATATGCTCATTTTTAATAATTGAATTGTAACCGAATTTAAGCAAATTGTTAAAATATAATATGCATGCATAGTAAAATTTACGATGCTCAATGAAGATTGTTGAAAGTAAGCTTCATTAAAAAAGCCTTTTCGATTTCTCGAAAAGGCTTGCTAGTATAGGTTTAGAGGGTTTATTCAGCTTCCATATACGCTTCAATTGGTGCGCATGTGCAAATTAAATTACGGTCTCCATAAGCATCGTCAACTCTACGTACCGTAGGCCAAAATTTATTTTCGGCAATATATGGTAACGGGAAAGTTGCTTTTTGTCTTGAGTACGGTAATTGCCAATCATCTGTTGTGGCCATTTCTAAAGTATGCGGTGCATTCTTAAGTACATTGTTTGGTTCGTCAGTTTTAGATTCATCTATCTCTGCTCGAATAGATACCATAGCTTCACAGAATCTATCTAGCTCTGCTAAGTTTTCACTTTCCGTTGGTTCTATCATCACCGTTCCTGCAACAGGAAAGGATACGGTTGGTGCGTGAAAACCATAGTCCATAAGTCGTTTGGCAATATCGGTCACCTCAATTCCATTTTGTTTAAATGGTCTACAGTCCAATATCATTTCGTGGGCTGCTCTACCTTTTTCACCTGTATACAAAACATCGAACTTACCTTCAAGTTTGTGCTTAATATAATTGGCGTTCAGTATGGCAATTTTTGTAGAATGTGTTAAGCCATATTCACCCAGCATTTTAATATATCCGTAAGAAATAAGGCATACCAATGAGCTTCCCCATGGTGCTGCTGAAATTGCGGTTATGGCATCTTTGCCGCCGGTTTTTATTACTGGGTTGCTTGGTAGAAATGGTACAAGTTGTGGTGCCACGCATATTGGTCCTACACCTGGTCCGCCACCTCCATGTGGTATAGCGAATGTTTTATGTAAGTTTAGGTGACAAACGTCTGCGCCAATAGTAGCCGGGTTCGTTAAGCCAACTTGTGCATTCATGTTTGCACCATCCATATAAACTTGACCACCGTGATCATGAATTAATTGTGTGATTTTCTTTATCGATGATTCGAATACGCCATGTGTAGATGGGTATGTGATCATTAACGCAGCCAAGTTGTCTGAATGTAATAATGCTTTTTCTTCTAAATCGGCAACATCGATATTTCCTTTTTCATCAGTTTTTGTTACCACAACCTTCATACCTGCCATAACAGCAGAAGCTGGGTTGGTACCGTGTGCTGATGAAGGAATCAAGCATATGTTTCTATGAGATTCCCCTCTAGATTCATGGTATGCTCTAATAACCATCAACCCTGCATATTCACCTTGTGCACCAGAATTTGGTTGTAACGAAGTATCTGCGAAACCAGTGATTGTAGAAAGGTCTTTTGCCAATTCGCGTAAAATAATTTGATAGCCTTCTGCTTGTTGAACTGGTACAAATGGATGAATGTTTCCCCAGTTCGATGAGCTTAATGGCAACATTTCACTTGCGGCATTCAATTTCATGGTACAGCTACCTAGTGAAATCATGCTATGGTTTAAAGCTAAATCTTTACGCTCCAACTTTTTAATATAACGCATTAACTCTGTCTCTGAATGGTAAGAGTTAAATACCTTATTTTCCATGAAAGTAGTAGTACGTTGATTATTTTCTGGTATTGAAGTTGAATTCAATAAACTGCTAACCTCAGATGCAGTTTTGCCAAGTGCTTCAGAGAAAATGGCAATAATCTGATTTAAGTCTTCTAACGATGTCGCTTCGTTTATAGCTATTGAAATAGTTTCATTATCTACGTAGCAAAAATTAACTTCATTTGCTTCTGCAATTGGGCGTACTTTACTTGAATTTGCTTTTACCGTTATAGTATCGAAATAGGCAGTATTTAGTTGGTATAGCCCTAAATTTTCAAGAGCATCAGCCAAAGTAACGGCCGTGGAATGAATTTTAGTTGCGATATAGGTAAGGCCTTTCGGGCCGTGATATACGCCATACATACCTGCCATTACAGCCAATAAGACTTGAGCTGTACAAATGTTAGAGGTTGCCTTGTCTCTTTTAATATGTTGCTCTCTGGTCTGCAATGCCATACGTAATGCAGGTTTGCCATCGGTGTCTTTTGTAAGACCGATTATTCTACCAGGTATACTTCTTTTATATTCATCTTTAGTGGCAAAGAAAGCTGCATGCGGACCACCATAACCTAACGGAATTCCGAAACGCTGGGTAGTACCGACAACTACATCTACACCGAAATCGCCCGGTGGGGTCAATAAAACCAAACTCATGATATCAGCGGCTACCGCAACTTTAATATCATTTTCTTTTGCTTTAGCGACAAAACTGGAGTAGTCATATACTTGTCCATATTTGCCCGGGTATTGTAATAATACACCGTAAAAATCAGTACCAAAATCAAACTCTTCATGATTGCCAACCACCAACTCTATACCTAAAGGAATAGAACGGGTTTTTAAAAGCGATAACGTTTGTGGTAATATTTCTTCTGATACAAAGAATTTTACTACATCGTTCTTCTTTTGATCTCGACTTCTTACATCAAAAAGCATTGTCATTGCCTCGGCTGCTGCCGTACTTTCGTCAAGTAGCGAAGCATTGGCCAATTCCATACCTGTTAAATCGGCAACTATGGTTTGGAAATTTAATAGCGCTTCTAGTCTACCTTGTGCTATTTCTGCTTGATACGGAGTATAGGCGGTATACCATCCCGGATTTTCGAGAATATTTCTTTTAATTACCGAAGGGGTCAAACTTTCATGATAACCTAAACCAATATAAGTTCTAAAAACTTTATTCTTTTTAGATAAAGCCTCGGTGTGTGCAAGAAATTTATGCTCACTCATAGGCGCATCTAATTTCAAAGGCTGCTTTAGGCGAATATGATCCGGTATGGTCTCACTAATTAGTTGTTCCAAATTTTCAACACCGACAGTGTTGAACATGGTATTTAAATCTTCTTCCCTAATGCCGATATGGCGCAGAGCAAACACGTCAGTCTTCATAGATACTAATTGTTATATAATGTGTAAAATTACCACTTTTATGTGTTTAAATTAGGGTTGTAAGTTGTTCAACTATTGAAAGTTTTTAACCAAAGCTAAAGGTTATAAACACTTTAGCTACTTTTGTTTAATGAGCTTAATCAACAAGATATTTGATTTTTATCTCGATGCCAGTATACACGTTGCCTTAGGTATCTTTAGTTTGGTACATGTAACTGCACTTACCTTAAACATAAATGTGCCTCTTGAGCTTTATTTTTTTATTTTTTTCGGGTCGATAAGCTGTTATAATTTTGTGAAATTCGGAGTTGAGGCCGAGAAATATATTCTTGTTGCCAATACGTATCAAAAAAACATACAATTTTTTAGTTTTGGATGCCTTCTTGTTGCAGGTTATCAATTGTTTTTTCTTTCGGAAAGAGTATTTGTAGGATTATTGATTTTAGCGGCTATTACCGGATTGTATGCGTTACCTGTTTTGCCGAAGAATAAGAATTTTAGAAGCTTTAGCGGATTAAAAATATTAATAGTTGCCGCAGTTTGGGCAGGTACAACGGTAATTTTACCCGCAATATCTCAATTAGATACTATCTCTTGGAATGTGAAGATAGAAACTTTTCAACGTTTTCTTTTTGTACTGATACTATTGGTACCTTTTGAAATACGAGATCTGAAATATGATAATGATGAATTGAAAACATTACCACAACGAGTAGGGGTAAAAGGGGCGAAAATGATTGGTTACGGGTGGACAATTCTATTCTACTTAATCACCTTTCTAAAAACAGATTTAGATAGTACACACATTTTAGTCAAAACAATGCTGTTCTTAGTTTTATTGATAGTGATTTATAAGACGAAATTAAACCAAAAGAAATATTTTTCCTCTTTTTGGGTAGAGGCAATTCCGTTGCTTTGGTGGTTGTTTTTTATAGTAAGTAAAAAGTGTATTATTTTGCTTTAGAAAAAGTTTCTTTCATTTTCTTTTTTTCCTCATCAGACAATACAGCTAGTCGTGCTTGATTGCAAAGCGATGTTAATTTCGTATTGTCTTTGCTGTGCTTTGCACAGGTTTTACATAATAGTAAGTGAAACTTTAATTTTATTTTTTCCCAACCCGTAGCTTCTTTGTATTGTGCTTTATCACAAATATTTGCTGCCTTTTCACATGAAATCATCATAACTAAAACCAATTTTGATTTAAACAACCCATTAAGCCTGTTCTGGCCCTATGTATCATTACCCAGAGGTTAGACGCATTTATTCCTAATGCATTACAAATATCTTCAGTTTCCATGCCTTCAATAGTTTTCATGGTAAAAACCTGAGCTTGCTTTTTAGGTAATTTTGATATGCAGTTTTGAATCGCAAGACCTAATTCTTCATTTTCAAGAGCGTCATTTTCAAAATTGCTATTAGGATCGGCAATACGCTCTTCTAACCAATCACCTTCAGCGTCTGTTTGCGAACTGTAACTCATGCGAACCTCTGCCTTGCCTTTTTTTGAATTTATTTTGCGGTAGTGGTCAATTACCTTACGTTTTAATATGGCTATTAACCACGTGCGTTCTGCTGCATCGCCTTTGAAATTTTTTGCAGATTTTAATCCCGCTATAAAAGTATCTTGAACAAGATCTTTCGCGATTTCTGTATCACTTACTCTTGTTACGGCGTAATTGAAGAGGTAGTCTGCATAGAGATCTACCCATTTATCAGGATTTAGGCTGTTTGTTTCCATTTTATAATCTGCTCTTCAAAAGTAATTTAATTTTGTGTATTATGATTACTTTTGAGTATAAACACTTATGTAATGAAGAATATACTTTTTTTCGTTTTGATACTTAGCTCACATTTTGTTTTGGCGCAAATAGTATCGCAACCAATTGTTGAATTTGAAGGCTTCGATGAAACAAAAGCAATATTACTTGATGTAAGAACACCAGAAGAATATGCTGCTGGTTGTATTAATGGAGCTCTGAATATGAATTGGTTGTCAAGCGAGTTCAACCAAAAAGTAGCATCACTCGATAAAACCAAAAAGATTTATGTTTATTGTAAAAAAGGCGGTAGAAGCTTAAAGTCTCAAGCAAGACTTCTCGAACTCGGATTTAAAAATGTAGTGGATTTAGAAGGTGGCTATGATGCATATTTGGCTAAAAAATAATTTAGAAGAGCATTTTAATCCCCCTATTAATTTTTATTCATTACCAATTCAGCCAGAATTTTTGTCAACTGAGGTTCTCGTATAGGTTTAATAATATAATCTGATACCTCTTTTATATTTTTCGTCTTTTCAAAATCTACTAAATCTACTGAAGAGGATAAGATGTAAATGGTTATTTTCTTGACAACTTCGGGTATTATTTTAGTGTATTCATCCATAAATCTATACCCGTCCATTACCGGCATATTTACATCTAAAAAAATGACATCTGGTAATTTGTCAAGATTGTCTAAGTTTTCATTAAAAAAGGTCATAGCTTCGGCACCATCTGTAAATGGCATTATGTTACCAACAGATTTATGGGCCTCTAATGTATGAAGTATGGTGTATTGAAAAACTTCATCATCATCTATTATGCAAACATTTATACTTTTGTCCATCTATTTATTAGTTTAAGGTGATGAAAAATGTGGTGCCCACATTAACTTCACTTTCCGCCGAAATTGAGCCGTTCATTGCTACTATTTGTGCTTTGGTTAAAAATAAACCAACCCCCCTTGCATCTGGGTGTTTATGAAATACTTTATTAAGTCCGAATAATTTATCACCGTAATTTTTCATGTCTATACCTAATCCGTTATCCTTAAATTCTAAAGTTGTTTTTCCATTTACCACATTCGAAATTATTAAAATTTCGGGTGCTCTGTCAGGAGCTTTATATTTTAAAGAATTACTAATTAGATTTAGAAATACACTTTCCAAATATATGGGGTTATACAGTACGTTTTCAATTTTAGAAAAATCATATTTTATAATGGCACCTGTATTCATTATTTCAGCAGCTAGGATCTCTTTTGTTTTGCTTAAGGTTTGTTCAAAGTAAAGGTTTTCTTTGATCCCGCCAGCGTTGTGTTTAACTGTTATGGTTTCGATCAGGGTATTTAGTGTTTCTGTTAAATGATGTATTACAATTTCGAATTTTTCAAAAATTTCTACTTTTTTACTTTCGCTCTCTGAATTTTTAAATAAACCGAGCAATGCATTTAAATTACTAACAGGAGACCTTAAATTATGAGATGTAATATGATTAAATTCTGCTAATTGTTCATTTTTGGAAGTCAAAATGATTGTTGATTCTTCTAAATTTTTATTTGCTTTTATGATTTTTTGCTGAGCTTCTACCTGTTCAGTAATATCTTGACTTGATCCAATAAGTTCAACAACATCACCTGCTTCATTTAGTAACACGGCGCCAATAATTTCTATAGTTCTTATGTTACCGTTATCTCTAATTATTCTGTGTTGAAATTTATCAAAGTTTTTAGAGTCAAGAATTTTTTCAATTTCAGAAATGACCTTGTCTCTGTCATCTGGGTGTACCCTATCTAAATAGGTTTTAAAATCTAAGTGCGTATTTTTATTAAAATCCAAAATTTTCAACAGGTTTGCCGACTTTTCCATTATGTCGTTCACAATATCCCATTTCCAATGCCCAAGGCTAGATAGTTGCTCGGCAAAATTTAAAAGTTGGTTTTTTTCTATTAAATCTTGTTCTCTTCTTATGCGATCTGTAACGTCTTGTGCGGTACCTATCATTTCTAATATATTTCCTTGTCGGTCTTTTATAACCTCTGCTAAAAGCTCAATAGAACGAATGTTTCCATTGGTTAAAACAATTCGGAATGACAGTATAGTTTTGCTGGTTTTAGCTTTAACAATGGTCTCTAATTCTTTTTTTATCCTATTAGTATCATCTGTATGTACTCTTGATAAAAATAAATCCATATCTATTGGATGGCCCGGCTCTATATCATAAATCTTGTACAGATTGTCTGACCAATTAGACGTGCCTGTATTCGGGTTCCATTGCCAAGACCCCATTAGTGCCATTTCTTCGGTAAAAGAGAGTAATTGGTTTTTCTCTTTAATTAGTTGTTCTGCTTTTACACGGCTTGTAATGTCTTGGCTAGTGCCTTTAAATAAGATAATATTACCTTCTTGATCAGTAATAGCTTGACCTATAACCTCTACCGTTTTAGTTGTTTCGTTATTTAATTTTAAACGGAATATTATTTTTTCAAACTTCTTATCAATAAAAATTTGGTTTTTTAACTCTTGAACGACCCTGATATCTTCTGGGTGAATGCGAGAGAGTATGGTTTCTATATGTAATGAACAGCCAATTTCAAATTCATAAATTCTGTAATGGTTGTCTGACCATTTAATTTCTTTAGTTTTTGGGTTCCACTGCCAAGAACCAATATTCGCTATTTTTTCTGCAAAATTAAATTGATCATTTTTTTGTAATAATTCTAATTCTTTTCTTTTTACCTCAGTTATATCTTGGCACGTGCCAGACATTTTTAATACTTCACCTTGGTTATTACGATCTATTTGACCTACAGTTTTAATAGTTTTTACACTACCATCGTTTAATTGAATTTTATAAGTTGATTCAGGGAATTTGCCAGTTAACATGGCGTTTTCTAGGCTAGAAACTACCCTTTCTCTATCTTCATCATGTATATAGCTAATGTAAGTTTCAAAGGTTAAATCGTCACTTTTGTCATGACCGTATATAGCGTGTAAGTTATCTGACCAATACACTTTGTTTGTAGGTGTGTCCCATTGCCAATACCCTATCATAGCCAATTTTTCGGCAAAGTTTAGCTGTTGATTTTTTTTTGTAAGTTCAAACTCTCTAGATTCATTTTCTGTAATATCGAGGCATGTTCCCAGTAATTCTTGCGAACCATCATTTTCGTTTATCGTTACCTTACCGATAATTTGAATAATTTTTATAGAGTTATTACGATGAATAATTCTATGTGTAAAGTCATAAAATTGATGATCAGTAATAGATTGGTCTATTTTTTCTTTTACAAATGCTTTGTCATCTGGGTGAACTTTATTGAAATACGAACTAAATGATAATTTATCGGTTTTTGGTTGGTCGAAAATTTGAAAAAGGTTGTCTGACCAAAAAACATCATTTGTTTCGGGTTTATATCTCCAATAACCCATTGTGGTTAGATGCTCAGTAAAATTAAGTAATTGGTTTTTTTCTATTAGTTCATGTTCAATTTTTACTTTATTGGTAATATCGAGTGCAGTGCCTATTAATTCTTTACTATTACTTATTTTATTTGATACGAGATCTGCAGTTATCTCTAGTGTTCTAACACAGCCATTTCTGGTGATAAGTCGGTGAATGAAGGTGTGCTTTATACCATTTTTTTGTACACATTTTAAAGCCTCATCAACATGCGATTTGTCTTCTGGGTGTATTCTGGCGTAAAGAACTTCGAAACTCATGGGTTCCCCATATTCAAAATCTGTTATCTTGTATAGATTTTCTGACCATTTAAACGCACCTGTTTTTGTATTCAATTGCCATGTGCCTGCTTCAGTACTGCTTTCAGTTAATTGTAATTGTTTGTTTTTTTGTTTTAGCTGGTGATCTCTTACTTTGCTTTCGGTAATATCTTGGCAGGTGCCCATTATTGTTATTACTTTTCCATGTGTATCGGTTATTACCTCACCAATAGATTTCATGGTTTTGATGGAGCCGTCTTTTAATACGATACGATAATTTGAATCAGGAAAATGCTTTGTTTTTAAGGCTAGGTCAAATTTTGCAACTATTTTTTCTTTATCTTCTTCATGAACATATTCTAAAAATGTATCGAAGGACAAAGGGTTTTCTTTATTGCGATTTAGAATATGGTAAAAATTACCTGACCAGGTCAGCGTGTCTAAATTTATATCCCATTTCCAGGAGCCTGAATTTGCTAATTTCTCAGCATAGGCTAGTTGTTTTTTTAACAAATGAGTCTCAATGTTTTTCACTTTAGAATGCGTAATGTCTGTGATGAAACCATGTAAGCTTGTGCATTTAGCATCACTTTTAAAAGCATGTGTTGCTATGCTTAGAAAACGAGAATTTCCTTTACTGGTCAACACTTCATATTCCAGTTCAAATGAAACTCCGTTTAATAAAGCCTGTGTGTGTGCTTTTAGAAGATTTTCTTTAAGAGTACCTTCTTTGCAATTTCCGTAGATATTATCTGTATGGGGTATATATGTTTTTTGTACTTGATGAATTTCTTTCAAGGCATCGTTCCAATATACCTTATTAGAATCTACTTCAAATTTGAATATACCTATATCAGTATTGCTGTTGATGGCTGCATCAACTTGGTCTGTTTGAAGAAGAGTGTTCTCTTTACTCATTTCATTTCAAGAGTTTACTATTAAACATGTGAAAACAAAACGGGGGAGGTTTTGATTGTAAAGCTGTGTTGTGGCTAATTAGCTACAATATAATTAATAAATAATTGATTTATAGAAGGTTCGTAGCTTTCTTGAAATGTAAATATCTTTTCCGTTAGGCAACTATTGTTACTAATCGTAGCATTTAACAGGCTATTAAACATAATACCGTTTAGTTTTGGGTTAAATTTTTTTTATCACTTTTAGTTGATATTAATTTAACCACATATAATACAGTAAAATTTTATTTGTGAGAAGGATTTGAATCTTTAAATAGATAACAGGGAGATACAGCGAATATATTAAGTTAAAAAGGATTGATAAGCAGATAAATAGAGGTAAAATTATAAACGGTATATGGTTTTTTGAGGGCTTAACATTGAATTCAAATTAAGGTGTCTTATTATGTTAATAATAACAATAATTAAATCAGATATTTTCTTATTTATTGAATAAATTTAACCTGATATTGATTCTGAATTGTATTCATAAGTTAATATCAGGCTATTTCTTTATTCTAAAATAAAATGCTATGCAATTTTAAGTATAAGCTAGTTTAGCAACCCGGCTCTTTCTAACAAAGCCTCAACCTTTGGTTCTGCGCCTCTAAACCTTTTGTAAAGTGTCATAGGGTTTTCAGTACCACCTTGCGACAGTACATTGTCTTTAAACTTAGTTGCAACTTCTTTATTGAAAATGCCTTCTTCTTTAAAGTAAGCAAAAGCATCTGCATCTAAAACTTCTGCCCATTTGTAACTGTAATAGCCAGATGAGTAGCCTCCTTGAAAAATATGAGAGAATGCTGTACTCATGCAGGTTTCCGGTGTTTCGGGGTATAGACTAGTATCTTTAAATGCTTCGTCTTCATGTGCTTTTACATTGGTAATACTTGTTGGGTCAATTCCGTGCCAAGACATATCTAATAAGCCAAAACTTAATTGACGTAAGGTCTGCATCCCTTCTTGGAAGGTGGCCGATTCCTTTATTTTTTCAACTAGTTTCATCGGTATGGTTTCTCCAGTTTCATAATGCTTTGCAAACAATTCTAATGCTTCTTTTTCATAACACCAGTTTTCTAAAACCTGACTCGGTAATTCTACAAAATCCCAAAATACAGATGTTCCAGATAGGCTAGGGTAGGTGGTGTTTGCCAGCATACCATGCAAACCGTGACCGAATTCATGAAATAAAGTGGTAACCTCGTTAAATGTTAATAAAGATGGTTTGCTTTTCGTGGACGGAGTAAAGTTGCAAACGTTTGATATATGCGGACGCACATTTTCGCCATTACGCCTCCATTGCGATTTGTAAGATGTCATCCAAGCGCCACCTCTTTTACCTGCTCTTGGGTGAAAATCGGCATAGAATAACGAAATGAAGTTTTTATCGGCGTCGTAAACTTTATAGGTTTTTACTTCGTCATGATATTTATCTATGTCGTTTACTTCTTCAAACTGTAAATCGAATAGGTTTTCCGCTACTTTAAAAACACCGTTTATAACATTTTCCAGCTTAAAGTAGGGCTTCAGTTTTTCATCATCTAAGTTAAATAACTCTTGCTTTAATTTTTCAGAATAAAAACTACTGTCCCATTTTTCTAAGCGGTCAATATTATCTAATTTTTTTGCAAAATCTTCTAATTGCTTGAACTCACGCTCTGCAGCTGGCTTCGCCTTTGCTAGTAATTCATTTAAAAAAGAATGTACTTTCTCAGGCGTCTCTGCCATTCGTTCTTCTAGAACAAAATTTGCATGTGTTTTATAACCTAATAGGTTAGCTCTCTCAAAGCGTAACTTGGCAATATCAAGAACGTTTTCTTGGTTGTCTAGTTTGTCGTTATGAAATGCTCTACTGCCAAATGCCATTGAAAGTTCTTTTCTTAACTTCCTATTTTTGGCGTACTTCATAAAAGGAATATAGCTTGGGTAATCTAACGTAATCATCCAACCATCCTCTTTGCCTTTTGAAATAGCCAATTGGGCTGCTGCTTCTTTTTCTCCTTCCGGTAATCCGTCCAGATCAGCTTCATCCGTTAGGTGCAATTGATATTTATTGGTTTCGGCTAGTACATTCTCGCCAAAAGTCAATTTTAACTTGGCAAGTTTTGCATCTATCTCACGTAAACGCTTCTTATTATCTTCGGATAAATTGGCTCCGTTTCGGCTAAAACTTTTATATTTCTTATCTAAAAGAGTGTTTTGCTCAATAGTAAGGTCCAAATCATCCTTTTGGTCATAAACTGCTTTTACTCTTTTGAATAACGCTTCGTTTAAGGTAATATCGTTCCCGAATTCTGATAATAACGGAGAAATTTCTTGTGCAATTTTCTGAATTTCCTCATTTGTTTCTGCGGAATTCAAGTTGAAAAACACACTTGAAATTCGGTCTAATTGCTGACCTGAAAATTCTAATGCTTCTATCGTGTTTTCAAATGTCGGAGCATCTGTATTTCCTGTAATGGCATCTATTTCCGCTCGTGCATCTTCTATAGATTGTAAAAATGCAGGCTTAAAATGCTCATTTTTTATTTGTGAAAACGGAGCGGTATCAAAAGGGGATAATAATGGATTCATATTTCAAGTTCAAGTTTAAGAGTCAAATTCAAGACCACTCAAATAAATTAAAATTAGTTTTACTCGATCATCGAGATTTAAATACTCCGA
This sequence comes from Maribacter spongiicola, assembly GCF_004364165.1. Taxonomy (GTDB): domain Bacteria; phylum Bacteroidota; class Bacteroidia; order Flavobacteriales; family Flavobacteriaceae; genus Maribacter; species Maribacter spongiicola. Next base: position 1,079,531 of record NZ_SOAY01000010.1, read on the forward strand.
CGTTTCAGTCGAAGTTCCGAGGTTGTTTATTAACTATTTGCCATTTACAGCTTTTGCGCCTTCAATTACCTTTTGCTTCAGACCTTCTTTATATAGAATAATTTTATCTAAAACACATTTGTCTGAGCTACCAATAATTTGTGCAGCTAAAATTCCTGCATTTTTTGCGCCATTAAGTGCAACAGTAGCAACTGGTACGCCGCCTGGCATTTGAAGAATAGATAACACAGAATCCCATCCATCAATAGAATTACTACTTTTTACAGGAACTCCGATTACAGGTAACGGAGACATAGAAGCAACCATACCTGGTAAATGTGCGGCACCACCAGCACCGGCAATAATTACAGAATACCCATTAGTGTGTGCGTTTTTGCTGAAATCGAACAATTTTTCTGGTGTTCTATGGGCAGATACAATATCTACATCTACCTCTATATCAAAACCTTTTAAAATATCTATGGCATCTTGCATTACGGGCATGTCACTTGTACTACCCATTACTACGGCTACTTTACTCATTTTTTTTATTTTGAAATCACTTGAATTGTTTCCTTTACTTTTTCGGCAATGGCTCTTGCTTTTGCTAAATCATTATTTACGATGGTAACATGTCCCATTTTACGAAATGGTCTTGTTTGTGCCTTTCCGTATATATGCGGGGTTACACCTTCCATTGCTAAAATTTCTTCTATATTTTCATATACAACATCACCGGTATGGCCTTCTGCACCTACTAGATTTACCATTACACCTGCTACTTTGCTATCGGTGTTTCCTAATGGTAAACCTAGAATACTGCGTATATGTTGTTCAAACTGATTGGTGTAACTAGCTTCTATACTATAATGCCCACTGTTATGTGGTCTTGGTGCTACTTCGTTGACCAATATTTTATCATCTACTGTTTGGAACATCTCTACAGCCAATAAACCTGTAAGTCCTATTTTATCTGCTACTTTTAAAGCTAAGGCTCTCGCTTTTTCAGCCACTTTTTCATCTATACGTGCAGGACAAATTACATACTCTACTTGGTTGGCTTCTGGGTGAAATTCCATCTCTACAACTGGGTAAGTTTTGATTTCTCCTTCCGCATTTCTAGAAACAATAACGGCTAATTCGTTTTTAAAAGGTATCATAGTTTCAGTAATGCATTCTCCCGTAGGTAATCCGTTCAAATCGGCAAGACTGCGAACCACTTTTACTCCTTGTCCGTCATACCCAAATCGAGCTACTTTCCACACAAATGGAAATTGTAAACCGCCGTTTTCAATACTATCTTCAATTTCACTCAAGTATGCAAAGCGCTGAAAATCGGCAGTGGGTATTTCGTTATCGACATAAAACAATTTTTGTTTTGCTTTATTTTGAATTATACGTAATGCTTTTGGTTGTGGATATACTTTTACGCCTTCATCCTCTAATTTTTCTAAAGCATCAAGATTTACATTTTCAATTTCAATTGTCAATACATCTACATCTTTGCCAAAATTGTAAACGGTATTAAAATCCAATAAACTGCCTTCTACGAATTCATTACATGACATTCTACTTGGCGCTTCAGAAGAAGCGTCTAGAACTTTAGTGTAAATATCCCATTTTCGAGTTTCGTACAACATCATTTTACCGAGTTGACCGCCACCTAAAATGCCTAATTTAAAACCTGAAGAAAAATAATCCATATAATTGTAGCTTTTAGCAGTTGAGAAAACGCCTTAAGTACAACAAAAATACGGTTAAATCTTAGAAACCAATTCCTTTCTAATCAAAAACACAAGGCAATACCTTATCTTTGCAAACCTTGATAATTTATGAAAATTGATACAAATTCACGACAAGTTTTTTAAACCTTATCTCAGCGAATCTGAAATTTTACAGGCCGTAAAAACCGTTGCCGATAAAATTGCCGAAGATTACAAAGATGAAACACCCATTTTTGTTGGTGTGTTGAACGGATCATTCATGTTCATTTCAGATTTAATGAAAGCCTATGAGCACCCTTGCGAAGTTTCTTTTGTAAGACTTAGTTCTTATCAAGGCTTAACATCTACGGGTATTGTAGAGACATTATTAGATGTCCCAGAAAATATTGAAGGGCGTAGTGTTATTATTTTAGAAGATATTATTGATACAGGGCGTACCTTGCAGAAATTGGTGCATTTATTTTCTAAAACCAAGGTGAAAGAATTTAAAATAGCCAGTCTTTTTTATAAACCAGATGTGTATAAAGGTGAATATGCAATTGACTATTTTGGCTTGGCAATACCCGACAATTTTATTGTTGGTTATGGTCTAGATTATAAAGAACAAGGAAGAAATTTAAAAGAAGTATACCAACTAAACCAGAAACATATGATTAATCTTGTACTCTTTGGTAAGCCGGGAGCCGGCAAGGGCACGCAAGCAGAATTCCTAAAAGAAAAATATAATTTGAAGCATATTTCTACCGGAGATGTTTTTAGATTCAATATTAAAAACGGAACGGATTTAGGAACTTTGGCAAAGTCATATATTGATAAGGGAGATTTGGTGCCAGATGAGGTGACTATTAAAATGTTACAAGAAGAGGTAGAGAAAAACCCCGATGCAGATGGATTCATTTTTGACGGTTTCCCTAGAACTGCGGCACAAGCCGAAGCTCTTGATAATTTTTTGGAGTCTAAAGACATGAAAATCAATGCTACCATTGCATTAGAAGCCAATGATGAAGTTCTATTGGAGCGCCTATTGGAACGTGGTAAAGTAAGTGGTCGTAGTGATGATCAAGATATTGCCAAAATTAGAAACCGTTTTGATGAGTATAATGTAAAAACTACCCCTGTTAAGGAGTTTTACGAATCTCAAGATAAGTTCTATACTGTAGACGGAATCGGGACTTTAGCTGAAATTACCGAGCGTTTAACAAAGGTGATAGAAGATCTAGAGTAAAGAATTTCTAAAACGGATTATAGCACATACCTATGCCAGACGAAGTAATAAGACCTAAAGATGGTTTAAAGAGTTGCATGCTTACGGTAGGTTTTGCTATTTTGACATTTATAATCATCGCCATAATTTATCTAATTTATGTTTTTTACATAGATGACTCTTTAGATTTTGGCTTATAGAACAACCACTAGCAATATTCATTTATTTCGTAAACAATTTGCTAGCTGTACACCCTAAAAAATGGGTTTATTGAATAATTAAAAATATACCATGACAGAAGGCAATTTTGTAGATTATGTAAAGGTGGGTTTGACTTCTGGTAAAGGAGGCAAGGGATCTGTGCATTTGCACCGTGAAAAATTTATTACCAAAGGCGGACCAGATGGTGGTGATGGTGGTCGTGGCGGACATATAATTGTTCGGGGTAACGAGAATCTTTGGACCTTGATCAACTTTAAATATACCAAACATTTTAAAGCCGGTCATGGTGAGCACGGTAGTAAAAGTCGAAGTACAGGTGCAGATGGCGAAGACGTGTATTTAGATGTGCCGTTAGGTACCGTTGTTAAAGATTTTGAAACTAAAGATGTGCTTTTTGAAATTACAGAACATGGCGAAGAGAAAATTCTGCTGAAAGGTGGTATGGGTGGTCGTGGTAACTGGCATTTTAGAACAGCAACAAACCAAACACCAAGATATGCACAACCTGGTATGGACGGTCTAGAAGGTGAGTTTCTTTTAGAACTAAAAGTATTAGCAGACGTTGGTCTTGTTGGTTTCCCTAATGCGGGTAAGTCAACTTTGTTATCGGTAATAACTTCTGCGAAACCTAAAATTGCAGATTACGAGTTTACTACCTTGAAACCTAACTTAGGTATTGTAGAATACCGCGATTTCAAGAGTTTCGTAATGGCAGATATTCCTGGTATTATTGAAGGTGCTGCTGAAGGTAAAGGTTTGGGACACTACTTTTTAAGACATATTGAACGTAATGCTAATTTGTTATTTTTAATTCCTGCGGATAGCAAAGACATTAGCAAGGAGTATGAGATTCTACTCGATGAGTTAAGAAGGTATAATCCAGAATTGTTAGATAAAGAACGCCTTATCTGTATTTCTAAAAGTGATATGCTAGATGATGAATTGATGGATGAAATGAGAGAAGAATTGAATAAAGATTTAAATGGTACTCCTTTTATGTTTATATCATCTGTGGCACAAATGGGTATCGTAGAATTGAAAGATAAGCTTTGGGCAATGCTTAACGCTTAATCGAATACCTTCATAAAATAGTATCTTACTCTTTTATTTTCTTTAATTTTAAGGAAAGTCAATATCATGAGAATCCTTTTTTTTAGTGTTGTGCTACTAGTTTTAACTTCTTGCGGAGCCGCAAAGGTTAATTATGATTACGATAATCAAACCGATTTTACGGCATATGCTACTTATAATTATTTTGGTGATATGGAAACTGGTCTAAGTGAATTGGACGAGAAAAGATTAATGGATGCTTTAGATGCTACCTTGGGCGAAAAAGGATACCAGTTTGCTGAAGAACCAGATATTTTTATCAATATAAAAAGTACCGTTTTTAAAGCGCAACCAGCAAATAATGTTGGTGTCGGACTCGGTGGTGGTAATCGGGGTATCGGTGGTGGAGTGTCGATAGGCATTCCGGTTGGCGGGCCAAAAATGACGAGAGAGCTACAGATCGATTTTGTTGATTCTAATAAAGATATGTTGATATGGCAAGCTATAAGCGAGAGTCCGTTTCGTGAAGGTGATACACCACAAGAAAAATCAGAAAAAATACAAGCTGTGGTCGATAAGGTATTTAGCAAATACCCGCCAGAATAATGCTATTTTACTTTAATTACATAGGTTGCAATCAGTTGTTCGCCAACTGCAATATGCACGTCGTAAAAACCTTTCTTTTCAAATTGTTGTGCTAGACTAATTTCATATTCTTTTTTAGTTACTATCGGGCTTCCGTTCTTTTGACTGCCTCCTTTATTCAATAAAAGCTGAACATCTCCATCAAATTCTTTTGGTACTTGTAATGTAAAAGTAACCGAAGCTCCTTTTTGAAGGATGTTATGCATTGCTACTGGGGCAATAGGAATGATTGGTGCTAAAAAAGCTTCTTTGTAAATAACCGGTCCTGCAACGTAATCTTTAAATGCATCTGTTTTTAAATCTTGCTTGTCTTCTTTGTTAATGGGAAAATGATTTTTTGCAAATAATTTTGGGTCAGCTAAAAAATAGCCGTCGAAATAATCTTGCTGAAAAAGCGGAGTGCCATTTACAACAATAGTTTCTCCGGCAGACCAAGTAGCATCACACAAATACCATTTGTCATTTATCTCAATTCTGTTCCAAGAATGGTTGGGTGTGCTATCTTCCTCTAGTAGTAAAGTAGGCGTACGTCCGTAGCCATCAACAATATCGCAATTAAATCCTGCTAAATTTGCCATTTCTTTGACCAAATACGCATAACCCGTGCAGGCAGTTTTTCGGTCTTCTAACAAACTTTTAAAGACTTTAGGTGTAATGCTCGTATTCCAATCTAAAAAGGCTTCTCGGTCTTTTGCAAATCGCTTTCTTTTATTGCTGATTTTTATGTAGGAAGAATAATCATTGGCGATGTTAGAACTGATCCATGTGTATATCGACCTAAATTTTTCAATATCGGTTTTTAATGATGCGGTTAAATTATGGGTTAGTACCGGTAAGTTTTTTAGGCTTGCATCTTTATAATAATGAGCAATACTGTCCGCTTTTTTAAAGTCAATTTCTTGAAAATCTGAGCGTTGAGCAAAGCTCGTTATCGAAAATAAGAGCGTGAGTAGTAGTACGGAAACTCTCATTATTTAAAAATACCTCCGATTTTCTGAAATATGTTTCTTTTGCTTGAGTACGTGCCTTCAATTACGATATCGCCCATTAAAACCATATCATATTCATCAAATGTTATATTAATGTCTATGTTAGAATTTGCGCTTGCAGCAACTTGGTATGTTTTAGTTTCATAACCTATAAAACTAAGTACTAAAATATCATTTTCTGCTAATTGTTGCGGGAATTCAAAGTTACCGTCAAAATCTGTTTGGGTACCTACTGTTGTTCCTTTCAAAACCACATTTACACCAGGTAAAGGTTCATTTGCTTCGTCGACAATGGTGCCGGTTACGGTATATTTTTTTTGAATTACTTCAACATATGAAATATCGCCCATAATATCTGTAGAGACTACCTCGATTGGCGGTTCTATACTCGCAGTTTCTTGACCTTTAACCTCAGTGGCACAAAGTGCCAATAAAGAAAAACTCATCATTGCTATTCCCTTATGTAACATAGAATTATTCATAATTTGTAACGAGTTGGTTTCATATGTTTTTAGTTGCGATGCCTTGAACATTCCACAGGCTTTCTTATTTCCGCCGCTCAAATAATTTATGAGCTCATTATCTGAGAAGTTGGTAAAATCAATAACCTCTTTTTCGCAGCTCTGGCAAAAGCCTCCTTTTTCAGTTTTACTAAAATTACTGAATTTTTCTTTGCATGGTTCGTTCACGGCAATAGTTAATGTGCTTTTCATAATATTTGGTTTTAGTTTCTATACCTCTAAAGTATAATGGAACTAGAGTTTATAAAATGACTAATGAGTGAAGCGGTACTTTCAATGAGTTAACAAGATGTGGTTCTGTTTTTTGATGGATTCTATAACCGGTAAATAGCTTAATTTCAAATGTTAATGTTCTAAATTGATAGTGAAATAAACTTGCTGAAAATAAAATCCTGTTATTTTTGTAACAAAACTCAAAACGAGCGTCCTATAGGTCGACACGTTTAAAACTAACTCACAAATGAAAAAGATTTATTTACTAGCTGCCGGTTTGGTAGCACTAGCTTCATGTAAAGAGGAAGCTAAACCTACTGCTGAAGTAGAAACAATTCCTGGTATCGTTTTAGCGAATATGGATACCACCCAAAATCCAAAGTCAGATTTCTATAACTACGTAAACGGAAACTGGATGAAGTTCACCGAAATTCCAGATGACAGAACAAGCTGGGGTGGGTTTAGTGTACTTCGTAAATCTACCGATGATGATGTATTAAAAATATTGGCTACTGCAAAAGAGAGTGGAAACTACGGTGCAGATACCGACCAAGCGAAAGCTTTGGCTATTTTTGATACAAAGTTAGATACTGCAGCTAGAAATAAAGCAGGTATTACGCCATTAACGTCAGCCTTTGAAGCGATTGCCTCTGTAAAGAATTTAAATGATTTACAAACGGTATTGGCAACTAATGCCGCTGTGTCTTCTCCATTTCTGAATATTGGTGCAGGTGCAGATTTAAATAATAGTAGCATGAATGCTGTGTATTTGGGTGCTAACGGATTAGGATTGCCTGATCGCGATTTCTATTTAGAAGAAGATGAGAAATCTGTAGAAATACGTGAAGAATACAAAAAGCACGTCTCTAAAATGTTACAGAAATTAGGTGATTCTGAAGCTGATGCAACGAAAGCTGCAGATAAAATTTTAGCTTTAGAAACGCAGTTAGCAGAACCTCGTTTAAATAAAGTAGAACGTAGAGATGCTAGAAACTACAATAACCCTAGAACAATTGCGGAGGTTGATAAAATGATGTCTACTATAGACATAGAAAAACTTATCTCTGATTTAGGAATTACAAAAAAGTTCGATACGCTATTGGTTACTCAATTGAGATATACAGAAGCTTTGGATGAGTTTTTAAAAACTACTCCGATTGAGGATATCAAAACTTTGGTTAGATGGGATACCTTTAATAGCGCTGCCGGAAAATTAACAACTGATATCGAAACTGCAGATTGGGAATTTTATAGCAAATACCTTAGAGGGGCAAAAGAACAACGTGCTGCAGATGAAAGGGCATTGGCAACCGTAAACGGTACTGTCGGTGAAGCTTTAGGTCAGTTATATGTTGATGCTAAATTTCCGCCAGAAGCAAAGGCTAAAGCTGAATTAATGATCGCGAATGTAATCGATGCTTTTAAAGAACGTATTTCTGTTTTGGATTGGATGAGCGATTCTACAAAAACAAAAGCAATTGAAAAGTTAGATAAATTCACCGTGAAGATTGCTTATCCAGATAAATGGGAAGATTATTCTACTATGGAAGTTTCTGCGGACAAGTCTTATTTTGAGAACATGACCGCTGTTAGTAAGTGGGGAGAGTTAAAGAACTACTCTGAAATTGGTGAGCCTGTTGATAAAACAGAATGGGGAATGTCTCCACAGACTGTAAATGCATATTTTAATCCGTTGAATAACGAGATTGTTTTTCCTGCTGCAATTTTACAACCACCTTTCTATAACTATACTGCTGATGAAGCTGTAAATTATGGTGGTATTGGTGCTGTTATCGGTCATGAGATTTCTCATGCATTTGATGATAGCGGTTCTCGTTTCGATGCTGATGGAAATTTAAAGAATTGGTGGACAGATGCTGATTTAGCTGCATTTACTGAAAGAGCTGATGCATTGGCTGTTCAGTACGATAGCGTAATGGTATTACCAGATGTTTATGTAAACGGTAAATTCACTTTAGGTGAGAATATTGGTGACTTAGGCGGATTGTTGGGAGCTTATGACGGACTTCAGAAATACTACGCTGAAAATGGTCGTCCTGAAGATATTGATGGCTTTACGGCTGAACAGCGTTTCTTTATGTCTTGGGCTACGGTTTGGAGAACAAAGAGTAGAGATGAGGCTTTAAGAACTCAAATCAAAACCGATCCACACTCTCCGGGTATGGTTAGAGCAACACAACCTTTACTAAACATTCAAGCGTTTTACGATGCTTTTGATATCAAAGAAGGTGACGACATGTACCTAGCTCCTGAAAAGAGAGTACATATTTGGTAGATTATTTTTTAAATAAAAGACGAAAGGGCGCTACATTGTAGCGCCTTTTTTTTGTGTTTTAACTCGCCATTGCGAGGAGCTTTTTGCGACGTGGTAATCTGCGTGTTATTGGTTATGAGAGAGTTTTTGGTCAGCCTATAAACAGATTACTTCACGCTGTTTGTAATGACGTTAATTCTCCACCGAAACACGAACTCCTTCACTATGACTGCTAAACTCTGGTGCATACATACTTTGTATATTAGTAATACCATTACTGAAATCTCCGGCATTATTTACACGTACATCATATTCAAATACATAAACTCCTTTTGGTAAATAGTCAAAGAAGAAATTGGTGCTTGCATCTTTAGTGCTTTCGTAATACCCTAAGCCGTCTTGCCACTTGTATCTTGAGATTACGTTTACAGGCTCAAAACCGGCAGCACGCATATCTTTCATGTGTATGAATTCCATATTGCGGTCAGATCTTAGCTCTATTCTTATCTTAACTAAGTCGCCCACTTTTAAGGTAGTATTGTCGGTTACTTCAGAAATCACCTCGCCAGAATCAGTATTCTTTTTCAAGAATATTTTCTTCTTTAATTTCAACGGAGTCTCAGCACTTGTAATTTTATCCAAGTCCTCAAAATACTGCCAGTACAAAGCTCCCCAAGCAATTCCGTTGCCTTTTTTACGGATTTGTACTTCTCCCATTTTTGGTTCGATCTCGGTAGTGTTCCAAGAGGTTTTAAAGTAGCCGGTTCCTGCTTCAACCTTTACATCTTCTAAAGTTAACGGGTCAATTTTTTCTCCGCCCACCAAAACCTCAACTGCATCGGTAACCGATAACCACTCGCTGCCTTGTAATAATAAAGCGTATACTGCTTCAGTAGTAGCCTTAGTAGTGCTCCATTGATTGGTCTGTTTATTTTTAAGTAACCATATTTTAAGATTATCTATAGTTTCGATATCCGCAGGGCGAATTTCAGAAAACGCTTCAATCAATAAAGCTTGAGTTTCTATAGGTGCTTGATACCAAAACCATGAGCTGGTATTACTCTTCCAATACATGCCCAATTCATCACTGGTAATGCTATTTTCTTCTAATGCACGTAGAATTTTAGTAGACGTTTTTGCGTCATCTTTTCGGTGTAGCACCAATGCTAACATCCCCTGTGCATACAAACCTCTTTTTGTCCAATATTTCTGAGCTTGTTTTAAATAGTACTCCGTTATCTCATCTACTTTTTTGGAGGTTTTAATATCCTTAAAAAAGCTACGCATGTATAAATAATGGACTTGATTCGCACTTAAATGGTCATCGTTAATATTCGATGTGTGTTTCTTCATATATTCATACTCTTTCACAAACTCAGCATCTAAATATGAAATTGCATTTTCAATCATTTCTGATTCAGAGTTGAACGAAGTTGACAAATTTTGGTTGCTGAGCGTAGCCGAAGTAACCAAATGATTCAAATGACCCATCCCCGAAATGATATACTGTGTAATGTATCTGTTATCGGGACCGCCATTGAACCAAGACCAAGCACCACTAAAATTCTGATTTTGAGTAAGCTTGTTTAAAGCAGATTGCTGCTCGTTTTTCATCTTGTTCAAATTGAACAATAATCCGATTCTTTTCTTCTGTTCGGTTTCAGATTGTGCATCGCGTAGCCAAGGTGTTTCTTGAATTAATAGGGATTTCAATTCCTCGTTCTTTTCTAGATTACTCAATAAGGCATCTGAGTTTGCCCATTGATCAAACACTTCACGAATTCTTGGATTGCTACTTGCGATATGACTTGCCAATGTATTTGCATAATATCTAGAGAAGGTCTGTTCATTACAGTCATACGGATATTCCATTAAGTAGGGTAGTGCCTGCACTGCATACCAAGCAGGATTGGAAGTCATCTCTAAAGTCAGCTTGTGGTGTTTCAACGTAGTTGATGAGGTATTGCTAAGCTTATCAAGTGTAAACGTCTTGGTTTGGTTACTACGAACCCACATAGGCAACGTTTCTGTTACCAAAGTTCTATTTGACAATACGGGCAACATGTTTTGCTCGCCATCAGAGAAATCACCTGCTTTTGCAAGGATTTTATATTGGACGGATTGCAACCCTTCTGGAATATTCAATCTCCATGATACTTGGGTATTCCCCATGGCATCAACTTCAAAAGTGGTTGTCTCTAGTGTATTAGAAGCCTCTAACAATTGTGTTGATATATCTAGACCAGTTACTGCATTGGTCAATTCTAATTTCGCCTGACCAGAAAGTAGTTTTTCTGTTAGGTTAGAAATTTTACTGCTTATTGTTATTTCATCCCCTTCGCGTAAAAATCGTGGTGCATTTGGTATTACCATCAACTCTTTTTGAGTAACTGTAGTGAGATTGGTTATCGTGCTTTCCAAATTTTTGGTATGTGCCAAAAGTTGCAAATTCCAACGAGTCAATGCTTCGGGAGTTGTGAAATTGAAACTAACATTTCCTTCTTTATCGGTCTGTAATAATGGAAAGAAAAAAGCGGTTTCCTGTAGGTTCTTGCGAATGGTAACAGCATCAAAATCTTCTTTGTCTGTCTTTGGTTCTAGTTCAGATTTAGATTCAGGTGCCGATGAACTAATTTCAACACCTGCAACTCTGCCCGCTAAATTACTTTCTATATTTGTATCTGAATCCTCAAGCATAACGACCTCTTCCAAGAGTGCATCGTCTGCCATCATAGATTTTCTTAAGGGACCAGAATTATAACCAATAGAACGACTTTGATAAAAATTACCTAAGTTGAAATCCAGACCAAAAGAATCAAAAGTATCATAGCTAAGACTTGGATAATTAAAGTTGGTATGGTGAGGAAATGTCTGAAAACTAATTGTTGAAAAGCTATTGTAAGCACTAGTTCTTCTTCGAGAATAATAATGAGGCTGGCTTATAGGGTTAAAGTTCCAGGAATGAGCTCTAAATTGATCTAGAGAAGCATCATACATGCTCGCCAATAGTTCTGCGCTGACTTTTTCACCTTTAGGACCTTTGACTTTGAAAGACCAAGTTTCATCAACACCAGGCGCTATTTTGTCTCTAAAGCTCATAGTTTCTATTTGCAAATCGCTAGAAGGGTAGGGAACAAGCAGGTTCACGGTATTTTCATCAAAATGATTGGCAAACGCATAGCTGTAGGTGATGGCAAAGCCACCCAAATCATCTTTGGTAACAGGTACTGTTATTGTTTTGGAATTGTCGTTTAGCGTCAGTACTTTTTCTTCAAAAATCTTCTGGTCTTTTTCAACAATTACTGTGACGTTCAGATTTTTTGCGCTAGAAAAAAAGGTGATTTGTGCCTTGTCGCCAACCGAGTATTGCTCCTTATCCGTTTTTACGTAAAACAACTGGTTATCTGCTAGGGTTTGCTCATTGCCCGTAATTGAAAAAATGGCAATATCTTTTACTTCTTGCCCAAATTTATCTTTTGAGAAGAGTTCCATTCTATATTTTCCTGACTCCCAATTTTTGGTTTTTCCAAAACTAATTTCGTTAGATTTTTCCGTGTCAAATTTAGATTGCCAAACCATTTTGCCTTCCTGCCAATTAGCAGAGTTGTCTTCATTTTTAAAAGCTTCATGCGGATATAATTTTTTAAATTCTTCTTTTGAAAAACCAGAATAGTCAGGTGCTGGCCATGGTCTTGGTCTAAGAACATGATCAGGTGCCTGAAGTTTATATAATTTTACTTCACCCGTGGCAAAAACAGATTGTCCGTTTAAATTTTTGCTGGTAATGTTAAAACTTGCGTTTTTCTGGGTCTTGTCTACAGCATTGGGTACTAGCAATCTTACGTCTAATGCGTGATAGCCAACGTTGACAGTGGTTGTAGTACTGCGTGTTTCTCCATTGATATCGGTTACTTCTGCCGTAACTTCATAATTAAATGTGGGCAAGTTCTCTTTTTCAACACTATTGTCAGGAATAGCCTTAAAGGTAATTTTATAATTTCCTGCTGCATCCGTAATAGTTTCTCCCTGTACAATTTCTTGTGAAGTGCCATTAAAAAAAGGCCTGATCCAGTAATACCTTCTAGGTACACTTACTACTCTTTTTACACTGTACACTACTTTCGCATCAGATATGGTACTACCTGCATAGGCTGTTGCTTTACCTGTTACGGTTATGCTATCGTTTACTTTAAAGGTATCTGTAATAGGCTCAAAATTAGTTTCGAATTTTGGTCGTTTATATTCTTCAACTGAAATACTTGCGTATCCATTTAAGTTCAGGTCGTCTGAACTGGCACGAATTGAAAATTGCCCGGTTAATCCAGAGTTTGGTAGTATAAATTCACCCGAAACAGAACCGTAATCATTGGTTGTTAATGAAAGTGTTTCTATTTCTTGTCCGTTTACATCGCTTAGTGTAACATCAATATTCGTTTTTTTCAATACTTTAGATATGCCTTTATCCTGACTAATGGCAATACCTTTAAAATAAATAGGCTGCCCTGGCCTGTAGATACTTCGGTCTGTAAATAGAAAGCATGAATGGTTGATTTGACCATTATTTTGGGCATAATTTCGGTTCACGTAGTATTCGCCAAAATGGGCTTTGTCATTTTTAGTCTTAACCGTAATGTTAATGTTGTTCCAGTTTTCTTTACTTTTTTCAATGGTTATAAAACCGTTTTTGTCTGTAGTGTAAGCTGCTCGTTTTAGTGCATCTTTATAGTTTTTACGATAATTTAAAATAACTTCTGCACCAATAATCGGTTTACCGTTGTTTCTGTTTATGATCTGGTATTGTTGCTGTCTGTTGGTTTGAGATTCAATTACGGCAACATCTGTTGCCTGTATGGTAGTATAACTGAATACATCTATTTTTTCATTATTAGATTCAGCAGTTAAAATATAACTTCCGTTTTCTAGTGCCGGCACTATAATTTCTGTACTGTGCGATTGATAATCATTCTCGGTCTTTAACTGTGCAGACCACGTTTTAGCAATAGGAAGATTTTTAATAAACGATTTCTTTTTACTGTCTGGGTAAGTTTCTTCTAGTTTTGATAGTTGATTTTGAGTGATTTTATAGGCATTTAAATGTAAGCTTTCAACATTTTTATAATTGACCAAAAGTCTACCAATAGTATTTTTGGGAATGTACTTTTCAGCAGTTAATTGCACATTGTAGTCTTGAATCTCCGATTTTAAAACCTGGCATTTTTGAGCACCTAAACTTTCTGGAAATCTTGCAATAACATCATCACATAAAGCGACAGCTTCTTTAAATTTAAATTGGTGTGATGCAATGCCTTCAGATGTATAAAGGCGCCCCAATTGTTGATATTGAAGCGCTATTTCATAAGTATATAGACCAGAAAGCGGACTGTGCTTTATATTCTCGGCAGAATTTTTAAGTACTTCTAAATACAAATCGTCTTTATTACCGAATGTGGCGTTTTGGTGAATAAAGCGTAATCGTTCTATATCAATCAATACGAGCGGGTTTATATCTGGGTTGCCAAAATGAAACGCTACGAGTTGTTGGTATATTTCAAGTGCTCTAGATTGTAATGACAGGTTTTGTCTATCATCAAAAGTCAGAAAACTAGCAGTGTATGCCTCGCATAAAATAGCTTCGTTGTCAATCTCAAAAGCATCTGCAGGTTTATTGATGCTATTTTCGCTGGTCGTGTAAAATTGTAAAGCATTATGCGCAAGAACGTCAAATAACGTAGGCCTGTACTTTCTGTTTTCTTCATTCTTTTCTAGAATTGCATCAAAATCTGAAATAGAAAGTTGCTGAGTAGTGTTAGCATCTTCTAAGGATGCAGTAAAGTGATAATCTATTTCTTTAAAAATCGTATCTAAATCCCAAGTTCTAAAATCTACTGAATCAACTTTGGCATCTGTAATTGTTCTGTTATAAAAACGATGCCTATTTTGCTGAAAATATTGCCAATATAGTTTTGCCAAATGACTATGTAAAATTTGCTTGGTTGGTTCATCTGCAATTGTTATCTCAGATTTAAAATCATTGATGATACTCAATTTAGAATCTTCCTTAAGGCTCATGATGAATTTAGACTTGTATAAAAGGGCTTTGATAATCTGAACTTTATTTCCTTCTTTTTTCGCCTTTTCAAAGATGTCTTCTGTCTGCTTTAATGCCGATGAACTCAAATTTTCCATCTCTAGATCAAGAACTTTATCCCAAAGTGAATCATAAGAATTGTGCTCTTGGGCGTTACCAAATTGTATGGACATAAACAGAATCAGAATTAAATGTAGCTTTTTCATCATAGTAAAATTACAATACAAAACTGTGCCAAGGTAATTTTATATGCAATGAAAAATGAGTGAAACGTGCTTTTCGTTGAGGTAATTATGCTAGTTTGAAGTTACAGGTGATGATTAGCATAAGAGTAGGAACGTGTAATTCACGAAGATATTAATTGACCTTTTATCAATTTTAATAATTACAAAGAGATTGTTCTGTAGCTGTTCTAATCTAGATATGTAGGTAGATTTAATTTTTGAATACCATATGTGTCAGTAGTCATATTAAGTATTAAGCAGTTGTTTACAAGAACTTAATACCTTCATAATATTTATTTGCGACAGAGTTAACCCCAACTTTACATTGATCCATTTGTTTTGATACTTAAAACCAAACTGTATTAAAATGAAAAATTTATTGAGACCTTTTTGTATTGGAATTCTTGGAATTTCGCTAATGTTTATATCGTGTGCCGATGATGGTATCGACGGTGTCGATGGTATTAATGGCGTAGACGGAACAGACGGAACAGATGGAGCTGACGGCGCTGATGGTGCTGATGGCGCCGATGGTATGGATGCCGAATTTCCAATAACTATTGATCAGCTTACCTTTTCTAAAATAGGAACATTTACCAATGGTAATGACGAAGCTTTTGCAGAAATATCTGCTTTTGATGCCGTTACCAAAAAGTTGTTCATAGTAAACCCTGAAGAAGATGAAATTTCGGTATTAGATTTGACGGATGCAACAAACCCTGTAAAAGGTGCTTCTATCGCTTTGACGGGTAGTCCCAACTCTGTTGCGGTTCATAATGGCATTTTAGCCATTGCCGTTGAAAATAGCGATAAACAATTAGACGGTACTGTTGATACCTATGACACTGATACGCAAATTCTAATCAAATCTTATGTAGCAGGAGCGTTACCTGATATGGTTGCCTTTTCGCCTGATGGGGAATATATTGTTGCTGCCAATGAAGGTGAGCCAAATGATGATTATACGGTTGATCCAGAAGGTTCAATTACCGTTATTGAAGTGGCTACAGAAACCGCAACGCAAATTTCTTTTGCCGGACAGATAAATCCTGGTAACGGATTCCGAGTTTTTGGTAATAACGCTGCTTCGTCTTTTGTTCAGGATGTGGAGCCGGAGTATGTTACCATTTCAGACGATTCTAGCACCGCATATATTGGTTTGCAGGAGAATAACGGAATGGCTATAGTTGACCTTAACTCTAAAACCATTACCGGTTTGGTAGGTTTGGGAACAAAGAATCATAATGTATCAGGTAACGAAATTGATGCATCTAATAGAGACGGAATCGCAGGAAATTTAAAAAACTGGAATGTTTTAGGTTTTTATATGCCCGATGCAATAGATTATTTCACAGCTAACGGTAACGGTTTTATTGTTTCTGCCAATGAAGGCGATTCTAGGGACTATGATGGTTATTCTGAAGAGGTGCGGGTTAAGGATTTAGATTTAGACCCCGCTTTTTACCCTGATTTTGAAACATTGCAAGAAGATGAAAATTTAGGTAGATTAAAAACCACAACTGCAAACGGAGATGAAGATAACGATGGGTTCTATGAGCAAATTTATTCTTACGGCGCTCGATCGTTTTCTATTTGGGATACGAATGGACAGTTAGTGTACGATTCGGGTTCTGAAATAGCTAGAAGAACATTGGCATTGGCACCGTCTATATTTAATCAAGATGAAGGTGAAGTAGATGGTAGGTCAGATGACAAGGGTGCTGAGCCAGAATCAGTAAAAACTTTAAAGGTTGGTGAAGAGATCTTATTGTTCGTAGGATTGGAAAGAACAAGTGGAATATTGGCATACAATGTAACCAACCCATATAACCCAGTTTTTGTTACTTGGATATATGATGCTACTGATATTTCACCAGAAGGCTTAATAGTGGTAGATAAGGACGATAGTCCAACAGGAAATTACCTAATGATTGCAACTCATGAAGTATCTAGTACAATAGCTATTTACGAGATGAAATAAATATGATATCATTATTTCAGAGAATATTTGAAAAGAAAACGCCAAATAGTATTATTTGGCGTTTTTTTATACTCTGGTAAGGGTTATGATAATTTTAAAATAATACATCTTTAAGTATGTTTTCATTATTAGAAATAGGATCAGAATATTTATATAGATTGTTACTGTGAGTAAAGGGTTATCTATATTATCATTTACGCTCATTTCATATTTGTATTTCCAAATAGGAATATATTTTGTTTAATATGATTTGGAAGCTTAATTACTCATAAATCGCTTTCCGTTAATACCTATATGTGTTTTGTTCTTGTTCAAAAAACAGAATGAAGTAATCACTTCGGTACCATCATCGTATACGAACCTTGCCACATAGCCATCTAAATGATATCTGCCTCCATTTTTTTTGTTGGACGAGGTAGAACCACTAACACCGCCAGTTGAATTTGCAAAACCAGTTTTAGAATGTGCAAATCTACCGTTCGGCTTAAAACACCAAGAACTGGCATTGCCTACAGTACTTCCACCACCATAATAATCAGAACTTCTTGAAGTAATGTTACCATAGCAATTATTAAGCTTTAACCCTTCTGTAGCAGGACTCGTAAGCCATTGTCTCACTTTTTCATATTCCGATTCATCATGTTCTTTTAATTGAAGTTCATTATTACGCAAACGCCAGTGTCCCCATCTATATGGTTTTTCACTTTTAGATACCGATATGCCTTTTGAAAAGGTTGGTCCAAGATCTCTGGTAAAAGTTCCGTCTTTAAAGAGTGCGATAACTTCGCTCGTTGTACCGAACATACCGCTAGCTTGCATGCCCATACTTAGTACTCCTCTTAATTCTATAAAATCTTTTGGAGCTTTGCCTGATGTCAATTCTTCTATAGATTCCTCAACATAGGAAGCAGTATTTGACGTAGGTGTTACTTGATTGCTTACAATACTATTGGTTATATTTATAGTAGTTTTTTTCGTTAATAAATCTGCTTTTATATCTACCAATAAATCATCTAATTGTGCGCCATACTTAAGAACCGTAGTAAGGTCGTTAGAGGTTATAAGTTTAAGAAAGTAGTTTCGACCATCATCTAGTTTACCGCCTTGGTAGGCAACTTGCATGGTATTGCCATTTTGGTCAACAAAACTATTGACAGTACTATAATCTTCTTTTTCAGGCTTTATTGTCCAATTTTTAAGAGGATTACCTAACGTTTTTTGTTGTTGTTTTGCAGTTTCAAGTACCCAATTTTTTAAATCCTCGTTTTCAGTTACTGTGGGTCCGTATGCGTATACGTCAAATGTTTTACCGCTTTTTAAACCAATAGGTGAAAATAATGTTACACCGTTTTGGGTGCTTTTGTTCCAACTACCTTGGGCGGTGATTTGGTTGAAGGAAACTTGGGCAATGCAGAAAATAAATATGCTTATGGTTTTCATCCTTAATAGATTATTTAAATAAGATGTTTCTTTCCTTAAAAATACTGGTAAGTAAAAGTTTGCACTTTAAATTAAAATTATCTTTTGAAGATATTTATGCTATTCCAATTCGTTTAGCTATGTAAAAATAACTGGTATTACTACTTAACATTTGAGCTAAAAGAAAAGCAACTGGTTTCAGTCTTGAAACTAGTTGCTTATATACAGATTTTTAATTCTTTTTTATTTCTTGATATTGTTCATAAATAATCTCATTTTTGAAATGATATCGTCACCATCTTCTTCTAAAGCAAAATGACCTGTTTCATAAATGTGATAATCAATGTCAGTCACATCTTTTTTAAAGGCCTTAGCGCCACTTTCAGGAAAAAACTCATCATTTTTTCCCCAAACAATCAATAAAGGCGGTTGGTTATCTCTTAAATATTGTTGCCATTTTGGATATAATTTTAAATTGTTTTGATAATCATAAAACAAATCAAAATTTATGGCATGTGCATTGGGTCTAGATAATCTTAAGTAATCTAAGTGCCAAGTATCAGGATTTACATTTTCAGGGTTTCTAGTACCATGTGTGTATTGCCATTTTAAACCTTCTAACGAGAAAGCTGGTAATAGTGCTTTTTCCGTTTTCTCATTTCTATTCGCCCAAAGTTCTCTAATACCTTTCCATGCTTCTCCAAGCCCTTCTTCATAGGCATTCCCGTTTTGATTAATTATTGCGGTTACTCTTTCAGGATGGGCAGACGCTATCCTAAAACCAATTGGTGCACCATAATCCTGTATCATCAATGCATATCGGTTGACTCCTTTTAATTCTAAAAACGAGTTGATAGTTTCCGCAATATTGTCAAAAGTATATTCATAATCATTCTTTGAAGGGAAATCACTATTACCAAAACCCGGATAATCTGGAGCAATTAAATGAAAATCATCAGATAATTGATGTAAAACTTTTCTATACTGATGTGAAGATGATGGAAAACCATGTAGAAGAACTATGGTAGGATTGTTGCTGTTACCAGCTTCTCGGTAGGCAATATTTACACCGTTAATATCAATTGTTTTGTATGTAATAGTTGTCATTTTATGCATGTTTTTAATTGTAGAATTTTTATTAGTTTCTTGTGGCGATTTTACTTGGAAAGATGTCATCGTCACCAATAGCAATAGATATGTTAGATGTAGCTTTTTCATTTTGTTATAGTTTTCTGTCAGACTCTTTTATTTTTAAATCATTGATACTTGCAAATCGTTTTTGCATTAATCCGTCTTCATCGAATTCCCAATTTTCGTTACCATAGGCTCTAAACCATTGCCCTTCTTTGTTTTTAAATTCATATTCAAATCGTACTGCTATTCTATTATTTCTAAAACCCCAAAGTTCTTTTTTGAGCTTATAGTGTAATTCGTTTTTCCATTTATCGGCTAGAAAATTTTGAACCTCTTCACGACCGTTGAGAAAACTGGTTCTATTACGCCATTCTGTGTTTTCGGAGTATGCCATAGATACTTTTATAGGATCTTGACTGTTCCAGGCATCTTCTGCCATTTGCACCTTCTGTAGTGCCGTTTGTTCATTAAAAGGAGGTAATGGATATTTTTTCATAATAAGAGAATTACTTACCGAACATTCGGTAAAATTTATTTTTAAATTTTTTTATGTGTTTAAATATTTATTCTCGATTTGTTGAACAGCGGTTTCAAAAATTTTGATGTCACCCATGCCTTTACATACAATCAAGCTACCTTGTATTTCTATTAATACTTGTAAAGCCATTATTTCTGCTTCTTGTTTGGTAAAATTTAGTGCTAGACCTAAATTGAAAAAAGTTGCAATCCATTCTTGCATTCCATTTTTAATTTGTTCTTCAAATAACTCGACACCCGCCTGCATTGATAATGCCCTGAAAATACAAGTTTCATTTCCATCATCATATAATCTTTTAATTTCGGCTAAACCTTTTTTCAATCTTGTTTGTGGTGTTATTTCTTCATTTAACAATGTTTTAAATACATTATTTGTAACCCAATAATCTAAGTGGCTTAAAACGGCATTTGCCATTTCTTGCTTCCCGTTAGGAAAACGATGATAAAGACTCGCCTTTTTAAGTCCGGTAGCATCAGACAAATCCTTTAGGCTAGCACCTTCATATCCTTTTGCTCTGAATACTTTAGTCAAGCCTGTTAAAATTTCTTCGTCCAATACTTTCTGTGGTCTCATAGGACAAAAGTAATACTTTTTTTGTATTTACCGAACGATTGGTAAAATAAATTAAATTTATTCCGTATTTGCTGCGATAAAATATTGAAGGATAACTCTAACGATTATGGCACATCTATAAAATACTTTTCAGTCAATGGTTTATCTTGCCAAAAGGCAAGCTCAAAGGTCCAGTAGGGGTGGTCTTCGTATATGAGATGGTAATCGCCCCAGGTATACTGAAAAGAATAATTTTCTTGTTTCTCTTCACTATAAATATTACCGAATAAATATATAGTAGAAGAACCGCTGACCCAATTGGTATGGATTTCTATTTTATCTATTTCTACTTCTGTGCCTGTAGGTATTTCGGCTATCATTTGTAAATCAGATTCCATACCAAAACTATTGCCATCTTCTAAGTGATAGCTATAATCTTTATATTTGGGCATATCATAGTTTAAAATTAGGGTAGGTCTTTTCGTGATTATTTTCTGACTTAAAATTTCTGAAAATGGTTTCTCATTAGCTACATTTCTGTATTTAGGTTTTGTAAGTATATAGAACAGTAAGGTAACAGTGCCAATGACCAATACTAAAAATATTCCGCAACCAATTGCTATTTTCTTCATATGATATTTAAATATTAAGCAATTGTTATTTTGCTGTTCTTTGTTCTCGGTGTTCTTATGTTTTAAGATTTAAAATTAACAGTTTTTAAAGCTATAACATCGTTTGCTATCAAATATCTTCTTTTTTTCTAAGTAGCTTTTGTAACCATTATCGTATTGAAAAATCGGAAACTTGAAACCTGTATCAATAGATTCTTGCTATATTCGAACCTATGGAGCAAACACATGACGAGAGAATAATAAGAGAAGGCTTTGTTACTGTTACTGGAGCAAGACAGCATAATCTTAAAGACGTAAGTTTAGAAATACCGCGTGATGCTTTGGTCGTATTTACCGGTATTTCTGGTTCGGGTAAATCGTCACTTGCCTTTGGTACGTTATATGCAGAGGCCCAAAGAAGGTATTTGGAATCCGTATCACCATACGCACGCCGTCTTTTTCATCAAATGCCTATACCTGAAGTTGATGAGATAGATGGTTTACCACCAGCCGTAGCACTACAACAACAAAGAGGTTCTGGCACCACGCGATCTTCTGTTGGTTCGGTGACCACCTTGTCTAATTTGTTGCGCATGTTATATTCTCGGGCAGGCGATTACCCGCCAAATCAGCCTATTTTGTATGCGGATTCATTTTCAACCAATACTGCAGAAGGTGTTTGCCCAGAATGCCATGGTCTTGGTCGTGTTTACCAAGTAACAGAAAAGAGTATGGTACTTGATGACACTTTAACTATTAGAGAAGGTGCTATAGCCTCTTGGCCAAAAGCTTGGCAAGGTAAAAACCTCCGCGATATTTTAGTTACACTTAATTATGATGTTGATATCCCTTGGAAAGACATTCCGCAGAAAGACCGCAACTGGATTCTATTTACAGACGAAACACCAAAGGTACCCGTATATCGAAATCTAAATCGCGAAGAAGTACAAATTGCGCTTAAAAACAAAAGCGAACCCAGTTATATGGGTACCTATTCTGGTGCGAAAAAACTAGTGCTACACACTTTTGCCAACACGCAAAGTACCTTAATGAAAAAGCGTGTATCTAAATATATGATCAGTAGCGAATGCCCCACATGTCATGGTAAACGCTTACGTCCAGAGTCGCTTTCCGTAACTTTTGTTGGCTATGATATTGCCGATATTTCTAGATTACCTTTAAAACAGTTACAGTCCATTTTCATACCTTATGCAAATGGTACAGCGCCCGGCTTAGCCAAATTGGCTGAAAAGCATGAAGAGAAGGCACTGGTGGCGCAACGTATCGCCGAAGACCTTGTGGCAAGGGTAGATGTTTTGTTGGAATTAGGATTAGGTTATTTGTCTTTAGAACGAAGCACACCTACACTATCTGCCGGTGAACACCAACGTTTACGCCTTGCAACCCAAGTACGTAGTAATTTATTCGGAGTAGTGTATGTACTAGATGAACCTTCTGCAGGTTTGCACCCGGCAGATACCGAAGCTTTATTGAAAACATTAGACCGATTGAAAGCAAGCGGTAATTCACTTTTTGTGGTGGAGCATGAATTAGATGTGGTGCGCCATGCAGATTGGTTGGTAGATGTTGGTCCCGATGCAGGCGAGGGCGGTGGAGAAATACTTTACAGTGGACCTCCTGCGGGATTAAAGGATATTGCAAGATCTAAAACTAGAACACATCTGTTTAATGACCTGCCTTATAAAAAAAATAAACCATGCAAACCTGCGGGATGGCTAAGCTTAAGCGGAGTCACCAAAAATAATTTAAACGATGTTACCGTTTCTTTTCCTTTAGGGGTATTAACAAGTGTTACGGGTATCTCTGGTTCAGGAAAAAGTAGTTTGGTGAGTCAGGTTTTGGTAGAACTCATGTCTGCTAAGCTAGGTAACAGCATGGCTTCTGAAAAAGAGGAGGGGGAAGACCTTTTAACACCAGAAGTTATAGAAACAGTTGGTGGAGAAATCACCGGAGGTTCAGAAAATATAAAGCGTATGGTTGTTGTCAACCAGAAACCAATTGGTAGAACACCACGTTCTAACTTGGCAACGTACACCGGTTTGTTTGATGTTGTGCGAAAATTATTTGCTACTACAAAATTGGCAAAATCACGTAAATACCAAGCAGGTCGTTTTTCATTTAATGTTGGAAAAGGGCGTTGCCCTAATTGTGAGGGCGAAGGTGCCGTAATGGTAGAACTCTTATTTCTACCCAGCGTTTATGCGCCTTGCCCAGTTTGCGAAGGTACACGTTATAATCCAGAGACTTTAGAAGTTACGTATCATGAAAAAAATATTGCTGAGGTTCTTAGTTTAACCGTAAACCAAGCGGCAGATTTTTTTAAAGATGATGAGCGCGTATTGCGCCCCTTGAAGGTATTGCAAGAAGTAGGTTTGGGGTATTTGCGCTTAGGGCAACCAGCAACCGAACTTTCTGGTGGTGAAGCACAGCGTATAAAACTAGCAAAAGAACTTCAACGCTTAAACCGAGGAAAAACACTTTATATTTTAGATGAGCCAACAACAGGCTTGCACCCAACCGATGTTGAAAAATTACAATTGCAATTGGCAAGATTAGTTGATGCCGGTAATACAGTAGTGATAGTGGAGCACGATATGCAAGTAATTGCAGAAAGTGATTGGGTTATAGATATGGGCCCTGGTGCAGGAGAAGAAGGAGGCAATGTAGTTGTAGCAGATATACCCGAAAAAGTAGCGAAAAACAAAAGGAGCAAAACGGCACTTTATTTATCTAGAACATTTAACGGCTACGTTTAATTTGATAGTTGAAATTTTTAGAAGTTAGCCTAGTCAAAACATGCTATGCTTAGGTTGCTTTAAATTTTAAATTAAATCAGGCGTGCGAAATCTTTTGGTTTTGCCTGCCTGCCTGCCTGCCGGCAGGTTTTTTCTTTTTTACTTCAAAAGCGAAATCCCAAAGATTTCGCGACCTTATAAAAATACGCAAACCTTTCGTAAAGCCCGAAGCCCGTATTGTTTATAGGTTCTGTTGTCGTTAGTACTTTTACGCAATATTATGCCGTTTCTACTTTTCAGTCCACAAAAGTCTCACGTAGAATCTCTTTGCATTTTTGAATCTCGGACTTGGTCAGTTGGTCGAACTTTTTGATTATCCGTGATTTGTCTATTGTCCTGATTTGGTCAATTGCGACCATCCCCTTTTTATTATTGTGCTTTACCTGAATTCGGGTCGGATATTTTTTCAGATTAGTTGTCATCGGTGCAACAATAATTGTCTTAAGATAACGATTTATTTCATCGGGAGATAGGATAACACACGGACGAGTTTTCTTGATTTCGCTCCCAATTGTAGGGTCGAGATTTACCAGAACTATGGAATATTGATTTAATTCCATTCCTCAAAGTTTTCATCTTCGAACACATCGTTGAACAGCAAGCGGTCATCATTGTTTTCCCGCATTTTTTCGAACGCTTTGTCCCAATTCTTTCTTGGACTGTCTATTGGTTTTAAGATTATTTGACCTTTTTCCAAAATCATTTCTACCTTGTCCTTGATATTATACTTTTCCAAAATGGTTTTGCTCAAGCGCAAACCTTTGGAATTTCCTATTTTAATAATTGCTGTTTCCATAACTTTAAATTGTAGTCACAAAGTTATTACATTTTATTAGATTTACAAATTATAACCTTAAAAGTGTAAACTATGTGACTTTAACTTTGTAAAGGATGTTTGTATATCGTACCAAATGTTGCACAACGGTTGGTGTAAGAATAGTTGCGTGTTTAAGCAACTAACTTAACAAAAATGGAACGAACCAAAGGAAAATCCGCGGGATTTTCCGAGTAGGCAAGAACCAAGCAATTATTTTTACACTTTGTTAGCTTTAGTTTTTTCCATACTGTACTTTACATATTCCCTGCATTTGTCAAAAGGAATGTCATTATGAGGAGACTTAATAGTCAATTTGTTCCAAGGTTTCCATTCCTTTTTTAATTCAGTATTGGTAATTTGATGATGTTCTAATATTCCATTATTAACATAATCGGGCAAAGGCATATTTAAGTCCCTAGAAGCGCCATTTTTAATTAATTCCAAATTATGTGAAACTTTATTTTCTTTGATTAGAAAACTAAAAACGCCATTGTCATAAGAAGATTCATAATAGTCAAATTCTCCATGGTCATCATACACAGGTTTCAATAAATTGTTTTCTTTTTCAAACTCAAAAATTCGATTCATCATTGTTTCATTTAACCATTGGTAAAAAACTTTTGAATTATTGATTTTTTGAACCTGAATGAACTCTTGATTGAATAAATAATCAGTTTTTAAATTGAAGTCTTTATCTATGGATAGAACGACTTGGTTAAATTGGGTATCCGTATTTTTTGTATCCGTAAATCGATCTATAATTTCTTTTAAATGTGGACGCAACAAGCGAAGTGAAATAGGTAGTGTTTCATATTTTCCTGATTCACTTAAATACGAACTTTTTAATCCATAACCGCCGGTAATAGTAAAATTTAGTTCTAATCTGATATTAATCCAATCATATTCCCGAGTTAGGTCCCGAATTTGGTTTAATAATTCTGGATTTTGGTTCATATGGTTATTAGGTAAGTTTAAGTTTTATGGGTTTTAAAATTAAAGCTAACGGTTAATGTATGATCTGTACGGCATTGAAATCCGTAGGATTTCCCGCCGTACGATAACATTTTAAATATACGTAGATTTTCCGACGGAAAATCGGACAGTATAGATTATACATATTGTTAGCAAACGTGTTGCAGCGCAAACCTTGGTCTGGTCGAAGACCACTGATTTGTTTCCCAAACTCTTTTAAAATGGTTTCTTTTTTAAGTCCGTCGAACCTAAATAGTAAAGGATTTATGTATTTCGCCTTTAAGGAGACCAAACCAAGAAAGTGAAAAGTCCGACCGCACAACAGTTGCGTCTGAGTGAAGTCCGTCCGAGCGAGAACTTTGGTAAGGTAATTTTTAATTAAATAGCTGAAGTTTGACAAAGTAACAAGCCAAAAGAAACCATTTTAAAAATGCTGGTTTACCCGAGCCAAACTCTAATTTTTTTAAATATTCAGGCTAATTGCGGAACGATTTAAGTTTATGGCAATATGTTTGCTAACAATTGTATATGTGCACAATTGCACATATTTCTTATTTACCAGTAATTTAATAATATCTTGTAGAATGTCAATTAATACAATATGTTATCCGTTTACAAACGTATATTATGCGCATATTATGCGTTTGTAAACGTTTAATTCTGATCTTAACGTATCAATTAATATAGCTAAAGCGATTTTAAAAGTCCGCCATCAATAGGAATATTTGTTCCCGTAATATAAGCGGCATTGTCAGATGCCAAGAAAGCTGCTAAATAACCATATTCTTCTGGTTTACCAATACGCTGTACTGCCACTCTCGATTCCATTTCTTTTCTAACCTGACTTGCTTCAATACCTAATTGTTCGGCTTTTTTGGCATTAAGTTGCGTAATGCGGTCGGTATCGAAATATCCGGTAAGAACGCTATTGACGGTTATGTTATGCTTGCCTACATCTGTAGCCAACGATTTTGCCCAGGTTACCACTGCCGCTCTGATCGTGTTAGATAATGCTAAATATGAAAGTGGTTCTTTTACAGAAACGGAAGCTACATTTATTATGCGTCCCCAATTGTTTGCTATCATAGAAGTTAATGCCAATTCTGTGGTGAACACCACCGTTTTAAAAAGTAAATCAAAGGCTTGTTGGTAATCGTTTACTTGCTTTTCTAGGGCATTACCAGCAGCGGGACCTTGGGTATTATTCACAAGAATATCGACACTGTTGTTTTCAAAGTATTTTGTAATAACCTTTTTGTAGTCATTAAAATTATTAAAATCTACCGCAAGGTATTGATGTTGTTGCCCCTGGTCCGTTGGCAGTTCATTTACAATGTTGTGCAATTTCTCTTCGCTATGCGACATTAAAGTTACACTGGCACCACTTTCAGCCAATTGCTGTGCTATTGCTTTACCAATACCACCACTACTACCACCAACTAATGCTTTCTTATTTCTTAACGATATGTTCATTTCTTATATTTTTGGATTAGGTAACTGAGCGAAGCCGAGGTTAACAACCAACTGCTAACGGTATTCTTCTCGTGTTGGGCTAAATACATCTAATAACTTACAAGGGGTCAAAGCAACACCACTATGTTTTAAATGCGGGGCAATTACCACGATGTCACCTGGGTGGTACACCTTTGTAGTTCCATCTAAAGTGAATTCAAAATCACCCTCCATCACATGCATGATCTGCTCGTTCATATGCGCATGTTCAGGTACTGTAGCGCCTTTTTCTACATCCCAAAATGCCATACTCATATTTTCAGAGTGTACCAATTTGCCATGTAAACCGGGCATAATCTCTTTTGACGGTATTGTAGAAAGCTTATAGTTCATTATTCTTTAGTTTAAGAACTAAAGATACTAGAATCTGTCGCAATTTTATAATAGTTGTTCGTCTAGAAATGTTGTTTTCGGTTAGTTGCCGTATTCCCAATCAAGTACCACAAATTCGCAGCGTCTGTTCCACTCATGATCTTCTTCAGAACAGGCTTCTTCAGTTGCACAAACTACAATAGGTTTTGATTCTCCGTATCCTTTTGAAACCACTCTGCCAGATTCAATTCCGTTTTTGACCAAGAAATCTTTCGCAGAATCGGCACGTTTTTGAGAAAGGTCTTTGTTATAGTTTTTATTGCCACGAATATCTGTATGAGTGCCAATTTCAATGATCATACCCGGGTTTTTCTTCATAATATCTATGACCGTTTGTAAACGTTCGCGAGACTCTCTTCTTAGATACCATAAACTATAATCGAAATGTATTTCTTCGGTCTGTATAACCGTACGGTCGCTCTCTTTTACTAAAGCTTCTTCTGTTGCTATGGCATCGGCTATTTTCTTTGCAAGTGCCTTCTCGGTTTTTGCTTTCTCGGCAATGCGCTGTTTCGTTAAACGTTCAGCTTTTTCAATACGTTGTTTTTCTGCTAATAGATTGGCTTTTTTATCTACCTCTAACTTTTTAGCGACCATTTGCTTTGTGCGTAGTCGTTCGGCTTCTTGTTGTTCTTGCAATGCTAGTGCTTCTGTTTTTTGTTTTTCTAGGATGGAATATAAAGGCATCGATGCATCATGTTCGGCGTTTCTTTCTTTTGTACTACGGATGTTCTTGGCATTACCTTCATACCCATTTTTTTCTGCTTGTACTTCGTAGGATGCTTCACAGACAATATCAAAGTCAAACGCACCATTTTCTTTGGTAATGCATGTGGCTATCACCTGTTTTTCTGCATTTACTAAAGTTACCGTTGCATTGGCCAATGGTAGGGTAGTGGTTCGATCTGTTATAATACCGGTAATAAACTGTTCGCAATCTTCAATTGATAATTCTTTGGTAATGCTAAAACTATAGATATCATCGCTACCTATACCAGATGGTCTGTTACTTGCGAAATAGCCCGATGCATTATCAGTATTCAATACATACGAGAAATCATCATAACCACTGTTTACAGGTAACCCTAAATTATCCGGATTCTGAAATGTTCCATTTTTGTTTATAGAAATAAAGACATCTAAAAGTCCGAAACCTGGGTGTCCGTTCGATGAAAAATAAAGAGAATTATCCGAAGCTATAAAAGGGAATTGTTCCTTCTTATCGGTATTAATTATACTACCTAAATTTACGGGTGTGCTAAACGAATTGTCGGCTTGTAAGCTTGTTTCATAGATGTCGAAAGAGCCAAATCCGCCAGGTCTATCCGAAGAAAAATATAATTTTGTACCATCTGCATTTAAAGCAGGGTGTTCATTAGAAAAATCATCACTGTTGAATGAAAGTTCTGTAATATTCCCCCATTCGCCATCAACTAAACTAGCACTGTAAATCTTTAAATTAGAAACCTTTTGATCATCCGTTTTACGCTTGCCATGGTTATAGTTGTTACGGGTAAAGTACATGATGTTTCCATCGGGTGAAACCGTAAAAGAACCTTCGTGCAATTTTGTGTTAATAGCATTCGATAGGCTGACACTAATACTATCGCCCAGTTGTTCTTGATCTATGGGGTGCGTGTAAATATCGAGATACTGCTGATTGTTCCATCGGTATGTTTTCGAAGTTGATTTTTTATGTGCTGCGGTATACCAAATGGCATCACCTACCTGCATTGCCCCAAATTCTGATGTTGTCGTATTCAGGTTACTATTTGCAATTGCGAAACGATCACCGATCGCTTTTACATTTTCTAGGTATATATTTTCTTCTTTTAGTTGCTGCAATTTTTCTGAATTGCCTTCTTTGGTGTAAAAATCGAATAATACCTGTGCGGCTTCGTCATATTCGCCAATAGCTTTTAAAGATTGATTCAGCTTAAAATAATACTGCTCATCTACCGTATCGCCATAATTAGAAATAAGGTACCGGTACCAACGTGCCGATGCATTAAGGTCAAAGGTATGGTAATAGCTATCTGCCAGGTTCTTTACGACCAAACTGCTTTTATTGCTCGGTAATGCGGCTTCGTACAAGGCAATGGCATCTGCATAGTATTTCTTTTCAAATAGGTCGTTGGCACGTTTTAAATCTTGTGACCAGGCGGATTGAAAAATGCCTAAAATTAGGACGATATAAATATGTAAGTTTTTCATTTTAGTAGAATCTAGGAGATTTATCATAGCCTTTTTTGAGTCCCCAAAGGTCTAGGTTGAACAGCACGAAAATTTCATGTGATCCATTATTGAATGCGCCTAAATTAGACAAGGTGTAATCGTAAGCATAGCCTATTCGTACAGAAGGTATAACCGCAATATTGAACATGGCATTGACAGAATCATCTAACCTATACGAGACACCACCTTCAAAACGATTATTGAATAATGCGTTGAAAGAGACATCTGCAGTAATTGGTGCGCCCGATACCATTTTGGTTAATACAGACGGCTTTAGTTTCAGGTTCGGGTTAATGTCAAATACATAACCCGCCATACCAAAAAGGTGAATAGCTTCTGATCCAATACGGTTTAGACCATCCCTGTTTTCTAAATGTTTAGAGGTCAATAAATTCGGAATTGACAGACCTGCGTAAAATTTATCTCTGTTATAAAATGCACCAATACCCACATTTGGGAAGGTGTTATTCATATTCTCATTAAAAGCAGGATCATCTTGAACCTCTGGTAATCTGAATCCGTTGAAATTTGTTTCGAACGTGGTGATACCTCCTTTTAGACCTAAACTCAAATTACTTTGTTCATCTAGCTTTAATATATAGGCGAAATCGACATAAATGTTATTCTCTTTCAATGAACCATCGCCAATATCATCTGATATTATAGATGCGCCCATTTCAATTTTTTCCGATAACGGAGTATGTGCAAAGAAGGTTAGCGTTTTTGGTGCGCCCACAGCATTTTCCCATTGGGTTCTGTAGAGCGTACCAAAATTAAGCATGCCAGGTTGATTGGTTGTGTAAGCAGGGTTGACCACATTCATGTTATACATATACTGCGTATACTGTGGGTCTTGTTGACCTTGTAGTTGTATCAAGAACAAAAGCATAACTATGCAGATGCCCCAAGTAGTGTTTGTTATTTTCTTGTGCATGGGTTATCTGTTTAAGTATAAGCGACCTTGAATAGGTTCTGAATTGCCTTTATTATAATTGATGATATAGAAATAGACTCCGTTTGGTGCTGTGGCAGAACCATTTCTACCATCCCAAGCGGGATTGGTTTTGTCGCCTTTAAATAATGAGGTGCCGTATCGGTTCAAAATCTCTAAAGTGAAATTCGGGAAAATGATTTCTATATTCGGAATGAAAAAAGTATCGTTTCTGCCGTCGGCATTTGGTGAAAATCCGTCAGGTATGAAGAAGTCATAATTTTCGGGATCACAATTACTAAAATCTACAGTTACCGGTATACGTGTTGCAGAAGTACATCCGGTAAGGGAATTATAATTTTCTGCATAATAAACTGTGTCTTCTAATAACGGAACGTCATCTGTTAGCGCTGTACCACCAGTTTCGGTAATAAACCATAATACTTCATTTTCTGTTTCGTTTTCTAAAGTCCGTAATGCTACGACCGTAGGGTCATCTAAACCACAAACTGATAACATATCTGAAGATATTGCTGTTGGTGCAACCGTTATTACTGTCGGCGTAATTTCTAAACGATCTGTACTCGTACAACCACCGCTATTGGTAGCTGCGAAATAAGTTTGACCATCTACTAGAATGGTTGACGCATCTAAAGCAGTGTCGCCAGAGAGCGTACTAAACCATGTAATGGAACTGCCTGTAATTATATTTACAGTAATATTCGACAATGTCGGACTCGTTTCTGCGCAGAACAAGGGAGTATTATCATCACTCGTTGGCGCATCTGGATTACTGAAATTGACCGTTATTTGAACACGTTCGGTTCCTTCACAATTAGTAAGTGGATCGCTATTGGTAACAAAATAATCTTCACCATCAATCAGCTCTGTTGAAATCGGTAGAATATTGGTGTCTGTATCGGTATCGTAAAATAAGATATCGCCAGCTGCGGTAACATTAATATCCATTAACTTCGGTAACCCACTAAAATCGCTCAAACAAAAAGTCTGGCTGGCATCGGCTACGGGAGCATCTGGCACTCCGCCACGAGAGAAATTTTCGCTCTCTTCGAACTCAAAATCTAATCGGCAGGGTGTAGTATCATTCTGAATGCTTCGTACACTAGCGGTATAATTACCAATAGGTAAAGCATCGACATCGATTTGATAGGCAGCAGTACCACCTGTGAAATTTATAGTATTGGTAGTGAGCACGGTATTTGAACCTAATTCGGTAACATCATAGGTTATCGTATAGGTGCCATCTGGTAGTATAGGTGCATCTACCAAAACATCTATTTGTGTAGCATCGCAATTGTTATCTACAATAAGATTTAGCTGAATAGCATCTGGTAACGGAGTTACTATAAAAGTATTCACTAATGGGCAACTTGTGGCATAAATGCCCGATAGTGTTGTTCTAATGTTGTATTCGCCACCTGAGTTAAAGTTATTTGAAGGAACTATAAAAGAAGCATTACCATTTGTAAATTCAAGCTCGAAAGAATCTGAAATTACAGTACTACCATCGGGGTTTGTTAAGGTGTAGGTCGTTGAAAAATTGCCGGTTGCGAAATTTCCATCCACATCAAGTATATCAATTATTTGTATAATATTGTCATTTTGTACGCAAATATCTTCGGCGGTAATATCTGAACTTGTTACTAAAAATGTGGTGGGTGGCACAACAACTCTAGGGCAAACATCTCGTGGTGGCGTTACGCTTGTAATACCTACAACTTCTAATGTAACCTCTTCATTTAAAGGTACTAGACCCTGGTCAATGACAAAATTGCCATTTCCGTCAGATAATGTTGCCGGTGCATCACCTAAAACACCATCAATGGTGTACTGAATTAAAAAATCACCATTAAATAAGAGTGTGTCGTCATAATCAAGATTAACGACATATGCTGATCCAAAACAGATATCAACGGTTTCAATTGTGCCATTTAGTATGGGTAATATTCTAATGCTTACCTCGGAAATTCTTTTTTCACACACGGGGTGACTAGGGAAAACTGTATAATTAAAGGTAAAATCAGCATAACCAAAATTGTCATACATTTCTTGAATGTTAATGACCGAATCGTTGAGGTCGCTTAATTGGTTGGTTCCATCTTCTGTCCAAGTTCCATTTGGATCTTCACCTATCAATTGTTCACTAAGGTCAAATGCGGTATACCCCGATAAATCATCGCCAGCACAAAAAATTAGTGCAGGAGCCCTACCTGCGTTTGGTGGCGGGTGCACTTCTAAAATTACGGTCGAGGTTCTTCCTAGGCAACTATCAACATCAGGTACCGTATATGTAAATGTATAGATACCGGGTCCTGCTTGTTGGGCATTAAAAAAATTTTCATTTAATTGACCGGTAAAGGTACTTGGGTCTTCTTCCCAAAGTCCATTGAAATCTTGAACTTTTCCGTCTACATTACTTCCTAAAAAACCATGTAGGTTAACGTTAGGGTCATCACCACAGGCATTTGCACTACCATCAATATTATCCTCACCAGGGTAACCACCTAAAGTTATGGTTACGGTAGCAGTTTCATTACAATCTGTGTTGGTATATACAAAAGAGTGTGTGCCGTAATTATTAATACGCCACAAATCTACAATACCGGTACTTTGGTTTAATGCGTAGAAATTTTCTGGGTTCGTGGTAGACCATGTTCCGCCAGCAGTTGGTGAGCCACCTAACCTTGGGAATAATGCAAAATTACGATTAGTGTCATCTGCATCTTTTTCACAAACTACAATGCTGGCATCATTTCCAGCGCATTGTGCTTTGACCAAGTTTGAAAAACCAAATGTAAAAATTACAATGGCTAAGAACCTAAGTTTTAATTTATTCATTAATAGGGGGTTGGTTGTTGAATAGAATTAATAGATGTTAAAGGTATTTGCGATTGTTTTTGTAGGAAATTATATGTTGTGAAAAGTTAAAAATGTAGGGTGAATACTATTAATAATGATATAAAGTGTTAAAATTTAACGCAATTCATCGATATTATATTGATTTTCTTACATGTAAGTGCGGCTTTAGGTTTGTGGGAATTGAATAGTTTTAATTGCACAATACGTATCTTTGCCACCTAAAATTCAGGAATGCAAATACATTTTATTGCAATAGGAGGAAGTGCCATGCACAATTTAGCGTTGGCGCTAGAACATAAAGGATATGTTATTACAGGTAGTGACGATGTCATTTTTGAACCTTCTAAATCTAGATTAGCAGCAAAAGGATTACTGCCCGACGAATTTGGCTGGTTTTCTGAAAAAATTACCAGTGATCTAGATGCTATTGTATTAGGTATGCACGCTAAGGCTGATAATCCAGAATTGCTAAAAGCGCAAGAACTAGGCATTACGATTTATTCTTACCCTGAGTTTTTATATGAGCAATCTAAAAATAAAACCAGAGTCGTTATTGGTGGCAGCCATGGTAAAACAACTATAACCTCAATGATCCTTCATGTACTCAACTTTCATGATATCGAAGTTGATTATATGGTAGGGGCACAGTTAGATGGCTTTGATAGAATGGTGCATTTGACAGAAGATAATGATTTTATCGTGCTAGAAGGCGATGAGTATTTGTCGTCACCAATAGATCGCAGACCTAAATTTCATTTATACCAACCGAACATCGCATTATTAAGTGGTATTGCTTGGGATCATATCAACGTATTCCCAACTTTTGAGAATTACGTAGAGCAGTTTAAAATATTTGTCGATAGTATCGTTAACGGTGGTTCTATAACTTATAATATTGAAGACGAAACAGTAAAGGAAATCGTTGAAGCTTCTGAAAATGCCATTAGAAAATTACCATATACTACACCTGAATATAGTGTTGAAGATGGCGAAACTTTATTAGAGACTAACGAAGGACCAATGCCTATTGAGGTTTTCGGAAAACATAATCTAAGTAATTTGGCAGGTGCAAAGTGGATTTGCCAAAACATGGGTGTTGATGAAGACGATTTTTATGAGGCAATTGCCACTTTCAAAGGGGCATCCAAACGTTTAGAGAAAATAGCTGAGGGTAATTCAAGTATTGCCTATAAAGATTTTGCACACTCCCCAAGTAAAGTAGCCGCTACTACAAAGGCAGTAAAAGAGCAATACCCAAATAGAAAGTTGATTGCTTGCTTAGAGTTGCATACATACAGCAGTTTTAATCCGGAATTTCTAAAGGAATACAAAGGTGCTTTAGATGCTGCTGATGAGGCAGTTATTTTCTACTTGCCAGAATCTGTAGCTATTAAGAAACTAGAAGCCGTTACTCCAGAACAAATTTCAGAAGCTTTTCAAAGAAAAGACCTAAAGATTTTTACCGATGCAGCTTCGTTTCATGAATACCTAGAGAGGCAGGCGTACGATAATACCACATTGTTACTTATGAGTTCAGGTAATTATGGCGGATTCGATTTGAAGAGATTTCAAGAGTTGATGGGTTAAGGGAAAGTACAGTATTAAGTACAAAGTAATAAGTATTAAGTAAAAAGTACGAGGTACAAAGTTGGGTTAGAGAAAATAGAGGATAGAAAATAGAGTAAAGAGTACAAAGTATTAAGTAAAGAGTATTAAGTACAAAGTACGAAGTCTTTTTGAGTTTGAACTTGCACTTGATTTTTGAATTTTTTTGAACTTACACTTGACTTTTGAACTTGAACTTTTATTTTAACAACAAACAACAAACAACAAACAACAAACAACAAACAACAAACAACAAACAACAACCAACAAACAACAACCAACAACCAACAACCAACAACCAATAACCAAATTACACTCCGAATTGCTTTAAATGATGGTCTAAATGTTTGTATTGCATTTGTCCCCATTGCTCTTTTGTAAATGGTCCGAATGCAGGGTGCGGATACCATTCTTTACGATCACGAACCGCATAAAAATCATTCACTAAAGTTTTAAGGATTTCATGTTCGGTACTGAACACCTTATCTTCTTTTGTTTTTAGTTGAGGTGCAGTCGGTAAATTCTTCCTCCACGGTTTATCATTATATAAAGATTTTTTAAAGAAGGTTTTTATAAACCAATTACCTTTAGATGTATTTGGTTTATTTTCAATCGCTAATTTTAACGGGTATTGGCAATGCCAAACCATTTGCCCAACGGTCATTTTACCCCATCCTTTTTCAGAGGTTTCTGAGAGTTGCTCAATTCTACCTTTAATTTCTTGGTATGCCTCTTCGTTTAAAATCGATTTCATGGTTGGTTTTTTAAATGATGTATAAATTTACCAAAAAATAATTTGTTCTGTATCTTTAGCCAATGCACGATAAACCCACTTCGTTTTCCATTAAAAATTGGTCAGATGACGATAAGCCTAGAGAAAAGCTAGTACATAAAGGTCGCTCAGTATTGTCTGATGCTGAATTGATTGCCATTTTAATAGGTTCGGGTAGTAGATCAGAAAGTGCGGTTGAACTGTCTAAACGTATTTTAGCATCTGTAGATAACAATCTTAATGAGTTAGGTAGACTTTCTATAAAACAGCTGATGACCTTTAAAGGTATTGGTGAAGCAAAAGCAGTAAGCATAGCAGCAGCTTTAGAAGTAGGTAGAAGAAGAAGGGGAGAAGACGCCGCCAAAATTGAAAAAATAGGAAGTAGTAAAGATGTATATGAAATTCTACAACCGCTGTTGGGCGATTTGGAACATGAAGAATTCTGGATTCTCTTTCTCAATAATTCCAATAAAGTTCTACATAAAGCACAGTTGAGTAAAGGTGGGATAACAGGTACTTTAGTAGATGTGCGTATTGTTATGAAACAAGCTTTAGAATTAGGTGCAGTTGCAATTATTCTTGCTCATTATGTAAAGTATTTTATTATGTTAATAAAAATAGATAAATATTTGTTTCTTAGGGCGTAACAGAGGTTATACTTTACATAATATTATAGTTTAAGGGGTACCTGAGTTCCAAAAGAGGATGGCACTTTCAGAACCAAATGCAAATACTTTATAAACGCTGGACGATTTTAGGGATTTATAAAACTGTCGTGTTTTTGTCAAACTTTAATTCTTTAATTTTTTCGCTTGTGGCTGACGTCTCGGCTAAGCTTAGTGCGGTGGTAAGGAAACTTTTCTTTTCCGTCTGCGCACAAGCTAAAGCTTATTGTTTAGTTTTATAATTTTCGTGTTCAAAGCTAAATTTATAAGATTTAGCGACTTTAGAAAATTAGATAGACCTTTCTATTTTGCTCTAAAGCCCGTATTACGTTTAGGCATTATGTGTTTCTAGTATGGGCATCTTTATCTTTTAGCCATATAAGAAAAAATCTAGAGGGTTCAAGTCCCTTATGCGTTGGGGTAGCGTCTCCGCCTGTACATAGTAAAACCGTAACAATCTTTTAAATAAGTAGTTACGGTTTTTTCGTTTCAAAAATGTACGGTTTTTGTATTGTTTTGCTATTCTGTTTCTACTAAATACTTACTGACTTTTTCAATTTTAATTCCTAAATCATACATTTTATCTACAATATTGGAGCAATCTTCAATTAAATCTATAGATCCTTGATTTGTAATAATATCATATTTCTTTAAATCTTTTAAGTATTCTTTGTCTGTAATTCTCCAAATATTCATATCAACTAGCATTCTTTGGATTTCCCGAAAATAAAATTTTCTTATACCTGATTCTAATTTTGTTCTTTCGAGCTCAATTAAAAAATCATACATATTATCCAGATTAGATTTAATTTTTAGAAGTTGATTAATAGCATTACCGTTTGATTTATTTATTAAATTTTTGTGTTGATCTTTTAAAATTAAATGGTGTTCTGAGGAATGTTCATAATCTTCTTTAATTCTTTGTCTTGCTTTGGAAGCAATTTCATATAGGTTGATAACAAATTTCTTATTGTTACCTGCATCCACATTATTACTGTAATAATAATCCTTAGCTAAAACGAATAGGTTTGATATATAGTTATAAGAGTGCTCTGTTATTAATTGTTTCATTTGGGCATTATGATCGTCTCTTTGCCTTCTATTTGCTTCTATTTGGGCTGTGAACGATTTGTAAACTAAAAATGCAGCAAGCAAATTGACAAACGGAGCTGTAATACCGCCAATGGTATCACCAATCCCGCCAGTGGCTTTAAAATCGGGGCCCCAACTGAGTTGAGTGAATATAATTGGTCCAAAGATTATTAAAATGAGTAAAACAACAATAATCGTCCATTCCCATAACATAAAATGAACTAAAGGCTTATTGGTGCTATCGTTTGATTGGGTTTCAGTATTCTGCATTGATTTATTAAAATATTTTTTATCTAACGGGAAATTAATAATTAACAATCAAACATCTTACATCTAAATTGTATATTAGTTCTTTGATGTTAATGTTGGTGTCTATGAAAAATGAATTTTATGAGCACTTTAAGTTGTCGGAGACAGAGCTTAAAGAGTTATGGGAGAATGCAACATTTGTTTTTGATACCAATGTTCTTCTGAATTTTTATAGATACTCAGAAGAATCGAAAAATAAGTTTATTGAGAAAATAGAGGAACTAGGTCCTAGAGTATGGTATGCCCATCATTCAATAAATGAATATTTAAAAAATCGTTTAGGAGAAATACAAAATCAAAAATCCTTATACTCTGACGCATTAAAGGATATGGAAAACCTTGAGAAAGTTTTTGAACATGAAAGAAAACATCCTTTTATAACACCTAAGCTTTTGAAGAAAATGAAATCAGTTAATGCAGAGGTAAAAAGAGAATTGGAAGCTGGAAAAGAATTCCAAGAATCAAGATTTGTTAATGATGATGTTAGAGATAAGCTGGTTGAGATAACTTCAAAAAAAATTGGAGAAAGTTATAGCGAAGAGGAATTAATTAAAATTTATGATGAAGGTGCAAATAGATATAAAAAAAGTATTCCTCCTGGTTTTAAGGACAAGGCAAAGATTTCTGCAAATGACGGCAGTGCATACGGTGATCTAATTATTTGGAAACAAATTATTGAATATGCGAAAGAGAATAAGAAAGATGTTGTTTTTATTACGGATGATAATAAAGAAGATTGGTGGTTAATTTCCTCTGGAAAAACTGTTGGACCTAGACCAGAGCTGATTAGGGAATTTTATACTTTGACTAATAGAAAAATACAATTTTACCAACCTTTTCAGTTTCTAAAGTTTATAAGCGAATTTTTAAAGTCTGATGTAAAACAAGAAATTATAAATGAGGTAAAAGATACTTCATCTTACTCAGCTGATGAATTTACAAGAAGATTGGATGAACAAGCAGCAAAAATAAAAAAAATGAAGGATGCTGCTTTTGAACAATTTTTGAAGGAAGATTTCTCAGAATCAAAATTAAAATCTTTGAATAGTTTACGGAAAGTTAGAAGTGAATTATCTAGATATAGAGAACGTAAACTTCATTTTGAAAATATGATTGAAAATCATGATAATGTACCTTCTGATGTTTTCTTTGAATTGAAAAGTATAAATGAAAAAATATTGAGATTAGAAATTAGTGAGTCAATGTTGAAAAATTATAAAAATCAGTAATCTTTTATTAAAAACGACCATTTCCCATATTATCTCTAATTTTTTTAGTAAACCAAGCACCAACTATCCAGACGGCTTTATAAACAGGAACGTGCCAGTAATGAATTGACCATTACTCCATTGATCTTTTTCACTTAACATCATAAATTCGTAAAGCCCCATAAATTTATTTTACCAATCGTCCTCGTCTTTTTCCTTGTTTAAATAGATATTCAATTCATTAGCAATAGCTTCTAAATTTTTTTCTAAATTTTCACGATGCAGATTCTGTATTCTAATTGTATTGTCGATTTGTTCTTGACCAATTTTACCTTTTTCAAATTGCTTAAGCATAGCTTTTTTCATTTTAGGGTCTTCAAAGTACTTAAGACTTTTTAAGCTGTATTCCTTATAGTTTTCAAGTGATACGTTTTCAAAATAAGTGATTGGTATATTAACACTACCTAGAGGATTGTCAAAATAAAAATCATAAAATTCAAGTTTATATCTTCCTTCTTTAAAAGCTATATCAATAGTCATATTATATTTTTGGTCAAATACATATTTACCATTTTTTACAGGCTCAGTAAAATAACCTTTTCCAATTATGTTTTCATCGTTCGATAAACGAATTACTTTA
The DNA here is from genome assembly GCF_004364165.1 of Maribacter spongiicola. GTDB lineage: Bacteria > Bacteroidota > Bacteroidia > Flavobacteriales > Flavobacteriaceae > Maribacter > Maribacter spongiicola. Next base: position 1,119,726 of record NZ_SOAY01000010.1, read on the forward strand.
TCTGAATCTTTGAACTTTACTGCAAACCATTTTTCAACTGCATTAGCAAGTTCATCCTTTTGCAAATCAACTTCTGAGATTTGTTTATAATTGTATAAATAGGTTTCAGGGTCTGTAGTTAGCTGAGAATGTGCTGTGTAAGATAATAATAAAGTAAGTAGTAATAATTTTTTCATTAATTTCTATTTATTGGATAGTTTCAAATTTAAACTTTTTGTATTATAATAAATTGACAAATGAATAAGTAATAAAACACTACAAGGATTAATTATTATACTTTATGGAAAGAATTGGAGCTAATGTTACATATTAAATTAGCAAAGGAACTAGTTACCAACCGTATATAAAATCTACATTAAAATTAGCCTTAGTTCTTCCAAATAGTGCTATGAATAATGCGGCAATTGAATATGTAATTTTATTATGCATACTATATTGAGAAGTTCTAAATTTTTCTAAATCTTAGGTTTTTTTTCATTCATTTCATTTTGGAGGGATTTAATAAAATTAGTTATTGTTTTTAAGGATTTTTCACAAAACTCTTTATTAATTATAATTTCATTATTGTTTTCGTCGTTTACGAAAATCTCTAAATCGGTATATTTTTTTGGAAATTGTAGAATTTTACTTTTTTTATCGGTTATTATGCCATTTGAATGAGCAAGAACATTTCTAATTTTGTTGTAATCTAAAATACAATTCCAAATATTAGTACTAAAACACTTATTTATGCCGCAAACTTTTCTAAAATAAAGCGAGCTTCTAATTATACCGCTACCATTTAAATCTGAGTAGCAAAGATTAAAATCATAAAAATTCTCAAGATTTTTACAGATTTGATTCATTGTACTTTCCAATGTATAATAGATATTTAAAAAAATGGATTTCCATAATATATTGGGAAAAACAAAATGAAATTGAAATACTTTATTTGTCCATTTATCATTTATAATAGATTCTTGATTGTTATCTTCATATCGATAATTTTCCAATAATTGGTCTATTAAAAATTTAGAAGTATCTTTTATTAAATCTTCTATGTCTGCTAAGCTTAAATAAATGCCATTTGTAAAATATGTATTAAAGGTATATTCATAATTCATATTAAATTGATTTTCTTTAAAACTTTCCATTTCATTCATTATGATTTATTTGGAGATACAATTTATATAAATCAAATGGATATTACTTTTTTAGTTAAGTATTCTGTTTTGTAATTCGAGGTTTCTTGCAAATCAATTAAAGTAAATTCAGAATATATCATTATTAACAGTGTCGATAGTGTTGAGTTATTTGTAAGCTTTCATAGAAGTTACTATTTGATTTTAATAAAGTTTCTCAAGCTTTTTAATAAAATAATGTAACTTTCTTCACTTTGGGAAAATCGATTTATATTAAATGAAATTAGTTAGTGCTTTATGTCAATTTTAATAGTGCAATAGCCTGTCGGTATAAACCTCCACCCCTCATTTTTTAATAAATCATACCTTTTGACATTACATAGTACAATAGCTGTACATATTAAATAAACAGAAAATTGTATGTATTTGATATATATGATTATATGAAAGTGAAGTACTCTTATTAAGTATAGTAAGTCGTAAGGGTGGTAACCGCGAGGTTACATCTGAAGCAAGCGAGACTATAAAACTCGGTACTGACGAACAGGAACATTATACAGAGGCATACTTAATTGAGTAATCAAGCACATCATTGTATCGCCTTAAGAACACCAAAAGGGTAGATATATAGATACGGCAGGGATTGAGAGAAAGAAGATGTTATTATCTGGGGTAGGTCTCCAAAGTTACGTGTAGCTAAATGAAGAAGTCAGCAGAGGTCATAGTACTTAGAGGAAACGAGCTCTTAAAAAGAAAACAGAGGTCTCACAATTAAGGAAGAACCGAACGTAATTATCTTCAAAATTCGCATAGGAGTATATGCTGTAGCCTATGCCTAAATTATAAGATAGTGTAAAGGTATAAAGTGCCTTGGTTTGATGATTTACGGTCCGCACTATACGAGACCAGTATGTATTGTGGTGTGAGAGGAGAATTCTCTTACAATTAGGGGAGCTGTCAGATCGGTTGTAAATCGCTTTTCTATCCGAGTTAGTGTTTCCGTTATATTGGTAAGTCATCCATCCACTCTGACTTTAATATTTTGTTAACATTGTAAACATGATAATCAATTGATTATCACGTTTTTGTTTTTTAATTCTCCTTTGGTAAATTGTTTTTGGTCGATTAATTTGCTAAATGGTGAACAAATCAGCCAACAAAATAATCACAACTTATTTGACCCACAGTAAACAAGGTTTTCTGTGAATAGGTTCATCAGGGAACAAGAAATCAAACTAAAAAGATTCTTGAAAAATAAATCATAATTAAACTTACATCCCCCTCGGTAATATTCTTAAAGTATAGAACTTTTCTCATTAGGCAAATTATAAGAACTTACAAAATAGTGTTAAGGCTATTATTTAAAAACCCTTTATAATTAGATTTTAAACTAGGCTCTTTAGAGTAAGGTCTTTTAAATTTGAATAAGTGGTTAAGCTTTTTACGGTTTATAGCAAGTCTTCTTCATGTAGAGACATTTTTAAGTCGGTCTGATTTTTCCAAAATCTATCTTTAATTTTTTGCATGATACCGGCAAACTCTGGGTGACTTTTTAACGGTTGAATCGAGGGTTCATCTTCAATTAATAAAAACCAATACAGATAATTCTCTGTTTCGGAAAATATTCTAAGCTGTTCAATCGCCTCATTAACCTTTCCTTCATAAGCATATTTCCAAACTAGATTTACACTTTTATAAATCGATTGATCCTTTTCACAGTATTCAGAGAAATCATTGAAAAGTTTCTCTGCTTTCTTCTCTAAGCCCATCTTTTTATATACGGTTGCAATTTTGATATTTTCCTGAGGATAAATATCTTGACCACTAAGTGCCCTAGCTTTTACAAATTTTTCATAATAGAAATAGGCGCTATCATAATTTTCATCGATATAGTACAACTTACCGATGTCTTGTAGAATATCAAGTCTAGTGCTATCCTTTTCCAATTCTTTTTTTAGTAAACTTCTTGTCCTTTCAGTTTTACCATCCTTAGCGAACAGTATAAATGCCTTTAAATGTGGAGCATAAAAGTTTTCGGCATTATAATCCAACGACTTGTTAATATATTTTAAAGCCTCATCTGCAAAACCTGACGATACTAAGGCGTTGCTTAGCTGTAAATACGTATAGCTTTGGGTAATAGAATCACTCGCAATGGTAAGCTGTACACCTTTCAAGGCGTACTCTAAATATTTACTAGTATTGGGTAGTAAATGTGAATAAAATTCCGAAAGCATTTGTACTGCCAAAGATGAATTTGGATTGTACTCTAGTGCCTTATCAAGATATGGTAAGGCTAATTTGTACTCCTTGGTTTGAATATAGTAAAACGCCTTTGCTACCAAGCTTTCGGCGGATTTTGAATCGTAAAGCAGGGCCTTATCCGCAAAGCTGTTAATCTTATCGGTGTACTGTTTCTCTATTTGTGACATTTCTAGAAGATAGTATGAAATAGCGATGTTAGCATAAGCGAGAGCAAATTCCGAATCCTGTTCTATAGCTTTTTCGAATAATGAAATGGCCTTCTCCAAGCCTTCTTCCGAGCGAGAATAATAAGGGTCCAATGCTTTTAGATAGTAATCATAGGCCAATAGGTTTTCGGTCGGTTTTTTATCAATTTGCTCCAATTCGGCGGGTGTTATGACGGCTGTAATGGCATCTGCTATTTTCTTGGCCACGTCGTTTTGCAATTCAAAAACGTCCTTTACTTCCCGACTGTACTGTTTTACCCAAATAGGGGTGTCTGTAGAAGCGTTAATCAATTGTACGTTGAGCAAAACTTGATTGCCCACGCGTTGACCACTGCCTTCTACCAAGTAGTTTACATGCAGTTCCTCAGCAATCTCTGGAATACCCTTGTCCGTTTTTCTATATTTCTCTACCGAGGTTCTGCTGATTACCCTCAAGTCTTCAATCTTCTGAAGATTGTTCAATGCGGATTCCATCAAGCCGTTCACAAAATAAAGATTGGTGGAATCCGCACTCTCATTTTTAAAAGGCAATACGGCAATGGATTTTTCAATTTCTGGTTTTTCTACCGCATTTTCTAAAGCACCCTTTTTATTGAAAAGCAAGGAGGAAACTAGTAGAATTACTGCACATGAAGCAGCAATGATAGCCCATCTGTATCGCTTTAAAAAGCTAATATGATCCTTTTCCTCTTCAATAGCTACCGTAACTTTTCCAACCTCCCCGGGTGGATATCCATAGTGTTCCCGAAAACATTTAATAAAATAGGAGGTACTTCCAAACCCTACTTGATACGAAACTTCTGAAACTGTCGAGGAGCCTTCATTAAGTAAATCCATAGCTTCTTTAAGGCGAACTTGACGAATGAATTGGCTTGCTGAAAGTTTAGTTTGCTTCTTGATTTTCCGAAGTAAGTTGGACCGACTCATATTTGTAGCCTCGGCCAACTCGGAAACACCAAATTGTTCATTGGCCAAATTCTCCAGAATCAGCGCTTCTGCTTGTTCAATAAAGGTTGATGTATTGACCGAAGGATTTGACATGTTGTTTTTTTAATGATTCTAATTTAGTGAAAATCTAGGTAATTACCAGTTATACCTAAGGTCGCTTATTAATCTTAAAAGAATCTTTTGCGTCATAATTTATATACCTGCGCCATATTTTTCAAACCCTCCCGAAACTTAATATAGTTCGCTGCATAGCTCATAGGGCTTGCTTCAAGTTCCATGGCATCTTTGTACCAACAAAAATCATAGCGAACATTTTAAAATAATAATTATGAAAGCATTAATTACAAGAACGGCAACGGAAACAAGGACTGGACAGTACTTCTCATCATTCAGCAACAGCAAGAGAACCCAATGGGCGCAGTACAGAAACTTTAACCGCTGATTACGGTCAATAAGAAAAAATAAAAAACAACACAGTCATGAAATCAAAGATTCACGAATACTTTTAAAAGTCAAATATCAAAGCCATGTGTAAAACATTCATCAGTCAATCGCCAATGGAATTGAGAAGATTTACTTACTTCAGTCACATGAAGGACAGCAAGAGAATCCGTTTGGCAACACCAAAAGAATACCTTCATTAAGAAACACACCTTATAGGCTTAGAAACATGGGTACGCCCAGATTAAAGTCTATCCCTTCTCATAACAAAAATTATAGCAAACAATTAAAATTCAAATTCATGAAATCAAATGCTCACAACTATCTATTAAAATTAAAAAACAAAGCCATGCCTAAAACATTTAAAATCAATTATTTGAGAACCTTGGTGAACATGTCTTTAGTACTCCTTTTACTTACGGCTGCATGCGGTCAGTCGAGTGAAAAGTTAAAAGATGATGCAACCAGTAATACCGAAACCAAGGCAGAAGTTATGAAACCCGAAATTGATATTCAAGCTGCAATACTATCCGATAATTTAGAAGCTGTTAAACAGCATATTTCGGCAGGAACAGATTTGAACAAAAAAGACCCTATGACCGGGGCTACGCCACTAATCACAGCAGCTAGCTTTGGAAAGAATAAAATTGCTCAAGCCCTTATTGATGCCGGTGCGGATCTATCGGCTAAAAATAACGATGGTGCAACTGCTTTGCATACGGCAGCATTCTTTTGTAGAGTCGAAGTCGTACAGTCACTTATTGATGCCAAAGCCGATAAGACCGCTAAAAACAACTTTGGTATGACGCCAAGGGAAAGTGTAATAGGGCCATTTGTAGAAATAAAACCCATTTATGAAATGCTACAGCAACAATTAGGGCCGATAGGTTTGAAAATTGAGTTGACCGAAATCGAAAAAACCCGTCCGGTCATAGCAATGATGTTGCAATAATCGATTTTAAAATTAAACATGATGAAATGGAAAGAAGATACGACATTGATTGGCTAAGGGTCATAGCAATAGGCTTGCTACTCATCTATCACATAGCCATCATATTCCAGCCTTGGGCCATGTTCATTGGTTTTATCAAGAGTGATGAATCCCTAGAGAGCCTATGGAAACCAATGACCATGCTCAACGTTTGGCGAATTCCGTTATTATTCTATGTATCAGGAATGGGGCTTTATTTCGCTATGCGTAAACGAAATTGGAGGCAATTACTTTTAGAACGCACAAAGCGGATTCTCTTGCCTTTCCTATTTGGTATCGTTGCCATTACCACCCTGCACATGTTTATTTTTCAGGAATATTATAACATGCCCTTGGGGTATTTTCCCCATCAAGGTCATTTATGGTTCTTGGGAAATATCTTTGTGTACGTACTCTTGCTCTTGCCTTTTTTTTACTACTTAAAAAAGAATGGAAACGGTAAAATTAAAAGAGTGTTATTGTGGCTAATGAGCCATCCCGGTGGGCCTTTATTGGTATCCTTATTTTTTGTCTTTGAGGTTCTGTTGGTAAAGCCCTCGCTGTTTGCATTATACGCCCAGACTTGGCATGGCTTTGTTATTGGATTTTTGGCCTTCTTTTTCGGCTTTCTTTTCGTGTACAGTGGTAAAACATTCTGGCAGACCGCTTTAAAATGGCGCTGGTTATATATTGGTTTGGCCGTCGTGCTGTTCGGTATAAGATATTTTAATTACGCGACGGAAGCACCCGGTTATCTTACGGCTATCGAATCCAATTGTTGGATTTTCGGCGTTTTCGGACTCGGATATAAGTACTTGAACAAACCAAGTAAAATCCTGAGTTATTTGAGCCAAGCAGCGTATCCTGTTTATATCATACACATGTTTGTTTTGTACGTAGGGGCTATGTTCATATTGCCATTGGAAATACCTATCTTATTGAAATTCGGAGGTATTGTAGCTTTTACAGTTTTAGCCTGCTATCTTATTTATGAATTTATTATTAAAAGGATTGGATTCTTAAAGCCATTGTTTGGACTTAAATGGAAATCCAATAAAGCAAAAAAGCTCATGAAAATGTATCATCTAAAAATTAAGGACTCTTCAAATTAGTTCCAATTTAAAAAACCGAACGATTGGTCACACTTTTTAAGATACTTTCATGTTGCTTTTTTGATTGTCTTGAAAGTTGAAATGTAACAAGCCTAGGTTTATTAAGAATTCTTTAAAAATATTAAAATGTCGGAAAAATTAAGCCATCCAAAACAAGTCTTGAAAACAATACTGCTGTTTTTGGGAATTTTGACCTTGCTAAGTGCTGTTTGCTATTATGCAATACTGAGATTAAATCCGACAAGTATCTATGTCGGAGCTTTGATGATGTGCCCTGCACTTTCGGCCTTTATTACATTGAAGCTAATGAAAAGACCGATTTCAAGTCTTTCTTGGGGTCTGAAAAGTTTGAAAAATTTACGCCTATCCTATTTGATTCCGGTAGCCTACATTACGATTTCTTATATATTAATTTGGGTTATCGGTTTTGGAAATATGATCAATCAGGAAACTATCACCGAATGGTCGCAAGAATTAGGTATGGAAGGTTTCAATAGTACTATTATACTATTGACTATGATTGTTCTCTTATCTACTGTTGGTGTTGTAAAGAACATTGGTTCGACATTGGGCGAGGAAATAGGATGGCGGGGATTCTTCATCTACGAACTTCGGAAACTATTTTCCTTTGGCACTGTTTCTATTATTAGTGGAGTAATTTGGGCGATATGGCATTGGCCAATTATCTTTTTGATATACAAGGGAAGTGGAAACCTGTTGCTACACATTACAGCTTTTACCGTAATGATAGTTGCAATTTCGGTCATTTTGGCCTACTATACTTTTAAATCCAACAGCTTGTGGCCTGCGGCCCTATTTCATTCCGTACACAATATATTCATACAGAAGGTTTTCACGCCGTTGACGATAACAAATGACCGCACTACTTTTTGGATAGATGAATACGGACTCATGCTACCGATTATTACGACGCTATTTGCTATTTATTTTTGGCGAAAGGCGAAAGTTGAGAACCTATAGGTTTTAAGATAATAAAATGAAACAAACAACCGTATTATGGCAAAGAAACAATCAAAACGAATACTTAAAATCATATTAATTATGTCAAGCATCAGCTCACTATTCTTTGTTCCATGGATTTTGCTAAGATTACTGTTAACACCATTACCTGATACGGTTGAAGAACAGGTCAATGATGCTATTGGATACGGATTGGACGGCATGATTGTTTATGTAGACCAAGCTGGTAAGCCACCTCAATTTTATTCCGCTGGTTGGCAGGATCGAAAGAATAAAATTCCTGCCAACCCAAAAGCTTTATTCCGGATTGCCAGCATTAGCAAGTTGTATGTTGCTGTTGCCGTAGCAAAATTAGTTAATGACAATCAGTTGTCTTTAGACAAAACGCTCACTGATTATATGCCGGAACTATTGGGACGAATTGAAAATGCGGATAAAATCACCTTGAGAATGATGGTGCAACATCGGAGTGGTATTCCGAATTACACCGACTCTCCAGATTTTTGGATAAACGACTATTCGAAAAATACCAAAGAATCGCTCGATTTGGTCCTCGATACTCCTGCCGATTTTAAACCGGATAAAAAATATAGGTACTCAAATACAAATTATCTGTTGATTGGCGATATTTTGAATAAAACATTGGGATATAGTCATCACCAATTTATTAAAAAAGAAATTTTAATGCCCCTCGGGCTCAACCATACCTACAGTTTGCTAAGTGAAGTGAATTTAGACGATGTAATGAGCGGATATGCCGTGGATTATGAGCCAGACCTAAGGCCTAATGATTTTGTAAGCCCTGCCGGCTCCATGGTGGCTACAGCACAGGACGTGGGTATATTCTTGAGGGCGTTGAACGACGGCTCATTGCTAAATGATAAGGAACAAGCTATCTATTCGTCAATCTATGTATATGAACATACTGGATTATTACCAGGTTATAGCAGTATTGCCAAATATCACAAGGATATTGATGCTGTGGTTGTTCAATTTGTAAATACCAGTGGCGGATACTCTTGGAACGTCTCAGAAAAAATTAATAATAGAATTGTAAAAATCCTGAAAAGGAGAAAGTAACCAATACCTTAAAATTAATATACTTGATAAAAAAAACAGATACTACGGAAACAAATGTATCAAACAATACGCCCAAGCTCATGAAAACTAAATCTTATCCTTTTTGGCGCTGGTTCTGGCTCACTTTCCTTGTTGTTTCTCTTTGGTATGCATGGTATTCATTCTATGTGCCTTCAAATGATATGGTTTGGAATGATGACATGGTGTCTGCTCAAAAGCTTGCTGACAGTTCTGGTAAAAATATAATGTTATTTTTTACTGGGGAATGGTGTTCACCTTGTCGCATTATGAAGCGTGAAATTTTTGGAGACAAAGAAGCTATGAGTGCCATTAATGCGAAAGTTATACCCGTTGAGATTAATATTGATGACCCTAATGTTAAAGAACTCGCAAAGCACTATAACATTGGCGCTACCCCAACTACAGTTTTTATTGATTCTGAAGGAAATGTAATTGATTACGCCGTAGGAAAGGTTGGGAGAACAGAATTCCTTGAAATACTTAAAAATTTGAATTTGCCTTAATTCTAAGTAAGGTAGAAGCGCCTGATATAAAAAACGACATTATACATCTTGTAAATTACAAAAGACTAAAGACATTTCGCTTCCAAAAGCAGCCATAATAAAATTGGGTGATACTTTAGACGAAAGTTATGCAAATATCTTTTGGTTTGATGCTCAGATTATTGAAACGCTTAGACCTAAAACAAATTAGAATTCATTTAATACAATTAACCTATAATAGTTTGTTGATATTTAATTTATACAATTTACCAATAGGCACAATATGATCTCCAATGTAAATTCTGTTGCCTTCTACACTACGTATATGCTTTTTTGCAACTGCAAAAGACTTATGAACTTGAAGAAAATCATTGTCTGAAAATAATTGTATCGTATCCGATATTTTTTCTCGAATGCTGATGATGCCATCAGTAGTAACAACTTTGGTATAATTGCCAGAAGCTTCAATAAATAGTATGGAATCTATAGCTACCTGAACATGACTATTATTTTGCTTTAAAAAAATATGCTTTCCTTCAGGCTTTATATTCTGCTGCCTTCCCATACTCATTGTACTAATGGTCGAAGACGTTACTTTATTAATAGCACTCAAAAAACGTTCTAAACTAAAAGGTTTTAACAGGTAATCTACAACGTTTAATTCGTAGCCTTCAATTGCGAATTCACTATAGGCGGTCGTGACAATAACTTTAGGAGGTGATGATAAGGTTCTTAAAAATTCAAATCCTTTTAATTTGGGCATATTTATATCTAAAAGGATTAAGTCAACTTGATGTGTATTTAAATACTCAAGCGCTTCCAAAGCGCTATAACAGTTTTTCTGCAAATTCATATGCGGAAGCATTTCACAATATTCCATGATAATCTTGTGGGCTATATGTTCATCATCTATGATTAGATATCTCATTATTTTAATATTAGAGATAGTTTAACTTTATAACTATTGGCGGTTACGTCAAAAGAAAGAGCATGCTTATCGGAGTAAACTAGCTCTAATCTTCTCTTTAAGTTTTTTAAACCAATACCTTCTGTATTGGGTGTTTGTTGTAATTCAAAATTATTTTCAATTATGAAATTTACGTTATTACCCTTTTCGGTTAAGTTAATATGGATATACGCGTCTTTTTCTAAATTTTCCAAGCCATGCTTAAAAGCATTCTCTACTAGAATAATAAATAGTAAAGGCATAATTTTAGCTTGCGGATTCTCAATTTCAGAATTAAATTGAACATCAGACTTTTTATGATAGCGTATTCCTTGAAGTTCAATATAGTTTTTTAAATAATCTAATTCTTGTTTGAGGCTAACCCAATCTTTTTGGCCCTCATAAATACTATATCGCATCATATCAGAAAGTTTAAGTACCATTTCCCTTTCCTTAGAATCTTTTTCCATTAATCCATACAAATTGTTGAGTGTATTGAAGAAGAAATGTGGGTTTACCTGACTTTTTAAATGCAGTAGTTCTGTTTTTTCTTTTTCATTCTTTAATCTAATAATTGATTTGATCTGTTTAAAAACCCAGTGGGCAATTGTAATGATTAAGAGAATAAAGTACAATACAACAAACTCAGCAAACCCTTCTAATTTACCAAAAGTGTCATTAAAGATTACAATGACTATACCTATAATTACAAGGGATATCTTATAAACTCTGTTTATAACTTTCTTTTTTCTATCTGAAATTTTCAACTTCATAGGTCAAGATTAATTAAATAAAATTCCTCCTACAAATTAGTTGACAAACAATAGATACACAGGGATAAACACATACTTAGTTGGGATAAAGTACGTTTGTACCCTTCTTAAGGTGTTGTATCACGCCTAACATCCGATGTGTCACTTTTTGTTTTTTACAATTAAGGCCCACTATAAGTTTGCCTCAATCAATCGAAAAACGAACAATATGGAACTTAGAATTGACAATCTATCAAAAACGTATTCAAACGGGATTAAAGCTTTACAAAACATTTCACTAGTTATACCAACAGGCATGTTTGGTCTATTAGGCCCAAATGGTGCTGGCAAGTCTACGTTAATGCGAACTATTGCAACACTGCAAGAAGCCGATGCTGGTTCCATTGTTCTTGGAGACATCGATGTATTGAAACAAAAAAATGAATTGCGGCAGGTATTAGGTTATTTGCCGCAACAATTTGGCTTGTACCCAAAAATATCGGCCGAGGTATTACTCAATCATTTTGCAGTGCTTAAAGGCATCACTAATAAAAATGAACGCAAAGAATTAGTGAAAACGCTATTGTATAAAACCAATTTATATGACGTACGACAACAAAACCTTAAAGGATTTTCAGGCGGGATGAAGCAACGTTTTGGTATTGCACAAGCCTTACTTAACAATCCGAAGTTACTTATTGTAGATGAACCCACTGCAGGATTGGATCCCGTAGAACGCAATCGGTTTTACAACGTTCTAAGCGAGCTTGGGGAACATACCGTGGTTATTTTATCCACACACATTGTTGACGATGTCAAAGAGCTCTGCACAAATATGGCCATTATTAATCAAGGACAAGTATGCTTAAAAGGGCAGCCGTTGCAAATACTAGAAGGCCTAAAGGATAAAGTCTATAAAAAAACAATCGAGAAATCAGAATTGAACCTATATAAAGAAAATTATCAGGTCATCAGTGAACGATTATTTCTTGGAAAACCAACCATTCATATCGTAAGTGATATGAATCCAGGAGACGGTTTTTCGCTTATTAATGCCGAATTAGAGGACGTCTATTTTTCGGAAATATTCAATACTACTAACCTTAAATCTAATTAGTTATGTGGTATACTATTTTTAAGTTCGAAATACAATACCGAATTAAACGACCAGATACTTATGTGTTCTTCCTTTTTCTATTTCTATTTTCAATTATTGGTGTTGACTTTATTTTTCAAGGTTCAGAAATGGGTCTTATGAAAAAAAACTCACCCATAGTGATTGCAAAAACAATGGGAGCCATTACCGGTATATTTATGATTTTAGCCTCGATGATAATGGGCGTCTCTGTACTAAGGGATTTTGAATATAATATAGAATCTTTGCTATTTTCTGCACCAATCAACAAAAAAGATTATTTACTAGGTCGATTTTTAGGATCGTTTGCAGTTTTACTATTTGTATTTGCAGGTATTTTATTTGGCATGATGCTAAGCGAATTTATGCCATGGCATAATCCAGAAGATCTATTAGGGTTTAATGCCATTGTTTATATAAAGACATTTTTAATGGTAACGTTACCAACGTTGTTTTTTGGAGCTTCGTTATTTTTTGTTACAGGTGCTTTAAGCAGAAACCTGGTGGTAGTCTATACACAAGGTATTATTTTATTTGTGGTTTTTATGCTAACCAAAGCTATCACTAATGAATTTTGGCAAGCCATTCTAGATCCATTTTCGCTAACAACAACCACTTTTGCGACAAAGTTTTGGTCAGCTTTAGAAAAAAGCACACAAGAACTTCCTTTTATTGGAGCATTGCTATATAACAAACTATTTTGGATGTCTCTAGGAATACTGGCGCTAATCTATGGTTATAAAAAATTCAATTTTAATGTTGTTAAAGAAAAGCAATCAAAGAGAAAGCAAGTTGAAAAATTAGTTGGTAAAAGCACTAGTGTTGTTAGTGGTATAGAAATTCCTGAAGCTACAAAGCAATATGGATTACTTTCAAAATGGAATCAATTAAAACAATTTTCTTGGTTTTACTTTATCAGTATTTGCAAGCAAGCATCATTTTGGGGCATTGTTATTTGTGGGATGATTATCATTCTCATTAATTCCGTAAATCTTGGAACTGTATATGGTGTTGATAGCTATCCAGCAACCTATTTTATTGTTGAAGAACTCAAAGAAACATCTATTTATTTCTTCATAATAATTTTAGTGTTTTATTCAAGTGAATTGGTATGGAAAGAGCGAGGTGCTAAATTAGATTTGATCTATGACGCAACACCAATATCTAGTTTTATCAAACTAATTGGTAAATACATTGGATTAAACTTAGTGTATGTAGTATTAATGCTCGCACTAATTGGTTCAGGAATTCTATTTCAAACATTAAGTGGGTATTACAAATATGAATTCCAAGTCTATTTTTATGGTTTCTTCTTAGAGATTTTACCGTTTTTAGCACTGTATACATGCATTGCATTTTTTATTCAATCTGTGGTAAACCATAAATTTGTAGGCATAATGTTGGTAATTATATTTTTTATAGCCAATGTTGCTTTAGGTTTATTCGGGTTTGATCACGATTTATATTTTTTCGGAGGAAGTGCTTTAGGAACGTATTCTGATATGAATGGTTATGGTCATTTTTTAAAACCCTATTTGTTAATTAAATTATATTGGTTTCTCTTCGGAATTCTATTACTAATTATTGGGTCTTTAGTAAATGTAAGAGGTACTGAAACCAATTTAATGCAACGCATAAGAGTTAGCAAAAACAGATTTAGCAAGCCGCTTTTTAAAGTTGGTTCTATGGTCTTTCTAGTATTTATACTCATGGGAAGTTTAATCTTTTACAATACGAATATTTTAAATACTTATTGGACCAATACTAAAGCAACTGAATTTAGAGTAGCTTATGAAAAGGAACTCAAACAGTTTGAATATATACCACAGCCCAAAATAGTAGATGTGAATTTAAAAGTGGAATTGTATCCTTCATCAAGAGATTATACTGCGGAAGGGTATTATATATTAAAAAACACCAACGCGCAACCCATTAATGAGATTCATATTCAAAAACTAATCGAAGAGAATATCACATTAGATGCTGTCACTTTTGATGGAGGCGCAATAGAAAATAATACATACGCTTCCTACGATTATACCATCTATCAGTTGCATAGCCCTTTGAATCCTGGAGATTCAATTAAAATGAACTTTAAGCAATCATTTACTACGAATGGATTTGAAGCAGGTAATTCAAATGCCAATATTGTTGAAAATGGGACATTCTTTAACAATAAAGACTTTCCAACATTAGGTTACAACAGAAAATATGAGCTAAGTGATAGGGATGAACGTTCGGAATATAATTTATCTGAAAGAACAAATAGAGCAAATAGAAATGACGTGAAAGAATTAGTTAACGCAAGGTCAGGTAGTGATTCTGACGGTATTCATTTTGAAATGGTCATAGGAACAGACATTGACCAAACAGCATTAGTTCCTGGTAATTTATTGAGGGAGTGGACAGAAAATAATCGCAATTATTTTCATTATAAAATGGAAATTCCAATGATTGATTTTTACTCAATTGTTTCAGCAAAATATGATATAAAAAGAGGTAAATGGATTTCAAAATCTAATTCAATTTCAAAACAAGTAGATCTAGAAATTTACTATCATAATAGTCATGAGTATAACATAGATAGAATGATGATGGCTATGAAAGCCTCATTAGATTACTATAGTACGAGTTTCAGCCCGTATCAATATGAACAGTTACGTATCATGGAATTTCCGCGTTATGCGCAATTTGCACAATCATTTCCGGGCACTGTTCCATTCTCAGAATCTATAGGTTTTGTTTTAGATATTGATGATGAAACGGATGTAGATATGGCATTTTATGTAACTGCACACGAAATTGCCCACCAATGGTTTGCTATGCAAGTAGAAGCCGCAAATGTAAAAGGGCAATACTTTATTTTGGAAACGCTTTCTCAATATGCAGCCATGATGGTTTTAAAAGCGCACTATCCAAAAGAAAAGGTTCAGCAATTTTTAGAGTTGCAATTAGAGAAATACGAAGAAGGCAAACTCAGAGAGTCTGGAGCAGAACCAACTCTAGCATTAGTAGATAATCAAGACTATATTTATTATGCCAAAGGTGCCCTCAACATGTATCAATTTCAAAAGGTTATAGGCGAGGAGCAGGTCAATAAAGCTTTAAGACGCTTTTTGGAAGATTGGAATACCACCAACGGTAAACTAAAAATGAATACCAATCGCTATGCTACCAGTCAAGACTTGTTAAGCTATTTTAGAGCGGTTACGCCTGATTCGCTTCAGCATATAATCCTTGAACTATTTGAAAGTGTTAAACCGGTAGAATTGTAATTTCTTACCTTATGGCACTTTTCCAGGCTTAGGAATCAAGATTGAACATCTTGTAAAATTATAGTTTATCAAAAGGAATACCGAACTTACAAATAACTGGCAATGACTAAAACGACGTAGGCGGTCAAGAGGTCCGATTTATAAAAATAGAAATGACCTGGGTAAACACTAGTTATAACGCCCAATCCTGATTGCTATCGGTGGAGGGTCGGCTCATGGGCATAGAATGAAATTTTTATTTGAATTACGTTTAAACCTTTAATCTTGCGTCTATGTATTTTTCCTTTCCGTATTTAAAATCAATTTGTTTCTTTGTATATGAATGAATATCAGTACAAAAACACTTAAAAGTAATACTACAAAGGCCCTTTATTGGAAGTGCCAATTATTAGGATGGTGTACGGTTTCTGTTTATTGGGCATACACGGTATATACCAGGGATAACTATGGGGTGTTTTACACTTTCAGTAATTATGTTTTGGATGTAGGCATCGGAATTTTCCTGACCCATATGTACAGAACATATGCTTTAAAGGCAAATTGGAGTCAATTACCCATTAAAAGGTTGCTTGTTCGTGTAATTCCCAGTATACTTTTATTGGCTGTTTTATATGTGCTTTTAAACAATATGAAGTGGTATGGTTACTGGACCTTGATCGCAGAACAGGATAAGGATATATGGGCATCGCTTCTTTATTGGGACCCCATATTGCTTACCGGTTTACGGTTAATGTCTATCTGGATTTTAGCGTATCACCTGTATCATTATTATCAAAAAGAAGTTGTAACTGCAAGAGAATATGCTCAACTTTCCTTAGTGGCGAAACAAGCACAATTAGACAATTTAGCGGCTCAACTAAACCCACATTTTTTATTTAATTCCTTGAATTCCATAAAGTCCTTAATCGTTGAGAACCCTAATGTAGCCAGACGTGGGATAGACCTATTGTCCGACTTATTACGTTCCTCTTTATATGAAAAAGATAAAGACCTAATTTCAATAAAAAACGAATTGGCTTTAGTAAAAGATTATATAGAGCTGGAAAAACTTCGTTTTGAAGAACGATTGACCATTGATATCACCATTGATAAAAAATTAACCAATTTTAAAATTCCCACTTTGAGTATCCAATTGTTGGTAGAAAATGCAATTAAACACGGAATTGACAAAATTATTGAAGGTGGGCTAATAACTTTGAAAATTGGTAAGAACGGAGATCAAGTCTATATTAAAGTTCAAAATCCAGGAAAATTAACTGATACTAAATCTGCAAGAGGTTTAGGTTTAATGAACTTAAAGAAGCGCTTGGAGCTTCAATATAACAAAGAGGCTTCTTTTAATTTAGAAGAAATAGATAATAACATAGTGCAAGCGACTATACTAGTACCCTATAAAACAGATGAAAACATACAAAGCGGTTATTATCGATGATGAACGTTTAGCGCGAGAAGAGGTAAAACGTGCTTTAAAGAAATATCCAGAATTTATCGTGGTAGGAGAGGCAAACAATGTGGATGCCGCCATAAAATTAATAGCGAATGAAGATCCAGATCTATTGTTTTTGGACATACACATGCCTGAAAAGTCAGGATTTGATTTATTAGAAGAATTAACCACAGTTCCAGAAGTTGTTTTTACAACTGCCTATGACCAATACGCTGTAAAAGCTTTTGAGTTGAATGCATTGGACTATTTGGTTAAACCCTTACGGGAAGAACGTTTTGCAAAAACCATAGAAAAAGTAAAGCAGGAGTTGGTAGAGAAGGCAAAGGTGCCACAAGATGTTTTGCCCATGCATAAAAAGATTTTTATTAAAGACGGCGAATCTTGTTACTTTATTCCAATTTCCGATATCTATTATATTGAATCGATGGAGAATTATGCACGCCTATATTTTGGCGATAAAAAAGCTATGATTAAACGTTCGTTGAATCTACTGGAAAAAAAGTTAGATACCACCGTGTTTTTTAGGGCCAATAGGAGTCAAATTATAAACACACATTTTATTAAAGAAATTCACCCGCATTTTAATAATAAGCTACACATCATCTTGATTTCTGGTGAAAAGATTGAAGTTTCAAGCCGACAGTCTGTTAAGTTTAAAAACTGGAACAGCTTATAATTGATTGGTTTGTAAATTTAATTTACGCTTATTATCTTTTATTTACGTTCCTGTACTTTCCCTTTACACATATATATATTCATCATTTCTTTGCTTCAGAATTAAAATTTTAATTAAAAAAAATAGAACGATGTGTAACTTAAAAAATAATTATCACCTACCTGTAATTCTAATTGTATTGATTATTACGGGGCTCTATTCCTGTACCAATGACACTTTAAAAATCGCTGCACAACCAACTTTATCCGATTACGCCGTTGGAGAAAAATGGATCTGGAAGTATAAAGGGGTAACCACCGAAGGCGAGGTACGCTCAGAGGGGGAAGATACACGAGAAGTAGTTATTGCGGATGGTGTTTTAGGGATGACAATGGGTAATGATACGATTCCGGTAACAGATATCGTAAAACCGGAAGAAAGCGAAACGCCAAAATATGATTGGCCTTTGGAAGTGGGTAAAAAGTGGAAATATGAAAAAAATTGGACCAGTCAAGATGGTACTACAGGAAAGCAAAGTCAAGATGTAGAGGTATTGTCGTTTAAGGAAGAAACGGTAGAAGCAGGAACGTTCATGGCTTATACGATACAATATAAAGGTGTAATTACAAATTCCAGAGGCTATAATGCCAAAACGGATGAAGTTTGGTTGTATGCTCCAGCTGTAAAAAATTTTATAAAGCTTACTCAAACTCAAGATGACTTTTTATACGAAGAGGAGTTAAAACAGTATTCAAATTAAAAATGAAAATTGAGCATTTTCCAATTGCACTTTTAAAAAGGAAACCATGAAAAGTACATTGCTGATATTATTTCTGACTCTTATTCATCTTACTTCTTTTGGACAAGAATTTGACTTTAAAAAAGTACCATTGTCCAATGCTAGGGTGCTTGCCAATCATATGCAAGTCTTAGCTGCATCCTATCCTTTAAAAAAGTTATCAGGATTAGACTTGATCAAGGTTCAGATCCTAAGTGAAAAATATGACGATGCCATAGCAACTATCGAAAAAGAAATTAAGGACAAGCCAAAAACGGAACAGATCTATTTAGATCTATATCACCAGTATGCCAAAGCAAAACTCGCACCTAACTTTCAAGTGGCCTTTAAAGAATTATATAAATCCTATGTGACAAAGGCCGATGATTTTCAGGTACTTAATTTAGATGACACATTAATCGCCAGAGATGGTACGGACTATTTTATTTCTGATTTCGAACGTACTTATGAGGGTATGACTGCTGAAACCATTTCAAATGAAACTGCACAAAATTTAATCCACAAATATTTCTTAAAAACGGTTTATGAATCCACCAGAAATCTGTTTTTTGAAGCCATTAAACAAGACCATAAACGCAGATATCGTATAAATGACAATATAATAGTGCCCATGAAAGATGGGGCAGAGGTTTCCGTAGTAGTGGTTGAAAGAAAAGAAACTGTTAAAGCGAAGAAACCGACCATCTTAATTGCTTCAATTTACGCAGGTACCAACGAGACTGGGGCAATGTTATCCGCCTCAAAAGGCTATGTTGGAGTAATCACCAATACAAGGGGAAAACGATTAAGCAAAGGACCGGTAAAGCCTCTAGAACATGAACACACAGATGTCTATGAAGTGATTGATTGGATTAGCAAGCAGCCGTGGTCCAATCAAAAAGTAGGAATGTACGGTGGTAGTTATAACGGATTTACCCAATGGGCATCCATGAAACATAAAGTGCATCCAGCTTTAAAAACCATTGTTCCCATGGTAGCCATAGCACCAGGAATTGATTATCCTATGGAAAATAATGTTCTGCATAATTATTCCTACTCTTGGAATTTTTATGTGACCAATACTAAGTTTTTGGATTTTAAAGTCTCGCAAGATTATAATCGATGGGATACCTTAAAAAATAGGTGGTATACCTCTGGAGTTGCCTTTAATAGATTGGATAGCTTGGATGGTCAAGTCAATAGATTATGGAATACCTATATGCAGCATCCTAGTTATGATGATTACTGGAAGAAAATGATTCCTTTTAAACAGGAATTTTCGAAAATTGACATTCCAATATTGACCATAACAGGCTATTATGACGATTCTCAAATAGGAGCCCTATATTATTATGACCAGCATACTAAGTATGTAAAAAATCCAAATCACTATGTATTGGTAGGACCTTACGATCATTGGACGGCACAAACCCAACCTCAGGAGTTCTTAAGGAATTATAAATTAGATAAAACCGCCTTAATTGACATTAGATATGACTTGGTTTATCAATGGTTCGATTACATCTTAAAAGGTAAAGAAAAACCAAATATTCTAAAGGATAAAGTGAATTTTCAGGTAATGGGAACCAATACATGGATGCACAAACCGAGTTTAAGTGCCATGACCAATGATACCTTGACTTTTCACTTAAGTGATGCTAAAACGGATGATTTTTATGCGCTTAAATCTAAATCGAATGCTTCCAAAATTAGCTTAACCGTTGATTTTAAAGATAGAGAAAGCATGACCAACACAGGTTATTATCCTTGGCCTTTAGAAAAGGAAAGCATCAATTTAAAGGATGGATTGCTTTTTAAATCGGAATCCTTAGAGGAGGATGTGATTATAAATGGATCCTTTCTCGGGAATCTAGAATTTACTATAAATAAAAAAGATGTTGATTATTCCGTTATCCTATATCAGTTAACGCCAGAAGGAAATTATTTTCATTTAAGCTATTATATTGGTAGAGCGAGTTATGCTCATGGTAGGGAGCACAGACAATTGCTAACTCCCAATAAAAAGGTACAAGTGTCCTTCAACAATTCTAAACTAATCAGTAAAAAACTACAAAAAGGAAGTAGGATGGTAGCAGTGGTCAATGTAAATAAAAACAATAATGCACAACTTAATTATGGAACGGGGAAGGAAGTGAATGAAGAAAATATTAAAGATGCGGAAGTCCCGTTAAAAATTATATTTTCAGGTAATAGCAGTATTTCCTTACCGGTTTGGTACTCCCAGAAGGAATAATCAAATTCTTATTAGTATTTTATTGGCAAAAAAAGCCTGTTCGATTCTCCTTTTGGCTGTTTTTTTCCGTGGAGGGGCTGCAGGGTTGCACTTATTGATCGAAGCAAAATTAACGATGTGGTGAGTTCCATAGTAAAGATATATGAGAAAAGGAGCCCCAAAGAATAATTTAATGGATTTGGTATCATCTCACAAATGGTTATGGAATAGAGTGAAGTCCATGACCTTTACTTCCTGTTTTTCGATATCTAGGTTTAAGGCCTTGAAAAATTTATTTTAAAAATGAGTATCATTCATATGCATAGAAGTTAATATGTAATCCAAATTGATTACTTGTTTCTATGGCATTTCAAGCTTTAGAAATATTTGCAAGGTTCTCCCATATATCGTTAAATAAACTATATGGTTTTTGTAAATTTAGCTTTGAATAATGCGTGTAATCGATAAGAAATCAATAGCTGTCTTGCCATTTGTTAATTTGAGTAATGATATTAACAATGTATATTTCTGCGATGGCTTAACCGAAGAAATAATTAACGCCTTAGCATCTATAAAGGTATTATTAGTGACCTCTCGTACTTCTTCCTTCTATTTTAAAAACAAAAAAGTAACCTCTAAAGAAATAAGGGAAAAACTAAAGGTGGCTACATTTATAGAAGGCAGTGTAAGGACATCCAAAAATAAAATGCGCATTACTGTGCAAATGATTGATGCTTTGGACGACTTTCATTTCTGGTCAGAAACTTTTGATAGAAATCCTGAAAATATTTTTGAAATTCAAGATGAAATCAGTCTGTTTATCGCAGAGAAATTACGCGAACACATAGGGCATCTGGAAATCGAAGATAAGCTAGTAGAAGCTATTGATGTACCTGTAGCTATTTATAGAGAATATTTGAAAGGAAGGTACTACATGATGAGACTAGATTATAAAAACTCTATAAAGGGTGTCAATATCTTAAAAGAAGTAATTCATAAGTCGCCCAATTTTTCAAATCCCTATTTAGATATTAATCTAGCCTATGTTAATATGGGGACTATGGGGCTTTTACCTGCATTGGAAGCATACGAGAAGGCCCAGCCTTATTTGTTAAAGGCATTAGAGCTAGATCCAAACTCATCAAGGTCACAATTGAATTTGGCTTGGATAGAATGCTGGCAAAACTGGAATCTTAAGAAAGCTTACGAACATGCCAATAAGGCTTTGGAGATGCAACAAACAGACGATATTTATTTAACCATTTCTAATTTTTTGACCGTGGAAGGAAAATTAGATGCGGCAAGTAATTATCTTGACAAAGCCTTACAGTTAGATCCTTATGCCGCTATAAATCATCATTACAAGGGGTTTTTGTACTACTTGAAAGAAGATTATAAAACTGCGATACCTTATCTGAAAAAGGCATTAGATTTGGACCCAAAGTTACCCTTTCCACCAATCTATATAGGAATTTGTTTATTAATGTCAGGCAAACCAAATGAAGCTTTGACATATTTCGGTTCACTTGAAGGCGTTTCTGTGAAAGACCTCACCAAATTAGGAGGTGAAACCATGTGCTATGCAATGCTCAATGAAACGGAAAAGTGTAATGAAGGATTAAAAGAATTAGAGACGTATTCAAATACTGATCTTGTAGATAAGGCATTTACGTTTTTGATATTGGTAAATGCCTTGTTGGATAATAACGAAAAGGTAATTGATTTAATAACTCAAGCATACAATAATCGTTTGCCAGTAATTTTATTATTAAATCCATCCCCAATTCTTAAACCTGTAAAAAATCACAAAAGGTTTAAAGACATCATGCTAAAAGCCATTCCAGATAATTTAAATTATAAACAGAAAAAGAAGTATAAACAGGCTTTACTAGATTCCAACGAAATTAAAAAGTATAGCAAAGAACTAGAGCAAATAATGATAGACTACAAACTGTATTTAAATCCAGACCTATCCTTAAAAGATTTAGCTTCTTACTTGGAACTTCCTGCGAACTATGTATCCCAATTATTAAACTTGGGGTTTCAAAAAAACTTCTCGGAATATGTTAATACCTATAGAATTAGCGAATTTAAAGAGCGGGTTCTTCTAGAGGAAAACAAAGGTTTAACCTTAATGGCTGTAGCGTATGATAGTGGTTTTAACTCTAAAACAGTGTTCAATACCTTTTTTAAAAAAATAGAAGGGATTACACCAAATACTTATCTTAAGAGTAATAGTTAGTTCTGATTAAAAAAATAGAACCTTCCTTTTATAACCTACAATTAGTTTTACTTCATCAAATTAGTAACAGTAAGAGATTACTTGATTTATACTTAGGCAATATTTCAAAATTCGTCATAATCTATAGTTTTGCTTCATAGTTTATAGTCTTGCGCTAAACTTAATAACTCTTGCTTCATAACTGTTTACTGTTGCTTCAAGGTTCATGGCATCTTTGTACCATCAAATAGGAACAGTTATTCTAAAAATTCAAAATCAATTAATTAATTAGAATGCTGATTGCCGATTAAAAGATTTGGTTCTGGTTTTTAAAGTAGAACTTTTTAGTTGCGAAGTCTATTTAATTTTATCAAAAATCTAATAATTATAGCAAAAATGAAAATTGAAAAAAGTGGAAAGGGCGTAAAATTAGGAATAGGGATTATACTAGGCGCTATAGTTGGCTATTTGACCTCAAATATTCAATTGTGGTTTGTTTTAGGGATTGCTTTAGGTTCAGCATTAGAATATGGTGCCAAAAAATTCATAAAAAATAAAAATCACTCATTACACATTCCACTTTTTTTTAAGCATTAGCTATTAATGCTTGTAACATCAGAAACAAAAATCAAAAAACGAACAATCATGAAATCAATTAAAATGAAAACAATCAAAAAACAAATCGGATTAAAAGTGGCTTGTGTAGCCTTTGCATTAGTATCAAGTATAACATATGCACAAAAC
Organism: Maribacter spongiicola; assembly: GCF_004364165.1. Lineage (GTDB taxonomy): Bacteria > Bacteroidota > Bacteroidia > Flavobacteriales > Flavobacteriaceae > Maribacter > Maribacter spongiicola. Next base: position 1,143,539 of record NZ_SOAY01000010.1, read on the forward strand.
GCAGATTCTAAAAAAACAACACAGCGAGATGGCTTTATTATTGAATTTTCAGTAGGTGGAGGTCTAATCAGTTTAGAAGATAGTGAAGGTATTCAAACGTTCGACACATCTCAAGGAACGTTTGTTTTTCCAGATCTAAAGTTGGGCTATATGTTGAATGAAAATCTTGCTGTTACTGCCGCTATGCCAGGAAACATATACGAATTTCAAGATAATGACAGGAACTTTGGAGGCTTTATTCCATCGCTACAATATTGGGTAAAAGACAACTGGTGGATTCATGGCGGAATTGGTTTAGCAATAGATTCGCCGGCACTATATGATATTAAAGACAATGTAAATGACGATTGGAATTTTGGTTGCGCTGTAATGGCAAGTACAGGTTACGAAATTTACAAAAAGAAAAACTTCGCACTTAATGTGCAATCTAAAGTAGTGCTTGGTCGTGCAAATTTAGATGGTGATTCGCATAGGGACGCAGTAATTTTTAATGTAGGATTAGGGTTTAGTTGGTTATAAAAATTTATCAATGGCATATATTCTATTGTTACCAAACATATAAAGCAAACTATGAAAAATTTGACATTTGTAATTTTATATATTCTTCTTTCAGGAGTACAAACCACATTTGGACAGAATGAAACAGATATTATAGTAGGAAGTAAGTTCGTTTTTAAATCTATTATTTTAGATGAAGAAAGAACCTGTTTAATAAGTCTTCCTGATTCATACAATAATTCATCTGAAGTTGATAAAAAATATCCAGTTATCATATTATTGGATGGATATACTCATTTTAAAACAGCATCTGGAATTGTACATTTTATGGGTTCTAATAGGAATCGAAACAATTTAATGCCTGAAAGTATTATCATAGCCATAGAGAATGTTGACCGAGAACGAGATTTTACATTTACAAAAATTAAGACCAAACGACCGAATAATATGGGAGGTGGAAGGATTTTTTTGAATTTCATTGAGAAAGAACTAGTACCTTATATTGATAAAAAGTATAAGACAGAATCGTTTAGAACTCTTGTTGGGCACTCTTTAGGAGGACTACTTACACTAAATTCCTATATGGATGAAAATAGCGTATTCAATGCTTACATTTCTATAGACCCAAGTATTTGGTGGAATGAGGAGATGATGAAAAACAAAGTTGATTCTATTTCCTCAATATCATTAGATAAAAAACTTTATATCGCTACTGCCAATCAAGGAGAGGCTAATTACGAAAGGAATAAACAAAGACACGACTCTCTTTATACTTTAATAACAAAGAAATCGGATAAACCTCTAAATATCGAAATAGAATATTTTGAAAAAGAAAACCATCGCTCTGTACCATTAGTAGCTTTATACGAAGGGTTAAAATATATTAATTAAGAGGAATGATTTCGAAGCTGGTAATATCAACAAATACGTTTGGTAACACCGTAAATAATTTATTGCTGGCTTTTTGCCTACTTGCGAAAGTCTTTGCGGACTTTCTTGGTCGGTAATTAGTTGCTTAAAACACGCAACAAACCATATACAAACACGTTGTGTGCCATTAGGGCAAAATTGTAACAATTACCCTTTTACAGAGTCAGAATTAGTATAAAATAATAAAAATAAATAATCTATGATTGCAAATACAGAACAGAAAAATTTAATTAAGACCGCTAGAATAACTGGCTTATGGTATTTAATGATGGCTATTACAGGAATTCTAGGGTTTATGGTCTTTCATTCTCAAATATTTGTGTCTGGTAATCCTGAACAAACGCTAACAAATTTAGTAGAATTAGAATCTACAGCAAGAATTAGGTTGCTATTAGAATTTGGCATAGTAATTTCTCAGGCTCTTACCGCAATTTGGTTTTTCAAGTTATTTAAAGATAATTATGAATGGGAAGCTTGGACTCTAGGTATATGGGGAATGGTAAATGCTTTAGCCATTATGATAAGTGCAATTTCAATCGCCTCAGCAATAGGTATTGCAAATTCTGAAATAAGTGCTATGGAAGACAAAGTTCTACTAATTCAGGTTTTTCAAAATATAATTTCAAATGCTTGGGGTATAGGTGGTCTATTCTTTGGGCTTTGGCTATTTCCTATGGGATACATAGTCATCAAATCAAAAAGAATGCCTGTCTGGTTAGGAAGAATTATTGTTTTAGGTGGTGTTGGCTATCTAATTAGCACCGTTATCCACTACGCAGGAATTGATTTTAACTACAATAATTTTCTAACTCTACCCGCAACCATTGGAGAATTTTGGATGATAGGTTATTTACTAATTTTTGGCATAAGACCTATGGACGAATGAAAGTTAATTAAACCGGCACACAACAAAACTTATACGCAACGCCCTTCTGGACACTACGCATAGCAAACCGGTGTGTGTAATGTGAAAAATTGAACTTACTTCATAAAATTAAACAAAAAATGATTAATAAAAGTTTTGAAAAAGCAAAAGAGCAAAGTAAATTATTAGAAAATGATTTGTATAAGAATCCTCAAAAGTACCGCGTATTAACGGGAGATAGACCTACAGGTAATTTGCATCTTGGACACTATTTTGGCTCTATTATAAACCGATTAAAATTACAAAGCTTGGGAATTGAGACTAATATTTTAATTGCTGATTATCAAGTGTTGACAGATAGAAATGTTTTTAATGAAATTTCAAAATTCACCTATGAACTAACTTTGGACTATTTAGCCTGTGGATTAGACCCTGAAAATTATAAAACTCATATTTTTCCACATAGTCATATTCCTGAATTAAATCAACTAACTATTCCATTTCTGACATTAGTTTCCAGTTCAGAATTAAACAAAAATCCAACTGTTAAAGAAGAAATTACTGCTTCAGGACTGAGTAATATTAATGCAGGAATGTATATCTATCCAGTTCATCAAGCTGCTGACATTTTGTTTTGTAAAAGTAATGTGGTTCCTGTTGGAAAAGATCAATTACCTCATATAGAATTAACTCGGAAAATTGCAAAGCGCTTTAATACCAAATTCAATAAAAATATTTTTACAGAACCAGTTGCATTTTTTACTGATACCCCTACTATTCTTGGGTTAGACGGTATTCAAAAAATGAGTAAAAGTCGCAACAATTCAATTATGATAAAGTCAACAGCTGACGAAACAGCAAAACTAATAAAATCTGCCAAAACTGATTCAAGTCGTTACATATCTTACGACCCCGAAAACAGACCAGAGGTTTCCAACTTACTTAAGTTAGCTTCCTTATGTTCAGATAAAAGTCCAACAGATATTGCTGATAAAATTGGCGACCAAGGTTCAGGAAAACTTAAACAGCTAACGGAAGAAGCCATAAACACATATTTTGAGCCTATTAGAAAAAAAAGAATAGAGCTTGAAAAAAATAAAGATTATGTCAGGGATATTTTGCTTAAAGGTATAAGTAAAGCGAGAGAAACAGCTATTGGAACGTTGAGTGAAGTCACTGAGGCAATGAATATGAAAATATAATAGCACTACATCCAGTAAAGAACTGAAATCGGACTTGATTCAATCTTTTTATTTTGAAAGAATAGATTTGATTTTGAATGGAATCTCGAAGAACAAATAAAGCGAACGGAAGCATTTCAAAAAAACAAAATAACTAAAACCATTATTTAATTCTACTTTTTCAAGAAGGTAAACTTCATACAAATATCAATCAATCAATAATCATCATTAATCAAAAAACATCATCATGAAAAAAACTTTAATTACCTTGACTTTGTGCGGACTAACATTAATCGCCAAAGCTCAAAACACAAGTGTAGAAAAATCAACGTTCGGATTACAAACTGGAGTTCTAGGAATCTGGGCATATAATGAAGCAAAACTATCAAATACCCTAGCACTGAGAACAGAGATTGGTTTTGATTTTGGTATTTGGGAATCTACGTATTATGATGATTATGATTCTCCATTTCTACTAACACCTGTAATAGTTGTGGAGCCAAGATTTTATTATAACCTCGAAAAACGTTCAAAAAACTCAAAAAGAATTGATGGGAATAGTGGCAACTTTATTGCTTTAAAAATGGGTTATCATCCAGATTGGTTTGTCTTATTCAATACTGACGATGCTCCTATTGTAAGTGATTTTTCTATTATACCCACCTGGGGAATTAGAAGAAACATAGGCAAACACTTTAATTATGAAGCAGGTCTTGGTGCAGGATTTAGTTACACATTTGCTAAACGTGCTGGTTATTTGAACAACAAAAGTGAAATGGAATTAAATATGCACTTGCGTATAGGATATAGGTTTTAGCAAAAACAATAATAATTTGAATATCAAAATGGAAAAGACCTTCATAACACTACTTATCGCTGGAATACTTTCTTTGCAATCTTGTGATGCAAAAAAACAAAAAACTAAAGATAATAATATACCAACCATTAAAAACCCATATCTGGGACAAAAACCACCAGGATTAAAGCCTATACCATTTGCCCCAGGTCTGGTATCTACAGATTTGTATGAAGTCAATAGTGCATTCACCCCAGATATGAAAGCGTTTTATTTTATTAGAAGAGGCGAAGAACATAAAAAATCAGCTTTTTACGAATACAAATACAACGAAACAAATGGGAAATGGGAAAAATCTGAAATAGCATCTCCATGGATAGGACGACCTGTAATATCTCCAGACGGTAAAACCATGCATTTAGGTGACCGTTATCTAGAAAAAACGGAATCTGGATGGTCAGAATTACAAAAACTAAAACCTCCTACTGTAAGTAATGATTCTATGTATATTATGCGCCTTTCATCGTCTTCAAATGGTACGTATTATTTTGACACTTATAAAGAAAACGATTCAACATTTCCAATTCGTTATTCGCGTTTAATTAATGGTAAATATGAAGAGCCAAAAGCCTTACCCAAAGCAATAAATACAGGAACCTTTTTGAGCCATCCTTTTATAGCACCAGATGAATCGTATTTATTATTTGATGCTAAAAGGGACGATGGTTTTGGAGAATCTGATATTTATATCAGTTTTAAACATAAAGATGGTACTTGGGGTAATGCAATTAATTTAGGCGACAAAATAAACACTAACGCTTGGGAAGCTTCTGCTAGTATAACACCAGACGGTAAATACCTTTTCTTTAGCAGAAATGTAGGGTCAGAAGATTTTGAAAATGTAGATATTTTTTGGGTAGACGCAAAAATCATCTTTGCTCTTAAAAAGGAATAATGAAAAGTAAAGGTTTGTTCCAATTTCAAAATACGAACTTTTGTACCCCACATTTTAACCAACTTTGCTGTTAACAAAAACAATTATGAAAGCAATAGAATGTCTAAAATATGGGGGGTAGAAAACCTGGTGCTAAGTAATGTAAAAAAACCAATACCAAAAGATAGTGAAGTACTTATAAAAACCTGTGCTACTTCAGTAACTACAAGTGATGTTCTTATTCGGAGAATGAATGAAATCTCAATTTATAAATCATAATAAAAAAACGAACAGCAAATGTTTTTTAAACGAGCAGCTACTAATTATTTTTAACTGATACCATCAGTTGTTTAAATTTATACAAATGAAAATAATAAAACGAATTTTAAAAATTGTCTTCGCTCTCATCGGCTTGCTTGTGCTCATAGGAATCATTACACTTTGGATTGATTCATCAGGAACAAATTATCTCGATATTAATAAGAATGAATCAATATCTAATAATTCTTATCTCATAAAGAATGTCAATGTTATCCCAATGAACCAAGACACTGTTTTAGTTAATAAAATGGTGTATATAAAAGAGGGGATTATTAATAAGATTGCTGATACTATTGAGGTCAATGGAATTCAAATTTTTGACGGAGAAGATAAGTATCTAACACCAGGACTTATCGATATGCACGTACATGTGTGGGATAGATATGAACTCGGACTTTACCTATCCAATGGTGTAACGGCAGTTAGAAATCTTTGGGGTATGCCAATGCATTTAAGAATTAAAGAAGATGTAATGGAAGAAAATATTTTTTCACCATCGTTTTTTACGACAGGACCAAAATTAACAGGCTCAGAATTCATTGGTGATGACAATTTAAATCTAAGTAATCCGAGTGAAGCTAAAGACAAGGTGATTTCATATAAAGACAGAGGTTACGATTTCATCAAAACATATTATGGATTGGATAAAGAGATTTTTGATGCTGTGATTGAACAAGCTAAGATTTCTGAAATTGACATTGTTGCTCACCCTTCTCAAAAAGTATCTTTTTCATATCATTTGAATTTTCAAATCAAAACTATTGAACATGCTGAAGAAATTGTACAGCAACCCTTACAGTTTGATTTAGATACTATTAAACTGCAACCCATAATAGATTCAATTTCGCAATCCAAACACACAAATTATAGTCCTACAATTACGGTATTTAATAATATTTATCAAATGATGATGGATGATTACATTTTAGAATCAGAATCATTAAAATACATGAATCCACTCATTAAAAAAACGGATAGCAAAGAACAGTTTGAACGTTGGTTTAATGCAAAAAAAGAAGATCCTACGACCGTTGATAGGATAAAAAAACAGCACGATTTTCATATGACCATCGTTAAAAAGCTACATGAAGCGGGTGTTACTATAATTTGTGGAACTGATGGCGGTATTGGAGTTACCCTTCCCGGTTTTTCAATCCATCAAGAACTGAATTTTTACAAAGAAGCTGGACTTTCTAATTACGAAGTTTTGAAAACGGCTACTGTAAATGCTTCCCAAACACATTCAATGATGAATCAACTTGGAACTATTGAAGAAGGCAAGATTGCCAACTTATTATTAGTGGATGAAAATCCTCTTGTTGAGTTATCGACACTTCGTAATCCAACCTATGTTTTTGTGAAGGGAAGAAAATTAAATAGAGAGACTTTGGATTCTTTTAATGAAAAGGCAAAAAACCGAAAGAATTTAATAGCTACGGCTCTTAGGTATTTGGAAAACTTAATTATTGAAAAATAAAATATAGGCTATAAAGTATTAAAATCAGAAATAGTCATATATCATTTAATCAAAAAAACTATTACAATCATCAATCAAATAAAGAATAAATATGTTTTTCAAAACTAAAGAAGGTAAAGAAAAAATCATAACCCTTTACAATCAAAAGTTAGATGAGCTGAATATTGAATATTCAGAAAAAGCTGTAGAAACAAAGTTTGGAGTCACTCATGTTATTACTACTGGCAATACTAAAAATCCTCCTTTAGTACTGATTCATGGCACAGGAGGTTGTGCTCCACAAATTTTAGATTCTTTCCCCAATCTAGCTTCAAAATATTGTGTCTATGCCATTGATGTCTTAGCGCAGCCCAATAAAAGTGCAGAGAATAGGTTGGACATGAAATCTTTAGATTATGGAAAATGGCTTATTGAAGTAATCATAAAACTAAGACTGAAAGACGTGACCCTAGTAGGTTTTTCTTTTGGTGGTTTCATTAGCTTAAAAGCACTGGAGTTTAACGAGACACCAATTAGACGGGTTTGCTTAATCGCTCCAGTCTATATGGTAAATGGCAATCCTCTTGTAGGTTTGTTTAAAATGTTCCTACCATTAAAAAAGTTTATAAGAACTAACAATCAAAAGCACATTAAAAAGGTAATGAACGTACTTTTTTCTGAATACGATGATTTTGCATTTGAGTTTATGTCTACTACGTTTCAACATTGCGATATGGATTTTTCTCCTTTACCAATACTATCTAAAAATGATGCAAATAGAATAAAAACACCGATTTCCATTTTTGCCTGTGAAAAGGATATCATGTTTCCCGGAAAAAAAATGATTAAAAGAGCAAAACGAATATTTTCTTCTTTAGAAGAAGTTGTTTTGATTGAAGATGCTAAACACGTACCAAATTCAAAGGATTTTAAAAAAATAGAAGATTTAATTATGGATAAAATCAGGTACTGAAATGATACAAGAAATTAAATCTTTAAAATTTCCCAAATCCAATATAATTTCAATAAATGGAATTGAGTTAGAAGTATTTGAAGCAGGTAAAGAAAATATTGGCAATCCAATTGTATTTTGTCATGGCTTTCCCGAACATGCCTTTTCTTGGCGTTATCAAATACCAGCGCTTGCTAAAGCTGGTTATCATGTCATTGTTCCAAATCAAAGAGGATATGGCAATTCATCGTGCCCTAAAGAAGTAACGGCATATGATATAACCCATTTAACAGATGATTTAGTGGCCTTACTTGATTATTACAACTACAGAGATGCTGTTTTTGTGGGGCATGATTGGGGCGCAAATGTAGTATGGAACCTTGCACTATTGCATCCAGAGCGTGTCAATAAAATACTAAATCTTGCATTACCTTATCAAGAACGAGGTGAAAAACCATGGATTCAGTTTATGGAAGAGATTTTTGGTGAAGATTTCTATTTTGTTCATTTTAATAAAAAACCAGGAGTAGCAGATGCTGTGTTAGAGAATCATGCAGAAAACTTTCTTCGTAATTTATTTCGTAAGAATTTGCCTCTTGCACCACCAGAACCAGGAATGTTAATGATGAATCTTGCAAAAGCGGAAAAGCCTTTTGGTGAGCCTATTATGAACGACGTTGATTTGTCTGTATTTGTAAGTGCCTTTAGAAATTCTGGGTTTAATGGTGCTATTAATTGGTATAGAAACCTTGACCGAAACTGGCACTTATTAGCAGATATAGACCCAATCATCAAACAGCCTACACTTATGATCTATGGTAATCTAGATATGATTCCAAAATTTGAAAGGCTACAGGATTTTGTTCCGAATCTGGATGTGATTTGTCTAGAGTGTGGCCATCACATTCAACAAGAGTTACCACATGAAACAAATGAATCGATTTTAAAATGGTTGGCAAAATTTAATGGTTAAAAAAGAAATGGAAACAAGAAAGGTATTTTATAGAGAAGGAGCAGAATTTGTTAGAGACTATACAAATATGTAGCATTAAAAATAATTGAAAATTTAAATAATCGAGAAATAAGCCAATAAGATGAAAAATTCAAAACAAATTTCACTAACCTATTTCTGCATATTATTTTTGATGGGTGTCTCAGTCTCATGCTCAAATGATGATAATATTGAGGCTTTAAATCTTGCTTATTTAAACATACCCGATTCAAGTTTTGAAGCGATACTTATAAAAACAGGTGTAGATTCTGATGGTATTATAAATCAGCAAATGCTAAGCAGTGATGCTGAAGAAATAACTACCCTTGACTTAAGTAATCTAGAATATGGAGCTATTACTGACTTAACGGGAATAGAAGGCTTCATTAGTTTAACGAAATTAATTGCCATCCAGCATAATATAGCACAAATTGATTTAAGTGATAATTTAAATTTGGATACCTTAAGTCTTGCGGGGAATAAATTGTTAAGTATTGATATTAGCAACAACAGTAAATTAGTTTTACTTGATTTGACTGCTAATGAAATGAATTCAGTAGTTGGATTATCAGAATTGGGTAAATTAAGGGACTTGGATTTGTCTTGGAATTATTTTGAAACTTTTAGTATTTCTAGTGAGTCGTTACAGGTTTTACATATGAGTAATAATGATTTGTATTCACTCGACATAAGTTCAGCTCCAAATCTAAAAAACCTACTTTTAACATCAAATAGATTGCAAGGTTTAGAGGTGTTTTCAAATAAAAAGTTAGAAACATTACTGATTTCTGATAACGAGCTGCAAACTATAAATCTCTTAGAAAATCATAATCTAACGCATCTTTATATCACCAGTAATTCCTTGGATAGGTTAAACGTAAGTTTTAATCAAAACCTTATTGATTTGAAAGTAGATAGAAATCCAAATCTGTCATGTATTAAAGTTCTTGATGGACAAAATATTCCACAGATTTCTAAATCAGATCATCAAGAGCTAAATGATGATTGCAATTAAAAAGCCATTGCAGATAATTACCAAAAAGGCTCGCTAAATTGAATATTAGGTATTTACTACCCGCAATAAGATATAAATATCATGAATAGAACATATATATTATTACTAATAGTACTTTTTTTCCAAATGTTTGCCATCAGTCAAACTAATCAAGAAAATCAATTTTTACAAAAAATCGGTATTTTAGATAGCATATATTCCAAAAGTTTAAATGAACACAGGAAAATATATGTGCAATTTCCTGCGAATTACAATCCAACTTCAAGCCAGAAATATCCTGTACTATATGTATTGGATGGAGAAGTGCTCTTACCTGCTGTTTATGGTGTTCACAGTTTTTACAGTGGCGGTTTTATGCCTGAAATGATTATTGTTGGTATTTCAAACAATAATAATAGGATGCGTGATTTAACAATTTCAAATGTAACGGAAATGTATGGAATGCCTTTTGAACAAGAAAATGGAAAAGCAGCTAATTTTAGTGAATTCATTGAAACAGAACTAATTCCATTTGTAGAAAATAAATATCCTGTTACTAGCTTCAGAACTTTAATTGGGCATTCGTATGGAGGTTTATTCACGATGTATACACTGATTAATCATCCGTATTTATTTTCAAATTATTTAGCCATTGACCCAAGTCTCGATTGGGATCACCAAAAATTACTAAACCAGGCAAAAGAAAAACTCAAAAATCAGAATTATAAAGGAAAATCTCTCTTAATGTCTTTAGCCAAACAATTGCATATGCAAAACCCAGAAGTTACTTTAGAGAATGTAATGAAAGACACATCAGATTTTACACTATTTGCAAGGTCAAATATTAATTTTTCAAATATGGTTAAACAAAACAAAAATAATGAGCTGACCTTTAAATGGAGGTTTTATCCTGATGATGTACACGGAACAATTGCATTTCCTTCTATAATGCATGGTTTAATATTTGATTTTGAATGGTACCAGATGGAACATACTGATAAATTCAATTCTCTAGACACTTCAAAAGAAGAATTATCTGCCGTCATAAACATACGTGCCAAAAAACTTAAAAATTATTTTGGTTATCCTGTTCCACCTTACCCACAAGACTTATTACTTGTGCTTGGTCATATGAGTTTAGATATGGGACAATTAGAAAAATCTAAAATGTTTTTTGAATGTGCTATTAAATTTTATCCAAAAAGTGCCAGCGTTTATGATTCGATGGCGGATTACTTTGAAAGAAACAGCGATTACAAAAACGCGTTACATTTTGTTACCAAAGCTTTTGAAATAAGCGGTGAAGAAAATCATAACCAAAGAATTAAGTATCTAAAAGAAAAAAATAGTAAAGGCTGAAATCCTTTAGAGTATACTGCTTTGTCAAGTGCTTATTTGGAAAATTGCTTAAGAATTTTATCGCTTTCGTTTTTTTTACTAAATGGATGTTCAAACAGGCAACTAACCATACAAAAAAAAGTTATCCTGCATATAAAACATATTAAAAGCTAACTATTGGAAATCTATAGAATTAGACCCTACAAACACTAATGTTGAAAAACTGATAAACAGAATTGAAAACATAAGCTGACTTTGAACTTTTATAATGAACATTAACGATTAACTCAACATCATTAATGACTACTATTCTCCTAAAATAATTGGTGAAGTAAATAGTGTTTTTATAAAACTGGTGAAAATATACGGTAATAAAGTTACTTGGCATCATCTTAAAAACTAAAATGAATTATTTTTACTCTAGTTGAAAGTCTTCTATTTGAAGTTGAAAATTAACCATCGAAGCTAAACGCATATGCTGACAACAAGCCGGTATTGAAAGGAATATTTTCCTAGGGTTCTTTATTAATATTTTAAAAAATGAGATTCATATAACTAGTTATAAATGTTATCGCCAAAAGAAAAAAGAAACATTTCACGTATCACTCCATTCGGAGTGATTTGGCTTGTTCTAGGTTGGGTCAACCTTTTCTCTCAGGAAGCCGTGTTGGCTGTTGCACTAGAAGGAAATTTGAACCAATCTGCCGTAATAAGGATGACTCCAGAGGTTTTTCTTTTTGCGAGCATAGCGACCATTGTTGTTGGTTTATTGGTTGGTGCGATTGAAGTGGTATGGCTGGGCAACCTGTTCTGTAAAAATAGCTTTTTAATTAAAATCGCCTATAAGTTTGGTTTTTACTCTATTTTCTTGCTATTGGTTATCCTTATATCATATCCGATTGCGGCTTCTTTGGAATCTAATATTTTTCTTTTCGACCCGATTGTTTTGGACAAATTGGCGGACTTTCTCTTTAGCTTGGAATTTGCAAGCACCATCGTTTCGATTTCCTTCAGTTTGTTTATCAGTCTTTTTTATTCCGAGATAAGCGCGAACATAGGGCATGGGGTTTTGATGAATTTCTTCACTGGAAAATATCACAGCCCCATTGAGGAAAAGCGCGTTTTTTTGTTTTCCGATATGAAATCCTCAACGACGATTGCTGAGCAATTGGGGCACATCAAATATTTTGAATTACTAAAGGCATACTATTCCGATTTTTCGGATGCCATTGTTGATTACTCAGGAGAAGTGTATCAATATATCGGGGATGAAATCGTAGTTTCTTGGAAATACGAAGAAGGAATCAAGAACAATAACTGTATCAACTGCTTTTTTGCCATGAAAGCAGCCCTTAAAAATAGAGCGTACTGGTATACAGCGAAATTTGGAATTATTCCTACTTTTAAGGCCGGACTTCATGTGGGCCAGGTTACCACTGGTGAAATAGGAGCACTTAAAAAAGAGATTATTTTTACTGGAGATGTGCTCAATACGACCGCTCGAATTCAAGGGCTTTGTAATACATACAATGTAGATATTTTAGTTTCTGAAGATTTAATCAAATCTATAGAACTTGAACATGAATTTAAGATCAATTCGGTGGGAGTTGTTGAATTAAAAGGAAAAAAAGAGCATATACCCTTATTTACGATACCGGAATAATTATTTGGAATTGGATAGGCGTAAATTCAATAGGTAATAAAGAATTAACCCTATCGTCTAATATTAAATCAATCTAAAATCAAAATGACATAAAATTTAGCAGATTCCTCGGCATAAAGTTTCAATTTATATACTAAGTTAGTATAATCCAGTTTAAAAAATTTATATTTTTTCATCTTCTGTAATAGCTTCTGGTGAACGAACAATCATGAATCAAAAAATACCATTAGTAATTGAATTTTTTTATCTATTAATATGATATATTAGTTCGGGGTATGACGAACTTCTATATCCTAAATGTTTTTTGTGTTAATGGCATGATTATATATGTAAGTTCTGAAAAAAGCTCGCGATAAATAATAATTCAACCTATTTAAATGATATACTAAATAGCTGAATTTCCATTTACAGGAAGTGAGATACAGTCCTTATTGAAAAGAGCCTGTTTGAAAGAACTATAATTTATAGAACTGTAATATATTGGTTAAGAATTATTACTTTATAGTAAAACTAGAATAGTTTGGGATTGTTTATTTTAAAATGTTTTTAACCAATTAATCAGTCCCTTATTACCTTCCCATAATGGTTCTTCAGGAGATAGGTTTTCATAGGTATTCTCTAAGGCTATTCGTTTTTGTAAGGTATCTGCCTTTGCATAGATTTGGGTTGTCTCAATGGAGGAGTGTCCTAAGATATCCCTTATGTATATTAGTTCTAAACCGGCCTGTAGCATATGCATTGCTTTAGTATGTCTAAGGGTGTGACAAGATATTTTGTCTGGAAAAACTTCCGGATTTTTAACTCTAGCTTTATTGACCATTGCTCTTAATATATATGTAACACCTGCTCTGGTTAGTTTTTCTCTTCTACTATTAAAGAAAAGTGGTTGTAATTGATTGACGGGGTTATCAAGGTTGAAGATTTTAATGTAGTTTTTTAAATGTATTAATTGAGCATCCATTAATGGTACTAATCTAACCTTATTGCCTTTTCCAGTTATTCTAATTGTAGATGGGTTTTCTATTCTTAACATTGAAGGAGTAAGGTTTATCAATTCTGAAACGCGTGCTGCAGAATCGTACATTAGTGAGATTATAGCCAATTGGCGAACACCTCTTTTTGTATTTAAATTAGGTTGTTCCATTATCAATTTCATAGCGTCTTTTGAAATGTATTTGACAAGATCATTTTTGGTTTTCTTTGTATGAATTGATAATATCCGCTGTGTTTCATATAAACTTTCAATGTTTTGATACATAAGGAACCTAAAAAAAGATTTTATACCCGCTAGGCGAAGATTTCTAGTTGAATTATTAACTTTTCTTACCATTTGTAAATATTCGAGAAAATCGATTACCAATTCTGCTTTAATCTCTTTTATTAAAATTTTTTCTGGGTTTAGATTTTTATATTTTTCTAAATAATCTAAAAATAACACCATACTTGTGCAGTATGAGGTTATCGTATTTCCGCTTAACCCCCCTTTGGTTTGGTAGGTAGTTGATTAAGTATTTTGAGAGCTGTTCTGCAAAGTCCGTTGTGCGCATGTTCGTTAAATTTTTGGAAAAATATCGATATAGTTAATATTCAGTTTTTCAATAAGTTCAGGGTACATACTGGTAGTAATCCTTATATAAGTATTTGTGGATTTAATAGACATATGTCCCAAGTATGTCGATAAAATTGGTAATGAAGCGTACATGTCAATGTCTTGTTTTGCCATCTTTGCCATTGAAGTAACAGCAAAAGTATGCCGAAGGTCATGTATTCTAGGATAGCCACTCTTCGTTGCTCCTTGAAGTTTCATTTGGTCCAAACATTGATGGAAGTAATCATGAATTCCGCCGTCTAGTTTTTCTCCTTCCTTGCTAGAGAAAAAGAATATTGACTTATTTTGTTTTCCAAGAAAAATTGCTCTTTCCTCTTTAAAAGATTTGCAAACTTGAATCAACGATTTAGAAATTGGAATTAACCTTTCTTGACCATTTTTAGAATCTTCAATCTTTATAAAGCCATCGATTGTATTGACATTGTCAATTAGAAGGTTTTTTGCCTCGCTAATACGTATTCCGGTCGCATACAAAATTCTCAATAGCATTGGCATATTGAACAATAGATAATTTGGGTTTCTTAATTTTAACCTTAAAAGGTCACAATACTTAAATAGTTCGTTTATTTCAGCTTGGGTAAAAATATAAGGTACGAAATCACTAGGGGGGTAAGGAGGAAGTACCGGTTGAAATGAAATAATATCCAAATCAGAAATAAAGCTGGATAATCTGGCAAGCATTGCAACTCTTAAATATCTGTATCGTTTTGATTCATGAGGTCTTTGTTCACCCCATAGTTCGGCGAACTCCTTAGTAATTCCTGGACTCTGTTGATTAGTTTCAGCAGCAAATTTGTCAATCTGAAACATCATGTAGGCATCTTTTTTAGCCTTATAACCCATTTTTATTTTATACTCTATGTATTTTGTAATATAATCACCATAAATACTAACATAATTTCTATTCATAAAAAATACCTCCTCTTTGATAGTAAAATTCTTTTGATATTTGGGGTACAGAAAGAGTACATGGAAGCATGGATTTTAAATCTATTCTAAGATAGTACCTGGAAGATTCTTGACTGGAGTGCCCATAAATTTGGGTTATTACATTGATACTAGTAGCATTTTGAAGCATTTCAAAACCTAAACTATGTCTTAGTGAATGCGGTCCAAATTTGCGATTCTTAGTTCTCAAACCAACTTTAATTATTGCCCTTTGCACTATATGTGTTACAGTATTTGAATTTGTGAATTTGCCATATGGTGGTCTTGCAAGAAGTAAAATAAATTTTTTTTCGCCAGATTTTTTTCTGCCATATTTAACATAGTCTATAATTGCATTTCCTACGTCAGATAACAATGGCAAACTAAGTTCATTCAAGGTTTTATGCTGAACTATAGTAATTATATTTTTTTCCCAATCTATATTTTCAAATTTCAAATTGCAAATGTCACTTGCTCTCAAGCCATATCTACTAGCAAGCATTATTATTAAATAATTACGTTTTCCCTGGGATGTGGTTCTATCAATAGATTCCAAAAGAATTTTCATTTCTTTCTTACTATAAACAGAGGATATTTTAGGTCGAGAAACGTGTTTTACCTTAGGTATTTTTCTAGAAATATCTCTGGTGTGATAACCTTCTTCGTATAAAAATTTTATAAAACCTCTAATTGCTGTAATCGCAATTGTCATATTAGATTTAAACGGGCAGTGCATTTGATTTATATAAGTAAGCAAAAATGCAATATCTATTTTGTCAACATTGTTAATTTCTTTGGTCTTGCAATATTTATTAAAATCGAACAGGACCCTCTGATGACTGTGTAGGGTGCTTCTAGATCTTCCTTTCGAGGCTAGATAAAAAATAAAAGATGATATAATGGTGCCAATAGGCCCATCAAAAGTAAGCGGATATTTATCGGGTAGTTTACGGGTATGTTCTAGGGTGTTATTTTGGTATTTAGTAAGAATTCTAATTGCTATTATGGATGTTTGTTTAGAATAATCAGATGCGATAAGAAAGTATGACTTTAGAAAGGCGTTGCCCACTTTTTGATTGTAGAGAGGTATTTTATTTTCATACATAAATTCTTGTAGCTGTTTCCAGTGCCTTTCATAACCTAAGATTGTTTTTACAGCATAACCTAATTCTTTCTCAAGATGATTAGCGGCATTTTTTCTGAGTGCTATAAAATCTAAAAGTTTCTTTCTCATTTTAATCGTGGGTTTTAATTAATAAGAAATAAACTTCATGGTTCAAATTTTTACATTCATTTGGTATATGACTAAATTGCATATAATTAATCCAAAAAATTTTCGGTACTATCAAGAAATTATATTTGTATAAAATATATTTGTATACAATTATATCTGTATAAAATATAATTGTATACAAATATTTTTATATTGAAATATATTTTATCGCACGATATTTTATCGTACGACATTTACATCTAACATAATTCACTTAAATGTATAATTATGTAAAAATATGATATAATGTAAAATAATTATATCAAAAATAACAATAAAAATGACAAACGAAAGTTATTTTGGAAAGAAATTAAAAGAATTAAGACTTGAAAGAGGGTACACTCAGTCTGAACTTTCCAAGATTTGTGATATAAGTCAGGCTCAAGTTGCTAGATATGAAAAAGGTGACCATATGCCTACCAAACGAATTATTAATAAAATAATTAATGGCTTAGGTGTGGATTCTGAGTATTTTTCCAATCTTACAGAAGTTTCAAATTCTTCACTTGACGCCGACTACCAAAGGTTAAGGGATTCTTTGATAAACCCGGAGGATAAACTGGTTTTAAGAAAGATATTGAGAGGTCTGTATTTAAATACACAAACCAAAATGGTTTACAATGAGTCTGAAGATTCCTATTCTTAAATTCTAGACACTAAAAATCCTTTTGCTTAATTGATTATTTTTTCTTCATACCGCTGGTAAATTTATCTTTAGATACCCCTAATGGCATAAGAACATGATACCACATACAGTTTAAATCGTATCGGACAATTCTAAAACTTCTTATATTTTATATTAAAGCATTTTATAAGGTTCAAATTAATGGCCTGTTCTAAATATACCGGTATATTATATTAATTTTTTTAATTTTTGGTTGTAGTTGAAATTTTTAATTTTCCAATTGTCATCCCTATCTATTGAGATTAATTTTTTACGTTGCAGAACATTGATTATGCCCCAAATGTTCGAATCTTCTAAATCGTTATTGAATATATGCCGATAGATAAGTGTTTTACTTTTGAGTTGTACGATTCCAACAAGCACTTTTAACTCAGTTTCTGATAATTCTTTGAGTGCTATTTCTACTGTTTTGTAATTAATTGATTTATTGTTATAATTTACTGAAAATTCTTTACAGTGTATACAAACCTTATGATTTAAACGGATCAGTTCGTAGTAGTCCTCTCTATTTTTTGCCGTATATTTTATGTAAGAATTACAAAGTTGACAGCTATTTAAAGTTATTAGGCATTTAGAATTGATTAATATTTTATCTAAAGTTTCATTTGATTCTTCAAATGGATTAAAATCAATAAAATCTAAAAGATTGTATTTGAAATCATCATTTTCGAAAGCCCAATATTTGATTATCAGAACCATCAATGACTCAGGAAGTTCGGTGGAAATTAAAATTTCTTGTTTATAATCGGTTGAACGCATTCATAAATATAATGACATATATGTCATTATAAAAATGATTTAATATTAAGACTTTCCATCATTCTATGGGAAGTCAATTACATAACGATTTATTATTACTTCAAATCTCCGCAGTTCTGAAGAAAATCAGGCATTCCCGTGGGTTGACCCAAGAAGATGTATACAACGACACTGGTATTCATATTTCAAGAATGGAGGCTGGCCATGTGAATTTCACTATAACTACCCTACAACGGTTATGTGAGTATTTTGAGGTCAGTTTAGTAGATTTCTTTAAAAATGTTCAAAAACATGGCAGAACTTAAAATTTCTTGAGTTTATGTTTTCAATTTATATGCTAAAGCTTTGTATTATACATTACTTGGGTAGTAGTCATTCCAGAGGTCTTAATTAAAATCTTAATCGATGTTTTTATATCTTTAAAGAATTATGCAAAGTTATTTTTTGGCTAAGGCTTAAGGTGTGGGTGTTTTAAAATTTTGTTTACATAATATAAAGCTTTGCATAATGCACATTATGCGAATATTTACATAATGCTCATAATCACCCATCTGGTACATTAAGACCTAGTGCTGCGGACAAACAGATCACCCAGAAAATAAAAGTTGCAAGCGAAACTTTAGATATTAAAGTGTTGGATCATTTGATCATTACCCAAAAAAGTTACTATAGCTTTGCAGATGAAAAAATTCTATAGATGTTATTGATATATACACATAAAATAACACCACGTCTTACCTATATCATGAGGCATATCTTTGTGAATATATTAGGCATTGAGCTTGATTTTACCACTAAGGTAGAGGAGTTTATAAAGCATACCGGACCAAAAATAACGTATACAAAACAACCACTACAAAACGAATTTTTTGTTCGTAGTAACGAGTTGCTTTTTGAACAAGGTATTAATGATATTGAATTAAATATTGGAGCTTGGGAAGATGAACCTTGTTTTTTTCAAGCAGGGGAGCGTAGTAACCTACCGTTTGATATTTTTGCCGCTAGTTTTTTTCTGCTTTCAAGGTATGAAGAATACCTGCCGCATGTAAAGGATATTCATGGTAGATTTTCTCCGAAAGATAGTATCGCCTTCCAAAACGGATTCCTTCAAAAACCCGTGGTAGATATTTGGGCTCTTAAATTATTGGATGCGTTAAAAGAACGTTTTCCAGATTTGGAATATAAGGGTAAAACCTATGATTTTGTATCGGTAATTGACGTAGCAACTTCACACTGTTATGCGAATAGAGGTCTTGTTCGCGGTTTGGTAGGCATGCTAATGGACATTGGGAGATTCAAATTTAAAAGAGTTTATGACCGTATAGCAGTAGGTTTAAATAGACAGAAAGATCCCTATGATAATTATGCTGAATTAATTGCCTTGCATAAGAAGTATAATGTAAAATGTAATTTCTTTTTTCAGTATGCAGATTATTCAAAGTATGATAAAAACGTATCTATCAACAGTATTAAATTTAAGTCGCTTATAAAATATGTAGCTGATTACGTGCCAGTATCATTGGCGGCAAGCTATAGTTCATTTTCTGATCTAGAACTATTAAAGAAAGAAAAATCTAATTTAGAAGTGGTCATTAATAGACCTGTAAACAATTGTAAAATGCGATATAATAGGGTCGATGTGCCTCAAACGTATCGTAATCTTATTGCGGCAGAATTTACCAATGACTACACTATGGGGTATACCTTTGAACTTGGTTTTAGGGCAGGCACCTGTACACCATTTCAGTTTTATGATATTCCATTAGAAGTAAAGCAGCCTATAAAAGTGCATCCGTTTGCGATTCATGATATATCACTTTCAAAAATTAAGAAAGACCAAGAAGTATTGCGTCAGGTGCAAATGATTACTAATGAGGTTAGAAAAGTTAATGGTACGCTTATTACGATGTTCTCTAATGAGGTTTTAGGTAATAAAGAAGATAGAGATTGGATGAATGTGTACACCGAAGTAATAAAACAACAACATGTTTAAAGGTAAAGTAACAGATATTTTTTTCGATTTAGACCATACCCTTTGGGACTTTGATCAGAACTCGGCACTTACATTTAATAAGATATTCAACGAGCAAAAAGTTGAAGTAGACTTAGAAGATTTCCTAGAAGTATATGTACCTGCAAACCTTAAATTTTGGAGGTTGTTTAGAGAAGATAAAATAACAAAATCCGAATTACGGTATCAACGCCTTAAATCGGTTTTTGATACTATGGGGCATCCTGCTACTGATGATTTAATTCATTTATTATCCGAAGAATATATTAATCATTTATCCTCATTCAACACTCTTTTTCCTAATGCTATTGAGGTGTTAGATTATTTAAAACCTAAATATAAACTACACATTATTACCAACGGTTTTCAAGAAGTTCAAGATAAGAAGCTTAGAAACTCTGGTATTCATAGTTATTTTGATCAGGTTATAGACTCTGAAATGGCGGGTGCTAAAAAACCTAATCCGGTCATCTTTAACTTGGCTTTAGATAAGGCTGGTGTGTTGCCAGAAAAGTCGTTAATGATCGGTGATAGTTTAGAGGCAGATATCATGGGTGCCAAATCTTTAGGTTTTTATACCTTACACTTTAACGCCCACAAAGAAGAAAGTCACAATATTGCTCCTATTATTTACGATTTGCAAGAAATAAAATCCCTTTTATAGAGTTACTATTACTATAGACATCTGTCTATATGTTTTAATCTATGAAGAGGTGATGAAAGGGGTACGTATTCTGGTAATGGTTTTGGTAGGTCTGCTACTGGTAACGTCTTGTTCAGAAGAACAAGATTTTGACCAAATAGATGATTTAGCTATTACCCCAAGTTATGAAACAAGTATTTTCTATGTAAAGGCTCAAGAGACATTGATTAATAGGGTAGAAGGATTAAGTTTTTTTACTCAAGATTTTAATTTTGATGCTTTCGAAGAACCTTTTTTTGCAGAAAGGGTTCTAGCAGGAGTGCTGACTTACGAGTTAGAGAATACGACCAGTAAACCTATAGAAATTAGACTAGAGTTTTTAGACGAAGCCGAAAATGTATTGGATACCGAAGTTTTTAGTATGGATGCTGCACCAACGGCTATTCTACAACGAGATGTAGCATATGGGACAACAGGTAAAAGCCTAGATATTATAAAAGCGACCTCAGAAATAAGGTTGACAGCTATAAATTTAGGTGATAACAGTAGCTCTTCTACTTTGCCAGATCCTGCAATAGTGCTTCGTTCTAGCGCTCAATTTACTTTAGATATACGATGAGATTATGCCATTGCTTTTTTATAGCTGGCGTATTGCTTACTTTGAGTCTAACAGCTCAGAATAAGCAAATTCTCTATGATTTTAATGAAATACCACAATCCCTTTCTATAAACCCCGGTGTAGAATCTGATTTTAAATGGTACGCAGGTGTACCTTTATTATCAGGTATTTCTGGCTATGGTGGTTCTAATGCTATTTCCGTCAATGATATTTTTGCCAATGATGGCATTGATATTAATATAAAATTTAGAGAGCGTGCATTAGATGTTCTTACTCCTAAAGATGAGTTAAGTACAACGATACAAATGGATTATTTGAATGGCGGATTCAGAAGTGAGAATCCGAATGTTTTTTATTCATTTGGCGGATATCTTGAGTTTGATAATATAGGTTACTGGCCACAAGATTATGCATACCTATTATATGACGGTAATGCGGATCAATTGGGTAGAAGATATGATTTGGGCGATTTGAAGGTTCGTGGTTCTTTGGTGAATGTTTTTCATTTCGGTATCAATAAAAAAATAGATCGTAACCTAACCATTGGTGCAAGAGGAAAATTGTATTCGGCCATTGCAGATTATAGTTCTTCAACCAATAATGGGCATTTGACCAATGTAGAAGGGCAGAACAATTTAATTGCTTCGAATTTAAATGCTGATTTGCTTTTACGCACATCTGGACTGCGAAGTTTAAGAGATGCCAATAATGATGATGCTCTTGCAAATGAAATTGTTAGTAGAGCACTTTTTGGTGGTGATTTAGGTTTGGGGGTAGATGTTGGGTTTACATATCACCTTTCTGAACGTACTACCGTTACCGGTAGTTTATTGGATGTAGGGTTTATATACCATTCTGGTGATTCTAAAAGCTATAGCCTAAAAGGAAATACATCTGTGGAAGGTATTGAAATAGATGTTTTAGACAATTTTGCAAGCTTGGATAGGGATTTTTGGCAAGACTTAGTCGATGAAATTGAGGAGGCAGTGCCTTTTGAGACCGATACAGGTAGTTATATCTCGTTTAGACCCACAAAACTATATGCTTCTATAAGAAATGATTTTGGTGAGCCTGTAGGTAACGGTGGGTCTCAAAGTTGCGATTGTACAGCCGGATCTTCTGGTGGTGGCGAATTGCGTACCAAGTATCGAAATTCTGTGGGTGGGCAATTATATATGATTAATCGACCAAGAGGTCCGCAAATGGCTCTGACCGGTTTTTATATGCGCAGAATAGGTAATGTTTTAGCACTTAAAGGAACATATACCGTAGATAAATTCAGTTCTACTAATGTAGGTTTGGGTATGAACCTGCAAGCCGGACCTGTCAACTTTTATCTTATGGCAGATAACTTATTATCTTATAATAATATAGCGGCAACAAACTACGCTTCATTTCAATTCGGATTGAATATTATTTCTTGGGGGCGTAATAAGTAGTATATCTTCTTCGCTACTTTTTATTTTTTTGGCATGCTTTTTTCATATATTACCGTGAATTTAAAATTTACAACGTTTTGAAAATAGTTATCGCCTTAGTATTCACTTTTATAGGATTTTCTTCTTTCGCACAAACTGATTTAGATGATTATAAATATATCATCGTTCCAAAAAAGTTTGATGCTTTTAAAAATATGAACGAACACCAAACAAGTACGTTGATAAAATATCTTTTTACCGGTAAAGGTTTTGTTACGGTATATGACGACCAATTACCTGAAGATTTGAAATTTAATAGATGTATAGGTGTTGTGGCAGATTTGCAAGATGATAGTAGTATGTTTTCTACAAAGACTATCATCAACTTAAAGGACTGTAATGACAAAATCGTTTTTAGCACCATGCAGGGCATTAGTAAAGAAAAGGAATATAAGGCAGCCTATAGCGAAGCTATTAGAGAGTCTATGCGCTCATTTAATGGTATGAATTATAATTACACAGCCAAAGAAAAAAAGGATGAAGCTGTTACGGTTAATTTTCGAAATGACGTTAAAAAGCTAGATGAGTCTAAAGCCCATAAGGTTTTACAAGTAGAAAAGGCAGCAGAAGAAGTAAACGTAAAAAGAGCGCCTACAGTAATTTCTGAAGAAACGGAGAAAACACAGTATTATAAAGATAATACTCCAGTTGAGTCCAACATTAAAAAGACTGAAACTCAGAAGCCTGCTTTCAAAAGTCTAGAGGTTAAAAAGCCTTCATCTAAAGATATGTGGTATGCTCAGGCAACCGATAATGGATATCAGTTGGTAGATAGCTCGCCTAAGGTTAGAATGAATTTATTAAAAAGCTCAGCTGACAATGTCTTTATGGCAAAAACCGATACCCAAAATGGTATGGTATACCAAAAAGAGGGTAACTGGATTTTTGAATATTATGAAAATGATAAACTAGTTCTAGAAGAACTGAATATCAAATTCTAAAAGTCATATTTCGCTTTCCACCGGTTTTTTAGAAAATCGCTAAGGGCTTTTTCTCTGGCGTTATTCCCAGGTTTATAGAAGGTAGTACCCTTAATTTCATCGGGTAGAAACTCGGCATCTACAAAGTTGTTCTGGTAATCGTGGGCATATTTATATTCTTGTCCGTAACCCAAATCTTTCATTAATTTGGTAGGTGCATTTCTTAGCGGCAATGGTACAGTCAAATTCCCAGTTTGTTTAACCACTTGTTGCGCTTTACCGATTGCCATATAACTAGCGTTACTTTTTGCTGAGGTCGCAAGGTAAATGGCACATTGACTTAATACTATACGCGCTTCGGGGTAACCAATAGCAGTAACAGCTTGAAAGGTGGTATTTGCCATCACCAAAGCCGTTGGATTTGCCAAACCGATATCTTCTGATGCTGAAATAAGCATTCTACGGGCAATGAATTTTACATCTTCACCACCCTCGATCATTCGAGCCAACCAATAAACGGCTCCGTTTGGGTCGCTCCCTCTAATAGATTTTATAAAAGACGATATAATATCATAATGTTGCTCACCTGTTTTGTCATACAGCACAGTATTTTTCTGCACTTTAGATAATACCAATTCGTTGGTGATGACAATGTCGTCACCTGCTTCAGAATTAACTACAAGCTCAAAAATATTCAGTAATTTTCTACCATCACCGCCAGATAAACGTAACAAAGCTTCCGTTTCTTTAAGTTCGATTTTTTTAGACTTTAGCAATGTGTCTTTCTCCATTGCCCTTTTTATCAGGTTTTCTAAATCATCTTTTCCGAAGGCATTTAAAATGTAGACCTGACAACGAGAGAGTAGGGCAGGTATTACCTCAAAGCTTGGGTTTTCTGTAGTAGCACCAATTAACGTAACCCATCCTTTTTCAACAGCTGCCAAAAGAGAATCTTGTTGAGATTTACTGAAACGATGTATCTCATCAATAAATAAAATGGGGTTTTTAGCAGTGAATAATCCCCCAGCTTGCTTCGCTTTATCGATTACTTCCCGAATGTCTTTTACACCACTATTGATGGCACTTAAAATATAGAAGGGTCTTTTGCTTTGCTCAGCAATAATGTTAGCTAAGGTAGTTTTACCCGTGCCAGGAGGTCCCCAAAGTATTAATGACGGAATAATACCCTTTTTTATTTGGTTCGTTAGCGAGCCCTTTTCACCCACCAAATGGTGTTGACTAATATATTCGTCTAATGTTTTAGGCCGTACGCGTTCTGCTAAAGGTTCGTTCATAGTACAAAAGTATACTAAACTTAAATGAGAATAAAAAAGTAAAGTGCCAATTGATTGTTAAGTAAGGATTGGAGTGACAATATGACCAATTTGTAAACGTTGGTAGTATAATTGTTATTCAAATACAAAATCTAGCTCATGTCTGAAATGGGACATTATAAATTTTCAAATAAAGTAATTGCTATTCCGCTATTAGCAATGATTTTAATATGGGGCGTATATTGGGTAGAATTGAGTTTAGGGGTTAATTTTAATGAGTTTGGGATTATGCCCAGAACACTACTTGGTTTACGTGGTGTAGTGTTTAGTCCGTTTATTCATGGTTCTCTAGAGCACCTATATAACAACACTATTTCATTAGCAATTCTATTGTCAGCCTTATGGTATTTTTATAGAGATGTCGCTTGGAAAGTAGTTTTATACGGAATACTGTTATCAGGATTTTTAACATGGATGATTGGACGTACATCGTACCACATTGGTGTAAGCGGACTCATATATGTGCTAGCGAGCTTTATTTTTTTTAAGGGGATATTTAGTTCTTACTTCAGATTGGTAGCCCTCTCGTTGATTGTTGTTTTTATTTACGGAAGCATGCTCTGGTATATATTTCCAGTAAAAGAAGGAATGTCTTGGGAAGGACATTTAGGAGGTTTCTTAACCGGATTGTTTTTAGCTAAAGTCGTGAAAGCACGCATACCACCAACCAAAAAATATGAATGGGAAAAGGAAGACTTTAAAGAGGAAGATGACCTGTTCTTGCAATATTTTGATGAAAATGGAAACTTTAGAGAATTACCAACGGAGGAAGATACCGATGAAGAAAGTAGTTTAAAAATTAACTACATCTTTAAAGAAAATCCTGAAAATGAATCGAAAATATAATGTTGAATTACAAACGCTGGCGAACTGCTTCGTATAAAAATACGGCACATGCCACAGAAACGTTTAATGATTCTATTTCACCAAGTAATGGCAACTTAGCCCTGTAATCAGATGCTTTTAAAATAGAAGGTGTAATACCACGATCTTCAGCACCCATAACAATAGCAATAGAATCGGTAAATGGAACATCATAAACAGAATCATCTGTTTTTTCTGTAGCCGATACAATTTTAATACCCGATGCCTGTAAATAGAAAACGGCATCTTTTAAATGATCAACCTTTGCAATCGGCACTCTATATGCGGCACCAGCAGAAGTTTTAATGGTATCTGCAGTTACAGGAGCGGCACCTTTCTTTTGAACTATAATACCATCAACACCCGTACATTCGGCAGTTCTAATAATAGCTCCGAAATTACGTACATCTGATAATTGATCTAGTAATAAAAATAAAGCCGGACCTTCTTTTGCATTTGCCTTTTCAACCAAATCTTCAAGGGTATGAAATGCGATAGGGGAGATGTTAGCTACAGCCCCTTGATGGTTACTTTTGGTAAGCCTATTTAATTTTTCAATAGGCACATAGACCATATTGATTTCATTTCGACGCAATATACCTTCCAGTTCTTTCATAAGGTCTCCTTTAAGACCTTTTTGAAGAAATACCTTATCTATCTCTTCATTAGAATTGACAGCTTCTATAATGGCTCTTAGACCATAAATTTGAGTGGTTTTTTGCATGGGGCAAAGGTAAATAAAAACCGCCCAACATTTGTTGGGCGGTTTTAAATAATAAGATTAATTATTTTTTAAAAATTTACAGGTCAATAGCCAAGATTGCGGGGTGGTCTTTTGCATAGTGGTATGCCCTCCAGAAAAAACCTTGCGCAGAAAATTTCCAAACAATCTTACCTTCTTGGGTAACTTCCCAAATACCAAAGTCACCTTCGGTAATTAATGTGTTACCGTTTGGTAGACGAACAGCTCCTGATACTTTAGGCGCATACAATTCTGGGTCGGTAAAACTCCAAAGTACTTCTGGTTGATTAAGAGCAGGTATAGTGTTTTGAGATAAATCAGCTGGTAGTTGAAGTTCATAGACTGTAGATTGCTCTAAATCACCACCATTTGTATAAACAAGTATCTTGCCCGGTTCAAAAAGATTAGGATAATGATTGTTGACGAACAGTCGTTCTGTAATATTATCATTTTGTGTAGTAGGGTTTCCAAATCTGTAGACCAAATCACCACCCCTTCCAAAATTGCCGCCAGAGTGAGATATCGCCTCATTGCTATTTGTAGAATGATCTATTACCCAAACTTCACTGTAATAGTTGACACTGAGGTATATTAAATCATTCGAGTCGTCATAGCTTATACCATTAGCGTGCATAATGTTACCATTTGTGGCTTTGACATAATTCAGGTTAATTAATTGCGGATTTTCTTCAACACTGCCGAAATTAAGTTTAGTGTCATCAAAATTTTGAATTAAATGGTCTTTTGAATGCCATTCCCATACGATTTCATCGGTGGTTGGGTTTATTTCTATTATTGATTCAGGATAAATGGCATTGTCAAGTTGATAACCATTTTCAATTGCTTCTTCAGCTGACATTTTCTCCCATGCAATTGCTAATATGTTTCCATTTGGTAATAGTTCAACATCATGGTGAGATCTATGTTCCGTATTCGAATAATCAAAGTTCCATATAGCTTCTCCGTTTTTATTTATAATTTGTATTATTCCCCCTTGACCTCCAAATGCAAACTCCGGATTGTCAGATTCAAGTGAGGCTAATAATGTACCATCATTTAATAAAATAACGTCATTACCAATTTTGCGATCACCTAATGGCCAATTATAAATTAAGTCCGCATTTTTATCCATTAGATATACACTATTTGCAGCGGCATCATTTACTAGAATATAATGGTCTTCTATTAGTGCTTGGTTGTAAAAGGTAACAGTACCTAATTCTCCCGTTAATGTTTGTACGGAATCAATAGGTGTTTCTTCATTTTCTTCCTCGGTAGTTTCTGGGTTCTCAATTTCTTCTTCAGAGATTTCAATACTGTTATTATCATTAGAACAAGATGAAACTACGGTACATAATAAAAAGAAAAGGGTAATTTTTAAATCTGTAATGTTTAACTTAATCATAAGTAATTTTCTTTTTTTTGTTACAAGATAATATCAATTTTTTGTTTTGTAATAGTAAGTTCCAATGGTTATGAATAGTTAGTGGTTTTTTAATTTTTCAGGAATTTTCAAATAAGATTTTGATTTAGCTTTCTCCATTTCCTGTAATTGTTCCTCACCAAATTCAGATTTATTGCCATTAAAAGATACTTTCCATATTTTACCTTGTTTTGATTCGGATATAAAAAGTGATCCATCAGGTCCTTCAGCTAAACCCATGGGCCTATATTTTGCATCTGGCATTGTTACAATGGTATCTTTTCCTGCAAAACCATCTGCAAACACTTCCCATTCACCTGTTGGTTTTCCGTTGTTAAAAGGAATGAATGCAACAATATATCCTGCTTGTGGATAAGGAGTTCTATTCATAGATCCATGAAAAGCAATAAATGCACCTTGCTTATATCGTTCAGGAAACGCATCACCTTTGTAAAATAGAAGGTCATTAGGTGCCCAATGTGCAGGCAGGCCCATGATAGGATTTTTATAGTCAGTAGCTTCTTTTTTACCATCACCACCATATTCTGGCGCAATTAGTTTTTTATTTTTAAAATGATCATAATAACTATATGGCCAACCAAAATTATCTCCTTCTTCAATTTTCATAAATTCTTCTGAAGGTAACACTGCTTGGTCCCATTTGCTGAAGTATTGTGGAGCATGATTATGCAGGTAATCACGACCGTGCTGTAAACCATACAGCGTATTGTCTTCATCGTTCCAAGAAATGGCTACCATACTTCGTATTCCGGTGGCATACAATTGCCCATCTTGTTGAGATTGGTTCAATCTGTTTTCATCAAATTTCCAAATACTGCCAAGAACTTCAACACCAGGGCACGGGTTCATTCCTTTAATTTGACCAACAGAATTAGGATCTTCACACGCATTGGTAGGTGCGCTAAATGTTACGTACATATTTCCTTTTTTGTCAAAAGCCAATGATTTGGCATTGTGCCATCTTTTAGGAAAGTAATCTGTTAGTATAACTTCAGGGTTACCTTCAGGAATTAGTTGATTTGTGTTTAATTTTTGCCGGTAAATTACTTGTTCAGAACTAAAATACAAATAGCCATTATGTATGCGCATTTCTGTAGCGAATGTTCCATCATTTGGATAGTTGCCAAATCGTTGTTTTATATCGGCAACTCCATTACCCGATGTGTCCCGTAATGCCATGTTGCCATTTGTTCCATTTGGCTCTCTTAATTTGGCATAAATGTCGCCGTTTGCATTAACTGCAATATGTCTAGAAGGTCCAATACTATCTACAACTACTATAGCAGAAAAACCTTCTGGAAAAAAAAGGTCGCCATTGATCACCAAATCTTCGTTTAATACTTTAGTTGTCTCAATAGTTATAACAGGATTTACTTTTTTTTTATCTGAATTATTCTTACATGAAATTTGAAGTAATACGAAACAAAGAAGTAGATAACGCGTCATTATTTTTATGAGGTTTATTTTTGTATAAAAACAGAAATATAGATTTGCTGTAAGATTGAATACTTTTTAGAATATTCAATATAATAAAACCTTTTCAATTGAAAATGGTTTAAATGAAAAAAGGGTGTAAACCAAGTTTACACCCTTTTTATTATTTATTAACTAAGAATTTAGTCAACACAGAAATCAATTGCGATTGCACCAGCAGGTGGATTTAATCCTGAGTCAGCAGCTACATTTCCATTAGGCGTTACTATTGTGAAAGATATTTCACCATAGGTGTCACCAGGAAATACCCAGTCTGCAGTTGTAGTTCCTACAGGAATATCTATAGTTGTTGAAGCGCTGGCATCACCAGGCGTACAATCATAAGGTGAAGCTTCATAAGGTGAACACATTCCTACTTCAAATACGGTACCATCGTTTAAGGTAATGGTAATACCAGGACCACCGTTACCTACTGTTTGCCATCCATCTCCGTAAGCATCTTCCATGTTTATTGTCCACGTTCCAGGAGTTGGAGGAATTGGAGGACAAACTAATGGAATGGTATAGGTAAAAGGAGATCTAAAATAAGACCCGCCAGATACGGTACTATTCAAATTAGTGCTGGTAAAAGCTCTTCCATCTGTAAGATTTAATACATATCTTATAGTGAAAGAGTCACCACCCGTGTAATCACTTGCTGTTAAGCCTGAGGCTGCAGCTAATTCACCTAAAGTAAATGTAACAGTAGTGCTTGGTAATCCATCATCATTCGTTGTGAAAGCTGAAGCAGGTATAGTATTAATTAAAACCTCTGCAACAGAAGTAGAAGGATCGGCAGCACTATTGAATGCGCTATACACTTGAACATCTTGTAATAGACCTCCTTGTGCATTGTCTTCTACTTCGAATGTAGTTGATACTGATGCAGTTGGGTCTGAGAAGCTAAGTTCTTGTGCAGCTATCTCAGTGGCTGGAGTAGTCGATCTAAATACAGCACCACGGGTTACTTCATCGAAGACATCATCAATTGTCTTGTTGCTAGATTCACAGGCTAAGAAACCTGTGGTTACCAACGAAAGCATTAATAAGTTTTTAATATATCTTTTCATTTTTCTTTTTTTTAGTTTGATAATGGAAAACCAGAATCAGGGTTATTATCCCAGAAAACTTTAACGGTTACTGATTCTTTTTGTGTAACAGTGTTGTTGTTATTTGCATAAACTGCAGGATAAAGAAATGATCTTACAAATGCGCCAGGTTCAGGTTCTCTGTCTGCTTGCAAGTCACTTGGGTATCCAGTTCTTCTGTAGAAGTTATAGGCATCAATACCATTACCGAATAATGCAACGAAAAATTCTTTTGCAATTATGTTCAATTTTTCATCACCAACGGCAGCCTCATAAAGATCATCAACTTCAGCAATATAATCAGCAACATCTGTATCAGTTGGAGCAAGAGATAAATCAGCTCCGGTGTCTAAAGCTCCAAAAGCTAAGGTCTTATCCATTGACTTTTGAATACCGTTAGTTAAAAATGTTTTTGCACCAGCAGCATTATTAGTTGCGTAAGCAACTTCAGCTCTTAAGAAATCAACAGTTTGCGCTAAGAAAATTGGTGTAATACCAGCTCCACCTGCACCAGAACCTAAATCAATAGCTTCGAAAGTACTGTCGTCGAATTCACCACCAATAGGATAAACACCGTAAGTAGTTCTTAATTGACCATCAGGAGGTGTACCATCGTCATCTCCATGGTCTCTACCCCAATACCCGTTTGGTAAATTACAGAATGTAAATCCACCGGCTACATAATGAGGAGGTATAGGTTCAACACTACAAGATAGCGTTTGTTGGTTAGGTCCATCAGAGTCAGCTGCACCTGGTGTAGTTGCTGATTGTCTGTAGAAATAGTAACGAATTCTTGGGTCACTTGAAGTTTTATCATTATCCATGTAATTCATTAGCCAGTTACTAGTGTAATCTGCGGCTCCTTGTGGAGTATAGTTATCACCATAATCTGGATGTCTTGAATCTGGATTTACAACGTTAGAACCCCAAGTAAATTGAAAGTCTTCTGAAACAGATGTAATGTAGTTTCCACTTGTGATAATTGCATTAAAAGAACTAACGGCACTAGCGTCTACTAATCTAGTTTGTGCATAGATTTTAAGTTTTAATGAGTTAGCTAATTTTATCCATTTATCCCAGTCACCATCGTAATAGAAATCTACATCTGGACCAGCAGCGTTATCGGTAGTACTAAAATTACCAATAGCACTATCTAAAAGAGTTAGGGCAGCAGCGTAGATAGAAGTACCGGCATCTGGTGCAGGATTTAAATTGTCGATACCTTGAACTGCTTCAGAGTACGGAACATCACCATACATATCTACAAGAGTTACCATGGTAAATGCTTCAAATACTTGTCCCATACCGATATGACGTTTGAAATTAGCTTCTTCGGCTAAAATGTTCATTGCTCTAATATCGGTTAACATAGAGGAATATGCAGTTTCCCATTCGCCATCTTGTGAGGCGGGAGAGTATGCTTGTTGGTACAAACGTGTACCCATGTTTTCCATTCTCACTAGTGCAGCAGAATTTAAACCTACATCTTCGTTGAATCTTGCGAATTCTTCTTGAACCTTGTTCAGATATCCATCTGGGGTTGCTTGTTCAGGACTAACCGCATCTGGGTCAGTAACTAAATTAAGTTCAGTAGTCTCACACGAAAGGACAAGCCCAGCGGAGAATAAAGTTAGAACTACGTTTTTAATAAATATTTTCATTTTTTTAATTTTTTAAAATGTTGCTTTTACAGACATACCGAATCTTCTAGAACCTGGGCTATTGATAAAATCAAAACCAAGTGCATTACCTACACCAACTCCAAGATTTTCAGGGTCAAAATTTACACCTTTAGGAACATTGATACCTCTAAACCATAAGTTTTGTCCGCTTACAGATACGCTTAAAGAACCAAAAGGAGTCTTTTCTAACGCTTTACTAGGTACAGAATAACCTAATCTTAATTCTCTTAAACGAATTGTGCTACCGTCATAAACTTGTAGTTCATTTGGTCCGAATGCAACGTTACTGAAGTAATAATCCGAGTTGTTGATTTGTATATCATTTACTGAACCATCTGCCTTAACACCAGGTAAAATGAAAGTAGAAACACGATCTTGGGTATCTGTTGTTAAACCTCTACCTACTAGTGCTGATATCGTACTAGCGTATACATCACCACCATGTCTGTAAGAAATATCGAAGTTAAAAGAGAAGTTTTTGTAATTGAAACCATTACTTACGTTAAGTCTCCAATCTGCATTAGGATCACCTATTTCGAACAATCCATTTTCTTCTACATAACTACCTGTACTTGCAACTACTTTGTTACCATTATCGTCTCTTAATACTCTACTTCCTAAAATTACACCAAAAGGTCTGTTAGGTACGGCGAAGTTAGAAAGATCAGTGAATAAACCACCAATGTTAATGTTATCGGTATCAGCACCCAAGTCGATTACAGTAGATTCATCTGCAGTGAAGTTACCAGTTACGTCCCAGCTAAAACTACCTGGATTTTCGCTACGGAATAAAGAAACACCTAAATCTAATTCAATACCTTTCGCTTGAACTTCACCAATGTTGGTTACGGTTGTAGCATAACCCGTAGATGGATCTAAAGGTTGTTCAGATATTAAGTCAGTAGTAGATTTTTTATAAACCGAGACATCTAAAGAAACTCTATTATTTAAAAATCTTGATTCAACTCCAAATTCAACTTCAGTTAATAATTCTGGGGTAAGACCTGGGTTTGCTAGGTCATCATCAACAGTGATCGATGAAACCAAATTACCACCAAGAAGGAAGTCTCTAGTATCTAGTACCGCTTTAGAAGCTACCGGGTAACCTGTGGCGAAACCTGCAGAAGTACCATAACCTGCTCTTAATTTTAGGAAATTAAGTCCGTTTTGTGATTGTAAGCCATCGATTAAAGCAGTTGGTAAAATAGATAAACTCGCAGAAGGGTAAGTTATTGAATTTTCAATAAAATTCGATACCCAGTCATTTCTAGCTGCTAAAGTTAAATAAGCAAAATTGTCATAACCAAATTCAGCTTGTGCATAGACACCCATGATATTTTGTGTACGGTCGCTTTGTAATGGATCGCCTACTGAATTCAGTAAAGATGATTGAGTAGCAAAGTTATAATGCTTAAACACACCGAAAATTGACTGTTGATCACTAGTAACCCCTTGTCTAGAGAATTCTGTTCTTCTTGAAGTAGCACCTAAGTTAACGTTCATGTCTAACTTTTCAGTTAATTGCCACATACCATTAATTTGTGCAGTATGATCCCAAATAGTGTTTTTGTTATCATATGTTTGGTATCTACCTTGTATGTATCCTTCAGCACCACCTTTGTTTTGGCCAATTTCGTTACGTTCTGTATAGAAATCAATACCAGTTCTAAAAAAGGCGTTAATGTTGTCATTAATTTTATATGTGAATTGAGCACTACCGAAAACTCTATTTGTTACCTGGTTGGCAAATGCATTTTCTGCAGTCCATCTTGGATTTTGAATATCGTTACCACCTCTGTAGTAAACACTGCTGCCATCAATAGGGCTTTGAAAAGGAAGACCCATTAAATCAACACTTCTTGGAGTAAAGAATAAATGACCAAATACGGATGCGCCCGCACCTGTAGAACCATTACCTAAACTTGCAGAAATTGGAGGCGATTTTACATCACTTTTAGTAAAGTTCATCGTACCGTTTACAGTAAATTTATTGCTTAATTCAGCTTTACCACCAACACTAATAGTAGTTCTCTGTAATTTGTTGCCTGGGGTAAAACCTTGGTCACTTAAATTACCAAGACTGGCGCTATAAGAAATTTTTCCATCTTCAGAAGATCCAGTTGCGTTTACTGAGTTGTTGGTAACCGTTCCTGTACGGAAGAAGTTCTTAACACTATCATATGCTTTGTACTCATATGTTTCACCTTGAAATTCAGGGAAAGCAGCACTAACACCTGCATTTACAGAATACGGATGATTAATTAAAATTGTACCGTCAGTTGTTGTACCCGCGTAAGCAGATCCAAAACTACCAGGTTCATCTATACCGAAATCAGGTCCCCAGTTACTAAAAAAAGCACCATAAGCTTGATCAAAACCATTACCATACTGATCTTGATAATCAGGCAATGTAGATACTTGATTAAAGAAAACAGAAGATGTTACCGTTATTTCAGATTTCTTTTTACCTGTTCCTGCAGCACCTGCTTTGGTGGTAATTAAGATAACACCATTTCTACCAGCAGTACCATACAAGTTAGCCGCAGCTAAACCTTTTAATACGTTTACATTAGCAATGTTGTTTGGGTCTAAATCTAAAAATCTACTAGAACCTACGTTCCCATCAATGGCAGAACCTTGTGCATTAGTATCAGAACTAAAAGGAACACCATCAACAATAAATAAAGGTTGATTAGAACCAGAAATAGAGGTAAAACCACGAATAATAATGTTAGTAGCAGAACCTGAAACACCACTGGCAGCATTAATTAAAACACCAGAAGCCTTACCATTAAGTACTCTACCTACATCACCTTCTGCTTTTTGCTCCAAGTCTTCTTCACCTACAGAAGATACAGCATAACCAAGAGACTTTTTCTCTCTTTTAATACCTTGCGCGGTAACAACCACTTCTTCAAGTGCTTGGGCATCTTCTTCCATAGTTACATTTACAGTACTTGATGCCCCAACTGCTTGGCGAACTGCTTTCTGTCCGATGTAGGTAAACAATAATGTTTGACCTTGAGCGGCTGAAATTGAAAAGTTACCATCAAAGTCAGTTTGTGTACCAGTTGTGGTACCTTCGACTACAATGTTAACACCGGGCAAAGGAAGCCCTCCTTGATCAGTAACCGTACCGGATACTGTTTTTTGTTGTGCAAAAGAAATATGCACAACTAACGCTAGTAGTAGCGTTAACAATCCATTTAGTTTTGTTCTCATTTTTAAATTATTTGAATTAGCTAGCAGCAAACATCACAATAATGTGTTAATAAAGCAAGAGAATTTTAATAAAACTTTAAGAAGATGTTGTAAAATTAGAAGTTACAGATAAAACACGATCCATATTTAAAGTTATATAATTCGATAGGTATTTTTTTGTCATATTCGTAATTCTGTAGAAAATATCAGAAAAAGCTGCTATTTATTCAATTTAAATTATATCTGTATTGATTTGATATTTGTGTTATTTTTAAGAGCACAGCAACAATCGATATTTCTGGATAATAGTTGTAGAATTAAAAAAAAATAAAAATAAATGCATCTTGGTTTGAATGTTAGTGAAATATTACTACATTTGCCGACCCTTAAAGTAGGGGTAATTTTTATATATTATTATAGTATGCCAACAATATCACAATTAGTACGAATAGGAAGAGAGACGATTACTAAGAAGAGTAAATCGGCTGCTTTGGATTCGTGTCCTCAAAGAAGGGGTGTTTGTACACGTGTTTATACTACCACACCGAAGAAACCAAATTCAGCTATGAGAAAAGTAGCAAGGGTTAGGTTAACAAACGGTAAGGAAGTAAATGCTTACATTCCAGGAGAGGGTCACAATCTTCAAGAGCACTCGATAGTATTAGTAAGAGGCGGAAGAGTTAAAGATTTACCAGGAGTTAGGTATCATATTGTACGTGGTGCATTGGACACAGCAGGTGTGGCCGGTAGAACACAACGTAGATCTAAATATGGTGCTAAACGCCCTAAGAATTAATTAAACTTGTTTAAAAGGAAGTAATGAGAAAAAGACAGGCAAAGAAAAGACCACTTTTACCAGATCCAAGATTTAATGATCAGTTGGTGACACGTTTCGTCAATATGATGATGTGGGACGGTAAAAAATCAGTTGCTTTTGGTGTTTTTTACGATGCAATAGATATCGTAGATGCAAAGAAGACCGATGAAGAGAAAACGGCTTTAGAGCTATGGAAGGACGCATTAAGTAATGTTATGCCTCACGTAGAAGTTAGGAGTAGAAGAGTTGGTGGTGCAACATTTCAAATTCCAATGCAAATTAGACCAGACCGTAAAATATCAACAGCTATGAAATGGTTGATTAGTTATGCAAGAAAACGTAACGAAAAAGGTATGGCTCAAAGATTGGCCGGTGAAATATTAGCGGCTGCTAAAGAAGAAGGTGCGGCAGTTAAGAAAAGAACTGATACGCACAAGATGGCTGAAGCAAACAAAGCATTCTCTCACTTTAGATTCTAATCGGAAATGGCAAGAGATTTAAAATATACAAGAAATATAGGTATTGCAGCTCACATTGATGCTGGTAAAACCACGACGACCGAGCGTATTCTTTTTTATACAGGAGTTAGTCATAAGATAGGTGAAGTTCATGATGGTGCAGCTACTATGGACTGGATGGAGCAGGAGCAAGAAAGAGGTATTACTATTACTTCTGCTGCTACTACATGTGAATGGAAATTCCCGAAAGAAAATGGTGAACCAACTGCCGATGCAATGGATTATCATTTTAACATTATCGATACCCCTGGACACGTTGATTTTACTGTT
The DNA here is from genome assembly GCF_004364165.1 of Maribacter spongiicola. GTDB lineage: Bacteria > Bacteroidota > Bacteroidia > Flavobacteriales > Flavobacteriaceae > Maribacter > Maribacter spongiicola. Next base: position 1,180,815 of record NZ_SOAY01000010.1, read on the forward strand.
GAGGTGAATCGTTCATTACGTGTTTTAGATGGGTTGGTCTTTTTGTTTAGTGCTGTTGATGGTGTTGAGCCTCAATCGGAAACTAACTGGAGGTTAGCTGATAATTATAAAGTTCCAAGAATTGGATTTGTGAACAAGATGGACCGTCAGGGTTCTAACTTTCTTATGGTTTGTAAGCAAGTTAAAGAAATGCTTGGTTCAAATGCGGTTCCAATAGTACTTCCAATCGGCGATGAGTCTGATTTTAGAGGTATTGTTGATTTAGCAAAAAACAGAGCTATAGTATGGCACGAAGAGGGCTTTGGTGCTACTTTTGATGTGATTGATATCCCTGAAGATATGAAGGCTGAAGTAAGGGAGTATAGAGCTGCCTTAATTGAAGCTGTTGCAGAATATGATGAGAATTTGATGGAGAAATTCTTCGAAGATGAAGATTCTATCACTGAAGAGGAAGTTCATGCTGCTTTAAGGGCTGCTGTAATGGATCGTGCAATCATACCTATGATTTGTGGTTCTTCGTTTAAAAATAAAGGTGTTCAATTTTTATTGGATGCTGTTTGTAGATATTTACCTTCTCCAATGGATAAGGAAGCGATAGAGGGTACCAATCCTGATACCGGTGTTATTGAAAAACGTAAGCCGAGTGTAAAGGAACCTTTTTCAGCATTAGCTTTTAAAATTGCTACTGATCCTTTTGTAGGGAGATTAGCTTTCTTTAGAACGTATTCTGGTCGTTTAGATGCCGGTTCATATATATTGAATAACCGTTCGGGTAAAAAAGAACGTATTTCTCGTATTTATCAGATGCATTCTAATAAACAAAATGCTATTGATTATATAGAAGCTGGTGATATTGGTGCAGCCGTAGGTTTCAAGGATATTAAGACTGGTGATACTATGTCTGACGAGAAGCATCCAATTGTTTTAGAGAGTATGAACTTTCCGGAACCGGTAATTGGTATTGCTGTTGAGCCTAAAACTAAAGCTGATGTAGATAAGTTAGGAATGGCTCTGTCTAAATTAGCAGAGGAGGATCCAACTTTTCAAGTGAAAACTGATGAAGCTTCAGGTCAGACTATTATATCTGGTATGGGTGAGTTACACTTAGATATTATTGTTGATCGTTTAAGAAGAGAATTTAAAGTAGAGGTTAATCAAGGTGAGCCTCAAGTAGAATACAAAGAAGCTTTAACCAAAACAGCTTCACACAGAGAAACTTATAAAAAGCAATCTGGTGGACGTGGTAAGTTTGGTGATATTGTTTTCGAAATGGGACCTGCTGATGAAGATTTCGAAGGAGAAGGACTTCAGTTTGTTGATCAGATAAAAGGTGGTCGTATTCCTAAAGAATTTATTCCATCTGTTGAGAAAGGTTTTGCTGCAGCAATGCAAAACGGGCCTTTAGCTGGTTATGAAATGGATTCTATGAAGGTGATACTTAAAGATGGTTCTTTCCATGCTGTGGATTCTGATGCGCTTTCCTTTGAGTTAGCTGCAAAAATGGGTTACAAAGCTGCGGGTAAAGCTGCTGGTGCTGTAATTATGGAGCCAATTATGAAGTTAGAGGTTATTACTCCAGAAGAAAACATGGGTGATATCGTTGGGGATTTAAACCGACGTAGAGGAACTATTGGTAATATGAGCGATAGAGCTGGTGCCAAAGTTGTTAAAGGAACTGTACCATTATCTGAAATGTTCGGATATGTTACATCTCTTAGAACATTATCTTCAGGTCGTGCTACTTCAACAATGGAATTTTCACATTATGCAGAGACACCTTCCAATATTTCAGCGGAAGTTATCAAAGCAGCAAAAGGTATAACAGCATAAATTTAGGACATGAGTCAGAAAATTAGAATAAAGCTAAAATCTTACGATCACAATTTAGTAGATAAGTCTGCTGAGAAGATTGTAAAAACGGTAAAGACTACCGGTGCTGTTGTAACAGGACCAATTCCTTTACCAACACATAAAAAGATATTTACGGTTTTACGTTCACCTCACGTGAATAAGAAATCAAGAGAGCAGTTCCAATTAAGTTCTTATAAGAGATTATTGGATATTTATAGCTCTTCATCTAAAACTATTGACGCACTTATGAAGTTAGAACTTCCAAGTGGTGTTGAAGTTGAGATAAAGGTATAATTCAATGTCTATCCTATTTATAGGCTAGACTACATGTCCTGAGCTGCGTGCGAGGGAAAAACGGAAAAAATAATTTAGGGTTAAATTATTTTGACCCTATTTTTTTACAATGAATTTAATAAGTAATAATTAATATAAATAAGTATGTCTGGGTTAATAGGAAAGAAAGTAGGCATGACCAGTATTTTTGACGAGAATGGAAAAAACATTCCATGTACCGTTATTGAAGCTGGACCATGTGTAGTTACCCAAGTCAGAACCATTGAGGTCGACGGGTATAGTGCCCTTCAACTTGGTTTCGATGACAAGGCAGAAAGTCGTGCTATTAAGGCTGAATTAGGCCATTTTAAAAAAGCAGGTTCTTCTCCCAAGAAAAAAGTCATTGAATTCCGAGATTTTGAAGGTGAATTTAAATTAGGTGACACTGTAGGTGTCGATGTTTTCGCTGAAGGTCAGTTCGTAGATGTTGTTGGAACATCTAAGGGTAAAGGTTTTCAAGGTGTTGTTAAGCGCCATGGATTCGCTGGGGTTGGTCAAGCAACTCATGGTCAGCATAATAGACTTAGAGCTCCAGGTTCTATTGGTGCTGCATCATATCCAGCTAGAGTATTTAAGGGTATGAAAATGGCCGGTAGAATGGGTACTGATCGTGTAACGGTTCAGAACCTTAGGATTTTAAAAGTAGTTCCAGAAAAGAATCTTTTAGTAGTAAAAGGTTGTGTTCCGGGCCATAAGAATGCTTATGTAACTATACAAAGGTAGATGTAATGAAAATAGCAGTTTTAGATATTAAAGGAAAAGACACAGGTAGAAAGGCAAACCTTTCTGACGATGTTTTCGCTATAGAGCCTAATGATCACGCAGTTTACCTAGATGTTAAGCAATATTTGGCTCATCAAAGACAGGGAACGCACAAAGCTAAAGAAAGAGCTGAGATCGCTGGTAGTACGAGAAAAATTAAAAAACAAAAAGGTACTGGTACTGCGAGAGCAGGTAGTATTAAATCACCGATATTCAGAGGTGGTGGTAGAATATTCGGTCCAAGACCTAAGGATTATACCCAGAAGTTAAATAAAAACTTGAAGCGTTTGGCAAGAAAATCTGCACTTTCTTTAAAGACTAAAGAGAATGCAATTTTAGTAGTTGAAGACTTCGATTTTGATACTCCAAAAACTAAAGATTTTATTAATGTTTTAAAGACCTTAGGTCTTGAGAATAAAAAGTCTTTAATAGTGTTGGGTGATTCAAATAAAGGTGTATATTTGTCTTCGCGTAATTTTAAAGGCTCAGAAGTTATAACTAACTCAGAATTAAGTACTTACAAAATTCTTCATGCTAATAGCGTGGTATTGTTAGAGAGCTCTTTAGAAGGAATTGAATCGAACTTAAATAAACAATAATATCATGAGTGTGTTAATAAAACCAATTATAACGGAAAAAATGACTGCTGATAGCGAGTTGAATAACCGTTATGGATTCGTGGTTAACCCTAAGGCTAACAAGTTGCAGATTAAAGATGCGGTTGAAGCTACTTATGGTGTTTCTGTGAAGAAGGTTCGTACAATGAATTACGGTCCTTCAAGAAAATCCAGATATACAAAAACTGGTGTACAACATGGTAAAACAAATGCGATTAAAAAAGCGATTGTTGATGTGGTAGAAGGTGATATTATCGATTTTTACAGTAATCTATAAAGACAAGAAATGTCAGTTAGAAAATTAAAACCAATCACTCCAGGACAGCGTTTTAGAGTAGTAAATGGATTTGACGCCATTACTGCTGATAAGCCGGAGAAAAGCTTGCTTGCTCCGTTAAAAAAGTCGGGAGGTAGAAACAGTCAAGGAAAGATGACCATACGCCAAAAAGGTGGAGGTCATAAAAGAAGGTATCGTGTAATAGATTTTAAGAGAGATAAGCAAGATGTGCTTGCTACTGTTAAAACTATCGAGTACGATCCAAATAGAACTGCATTTATTGCTCTTTTGGAATATGCAGATGGTGAAAAGCGTTATGTAGTCGCTCAGAATGGTTTACAAGTGGATCAGCAGGTTTCTTCTGGTTCAGCTGTTGCTCCAGAGATCGGTAATGCAATGCCATTGAGTGAGATTCCTTTAGGAACTATAATTTCATGTATTGAGTTGAGACCTGGGCAAGGTGCAGTTATGGCACGTAGCGCTGGTACTTTTGCTCAACTTATGGCAAAAGACGGTAAGTTTGTTACTGTTAAAATGCCATCTGGTGAAACAAGATTAATTCTTTCAGGTTGTATGGCAACTATTGGGGCTATGTCTAATTCAGATCATCAATTATTGGTATCAGGTAAAGCTGGTAGAAGTAGATGGTTGGGAAGAAGACCAAGAACTAGACCTGTAGCGATGAACCCTGTCGATCACCCAATGGGTGGTGGTGAAGGTAGAGCTTCAGGTGGTCATCCAAGATCGAGAAACGGTATACCTGCTAAAGGATACAGAACTCGTTCTAAGACCAAGAGCACCAACAAGTATATAATAGAACGTAGAAAGAAATAAAAAAGTAGAAAGAAATGGCACGTTCACTAAAAAAAGGACCTTACGTTCACTATAGCTTGGAGAAGAAAATCCAGCAAAGTGTATCATCCGGTAAAAAAGCGGTAATTAAAACCTGGTCTAGAGCTTCTATGATAACTCCTGATTTTGTAGGGATGACGATAGCAGTTCATAACGGAAAACAATTTGTACCTGTTTTTGTAACAGAAAACATGGTAGGACATAAACTTGGGGAATTCTCACCAACAAGATCTTTTAGAGGTCATGTAGGGGCGAAAAACAAAGGAAAAAAGTAAGCTATGGGAGTTCGTAAAAAACAGATGGCCGAAAGAATTAAGGCTGATAAGAAGAAGGTAGCTTTCGCAAAATTGAATAACTGTCCTACTTCACCTAGAAAGATGCGTTTAGTTGCTGATTTAATTCGTGGTGTAAAAGTAGAGCAAGCTTTAGCTATTTTAAGGTTCAACCCTAAAGAAGCTTCTAGAAAGTTAGAAAAATTGTTACTTTCAGCTTTGGCAAACTGGCAAGCAAAAAATGAAGAGGCAAGTTTAGAAGATGCTGATTTAATTGTAGCTGAGATTAGAGTTGATGGTGGTGCAATGCTTAAAAGATTGCGTCCTGCTCCACAAGGTAGAGCACATAGAATTAGAAAACGTTCAAACCATGTTACTTTGGTTTTGGGGTCAAAAAATATAACAGAAAACTAGGATGGGACAGAAAACAAATCCAATAGGAAATCGTCTAGGAATCATTAGAGGTTGGGAATCTAACTGGTATGGTGGTAACGATTACGGAGATAAATTGGCTGAGGATGATAAAATACGTAAGTATATTCATGCCAGACTTTCTAAAGCTAGTGTTTCAAGAGTTATAATTGAACGTACTCTAAAATTAATCACTGTAACTGTAACTACTGCAAGACCTGGTATTATTATCGGTAAAGGTGGTCAGGAAGTTGATAAGTTAAAAGAAGAGTTGAAGAAGATCACCGGTAAGGAGGTTCAAATCAATATTTTTGAAATAAAAAGACCTGAGCTTGATGCAAATTTAGTAGCAGCAAGTGTTGCTCGTCAAATAGAAAGTAGAATTTCTTTTAGAAGAGCAATAAAAATGGCAATCGCCGCAGCAATGCGTATGAATGCTGAGGGAATAAAGATTCAAATCTCTGGTAGATTGAATGGTGCTGAAATGGCGCGTTCAGAATCATATAAAGATGGTAGAATTCCATTATCGACCTTTAGAGCAGATATTGATTATGCTTTACAGGAAGCTCAAACAACATATGGTAAACTTGGTATAAAAGTTTGGATTATGAAAGGTGAGGTATATGGTAAAAGAGATTTATCACCATTAGTAGGAATGGAAAAAGATTCTGCTAAAGGCGGTAAGCAAGAAGGTGGAAGAAAACAACGTCGTAGAAAGTAATTTTTTAAAGAACTAAAGTAATGTTACAACCGAAAAGAACGAAGTTCCGTAAAATGCAGAAAGGCCGTATGAAAGGTCTTGCTGGTAGAGGACACCAACTTTCAAATGGTATGTTCGGTATAAAGAATGTTGATGATGCTACATTTTTGACTTCACGCCAAATAGAAGCTGCTCGTATTGCTGCTACTAGATTTATGAAGAGAGAAGGTCAATTGTGGATTAAAATATTTCCAGATAAGCCGATTACGAAAAAGCCATTAGAAGTACGTATGGGTAAAGGTAAAGGTGCGCCAGAATATTTTGTAGCTGTGGTTAAACCAGGTAGAATAATGTTTGAAGTGGCCGGAGTTCCTATGGAAGTAGCAAAAGAAGCTTTAAGATTAGCGGCTCAAAAACTTCCTGTTAAAACAAAATTCATTGTAGCTCGAGATTACGAGGGCGGAAATTAAACGTAAGGAATAATGAAAAAACAAGAGATTAAAGAAATGTCTGTAGAAGGACTTACGGAGAAATTTGCCGAGTACAAGAAGCAACATGCAGATTTGAAAATGGCACATTTTGTAACTCCGTTAGAAAATCCACTTCAGATTAGAAAAGTAAGGAGAACGGTAGCAAGATTAGCCACTGAATTAACTAATAGGGAAAACCAATAATTGGTGGGCTTTATGGAAAAAAGAAACTTAAGAAAAGAGAGAGTAGGAGTTGTCACTAGTAATAAAATGGAGAAATCTATTGTTATTGCTGAAGTGAAGAGAGTAAAACATCCTATGTACGGTAAATTCGTTTTGAAGACTAAGAAATATGTTGCACATGACGAAAAGAACGATTGTAACATTGGTGATACTGTAAAGATCATGGAAACTCGTCCTATGAGTAAAACCAAATGTTGGAGATTAGTAGAAATCTTAGAAAGAGCTAAATAAGTTATGTTACAGCAAGAATCTAGACTAAAAGTAGCGGATAACACAGGAGCAAAGGAAGTTTTAACTATCCGTGTTCTTGGTGGTACCAAAAGAAGATATGCTTCAATAGGTGACAAAATTGTTGTTACTGTTAAGGAGGCAACTCCAAACGGAGGTATCAAGAAGGGTGCGGTTTCAACTGCTGTTGTAGTTCGTACAAAAAAAGAGGTGAGAAGACCTGATGGGTCTTATATAAGATTTGATGATAACGCTTGTGTTTTATTGAATCCTGCCGGAGAAATGAGAGGAACTCGTGTTTTTGGACCTGTAGCAAGAGAGCTTAGGGATAAGCAGTTCATGAAGATTGTATCATTGGCCCCAGAGGTATTATAATATAACGGACAAGATGAAAAAGTTAAAAATCAAAACAGGAGATACAGTAAGAATTACTGCTGGTGACCATAAAGGTACCGAAGGTAAAGTGATGCGTGTGGATCTTGAGAAAAATAAAGCCATCGTTGAAGGTGCCAATATGGTATCTAAACATGAGAAGCCTAGTGCTAAAAATCCTCAAGGTGGTATTGTAAAAAAAGAAGCTTTAATCCATATTTCTAACTTAGGTTTAATCGACAGCAAGTCTGGCGAGGTAACGAGAGTAGGTTACGAAATGAAGGATGGTAAAAAAGTTAGGGTTTCCAAAAAATCCAATGAAGTAATTTAGTTATGGCATACGTTGCAAGATTAAAGAAAGAGTATAAGGAGCGAATAGTAGCTGCCCTTACCGAAGAGTTTGGTTACAGTAATGTAATGCAGGTTCCTAAGTTAGAGAAGATAGTAATGAGTAGAGGTGTAGGAGCTGCTGTTGCTGACAAGAAACTTATTGACCATGCAATAGATGAAATGACTATGATAACGGGTCAAAAAGCCGTTGCTACAATGTCTAAGAAGGATGTTGCTGCCTTTAAATTAAGAAAAGGCATGCCAATTGGTGCTAAAGTTACCTTGAGAGGTGAGCGTATGTACGAATTTTTAGATCGTTTGGTTACCTCTGCGTTGCCACGAGTTAGAGATTTTCAAGGAATCAAAGCTACAGGTTTTGATGGTCGTGGAAATTATAATCTTGGTGTAACAGAGCAAATTATTTTTCCTGAGGTTAATATTGATAAAATCAATAGAATTAACGGTATGGATATTACATTTGTAACTTCTGCAGAAACAGACAAAGAAGCAAAATCATTATTAACAGAATTAGGTTTACCTTTTAAAAAGAATTAGTATGGCTAAGGAATCAATGAAAGCCCGTGAGAGAAAAAGGGAAAGAACTGTAGCAGTTTATGCTGAAAAACGTAAAGCTTTAAAAGAAGCTGGTGACTATGAGGCATTACAGAGATTACCTAAAAATGCATCTCCAGTGCGTTTACATAATAGATGTAAATTAACTGGAAGACCTAAAGGTTATATGAGAACTTTTGGTATTTCAAGGGTGAAATTCAGAGAGATGGCCAATGCCGGTTTAATACCAGGTGTTAGGAAAGCTAGCTGGTAAGGATAAAATTATTAATGGATTCAGGTTTAGCTTAAGTGCTGAAAACCGTTTCCGAATTATATACATATGGTAACAGATACTATTGCAGATTACCTAACGAGAGTTAGAAACGCGAGTAGAGCGGGACATAGGGTTGTTGAAATTCCTGCGTCGAATCTAAAAAAAGAAATAACTAAAATATTATTCGATCAAGGATATATTTTAAGTTACAAGTTCGAAGAGAGCAAAGTACAGGGGACTATTAAAATAGCTTTGAAGTACGATAAGGTTACAAAAGAACCTGTTATCAAGAAAATACAGCGTATCAGTAAGCCTGGACTTAGAAAGTATGCAGGTAACGAAGATTTACCTCGTGTTTTAAATGGTTTAGGTGTTGCAATTGTTTCTACATCTCACGGTGTAATGACAAGTAAGCAAGCAAAGGCAGAAAAAGTTGGTGGTGAAGTTTTGTGCTACGTTTATTAATTGATTAAAGATTTAGAAAATGTCTAGAATAGGTAATAATCCAGTCGCAATTCCTGAGGGAGTTACAGTTGAAATTAACGACAATATCATTTCTGTTAAAGGAAAGTTAGGTGAGTTGGTTCAAGAGTTCTCGGGAGTTTTGATTAAAGTAGAAGAAGGTGAGGTTTTAGTAACAAGACCTTCCGATTCTAAGGAGCACAAAGCAAAGCACGGTTTATACAGATCACTAATCGTTAATATGGTTGAAGGTGTTTCTAAAGGTTGGGCTAAAGAGTTAGAGTTAGTAGGTGTAGGTTATAGAGCAAGTCATCAAGGTCAAAAACTTGATTTAGCTTTAGGTTTTTCTCACAATATTGTTTTCGATATTGCCCCAGAGGTAAAGGTAGAAACAGTATCTGATAAAGGTAAGAATCCTATAGTAAAACTTACTTCACATGATAAACAATTGGTTGGTCATGTAGCAGCAAAGATTAGATCTTTCCGTACTCCTGAGCCTTACAAAGGGAAAGGCATTAAGTTTGTAGGTGAAATATTAAGAAGAAAAGCTGGTAAATCAGCTTAATAAAGGATATTATGGGATTATCAAAAACACAAAGAAAATTAAGAATCCGACGTAGAATACGTAAGGTTTCTTCTGGAACTGCAGTTAGACCAAGATTATCTGTATTTAGAAGTAACAGCGAAATTTACGCTCAAGTTATAGACGACGTTAACGGAGTCACTTTAGTATCTGCTTCTTCAAGAGATAAGGATATCGCAAAAGTAAAGGGAAATAAAACCGAGATTGCTGCTCTTGTTGGTAAAACAATCGCTGAGAAATCTGTAAAAGCAGGCTTAGATAAAGTAGCTTTTGATAGAGGTGGTAATTTGTATCATGGAAGAGTAAAATCTTTAGCTGATGGTGCAAGAGAAGCAGGACTAAAATTCTAATATACTAGTATGTTCCAAAAATATAAAAACGTAGAAACTGTTAAGCCAGGTGGTTTAGATTTAAAAGATAAATTAGTTGGTATTCAACGTGTAACCAAGGTAACAAAAGGTGGTAGAGCATTCGGTTTTTCTGCAATTGTTGTTGTAGGTGATGAAAATGGTGTTGTAGGTCACGGTTTAGGTAAATCAAAAGAAGTTGCAACGGCTATCGCTAAAGCAATTGAAGATGGTAAAAAGAACTTGGTACGTATTCCTTTGAATAAGGGTACACTACCTCATGAACAAAAAGGTAAATTTGGTGGAGCTAGGGTTTATATCCAACCTGCATCTCATGGTACTGGTGTAATTGCTGGTGGAGCTGTAAGATCTGTATTAGAATCTGTAGGTGTTCATGATGTATTATCTAAATCTCAAGGATCATCCAATCCACATAACGTTGTAAAGGCAACATTCGATGCTTTGTTACAACTTAGAGATGCAAAGACTATTGCTACACAAAGAGGTGTTTCTCTAGAAAAAGTATTTAAAGGTTAAGAGGAAAATTATGGCAAAGATTAAGGTTACACAGAGAAAAAGTGGAATTAAGAAACCTCAAAATCAAAAAAGAACTTTAGAGGCTCTTGGTTTAAAAAGAATTGGTCAGGTTGTTGAACACGATGATACACCGAACATTCTTGGAATGATAAATAAAGTTAAACATTTAGTTTCCACAGAGGAAGCTTAAATATTAGAATACAATGGGTTTAAATAATCTACAACCTGCAGAAGGTTCAGTAAATAGAGACGGAAAACGCCTTGGAAGAGGTCAGGGTTCTGGAAAAGGAGGAACAGCTGCAAGAGGTCATAAAGGAGCAAAATCAAGATCTGGTTATTCTAAGAAAATTGGTTTCGAAGGTGGTCAAATGCCTTTACAACGACGTGTACCTAAGTTTGGTTTTACGAATATTAATCGTAAGGAGTACCAAGGTATCAATTTAGAGAAATTGCAGGAACTTGTTGATAATAAGATTCTAACTAACGAAGTCTCGTTAGATCTTTTGATCGAGAATGGTTTAGTCGGTAAAAATGATTTAGTGAAAATTTTAGGTAACGGTGAACTAAAAGCGCCTCTAAAAATTTCAGTACATAAATTTACAGCATCTGCCAAAGCAGCTATTGAGGCAGCAGGTGGTGAAGCAATAAGTTTGTAAGCATAAACGAGAGCATGAAGAATTTTATTGATACAATATCCAATATTTGGAAGATAGAAGAGCTAAGAAATAGAATTCTTATTACCCTGGGTCTTTTGTTGGTTTATCGTTTTGGTTGTCAAATTGTACTTCCGGGTATTGATTCGACACAATTAGGTGGATTGACAGATAGTACTGATCAAGGTATATTTGGTCTTTTAAATGCATTTACAGGAGGGGCTTTTGCTAATGCTTCTGTTTTTGCCTTGGGTATCATGCCATATATTTCAGCGTCTATTGTAGTTCAGTTGATGGGTATAGCAATACCTTATCTTCAAAAGTTGCAAAAAGAAGGTGAAAGTGGTCGTAAGACAATTAATCAAATTACTAGATGGTTAACCATCGGTATATGTATTGTTCAAGCTCCTGCATATCTATACGGATTAGAAGCATTCGGTGTAAGAGATAGCGCATTTTTATTAGGTAAAGGATTAGATTTTATGGTTCCTGCTGTTATTATATTGGTAACTGGTACCGTATTCGCTATGTGGTTAGGTGAGAAAATTACTGATAAAGGTATTGGTAATGGTATTTCATTATTGATTATGATTGGTATCATCGCAACAATGCCACAGTCTTTTGTTCAAGAATTTATTTCAAGAACAACTGATAATAATGGTGGTTTAATGTTTATTTTAATTGAAGTGATCATTTGGTTCTTAGTTATCTTGGCTTGTATATTATTAGTAATGGCTACAAGACAAATACCTGTGCAATATGCAAGACGTACCGCTTCTGGTGGATATGAAAAGAACATAATGGGATCTAGGCAATATATTCCTTTAAAGTTAAATGCTTCTGGAGTAATGCCTATAATCTTTGCCCAAGCAATTATGTTCGTGCCAGGTTTAATCGGAGGTGCTTTTGATGATACTGCCTTTGGACAGTGGATGCAAGTACAGTTCAGTGATATTTTCGGATGGGCATATAACTTACTATTCGCTATATTGATTATAATCTTTACATATTTTTATACTGCAATTACTGTTCCTACCAATAAAATGGCAGATGACCTTAAAAGAAGTGGTGGATTTATTCCAGGAATACGTCCTGGTAAAGAAACTGGAGATTATTTGGATAAGATTATGTCTTTAATAACGTTACCTGGATCTATTTTCTTAGCTTTGCTGGCTATTTTACCGGCGATAGTTGTTAAGTTAATGGATGTTCAAGCTGGTTGGGCTTTATTTTATGGTGGTACGTCCCTTTTAATTATGGTGGGTGTAGCTATTGATACTGTACAACAGGTTAATTCATATTTATTGAATAGACATTATGATGGATTAATGAAAACGGGTAAAAATAGAAAAGTAGCATAATTTATGGCTAAACAGGCAGCAATAGAACAAGATGGATCTATTATCGAAGCATTATCAAATGCAATGTTTCGTGTAGAATTGGAGAATGGACATGTGGTAACAGCGCATATTTCAGGTAAGATGCGTATGCACTATATTAAACTATTACCTGGAGATAAGGTTAAATTGGAAATGAGTCCGTATGACCTTACAAAAGCAAGAATTACATATAGATACTAAGATACAAGATGAAAGTAAGAGCATCAGTTAAGAAGAGAAGTGCCGACTGCAAGATTGTTCGCAGAAAAGGCAGGTTGTACGTAATCAACAAAAAGAATCCTAGATTTAAACAAAGACAAGGGTAATTATGGCAAGAATCGCAGGTATAGATATACCAAAACAAAAGAGAGGCGTAATCGCCTTAACCTACATTTTTGGAATTGGAAGAAGTAGGTCACAAGAAATATTGAGTAAAGCCCAAGTTAGCGAAGATACTAAGGTTTCTGATTGGAATGATGATGAAATAGGTCGCATTAGAGAAGCTGTTTCTGAATTCGTAATCGAAGGTGAATTACGTTCTGAAACTCAGTTGAACATTAAGCGTTTAATGGATATTGGCTGTTATAGAGGTATTCGTCATAGGTCAGGTTTGCCTTTAAGAGGTCAACGTACTAAGAATAACTCTAGAACTAGAAAAGGAAAGCGTAAAACAGTTGCTAACAAGAAGAAAGCAACTAAATAATAATTAGGTATGGCAAAGGCAAGTACTAAAGTTACCAAGAAACGTAAAGTTATAGTTGATTCTGTTGGTGAGGCGCATATAAGTGCATCTTTTAACAACATCATTATTTCTTTGACTAATAAAAAAGGAGATGTTATCTCTTGGTCATCTGCTGGTAAATTAGGTTTCAGAGGTTCTAAGAAAAATACTCCATATGCTGCGCAAGTAGCTGCAGAAGATTGTTCTAAAGTAGCTCATGAAGCAGGTTTAAGAAAAGTTAAGGTTTATGTAAAAGGTCCAGGTAATGGTAGAGAATCTGCTATTAGATCATTACATAACGCTGGTATCGAAGTAACAGAAATCATTGATGTTACTCCAATGCCTCATAACGGATGTAGACCTCCTAAGAGAAGAAGAGTTTAATTAATTACTAATATATTTCACCGAAAGTGTAATTACGATTATCGAAGGATAAGCCTTAATTCATAGTCTCACTTTCAAATTAAAAGAAAATGGCAAGATATACAGGACCAAAATCAAAAATCGCCCGTAAATTTGGCGAAGCAATTTTCGGAGATGACAAATCTTTTGAAAAAAAGAATTACCCTCCAGGACAACACGGTAATAACAGAAGAAGAGGTAAAAAATCTGAGTATTCTGTTCAATTAATGGAGAAGCAAAAAGCTAAATATACTTACGGTATTTTAGAAAAACAATTCAGAAACTTATTCCAGACTGCTAAGAGAAAAGAAGGTGTTGCTGGTGAAATTTTACTTCAATTATGTGAATCTCGTTTAGATAACGTGGTTTTCAGAATGGGAATTTCTCCTACTAGAAGCGGTGCAAGACAATTAGTATCTCATAGACACATTACGGTTAATGGTGAGCTGGTAAACATACCTTCTTATTCATTAAAAGCAGGAGATGTTGTTGGTGTTAGAGAAAAATCTAAGTCATTACAAACTATACAAGATTCATTGACTGCAAATAGCGCAGTTTATGAGTGGATTTCATGGAATAGCGAAAAAAAGGAAGGTACTTATGTTACTATTCCCGAAAGAATGCAAATTCCTGAAAATATCAAAGAACAATTAATCGTGGAGTTATACTCTAAATAAACAACACCGATCCAATTATGGCATTATTTAATTTTCAGAAACCCGATAAAGTAATAATGATCGATTCCTCTGATTTCGAAGGGAAGTTCGAATTTCGCCCTTTGGAACCTGGTTATGGATTAACTGTTGGGAATGCATTAAGACGAGTATTGCTTTCTTCTTTAGAAGGTCATGCAATTACTTCTGTTAGGATAGATAAAGTAGAGCATGAATTCTCTACAATACCTGGCGTTGTTGAAGATGTAACAGAGATTATATTAAACTTGAAACAAGTTCGTTTCAAGAAGCAAATAGAAGATTCTGAGGCTGAAGTTGTTTCAATTTCTGTAAGCGGAAAGAATCAATTAACTGCTGGTGATTTTCAAAAGTTCATTTCTGGATATCAAGTATTGAATCCTGATTTAGTAATTTGTAATATGGATGCTAAAGTTAGCATCAATATGGAAATTACTATTGAAAAAGGGAGAGGTTATGTTCCTGCAGAGGAAAATAAAAAATCCGGTGCACCGTTAGGTACAATAGCTGTTGATTCTATTTTTACACCTATTAAAAATGTAAAGTATAGCATCGAAAACTTTCGTGTAGAGCAAAAGACCGATTATGAAAAATTAGTTTTTGAAATCTCTTCAGATGGTTCTATTCATCCAAAAGATGCCTTAACTGAAGCTGCTAAAGTTCTTATTCATCACTTCATGTTATTCTCTGATGAGCGTATTACGTTAGAAGCTGATGAAATAGCTCAAACAGAGACTTACGATGAGGAGTCTTTACACATGAGACAATTATTAAAAACTAAATTAGTTGATATGGACCTTTCTGTTCGTGCACTAAACTGTTTAAAAGCAGCTGAAGTTGACACTTTAGGAGATTTAGTTTCTTTTAATAAGAATGACTTAATGAAGTTTAGAAACTTCGGTAAAAAATCTTTAACAGAGCTTGAAGAACTTGTGATTAACAAGGGTTTAAGTTTTGGTATGGATTTATCAAAATACAAATTAGATAAAGATTAAATAATCATATTTTGCTCCTCGTTCTATCGAGTTTGGTAGCAAGATGATAAAATTAGAACATGAGACACGGTAAAAAAATTAATCACTTAGGTAGAAAAACAGCTCACAGAAAAGCAATGTTAGCAAACATGGCTTGTTCTTTGATCGAACACAAAAGAATCAACACTACGGTAGCTAAAGCGAAAGCTTTGAAACAATTTATTGAGCCTTTGATTACTAAATCAAAAGCTGAGAATAATGTAAGTGCTGAAAAAGGTACTCATAACAGACGTATCGTTTTTAAGAATCTTCGTGATAAGTATGCAGTAACTGAATTATTCAGTGTTGTTTCTGAAAAAGTTGCTGATAGACCAGGTGGATACACTAGAATTATCAAGTTAGGGAATCGTTTAGGAGATAACGCTGATATGGCAATGATTGAATTGGTTGATTTCAACGAATTATACAATGCTGGTAAGCCTAAAAAGAAATCTACTAGAAGAAGTAGAAGATCTGGTGGTGATGCTGAAGT
Organism: Maribacter spongiicola; assembly: GCF_004364165.1. Taxonomy (GTDB): domain Bacteria; phylum Bacteroidota; class Bacteroidia; order Flavobacteriales; family Flavobacteriaceae; genus Maribacter; species Maribacter spongiicola. The sequence continues at coordinate 1,196,641 of NZ_SOAY01000010.1, forward strand.
TGTTTCTGCAGAGAAAGAAACTAAGGTTGAAGAAGCTCAAACTGAAACAGAAGCTAAGACAGATGATTCTAAGGAATAAAATTGTCGATAAATATTAATAATGAAAAAGGATAAGCTTTCTAGCTTATCCTTTTTTTATGTTTTTTTGTGAACGAAATAAATTATAAGACTAAAATGAAATATCAGGCAAAGAGAAAAGCAATTATTTTACTTGCAGACGGTACAATCTTTCATGGTAAATCTGTTGGAGACAAAGAAGGAACTGCTTTTGGGGAGGTATGTTTTAATACAGGAATGACAGGTTACCAAGAGATATTTACAGATCCATCTTATTTTGGACAAATAATGGTAACTACCAACGCTCATATTGGTAATTATGGAGTAAATGAAGATGAAATAGAATCTGAGTCAATTAAAATATCAGGGTTGGTTTGTAGAAATTTCAGTTATGAATATTCTAGACCTTTAGCTGATGATAGTTTGCAAGGTTTTTTAGATAAGAATGACTTGTTTGCTATTTCTGATGTAGATACTAGAGCATTAGTTAGCTATATTAGAGATAATGGCGCAATGAATGCCGTTATCTCAACTGATATAGATAATATCGAAGACTTAAAAAGACGTTTGAGTGAAGTGCCAAGTATGGAGGGTTTAGAGTTGGCTTCTAAAGTTTCTACGAAAGAAGCATATTTTGTTGGTGACGAAAGCTCAGATTTTAAAATAGCAGCGCTTGATATCGGTATCAAGAAGAATATATTACGTAACCTAGTAAAAAGAGGTGCTTATGTAAAAGTGTTTCCTTACAACAGTAGTTTTGAAGAAATGTCTTCTTGGAATCCTGATGCTTTTTTCATTTCTAATGGACCTGGAGATCCAGAGCCTTTGGTAGATGCTATTGCAGCAGTTAAAAAAATGATTCAAACAGATAAACCTCTTTTTGGAATTTGTTTGGGTCATCAAGTGTTGGCATTAGCAAACGGAGTCTCTACTTACAAAATGCACAATGGTCATAGAGGTATTAACCATCCAATATTAAACCTTATTACTGGTAAAGGCGAGATTACTTCTCAAAATCATGGCTTTGCTATTAATAGAGAAGAAACTGAGGCTAATGCAAATCTAGAGATTACGCATACACATCTTAATGATAAGACAGTTGCTGGTATTCGTATGAAAAATAAAAATGTATTTTCTGTTCAGTATCACCCAGAAGCAAGTCCGGGTCCACATGATGCAGATTACCTATTTGATGATTTTTTTAAATTAATTGAGAATTGTTCAAAACATAACGAAATAGTTTAAATAAACATTAATTAATTGGCAAATGTAAGGGTCGAACAAGCTAGTTAAATGCATGCTTTTGTATCTTTACTTTTTAAACAAACAACTAAAAAAAGAGTATAAATGAGTATTATATTAAATGTTCACGCAAGACAAATTTTAGATTCTAGAGGGAATCCAACAGTTGAAGTAGATGTAATTACCGAGAATGGAGTAATGGGAAGAGCAGCGGTACCTTCTGGTGCTTCTACTGGTGAGCATGAGGCTGTTGAATTACGCGATGGTGGTAAAGCTTTCATGGGTAAAGGCGTAACTAAAGCTGTTGATAATGTAAACAGTATTATTGCAGAAGAAATCTTAGGAATGAGTGTTTTTGATCAAAATCTTTTGGATCAAACTATGATCGATTTAGATGGTACACCAAATAAATCGAAATTAGGAGCAAATGCTATTTTAGGGGTGTCATTAGCCGCTGCAAAAGCTGCTGCCAATGAATTAGGACTTTCTCTTTTTAGATATATTGGTGGGGTAAGTGCTAATACGCTTCCTGTACCAATGATGAATATTATTAACGGTGGTTCTCACTCAGATGCTCCTATCGCATTTCAAGAATTTATGGTGATGCCTGTTAAAGCCAAAAGCTTTTCACATGCAATGCAAATGGGTACTGAAATTTTTCATCACTTGAAAAAAGTGTTACATGATCGTGGTCTTAGTACGGCTGTAGGTGATGAAGGTGGTTTTGCACCAAACCTTGCGGGTGGTACTGAAGATGCTTTAGATACGATTGCAAAAGCAGTTAAAAATGCAGGATATACTTTAGGTGATGATGTAATGATTGCTTTAGATTGTGCCGCAGCAGAATTTTTTGTTGATGGAAAATATGATTACACTAAATTCGAAGGTGAATCTGGTGTTATAAGAACTTCTGAAGAACAAGCGCAATACTTAGCAGATTTAAGTGCTAAATACCCAATTATCTCTATCGAAGATGGTATGGATGAAAATGATTGGGACGGTTGGAAATCTTTGACCGATAAAATTGGAGATAAAGTTCAGCTAGTAGGTGATGATTTATTCGTAACTAACGTTGAGCGCCTATCTACTGGTATCGAAAGAGGAATTGCCAATTCAATTTTAATTAAAGTAAACCAAATTGGAACTTTAACAGAAACAATTGCTGCGGTAAACATGGCTAAAAATGCCGGTTATACATCTGTAATGTCTCACCGTTCTGGTGAAACTGAAGATAATACTATTGCTGATTTGGCTGTAGCATTGAATACAGGTCAAATTAAAACAGGATCGGCTTCTAGATCAGATCGTATGGCAAAATACAACCAACTACTTCGTATTGAAGAAGAGTTGGGTAGTACTGCTTATTATCCCCAAGAAAAAGCATTTAAATTAGGATAATTTTTTAAAGATTATATAATTAAGCCTTTCTCTAGAGAAAGGCTTTTTTTTTTGGCGTACTTCAAAACTTTAACTACCTTTTGAGAATAAACCATTAATAATACCTCTTTGTTAGCGTATGAATAATTTTCTTTTTGTTTCCGCAGAGAACGATGCCATTCCTGATTGTAAAGCAGGTGGAATGGGTGATGTTGTAAGAGATGTGCCCAGAGAGATATCGAAACGAGGAGATAAAGCTCACGTGGTGGTACCCGCCTATTCAAGATTACATAAAAATGGAATTTTTAAGACTAAACTTGAATTTAGTCTTAGAGGTATGCCTTATACAGCAGAATTGTATGAAGTTGTACCAAAAAGGATAGATAAGAATATTACACATTATGTAATTCACCATGCTGAAATAGTAGAAGGTGGTATTGCCCATATTTATCATGATGACCCTACCGAGCCATTTTTTAACGATTTTATAAAGTTTATAATATTCTGCACTGCTACGGCAGAGGCTATTAAGGTTGGTGCTTTTGGTGATTTAGACATAGTGCATATGCATGACTGGCATTCTGCTGCACTTTTGTTTATAAAAACATATCATCCTAATTATCAAGATTTAAAGAAAATGCGATATGTATACACGATTCATAATCTGGCTATACAAGGTATTCGCCCTTTTTATAATAATTACGCATCTGTAAGTCATTGGTTTCCAGAAGTTCAATTGGACCATAAAGCTTTGATGGATCCTCGCTATCAAGATTGCATTAATTTAATGGCGGTGGGTATTCGTTTCGCCGATGCTGTTCATACGGTTTCGCCATCTTATAAAGAAGATGTGCTGTTGCCAAGTAGAAGACCGGAGTTTATAGGAGGCGAAAGTTTGGAGAATGATTTAATTAAAGCGAATAATGAGGGACGCCTTTTCGGAATATTAAATGCCAGTAATTACGATAATATTAGAGTTGCAGAAAAAGGTTTGTTATATAGAAATACGGTAAAAGCTATTTTTAGATGGCTTCAAGAAAATTCAAAGAAGTATAAAGCAGATTTTCTTGCCCATACTGGTGAGAAAATTATGCAATATGTTGGTAACAAACCAAAATTTATTGTGTCGAGTGTCGCAAGACTCACTGAACAGAAATTTTACTTCCTAAAGCGTTCTCCTGAAGCTTTTGAGAAAATTTTAGCCAGGTTAGATGAAATAGAAGGTATTTTTATCTTATTAGGTACAGGTGATCCCGATTATGAAGATTTCTTTCGTCATATGAGCTATCACCACAAGAATTTTGTTTTTACAAATGGACAGTCTGAAGATTTAATCGATTCTATGTATTTAGAAACAGATTTATATTTTATGCCGAGTTTGTTCGAACCATGCGGTATTAGTCAAATGCTAGCCATGAGAAACGGGAACCCTTGTTTAGTGCATCATACAGGCGGATTAAAAGATACTGTTGAGCATTTACAAACCGGTTTTGCTTTTAGTGGTAATTCATATGATGAACAAATTAGTAATATGGTAAAAAGTTTCGATGAGGCTTTGACCATTTGGGAACATGATAAAGAAAGCTGGAAAAAAATAAAAGCCAATGCAAAAAAGGCTCGTTTTACCTGGGAAAAATCTTTAGATGAATATTACACTTCACTTTATCTGTTGTAATGAAAGCTATTCATAGAACTTATTGTTAATTTTACCCAAAACAGATTTTTGAAATTGGTAAACCACTCTTGTTTTGTTAACTTTACGAGAGTATTTAAAATGTAAAAATTAAAAATGTCAGACAAAGCTATTTTAGAATATAATGGTCAAAAATATGAGTTTCCTGTTGTTAAGGGAACCGAAAACGAACTTGCAATTGATATCGCTACTTTGCGTTCGGTTACCAATGGAATTATAACTATTGATCCAGGGTATAAAAATACAGGTTCATGTGAAAGCGCCATTACTTTTTTAGATGGTGAGAAAGGAATTTTGCGTTATAGAGGATATTCAATTGAAGAATTAGCTGAGAAAGCAGATTTCTTAGAAGTTGCATATGCATTGATTTTTGGTGAATTGCCAAACGCAAAAGAACTAGCGAAATTTCACAAAGACATTAAGGATGAATCTCATGTAGATGAAGAGATGAAAAAGATTTTGGACGGTTTTCCAAAGTCTGCACACCCAATGGGAGTTTTGTCTTCTTTAACAAGTGCTTTAATAGCTTTTAACCCGTCGACAGTAGATGTAAGTTCTGACGATGCTATGTATCACTCAATTGTGCGTATTCTGGCTAAGTTTCCTGTTCTTGTAGCTTGGACGTTGCGTAAAAAGAAAGGTCTTCCATTAGATTATGGTGACGATAGTTTAGGGTATGTGGAGAACATTCATAAAATGATGTTTAAACGTCCTAATCAAGAGTATAAATCGAACAAATTAATTATTGAAGCTTTAGATAAATTATTGATTTTACATGCAGATCATGAGCAAAATTGTTCTACAAGTACCGTACGTATCGTAGGTTCTTCGCATGCTGGTTTATTTGCATCTTTATCAGCAGGTATCTCTGCACTATGGGGTCCATTACATGGTGGTGCTAACCAAGCTGTTTTAGAAATGCTTGAAGCAATCGAAGCAGATGGTGGCGATACTAAAAAATATATGGCGAAGGCTAAAGATAAATCTGATCCTTTTAGATTAATGGGCTTTGGTCATAGAGTGTATAAAAACTTCGACCCACGTGCTAAAATTATTAAAAAAGCTGCCGATGAAGTATTGTCAGATTTAGGTATCGATGATCCTATTCTTGCTATTGCAAAAGGTTTGGAGAAAGAAGCACTTGAGGATCAATATTTTGTTGATAGAAAATTATATCCAAACGTAGATTTCTATTCTGGTATTATCTATAGAGCTTTAGGTATACCAACAGAAATGTTTACGGTAATGTTTGCTTTAGGTAGATTGCCAGGTTGGATCGCACAATGGAGAGAAATGAGATTGAACGGCGAGCCTATTGGTAGACCAAGACAAGTTTATGTAGGTGAAAATTTAAGACCTTTTGTCGAACTCGACAAGAGGTAGATTGCTACCGTTATCAAAAAAACAAAAAGCTCTTTTAATTTTAAAGGGGCTTTTTTTTGTGCCATTTTTTAATTCATTTTAAAATATAAATTTATGTTACAGTTAAATATTAACGATGAAGTTTCAAGGTTAAAATCTGTCGTATTAGGAATTGCTAAAAGCTCTGGACCAACACCTACCGTTGAAGAGGCTTATGATCCAAAATCAATAGAACATATTAAAGCGGGTACGTATCCGGTTGAAGCAGATATGGTCGCTGAGATGGAGGGTTTTAGAAAAGTATTCGAGAAATATGATGTTAAGGTTTTTAGACCTGAGGTTCTTGAAGACTGTAACCAAATATTTACTAGAGATATTGCTTTTGTTATTGAAAACAAGCTTATCAAAGCAAATATACTACCTGATCGCGAACAAGAGGTTGAAGCGATTTTGCATGTTTTGGATAAAATCGATGATGAAAATATTTTAACACCGCCAGATGACGTTCATGTTGAAGGTGGTGATGTAATGCCTTGGAACGATTATATTTTTGTAGGCACCTATACAGCTGCTGACTATTCCTCTTATATAACTGCTCGAACTAATAAAGCTGCCGTAGCGTATTTGACAAAACAATTTCCAAACAAAACAGTGAAGTCCTTCGAATTAAGAAAGTCTAATACTGTTGCGCAAGAAAATGCATTGCATTTAGATTGCTGTTTTCAACCTTTAGGAAAAGGGAAGGCAATATTACATAAAAACGGATTTCTGGTAGAAGAGGAGTACCAATGGTTGGTAGATTTCTTTGGAAAAGAAAATATCTTCGAAATAGATGCCAATGAAATGTACCATATGTATAGTAACGTATTTTCTATTTCACCGGATGTTGTAGTGTCCGAACGTAATTTCACGCGTCTTAATAATTGGTTACGTGAACAAGGTTTTACGGTAGAAGAAATTGCCTATGCCGAAATTTCAAAGCAAGAAGGGCTGTTGCGTTGTAGTACCTTGCCTTTAATTAGAGCTTAATTTTAAAGATTTATAAAAAAGAAAAATTTAATTAGTACCCCTATGCAAATAACAAATACCATACTCATGATTCGCCCGGTGTCGTTTAGAATGAACGAGCAGACCGCTGTCAATAACTATTTTATGGAAGATATTGATATGAAGAATCAAGAGATAAATCAGAAAGCTCAAGAAGAGTTTGATGCCTTTGTATCCGCTTTAAAGGATAAAGGAGTTAATGTTATCGTTGTTCAAGACACTAATGAACCAGACACTCCGGATAGTGTTTTTCCTAATAACTGGATTTCATTTCATTCAAACGGAACAGTCGGTGTTTATCCAATGTTTGCTGAGAACAGAAGAAATGAACGTAGAGAGGATATTTTTGAAATCTTAGAACAAAGCGGTTTTAAGATCAATGATGTTATAGATTATACTTCTGCTGAAGAAGAAGAATTATTTCTTGAAGGTACAGGTAGCATATTAATAGATAGAGTAAATAAAAAGGCATATTGTGCATTATCTGAACGTGCAGATGAAGATTTGTTCATTGAGTTTTGCGAAGATTTTGATTTTTTTCCAGTGATTTTTACAGCTAATCAGTCTGTTGACGGTAAGCGATTACCTATTTATCATACAAACGTGATGATGGCTTTGGCAGAAAATTTCGTTGTCATTTGTACAGATTCTATTGATGATAAGAAGGAAAGAAAAAATGTGTTGGACCACCTTAAAAAAGATGGTAAGGAAGTGATTGTTATAACCGAACAACAAATGCATCATTTTGCTGGTAATATGCTTCAGGTTTTAGGTAGTGAAGACAAAAGGTATATGGTTATGAGTTCTGCAGCTTATGATAGTTTGCGACCAGAACAGATAGCGCAGATTGAAAATCATTGTGCAATTCTACATAGCTCATTACATACTATTGAAACTTGTGGTGGCGGTAGTGCTCGTTGTATGATGGCAGAGGTTTTTCTTCCAAAGAAATAATTTCTTTGGCTTGCCTAGTTGATTATTTGTTTAAATGGATTAATAAAAGTCAAAGCCTTTTGTTATCTTCATAGAAACCAGGTTTTGATTATGAAGCTGAAACCATTTTATATTTTTGTATCACTTTTTGTTGTTGGAGCTATACTTGTATTTGCAAGTTCTCCTAAAATATCTGGTTATTCATCTTTAGAAAATGAAGTAATAAGAGAGGCAAAATCTGATGATTCATATAACAAGGTGATGGATGTACTAACGCATCAACGTTGTATGAATTGTCATCCTAGTGATCATATACCAAAACAGGGCGATACTAGTCATCCGCATTATTTTGGTATGGCTAGAGGTGAAGATGATCATGGTTTTAAAGCAACGAGCTGTAATACATGTCATCAATCTGAAAATAATTTAAATTCGGGTGTTCCGGGTGCTCCTCATTGGGCATTGGCACCAGCTTCAATGGCTTGGGAAGGACTCACTCGCGCACAAATAGCAGAACGTTTACTTGATAAAAGCATGAATGGCAATCGAAGTCATCAAGAACTTATTGAGCATATGACCGAAGATGATTTGGTGCTTTGGGCTTGGGAACCAGGTGTAGATGCAGATGGTGAGCCAAGAACGATACCGCCAGTTTCAAAAGAAGAATTTAAGAAAGCTGTTGAAATCTGGTTTGCTAACGGAGCAATAATACCTTCTAAATAATAAAATTTTATGGAAATTTCCTTGACTGTAAATGGTGTTCTAAAAACCGTAGATATAGCAGATGAGAATACACCTTTGCTTTGGGTCCTTAGAGATACTTTAGATTTAAAAGGTACAAAGTTCGGATGCGGAAAAGCTGCCTGTGGAGCATGTACTTTGCATGTAGATGGTGAAGCGGTCAGGTCATGTTCTTATCCCGTAAAATTTGCGGAAGGAAAAAAAGTAACTACAATAGAAGGGTTAGGAGATAGAGAAAATCCGCATCCTGTTCAACAAGCTTGGATAGAGGAAATTGTACCACAATGTGGCTATTGTCAACCAGGTTTTATGATGGCAACGGCTGCGTTGTTAAACAAAGTGCCCAAACCAACAGATGAAGATATTGATAAGAATATTATAAATATATGTCGTTGCGGTACCTATTACCGAATGCGAAAAGCCATACATAAGGCGGCTGATTTGCAAGCTGAGAAATTAACTAATGATTCTAAAGAGGCATAATCGATGGCTAGTAAACGAAGTGATTCAAAGAAGGTGTCTAGAAGGAAATTCTTAGTCAAGGGCGGATTAGGAACCATAGGTGTTGTCGCCATTGGAGCCTACTTATTTAGAAGCCCGATAAGACGTCAAATTTTAGGCGTGGTTAATTCACTTGAAGCTCCTTATCTAGATAATATTGACCAACCGATGGTTTGGTTCGAGGTAACTTCTGATAATAACATCCTATTACATTCTCCCAAAATGGAAATGGGGCAGGGTACATTTACTGGTATTGCCCAAATGGCTGCCGAAGAATTGTCTGTATCTATGGATCAGATTCAAGTAGTGCATGCAGCTTCATCAACTGGTAATGTAGATAGTTTTGCCACTGGTGGTAGTACTTCTATCTCTGGACTATGGAAACCGCTTAGAGAACTTTCTGCCATGCTTCGGGTAATGCTTTTAAAAGAAGCTGCTCTTAAAATGAATGTAGGCGTTGATCAACTTTCTGTTGAAGACGGAATCATATCGGGTAATGGAAAAACATTGACTTACGCTCAGGCTGCTGAGGGAGTCGAGAATTGGGAAGTGCCAGATGTTCCTGTATTAAAAGATGCTAAAGATTATAAATACATAGGTCAACCTGTAGCTAGGGTTGATTTGGATGCGAAGGTATACGGAGATCCAATATTCGGGATGGATGCTGAAATGCCTGATATGCTTTATGGTGCCGTGGTAAGACCTTCAAAAATTGGGTCAATATTTGTCAGTGCAGATACTTCTGCGGCAGAAAATATGCCCGGAGTAATTAAAATTATCGTTGAGGATGATTTTGTGGGTGTAGTGGCAAATTCTATGATTGAAGCTGAGCGTGCTAAAGATGCTATCAATGTTACTTGGGATAGTTATGACAATTTAAATACCGAGGAAATCGTAAAAATGATGACTGTCGGCAACGGAAAGTCTTCGGTGATACAGAAGAACGGAGACTCTTTTGGTAATCAAGATGAAGTAGTCACTTTAGAATTTAGAAGTCCAATTGGGGCACATGCTCAAATTGAACCAAATGGTGTTGTTGCATTTGTAGATGGTGATACTGCGACCATAAAGATATCGACTCAGGTTGTGGGTCTTACTAGAAAAGAGGTGGCAAAGCGTTTAGATTTAGATGTAGAAAAAGTCAATGTAATACCTACCTATTTAGGTGGTGGTTTTGGTAGAAGATTGCATACACCACATGCTGTGCAGGCTGCAATAATGTCAAAAGCCGTAGGTAAACCTGTTAAATATTTTTTTAGTAGAAAAGAAGAATTTCAACATGATATGTTTCGACCACCAACACATCATGTTGTTAAAGGAAAATTAAATGATCAGGGTTATTTAGACGGTCTTGAACATCAGTTCGTGAGTGGCGATGTTGCCACCGATTCTGCTCTAATACCTAATGCACTTACCAACTTTTTGGGTGCAGATGTTGGCGCTATTCGCGGCGGATTCATTCAATACACCGCTATACCTAATTTTAAAGCGGAGTGTTGGCACGTAGCATTGCCTTTTGCTACCAGTTGGTGGCGTAGTTTGGGGTTATTAGCAAATACGTTCGCAATGGAAAGTTTTATGGATGAAATGGCGTTAAAAGCAAATAAGAATGCGGTCGATTTTAGATTGCATCAAATTGCAGATGAACCAATTGACATCCGTTTAAAAAATGTAATTAAAGCCGCTGCCGAAAAAGCCAATTATAGCGAAGAAGTAAAAGATGGTCGTGCTATGGGTTTTGCTGCTTCTATAGATGCAAATACACCCTGCGCACAGGTAGCGGAGGTTTCAATCGTAGATAGTGAAATTGTAGTACATAAGGTAACGATTGCTATGGATCCAGGTTTGGCCGTTAATCCTGATCAAATTCGTGCACAATGCGAAGGTTGTATAATTATGGGAATGAGTGCCGTACTTTACGAGCAAATGTTTGTGGAGGACGGAGAATTAACGCCAACAATTTACGGACCTTATCAAATGGCATTGATGAAGAATGCACCAAAAGAAATTGATGTAGTTTTATTGCAAGGTAAAGATACACCAGGTGCAGTAGGGGAGCCACCTCTGGGTCCAATTGGTGCCGCGATTGCCAATGCAGTTAGACGCTTAACGGGAGAACGATTAACTGAATTGCCATTAAAGATTTCAAAGAAGGCTTAATAGAAGTTCTGATTATTGATTAGTATTTTTCTGATTAGCGATATTTTTGATCATTCCACCAAAAATGAAGTAGTGGAGCGGCACTATGCTATACCAATATAATCTACCTCGTAAGCCACGTGGTCTAAATGTTGCGGTTTGATGTAGCACATTATTCTCGTCAATCTTGAACTCTAACCATGCTTCGCCCGGTAATTTCATTTCGGCGAATAGCAGTAGTCGTTTTGCTTTTTTATCTGCTAATAGTACCCGCCAAAAATCTAGCGAATCACCAGCAAATATTTTGTTTGGATGTGTTCTTCCACGTCGTAGACCCACACCACCAGAAAGCTTATCCAAAAATCCGCGTATTTTCCAAAGCCAGTTGCCGTAATACCATCCGGTTTCACCGCCAATACTCCAAATGCGTTCTAATACTTTCTCGGGATTCGAAATTTTTACTTGTTTATAATCCTTTAGTACTCCAAATTTTGGAACTTGTATATGCTTTTCAAGATTATCGACAAATCGCCCGCTGATCATGCTATCCTTCCAACTACTTATTACTAAGTTCTGCTCAATTTTTTTAAAGGCTAAATCAATTGCTTCTTTGTAGGTGTGGGGAGTAATGTCAAGAATATCTTGTAATCGAGTGTCTTTTGCGACTACTTCGATCTTCATACTATCCACTAGATTCAATGCCAATTTATATGAGGTAGAGGTTACAAAATATAACCAATACGAAGACAGTTTTGGGGTCATTACGGGTACGGTCCAAATCCAGTTTTTGAACCCCCTGACTTCTGCGTATTTATGCAGCATTTCTTTATAGGTCATTACATTAGGACCTGCAATGTCGAAAGAATCGTTATACGTTTTTTCATTCCCTAATACACCTGTTAGAAATGTAATGACATCACGTATGGCAATAGGTTGCGTTTTTGTCAATACCCATTTCGGTGTAACCATCACAGGTAATTTTTCACACAAATCACGAATAATTTCAAAAGAAGAACTGCCGGATCCTACAATGATACCTGCTCTTAACACCGTTAATTTGAAGTCGCCCTGATATAAAATATCTTCTACATTTTTTCTAGATTGTAAGTGTTTAGAAAGGTTGTTGTCATTCACAATTCCGCTCAAATAGATTACTTGTTTAATTTGAGTGTCGGCAACATGTTTATTGAAGTTTTCAGCCGTCTTTGCCTCCATTTCATCAAAATCTTGTATTGAAGAACTCATGGAGTGAATTAGAAAATAGGCGGCATCAATATCTTTGGGTACTACATTTTCTTTTGGTTCCTCTAGAAAGTCAATTTCAATAACATCTATTTGCTGCCTGGTTTCTTTATCTATAGAAAGTCTGGTTTCATCTCGTACCGCACAAACAATTTCATGACCCATTTCTAATAGCTGCGGCAAAATACGCATACCTATATAACCATTGGCTCCTGTAAGTAGTATCTTCATTACTTAGCTATTTTGAACATCTTAAAAATGAAATAAATTGGTAGTAGTGTTACCATGGCTACAATAATTATAGATAGACTTGATATTTTAAAACCTAAGTCGATTTTATGAGCAAGTAAAATAATTTCTACTATTGTTGGAGTAGCTATGATTGATATTAATAAGTTTATATATATCAATGTTTGCAAAGACATTTTATAAACTTCTGGGGCATTATTCTCTGTTACTTTAACCGGGTAATTCATATTCCATGGCTTTACCTTTTTTATGATTAAAGCTAAAAGGGCATAGGTTAATCCCATTATTAAAGGAAGGGTCCAAATTGAATCTTTGTCTCCATAACCATCAACATCTCCCTTGTAATTAAAATGTGTAGGAATGCTATCTGGTAAATCGTGGTAAAAAACACCAGCAATTAAAAAATTCACCGCAATTATAATCCATCCTAAAGCGATTTGCCTTTGTTGCTTTTTAGTAAGTTTTATATCTAATTTGGGTGAATCTGCGAACATATTATAAATCTTCTATAGCGGTTGGTGCATTATCAGCTTTATAGCCCACTAGTTTTTTAAAGAATTTCTGTACTGCTTTGGTGTCAGACTCAACTTTAATAAAATGATGGTCTCTATAAATGGAATAAACAGATGCTTCTCCTTTATAAAGGGTGAGTTTGTAGTAGGGTATAATCAAAGCATAGCTTTCTAACAAAGAGCGAAAACCGACAATAATACCTTTAGGTCTCATTTCTATATTACAAATATCTCTGTTATTATCTAAAATCAATAAATTTCTAATTTCTACACTAGTATCGGTAATAATGAGTTTTGGGGAGCCAATGCCGCCCAATGCCCATCGTTCTTTTAATGTAAAAGGCGTACCCACTTCTTCATTTATTTTTTTGATAATCTCTTTATTATTGTAAGATACATTTACAAGCATGCGTATTTGATTGTTGTGTTTTTATTAAAGTTAGCGAAAAGGCGAATGAATGCCGCATCTGTTTACCTTAAAAGCCTAAAAAATGATTAGTTTTGCAGCCTTAATTAAACGTTTTGGTGAATATTCAAGAGGTACTATCAGATAAAGTAAAAGAAGCGGTTCAATCTATCTTTGACAAGCAATTGCCAAATGTAGAATTTCAACCTACACGTAAAGATTTTGAAGGCGATGTCACTATTGTGGTTTTCCCGATGTTGCGCGTGGTAAAGGGGAATCCGGTTCAAATTGGTGAGCAGATTGGTGCATACTTAGAGGAGCATGTAGATGCTGTTGCTGGCTTTAATGTGATTAAGGGATTTTTGAATATCGTTATTAACGATGGTTTCTATTTAGATTTTTTTAATTCGATTTCTTCAGTGGAGAATTTCGGATTTGTAAAGGAGTCTGATGATGCGGTTATGGTAGAATATTCTTCGCCAAATACTAATAAGCCATTGCACCTTGGGCATATTCGTAATAATTTATTAGGATATTCTGTTGCTGAAATTTTAAAGGCATCGGGTAAGAAAGTCTACAAAACACAAATAATCAATGACCGCGGAATTCATATTTGTAAAAGTATGGTAGCTTGGCAAAAGTTCGGAAGCGGAGAAACGCCAGAGTCTACAGGTCTTAAAGGAGATAAGCTAGTTGGTAATTATTACGTTGCTTTTGATAAAGCGTACAAAGAACAAATTGCGACATTAGTAGCTGAAGGTACTGACGTAAAAGTTGCCGAAAAAGAAGCTCCGATTTTACTGGAAGCAAAAGATATGCTTTTAAGGTGGGAGGCTGGCGATGAAGAAACGGTTGCGCTTTGGAAAACCATGAATGGTTGGGTGTACAAAGGTTTTGAGGTTACGTATAAGAATTTAGGAGTTGATTTTGATACGCTGTATTATGAAAGTGATACTTACCTTTTAGGAAAAGATGTAGTTGCTGAGGGATTAAAAAAAGGTGTTTTCTTTAAAAAGGAAGATGGTAGTGTTTGGATAGATTTAACCGAAGACGGCTTAGATGAGAAGATTGTTCTTCGTTCAGATGGTACTGCGGTTTACATGACCCAAGATATTGGTACTGCGATACAACGTGTAAAAGACCACCCAGATGTAAATGGTATGGTGTATACTGTAGGGAACGAGCAAGATTATCACTTTAAAGTATTGTTCTTAATACTACAGAAACTAGGTTTCTCTTGGTCTAAAAAACTACATCATCTAAGTTACGGGATGGTAGATTTACCAAGCGGAAAAATGAAAAGTAGAGAAGGTACTGTTGTTGATGCCGATGATCTTATGGCAGATATGACACAAACTGCCGCTACAATTTCTGAAGAATTAGGTAAGCTGGAAGATTATAATGAAACCGAAAAGCAATCGCTTTATAAAATGATTGGTTTAGGTGCATTAAAATACTACATATTAAAAGTAGATCCTAAAAAACGAATTTTATTTGATCCTGAAGAATCTGTAGATTTTCAAGGAAATACTGGTCCGTTTATTCAATATACTTACGCTCGTATTCAGTCTATCTTAAGGAAGGCAGAAAGTATGGGTATCGATATTTCTAAAGATGCCAAGGTTACGGAATTACACGGAAAGGAAAAGGAGTTGATTAAACAACTTCAAATCTTCCCAGATATCATTCAGTTAGCTGCGGAGAATTATAGTCCGGCATTGATTGCGAATTATACTTATGATTTGGTGAAGGAATTTAATTCGTTCTACCAGCAAGTTTCTATACTTGGCGAGTCTGACGAAGAGAAGAAAGTTTTACGTGTTCAGTTATCTAAAAAAGTTGCTGAGGTTATACAAGATGCATTCAAATTATTGGGTGTTGAAGTGCCTGAGCGCATGTAAAAAAAAAGATCGCCGAAGCGATCTTTTTCATAGCAACTATAATTATTAACCAACTAAATATGTTGCTATTATATTATGCAGTTTTTTTTGCGGTAACTGCTGCACTATACACAACAAGACCAAATCCTATTTTGTTTATTGCATCTCCTATGTTATAGATAACATCCATATTAAGACCTAAGTCTCCGAGTCCATCATACCATCCAGGCGTGCCTGCCATGTAACCCAGTGGATAAATTGCCCATCCTACAAGTACAAACCAACATAAAGTTTTGTGTGCGGTTAGTACGGCCCCACCTGCCTGCTCTGCCAATTTTTTTGCAGAACCAAACCAAATTTCATATACAATATAAAAGTACGCAAGACCTGAGATTAATCCCCAAACAGCTGGTCCGCTACCTGTGGTGTAAACTGCCTCTCCAAAGTATCCTGTTACTAACATTACTACTGAAGCTAAAATTAGTTTCCAGAGTAGTGATTTTTTAGCGCCGGCTACTTTAAGAATTAAATAGAACTCTACACACATTAGTGGTACAGTTAATGTCCAGTCAACATATCTAAAGAAAGTTGGTGACTCTCCAAAAGCCTCCCAATAATCTCTCATATAAAAATAATGTACTGCGGCAATAAATGTAATTATACCAGAAACTAAGATTGATGTTCTCCATTTAGAATCAAATTGACTCAATGAAAGAAAAAAGAAAGCAGATGCAGCCATCATAGCCATAGATCCAATAAAAAAGGTAAAACCTACATAATCATCTGGTGCCATTTTGGAAACCAGAGAAATTGAAGTAATAAAATGTTCCATAGTTTAAGTTTTTATAAATTGTTTAAGTAAATTTACAAAAGATTAAACAGTATTTGTTTAACTAAAATGTTAAAATATTGAACAAAATAAAAAATAAGCATACTGATTTTATCAAGTTAGAAAGCATAACTATTGTAGCCACGTTCTTTTCATTGTGGTTGGCGGTTATTTTTGAAGACATGATAGAGCATGTTATGGCCTATATTTTTATTCTTTCTTTTGGAATTTTACATGGTGCAAATGACCTTACTCTGCTTCAGAGGACTGATACTAAGAAGAAATTAACTCGAAATTATTTCAAGATTCTTTTGTATTATGTAGTTTTTGTATTTGGCAGTATATTAATTTTTTATCTAGTGCCAAGCCTAGCGTTAATTGTGTTTGTGCTTTTTAGTGGTTATCATTTTGGAGAACAACATTTTATTTCTAAGACCATTAAAGCATCTTTTACAATTAGTGGCCTTTATTTCACCTATGGTACGTTTATTCTTTTCCTCCTTTTTAGTTCAAATTATATGGCAACAGTCGAGATTATTAAAAATATAATAGGTTACTCTGTTCCTAAATCTATATTTGAAATTGGATTACTTATTAGTGGTTTAAGTACATTGGCTTTTAGTATCATCTTAATATTGAAGAAAGAATTGAAAATTTACCCGATAAAGGAGCTGTTTTTTATAGTAATATTTTTTGTGGTTTTTAAAACAGCTTCTTTGTTATGGGGTTTTACTATATATTTCATCCTTTGGCATTCCATTCCCTCCCTTTATGATCAGATATTCTTTTTGCATGGTCATATTAATAAAAGTTCCTTTCGTTCATTTGTGGTAACATCATTACCATATTGGTTAATTTCTGTTGTGGGACTACTTTTCTTGCTATTTATTTTTAGAGATAACTTTGAAAAGTCTTTAGCTTTCTTTTTCTCTTTTTTGGCTGCTATAACCTTTCCTCATGTATTGGTGATTAAAAAGTTAAATCAAAATCAAAACTGAATCCTAAAACTAGCATTGGGCGTAATACCTAATGATAAGCGTTCAATAGTTTCAATAGTATTACCATTTTGCAGCCTGTAATAGGTGTTTAAGGTATTTTGTCTATTCGTGAAATTTAATACTGATACGCCAAAAATAGCATTCATTTTATCGCCCATTTTTAAGGTGTAATTTGCTGATGCATCTGCCCTGAAATATTCGGGTAGTCTGCTGCTATTAGGTTCTTCGTAATTTATTTCAGTAGGAAAAACATTAGCATTTATGGGGTCACTCTCATCTGGTCGGGTAAATGGTTTTCCAGATTTGTAATTAATACCTATTCCTAATTTAAGATCACCTAGGGTGTAATTGCCTGCAAGGGTGATAGCATGTCTAACATCTAAGTTGTTTGGAAATGTAGCTGGATTTAAGATATCAAATGTGTAATCGTTTTTATTGAAGGTGTAGCTAAGCCATGCGCTATAGTCGTTATTCTTTGTATTAATTAAAAACTCGGCTCCTTTAACTGCGTACGAGCCAATTTCACCATCAAACTGATTCTGATTTTGGAAACCTTGGGTGTATACATTAATACCATTTACTTCTTTGTAAAAAGCATCTATGCCTACGTATAATTTATTGGTATCATAATTAAAACCAATAGATCCCTGTTTGCTTTTGGTGATGGGTAAGGCGTCACCATCAGAAAGTATCCATCTTCTTTTTTCTATACCTAGAAAGTTCTGTTCCAAATCGATGATCTGATTGGTAACCTGACTTTTAAATTCGCCTAATACTTCGGTTTTAAAATGCGGCAGTAGCTCATAACTAACATTAATTCGAGGTTCAAAGATGTATTCTTGAAAGGTATCCAAGTTTTCGATATAGTTCAATCTTCCACCAATAAACCCAGTTAATTTCTCATCTTCTGAGCTATAGTATATTTCACTGAATAACCCGTGTTTACGAATTACGCCTTTTATATTACTGGCAAATGGTGGCTGATTAACATTGGTAGTATTTTCAATTCCTGTTTCGGTAAATTCATAACCGTTCATCCAAGCTAGGTTCTCTCTTAGGTTATAGTTGGTAGTTAATTTGATATTTGATTCTTTTACTAGATTATTCTGTTCTAACTGCTGGGCATCATTGTTAGATATGGATAGGGCATCCAAATCATACTGCGTGTAATAGATGCTAAGTTGAGATGAAAAATAATCTGTCCATTGGCTCTGTAATTCAGCACCAATAGAAAAATTATCCTGATTCAGATTACTTCTGTTTGGAGCAAGTGTATCGTTAGCTGTTTCAATGTAATTAAGATTATTGCTCATGTTAATTAAACTCACACTTGCTTTCTGATACGGATTGATTTCATACATAAACTTCGCCGTGAGATCATAGAAATAGAATTCGCTCTCACTATTTACTTCGGTGTCTTGAAATGCCTTTTCTGAGAAGGTAGTGTACGTGGGAGTATTCAAAAAATCGGTGTATGATCTACGTGCAGATACTTGTAATGCCATGTTATCTTGAATGGGAATTTCACCAAAAACATCGCCCGAGATTAAATTGAATCCGGCTCCACCGGAAATGTTTAATGGTAACTCATCTTTGGTGTGCATGCTCAAAGTTCCGCTAATACCATCACTATACATGGCAGATGTACCATTTTTGATGATGGTCACTTTTTCTGTTACATACGGATTGAATGCTGATATTAACCCGAAAAAGTGTCCGGTTTGGTACATTTTAATTCCGTCCCACAGAATAAGATTTTGGTCATTTGTGCCACCTCGTATATTGATGTCAGATACCGTTTCATCAACACTCTTAATTCCCGGTAAAGCTTGAACGGTTTGCAGAATATCTGGTTCGCTTACTCCAGGTAGAATTCCGAATTCCGCGGGACTCAATTCAAAACCTGCGTTGTTAAGTTTATTTAATCCTATGGTTAGAAACTGCGTTACAATTACTTCATCTAACTCTTGGTAGCTGAGCGCCATAGCAATAGTTTTGCAATCGGAAGTTTTTGAAAGTTCTTTCGCTTCAATAAAAATGGGCTTGTAACCAAGATGTTTTATGTAGACTAATGAATTTATGGGAACATTTTCAAAGCTGAAAGAACCATTTTCATCTGTAACTCCAGAGAGGTTAGATTCATAAATTTCAACTGTGGCACCGGGTATATTGTTTTCTTGAAAGTTGTCGAAAACATAACCACAGATAGAAATCGTGGTAGTTTTGGTTAGAGTGTAATAACGGTCGTTTAATTTGTTGATGGTTATTCCCGTTACTTCCCTTAATTCGGTGAGAATTTCATCAAGATCATTGGATGTTGGTTTTGTGATGTAGACAGTATCAACATCGGAATCGGCATAAGAGAATTTTATATCAAATTTAGATTCTAGTCCAGATAAGAAATCGCGAAGCGAGGTACTGTCATTTGTTGTATTTTGAGCATAGCTCGCCCCACTGAAAATCAGTAAGAAAAATAAGGTGATAAGAGTATTAAGGTGCTTCTTCAGCATAGAACAGCACTTTGTTCCCATCTAAGTTAAACTTAATTTGTAAAGGAACGCTTATGCTTTTAAGGGCAAGGTCTAAATTTTCATTGCTAAACGAGCCTGTAAAAAGCTGTGCGGTATCAATATCCTTTGCCGTAATCTCAACATTGAATTGTCGTTGCAATTCATCTAAGACATAATGTAATGGAATACTTGTAAAAGAACTTTCTTTAGACAACCAAGAAGGTTTGCCATCTACGATAGCTTTAGACATGGTGCTTTTTCCGTTTATTGCAAGCAATGAATTCCCTGCAGGTAGTTTGGTTTCTTCACCGTTGATTGTGACACTTACCAAGCCTTCAAAACAGGTGACTTCAAAATAATCTTCCCTTGTTTCTACATTAAATTGAGTTCCTAAAACAGTTACCAATCCTTCAGCCGTTTCTACGGTGAACTTTTTTCCTTTGGCTACTTTAAAATAAGCTTCTCCTTTTAAATCAACATTTCTATTGGTATCCCATTTTTTTTCACTGAAAGCCAATTCAGATTCGGCATTCAATATAACTTCAGAAGTATCTGGTAGGGTGATTGATTTGTTTTCGGCGTATTCCGTTGTATAAGATTCGTTCAAAGTATTTAAATAAAAGAACGACGCGGTAAGTAACACGGCAACTACAGCGGCAACACGAAGAAACTTCTTGAATGGAGATAAGATAAATACCTTGGTTTCTTCTACGGACTTCGTTTCTTCAATAGATTCCCATGCTTTATCCACATCAAATTCAGGAGATTCTAGCTGTGCCGCCGACTCCTTAATTTTCTGATATGTATCATAAGCTTCCGACTTCTTGAACTCAGCCAGTTCAGCTTCCGTCAATTCATCATTAAGCCATTTTGCTAAGTAATTGTCTTGCATATTTTTAGCTTTGTATTAGTATAACAACTGAGTATTAGATTACCCTACTTTTTTACTTTTATATTAAGTACTAAGTACTAAGTACTAAGTACTAAGTACTAAGTACTGAGTACAAAGTATTAAGTAGTTGTGTTGTTTAATTGAAATGTAAAAAGTTTTTTCACTAACTCACTAACTCACTAACTCACTAACTCACTAACTCACTAACTCACTAACTCACTAACTCACTAACCTATATTCCATCAATCTGTTCCCTTAAACTTTTCAATGCCAAATGCATCCTTTTTTCGATTGCTTTGACGCTTACGCCTTCCATTTTTGCAATCTCGGTATATTTTTTTCCATCAATCCTATTTAATAAAAAAGTAGTGCGCTGATTTTCTGGCAGACTATTCAAAGCGTTGTCTAATTTTTCTTTGAACTGATTTTCCTCCATAATAAATTCCGGAGATTCATTAGTAGTCTTTAAAGTAGCATCGGCATATTTTAAACGAACCTTTTCTGCCTTAATAACATTTAGGTATAGATTATTGGCAACGGTATATAAATATGATTTTGCTTTTTCCGGTGCCACCTTGGCGCAATTCTCCCATAGCTTTACAAATGCTTCTTGTACAGCATCGTTTGCTTTCTCTTCATTACCAAATTTGTAATAAATATAATTGAAGATGGATTTAGACGTTTCGTTAAAAACACTTTTGTAAACCTGTTCTTCGCACACATTTAGTTGTTGGTCTGCTTTCAATAGATTGCTTTTCATCAAAGATATTTGAAAAAAAATAAAAAAGAAGGTAGGGTATTTTTAAAGTCGGTTGTTTTAGAAACATAATAACAAACAATACCAAGTCATTATGAAAAAGATTTTTAAATATGCAATGTATGTTAGCCTACTAACAATTGCGCTGAGCTTTACTGCTTGTCAAGATGAGATCGAAGAAATTAATAACGGAGAAGAGCCAACTGCAATTACAGCAAATTCTGCTACAGCAGATTTAATTCAACGTACCAGTTCTAACGATGGTTCTTGCGATAATATCGTTGATGGTACAAGTTGTTTTCAAATCAATTTTCCATATACGGTTAAGGTAAACGGAATAACACTTACCATTGAGTCTGAAGATGATATTGAGCAGATAGAAGAAATTTTTGATAGTATAGATGATGATGAAAATCTTCTAGATATCATTTTCCCTGTTACCATTACTGCGGGCGACTTCTCTGAATTTACCATCAACGGGTTAGACGAATTACGTTCATTAGCTGCAGATTGTAAAGAAGGCGGCGAAGATGAAGATATAGAATGTATAGATTTTGTGTATCCTATGACGATGTTCACCTTTAATGTCAACTTAGAGCAGACCAGTACTGTTGAGGTTACAAGTGATCGTGAATTACGTTTGTTCTTTAAAGATTTGGGAGATGATAGTTTAATAAGTTTTGATTTTCCCGTGACGTTAGAATTACATGACCAAACTACTATTGTAGTAGAAAGCAATCAAGAATTGGCAATTGCTATTGAGAATGCAAAAGATGATTGTGATGAAGATGACGACGATGATTACAACGATGATGACTTTGACAAAGATGAGTTAAATGAAGAATTGATCGAGTGTGTATGGTTTGTTACAGAATTTAAAAGAGACAATGTTGACCAGACTCCGCAATACGTAAACTACATTTTAAACTTTAAAGAAGATGGTACGGTAAGTACTGGGTTTAACGGTGCAACTGTAGTTCAAGGTACTTGGACAACAACCGTTGGCGATGATGGTGCAAAACTTACTATGGAATTCGAGAATTCTACCGATTTCAATTTAGAATGGAATGTCTACGATTTAGGATATGATAAAATCAAGTTATTCAGTGGTGATGGTAACCGAATAATCATGAAGCAATTCTGTGAAGAAGACTTATTGGAGTTAACCACAGGAAGTATAGGTGAGACTTTAAGAGATTGTATTTGGGTCATTAAAAGAGTAAAGAACAACGGTGAACAAGTCAATAGATTATTAGGTGGTGAGTTTGAGTTTCAAACAGAAGGAGTTATTACACTTACTAACAATGCTACGGTTTCTGAAGGTACTTGGACTATGACTACCAATGCACAAGGGCGTTTTGTAGTAGCTATAACTATAGGTGATGAAGGTGCAGTGAGTTTTGAGTGGTTGTTGAGCGATTTAAAAGATAGAATTATAAAGTTTAATGTAGAAGAGACATTCTATGAATTGGTAATCGTTAAAAAATGTGTTGATGATGACGAGGAAGAGGAGGATATCACATTCATTAAAAGCATATTCAATAATACGGAATGGGATGTCGCTTACTTCGCAGAAAATAATGATGAGTCTACTGAGCTTTTTGTGAACGATTCATTTTATCTAGCAAATGACGGAAGCCTAGAAATTAGAAACCCTAATGGTGTTGTTTTAACTAATGGCATGTGGTTTGTATATAGAAATACATTTAGCGGTAAGTTAGAAATGATTATTTCTTTCGAAGAAGGTAGTAATTACGAGCCGTTGGCAAATGATTATCAGATATTAGAAATAGATGAAATGAGAATTGAGCTTAAGCATGAAAATGATACAGGTTTATATGATCATTTGGTTTTAGAAAGAGAATAAAAGTAAAACATCCAGAAATATGCCGCCAACAGTAAAGAGTTGGGCCTCGTTGGCGGTATTGATGGAGGTTTTAGTTCAGGAGTTTATGAAAATGTAATTCCTTTTTTGCCCCACAACTAAGTTTAGAGCATCCATTTTTTCAATGGGTGCTCTTTTGTTTTGTTATTTTATGGTACATGCTACTGAATTTACGCTGATATTATTAAATTTGTAACCCCTTAAAAAAGAAAAGAATGTTCGATAATTTAAGCGATAAGCTAGATAAGGCTTTACATGTACTAAAAGGACATGGTCAGATTACAGAAATTAATGTTGCAGAGACTACCAAAGAAGTACGCCGAGCCTTATTGGATGCGGATGTTAACTTTAAAATAGCTAAAGAATTTACCAATAGGGTAAAAGAAAAGGCATTGGGGCAAGATGTATTGACCACGTTACAACCTGGTCAGTTAATGGTAAAGATTGTAAAAGATGAACTTACCCAATTAATGGGTGGTGAGTCTGAAGGTATTAATCTATCTGGCAATCCGTCTGTTATTTTAATGTCCGGTTTGCAGGGTTCTGGTAAGACTACTTTTTCTGGTAAGCTTGCAAATTTCCTGAAAACTAAAAAATCTAAAAAACCATTATTGGTTGCTTGTGATGTTTATCGTCCGGCAGCAATAGATCAGTTGCATGTTGTTGGTGAGCAAATTGATGTTCCTGTATATTCTGATAGAGAAAATACGGATCCAGTTTCTATCGCTCAAGCAGGTATTGCAAAGGCAAAGGCAGAAGGGCATAATGTAGTTATTATTGATACCGCTGGTCGTTTAGCTGTAGATGAGAAAATGATGGCAGAGATATCTGACATTCATAAAGCGATTCAGCCGCAAGAGACTTTGTTCGTTGTAGATTCTATGACGGGTCAAGATGCTGTGAATACGGCAAAAGCCTTCAACGATATCTTGAATTTTGATGGTGTTATCTTAACCAAACTAGATGGTGATACCCGTGGTGGTGCCGCTATTTCTATTAAATCTGTGGTAGATAAACCAATTAAATTTATTGGTACCGGTGAGAAGATGGAAGCTATCGATATCTTCTATCCATCACGTATGGCAGATCGTATTTTGGGTATGGGTGATGTAATATCACTTGTTGAAAGAGCTCAAGAGCAGTTTGATGAAGATGAAGCTAGAAAGATTCAAAAGAAAATTGCCAAAAATAAATTCGGATTCGATGATTTTCTGAGTCAAATTCAGCAAATCAAGAAGATGGGTAATATGAAAGACCTTATGGGGATGATTCCTGGTGCAGGAAAAGCCTTAAAAGGTTTGGATATTGATGATGATGCTTTCAAGCATATTGAAGCTATTATTTATTCAATGACTCCAGAAGAACGTTCTACGCCTTCTAAATTAAATGCAAGTAGAAAAAAACGTATTGCAAAAGGTGCAGGTAGAGAAGTTCAAGAAATCAATCAGCTTTTAAAGCAGTTTGATCAAATGAGCAAGATGATGAAAATGATGCAAGGTGGCGGCGGTAAGAAGATGATGCAGATGATGGGTGCCATGAAAGGAATGAAATAAATACCGAAATACACAACCAAACAACATAACTTAAAGGAAGCTGGCATGGAATTATTGGATGGTAAAAAAGTATCCAACGAAATAAAAGAAGAGATCAAGGCAGAGGTTGCCAAGATGAAAGAACGTGGTGAAAAAGTACCACACTTAGCAGCGATTATTGTTGGTAGTGATGGCGCTAGTTTAACTTACGTAGGTAGTAAAGTACGTTCTTGCGAGCGTATCGGTTTTGAATCTACTTTAATTCAAATGCCGAGTACCACTTCTGAGCAAGAATTATTGAACAAGATTAAAGAATTGAACGTTGATGATGATATCGATGGTTTTATTGTTCAATTGCCTTTACCAGAGCAAATAGATACCCAAAAGGTGATTATGGCCGTTGATCCAGATAAGGATGTGGACGGATTTCATCCAACCAATTTTGGTAAAATGGCGTTAGATATGAGTACGTTTATACCTGCTACGCCGTTTGGTATTCTTGAATTACTGGAGCGCTACAAAGTAGATACTAAAGGTAAACATACTGTAGTTATTGGTCGTAGCCATATTGTAGGTAGACCAATGAGTATTTTAATGGGTAGAAAAGGGTGGCCAGGTAACTCTACCGTTACACTTACCCATAGTCACACTAAAAATATTACGCAGATTATTTCTCAAGCAGATATTGTTATCTCTGCATTAGGAGTGCCAAAATTCTTGAAAGCAGAAATGGTAAAAGATGATGCTGTAGTAATCGATGTGGGTATTACTAGAGTACCAGACGAGACTAGAGAAAAAGGATACTATATTACTGGTGATGTTGATTTTGAAAATGTAAGTAAAAAAGCATCGTTTATTACTCCTGTACCTGGTGGTGTCGGTCCTATGACGATTGCAATGTTGTTGAAAAATACATTGTTAGCTCGTGAGAGACATAGAAGTAGAAACTAATTTTCTTTAAGATTATAAAATGAGCCTTGCAATACTATTGTAAGGCTTTTTTTATGCCGGTAATTTCTTGATGGTTACTCCCGTTTCAGTAGTGTCATTCGGTGTTAAGATGTCGATGTCGTTGCTATCATCATAATCGCAACTTGCTACTAATGTTATCGAAACTCCGATTAATAAGGTGTATAATAATTTTTTAATAGCGTAGGTTTTAGGGTGCAAGACAAAAAGGTTATGAGTATAAAACGTTGAAATTTTAGTCTTGGTATTTGATGTGATTATAGAATACTGTACCTTTTGTGAAACATTTATCCTTATGAGAAAAATTCTTTTGGTTCTAGTGGTCGTAGCTTTTGTAATGGGGTGTTCAGAACCTCCTAAATTAGAGCGTAAGTTTACCATCAATGTAAGTTATTCAGCTGAGGTAGATTCTTTGGCAAAAGATGGTCGTTTGCTGCTTATGCTATCTTCCGACGATAGCAATGAACCAAGGTTTCAGATTAATGACGGACTCAACACGCAACTCATTTTCGGTATGAATGTAGAGAATTGGGCTAAAGATTCTGTGTTGACTTTTGATGAAACTGTATTCGGTTATCCGTACGAAAGTTTAAAAGATGTCCCACCAGGGGAATATAATGTTCAGGCACTTTTAAACGTGTATGAAACTTTTAATTTGTCTACCGGTCATACAGTTAAGTTGCCGATGGATAATGGCGAGGGACAGCAATGGCAAAAATCCCCGGGTAATTTATATAGTAAGCCTTTTAAAATTCGAGTTGCAAGTAACGGCTTCGAAAATGTGTCGGTAGATTTGAATCAAGTGATTGCGCCAATTGCAGAACCAGAAGATACCAAGTGGATAAAACACGTAAAGGTGAAGTCAGAAAAACTTTCCGAGTTTTGGGGAAGAGATATTTTCTTAGGCGCTCATGTATTATTACCAAAAGGATTTGAAGAACATCCGGAAGCTAAATATCCTTTAATGGTTTTTCACGGACACTTTCCTTCCGATTTTGGCGGATTCAGAACTACGCCTCCAGATCCTAAAATGAAACCAGAATATTCTGAACGATTTAGTTTAGAAGGTTATAATGTTATTGAACAGCAAGAAGCCTATAATTTTTATAAGCGATGGAACGAACCAGATTTCCCTCGTTTTATCATTATAGAAATTCAACATCCTACACCATATTATGATGATTCTTATGCGGTAAACTCTGCTAATCAAGGTCCATATGGCGATGCGATTACCTATGAGCTAATCCCTGAAATAGAAAAGCAGTTCAGAGGAATGGGCGAGGGGTGGTCCCGTTTTCTTTATGGCGGATCAACCGGCGGTTGGGAAGCTTTGGCAGTACAAGTAAAATACCCAGATGAGTATAATGGTTGCTTTGCGGCATGCCCAGATCCTATAGATTTTAGAGCATATACCTTAACGAATATCTATGAAGATGAAAACGCATATTTCTATAAGAGTGCACACAAAACATTAGAAGTACCATCGCATCGTAATTATCTAGGGCAAATACAATCTACCTTAAAACAAGGAAATCATTTAGAATTGGTGTTGGGAGATAAATCGAGATCCGGACAACAATGGGATATTTGGGAAGCAACCTATTCTCCGCAAGGTGATGATGGTTACCCAGAGCGGATTTGGGATAAAAAGACCGGCGATATCAATCCTAAGGTAGCCGAATACTGGAAAGAGAATTTCGATCTTCGTCATATTCTAGAACGCGATTGGGATAAGTTGGGTGATAACCTAAAAGGGAAAATTCATATCTATTGTGGCGATATGGATAATTACTATCTAAACAATGCTGTCTACTTGATGGAAGATTTCTTGGAAAGTACTACGGATCCTTATTATGAAGGGGAAGTAAAATATGGAGATCGAGATGAACATTGTTGGAACGGCGATCCAGACCAACCTAACGCTATTACCCGTTTAAGATACAACAGCATGTACGTGCCTAAGATTATGGAGCGTATAGAGAAAAGTGCTCCTAAAGGGGCAGATTTGACAAGTTGGAGGTATAAGTAGATCTATTAAAAACTTAGTGTTTTTTTAAAGCTAAATCCATCGCGATTTGAAGAATAATTTGGCTGAGTAATTAATTGATTTTGATTAAAAGTATAGTCGTAATTTTTGTAAAGGGTGCAGGTTAAGAATTTACTTTGGTCGGATGTTTCATTAAAATTCATATTTATCCCGAGATTTAATAATGTTTCATTTATTATTTCGGGTATTTCGATAGTTTTATGAAGTATGTCAATATTATCTTTTTCAGAAGTTATAATACTCCAGCTTACGGTATTTGATAAATCGGGGGTTGTAAGTATAAGATTTAAGCCTAAATAATCATACTCTCCAGAAATATTTACGGTATTACCACCTTGTAATATGTTAACATTCGGAGACTCAATTTTCTTATTGGTTATATCCTGATTTATGAATATTTCACTACTATTTTCTGAATATGCTAATCTAGCTTGATTAATTTCAAATTCATCAATAAGTGGTATTTCAATAATGTTATTGTTTGCATTTCGCGATACAAATGCTTCGTAGAATTTATTATTTTGGAAATCATTATTATCAATAAAACCATATAAATTTAATCTGAAATTTGACGAAACTGGTATTTCAAGTTCTTCAATGTTAGTAAGTGATTTGGAATCACCTAAGACATATTCGGTTTTGTTTATGTCATCTATAAAGAAATATTTAAAATCGTCAAAAGTGTTTAGGTTATCAGAAGAGGTAGTTATTAGGAAGTTTTTAGTTTGAGCCAATGAATATATTAAAACGTATTCTGAGTTGTCTCGACTCACGATGGTGCTATTGAAATTATTTGCAATTAGTGCCGGTGTTATTTCTGAAGTGAAATTTAAAGACTCAGTTTTTGGAAAAAAATATGGACTATTAAAGTTGTAATCTGCATTGACAACAGTACCTGGTTTTATATCAACAAAGGATAACAATTGATAAAACCCATTAAATAATGTAGGAAGTTCATATCTCGTGACTATTAAATCTTCTTTAATAAAATTATTGTCGGTGTAGAATATACCATCATTTATACCTTCTATTTGTTTTATGTCAATTAGAATTCCAGATTGATTATGTATAGAAATATATCTCAAACCCTGAAGTGGATTTTCTTTTTGGTAGAATGTCTGGTCTTCAAAAAGAAGTTTTTTTATTTCTATGTTAACATCGAATGATGTTTCTTGGTTTTGAGAATCTGTGGATTTGATTTTTAAAATATGATTTCCAATATTAAATAGAAAAGGGTCAATTGTATATTCAAAAGATTTTTCAGTACTGGAAATTAATTCTTGATTATCGATATACAATTCAGTTTGTACATTATAATCAGATTCAATTGTAATCAAGAAATTGGTTTCTATTTCAACATAACTAAGATTTTCCGAAATAGAAATAACTGGTTTATTAATCATTTCTTGTTCAATCATTCCTTCTGTTGACTCATCATCGCAACTAATCCAAGTACAAAATAATAGTGAAAATATAATTCTGTAGAAAACTCTTAATTTCAACATACAAGAAAAGTTAGATTTTAATTATAACGAAACCTTTAAATTATTATTTTCATTGATTAAGTTTATCATATGAAATACAGAAGATTCGGAAGAACAGATTGGCAAGTAAGTGAAGTAGGATACGGAATGTGGGGAATGGCTGGTTGGACGGCTAGTGACGATGCTCAATCTGCGAAATCATTGGACTTAGCAGTTGAAAACGGAGTCAATTTCTTTGATACCGCTTGGGGTTATGGAGAAGGACATAGTGAGGAGTTGCTTGGGGAGTTGGTAAAAAGACATCCTTCTAAGAAGTTATATACAGCAAGTAAGATTCCACCAAAAAACTTTCAGTGGCCGGCAAAACCTGAATATACTTTTGAGAACTCCTATCCGACAGAACATATTATGGAATACACGCATAAGACGCTAAAGAATTTGGGTCTGGAGCAAATAGACCTCATGCAATTTCATACATGGGATGACGGTTGGAGCGACAGAGAAGAATGGCAACGCGCTATTGAAGATCTAAAGACTTCGGGCAAAGTTGCAGCAATGGGCATTAGTATGAATCGTTGGGAGCCGGAAAATGGAATCAAAGCTTTAAAAACAGGATTATTAGATGCTGTACAGGTCATTTACAACATATTCGATCAAGCGCCAGTAGATAAGCTGTTTCCGTTATGCAAAGAGCTTGATATTGCAACCATAGCACGTGTGCCTTTTGATGAAGGTACATTGACAGGAACTATGACGAAAGAAACTACGTTCCCCGAAGGCGATTGGCGTGGCACCTATTTTGTACCTGAGAATTTGATTTCTTCTGTAAAACATGCTGATGCTTTAAGACCATTGATTCCTGAAGGTATGACCATGGCTGAAATGGCACTTCGTTTTATACTAATGAACGATGATGTAGGTACTACCATACCTGGTATGCGTAAGCAACGTAATGTATTGGCGAATACAGCTGCTAGTGATGGTAAATTGTTGTCTAATGAGCTGTATGAAGAATTAAAAAAGCACCGTTGGGATAGAGTACCGACTTCTTGGTCGCAGTAATGATTTATTGATGTTTGTTAATTTCTTTATGAAGTAACTTAATAAGTAAGCTATCTTTTTTCTTTTCTAAAAGCCAGTTGTCTACTACAGTTTTAAATATGCTGTCTTTTGGAAGAAGATATCCAAAATCAAAACTGTTGAATGGGGCATTTGGATTTACAGCAGCTAGTTCTTTATGAATTTGTTGTTGAATTAATGTTTCAATCGCATCGGTGACCATAACATCTGCTTCATTGACTACCAATTTTTGAAAAATACTCAAGTTGTCTTCGTTAAGAATTAGGGTAGCTTCTGGGAAGTTTGCCCTTGCAAAAGCTTCATTGGTGCCACCTGGATTAAATATAACTCTTACCTCTTTGTTATTAATCTTTTCAATTGAATTATATTTTAATGCATTCTCATCTCTAGTAATAGCAGCTTTACCACTTGAATATACTGGTATACTAAAAAAGGATGTTTTTTTTCTTTCAGGAGTAATTGTAATTCCACACATACCAATGTCAAATTTATTTTCCATTAAATCTGACATTAGTGTTGGCCAGCTAGTTTCAATGAATTCAACTTTTACACCTAAAGACTTTGCTAAATCCTTTCCCATTTTTATATCAATTCCGGTATAGTTGCCGGTTGAATCTATTATATATGAAAAAGGCTTAAAATCTCCTGTTGTACCAACTCTTAAAGTTTGTTTTTGGTAAATATTATTTAGTATATCAGAACCACTTTCAATACTACTATCAGTATAATTTTTTTTTGAATTGGATAGTTTTGGGCTACATCCTATTTCAAAGCAGATTACTATAGTAAATAATAATATTTTTAAATAGTGGTCAAAAGATTTAAACATAGGTATTGGTCTATTTGGCAAACAACTGCTCCATATCTTTAAAAGCTTTAAATTCTAAAGCATTGCCGGCGGGATCATAGAAAAACATGGTAGCTTGTTCTCCAACTTTACCTGCAAAACGTACATAAGGTTCAATAACAAATGTTACACCTTTGGATTTTAGCTCTTCTGAAAAACTTTGAAACGTATCCCAGGGTAATACTACTCCGTAGTGCGGTACGGGAACATCATGACCATCAACGGGATTATGGTGCACACTTTCAGTCTCTGACTTAGGTTTGTAATGAATCACCAATTGATGTCCGAATAAATTGAAATCTACCCAGTGGTCACTACTACGACCTTCTTCACAATTTAAAATATCTCTGTAAAAAGTTCTGCATTCCGCTAAATTATGAACGGGAATGGCAATATGGAAAGGTGTTACATTTTGCATAATCAGTTATTTCTTAAGGCTGAAATTAACTCTTTTTTGCTCATTTTCGAACGTCCATCGATACCAATTTCTTTAGCTTGGTCATAAAGTTCCTTTTTGGTTCTTTCTTCATAGGTTGAAGCTTTACCGCCTTTCTTTCCCGCATCTTTAGTATTTGCAATACGTGCCGCTTTTTCTTTACTATAACCTTTGTCTACTAAAGCTTCGTATTGTTTTTCGTTCTGTATTTGTGGTATGTTGTTTGACTTTGCCATTTTTATTTTAAAATTAAATAAAAAGTGACTTTTGGGTGTGCTGTATACAATCGGAAATTATCCTTCTAAAAAAGAAACTATTTTATCATTTACGCCATCTTGGTGCATAGAATGCCCTAAACCTTCTGTACTTACCAATTCACTTCCTTCCCAATGTTTATGCACATCGACCGACGCGTGATAGGGAGCAATCTTATCAAACTTGTCATGAAAGAGTAAGCCTTTCTTTATGTTGCTCTGAACAAATTTGGAGCTTGAAAATTCTTCTACCGTAAATTTGAATTTGTTGTACACTAAGTCTTTTAATGCTTTTAAAACCTTATCGTTGAAACCTAGTAAATTCTTATAATGCGCCAGTATCTCATGAAACTCTGATGGTGAACCAATGGTCACTATTTTTTCAATGGTTTTGTTTGGGTGTAAAGACTCATTGTATAAAACGGTCATGCCACCCATGGAATGTCCAATAACAGTAGTTGGTCTGTATTTGGTCAATACTTGTTGCACGGTATCGGCATATAAAGGTACATGAAGGTTGCCACCTGAGGAATACCCGTGTGCGGGCGCATCAAAAGCAATGATATTATAATCTGCTTTTTGTAATCTTTCTATGAGTTTATGCCAACGCCAGGTATTACTTTCCCAACCGTGTACTAGTAAAACGGTTTCTTTGCTTCCGCGCCAATTGTAAACTTGAATTTCATTTTCATCTAACGATAATACCTCTAGTTTAGCTTGGTCTAAAAATGCTTTTTGATTTGGTAGTACACTACCTTTTCTAACCTTTATAAATACTAAAAAAGCCTTGTAAGCGGCTTTCTTTGGAGAAAACCAGACAAGGATGTTAAAGTAGAATCCGATTAATTTAGGTATGAGCTTTTGAAGGAATACGGGCACCTGATAAAATTTTGAAATGTATATAAAATATCCGAAGGATATCAAATTTTAGGGTTTTAAGAATATCAATCCCAACCGACCATCATGTATTTTACTTTTGCAGTATCTGGTATTTGTACCTCTTCAATAGTACTGTTGGCATTATATCGAAGGCTTTCAGGTAGTTCTTTTTTATCTATGGTGAAATATAGATCACTGTCTTTTAATAGAATCACCACATTGTTCATAGATGTAATGATCTTTTTAATAGGATAGTTTTCTCGTATCTCTTTAAAAGTACTTACTTTAGAAATGCCTTTATCCGTCACAAATCTGTCATCATTGATGATAACGTTCTGTATAGTAGCGATGCTATCGTTATTTGGTGTTAAGGTCAATAGTAAAGCACCACCTCTTTCGTAAATTTTTATTTTACTGGCTCCATTACCGAAATTTAGCTTGACGGTATCTTGAACTACCGAGTCTTTTTCGAATATTAATTCAATATCACGTGCTAAGCTTTGCTTGGATAATCTACCAACTTGATCGCCAGATATTTGAAAATCTGTATTCTTCTCGTCTGTGCAATTTACCAGTAAACCACAGCAGAAAATTAATAAAAGGGTATATCTAAAATTCATATGCTATCTCATCACTTTTTTTAATACACCAAGTACACCTCTTATAAAAGTGGCACTTGTTAATACTTTTAATACCGGATTCTGTCTTGTGCTTGTTCTACTAGATGTTTTTCTAGCAGCCGGTTTGTTTTTTTCTTTTTCCGCCAATTTTTCTGCCTCCTCAATCTTTTCGTTCAAGATTTCATAAGCACTTTCTCGATCAATTACTTCACCATATTTTTTTACTAGTGATGATCTATCGTTTACCTCTTTTAATTCTTTATCGGTCAAGACATCCATACGGCTCATAGGTGCACGTAGTAATGTAGCCGCAAGTGGCGTAGGTCTACCTTTTTCATCTAAGGCAGATATCAAAGCCTCACCAATACCTAATGAGGTAAGTACTTCTTTGGTATCGTAAAACTCAGATTCGGGGTAGTTTTCTGCCGTCAATTTAATTGCTTTTCTATCTCTAGCGGTAAAAGCCCTTAATGCATGTTGCACCTTTAAACCTAATTGCGACAATACATCATTTGGCACATCTGTTGGGTTTTGGGTAACAAAATACAAACCAATACCTTTTGAACGTATCAGTTTAACAATACTTTCTATTTGATCTAATAATGCTTTTGAAGCTTCTTTGAAAATAAGATGTGCTTCGTCTATAAATAAGATTAATTCTGGTTTGTCGCTATCACCTTGTTCTGGGAAGGTGTCATATATTTCTGCCAATAGACTCAACATAAATGTAGAGAATAACTTAGGTCTGTCTTGAATATCGGTTAGGCGTAGAATATTAATATAGCCTCTACCTTGCTCATCTATACGGGTAAGGTCATTTACATCGAAAGATTTTTCACCGAAAAACAATTCGGCACCTTGTTGCTCTAATTCAATAATTTTTCTAAGAATGGTACCGGTAGAACTTGTAGAAATACGACCGTATTCTTTTGTGAATTCTGACTTACCGGCTCCTGTTGCATATTGCAATACTTTTTTGAAATCTTTTAAATCTAGCAATGGCATTTTTTGGTCATCGCAGTATTTGAATACTACGGCAACAATACCCGATTGCGTTTCAGAGAGGTCAAGTATACGTGATAATAATACTGGTCCGAATTCAGAAACCGTGGCTCTCAACTTTACACCATCTTGTTCAGATAACGAAAGTATCTCAACAGGAAAGCTACTTGCTACAAAAGGGAAACCGATTTTAGCATGGCGTTCATCAATTTTAGCGTGACCGGGACTAGGTTGTGCCAATCCGCTTAAATCTCCTTTTAAATCCATCAGCATTACAGGAATACCTTTTTCAGATAAATTCTCTGCAAGCACTTGCAATGTTTTTGTTTTACCAGTACCCGTTGCACCTGCAATAAGCCCGTGCCTGTTTAAAGTTTTTAACGGAATTTTTACGAATGCATTAGTAACAGCTTCACCATTTAGCATGGCTGCGCCCATATTAATGTAATCGCCTTTCGTAGCATATCCCTTTTCTATATGCTCAAAAAAATCTTCGGTACCGGCCATTTTATATATTTTCGATAAAAATAGGGGATTTTTAACCAAACCTAAAAACATGTGTAGCCTTAAATATCACGACTTTTTAACATTTGACGTACGAACAGTACGCGCCTGAGTACAGAATTTACCGGTACGTACTTCTAATAGAATTTGTCAACTAAAACGTATCTTTGCCGAATGAAAAATGAGGAGGTATTGGAGAAAGTGAATAAAGGGGTGTATTTACCCTTAATGGAAGAGTTTTATACCATACAGGGTGAAGGCTTTCATAAAGGAACTGCAGCTTACTTTATTCGTGTTGGCGGGTGTGATGTTGGTTGCCATTGGTGTGATGTAAAAGAGAGCTGGAATGCAGAAACGCATCCGCCTACTGCCATTGAGCAAATTGTTGATAATGCCGCTAAATATTCTGATACTATTGTAATTACAGGCGGAGAACCTTTAATGTGGGATATGAACCCGATTACAAAGGCATTAAAGGAAAAAGGTCTAAAAACACATATTGAAACTTCTGGTGCCTATACACTTTCTGGCGATTGGGATTGGATCTGTCTTTCACCTAAGAAGAATAAATTACCTGAAGGTCGTATTTACGAAGAAGCCCATGAGCTTAAAGTTATTGTTTATAACAAGCACGATTTAATTTTTGCTGAAGAGCAAGCTGCGAAAACCAACACCAATTGCATTTTATACTTGCAGCCAGAATGGAGTGTTCGAGATAAAGTGGTACCTATGATTGTTGACTATGTAATGAACAACCCAAAATGGAAAGTGTCTTTACAAACGCATAAGTATTTGAATATCCCTTAAATAATAGAATTCATAATTAACGACCACCATTAGCTTGAATATCTAATACACATTCGGCATCTAAAGCTACCGTGTTTGTAGTTTTAGCAGTATGCTGTTGTTGTAGTAAGCTTAAAACGGTTGTGCCAGATAATCTACAGCCAGATTTTACGCCGTCTTCGTATTGCGCAAGAGTATTTGATTGTAAAGATTTACCAGAAGAACCACCGAATTGTAATTCTGCACGCATAAGGCAAACAGCTTGGTTGCAATGGTTATCAGGAACTAATTGTCCGTCTTCGTTTTCAGATTCAGACTCATGGTCATTTACCATATCAGAACCTAAATTGACCAAACCAAATAGGTGACCGAATTCGTGGTTTAAAGTGGTCGTTTCTACCTCTGCTTCGCTAATAGAAGAACTTAAACTAGCTAAATCTCTTACGGTAGCTTCATGTATAACCATAGACGTGTTGCGGTAAACAGCACCTAACGTTACAAGTCCGCCTTCTAGATCATCACCTTCTGCTGGTGCATCTGCAAAGTAAATATAGATAGCCAATGTGCTACCGGTATTAAAGGCTGTTCTGTTCGAGGTTTCTAAATCTGCAATTTCTTGTAGTGTAAGCTCATCTTCTGACGGACTAGATAATTCTTTATATACTAACTCAATATCTTCTTTGAAGGTGTGCTCTTTTAGATAGGCTGTAAAATCTGTCATTGCAGCTTCGGTCGGTTTAAAACCTGTTACATATGCTATTTCAATTAGAAGTTTATCGTAGGTATCGTTAGAGAGAATGTCATTGGCAGAATCTCCTGTTGCCAGTAAATTAGCAGCCTTGTCAACTTTGGCTTCTGAATTTTCACCATCAGAATCTGAAGAACTTTTAGAGCAAGAAACGGTAAATGCCACAATACCAATTAGCAATAAACTTTTGAACTTATTCATAAAATTGTTTTGTACAAATAGCATAACGAAAAAAAAGAGTCGCTATTACTTCATTTGCGTCAATCTTGCTAAATAGTCGTAATGTTCGCCCTCCATTACAAGCTCACATGTTAAATTACTATAATTTGCTGCTCTTTGTAGCGTGTTGTAGTCTACATATAACCAAGGGAAAGATGTACTCTTTTCCTCTTTATATTCCATTTCAAAGCTTACTTCACCGTAGTAATTAACGTTATCGGGAATCCAATAACCACCATCTTCGTCATCTTCGAACATATAAATAATGTCACTTGAGTCTAATAGAATTTGTCCATCGTCTTTTAAGAGCGATTTTAATTTAGAGAAAAAAGCTTCCAATCCGGCTAGTGTTCCTGCCAGACCAACGCCGTTCATTAAAATTAGAATGGTATCGAATTGCTCACCTTCGTATTTTAGTAGTTCGCAGTGTGCATTTTTTTTGAGTCCGCGTAATTTACTTACTTCAATTGCGCCTTTTGATGCATCTAGCCCTATAACCGAAAAACCTTTTTCTTGTAAATACAGTCCATGACTACCAGCACCACAGCCAACATCAAGTACGTTGCCCTTACATAATTGTAACGCCTTTTGCTCTAGCTCGGGCATTTCTTTAAAACCCCTGAACATATAGGGTAGCGGTAAAACATCATCTTCAAGTAGTGATGAATATGTGTTAATATCCTCAGTGTAGTTTCCGTTCTGATAATCTAAAAGTGCCGTGCCTAAAATGTCGTTGTTCAAAATTCTTGTATTTCTAGTTGCAAAAGTCTAGCTTTTTGGTACTACTTCGCTAGTTTTGAAGAATTAATTTTGCACATGGAAGAGGTTTTACGAGAATTGCCGCAAAAGGCAAAAGAAAAACATAACGAGAATAAAAAGTTCTTTGTCAAGCTACGAAAGAAGCCGCCAAAGAATCTGGACTATATCATGCAAGAACTCCATGAGGCTGAATTTGAGCGTACCGATTGTTTAACCTGTGCCAATTGTTGTAAAACTACCGGACCGTTGTTTACCAATGCAGATGTGGAGCGTATTTCAAAGTCGTTTCGAATGAAACCCCAGAAATTCATCGAAACCTATTTACGGGTAGATGAAGAAAATGATTTTGTGCTACAAGAAACCCCATGTACTTTTTTAGGATCGGATAATTACTGTTCTATTTATGATGTACGCCCAAAAGCTTGTCGCGAGTTTCCGCATACAGATCGAAAGAAGTTTCAGCAAATAAGTAATCTTACCCTAAAAAATGTAGCTATTTGCCCAGCTGCTTTTAATATTGTGGAGGAAATGAAGAAGTTGATTAACTAAGTAGAAAAACAATAGAATTTCATATTGCAAGTCGAAATAAATAATTCAAGAATGAAATGTTACAAATGTATGAGACCTTCTAGTACCTGTATTTGTAAGCATATTAGTACCGTCAAAACCAATACGCGTTTCATTATTTTGATGCACCCAAAAGAGTACAAGAAAGAAAAAAATGGAACTGGGTGCATGACGAA
Source organism: Maribacter spongiicola (assembly GCF_004364165.1). GTDB lineage: Bacteria > Bacteroidota > Bacteroidia > Flavobacteriales > Flavobacteriaceae > Maribacter > Maribacter spongiicola. The sequence continues at coordinate 1,234,802 of NZ_SOAY01000010.1, forward strand.
TCTTCAGCTTGAGAATTCAGAAATTATAGTTGGTGTCGATTTTAGTAATAATGAGCGTGTCAATGAAATATTGAACGATGAGAAAAGTAGTTCTTTCTTACTCTATCCTGGTAAAGACAGTTTTAACTTATCTCAGAGAAATGGTTCAGAAATGAATTCTTTTATGGGTAAAAATCCTCACCTCTTCATTCTCGATGGTACATGGCCCTGTGCCCGTAAAATGCTTAAGCTAAGTACGAACTTGCAAAAATTAAATCGGGTAAGTTTTGATAATAGTATAGCATCCAAATTTATAATCAAGCAGCAGCCAGAGGCGCTTTGCCTTAGTACTATTGAATCGGTTTATACAGTATTAAACTTGCTTGACAAAGGTGGAGTGGAACAATGCAATACGACGGACTTCCTAGTCCCGTTTGAAAAGATGATCGAACATCAACTCGACTATATTCTAAATCCGGATAATAAAAACTATAACTCAACTGCGAACAGAGAGATTGGGTCGAAGACGATGTATAAGAATAACAAGGAAAGAAATGTTGTTTTTGAGTTGGAGTAGGTGATATAGTTTTTTCTATAAAACTCAGATAAATTATTTAACCAAAACTATTCTAATGAAACGTATTCTTAATTTTTCTTTATTAATGATTACCTTTTTGGTGACCTATACTTCTGTTTCACAAGAAGATTTTCTAAATATTGAGGTTGTAAATACAGTGTTTAATGCACTGAAAGAGCAGAGTGAGAAAGAATTTCTAAAAGTACTGCCTACTAAAAACGAAGTTGAATATCTTATTCCTATAGTTAAAGAAACTCAACCTAATGATAATGTTCCGTCTGTAGATGCTATAATTTTAAATTTTGAAAATAAAGCTATTGAAAACTATAGAAGAGTGAGTGAAAGAGGTCGCTCGTTCGGTGTGTTGTGGAAAGATATCATTTTAGAAAAAGTAAGTTTTAAGAGTAATCCTGATAATAATGTGCCTATTGAAAGAGGAAGTATAACCTTAGAGTGTTCAAATAAGGACAAGAAGTTTCTGATTGTTTTGAAAAAAGTATATAAAATACAAGATACCTGGAGGGTGATGGATTCAATAAAGTTTACCCTTTTGTAATCTATTATGCTTATGCGTAATTGACTTATGATTTCTTAATAATCAAATTTTGCAGCTTAAAATTAAGTAAAAGTTTATTATATTGAGTGTTTGTTTGCGAATTTGTCAGAATTTACATATTTAATTGTAGATACTTTAATTTTGAGTTCAAGTTCTGTGTCGCATATTTATAACTTAAATAACTCACTTTTATAATGGAACATATTATAACATATTTCGAATCAATCCCTGCAGCTCACCGATCACTTATTTTAGTTGGTGGAATTACTTTTTTTTGGATACTAGAAGGTATCGTACCGCTGTTTAATGGAAGCTATAATAAATGGAAGCATTCGCTGCCTAACTTCTTTTTTACACTGACTACGATAGTTATAAATTTCCCGCTGGCATTTTTGTTATTAAAAACTTCTGATTGGGCGGTTGCCAATGATTTCGGAATCATTAATTGGTTACCAGAAATGCCATTATGGGCATATGTATTTTTGGGTGTAGCGCTGTTAGATTTAATTGGGGCTTACACGGCTCATTTAGTAGAGCACAAAGTAAAACCTTTTTGGATGGTACATTTGGTACATCATACGGATCATAATGTAGATACGACTACTGCGAACAGACATCATCCGTTAGAAAGTATCATTCGTTATATATTTACTTTAGTAGGTGTTTTTGTAGTTGGTGCGCCGGTGGGTATTATCATGTTGTACCAAAGTCTTTCTGTTGTTTTATCTCAATTTAACCATGCCAATATTAAACTACCAAAGGGTGTAGATAAGGCTATAAGCTATGTGCTTATTTCTCCTGACATGCATAAAGTGCATCACCATTATGTATTACCATATACAGATTCTAATTACGGTAATATATTCTCGTGGTGGGATCGTTTATTCGGTACTTATATGCATTTAGATAGAGAGAAAATCATCTACGGTGTAGACACCTTCCCCGATGAAGTGGCGAATGGTCAAATAAGTTCGTTGTTGAAATATCCTTTTGTTGGGTATAGAAAACCAACCACTGATATCGCTGGTGAACAGCCTTTAGTAAAGTAAATACTTTGCTCTTATCTTTTTAAATTTTTCAATGTCTGCTTGCCAAGTCGCTTTTATTTCGGCATTGGTGGCTCCGGCTTCAATTTGCTTTTGTAGTCTGTCGTTACCTGCATGAATAGTGAATCCGCTGGTGATAAAGAATTTACTCTTGTCAACCGAATTGGTATAGGCATCTATAATGTAATCCATCGTTACCTCGTTCATACGCTCCGTTTTTGATAGGTCTTTTCCGTAGCATAATTTCCCTTCTTCCTTTGGGTATTTAGAACCAAAATTGGGTTCAGGAGTATAGGTGAAATCATACACTTTCGAATCTAAAAATGAAGCTCCGTAGCGCTGAAACTGAAACTCCGTTCCACGACCTGCATTAATGTTGGTGCCTTCGAACATTCCCAAGCTTGGGTATAAAGTAATAGAGGTGTCATTAGGTAAGTTTGGAGAAGGTCGAATTGGTAGACTATAAAACATATCATGCGTCCAGTTTTCTAAAGGGATCACCGTTAAATCTACTTTTTTATCACCTTCTAACCATAGTTCATCATTGATCATGTTGGCATATTCGCCAATGGTCATTCCGTATACTAACGGAATTTCTGTCATCCCTAGAAAAGAAGTGTGTGCTGCTTCCATAGTTGGTCCGTCTACGTAATGTCCGTTCGGGTTTGGTCTGTCTAACACTATAATAGGAATTCCTTTTTCGGCACAAGCTTCCATCACCAATTGCATGGTTGAGATATAGGTATAAAAACGAGCGCCCACATCTTGAATATCGAATAACACCAAATCTAATCCTTCTAATTGCTCTTGACTTGGTTTTCTGTTTTTACCGTGTAACGATATTAAGTCTAATCCTGTTTTTACGTCTGTACTATTTTTTACATGCTCACCTGCATCAAAATTGCCTCTGAAACCATGTTCTGGTGCAAATACGTGTTTAATATCTACATCTAAATAAAGTAAGCTATCTACCAAGTGGGTGTGTCCGCCAGACTTAAATATAACACTGGTTTGGTTGGCGACAACGGCTATTTTCTTTCCTTTCAAAAGTGGTAGATATGCTTCCGTTCGGTTAGCGGCGACCACAATTTCTTTTGCTTCTTGCTCAATTTGTGGTTCATCGGTTGTTGATGTGGTAATGGCTTGCTTTTTGGTTTCGTTTCCGCAGGTAGCCAATACCAAAAACCATAATAAAACTGTACTTTTGAAATTGGATAAAAATAACATCATTTGAATCTAGAATATTTTATCGCCAAACGGCTTATAAAGGGTAAGGAGCATAAAATTAGTATATCTGCACCGATAATAAAAATAGCCATTGCAGCAATTGCAATCGGGGTGATTATGATGTTGGTCGCTATTGCTACAGGACTGGGATTAAAAGAGAAAATACGTGAGAAAATAACTGCTTTCAACGGTCACGTACAAATCTATAATTACGATAATAATAATTCTGAAGTTTCTGTCGTGCCCGTGAGTACGGAGCAAGAGTTTTATCCGGACTTCAAAATGGTTGATGGCATTGTGCATATTCAAGCCGTAGCTACCAAGGCGGGCATTATTCGTACCGAAGAAACTTTTGAGGGTATTATAGCCAAGGGTGTCGGCAAAGAATATAATTGGGAACCGTTCGATGAGTTTTTGATCGAAGGTGTTTTACCTGATTATTCGGGAGAGCTAAATTCTGATGTGCTTATTTCTAGAATAATGTCAAATCGTTTGAACTTAAAAGTGGGAGATTCTTTCTTTACTTTTTTTCTGCGAGATGATGCCGCTGATAAAATACCTAACCAAAGAAAATTCACCATCACCGGAATCTACGATAGCGGATTTGAAGAAATTGACGGACTCTATATATTTACAGACATACGCCATATTCAGCGCATGAATAAATGGAAAGATACCGAGATAGGTAATTTTGAGGTATTCTTAGAGAGTTTTGATGATATAGACGAGAAAAATATAGAGATAAGGTCAAAAACATTTTCCACATTGGATAATAGAACTATAAAAGATAAGTACTACAAGATATTTGAATGGATAGGCTTGTTCGATTTTAATATCGCCCTTATCATTGGGATCATGATTATAGTTGGTGGTATCAATATGATTACCGCATTGCTCGTTTTAATATTAGAACGTACACCAATGATCGGTATTTTAAAAGCATTGGGTACTAATAACTGGAGTATAAGAAAAGTCTTTTTATACAATGCCGCTTACCTTATTATTGTTGGTTTATTTTGGGGTAACCTTATTGGTTTAGGTATTATTTTTATTCAAGAGAAGTTTCGGGTGTTTAAATTCCCGAACCCGAAAGAATACTACATAGAATACATACCGGTAAGCATAGATCTTTGGACAATTCTTCTTTTAAATACTGGTGTATTGTTTCTGTGTCTGTTGATGCTTTTGATCCCGTCATATATTATTACGAGAATTACACCGGTAAAAGCTATTCGATTCGAGTAGTTTACCTAATTAAAGGTGTTCAATAAAATTCATTCGCTTTCCAAGAACCCTTAGAACGTAGATTTCATTTTCATTTTCGAATTGATAGAAAATGACGTGGGCTTTATAATTATAGAATTTTAACCCGTTGGCTATGGTTGAAGCATCTATTGCCAATGCAGGTCTGTCTGATAATTCAATTAGAAAGTTCTCTAATTCTTGCAAGTATGTAGTTGCCGGCGATTGCCCGAAAAATTTAATTCCGTATTTATAAATAGCAATTAAATCGTGTTGCGCTTTTGTAGATAAATTATAGTTTGCCATTATCTACTTGCTCAATAATATCACTGATTTTTAGAGAACTTCTTCCACTTTGCAAACCTTCATCAATGGCGTTTTTTAATTCGGCTAATTTCATGTTTTCTTGCTGGTCTTTTCTGACCAAATCTCGAATATATTCACTGTCATTGGTGTAATCGCCATTTTCGACTTTTAGTTTTATCCAATTGTCTTGCTGATTGGTAAAGGTTATAGATTTTCGTATCGTTGCCATAATCATTGCTTATGGTGCAATATAGTAATTATTCGCACCATATTTTATTTTGCTCTAGCGCTTAACATAGTAAGTGGTTTATTCTCGTTATAAATTAAGTGTTTTTGGTAAATTTGATGTAAAACAGACCACATGCATCAAAAACTACTACTTACCCTAATTGCTGTGTTTTTATTGACAGGCGTCAATGCACAGAAACTATCAAAGAACGAGAAGAAGGTTGTAAAAGCTATCGAGCAAAATAATGCTGAGGCAATTTCATTTCTAGAAAAAGTCGTGAATATCAATAGTGGTACCTTAAATCTTAAAGGTGTTGAAATGGTAGGAAAAGAGTTTGCTACCGCATTTACTGATATCGGTTTTGAAAGTACTTGGATACCTATGCCCGAAGAAATGAATAGAGCGGGACACTTGTTTGCAGAAATAAAAGGCACCAAGGGAAAAAAGTTGTTGCTTATTGGTCACTTAGATACGGTTTTTGAAGAAGATAGTCCGTTTCAAACTTTTGAAATGGTGAACGATTCTAGCGCACACGCACCAGGTGGTAATGATATGAAGGGTGGCGATGTTATCGTGCTGTATGCACTAAAAGCACTACAACAAAACGGATTGCTGATTGATGCTCAAATTATTGTTGCCTTTACGGGTGATGAAGAAAGCACAGGTAGTCCGCTAGAAAAAAGTAGACACGATTTAATTGAGGCTGCCAAAAGAAGTGATATCGGTCTAGGTTTTGAAAACTCCACCGGATTCAATTATGCAACCGTTGCCCGTAGAGGTTCTTCTGGGTGGAAAGTTGAGGTAGAGGGTAAGAGAGCACACTCATCTGGTATTTTTAGTGAAGATACTGGCGCAGGAGCCATTTTTGAAATGTCTAGAATTTTAAACGGATTTTACACCGATGTAAGAGGAGAAGATTTATTGACCTTTAATCCCGGGACTTTAGTCGGTGGTACTTTTGTGGAGTTTGATGAAATGACCAGTAAGGGGACCGTTTTTGGTAAGACAAATGTCGTTGCGCAGAAAGCGGAAGTCCGTGGCGGATTACGATTTATATCCGAAGAACAAAAAGAACGTGCCCGCGATAATATGCGAGCTGTAGTTGCTAATAATTTACCGCAAACATCGGCAACTGTTACATTTAAGGATAGTTACCCCGCAATGCAACCTACGGAAGGGAATAAGGCATTATTGACAAAATTGAACAAAGTAAGTTTAGATTTAAAGCAAGGTGAAGTGTTAGCATACGACCCAGGTAAAAGAGGTGCGGCAGATACTTCTTTTGTGGCGGAATATGTAGATTGCCTAGACGGATTGGGGACTATGGGAAATGCAGCCCACACTCCCGAAGAAACCGTTAATTTGAATACTATTGAAGCATTAACGAAAAGAACAGCATTATTAATTTATAGATTGATAAATGAGTAATATAACAACATTAGAAGTAGGTGGTCAACAGGTTAAAATTGAAGCTGGCGAACTGGTAGGATACCAAGTTTCTGGTTATGAATTCATGCACCAAAAGGGAAACCCTGGGTGGCGTAGTGTAGATACTGAAATGTTCCCGTTGATCGGACCAACAAATGAGGCAGATTTTAAAGTAAAAACTCCCAAAGGTTTCGCAACTCAAGATCAGCACGGTCTATTACGTGAAATGAAATATAAGTTAGTAGAAAGCTCAGCAAGTAAAGCTGTGTTCTCTAAAAAATATACGGCAAATACCGAGGTTTTAAATTCAAAGTATCCTAAAAAATCTACCGCAGAAAAACTGAGCTGGCCTTACGATTTTGAGTTTATAAAGTCACTTGAATTAATAGACAATTCATTGGTGGTTACCTTTTCAATTTCAGGGGAAGAAGGCATGCCTTTTATGTTGGGTTATCACCCAGCGTTTATGTTGCATAGCGATAATGCTATTATTTCTGCTGGAGAACAAAATATTACTATACCTGAAGTTATGGAAGTTGGTAGTAGAGCATTACAAGTGCCAAATACCGATGTAATTACTTTAAAAGATGAGAAATCACTTCAAATAACATCTGAAGGATTTAGTCATTTTATGCTTTGGACGGAGGTGCCGAATATGGTGTGCATAGAACCAATTACTTTTTATCCGTATGCGGTTGAACAAGATAATTTGGCAGAAGGTTTTATGGTTTTAAAGAAGGAACCTGCAATTTTCACAGTTACGTTAAAACCTTTGTAAATTAAAATTCATCGCTAAAGAATAGTGCATGTGTTATGATGTAAAAACCAGCTTAGAGGCACAGTTAAAAAGGGCAAAGAGAAGTCAAGATTTAAAAGCTATCGAAGAGATTGTTGAAAAATTGGGGCCATTGACCGATTTGCCGCTTCACCATGCATCGGGGTTTTCACATCCTGAGGTTTTAATTTATACTAATGATGATCCATTTTATCCTATTGTGGCTACCTGGGGGTTGATTCCACATTGGGTGAATAGTGCTGAACAACAAAAGAAAATTTGGAACAGTACCTTAAACGCTCGGGTCGAAACCATTTTCGAGAAACCTGCTTTTAAAGATGCTGCGAACGAAAAACGATGCATGCTTTATGTTGACGGCTTTTACGAACATCACCATTATAACGATAACACGTATCCGTTTTTCATCCACCGAAAAAATAATCAACCTTTAGCCTTGGCTGCATTATGGTCTGAATGGATACATCCTGAACACGGCGGTACCATCAAGTCTTTTTCAATTGTAACCACTGTAGGTAATGGCATGATGTCTAAAATTCATAATAACGCTAAATTGAAAGAACCACGTATGCCCTTAATGCTTTCTGAAGATTTGGAAGAGCAATGGCTTTCATCAAATGCAGATTTTGAAAAGGAACTGACTACACTGCTAAATAATGATAATGATCTGGAATTAAAAGCGCACACAGTGGGTAAACTGCGCGGCAAAAACTATGCAGGTAATATAGCATCAATTTCAGATGAAGTAGTTTATACAGAATTGGAACCGGAAGAACTTAATTTTTAAGCTATGGCATACAGCGAGTATTTAGCAGATAGGGTAAGACCACGTCTTAAAGGAAAAGGCGAATTGGAAGAAAAGAAAATGATGGGCGGTCTCACCTTTATGGTCAATGGCAAAATGTGTATTGGTATTATGTTCGACAAAAAAAGTGAAGAAGATAAGTTAATGGTGCGTGTTGGTAAATTGAATTATGAAGAATTACTGAATAAACCGGGCAGCAGACCAATGGACTTTACGGGCAAACCCTTACGCGATTTTCTGTTTATAGGTCCTGACGGATTTGACACCGAAGATGATCTTGATTTTTGGGTTGCGCAAGCTTTGGAATTCAACAGACTATTAAATGTATAAAGTAATGATTCTAATATCTGCTTTCCATGCCCTTTAGAATGATTAAATTTACAGAGTGAAAAACATTTTTCCTTTTTTGGAATGGGTTTCAACCTATAAAAAAGCTTACTTTATAAAAGATTTGTTGGCTGGTTTAACCGTTGGTATCGTTTTGGTGCCACAAGGTATGGCGTATGCAATGATTGCAGGGTTGCCGCCAGTTCATGGTCTATATGCCTCTTTATTTCCGATACTTACCTATGCACTTTTAGGAACATCACGAAAAATAGCTGTTGGGCCTGTTGCGATGGATTCGTTATTGGTAGCGGTAGGTTTAGGGACATTGGCAATAACCGGTGTAGAAAACTACATTATAATGGTCGTATTACTTACCCTAATGGTAGGTTGCATTCAATTTTTGTTGGGTGTATTTCGTATGGGTTTTTTGGTCAATTTTCTTTCTAAACCCGTAATTAGTGGTTTTACATCCGCGGCAGCGATTATTATAGTGCTAAGTCAGTTGAAACATTTATTGGGTGTTTCTGTGCCAGGCAGCAATAAGATCTATGAAACTATTTTCAATATTTTTTATAAACTAGGCGAAATCAATTGGGTGGATTTCAGTATAGGTCTGGTGGGTATAGCACTGTTACTTAGTTTTAAAAAATGGAATAGAAATATACCTGGTATTCTAATTATTGTGGTACTCGGTATTGTAGCGGTATACCTATTTCAGTTAAACGTTTTTGGTATTAAACTGGTAGGTAGCGTGCCAAGCGGTCTGCCAATTTTTGTTTTACCAACAATCGATATAGAGAATATGAAACAATTAGCGCCTATAGCGATTGCTTTGGCGTTGGTAGGGTATTTAGAGGCTATCTCTATTGGTAAGGCGATCGAAGATAAAACGGGTGAAGATACTATTCAGGCAAATCAAGAATTAATTGCTATTGGTTCGTCAAATATTGTGGGGTCTTTTTTTCAAGGCTATCCGGTGACGGCTAGTTTCTCTAGATCGGCAATTAGTTATGATGCTGGTACAAAAACAAACCTTTCAGCAATATTCAGTGTTGTATTGGTGGTGCTGACCTTGTTGTTTTTAACGCCCTTATTTCAATATTTGCCTAATGCAATTTTGGCAAGTATTATTATGGTATCGGTAGTAAAACTCATAGATATCGCTTACTTCAAACATTTATGGCTCAATAGAAAAGATGAGTTTTTTATAATGTTGATTACGTTTATAATCACACTGTTTGTGGGTATTACACAAGGTATTTTAATTGGTGTGCTGTGTTCTTTATTGCTGATGGTATATAGAACATCTAAACCACATTTTGTAGAGATAGGCAATATTGGTAATTCTGACTACTATAAAAATGTCATCCGTTTTGCAGATGAGGTAGTGGTACGAAATGATCTATTAATAGTGCGTTTCGATTCGCAATTGTACTTTGGAAATTCCGCCTATTTTAAAAAGCAATTATTAAAACATATTAGGGCAAAAGGACCGCAGTTGAAAGGGATAATTTTGAACGCAGAGGCTATAAATTATATTGATGCTACCGCAGCAGATATGCTTACGAAATTGATACATGATATTCGAGATAGGGGATTTCAGTTCTACATTGCTGGAGCTATTGGACCTACAAGAGATATCATATTTAATACCGGAATCATTAAAGAATTGCAACGAGAGTTTTTATTTGTAAAAACGAAAGAAGCGGTTGATTTCTTTGACGACCCCAATGAGATTTCATTACTGGCTGCAAAAGTGGCTTACGAAAATAGTAGAATGGCCAAATCTAAAAGAGGCTTAAATTAAATAAATCTCGTACCTTAAAGGTGAAGAGGTTTTTGAACATTAAAAATAGTATCGTATGAATATAGAACAGATATATACAGGTTGTTTGGCTCAGGGAGCATATTATATTGAGAGTGATGGTGAAGTAGCAATAATTGACCCGTTAAGAGAGGTGAGTCCGTATGTGAAGAGAGCTAAAAACGACAATGCCAAGATCAAGTATATATTTGAAACCCATTTTCATGCGGATTTTGTTAGTGGTCATGTCACTTTATCCAAAGAAACAGGAGCGCCAATTATCTACGGACCAACAGCTAATCCAACTTTCGATGCTATTATAGCTGAAGACGAACAAGAATTTCAATTGGGTAAGATTATATTTAAGGTGTTGCATACTCCTGGGCATACTATGGAAAGTACTACTTATTTGTTGCGTGATGAAAACGGTAAAGACCATGCAATTTTCTCAGGAGACACGTTGTTTTTAGGTGATGTTGGTAGACCAGATTTAGCTCAGAAATCTGCTGATATGACACAAGAGCAACTGGCAGGTACCTTGTTCGATAGTCTGCGTACTAAAATTATGCCGTTGGCAGATGATGTAATTGTGTATCCGGCTCATGGTGCAGGATCTGCATGTGGTAAGAATATGATGAAGGAAACGGTAGATACCTTGGGTAATCAGAAAAATATGAATTACGCGCTTAGGGCTGATATGACCAAAGAAGAATTTGTAAAAGAAGTAACTGACGGGTTGTTGCCACCACCTAAATATTTTCCTTTAAATGTAAAGATGAATAAGGAAGGGTATGAAGATATTGGTGATGTGCTTGATCGCGGTAATGTTGAATTGTCTCCCGACGAATTTGAAAAAGCAGCGAACGATACTGAAGCCTTGGTATTAGATGTAAGGCATCAAGATGAATTTGTAAAAGGTCATGTGCCGAGATCAATATTTATCGGACTTAATGGTGATTTTGCTCCGTGGGTGGGCGATTTAATTGCTGATACCAAACAACCTTTGTTATTGGTGATACCGGAAGGAAAGGAAGAAGAAGCGATTACGAGATTATCTCGTGTAGGTTTTGATTCTGCTATTGGATATTTAAAAGGCGGAATTGAAGCTTGGAAAGCGGCTGGAAAAGAAATTGACCAAATAACATCTATTACAGCATCCGAAGCCAAAACTCTTATCGATAAGGATAATATTGAAATTTTCGATGTGCGTAAAGATGGCGAATACTTAAGTGAGCACTTAGTAGGTGCTGTTCATACACCTTTGAGCGAATTGAACAAGCATTTATCTGAATTTCCTGAGAAGGGAGAATTTTTAGTGCATTGTGCTGGCGGATACCGTTCTGTAATAGCTTCATCTATTTTAAAGAGTCGCGGCATCCACAATTTTATCGATGTAAAAGGCGGATATGGAGCACTTAAAAATGAAGATTTGAAGAAGACAGATTACGTTTGTCCGACGACGTTGTAAAAACGAAGGTTTCGTTTACAATTAGTTTAGTATATTTAATAGATTCTAATTAGAGCTATGTTAAAAAATTTTATAGAGCGAGTTGGCATAATGAATATTATGATGCTGTTAGTTGTAATTTCTATAATTGTCGTCTCGGAGGTTCTCTTTTTATCAGGTAAGAAACTCGATGCTATTTTTATAGCATTTTGGGCACCGACCATTCTTGGTTTTATGAACTACTTAAAATATAAAAAATAGTGGAATTCGTCCTAATTTATTCAATTGTAGTATCCATCATATTTATGGTGTGGTTACTCTTTATAATTAGGATGTATAAGAAAATGAATAAATAAAACTGCCGATGTCTTTAAATAGAAATGGCTGATTCAGGATTTTTTCTCAAATAACTTTCAACAATACGCTGGGTTTCCAGCGTATTTTTTTGTGGTGTAATAAACATCTCAAGGTCTTCAATTTGCGCTATAGCAACATCGGTAGGGGCAAAGCCGTAACCAACATAATTATTTTCTCTGATGATAACAAATCCGTTTTCTTCCATAGTTCTGCCACTGGTTTTAATAACAAGGGTAGCTTCTACTTCTTTAATGCTTTGTAAGGCATCAATAACCCGTTGGTTGTATGCTGTAACCATTTCTAGATCAGAGCAAATACCTATACATTGTTTGATTTTGTAGTGCGAGCATACAGCCACATTCTCTTGCAGATGGCAATACTTAGGGCAAAGCTCGAAAGTGCTGCACAGGGTTTCTAAATACTGTCTGGCCTCGGTCGGACTATAACAAATAGCAACCGGATTCGGAGTCATCTTTATTTTATTAAAAGCTAGATGTATAATGCCGTTTCGGTCTTCGTAGGTGAAAATGCCGTATTGTTGAATAGACCTTTTTTGTGCACTATTATATTTAGGATAATGGCGTTTAATTTCGGCAGATTCTTTCAGTAAGGCAATGAGTTCATTACCGGTTTCCACAAAATCTAATGATCTAGTTTCTGCACAGAGGGTAATTTCTTTTGTCTTTTTATCATAAAAATGACCAAGCACTCTTTTCTTGATATTTTTGGCTTTACCAACATAGATAATTTTACCCTTACTGTTTTTAAAGTAATATACACCCGCAGTAGTCGGCAGTTTTAAATATTCTTCTTTTGGTAATCCAGGTGGTAAAGTAGCTTCTTGAGATTTTGAATTCAAAAATTGTTTAAAAACGGAATCTGCATTTTCAGCTCTCAGTAATTTATGAAATAAAAGTACCGTGGCATGGGCATCACCTCTTGCGCGGTGTCTATCGGTTAAAGGAATACCTAAGGCAGCCGTTAATTTACCTAAACTGTAGGAGTTGTAGCCAGGCAATAATTTTCTTGAAAGACGAACGGTACATAATTTCTTTCTAGAAAAATCATGACCCAATAATTTAAACTCATTTTTAATGACATTGTAATCGAAATTGACACTGTGGGCTACAAAAATGGTGTTTTTGGTAATTTCTACAATCTGCGGAATCAGCTCTTCTAATAACGGAGCATTTCGTACCATATCATCGTCAATGCCAGTGAGTCCGGTTATAAATGTAGGAATCGGACATTCCGGATTTACCAACGAGGTAAACTCATCAATAACCTCATGACCATCATATTTAAAAATGGAAATTTCGGTAATTCGGTTACCCTTTATGCCGTTTCCGGTAGTTTCTATGTCAATTATTGTATACAAAAAGTGAAGAATGAATTTAGAACTGCAAAGTTAGCAGAAAATGCAGTATCATTTTATTTACGGTCAGGTATATCTAGATATTATTGAGGAAGTAATTGAATTAGAGAGATGTACTGCCGATTGCGTATAAAATGAATCGCCAAATATGTATTTCAAAATAATTTTCGAAAAATAATTGCTCGAGAAGAGAACTGATGGAAAGTTAAAAGATATTCGCTCATTTAAAATTTTAAAACTAGCAATATTAAATAAATAGTGTCACTTTAAAATTCAAAGCGTGTTGGTAGGTCTTAAATGATATAGGAGAAAATAGTATTAGTTACTTTCTTTTACCTTGTCAAGGTTGATAGCAGCTACACCTAAATCAGTGTTCAATGAGCTAGTTGAGATTGATTTCTCAGTGTTATCACGTACAACATATTCTGATACAAGGTCGTAATCTTTACCGCAAGATGATAAACTTAAAAGAAAAAGAACGGCTGCTAAAGGGACGAAAAAGGCTTTGGTAGTATTAAATTTCATGTAATTGGTAATAAAAGTTATCTCGCTATTTTATTAGCGCATTTCGAAAATATTTAAACTTTATTCATTAACGATGAAAAGTTCGTTTTATTCGATGAAATGCACGCGAATGTTATTAACACCTATTGTTGATAACAAAAAGAGGTCTCTTTATTAGCGTATCTACTTATATGTTAAGTAAGAATATCTGATTTTTTAATAAAATAAGTAAAAACCAAGCCCTTCATTTTTGTTGTTATTCTAGTTCCCCCGATTTCGATTAACAATTTCCATGAAGGGCTTGGTCTAAAAAATGTTCAATGTTTTAAAAGCATCGGTCTTTTTACCATGTTCGTATTTATAATGTAGCCTAATAATTAATAAAAGTTCAGATTCGGTAAGTTCATAGCTTGTCTTCAACGATTTTATTTTTCGTTCGCTCAACTTTGCCAAAATTTGTAATTCTTCTTTTTGCCTTTGCATATTTTTTAATTTAAATCTGCCCTCTTGTGGGGCGGACAGATTTTTTACAACAAACAATTCACTTAACGTACCATAGTATATGTTGGTTAAAAATAGGAGTAGGCGTACATCCAAACAATACCCAATAAAGGGTATATTAAAGGAAATGAAACTATGATGGATATTTCTACTTGTCAAAGAAGGAGGAAAGTAGAGTGCAAAATAGACTTTACAGCATACAAAGAATTTAAACTTACCTTGATGTTAAGGTAAACTTCAATTTAATATATGAATGCATCTTTGCGGTGAGTTTAGAATAAGTTTGAGTTAGTTGAATAACCGGCGCATCCTCATTATGTGTCGGTTTATTTATGTTCAAAATAATGGTGGAATATAGTTTTAGGGTAAATAGGTGTTAGAATTGAACTTTCATTTCCTTAATTCTTAAAATCTGTACGCGTAACAAATTCTGGAAGATTTGAACAATACGCTCTTGGTTTTCTTCAGGAATGCGGCCACCTATAATCCAATTTTTCTTAACGAACTTGGTGCTTTCTAAATTAAACTCTGACTTTAAAAGTAGTAGGGCTTCTTCGCGAGTTTCGTCGTTCATTTTACTGAACATCTGTCTAATATTTTCGGTCATTGGTGGTTATGGTAGATTCCAAAAATAGAAAAAAAAGTGATGCCATCTATTAAAAGATTTAAACAGATACGAGCAAGTTGATTACAATGTAGATTATTAGAATCTCATAGATATCTATAGAGTGATTATATTGATATCTTAACTGTTTAAAAAAGATGGTATGTTATGCTAATTTTAAAAGCTGTTGTAGTCTTCTGTATTTGAATTTATTATTTTGTAAAATTTGATAACAATTGAAGAGTAATACTATTATTTATAGGTATTAGAATTTAATTTTAACGTTAAGTTAGTTTTATTGAAAAAGAATCACCTTTTTATGAAATAAATATTTCTAATCGTATTGATAGCCAATGTCTGATTTTTTAGAATTTCTTTCAAATTATTCGTATTTTTTATAACTTAATACTGGAAATATTGCGATGGTTGTTTCTTAGGCGTTATACTTCGTATTCATACGACATGAAAACGAGTTTTTCTGCTAAATATTAGTTTTCTTTGAAAATATTTTGTAAGTTTTATCTTGTTAAATATATTAACAATATTTCAAAGTATAATCTAGTATCAAAAAATAAATTGCTATGAAAGTTGACACAGTTTGTATTATAGACGACGACCCCATTTGTGTTTATGGCACTAAAATTCTTTTGAATCACAATAATTTTGTGAGTGCTAATATTCTAGTGTATGAAGATGGTTATGAAGCTTTAACGAATTTAACTTCTCTTTTGAAAAATGGGCAGAGAATGCCCGATATTATTCTACTAGATTTAAACATGCCAGTTATGAACGGATGGCAGTTTTTAGATAAATTTCATAAATTAATCTTTGATAACAAGCCTCAGGTTTTTATTGTCAGCTCGCATTTTGATGCTTCTGAAATTAAAAAAGGTAGGAGTTATGAATTGGTTCGCGATTTTATTTCGAAACCTTTAATTGCTAAAAATTTGAATGAAATTATTGCTATGAGTAAAATAGCTGTATAAATAGTACCAATTGTTTTAAAGTGAAAAACCAGAGGATTACTTTACAGTGTTCCCAAAAGCATCCATTCTGCAAATACAACTTTCAAGGCTTAAAATAGCCTTGGAGTATAGAAACAAAAATCCCAAACAAGTAAACTTGATGGGATTTTATATTTTCATCCACATTATAGTTGTGGGTGATCGTGGAGCCGGAGGGATTCGAACCCTCGTCCAAACAAGCAATTAAAATGCTTTCTACATGCTTAGAATCTGATTAATTTTCGATGTGTACCTGACCAGAAACCGCCCAATACACACTTATCTTCTTAAGATTTTGGTGGTGTCGCCAAAGTGAGCGGACACCCTTATGTTGACTTTTCTGGTGCTCCTATAAGAATCGCCATCAACAAGGGCTATTCAGGAACATCTCGCTTCCCTACCTGGTAGGGACGAGGCTAATCTTACTATAATTCAGATTAAGCGGCAAGAGCGTAATTATTTTCGCCAATTAAAAGTGTGAAAAATGAGATTAACGAGCTGTTTCCCAGCGCTCGACATGCTTACATTCCAACTGGTCTCGCTGTCAAAACCGGTCGGCCCCAATATGTAAAAGAACTTCCTAATCTAAATAATAGCTGTATCAATTCAATCGAATGCAACTATTAAATAGTGGGCAGCAAAGCTAACAAAACTTTACGAACCCTTATAATTTTTATTTTGACCGAAGCCAAGTGTTTCTAATTGCATAATTTAGTGCAATATTTATACCAAACCCATATGAAGTTCGGAATCATTAGAGAACGTAAGAATCCGCCAGATAAGCGTGTTGTTCTATCTCCAAAAGCATGTCAAAAAGTCTTAAATACATTTCCTAAGGCTGAAATTATTGTAGAACCTTCGCCTATTAGAGCGTATGCCGATGATGCCTATAAAGCTTTGGGCGTATCCGTAGCCGATGAAATGAATGATTGCGAAGTGCTATTAGGTGTTAAAGAGGTGCCGATAGATGAGCTAATTCCGAATAAAAAGTACTTTTTCTTTTCACATACCATTAAAAAGCAACCTTATAATAGAGATTTGCTTCAAGCTATATTAGCGAAGAATATTGAAATGTACGACCATGAGGTAATTACCAACAAGCAAGAACAACGTGTTGTTGCCTTTGGTAGATACGCTGGTATTGTGGGTGCCTATAACGGATTTCGTGCATACGGACTCAAATTTGGTTTGTTTCAATTGCCAAAAGCCAACGATTTAGAAGATCAAGAAGCTTTAATAAATGAACTTAAAAAGTTAAGATTACCTGCAATCAAAGTACTGCTTACCGGTAGAGGTAGGGTTGGTAATGGCGCTAGAGAAATGTTAGACGGTATGGGAATGAGAAGAGTGAATGTTACCGAATACCTAGAAGAGACATTCAATGAGCCTGTATATTGCCAAATTGATGCTGGCGAATATAACAAACGTAAAGATGGAGTTCGTGGTAATAAAGCCGACTTTTTCGCAAACCCAGGGGAATATAAATCTAACTTTTTTAGATTTGCCAAGGTGACCGATTTCTATATTGCCGGTCATTTCTTCGGTCAAGGTGCTCCCTATTTATTTACTAGGGAAGATGCCAAGAATAAAAATTTTAAAATTAGTGTAGTTGCAGATATTAGCTGCGATATTGACGGACCGGTAGCTTCTACCATTCGTCCCTCAACGATTGCAGATCCAATTTACGGGTATAACCCTGAATCTGAATCTGAAATCGATTTTACAAATGTTGATGCGATTGCGGTTATGGCAGTAGATAATTTGCCGTGCGAATTGCCTAGAGATGCAAGTGAAGGTTTTGGTGATGCTTTTATAAAAAATGTTATTCCTGCGTTTTTTAATAATGATAAAGACGGAGTTCTAGAAAGAGCTAGAATGACCCAAAATGGTAAATTGACGGAACGTTACGCCTACTTGCAAGATTATGTTGATGGTAAAGAGTAGATATTATTTTATTTTTAAAATTTAATATAAGTTTCTACATAAAACATACAAGTAAAAAGTATTGGAAAAATAGATAATATGTGTTCATTTTTCATTGAATTATATGTAAAAGTTTAAGCTAGGATTTTTCTAGAATTATAAACCCTTAATTGATCAACGAAACCCCAATACCAAATGTAGTTTGTCTGTGGTTATAATCAATAAGTGTTTCGCCGTAGCCATCAAATAATTGAAAATGACCATTGAAATTTTCGAAAATAGGGAAAGACCAATTGAGTTGTAAGCTCCCACGACTTTTATCTCCCAAATTCAAAGAATGTCTGGCAATGGCTCTAAAACGTTGTCTACCCCAATCATATGTGATATCAGCTTCACCACGCCCTATATAGTCAGATATATTTTCGTTGTCATCAATCTTACTTCCAATACGAATCCAAGGTTTTAGCATTACCTGCCAGTTTCCTTTTTCAAATCCGGCATGAAAAGCAATACGGTTCCAGCTTCTGGAAATGGGGTCTGACTGTCCGTTAGATTCATGAATAATAGCTGCGCCGATCATTTTGGTCTCAAAGCCCAAAATGGGAAACTTAATGGGAAAGTTGGCTATGATTTCTGGTTGATAATTCAATTCTCGAAATGGTCTTGAACGCTCCGAATTATAAATTTGCCAATAAGCGGTCTGCGAATAGCCCATCCAAAGGTCCATTTTGCCATCGAACATACCATGAAAAATCTTGGTTTTTAGACTGATTTGAAACTTTGATTCCACAGCATTTAAACTGCTGGGTTCATCTAAAACTTTATCTGAATTTTCTGCAACCGGAAATTCATTGGGGTTGGTAGAAAATTTTGCGGCAGTTATATAAATAGGTTTATAAGAAGTAAGAATGAACGTACCACGTTGGTGCTCATCATCGAGCTCCCATAATTCGCTTAAGCTTTTACTGTTGTTGAAATACCACTTGTCATCTTCGCTGTCTTGAGCAAAAACTTTACAATTTGAAAACAGTAAGATTATAAGTAAAACTCCTATTGTTAATGAATGCCTGCCCATATGTTTTAATTAAGCAGCAAAAATAATCATTAAGCAATAGAACAGGTAGAATTATCTACTTCCTCTCAAATAGGGTTTTAAAACCCAAAAAGATATCCAGATGAAAGCTCCAAAACCAATAATCCACAACCAAGCGTTCCAAAGTAAGAGTGATTTAAATATGCATTGCATAAGTAGTTGTGGTCTGGCAATAATATCCCAAGAGTTAAAACGTAGAAAACGACCAAGGAATATTCCAAAACCACTTAATAAGGAAACACCCAATAACATCATATTAGCAAGAAAAGGATGGTTGTGTTTGCGTAAATATGAGAACACGTCTATCATAGATAAAACGCCTAACAATAAACCGCTAAGAGCAAAAATGAAAAGCATGAGCATATCTAACCAAATGGTAGCTGCCGAGTTGTCTAAGTGAATGAGGTCTGTGATGATATACGGACTATTTGGTAAGAACAATACCCAAAGAAAGAATAAGGAATATCGCAATATTTTAGATTGCCCCAAACGCACATTTGCCATTAACTGCCTAGATACAAAAAGGGGAATTGCTGCCAAGAACAAATTCCAGAACATGAACAGGAAATCTGTGGTACCGGAAATGTAAATCCTATAGGCTAATAATACTCCGGCTAAGGTTGTGAGTTGAATAATTCTATTTTGAAATATAGAACTTCTTGTAGCAATTAGATTCATGGTAATGAGTGATTTGGGGTCTTATCAATAACGATATTGAATTGAAAATATTGTAAGAAAATTCCTTAATTTTTATGATTTAAAACCTTTTAGGAATGGGGTGATAATGAACCTATATTTTGTATTTTTAGTATCATGAAACCAGCAGAAGACTATATTTTCAATCAGCCAGAACCCTACAGAGGAATTTTAATGCATCTGCAAATGATGATTGAAACCACTTTGCCCGAGATTGAACTGAAATTCAAATGGAATATACCCTGTTTTTATATCGGTAAATCTCCCATTTGTTATTTGAATGCATCGCACAAAAAAAAGTTTGTAGATATCGCTTTTTGGAACTCTGCACACCTTACAAAACATTTGAACGTACTAATTTCTGAAAATAGAAAAGTAGTGCGTTCATTGCGTTACGCTACACTAGAAGATATTGATAACGATATTTTAGTGGATGTTTTACAGGATGCTTATGCTGTTCGTAAGAACGGGTTTTATAAGCAGAAAGATTTGCTTTGATTATTAATGTTAATACGGATAAAACTTACTTATTCTTTTTCACGAACAATTACAAAGTATATCACATAGAGCCAGCCTAATATTCCGTGTAATAATGCGTAAAGAATTGACTTATTCCTATCCCACGAAACGACAATTGCAATTGCGCTTCCAATTCCAATACCGTTATTAACTGCAGTTTGCGTTATACCTGTACTTCCTGTTTGTTGACTAAAACATTCTATAGAAAACAATAGTAAGATAACTAAAGTTAGTTTTATTTTATCCATCGTATTTTTTCAATTATCAATATTTTTCTAATTAAATGCAATAAATAGTCAAGATTTAAAACTCATTAATAACAGCTCTCAAGGCTACTAAATCTGTCAATAGTTTTTTCATCAATCCTAAATCTAGCATATTGGCTCCGTCACTTTTTGCATTCGCACAATCGAAATGTGTTTCTATAAAGAGTCCGTCTACGCCTGCCGCAACACCTGCACGTGCCATAGTACCAATTAAAGCTGGTCTACCACCTGTTACGCCAGATGTTTGATTGGGTTGTTGCAAAGAATGCGTAACATCTAAAACAACAGGTGCAAATTGCTTCATGGTAGGTACACCTCTAAAATCTACGATCATATCTTGGTAACCGAACATGGTGCCACGGTCGGTAATAATCGCTTGTTGGTTTCCGGTTTCGGTAACTTTATTTACGGCATGCTTCATACTTTCAGGACTCATAAACTGTCCTTTTTTAATGTTGACCGTTTTTCCTGTTTCAGCAGCGGCAACAACTAAATCTGTTTGGCGTGCTAAAAATGCAGGAATTTGAAGTACATCTACATATTCTGCAGCCATGGCAGCATCTTGTTCTGTATGTATATCGGTTACCGTTGGTACTTTGAATGTTTCAGAAACTTTACGTAGAATCTTTAGTGCCTTTTCATCTCCAATACCCGTAAATGAATCTAAACGACTACGATTTGCTTTTTTAAAACTTCCTTTAAATACATAAGGTATTTTAAGCTCGTCGGTTATGGTAATTATATGCTCTGCAATGCGCATAGCCATGTCTTCCCCTTCAATGGCGCAAGGTCCAGATAGAAGAAAAAAGTTATTACTGTCGGTATGTTTTATCTGGGGTATAAGCGATAGGTTCATTCGTCGAATATTTTTAAACAAAGATACTATTTTAAGAAGCTTACTGTTCTTTTAAGATAAGATTGTCGAAACCCCAAATTGAAATGAACATCAAACCGTTTCTAATTATAGTTTTACTAGTGTTTATTACTGTTAATGTCAATGCCCAGTTTGGTAAAAACTGCGAGTTAAGACAAGTGAAGATCAATCTAATTAATCCCGGTCTTGAGTATGAAATGGCTTTGGGCATCAATACAACCCTTGATATTAAAGCTGGAATTCAAGTGGCTTTAGATCCTCTTTTGCAAGATGTGTATAGTGAATTTGGAGTGTTTCCTGCCGTAGCAGGTCAATATCGGTACTATTATAATTTTGAAAAACGTCAGCGTAAAAGAAAACAGATATATGGCAACTCTGCAAATTATGTGGCACCTGCTGTAGCGGTTTTCTTTCCGGGTTCGCGAACTATTGCCAATGATAATGTAGAAGGCGCATTTGGTTATGCAGGTTTGGTGACGGGTATACAACGCAGTTTTGATTCCGGATTCAACTTTTCTGTAGATGTCGGTGCGGCGTATTATGACGGGCAGTTCGAAGGCGGAATCTATCCGGTGGCGAACTTAAGCATTGGCTTTATCATTAGTGAAAAACGATGGTGTGTAGGTCGTTAATTTCGTAAGTATTTTCTTAATATTTCTATAAATCAGGTGGGTACCTTTTTATAAACATGTAGTTTTAAATGCAACTTCAATCTAAACAAATGAGAAAAATTACACTTTTTGCATTTCTATTATTCGTTCATTTTGGGTTCTCTCAAATTAAGGGCATAGCCGAAAAAGGTTCTGGTATCGTTAACCTAGAAAAGCATCAATTCAAGTTCGACCTTTTTAATCCGGGTATAAGCTACGAATTTGGCATCTTTAGAAATCAATCTGTTTCAGTAGATGTTGGTTTGGGTGCTGCTACTTATGGCGAAGGGTATGCGTATGGCTTAGCCTTAAATAATAGATACCGTTATTATCATAATTTTCAAAGGCGTATTGATCGCGACAAAAATGTATCGGGTAATTCTGGTAACTATATTGCCGCGGCACAGGCCATTTTCTTTTCACAATTACGCCTTTCTACAAATATTGAAGGACCGAGCGATTTTAATTTAGGGTTCTATGGTATGGTATATGGCGTTCAGCGTACATACCCAAAAGGCTTCAATTTCAACGCAGAGTTGGGCGCAGGGTTTTATAAAGGCGATGGTATACCAGATGGTTATGGTCCGCTAGTGAATTTTAAATTTGGTTGGGTAGCAACAAAACGAAAATCTACAAAACCGGTTTTTGATTAAACTGGTCTAATAGTTGATATACATCCCCAATAAAATCAAACCAACTAAAATCATGAAAAAAATCACCCTTCTTTCCGTTATTATTTTTTCCGCTTTCTACATGAATGCACAATCTGGTCAATTAGTAGAAGACGGACTCTTTAAAGCTAATTTATTAGCGCCAGGGGTTTCATACGAACTGGGTATTGGTGCTAAGACAACATTAAATTTAGAGGCTTTTTTAGGTTTTGCACTTAATGGAGGGTCAGGTAGAGATACCAATTTTGGATTATATCCTGGCTTGGAAGCAGATGTTAGGCAGTACATCAATTTTGATAGAAGGCTTAGAAAAGGTAAAAATATATCAGGTAACACAGGTAACTATATTAGTTTTTTAAATCAATTTCAATTCGGGACACCTATTATTGGTGATTTAGAATACACATCAGACTACTATTATAACGCTGCGTTAGTGTATGGTTTACAGCGTACTTATAAGAAAGGATTCTACTTTAGCCTGGCTTTCGGACCAGGTGTTTTTGTGAATGAATTTAATACAGATGCGGGTATTTTAATTGATGCTAGACTTGGTTGGGTTATTGGTGGTAGAAAAAAGTAAGATTTGTATTATGGAACTCTCTCAAAATCAATAAGATAAAAATAACATAAGTTTAAGTGCAGCTATCATTATTTAAAGTATCTTTGCACGCTTAAATAAGACCTTATGTCCACTACTACAAAAAATATTGCGATCATTGCGCACGTTGACCACGGTAAGACCACCTTGGTAGACAAAATAATGTACCACTGTAGCTTGTTTCGTGAAAACGAGAATACAGGTGATTTAATTTTGGATAATAACGATTTGGAGAGAGAACGTGGTATTACCATTACTTCCAAAAACGTTTCCGTTATATATAAGGATACTAAAATAAATATTATTGATACTCCTGGTCACGCCGATTTCGGTGGTGAAGTTGAGCGTGTATTGAATATGGCAGATGGTGTTTTGTTATTGGTTGATGCCTTTGAAGGGCCTATGCCACAAACACGTTTTGTACTTCAAAAAGCGATCGATCTTGGTTTAAAGCCTTGTTTGGTAATCAATAAAGTAGATAAAGAAAACTGTACTCCAGAAGAAGTACATGAAAAAGTTTTCGATCTTATGTTCGAACTTGGTGCTGAAGAGTGGCAGTTAGATTTCCCTACAGTGTACGGTTCTGCAAAGAACAATTGGATGAGTGATGATTGGAAAAACGAAACTACCAACATTGAGCCATTATTAGATATGGTTATTGAGCATATTCCTGTTTTCGAACCAAAAGAAGGGAATACTCAAATGTTGATCACTTCTTTAGATTTCTCTTCATTTACTGGTAGAATTGCTATTGGTAGATTGCAAAGAGGTACTTTAAAAGAAGGACAACAAATTTCTTTGGTAAAACGCGATGGTAGTATCGTAAAATCTAAAATCAAGGAGCTTTATGTTTTCGAAGGTTTAGGTCGTAAGAAGGTTGAAGCTGTTGCAACGGGAGATATCTGTGCTCTAGTGGGTGTTGAAGGTTTCGAAATTGGCGATACTGTTGCTGATTTAGAAAATCCTGAAGCATTAAAGACCATTACAATTGATGAACCTACAATGAGTATGTTGTTTACTATTAACGACAGTCCATTTTTTGGTCAAGATGGTAAATTTGTTACTTCTAGACATATTAAAGATCGTTTGGCTAGAGAATTAGAAAAGAACCTTGCCTTACGTGTTAATCCAACGGATAGTGCTGATAAGTTTTTAGTATTTGGTCGTGGTGTATTACACCTTTCGGTACTTATTGAAACAATGCGTCGTGAGGGTTATGAATTACAAATTGGTCAGCCACAAGTAATTATCAAAGAAATTGATGGTGTAAAATGCGAGCCTATCGAGCATTTAACTATTGATTTACCTGAAGAAGTTTCTGGTAGAGCTGTTGAAATGGTATCCATCCGTAAAGGTGAGATGACTAAAATGGAGGCTAAGGGTGCGCGTATGTTATGTGAGTTCCAAATTCCATCAC
Organism: Maribacter spongiicola; assembly: GCF_004364165.1. Taxonomy (GTDB): domain Bacteria; phylum Bacteroidota; class Bacteroidia; order Flavobacteriales; family Flavobacteriaceae; genus Maribacter; species Maribacter spongiicola. The sequence goes on from NZ_SOAY01000010.1 coordinate 1,259,620, forward strand.
GTGGTATTATCGGTCTTCGTAACCAATTATTAACCGCTACCGCTGGTGAGGCTATTATGGCACACCGTTTTTTAGAGTATCAGCCAATGAAAGGTGATATTCCTCAAAGACAGAATGGTTCGTTAGTTTCCATGGAAAAAGGTAAAGCAATTCCTTATTCTATTGATAAATTACAAGATCGTGGTAAGTTCTTCGTTGATCCAGGAGAAGATATTTACGAAGGTCAGGTTATCGGTGAAAACTCTCGTGGAGATGATATGACCGTTAACATTACAAAAACTAAAAAAATGTCTAACGTTCGTTCTTCTGGTGCTGATGATAAAGCTAAAATTGTTCCGGCAATTAAGTTTTCTTTAGAAGAAGCATTAGAATACATTCAAAAAGATGAGTATGTTGAGGTTACACCAAAACATTTACGTTTACGTAAAATCTATTTGACTGAAAATGATCGTAAGAGAAATAAAATAGCATAAATAATAGAGCCCCTTTTTAGGGGCTTTTTTATGCTTTATAGAATTTTAGCCACCCAATTGGGTGGCTTTTTTGATTCTCATGGCTAACTATTGATTTGTAGTCCTCTATATATTTTGAATTTCAGGTATGTAAATGGTGTATAAGGATCTAATGGTTAAGAAAAATGCAATAAATTAGGATAGATTTTCCTACTTCGTTAATAATATAGCTATCCTTCGTTTTTCTTCGTTTTCACATTGAATTTTATTTAATTTAAAGTGGAATTTAAACGCAACTCAAACGAACACTATTATGCAACTAAAAGGTAAAAATGTACTTATTACGGGTGGTACTCGTGGTATCGGAAAATGTATGGTTCAAGAACTTATAAATGGCGGAGTAACCAATATTGCCGTTATTGCTCGTGATAAACAGAACCTAAAACAACTCTCAGAAGAATATCCAGAAGTAACATTTATAAGAATTGCAGGCGATGTAGCCAATATTGAAGTTTTACAAGATGCTGCTGCACGTATAGAAGATAAATGGGGACATTTAGATATCCTTATTAATAATGCGGGTATCGTAGCTGCGGGTCCTTTAGAGGATATTCAAGATGAAGATCTGTATGATCAAGTTGCTGTTAACCTTACGGCAGTAATGCTATTGACCAAGTATTGCATTCCATTAATGAAATTTTCTGAAGATGCATATATTTTAAATATTTCATCAGGATTGGGATTAATTGGGATGCCATTCTATGCAGTTTACGGTAGCACAAAAGCGGCTATTCGTCAGTTTTCAGATTCTATGCGTAGAGAATTGGCACCCTTTAAAGTGTCTGTTACATGTGCTTTTCCAACTGCTACAGATACCGAAATGATGCAAAAATTTAAAGGTAGAAAGATGGATGCACCTGAGTATGTGGCCCAACGTTCTTTAGAAGGGTTATTTAATAAGGAGATTCAAGTTATTTTTGGTGGTGATGACCGACTTAAAGAAAATACCTTAAATTTTGAGGCACCGGCAGAGTTAGATAAGCAGGTAGCCGAGAATTACGAGGAACGTAAAATGGCTAGTTTAGATCATAAAGCCGTGTGATCAAAATTAGGAAATAAATAAAGCGGCACACAACTATGAAATTACTTTACAAATTTTCGCTTTTATCATTATTTGCAGTTATTGTATCCTGTAAAGAAACTCCTAAAAAAACAACTGAAACCGCTAAAGAAGTGGTGGCTGAAACTAATGTAATTGCTTATCCAGATTCTTGGGTGTCTTCTAGAGTTTCCAAAACAAAAGATAGACTAAACACTTCAGATGCAGGAAAAGTAATTTGGAATGCAATGGAAGCTCATGGCGGATTGGATACTTGGTACTCGAACGGACCGATAACTTTTCGTTTCAATTATCAGCCTCTAGATGGTAAAACAGCTAGAGATAGTTACCAAACCGTTGATACGTGGAGCAACAGATCTGTGCATACCAGTGCTACCGATAGTTCTGCGAAATTTGGTTGGACAGGTGAACAAGCCTGGATAATGGCTAAAGATAGTACTGCATTTGCGTATGACACTAAGTTCTGGGCCCTAACTCCATTATGGTTTGTTGGGCATCCGTTTGTTTTGAGTGGTGAAGGGGTGAACTTAGAGTTGCTCGATGCTGAGAAATTTAAAGGTCAAGATTATAATGTTGTCAAAGTAACTTTTGATGCCGAGACAGGTGATGCACCCGATGATTACTATATTCTTTATGTAAATAAAGAGACAAGCAAAATAGCGGTTATGAGATATATTGTTTCTTACCCTGAGTACTTTAAAGATGGTGGTCATGCTCCGGAAAAATTCACGGAGTTTGTAGGAGAACAGACGGTAGATGGTATTACCATGCCAGGCGGATTTAAAACGTACTGGACGGTTAAAAACAATCAGCCAGGTGATTATATTACTAAAATCGATTTCACTGACATATCCTTTGAAAAAGAATTGCCTAAAGACTTTTTTGATGCTCCTGCAGATGCTAAGATTTTAGATTAGTATTCTTTAAATGGTCAGCACAAAAAAAAATCCCAAAGTTGTCTTTGGGATTTTTTTTAATTTATGTGGTTAATTCACCGTTTCTATTTATTATTTGTCTTGTATAGAGAGGCGACCGCAGCACCTATAATACCGGCATTATTTTGAAGCTCTGCAGCGACAACCTTAGTCTCAATATTGATCTTTGATTTAAACTCTTCAAAATCTTTTGAAGCTCCGCCACCAAGAATAATCAAGTCTGGTGAAACGATCAATTCTACGTATTCTAAAAAAGTATTAAATCTTTTTCCCCATTTTTTATAGGTTAGGCCTTCGCGATCTTTTGCAGACCCTGCTGCCCACTTTTCTATTTTTGAATATTTCTTATAAGGTATCTGACCTAATTCAAAATTTGGGATCAATCTACCATCTAAAAAAGCACCACTACCTAAACCGGTACCAATAGTAATCATTACAACAAAACCTTTTTCTCCTTTACCAATACCATAGTTCATGGTAGCATACCCTGCAGCATCTGCATCGTTGATTACGGTGAAATCTAGTCCGGTTTTCTTTTCTAGCAATTCCTCAACATTTATACCTAACCAGCTTTTATGAAGATTTCCGGTTGCTTTACAGACTCCGTTTTTAATAATTGTTGGAAAACCACAGCCCACTTTACCCTTATAGTCGAAATGGGTAACAATCTGAGCAATTACATCGGTCATTGCCTCTGGTGTTCTTGGTATGGGAGTGACTATTCTAAAACGTTCAGAGATCATTTCTCCTGTTTCCGAATTAACTAACGCTCCTTTAATACCAGAACCACCTACATCAATACCTAGTAAAGTCATTTTATATTTTATTATGGGATTACAAAGAAACGAAAAAGAATCGGCTCTTTGAAGTGCGATTATTATTGTTCGATCTACACTTTAATTACCATTCGTATTTGGGCATAAAAAAAGGACCTAATTAGGTCCTTTCTGTTTTTTACATTGGCATTAGCAATTCGACTATTGTGCTAACTTGAATTTCTTCATCGTCTTCGTCTAGTTCAGAATCAACAATGAATGTGATGGTAAACTGTTTACCAACAAATTTTTGACTGTTTAAATCGAATTCATTCGCAACATCATCTGTAATATCGTTGAACTCTGCAGTGTTCCCTTCATTATCAGAAAAAACATATGCGCCATTAATATAGCCTTCATACGTTCCGTTCATAGTGCTGGTATCTTGACCAAAGGTTGTCAATGAAGAAACTGCAACGAACAATACTATTAAAATTGATTTCATTTTTTTTGCTTGTTAAGTTAAGTATAGATTTTTTTGTCTCAATTTTCAAATCCGTTTTTTGGTCTTGAAAAGTTCTTACAAATGAAATCTAAATAGTTGAATAACGATTTTTTTTATCAATTTATTATGAAACTTTTTTTTAATCTTAAATCGTTGTAGGTCAGTCTTGTATTTTTAATTTATAGTGTTAAAATAATTTGACTTTAACTTGGTGTATTGGTACAATTACATACTACCTTTGGCAAACAAACCAATATTATTCAATTGAAGAACAGTAAATTAAAATCCTTTTTCGGTATACTTTTTACAGCGCTTTTTGCATTTATATATACTTCGCAAGCGCAATCTCCAATAGCTGCAGATAAAATCGAAGCTTTGGTTATTAAATATAAGAACGATATACGTGGACCATATAAAGACATTCGATGGTTTTGTACCGATGGTAGTATACGGCAGCCTAAAGACCCGTGTCCTGATAATATTGGTCCCGGGGTGCAGCATGCCCGTTATAAAGATGAAGTAGTTACATTAGGTAAAAGCAATCATATTTATTTAGGTCAGATTTTGGCTTATACGACTATTGATGAACTTTGGGATACCGACCACAACCATTCTCGTTTAAAACAATATCAGTTAGATAAATATTTGCGTTTGGTCGATGATGGATGGATCAATCAAAAAGGACAGTTTTATAGAGGTTCCGTTCAAGTAGAGGATGAAGAAGCTTGGGGAATCGATTTCTATAAATCAATTTTATCTAAAGATGCTGTCGTTGCCAATAACTTCTATTTTATTCGTCAGTCATTAAAAGATATTCCGCATAACGGTGATGATAATGTAGCACAGCTCATGCGAAGCGAATCTAAAGTGATTTCAGATTTGTTCGTTCCTTTTATGGATCTAAGAACAAAAATTCATAGTCAGCCCGAGAAATCAGATATTCAAAAAGTAATCGATTTTAAAGCTAAAAATCAAAAATCGTTCACTACCGATTTGAATAAAAAGTTAGACGGACTTGTAGCTACAATGAATACGTTTTTTAAACCAGTAGATGTTCAATCATTATTGAATAAATCAAAACTGGTGAAAGGAACAATATTAGGTGATAAGGTACAATCATTTGTAGATGGTAGGGCGAATAATGAAACGCCTTCGTATTCAGTAAATGAAACGGCACAGTTACTTTTAGAAATCAGAGAAGAGTTGCTAACCGAGAAGCGACCTTTAGCACGATTACAATTACTTGATATTTCTTTAAAGTTAGAAGAGCTATTATTTCAAAACGCACCTAATTGGGAACCTACAACTGTAAGCGGACAGTTAGAAAAAATTTGTGCATTGACTACGGCATCAGTGGGTGCAGGATATTTAGAACTGTGGGAATGGGAACAGATTTCTGGTGCCCTTAGTAAATTCAACCAAGATCAATTAAGCTTGGCAGAATTAACGCAGGTATTAGAAACAGCTAGAGCAGCGGTAGAGTGGAGTGCTGCTATGGTAAAAGCGAATTACCAAGAAGTTGTAAATACATATACTACGTTCGAACCAAAGACTTATGCCTTTATCGATGATAGAATTAGAGGTTCGGTAGCATTGCATTTAGGACAAAGCGTTGGGGAATTGGGAGATTTTATTTCAAAAGAATCTGCCTTGACCAATAAAGTTATGGATGTTACCAACCAAAGTACTTTTAGAGGATTGAACCCTGGCTATGCTTTTGGGGAGTTGGTTGTTGTTGATGGCTCGTCTGAAGATGTTGAAGTATCTGCAGATAAAATTTATATTTTTCAACGTTCACCGTCAGATTTAAAACCTGTTGCGGGTATTGCTACTGTAGCTGAAGGGAATATGGTATCGCACGTGCAATTATTGGCACGTAATTTAGGTATACCAAATGCTGCATTATCTGATCAAAATCTTCAGAGTTTAAAAAAGTATAGTGGCGACCGTGTATTCTATGCGGTATCTAATAAAGGAAATGTAATCTTGAAACCAGAATCTCAGATGACGGATCAAGAACGCGGACTATTTATAAAGAAAAAACGTAATACTGATAAGATCGAAGTGCCAGTTGAGAAAATTCAATTATGCAATACCGGTGTTTTGAACATGCGTGATGTTGATGCCAGTGATTCAGGAGCTTTGTGCGGACCAAAAGCGGCTAACTTAGGTCAGTTGAAAAAGATGTTTCCTGAGCAAGTGGTTGAGGGATTGGTGATTCCGTTCGGAATTTTCAGAGATCATATGGATCAGCAAATGCCTGGTGAAAATAACTCGTATTGGGAATATTTGAATGCCATGTTCAAAGAAGCCGAGCGTATGCGAAATGCAGATGTGCCGGAGCCAGAAGTTGAGAATTATCAATTACGTCAATTAGAGACCTTAAGAGGTGCTATTAAAAAAATGCCGTTGAAAGAAGATTTTATGAATCAGCTTGAAACCAAATTCAAATCTGTTCTTGGGTCGGACTTCGGAAAAATACCCGTGTTCCTGCGTAGCGATACCAATATGGAGGATTTGAAGGAGTTTACTGGTGCGGGATTAAACCTGACACTTTTTAATGTATTGGATAAAGAGAAAGTTTTAGAAGGCATAAAAGATGTGTGGGCTTCGCCATATACCGAACGTAGCTTTAAATGGAGACAAGTGTATTTGTTGAATCCTGAGAATGTATTTCCTTCCATTTTGGTGATACCAAGTGTAGATGTAGATTACTCTGGCGTATTAATTACAAAGGGGATTAATTCTGGTAACGACAAAGATTTAACTGTTGCTTTTAGTAGAGGAGCAGGTGGCGCCGTAGATGGTCAGTCCGCAGAAACCTATACGATATATGATGGTAATGGCTATCGTTTATTAGCACCGGCACGCGAGCCAATGTATACTACTTTACCTGTAACTGGCGGAACTGGCAAGAAAGTTGCGACGTTTCAAAACCGGGTGGTAAATGAAAGGAATATGAAAGATATTAAGACCTTGACAAAAACCATTCGAGAGACCTTGCCTAAAGAAACAAATTCAGATTACGAAGGTGCTTATGATGTGGAGCTTGGTTTCAAAGAAGATAAATTATGGTTGTTTCAAATAAGGCCATTCGTTGAGAATAAAAAAGCCTTGAGTTCTGGGTATCTAGAATCCATCACCCCGAAAATTAATACAGAGAAAGAAATCTCTTTAACTACAAAATTATAATGAAGAAAATTATAGTGTTACTAATTGTTGTATTAAGTGCATCTGCATTTACAACATACAAATATTACCCAATTGACGGTTACGAACGTACAGGTATTAAACGTTTAAAGCGTTTAGAGATGATTAAAAACGGAGAGGTCAAAGATGTATCTGTATTACCTGCCGGTGCCATGAAATCGTACAGCGATATTCAATTGAACTTGCTATCAAGAAAGAATGACAGCGCTATGGGATTAATGCAGGTGAACGAAGATTTTCAGAAAGAAATTAGTGCATTGTTCCGAGGATTGGATAAGAGTTATTCCCTTACTGTTTTAGATATTTCTGACCCTGAGAATGTACGTTATGCCGAACGAAATGAGACTGCAGGCTATCAGCCAGGTAGTGTTGGTAAATTGGCGGTCTTATTAGGATTATTTACACAGTTAGAGAAAATTTATCCGGATTCATTCGAAAAAAGAACAGAGCTGCTAAAGAACAAATCTGTAAAAGCTGGAGTTTGGGGATTAACTGATGAACACACCATTCCTATCTACAATATTGAAAAGAATACCTTGGTAAAACGCCAGGTAATTGCTAGCGACGTGTTCTCATTATATGAATGGGCAGATCACATGTTATCTGTAAGTAACAACGGTGCAGCAAGTATTGTTTGGAGAGAGGTATTATTAATGGCGGCATTCGGAGAGAAGTATCCAGATTTGACCCAAGAAGAAGCAGATGCTTATTTTAAAGAAACACCAAGAAAAGACTTGACCGATTTAAGTAATGATGTTGTCAACTTGCCACTGCGTGAGTTAGGTATTACATCAGATGAATGGCGATTGGGTAGTTTTTTCACTAGAGGAGCAAATACCTATGTTGGTGATAAAGGTGGTAGTATAGGTTCACCACAAGGGTTAATGAAATTCTTGGTACAGTTAGAGCAAGGTAAAGTGGTTGATGAAGATTCTAGTTTAGAAATGAAGCGATTAATGTATATGACCGATCGTAGAATTCGTTACGCGCAATCTCCAGCATTGAAAGAGGCAGCTGTGTATTTTAAATCGGGCTCTTTATACAAATGCGATAGAAGCAAAGGGGAGGCATGTGGTAAATATATGGGGAACGTAACTAATTTTATGAACTCGGTTATCATTGTTGAGCATCCAGATAATTGCAGGTATATGGTGGTGCTAATGACAAACGTACTCCGTAAAAACTCCGCCAGTGATCACATGTATTTAGCGGGTAATATTGATAAAATTATACGAAAGGGATAAGTGAATTTACTAAGTAAGGTTTGCAGCTGGGTTTAGTTAGGATTTAAATTTGGCCTGCAACTCTTCTACAATAGATTCCACCTTTTTGTTTTTATCGATTCTATCTAGAACCATAGCAGTGTTTTGACGCTCCTTACAGTTTTTGATAGCACAACGCTCGCAAGTAACTCCGACCTTTTGAGACTTGAATTTTGGGTCATCCAGAAATTTGATTTTGCGTGCAAGTTGTTTGTTCATCAACAGACCAATACTGATACTTCTGTATTGATTATCCTTGAACGGGTCTTTTGTTGCAGAAGAGAAAACAATGTAGCTATTGTCTTCGCCATCATACTCAGAAATTTGACAATCAAATTCATGGTCTTTTTGGCTCATTTTAATATCGTTGAGAACTTTTAACGATACCCAACGGCGGCAATAGTGCTCGTTTGTTTCATTAGCTCTAGGTGAATGTTGATGAGAAAGGTGCAACTCTTTTTTTAAATGGTATTTTTTACTGCCTAATCTGTGTGTAAACCGTAAGAAAAAGAGGTTTTGGATATTGAAGGAATTAGGTAGAATATTTGTAAGACGCTGATAAACCGATTCTGGAGAAGCATTAAAGCCATTTATAAGGGATAAGAATTTCTTGGCATCAAAAGTCTCTTTTGAAAATACCTCTTCTATTTTTGGTACAAGAAGCGTTTTTGGAATTATCAATGCGCCGGCAAAATAAGAGGCGTAAAAATTATTTAGGACTTGGTCAAAATTTTCAAACTTTATCCAAGGAAAAGAATACAGTCTATCTGTGTATGCAAGAAAGTTATAAGCAATTTCTTTGGCGTAAATAAAAGCGCGCTGAGCTTCGTTAATGTCCGCAGATAGTAATAAGGTTTTATTTTCTGGAACAAAAAGAGATCTCAAGTTTTCTAGAGCTTCGTATTTTTCTATTTCTCCGTTGTTAATAATGTATCCATATTCTTCTATTAAAATCTCTTCTAAATCTTTTGAAGAAAGTGTTTTGGATAAATCGATATGGTATGCTTTGGCAAATTTTAAAACTTGCTGCTCTATGTCATCAAAGTAGTTATGGTTGGCTTCTTGGTAAGAGCGTAAAGAAGCAAGGTAAAAGCTTTCTCTACTAAAGCTATAATGCTGTGCTATTTCTATAATGGTACTTATAAAGGCATTGACCTTCGCGGGTGCCGTAGCAACAATATCTATAAGGTCGCTCTCTTTTATGCCGAATAGCTCTAAAGGTATTTCCTTTAAAATTTTTGACCGTAGTAAATCGCCAATAGGTGCCAAATTCTTATCCAGCTTTAATGAGACCATTTGATCGTAAGGCACGTCTAATTTCTCTGCGAGAAGAATTATTTTATCTGGCTTCGGATATTTTTTTCCTTTTTCAATTTCGTTTAAATACGATTTTGATAATCCGCAAATTTTAGATAATCCAAATAAGGACAAATTCTTATCTGTCCGTATTTGCTTGAGTTTTAAGCCGAAAATGAGTTTTATATATTCTTGTTCCATATTGAGATTTTAAAGATACTACATTTTGCGTACATCAGAAAAAAAGTGAATTTTATCTATTTAGCGAACGTTCGCTTGTTTTGTAAAGTATTTTGTTTTATCATTGTGTCAACAAAAACTTTTAATAATGGAAAACACGATTTTAAAACATCCGAAAATTCAGTTCGCAAATCAGGTACATCATTACTATCCTGAGATTCTAACAGACAGTGCTTTAGAATTCCTAACAGCGCTTCATGAGAACTTTAACGACAAAAGATTACAACTACTGAAAAACCGTGAAGTCCAGCAAAAAGTCTTTGATAGTGGTCAGTTTCCCCATTTTCCTAAAGAGACAAAATCTATTCGTGAGGGTGTTTGGACTGCAGGTAAAATCCCGGAAGATTTACAGGATAGAAGGGTAGAAATTACTGGACCGGTAGATCGTAAGATGATCATTAACGCTTTAAATTCCGGAGCTAAAACCTTTATGGCAGATTTGGAGGACAGTAATTCTCCCAGTTGGAAAAATAGTATTGAAGGTCAACAAAATTTAATGGATGCCAATACTAAGACCATTTGTTTAACAGATACTAAAAGAGGGAAATCATACCAATTAAAGGACGAAACGGCAGTGCTTTTGGTACGGCCAAGAGGTCTACACCTTAATGAAAGACATTTATTGGTAAATGATGAAGAGGCTTCAGGAAGTTTGGTAGATTTTGGATTGTATGTTTTTCATAATACCAAAACGATGATGGACAATGGCACGGCACCTTATTTCTATCTGCCAAAATTGGAACATTATACAGAAGCGCGCTGGTGGAACGAGGTTTTTGAATTTGCCCAGGAGTATTTAAACGTGCCTAAAGGTACATTTAAGGCAACTGTTTTGGTAGAAACCATTACCGCTAGCTTTCAATTAGACGAAATCATTTTTGAATTGAAAGATCATATTGTAGGGCTAAACTGCGGCCGTTGGGATTACATATTCTCGTACATTAAAAAGTTTAGAAACCACCCTGGTTTTGTGGTACCCAATAGAGATCAGGTTACAATGACCACTCCGTTTATGGACGCCTACGCAAAATTGGTTGTTCAAAGATGTCATAAGCGTGGCATACTTGCTATTGGCGGTATGGCTGCTCAAATTCCTATCAAGAACGATGATAAGGCAAATGCAGAAGCCTTGGAGAAAGTGCGAAAAGATAAAGAGCGCGAAGTACAAAATGGTCATGATGGTACATGGGTTGCTCACCCTGCTTTGGTTGAGGTAGCCATGAACGAGTTTAATAAGCATATGTCTACACCAAACCAAATGCATGTATTACGTGAAGATGTAATAGTGACGGAGGAAGATCTTGTTGAAATCCCAAGAGGAACTATTACAGAAGCTGGAATAAGGAAAAATATCAATGTGGGTATTTTATATACTGAAGCTTGGTTAAGAGGGCATGGCGCGGTTGCACTTTATAACTTAATGGAAGACGCCGCAACGGCAGAAATTTCTAGAACCCAAGTATGGCAGTGGTTGAAGAATGAAGTCATTCTTGCCGATGGCCGTAAGTTGACTATAGAATTGTATATAGAAATATTCGAAAACGAAGTTGAAAAATTAATAACCGAAGTGGGTGAGGACAACCTGAAAAATAGCAAGTTTGAATTGGCAATACAGCTATTTGATAAACTGGTGGTATCAGATGATTTCGAGGAATTCTTAACCTTACCGGCATACAAATTCATATAAAAAACGATCCTGCCATTGCGGCAACAATGTGCAGGATCTCATTATCAATAATAAATAACGTAGTTCAAAATTATGAAAAATCTAGATCAAAACAAGTACAGTTCGGCATTAGAGACTGTAAGAAACTTAAAGCAAAAGTACGGAGCAACTTGGAATGATATCAACCCAGAAAATGCTGCTAGAATGGTCGCTCAAAATCGTTTTAAAACCGGATTGGATATTGCTAAATATACAGCGGGCATTATGAGAAAAGATATGGCGGAGTATGATGCAGATTCATCTAATTACACACAATCTTTAGGGTGCTGGCACGGGTTTGTGGCACAGCAAAAAATGATTGCAGTGAAGAAACACCACAAAACTACCAGTAAAAAATATTTATACCTTTCTGGGTGGATGGTGGCAGCCTTACGTTCAGAATTCGGACCGTTACCTGATCAGTCTATGCACGAAAAAACAGCGGTTTCCAGTTTAATTGCAGAAATCTATGATTTTTTACGCCAGGCAGATGCTATAGAATTGAACGATTTGTTCAGAAGATTGGAGAATGGGGAAGATGTACAGGATGAAATTGATAATTATGAAACCCATATTGTACCTATAATTGCAGATATAGATGCCGGTTTTGGTAATGAAGAGGCTACTTATTTATTGGCTAAAAAAATGATTCAAGCGGGTGCATGTGCCATTCAAATTGAGAATCAGGTGTCAGATGCTAAGCAATGTGGACACCAAGATGGTAAGGTAACCGTACCTCATGAAGATTTCGTGGCAAAACTAAATGCAGTACGATATGCTTTTATTGAATTGGGAATTGACGATGGGGTAATCGTAGCCAGAACGGATTCTGAAGGTGCGGGACTTACACAAAAGTTGCCGGTAAGTCAAGAGCCTGGTGATTTAGCTTCACAATATTTAGCTTTTGTTGAGGCAGAGGAAATTGCCATTTCAGAGGCTCGTGAAGATGATGTCCTATTAAAAAGGGACGGTAAATTGGTGCGCCCAATTCGCTTGCCTAACGGATTATATAAATTTAGAAACGGCACTAATATAGATAGGGTGGTGTTAGATTGTATTACCAGTTTGCAAAACGGTGCAGATCTTCTTTGGATTGAGACGCCTACGCCTAATGTAAAGCAAATTGCGCATATGGTAAATAGAATTAGAGCGGTAGTACCTAATGCAAAATTGGTATATAATAATTCCCCATCCTTTAATTGGACATTGAATTTCCGTGGGCAGGTATATGATGAAATGCTTGCGGAAGGTGAGAATATGACGGAATATGATAGAAATAATTTAATGGCAGAGGAATATGATACCTCAGAATTGTCTTTCCGTGCAGATATGAAAATTAGAAGTTTTCAAGTAGATGGAGCAAGAGATGCTGGTATTTTCCACCACTTGATTACATTACCGACATATCATACTACAGCGTTACATATGAGCGATCTTACTAAAGGTTATTTTGGTGAAGAAAGTATGTTGGCATACGTAAAAGGTGTACAAAGACAAGAAATCCGTAAAGGTGTTTCTTGTGTAAAACATCAGAGAATGGCTGGGTCTGATCTAGGTGACGATCATAAATCTTTCTTTGCTGGTGATAAGGCATTAAAAGCAGGTGGCGAGAAGAATACGTCTAACCAGTTTGATGCAGGATCTAAAAGCAAAAAGGTAGAAAAAGAAGTAGGAGTGTTATCCTAAAAACAAACTGTACGCCTACTTTTCCTGAAATGGGTCAGCCTCCGGGTTGGCTCATTTTTTTATTTGGTATAGCTATCAAGTACTAAATCAAAGTTAAAAGTTTTTTTATATCAAAGCACTTGCTTAGTTTTGCAGTGTAATTAGAAATAATGGCACGTAAAAAACAATATAACGAAACAGAAGTCATAGAAAAGGCAATGCGCTTATTCTGGCGTAATGGCTATGAAAGTACATCGGTTCGTATGTTAGAGAAAGAAATGGGTATAAACCAATTCTCTATTTATGCCAGTTTTAAAAACAAAGAAGGAGTTTTTTTAGAAAGTATAAAATTCTATAATACCCAATTAAAAAGCATTATCGATACATTAGAAAAATCTAATAATGGTGTGCTTGGTATTAAAGAATATTTTTTAGATTTTCTTGAGTTCTCTAGAGAAGGCGCCATCTTTAAAGGGTGTTTGGTTACCAATACGGTAAACGAAATAAAAGAAGATTCCAACCCCGTAATTATGGCGGCATTAAAACGCTTTTCTTTAAATATTAGAGAGTTGTTTGTAAGGAATTTAAAACAAGACGACGAAAGGGATGTAAAAGAAATAGAAGCACAAGCAGACTATTTAATGAACGCTCTTTTAGGTCTATCGATTTCATCAAAGGTTTTTAATGAAGAGACATTAAAAGGAATTATTGAAATGACATTTTTACACCTGTAGGTTTTTTTTGAACAATAACTAAGCAGTTGCTTAGATTTAACATAAATATAATAATTAATAAAAACAATAAGATTATGACAACTTTAAAAGTACACGATATCGAGTCTGCACCAGAAGGTAGCAAAGCATTATTAGAAAGCTCTAACAAGGCATACGGAATGATTCCGGGTCTTCACGGGGTCTTGGCAGCGTCGCCAAAATTATTAGAAGCGTACCAAACATTACATCAGTTATTTACTGAGACTTCTTTCAACGAAGACGAGTTAACTGTAGTATGGCAAACGATCAATGTTGAGCATGCATGTCATTATTGTGTACCGGCACATACAGGTATCGCTAAAATGATGAAAGTGGATGATGCTATTACAGAGGCTTTACGTAACGAAACTCCTTTGGCAGATGCGAAATTAGAAGCTTTACGTACGTTTACTTTAAGCATTGTACGTAACCGTGGTAATGTATCAAAAGAAGATTTAGATGCTTTTTATGCAGCTGGTTATGGTGAAGCTCAAGTGTTGGAAATTATTTTAGGATTATCTCAAAAGGTAATTAGCAACTATACAAACCATATTGCTAATACACCAGTAGATGCAGCTTTTCAAAAGTTTGCATGGTCAAAAAAATAGAGGTTTCATTTTCCCCGAAACCATATGTTGATTGAGTGATTGATGATAGCCTTCTGTCTTTGGGCGGAAGGTTATTTAGTTCTCAACAACAAATAAATCACTTCGATACATGCTTCGAAGAATTTAATTCTTGATTATCGAGTAACATTAAAATAAACTTAATTATGAGTACAACTATAGAAAATAAAGTAGCTTTAGTAACAGGTGCCAACAGAGGTATTGGTAAGGCTATTGTAGAGTCATTTATTAATCACGGAGCTAAAAAAGTTTATTTAGCTGTACGTGATACCAATTCTACTAAAGAATTAGAAGATAAATACGGAGACAAAGTAGTTACGATAAAAGCTGATGTTTCAAATACACAATCCATTCAAGATTTAGCCCAAAAAGCAAATGACGTTGATGTTGTTGTAAACAATGCAGGTATTGGTGAATCTTACGGAACAATTGGTGTTGACGTAGAAAAAGATTTTACCAAGCAATTAGAGGTGAATGCATTTGGTTTACTACGTGTAGCTAATGCTTTTGCCAAAACTTTAGAGAATAAAAAAGGAGCATTGGTACAGTTGAACTCTATAGCATCTATAAAAAACTTCCCTCAGTTATCTACATATTCTGCGTCAAAAGCGGCATCCTATTCATTGACCCAAGGTTTGCGTGCAGACCTAGGTACGAAAGGTGTTCATATTTTAAGCGTACACCCAGGTCCAGTAATGACAGATATGGGTAAGGCGGCAGGTTTTGAAGAAGGTGCGGCAGCTTCAGAAATATCTGAAGGTATAGTAACAGCATTGGCTGCAGGTGATTTTCATTTGTTTCCAGATGCTATGGCAAAACAATTTGAAGGTGCTTACCAAGGCTTTGCAGAAAATATAGTTTTGGCAGATTTAAATGAATAACTGTAAATAGAAGGTGCTAAACGTAGTTAGAATTTTTAATAAACTAAATACATCAAAATGAAAAAAATAGCAATAAACGGAATGGGGCGTATAGGTCGCGCTTCTTTAAAAGTAATTTTGGATACTCCAGAGTTAAACTTAGTAGCGGTAAACGATATTGTTTCCATAGAGAATATAGCTTATTTATTAAAGTATGATTCGGTTTATGGAATTTATGAAAAAGAGGTTTCTCATGATGAGAACAACTTAATTGTAGATGGAAAGAAAATAGAATACAACTCGCAACGCAATCCTGAAGATTTACCTTGGGCATCACATGAAATTGATGTCGTCATTGAAAGTACCGGTTTCTTCACCAAAAGTGAAGATGCCAAAAAACATATTAAAGCAGGTGCCAAATCGGTAATTATATCAGCACCTACTAAGAGTGAAGATATACCAACGGTAGTACATGGTGTAAACACAGAAGCTGGTGAAACTAATATATTTTCATGTGCTAGTTGTACCACCAATAATATTAGTCCCGTAGTAGAAGTTCTTGGGCGTAGAGTTGGTATTAAAAAAGCGATAATGACTACTGTGCATGCCTACACGGCATCTCAAGGTATTGTTGATGCGCCTTCACAAAAGAACATGAGAATGCGTCGTGCTGGTGCAGCCAATATTGTACCGACATCTACAGGTGCGGCAATTGCAACCACCAAAGCTTTGCCAGAATTTGCCGGTAAGTTCGATGGTGTTGCGCTACGTGTTCCAATTCCGGTCGGGTCAATGTCAGATTTAACTTTTGTTACCGAACGCGACGTAACTCCCGAAGAGATTAATGCAATTTTTAAAGAGGAAGCGGCGACGGACAGGTATAAAAATATTCTGGACACTACAGATCAGCCTTTGGTTTCATCGGATATTGTAAAGAATCCGCATGCGTCTACTGTAGATTTGGGTATGACCAGAGTGGTAGATGGCGATTTATTAAAAGTGATGACCTGGTATGATAACGAATGGGGATTCACCAATCAAATGATTCGTCAAATTTTGGCAGAAATTAAATAAAACAACGAGGTAGCTATTCTTTCGAATGAGGTATAGCTACCTTTTTTCAACTTAAAAAAGGTATAACATGATAAAGGTATCAGTAATGTATCCGAACAGCGAAGGTGTAAAGTTCGATGCAGAATATTATAAAAACACACACTTGCCAATGGTTCAAAAACTAGTGGGCAGTGCAATGAAAGAATTGGAATTAGATTTAGGCGTTGGCGGCAGAGCACCTGGCGAAGCTGCACCATATGTAGCCATTGCACATTTAAAGTTTGACGATGTAGCTTCTTTTCAAGCAGCCTTTGGTCCACATGCGGCAACATTTGCAGATGATGTAAAGAACTATACCAATGTACAGGGCGAAATACAGATTAGCGACTTGGTATCCTTCTAAACTGATTGTGAATCAGTACAATTAGTTGCTTGGTAGTTGGTAAATAGTTTTAATAATCAGTTAAATATACATATATGGAAAATACAGATGTATCTATTGAAAAATTGGCGCAACAGTGTTTCCATGCAGTTTTTAGAACAGATACCGATAAACCGGGTTATTACCATTTTGATTTAGGTAAGAATAGAACACCATTAGAATTTAGAACTATTTTAACTGGGCTTAAAAAAGAACTGTCAAAATTGAGCGAAACCAACTTTGGTAAAAAATTAAGTTACCATTGGTTGGTTCGTTTTGATCAGCAAGTAAATACTCCTTTTCATGTAGATAATGCGGCACATCAATCTTTTCTTTTGTTAGGTTATGAACCTAGCGTAATAGAAAGTGAATTGCATATTGCCGATTATCATGCGCTTGCAAAAGAAAAGGATAAAGATTATTTAGCCAATTTCACTCCTGTGTTTAAAGAAAACGAATCACTATTGGCACCATTTACAACGAAATTGAAGTCTTTTGACAAAGAAGCGTATCATATTGTAATCATGAATAATAGTACCCCTAAGCTTTCGGCAGAAACCTTAGGCGTGTATCATAAAGCGGTTATTGTAGAGCAAGACTTTAGTAAAAGTAGGATCGTGAATTCGATGGTATTGAATATGACATCCGAAGAAAAACATATTGAAGATCAAGAGCGAGAAGAAAACTATCTGAACACTACTGTTATTAGTAAATAGTGATGGTGAATTTTACACGGGATAAAAAATAATAATCATAAAGAAGTAATTATGAGTAAAAAATTAAAAATAGATATTGTATCTGATGTAGTATGCCCTTGGTGTGCTATTGGGTATAAACGTTTAGAGAAAGCAATTACGGAACTTGGTATTGAAGATCAAGTAGAGATTGAATGGCAACCTTTTGAGCTGAACCCAGGTATGCCACCTGAGGGACAAAATGTAACCGAGCATATTACAGAAAAATACGGTTCTACGTTAGAGCAACAACAAGCGTCGCAACAGAACATGACCGAGATAGGAGAGGAGCTTGGCTTTAAATTCGATTATTTTGATGAAATGCGCATGGCTAATACATTTGATGCCCATGTATTATTAGAGTATGCAAAAGAATTTGACAAGCAGACCGAACTGAAATTACGATTAATGAATTCGTTTTTTGGTGAAAGAAAAGATGTGTCTGACAGAGCAATATTAAAAGAAGCTTTGATAGCTGTAGGTTTAAATGCAGATGAAGCATTGGCTAGGTTAGATAATGAAGAAGCTAGATTTGAGGTAAGAAACAAACAAGGGGAATGGAAGAATATGGGTGTCAATTCTGTACCTACAATTGTCTTTAATATGAAAAGTGCAGTAACAGGAGCACAGCCTGTTGCTACATTTAAACAAATACTTGGCGAGCTAATTGCCGAGAAATAAAATAAAAACCGGTCTATTATGAGTACAACAAATAAAGGCGAACTAGATGCGTTGTTATCGGTAAAACGCCAAGAAGCAGCTGCGAAATTTACAGAAGAGAAAAAGCAGGTATATGCTGAGGGTATTTTAAGTGTTGCCGCATCGGGAGTATTAGAAAATGCACTGAATGTCAATAGTAAAGCGCCTAATTTCACTTTGAAAAATGCGTTGGGCAAATCGGTTTCGTTATATGATGAGTTAAAAAACGGACCAGTAGTTTTAACGTGGTATAGAGGTGGTTGGTGTCCGTATTGTAACATCACACTGCACTATTTACAAGAAAAATTGCCAGAAATTCAAAAAGCAGGAGCAACATTGATCGCACTTACACCAGAGTTGCCAGATAACTCTTTATCCACTTCAGAAAAGAACAAATTAGAATTTACCGTCCTTAGTGATGTTGGTAATGTAGTTGGTAAAGAATACGGAGTGGTCTATACGTTAACCGATGATGTAGCTAGTATTTATGAAGCCGGTTTTGGTTTAAGCGAAGTAAACGGCGATGATACTAATGAACTTCCGTTAGCTGCGACTTATGTGATTGATACCAATGCGGTAATACAGTATGCTTTTTTAGATGAAGACTATAGAAAACGCGCAGAAGTATCGGAAATAGTATCGGCTTTAAATAAGTTGAACCAATAACCGCGTAACCAATTAAACCACCAATAAATATGAAAACGAACAAAATCATTTATTACGTAGCCACTGGTATTTTTACCTTGGTAATGCTGTTTTCTGCAGGCATGTATTTTTTTAATCATAAATATATTAAGGGAGCCTTTACGAGTTTGGGCTACCCAACGTATTTAATATATCCGTACGCTACGGCAAAGTTGGTAGGGTTGTTTGCAATTTGGAATCCTAAGTTTCATCATATTAAAGAATGGGCATACTCTGCATTTTTCTTTGCGGTTACCTTGGCATTTTTTGCACACATTATGGTAAGTGACGGCGAACAAATGGCAGCTGTAATTGCTTGGGTAGCATTGGTAGTTTCTTATATCTTTAGCAAAAGGATATAGTCATTTTAAAAAAAATAGTGTGTTGTTCTTGGTTAATTAAAGTACTGTTGCGCTAAAAGTATCACCCTGAGAAATATCACCAGTCTCAAAACCTTTTTTGAACCATCTAATGCGCTGCTCTGAAGTGCCATGTGTAAAAGAGTCAGGTACAACTTTGCCAGTTGATTGTCTTTGTAAGCGATCATCGCCAATAGCATTTGCAGCATTTAAGGCTTCTTCAAGATCACCTTTTTCCATCATTTGCGTCATGCTTTGTGAACGATTTGCCCAAACGCCTGCAAAGAAATCTGCTTGTAGCTCTAAACGAACAGAATATTTGTTGAATTCTGTTTCACTTAATTGTCCTCTAAGTCTATCGACTTTGGCGGTTATTCCCATTAGTTTTTGAACATGATGTCCAACTTCATGTGCAATAACATAAGCCTGTGCAAAATCGCCCGGTGCATTCATTTGTTGTTCCATATCTTGGAAAAAACTTAAGTCGAGATATAATTTTTCGTCGCCAGGGCAGTAAAAAGGACCTGTTGCACTTGAGGCTGAGCCGCAAGCAGACGATACATAACCTGTAAAAAGAACCAAAGTAGGCTCGCGGTAATCATCTAAAAGGCTATTCCATACATCTTCGGTACTGGCTAAAATAGTTGCACTGAACTCAGCTTGCTGATTCTCTATCTCAGTACCTTGATATGATTCTGTAGAAACAGTCTGACTGTTGCCGCCTAAAAAGTTACTTATTAAGGTTAACGGGTTGTTACCGGTTATGAATACAAATGCTAAGAAGAGTCCAGCGATAATTAAGCCAGTTTTTGAAAAAAGCATTTTTATTATTGGAGCGAGTAGTGTAGGGTTAAATCCACTAAAACTCCTTCTAGAACTAGATTGACCTCTCTGATCATCTACATTTGAACTTTGACGCCTACCTTGCCATTTCATAGTATTCTTATTTTAAAAATTAGTATTTAATATTGAAAGCCTTTCAATTATCATTCTTCCCAGTATTAACCGATGAATATTCAAATTGTATCGTTTACCATTTATTTTCAAGACCTAAATTAGTTTTAGTTGTAATACACTACTTAAAAGGTTACAAATCCATTTTTAGATTCTTTAAATAAATCGATGTGTTAGTATCGAATGGCATGATTAATATCATTAGTTCCATTGTTAAATATATTTCAATTATTCAGCATTAAAATTACAAAACCTACTTCCTGTAAAGTGCTCAAAGCAGATTATAACTAACCATATTGGTAGTGCATGCATTTAATTTAAATATTGCTTATATCGTGATCGAACTTGTGGTGTATTGTTTGAAGTAATTTTAAAATTTGACCAATAAAATATTTATAAAGTATGTTTTGAAATATTCGTACATGCCATATAAAAACAAAGTGCAGAATAAATTCATTTTTTACGAATATCCATTAATGATAATTTTAATCATATTCAGGGTCAATTTATTTTTGGATATAGATAATAAGGTTGGTCGTTAAATATTAAAATTGCAAATAATTGAACTGCATATGTTGTAATAATAATGGTTAGTGTTCTTATGTGCAGTTTAATGACTTAGGGGCTTACTAATATAAGTCCCTTTTTTATTAGTACTAGTTCAGGATTTGATATTAGACAAAAAAAGATTGTAATTATAACAAGATCAGAATGTACATATTGATAATTTAATGGACTAAACCTTTAAAAATTTACCCTGTGAGAATTTTCTAAGACGCAATTCACTTTTATCTAAATAAAGTAAAACCAACCACCAAAAATGTAGTTATGAATTTAAGTAGTAAATTAAAATTAAGATTGTTCTTACGAGTTTTTGCTGTGCTGGCAATAATTTTGACCATCTTTCCTTTTATCGCAGCCGATCACTGGACAGTTAGGGTTTTTGATTTTCCACATCTTCAATTAACTGTTTTGACTATGTTGGCACTATTACTCTATTTTTTTAGATTTAATTTAAAAAGTAAAGTCGACATTCTTTTCGTTACTGTCCTGGCCGGCTGTTTTGTATTTCAAATGGCAAAAGTATACCCATATACTATATTTGCAAAAAAAGAGATTTTCCAAAGTAGCTCCAAAAGTAAACCCACATTCGATATTTATACAGCAAATGTATTACAGAAAAATGATAATAAAGTTTCTGTTGTTGATGAAGCTAAAAAATTTGATGCCGATATTTTATTATTTACTGAAACAGATAAAACATGGCAACAAGCATTTTCAAAGTCTTTAAGTCGAGAATATTTGTATAAGGTGGAAGTTCCTTTAAGTAATACGTATGGCATGCTCCTTTATTCCAAATTAGAACTTTTAGAACCTAGCGTAAGATATTTAGTAGAAGACACTATCCCCTCTATACATTCAAAAATAATTTTGAAATCTAAAGATACTATTCAATTGTTCGCCATACATCCTGCACCACCAACGCCACAACATAATCCTACCTCTGTTGATAGAGATGCAGAAATGATGAAAATTGCGAAACTTACAAGAGAATCGAAATTTCCTGTCATTGTTATGGGAGATTTTAATGATGTAGCTTGGTCAGAGACTACAGAGCTATTTCAGAAAGTAAGCGGATTATTAGATTTAAGGAAAGGACGAGGATTTTTTAGTACGTACAATGCAAAGAGTTGGATTATGCGTTGGCCGCTAGACCATATTTTTTCATCTCCAGATTTTAGGATTTTAGATGTTAAACTCGGGGATAATAATGGCTCTGATCATTTTCCATTTTTTACCAAGTTCAGTTATGAGCCACAGTTGGCAAAAGAACAAATGTTGCCAGAACCAACAAAAGAAGAATTAAACAGGGCTTATGAGCAAATAGAAAAAGAAAATCAGGAGCAAGAGAAATGAAATTTTTATAGTTTAATTAATGCGAATTATCTTTTTTAAAAAATAATTTGTTGTCTTTTTATTAACTCAAATTATATGTCTCTTTAATAGAATCTTATATTTTTTATAAGGGGATTTGTAATTTATTAAAAGCCAAAAGCCAAAAGCCAAAAGCCAAAAGTATTCTATTTAGGTAATCTAACCATTATTATAAAGATGGTTGTTGCTATACATACAGTTGTATTCTGATTTTCATGTAGAGATACTCTCTATGAAATTAAAACCATCTGTAAAGCCAATTACTTATAATATATTGGCTTTTGTAAATTTGTACTTATTTAAAAGATTGAAATCATGAAAAATCTCAGCTATATCATTATTCTGTTTGTTTTACTTTTTTCTTGCAAAGAAAAAACAGAAAATAAATCACAATCAACCCCTGTCATAGCACAAACGGAAACGCAGAAAATCATACAAATAGTTTCTTTTAAAGGGCAACAAGTAACAGGGGTTAGCGTGAGTAATGATGGGCGTATTTTTGCGAATTTTCCTAGATGGAGAAAA
Organism: Maribacter spongiicola; assembly: GCF_004364165.1. Taxonomy (GTDB): domain Bacteria; phylum Bacteroidota; class Bacteroidia; order Flavobacteriales; family Flavobacteriaceae; genus Maribacter; species Maribacter spongiicola. The sequence goes on from NZ_SOAY01000010.1 coordinate 1,282,367, forward strand.
GGAGTTAAAAATTCTGTAGTAGAAATAATAAATGGTACAAACGCTCCCTTTCCAAATGAAGAGTGGAACTCTTGGGAAATAGGAGACAAAATAGAGGTGAATAAATTTATAGGTGTACAATCTGTTGTTGTATACGATAATCTTATCTATGTTTTAGATACTAGAAGTCCCCTTTTTCAAGAAGTTTTAGATGCACCTAGAGTTTTTGTTTTTGATATAAATACAAAAGAATTAGAGCACACTTATATTTTAAACGAAGACGCTTACCATGCTAATTCTTATATCAATGACTTACGTCTTGATAAAAAGAACAACAAAATTTACTTCACAGATTCCGGTAATTCTGGTTTGGTCATTTTAGATGTAAAAACTAAAAAGTTCACTAGAGTTTTAGATAACCATTCTTCTACAGCAGCGGAAGTGGAATTTTTAACTTTTGAGAATAAGAAATGGACAAATTCTGTAAATTCAGATGGAATTGCTTTAGATACTAAGAATCACAAGCTATACTATCACGCCCTTTCGGGGTATAGTCTATATAGCATATCCACAAAAGCACTCACTTTAGACAATGAAAAAGATATTGAAAATGAAGTAACTTTTGAAACCAAAACATCTGCGCCCGACGGAATGATTTTTGATGAAAACGGAAACTTATATTATGCCGATCTAGAACACAATAAAATTATGTATCGCAAACCAGACGGTAGTATACATACTTTAGTGGAAGGTGATGCCATAAAATGGGCAGATACTTTTAGTATATTCCAGGGTTATTTATATTTTACCAACTCTAGGATTAATGAAGTAACTACTGATATTTCTGAAATGGAATTTACCATTAACAAAATTGGATTAGCAAATTAGTTTTTGATGCTTCAAGAGTAAACCGAAAGTAAATATTAAATATCTTCATAATATGAAAACCAAACCTAAAGTATTATTCTTTGATGTGAACGAAACGCTTTTGGATCTTACAAAAGTTCAAAAGAAAGTAGGGGGAGCTTTAGGCGGAAGAGAAGATTTGCTTTCCCTTTGGTTTACGACCATGTTACAATATTCATTAGTGACTTCGGCAAGTGGTCAATACAAACCCTTCGGGCATATTGGTGCCGCCGCATTAGAAATGGTGGCAGCAAATGTTGATATTTTCATATCGGAAGAAGAGGCACGCAAAATTATTGCTGAGTCCATGGGTAATTTACCCACGCACCCAGAAGTAAAAGAAGCACTTACACAGTTGAAAAATGCCGGATACAAATTAGTAGCCTTCACCAATTCATCTAAAGGCGGATTAAAAAAGCAATTTGAATATGCCGGATTAATCGAGTATTTTGATGAAATGCTAAGTGTAGAGCCAACCGGAAAATTTAAGCCTTTTACGGAGACCTACGCATGGGGAGCAAAACAAATGGGCGTAGAACTGGAGGAATGTATGCTCATAGCAGCCCACGGTTGGGATGTAGCCGGTGCACTTTGGGCAGGGTGGCGTGCAGCCTTTATTGGCAGACCTGGTCAACAAGAATATCCGTTAGCACCAAAAACAGAAATTGTAGCGCCTGACTTGAAAAAAGCAGCAGATATTTTAGTGACCTACAACTAAAATTTTGACCATTTCATTTTCAAATCTAAAGCATCTTAGAATATGTATCTTTGGCGTACCATTAACTAAAGAAAGTAGTACATGTTTAAAAGAACGCTATTTGTTGCCCTAATTGCACTTACCCTAACTTCTTGTTGGAAAGATAAAAGTCCCGAAGATCTTATTCGTTTAAAAGACAAATTTAAGTCTCAAGTAAACTCTTTTGAGAATAAAAAAGAGACCGCCAATAAAAATGTAAATAAAGGACTAGAATCTTTAAATGCATTAAAAAGCGCGTTAGAAGACACTAAAAATGAAGATAAAGAATTTGCCAAAGTGTATGGCGATTGGGAGAAAGTAGATCGTCGTGTTCAGAATTTGAACAAAGAATACGAAGATTTAAAAGAGAAAGCTGCTAATCTATTTACAGCTATGGAAACACAGACCAATAGCCTAAGCGATGAAAAGAGTAAGAAAACACTATTAGGTGCCATAGAAAAAGCCCGTACCAGATATAACGGTACTTTAGCGAACACTTCGCAAGCTATAGATAAATTAAGACTGTTACATGGCGATGCCGTTGAGGTGGTAAAAGCATTAGAAGTAGCAGCTGCGCTAAATTCTTTCGATAACATCAATGATCAAATGAAAAGCATAGAAGGTCGTGTAGATGGCATTATGCAAGAATTGAATGTAGCCGTTGTAGAGAGTAAAAAGCTATACGAGAAGAAAATTACCGAGTTAGGGGAGGAGTAGTATAACTTAATTTACCTTTTTAATTGAAAGCAGCCAGTATTTTTTAAATACTGGCTGTTTTTTTATGAGCTATTTTTAAGGCTAAAACATTATTTGTAATGTTGAGGTGTTGATTTTTTTTGATTCATCAAAAAATATATAATTTTAAGAATATGCAGTTAATATATTTTTTTACTCAAGTGTTATTTGCTTTTAAATCAACTATATAGATAGATTTTAATTGAAAATTGTATCTTTCTTAGTTATTACATCGATTGCAATTTTTTGCATGTTGCGCTTCATTAAAACCAACCACATCAATGATAAAATTCTTTAGGAAAATTAGACGAAAAATGTTGACTGAAAATAAATTCAGTAAATATCTGCTTTATGCTGTTGGAGAAATTATACTTGTTGTTATTGGTATTTTAATAGCTTTACAGATTAATAATAACAATAATTACAACGAACAAAGAAGTCTAGAGAAAGAATATTTATTATCTATACAGACAGAATTTACAAATAACTTGAATATAATAAATGCTTCTATTCAAGAAAATGAGCAACGTATAGCGTCACTTGAATATCTATTAAATTTATTTGACAAAAATGTGCTTGACACAGTCAGTAGTCAGAGGATTTCTCAAAAGTTCGCTCCTGTTTTCGGTAGTTCAATTAGCTATATACCTGCAACAGGAGTTTTAGAAGATATCATTAGTTCAGGTAAGCTCAATATCCTTTTGAATAAAAGTTTAAGACAAAATATAGCCTCTTTTAATAGCTCATTGGATTATTTAAACATTCAGTTAAATGCAATGGATTTCACAGAAGAAAATTTACGTACTATTTTTTATAAAAAAGGAAGTATACGAAAACTCGTGATGGATATAGGATATATGGATTTTGATTTCAAGTCAATTTCCGAAAAGATAGATAACAAACAAATATTCGAATCAGCTGAATTTGAAAATTATCTTTTAGCTTACTATTTATCGGCTAGAGTAACGAATGGATCAAAGTTATTTGGACGTTTAAAGACTGAAATTGAGACCATTATAAAAGAAATTGAGCAAGAGCTTGAAAAATAACGAAAGCACATAAAAGAACCGAGATAAAATCAACCAAATTCTTCTCTAGCCTGAGACAATAACTTTTTAGGCTAAGAGAATCTATAACATTAATTCTCTCTATTCTTCTTGCTGAATATACCAGCAATATGATGTGAATCATGCTTAAGTAGTATTAATACAATTGCTCAATTTTGGACTTAACTCTAGGTAGTTACAAGTTTACCGTAGCTCATTTTCCTCTAAAAATTCGCGTAAGATAACTCGCAACCATTCTTACATACAAACGATAGCATTTGTTTGAGCAAGTTTTATTTCGAAAATTGTAACGAATAGATTCTTTTTTATACCAATAAGTAGTAAACTTCTTCTCTTTTATGAATATTGGAAAAATTTTTAAAATTATTGGATATATTTTTTTCGGAATTGGAGTGCTAGCAAGAATAGGCTCCCGACTTTCTAATGGAGAAATGTCTGAAATTCTATCGGACTATCAATTTCTAAAATTCATTGGATTTTTATTTTGGGTAATTGGGTTCGCCATAAACGAAATGGCAAAAAAAAGAACTAATTACAACGTAGGGAATAGTGAATTAGATAACCCTTCAATAAAAGAATAAGACATGAAAATTATCACAAGCCTTATTCTTATTTTATTAATGCAAACAGCTGCAGTTTGTCATGCGCAGCAAACGCAAGAAAAAAATCCTAAAATGTCGAAAGAGGTTACAGAGATACTTAAATTGGGTAAAGATGCTATAGTAGCATCAGCCTTAAATTCAATTGGCGGTTCTATAAGTCTTGAAAACTTTACATCAGCTACGGTCTTGTCAAATGGCGAGGAAGTTTATGTTTCGTTTAGAAATCAATATAAATACCTTCCTATAAATAAGATCAATTATTTTGATGTAGGGGTGAATATTACTACGCAAACTACATATAAAAACTCCGTTGCTAATCCTTACAATTTTACCACAGAACGAGCAATTCCTTATTTCAACTTAACAGAAGATATCAAAAAGCATATCAGTTTTGTAAAACAAGCGATTGGTAATTTAGATGGATTTGAAGATGATATGATAATTCGTGATAATGTGGACTTTTATGCTATTGAAGTAGTATCTGATGCTCAAGAGTCGAGCTATAAAATCAAAAAAAAGACCGGAGAAATATATGATGAATTTCACGCGTATCTTGAACCAATTCCTTTTGATGTTGATGACTCTGAGGAATTTAAAGAGGTGATCTTTTCCGTAATTGAAGACTAAAAGAGGTTAACAAATCAGCCATTATAACTCTTTAGCTCTTCTTTCTCCCTTTTGTTACAAATTATAAGCAGTGCTATCTTTTACAGAATTCAATACAAACGAGCTGTGTATGGTAGAAATACCGTCAATAATAGACAGTTTTTCATTCATAAATTCATGAAACTCCGCTATATCATCTAAAGCGATTTTCAACAAGTAATCAAAATTACCAGATACTTGATGGCATTCCATAATATCGGGTAATAATAAAATCTGCTCTTTAAAACTGTCTGCCAGTTTCTTCTGTTGTTTCGATAAGGTCACTTGGCAATAGGCGATTAATTTCTTTTCAATTTTCATTCTATCTAGTAAGGCAACATAGGCTTTAATGATTTTTTGCTGTTCTAGCTTTCTAATTCTTTCGTAAGTAGGAGTAACGCTCAATCCTACTTTAGCCGCAATTTCTTTAGTATTTTGCTTTGCATTTTCTTGAAGTTGCATCAATATTTTACCATCAATCGTATCCATACCAGTTTATTTTTCTTTTATTTAAATCAATAATGAATTAAACAGTTATTTAAAACTGTAAAATTAAGTATATCAGTTCAATATTCTGTATTTAGTTTATATAGAGTAATTTATTATTAGTAATTGTAATTTTACAGTATTAAAATACGTGTACTTAAATAAGCGAATATGAATAATGAACAACAGATAGATGAGCTGTTAACCAAGCTAATTCAAGAGAAAGATAGGGTTATAGGTTACCCAGTTGCAAAAGATTTTGATTATTCAAGATTATACGAGTTTTTAAAGCATCCTATAAATAACGTAGGTGATCCTTATGAAGATAATACGTATAAGGTTCAAACACATGAAATGGAGCGTGAAGTGGTCGATTTCTTTGCAAAATTATACAGAGCAGATTCTAATGATTTTTGGGGGTATGTAACAAATGGTGGGTCTGAAAGTAACTTGTACGGCTTGTATTTGGCAAGAGAATCTCATCCAAAGGCAATGGTATATTTTTCTGAATCTACACATTACAGTGTAAAGAAAAATATTCATTTATTGAACTTACCAAGTATTACGATTAGGGCACAAGAGAATGGCGAGCTAGATTATGATGATTTAGAGAATACCTTGCAATTGAACAGAGATAAACCGGCTATTATTCTAACCACATTTGGTACGACAATGACCGAAGCTAAGGATGATGTTTCTAAGGTGAAAAGAATTTTAAAGAAATTGGCTATTCAAAATCACTATATACATTGCGATGCTGCTTTGGCAGGTTCTTACGGACCTTTTATAGAGCCTCGTATTCCGTTCGATTTTCAAGATGGTGCAAATAGTATTTCAATCAGTGGTCATAAATTTATTGGGTCTCCGTTTCCTTCAGGTGTCATTATTGCTAAACGCTCATTACGAGATCGAATAGCAAGGGGTATTTCATATATAGGCTCGTTAGACACTACCATTACAGGATCAAGAAACGGACATAGTCCACTGTTTCTGTGGTACGCCATAAAGAAAATGGGCGTTAAAGGTTTAGAAGAGCGTTACCGTCATAGTTTAGAAACTGCCGAATATTGTAAGCAAGAGCTGCTAAAAATAGGCGTTAATGCATGGAAGAATGAAGGGGCTATTACCGTTGTACTGCCTAAAGTTGCCGATGCCATTAAAAAGAAATGGCAATTAGCGACCGATGATATTACCCATGTTATTTGTATGCCTAATGTTACAAAAGATCAAATAGATGAGTTTATTCAAGACATAGTAGAGGAGCAGAAGAAAAGTGCTGAAAAAGAACAAGATGCATTGGCTCTTCAAGATTAAATAGAAAATTTATAATTTAAAAATCCTCATTTCGATGATCATCGTAATGGGGATTTTCTTTTGATTGAATTTCGAATTCTTCACTACACTATTCTCGCAGGTGGTTTGTGGTATTTCAGCAGATATGAAAGTTATGCAAATTCATTTTCATATTTATTTGAAAATTTGAATATGATCATGCCAAAATGAGGTATATTCATTCATTGAAATTTTAATGATCGGTAATACCCCCTTTAAACCTGTTACTAAAAATGGCAAGCTTATTTTCTAGAGAGACCATGATGAAGTTAAAGTCCTTTATTGGTTCCACAAAAACCTATGTTATTTTATTGGTTTTGGCAATTGCCTTGTTATTGTACACAGTTAGTGTAGGGTACAAGCAAGTGAATAGACTTCATAAAACAGGAGACTTGGTTTCTCATACGCTTGAGGTACAGCATACCATTGTAGAACTTTCTTCTAAATTTTTAGAAGTAGAGGCCATTCAGCTTAGAAAACTTTTTGGAGCCGAAGAGAGTAATCTTTCTGTCATTGTGGTCACAGAAATGGGTCAGTCTTTAGATAGGCTGAATACACTTACTACAGACAACGATGCCCAACAAGAACGCGTTAAGGCGTTACAACTTTTACGAGATAAAATTAAGGTTGAAATAGATACTACCGCCATTGATGATGATACTAAAGCTCCTGATAGTATACAAGTAAAAGATAGTATTGTTATTAATTATAACGGTTTGCGCTATAAGCGTCATCAGCGGATTTCGAAAATTGTGGCGGAGTCTCAGATCATAAAAGATAGAATGCTCGCTGAAGAGAACTATTTAATGGTTTCGCGTAAAGAGGAATACACCTCGCAATCGTTCTTAACGCCAATGTCATCATTATTAGTTGCGCTAACGGCATTGGGTATTTTTTTAATCGGCTTTATAAGTATATACAAGCAGAAAGGTGAAATCCAAGAAGTAAATAGTCAGGTTTTTATTCAGAATAAAAAATTACAAGAAACAGAAGAATTTTTAAAGGGTGTCTATAAAAGTTCGAACAATGTTATTAGCCATTTTGAACCTATACTAGATGCACATAAGAACATTGTCGATTTTCAATTTAGGTATACTTCTAATGCTATTGAGAAAGTAACAGGGTCAGAACAAGATGATATTATTGGCAGTTCTTTGTTAGAGATGTACCCAATGGTTTTGGAGAATGGACTCTTTGCTTTAATGAAAGAATGTTATGTAAGCGGCGATATTCAAGAGCATGAAAGTGTGTATACCTTCGAGGGTGAAAAAAAATACATTTTCAATACCATTGTAAAATCTGCTAACGGAATTACAAATACCGCTTGGGATACTACAAAGGTTAAAGAGGCAGAAAAAAATCTTCAAAAGCTCAATGATAATCTTAGTTTACAGAATACCATTTTTAAAGAAGCTGAAAATGTAGCTGGTGTCGGTAGTTTTATTTGGTATTTAGATGACGGTACAGCAACGGTTTCTGATAATTTTTATAGAATTCTTGGGGTCGAGCCCAATAGCTTTGAGGTAACCTTTAACTCTTATAAAGAATTTGTTTACCCAGATGATGTTGCCATTTTCGAATCTTTAAGTACTAACGACATAGAGAAAGGTGCATCTACTGTTTTTGCATATCGTGTGCAAACTATAGAAAAAGGGGTAAAACATTTAGATCTAAAAGGCAAATATGTTGAAATAGATAATAGACCTGTTTCGGTGGGTATTGTGCAGGATATTACCGCCCGTGTAGAAAAAGATAGGGCGCTTATTGATAGTTATGAAAAATTGAAGCATAGTAATGAAGAGCTAGAGTCTTTTAATAGAGTGGCAAGTCATGATCTACAAGAGCCTTTGCGTAAAATTCAAATGTTTATTTCTCGAATAGAAGATGAGGGTGAAAAAAGCATGCCCGCTAGTATTCAAAATTATTTCGGAAAAATAAAATCCGGTACTTTTAGAATGCGAGAATTGATACAGAACTTACTTTCATACTCAAGAATAGATAAAATTAACTCAGAATTTGAGCGTATTTCTTTGAATGAAACTGTTCTAAAAATCGAAGATGAACTATCGCAGCTCATTAAAGAAACGAATACTTCTATTTCATACAAGAATTTGCCAATTATTCAGGGCATACCTTTTAAGATAGAGCAATTATGTACGAACTTGATCAGTAATTCTATCAAATACGGCAAAAGTGATGTAGCTCCCAAAATAATCATTAGCTCTAAAAAAGTGCGTAATTCAGAAATTAGAGAAAACTTTAGTAAGAATTCAGAGTACTATTACAAAATATCATTTATTGATAATGGTATTGGGTTTGAGCCTGAGTTTGCTAGTAATATTTTTGAGGTCTTTCAAAGGTTGCATTCAAAAAACGAATATTCTGGCACAGGTATCGGCCTCTCCATTTGTAAAAAGATAGTTGAAAAGCATTATGGTTATATTCATGCCATTGGTAAGAAAGGCGAAGGTTCTACTTTTGTCATTTATTTGCCTGTTAACTAAAATCTTCAACACTTATATTTGAAGGTATAATTATAGTTTCAATACCAATCATTTCAGCAATGAATAAACTCGAAATACAAACGGATCGATTAGAATTAAGGCTAATTGAGGTGGCAGATGTAGAAGTTATTCATCGCTTACATTCCTTTCCAGAAACAGACGAGTTTAATACTCTTGGTATTCCTGAAAATTTACAAGAAACTCTCGAGGTCATAACACCTTGGATTGAGGATAATAACGCTACAGAAATCAGAAATTACACCTTTGCTATTCAGCATAAAACGAATGGTGAATTTATTGGTTTATTCGGATTAAGATTAGGTCCTAAAAATATAAGAGGGCTGAGGTATGGTATAAATTACATCTCGATTATTGGAATAAAGGTTATGCAACAGAATCTTTAAAATCGGTTTTGAACTACGGATTCAATGTGCTTCAGCTACATCGAATAGAAGCAGGCTGTGCAGTAGCTAATATAGGTTCGGCAAAAGTGATGGAAAAAGTAGGGATGAAACAAGAAGGTCGAAAGCGGAAGATTCTCCCGTTGCAAACCGGATGGTCAGATAGTTTTGAGTACGCCATTCTAGAAACTGATGTGCGCAATTAATAATATGATATAAAGAACAGAAAAATGGATAAGAAAATCGGACTCAAAGATGCTATCTCTATAGGAATAGGTGGTATGGTCGGTGGCGGTATTTTTGCCGTTCTTGGGCTTGCGGTGGCCTTGGCTAAAGGTGCAACACCGGTCGCATTTCTTTGGGCAGGTATAATTGCATTGCTAACCGCATATTCGTATGCTAAACTTTCAAAGAAATATCCAGAAAATGGTGGTACAGTAAAGTTTGTACATCAACATTTTGGAAACGGAATTTTCGCTGGTGGTATCAATAACCTGTTATGGATCAGTTACATTGTTATGCTAGCACTCTATGCATCGGCATTTGGATCCTATGCGACCGAATTACTTTCGGTTTCAGGTTCAAAAGAAATCGACACACGTATATTTCAAACATCCATATTACTAATTGCACTGCTCATCAACTATCTAAGCGTTAAGCTGGTTAGTGAGATAGAGTCTATGGCAGTAATCATAAAACTATGTATTCTGGTGGCATTTATTGGTGTAGGTTTCTATGGGTTATCTGCTCATCCAGAAAATTTACAACAATTATCACCCGAAAACTGGGAGAGCCCCATGCTCATACTTTCTGGTGGTATGGTCATTTTTGTTGCATATGAGGGTTTTGAATTAATTGCAAATTCCGTAGCCGATTTAAAAGATAGAGAGAAGAATACGGCCAAGGCTTATTTTGGTGCTGTTGGCTTTGTAATCATATTGTATATTCTAATTGCTATTGTAACCGTTGGTGCCTTGCCATTTGATCAAATAGCAGATGCCCAAGATTATGTGTTGGCAAAAGCTGCAGAGCCAACTTTAGGGCAAATTGGTTTTACCGTAATGACCGTTACGGCTTTGATTTCTACTTTTTCGGCAATTAATGCTACTGTATTAGGTAGTGGCAGGGTTAATTATGACATCGCAGAAGACGACGAGTTGCCGAAGTATTTTTGCCATATGTTCTGGGGTAAACCTGTAGGGTTTTTAATAACGGCATTGCTGTCAATTGCATTGGTTAATCTGTTTAATCTGAAAAGTATATCAACAGCTGGTAGTGCAGGCTTTTTGTTGATTTTTTGTATCGTTAATTATATTGGTTACAAAAGGCACAAAGAACTAGAATCTAGAAGTTATGTTCATTTGCTGGCGAGTGTACTTTGTTTATTGGCTTTTACGACATTAATTATTCAGCAGTTTTCTGAGAATAAAGTAGGGGTGTTAACCGCATTGGGTATTATTGTTTTTTGTTTTATTCTTGAACTGGTTTATAAAAAGACAGAAACTAAAGTAGTGTAGTATGCAAATAATAAGGGAGCGTAAATTTGCTGGTATTGGTATTCTTATAAGTCTGATTGTAGTTGGTCTATTATATTATACAAATGCTATGGTAGGTTTCCCAGATGATCATTTGACAGAATTTGACCGGTTTTATAAAGAGGTCATCTTCCCGATTTTTATGACTATTAATATTTTGTTTTTAATCGTCTTTTCAACCCTGTTTTTCTTGAAGAAAAAAGCGGGTTACCTATTAATTCTTCAATTATTGGTATTGATACTCTATACTGTGGTTGATTACTATTTTTCTATCAACCTAGAGAACGGACAAGGTGGGTAACACTACTTCTTAATGAGCTAATATTAAGCGCAATCTTTACAAACTCCAGAAAGCACACAGTTTACTTGTGTTAGTTGATAATCTTTGGGCAGAGCGAAATTAACAGGTATAGGCAAGCATTCTATAGTATCACATTTCTCGCATCTAAAATGAAAATGATGTGGAGATTCTTCAGCTTTATCGCACTTTACACATATGGCGAAATATTGCCTACCATTGTCTGCAGCAATTCTATGTAAAATTCCGTCTTCGCAATAACGATTCAAAACACGGTAAATAGTTGCCCTGTTTATGGCAACACCTATTTTCTCTTCAATCGCAGTTTGACTCATGGCTTTGCCAGAAGTTTCTATAACGGAAAGCACGGCATCTTTTGTTGCTGTATTTCTTCTTTTCATATAAAATTATCTTTTAATGCGATTGAGTTGCAATAATACAAATTATTTATATATTTGCCGATAATTATTAATGCGATTGAGTTGCAATAATGAGTTAGGTGAAGCCAAATCATGTAGCGTTTTACTAGTCAGTATTAATGGAATAATTCATTTAAATCTATTTTATTAAAAGAATATGCAGGCAACAAATAATTTTGATGTAATCATAGTAGGTGGTAGTTACGCTGGTTTAGCAGCAGCGATGTCTTTAGGTAGGTCGTTAAGAAAAGTATTGGTAATTGATAGCGGTAAGCCTTGTAATAGGCAAACACCACACTCACATAATTTTCTAACACAAGATGGTAAAACCCCCAGCGAGATTAGTGCGATAGCAAAGTCTCAAGTTTTAGCATATGAGACTGTAAGCTTCATAGATGACAAAGCAGTTGGCGGTTCAAAGAATGAAAATGGCTTTTCTGTTAGCACGGTAACGGGAGCAACGTATACCGCTAAAAAAGTAGTTTTTGCTACCGGCATTAAAGACATCATGCCCAACATAAAGGGTTTTGCTGAATGTTGGGGTATCTCTGTTGTTCATTGCCCATATTGTCATGGCTATGAGATTAGAAATAAAAAGACAGGTATTATAGCAAACGGTGAGCGCGCCTATCATTTAGCACCTATGGTAAACAATCTTACCAAAGATATTCGTATACTGAATAATGAGCCAGCTTCTTTTTCTTCAGAACAATTGAGCAAATTAAAAGATAATAATATCGATGTCCTAGAGAAGAAAATTGTTGAGGTTGAACATGAGAACGGGTATGTAAACAATATCGTTTTTGAAGACGGAAGTAAAGAAAAGTACGATGTACTCTACGCTGCCTTGCCTTTTGTTCAGCATAGCGATATACCTGATGCATTGGGTTGCGAATTAAATGAAGAAGGTTACATTCAGGTTGATGGCATGTACAAAACTACAATTGAAGGTGTATTCGCTTGTGGCGATAATAGTATAAAGATGCGTTCATTAGCAAACTCTGTAGCATCGGGTACTATGGTAGGTGCAGTAATTAATATGGAATTGGTTAAAGAGCAGTTTTAGTTTTTATGTTTTAAGTGATAATTTTATATTGCTTGTATGAATCTAAACCAAATAACTGTTCCTTCTTTAAATGTCGAGAAAGCAATATCATTCTATGAAAAATTAGGATTAAAATTGATTGTAAAATCGCTTCCTAATTATGCAAGATTTGAATGTCCTGATGGGAACTCAACTTTTTCTATTCACCTAGTCGCTAAATTACCTGAAGGAGATGGTGTATATGTTTATTTTGAATGTGATGATATTGATGAGAAGGTCGAGCATCTTAAAAATAGCGGAATACAATTTGATCAAGAACCAACAGATCAAAGGTGGTTGTGGAGAGAGGCACGTTTAAAAGACCTGGACGGTAATCAACTTATATTATTTTATGGTGGTGAGAATAGACTGAATCCCCCTTGGCGAATTTAATTTCACCACTTTTTTTTATTTTCTAAAGTCAATCGATATAATTTATAACAATATGTTATAAAATGCCTATATTCTTCCGCATTATTAATTGTGAGGTTAACAGTTTAACAGTATTAACTTTAACAAGTTAACAATGTAATTGGTTGAATAGTTGCGATTAAGTAATACTATTCACTTGTTGAATGCGTTAATCAATCTTATACTATAACAAATAGTATTTTTAACGTTTTGTCTTTCGTAGGACATTAAATTTGTCAAACTTTTTATTTGCTCTTTGCGCAGTTGAGTTTGAAAGAAGATAGTTATAATTGAAAAAGATTTTATGGTCCATAAGAATGCTGAGGAACAAAGATTAGCCGTTGAGGATAATTATAAAAACTGGAAAAGATGGGGTCCTTATTTGGCAGAGCGCCAATGGGGTACGGTAAGAGAAGATTATAGTCCCGAAGGGCATGCATGGAGTTTTGTTGGTCATGACAAAGCACGTAGTAATGCCTATAGATGGGGAGAAGAAGGTATTGGCGGATTCTGCGATTCTAGAGAAATTCTATGTCTTGCGCCTGCTTTCTGGAACGGAAAAGATTCTATTTTAAAAGAACGCCTGTTCGGCTTAACCAATGATGAAGGTAACCATGGTGAAGATGTAAAAGAACTTTATTTTCATCAGGTATCAACGCCTACGCATTCGTACGCCAAATATCTATATAAGTATCCGCAGAAGAAGTTTCCATATGCCGAGCTGGTAAAAAAGAATAAAAGTAGAAGTCGTGAGGAGTCTGAATATGAGATTTTAGATACCAAGGCGTTTACGAATAATACGTATTTCGACTGTTTTATTGAATATGCCAAAGAAGATGTTGGTGATATTCTAATGAAAGTGACAGTTATAAATAGAGGTCCGAGAGCTGCGAATATTCACGTTCTTCCGCATTTATGGTTTCGTAATTTCTGGAAACATAATAAGAGGTTTGAACGTCCTGAGATGAAATCTATTTCAGATAATTCGGTACAATCTCGTAGCACGCGAAATGGGCGTTACTATTTTTATCATGAAAATGGTGATCAACTGTTCTGTGAAAACGAAACGAACAACCAACGTATTTACGGTGTACCTAATGAGGTCGATTATGTAAAAGATGGTATCAATGATCATGTAATTGATGGGCAAGCTTCGGTAAATCCTGATAAAAAAGGATCAAAATTCGCCGTTTGGCATAAACTCCGCCTAAAATCTGGAGAAGAGAAAACAATAAAAGTCCGCCTTAGTAAAAGAAAACTTGCCGACCCTTGGGGAAGTTACGATGCTATTTTTGAAAAACGAATTCAAGAGTGTGAAGAGTTTTATGGGGATATCTTGAATAAACAACTACCTGTTCAACAGCAAGAAATCGCCAAAAAAGCCTTTTCCGGTTTACTTTGGACGAAGCAGTTCTATTACTACGATGTTTATAAATGGCTTTTTGGCGGTCCGGGCGAAGCAAAGCCATATAGAAAAGATTCTAGAAACGCTAATTGGGAGCATTTGACCAATCGTCATGTTATCTCAATGCCAGATAAATGGGAGTACCCTTGGTATGCCGCATGGGATCTTGCTTTTCATATGGCATCATTCGTAGAAATTGACCCTTATTTTGCAAAAGAGCAATTACTGTTGGTGCTTAAGGAAAGTTATATGCACCCTAACGGACAAATACCGGCCTACGAATGGAATTTTAGCGATGTAAACCCACCTGTACATTCTTGGGCAGTGTGGACGGTTTATGAAAAGGACAAAAAACGCAACGGCAAGGGAGATTTTAATTTTCTTGAAAAAGCCTACCAGAAATTATTGGTGAACTTTACCTGGTGGGTAAACCAGAAGGATAAAAGTGGAACCAACCTTTTTGAAGGCGGATTTCTAGGCTTAGATAATATCGGAGTTTTTGACCGTAACCACATGCCCGAAGGTATTACTCGTATGCAACAAGCAGATGCTACTAGTTGGATGGCAATGTTTACCTTGAATATGTTACGCATGTCATTAGAAATGGCAACCATTAACCCTAATTATGAGGATAGTGTTGCCAAGTTTTTTAGACATTTCTTGAATATCGCTTGGGCAATGCATCATATTGGACAAAAAGATATTTCGCTATGGGACGATGAAGATAATTTCTATTATGATGTAGTAGAAATGTCTAACGGTAAAACCGACAGATTAAAAGTAAGGTCTTTGGTTGGTATTATACCCATGTTCGCAGTAGAGATTATTCATAAAGATTTATTCGATGAACTAAAGAATTTCAAAGTACGAGCTGCAGAAATTGTGCGTACACGACCAGATCTGGCGTCCTTAATTTCGAATATTGAAGAATTTAATTCAGATGGTAATTATCTATTCTCCATTATGCGTGGTTTTAGATTAGAGAAATTGTTGGCTCGTTTATTAGATGAAAAAGAATTCTTGTCAGATTATGGTATTCGTTCACTTTCTAAATATCATGAAGAGCACCCATATATATTTCAGCATAACGGGCATCACCAAATTCAGTACGAATCTGGCGAGAGCCGTTCTAATATGTTCGGTGGTAACTCTAACTGGCGTGGACCAATTTGGTTGCCTTTAAATTATATGATCGTACAGTCGCTACGTAAATATTACTTGTATTATGGTAAGGAATATGTGTATGAGTTTCCGACAGGATCAGGTAAAAAAATGAACTTGAACGAGATTGCAAATGAGATTTCTAAACGATTGATTAAATTGTTCGGACCTGATGCCAATGGTAAATTTGTGTATCACTCAGATGATGACCAAAAAGTGTTTACAAAAAACGAACATTTTAAAAAGGAGCATTTCTTTTATGAATTCTTTGACGGGGATACCGGTAAAGGTCTTGGAGCATCACACCAAACCGGGTGGACTGCATTGGTAGCTAATCTGATTATGGAGTTGGAAGATAACTCATAGTTTTAATGTATTGTAAAATATTGTATATTAGATAATTGGCTGTGTGCTTTTACATAGCCATTTTTATTAAATCAACATTTTACTGATGAAAAACGATACCATAAACATATCGAAAATAGTCAAAAATGTTTCCCACGAATCTAATATTTCTGACTATACCGTTTGCTGGATCAAAGATGAAATAAAAGGAATTGAAATAGATGGTGTTCTTTACGCTAATATTTCAAATTCTATTTTTTTCTTGGATAAAAAAGTGCAATGGAAATTGTATGTCAAAGAAGATGCTGAAAATGCAGGCTATTTATTGCAATTATCGCAAGAGGTATTAAGTCATCCTTTATTGAGTAAACTGCACATCAATAAAGTCAGGCTCTTTAACACTGATACCATTCCATTGTTTAAATTGAGTCCTGGTATCGAGAAAAGAACTCAAGCTATTTTGGAAATGATAGATGAGCTTTTAGGTTCTCACTTAAACAATAAAGAAGATGCTTTGATTTCTTTATTGAATACCTTCTTTGTGTACTGTGATGGTCAATGTAACATCAAGTCTATCATTGAAATGAATCATACCAAAGCGAATATTGTATATTCTTTTAAGCAGTTAGTTGATCAAAATATCGAAGCTTCTCATGAAGTAGGTTATTATGCCTCACGCTTAAATATATCCACCAAATATTTAAACGAGTGTGTTCAAGAAGTGCTGAACGTGAGCTCTAAAAGTATTATTATTGAGCAGTTGCTAATTCGTTCACGTTATGCTTTAAAATTCACTAATAGAACCATAAAAGAAATAAGTTATGATCTCGGGTTTTCAACGCCAGATTATTTCAGTTATTTTTTTAAAACTCATACAGGTGCAACGCCATCTATCTTAAGAAAGAGTATGAGTTCCTAAATTCTAGGGTTATACCGTGTTTTTCACATTTTAGTGGGGATACTAAATACCTACTTTGGTATTAAAATATAACCATGGACAGACAAAATTTTATTAAGACATCGGGGGCAGGAATTAGTTATGCATTGTTTTCAGGGTTTATATACTGTAAAAAACAAGATGATGATACGATGCTTTTAACAAATAGTGAACCAAAAGTAATTCGAGATGCAGATGGAGATGTATTCGATGTAATCGGGGATATTCAAACGCATAAATTACTGGGGACAGAAACGAACAATCAAATATTTGAATGGGTAGATAATGTAGAACCTGGTGTTGGTATTCCTCCCCATGTACACACGAAAGAAGATGAAATTTTTAGGGTCGTTGAAGGCGAAGTCGAAATTATTATTGACGGAGAAACTATAGTATTAAAAACAGGAGATATTGCTTTTGCCCCAAAAGGAGTGCCACATACTTGGAAGGTAGTAGGTACGGAAAAAGCTAAAATGATTACTTCTGCACTACCTGCGGGAATTGAATTGATGTTTATAGAACTCGCTGAATTACCACTTGGACCACCAGATTTTGAAAAGGTAGCCGAAATTTGTGCAAAGCAGGGAATCACCTTTGTATAATCAAACTATGTATTTTTAGTTATAGCTTCAAATGCCTCTAGTGCAAAACTCCTTATTTTAGGATCTTCATCATTAAGAAGGCTTTCGACAATACTTAAATATCGGGGTTCTTTTTGTTGCGTAATCAGGTATAATACGGCAAGTTTAATTTTAAGGTCATTGCCTTGTAATAGCAGTTTAAAGCATTCTAATTCTGTGGGTATTTTGTGTTTTATTTTTTGAAGTTCTTCTTCAGATGAGATATCCAATGCAGATTCTTCAATAATCGGTAACAGTTTACGTTTTAATTCTCCCGTTAAAAGATTGTCTAAAAATTCGATGGCATTATGCTGCGCTTCTTGTTTCTCGCTCAATAACCCTTCGTAGGCAATGGCTACATCTTTTTGCTGGTAGCGCAACCCTAAAAGCTTAAAAATACGTTCTAATCCCGAATCTAAACGACGTTCCAATAATTCTAACAAACTGGTTCTAGCATCTCGTTCGGCATCGCCAATTTCTTTCTTCGATTTGTTTCTATTTCGGTACGATATAATAATTTGGGTATGCATAGACGATAAGGTCTGATGATGCAATTTACATTCATCAAAAATTACAGAGACCACTTTGTAGCGATTGAATTTTAACTGCGGATGAGTTGCCCTTATGGCACTCAGTGCACGAACAACTTCTAAACGAACCGTAAGGTCATTGTCTGTCAATATCGCCAATAAATGATGCACAGCTTCTTTAGAATGGAAAGATTGCATGGCAGCAGGTATAAACCGCAATATAGATAACGGTTGCAGGCGTTCTTGTACATTCTTGCGCAGCACGGGTAAAATCTGTTGCCCGTATAGTTTAAACCCTTCTAGAACAGCAGGGCGGTATTTTTTCTGCTCAATAAATGGAATGATATATTGCGCCATGGTAGGGTCTGTTGCGGTACCGATTGCCTTTATCGTTGTCATCACTACTTCTACATTATCATGCTTTAAAAAGGCAACAAGTTTGTTATAGAAAATGGGCATATTCGCCACACCTAATATTTCGATAACCGCTTCTACGTACGATACATCTTTCTCGTTGGTTTCAATATTTTTTAACACCGCAGAAATGCGGTCTAGTAAAGCGTAACGTTGTTTTAAAGAATAATTATTTTTTGCAGCTCTCGCCAAGCAGTACAATGCTGCCATGGCAATTCGCTCATTTAAATGTTCTAAATAAGCATCGAACACATACGATTTGTCTTTATGCGCGAAACTTAATACATAAGCCAAGGTTGCAATGGTCAATTCTCGATCGTCGATCTTTAATAGTTCAGAGACCTCGGCAGTCATACTTTTAGAGTTTAAAAAGTACAAGTTCTGTATGGCCGATAATTTTACTTTATTGTTCGGGTGTTCTAACAATAGTTCTACATCATCTGCAAAGCGTTTGTCATTGATCTCCATTAATTTGTCAAGCATGAAAAGTATTTGCTCTTCGCTACCGTTTTTAAATACCGTGCGCATGCCAGATACTATAGATACTTTTGAATGGGAGATTTTTTTTGTCTTCTTACCACTATCTGTCAACACCTCTAAATTGGTTCTAAAGGTTTTGTAATATTCTATTCTAACTTTGTAAATAAAGTACAACCAAAGACAAACCAAGGCGATAATTAAAATACCAATGTAGAATGACGGTAAATTTAGACCACGCACTACGAAAATTAAAAGGCATCCGGCAACACCTGTGGCTAAACTGTCTACAACGACGTCGATGAACGATTTTGTCCTGTTTTTTAAATCGAAGGGTAACGGTAGGGTCAATAATTCCGAAGCACTTTTATGTATAGATTGTTTTAGTATACCATCCATCGCCTTAATAACCACTACGGCAGAAAGTTCGGGTAATAGAAGAAACAAAATGCTTCCGCCGAAAATACCAATGGGTAATAGAAGAAGCGAAAAACCAACGCCCCAAATACCCACAATTCTATGCGTAAAGAATAGCTGTATAACAAGCGATAATAGGTTGAAGGTCGAAAACCAAAAAGCAAAAAAGGCAGTAAGGTCATCGGCATCGGTTATAGCAGATGAGGCAAAATCACTAAATAGGTAATCTACCAATTTGGCAACGACCACGCTCACCGCAACAATACTCGCGATATAGGTAAGGTGCTTAGATTTTAATATGAGTTTTATGGGCGGTTCTGAAATATTGGTCGCCGACTTGTGTTTTTTTACGCTACCATTTTTCAGTACTCTTATGTTCCAAATTTTTCCAAGTAATGGTATGCAGAAGAATAAGAGCAGTGCGGCAACGAACATTAAGTTTTCATTACCAATTAGTGGGGCTAGAATAGAGGTGAGATATCCGCCGAAAATACCACCGATAATGGCACCTGACCCAATAAAGCCGAACAGTCGTTTGGCTTCTCTAATATTGAACACTAAGTTTGCCAATACCCAAAATTGCGATGCAGACAATACAGCATAAATAGCCACCCATATATAAAAGAAGTACAATAGCACGCCACTCACGACATCTAGGGAAAGCAGTATGCCCAAGCCTATTAATATAATAATAGAACTGATAATAGTAACCTCGATTACTTTTTTGAGCTGAAATTTTGCTACTGCTTTTGAATAGAAATATGAAGTGGCAATTGCGGTAATTGCTACCAATAAAAAGGCAAATGGTAATTGTTCAATGCCTAATTCTGATAGAAAAAGGGCATTGACCGTAGGTTTGATAATAAGCAGAACGGCGATGACCAAAAAAATGTAGGCGAGCATCCAAAGTGATACTTTGAACTCGCCTTCACGTACATCGAATATTTTTTTAATGAGTTTTTCTACCATCAAGAAATGGAAATCTGTATTCCAAGACCTAAAGTACTGGCTTTTTTAGCACCTTTTCAATTGGTTTCACTAAATCTCTAATAATTTGTTCACCATTGGCATCATCGATCAAGGCTACTAAAATATATCTTCGGTTGCTATCTTCGCCCCAAACCAATATAGAATCGGAGTGGTAGGTGCGCCATGAACCTGATTTTCTAAACAATCTAGCTTTAGGTGCAATCTTATCTAAAGTGTTTACGAATTTATGGTGCAACTCTGGGTCCTCCATAATATCCAACATTTGTTTCGAACGTTTTTGGTTTACTAGTTTACCGTTCGCCAATAAATAATAATACCTACAAACTTGTGTTACCGTTGCAGCGTGACTTAAATTTTTAAGTGGCTCGCGATTGGTGTCACCACCACCGCCATAACGTTTACCAACCCAGAGTCCGCCTCCTTTTTGCTCGTCATAAAAGGCATATTTAGGGTCTGTCATTACCGATTCTAACTTATCATAGCCTACACGGTCAATCATTCTGGTAGATGCGGCATTGTCAGATTTACTGATCATTAGGCGCATATCTTTTTTAACTTCTGCGGTTTCTTTTAATTCACCTTTCTCAATAGCATCCATAGCTGCCAAAAGAATAGCTATTTTAGGTAAACTTGCGGCATACATCATATGATTGCCATTTACACGGGCAAAACGAACTTGCTCTGGGTTGCTAAGGTCAACAAGACCTACCGCCATTTTCTTTTGTATAATAAGATCGTTCCATTCTGGGTGAGATGCCAATTCATCACGTAAATTGGTTTGCAGTGAACTATCTAGTAATTTTTGTAAAGGTTTGATCTTTGCATTATCTATGCGAATAGGTAATTCATTTTGTGCAAAAACATTTACGCAAAATAGGATAGAAAAAAGAAAAAAGACTTGGGTTGATCTCATTGATTTTTGTGTTTTTAAAAATGTAGTCAAATTTAGGTTATGCACAGATTAGTAAAATGTTAATTTTTGCTATTTGAAACTGTTTAAATAATGTAACAAATACGCCTTGTCGTCATATATAGCGTAAAATTCTGTGTTAATTTTTTAAATACTTTCATATTATATACTACCTATGCGTGCCTTTTTTTAATATAAAGTTTACGATACTATAAAAAGGATTATTAATATAAATGCTGTACCTTAAAAAATAGAATATAACATAGCTTATGAATCTTAAAGACGGCGTAAAAACTGCTGAAAATAAAGTGTCCGTAGAGGCACGTAAACTTAGCCATATGGTTAAAGATACTAGTAAATCTTTAGTAGATCGGTTAGAGTGTTTTGAAGATATTATAAGTTTAGAAGTGGGCGATACGGGTTTGCACCGTGCTAAAACTTTAGAACGAGAATTCAATGTACGTCAGCTTTACCTTAAATACGAAGGCGACAACCCTACGGGAACGCAAAAAGATCGCATTGCCTTTGCTCAACTTTATGATGCCCTTCGCCGCGAATTTTCTGTTGTAAGTTTAGCCACTTGTGGTAATTACGGGGTGGCAATGGCTCTGGCATCTGATCTAGCAGGTATTGCCTGTAAAATTTACATTCCAGAAAGTTACCATACCGATCGAGTGGTTGAAATGGAAAGTCTGGGCGCAGAGATTATTCGTATTCCTGGTAGTTATGAAGATGTAGTTACCGAGAGCTCTAAATTGGCGGCAGCACATGGTTGGTACGATGCCAACCCTGGTGGCGCCAACACTCCGCTACAAATATCTGCCTATGCTCTAATAGCTCAAGAAATTTTCGAAGATTTAGGTGATGCGCCAAAATACTGTGCGGTACCTGTTTCTAACGGAACATTGTTTGCAGGAATTTATAGGGGATTCGTAAATCTGTATAAAAGAGGGAAGACTTCTCGTATACCTAAAATGATTGCAGCATCATCATCTCATAAGAACCCGATCGTGGAGTCCTTTTTGTTAGGATTGGATCATTGTAAAGATTTGAATCCGGCAGCAATTAAAGAAACGAAATATAACGAACCACTAATCAACTGGCATAGTTTCGATGGGGAAGAGGCATTATATGCTTTGAAAGAATCGGAAGGTGAAGCTTTTAATATTAGTGATAAAAAATTAAAAGAGATGACTTCTCTTTTATATAAAAAGGAAGGATTTCGAATTTTACCGGCATCGACAGCGGGTTTGATCGGACTTCTACAATTAGACGAAAAAATGAATTTTGAGCCTGACCGCTTCGTGGCAGTGCTCACAGCAAAAAATTAAATAAATAGATGAAAAAAGTTATTGACGGTAAAGCACTGGTATATTGTGAGGGAGCATTTAATACTCCGAATGGTAAAACGGCCCATGGGCTGGTTCGCTTTACCGAGCGTTATGAAGTTGTGGGTGTTTTAGATGAGAAATATGCGGGTAGAGATGCCGGTGATGTTTTAGATGGTAGGCCGAACGGTATTCCTGTTTATAAAGATTTAGAAGCTGCCATTGTAGCACTTACGGCAAGTAATAATATGCCAAGTTATTTGGTTATCGGTCTTGCGCCAGATGGCGGTAGGTTGCCACAAGTTGCCAAAGCGACCATTAAAGCAGCGTTACAACAAGGGTGGAACGTTGATAGCGGTTTACATGATTTCTTGACCAATGATCCCGAACTTGTGGCTTTGGCCAAAGAGAAGAATGTGAAGATCAGAGATATTAGAAAAACGCCCGATCGTGATCAATTACACTTTTTTACAGGTGATATTGAAAAAGTTGACTGCTTAAAATTAGCGGTATTAGGAACGGATTCTGCTTTGGGTAAACGGACTACTGCTTGGATTTTGGTTCATGCATTTCGTAATGCAGGTAAAAAAGCAGAAATGATCGGTACCGGACAAACAGGATGGATGCAAGGTGCTAAATATAGTATGGTGATGGATAGTTGTATAAACGATTTCGTTTCAGGTGAAATTGAACATGCCGTTGTAAGTGCCTTTAAAAATGAAGATCCAGATGTCATTGTTATTGAAGGGCAAGGAAGTTTAATGAACCCTGCTTACCCAGGCGGATTTGAAATTCTTGCTGCCGGTAGACCAGATTATGTAATTCTGCAACATGCACCAAAAAGAGTAGAGTACGACGGATTCCCTGGTTATAAAATGCACTCGCTAGAAGAGCAAATAAATGCTATTCAGGTTATTTCTGGTAAAGAAGTGATTGCGATTACCATAAATCATGAAGACATGGATAAAAGTGAAATACTTGATGTTTGTAAGGCTATTACCTTAGAAACAAAACTTCCCGCTTTTGATGTGCTAGAATACGGGGCAGATGATTTGATCGCACTTCTAATGGAGAAAATTAAATGAGAATAACAAATATTTCTTTTGAGCGTTTAGATCTTAAACTATCAGACCCCTATACTATTGCTTACGAAACGATTGACCGTACCAGTAATTTTATTTTAAAGGTTGAAACCGATACCAGAATTGTGGGTTATGGTTGTGCAGCACCTGATCCTGTGGTTACCAATGAATCGCCAGGTGATGTTACCCAAGCTATAAAGAATATTATTATTCCTTATTTATTGGGTAAAGATCCTTTTACTTACGCCTTATTGTTATTAGAATTAAAAGAGCTATTGGGCAAAAGGTCATCGGCATTGGCAATGGTAGATTTAGCCTTGTTCGACATTATGTCTAAAAAAGCTGAGGTGCCTTTATACAAATTTTTAGGCGGTTTTCGTAATCACATTGCTACCAGTATTACTATTGGTATTATGGGTATCGATGATACGTTGTCGTATGCCAGTGAATATGTGAAACAAGGTTTTACAATTTTAAAAATAAAGGGCGGTTCTGATCTTGAAGAAGATATTGCCAAAATGAGATTGATTCATGAGAAATACCCTGATATCGAATTACGTTTCGATGGTAACCAGGGCTACTCTGTTAAAGAATCTGTTGCGTTTGTAAAGGCTACAGCTGCTATAGGTATTGAAATTTTTGAACAACCTACAAAAGTAGAAGCAGAAGAACGACTGGGCGAAGTAACCGATTTGGTGAGTATACCCGTAATGGCAGATGAGAGCTTAAAAACATTGACCGATGCTTTTCGCCTAGCACAGAACGAGCGTGTAGATATGGTGAATATTAAGCTACAGAAAGTAGGTGGTATTTGGGTAGGTATGCATATCAACTCCGTTGCCAAAGCGGCTAAATTAGACGCAATGGTAGGTTGTATAGATGAATGCGGATTGGGTATCGCTGCCGGATTACATTTTGCACTTTCTAGACCGAATATTGTGTATGCCGATTTAGACGGACATTTAGATATTATTGATGATCCTTATCATTCTATATTTAGATTGGAAAAAGGAATTTTATACCCTACCGAAGAATACGGTTTAGGTTTTTCTGATGCTAACTTTTAATTATTCGCCATGTATTTAACGCTACTTGCTGTTTTTGTTGTTGGATATTTTTTTATTGCATTAGAACACACCGTCAAAATTGATAAGGCTGCCACTGCTTTATTAACGGGTACCTTGTGTTGGGTTATTTATATTTTAGGACGAGATGTGTTCATCGCCGATATGCCAGGTGATGAATCTATTCATTTTGTAACCGAAAGTCTACGGGAGAATTTAGGCGAAATTGCAGAAATTTTATTTTTTCTGTTAGGTGCTATGACCATTGTCGAAATTATTGATGCTCATGAAGGGTTTTCAGTAATTACCGATAGGATCACGACCACCAATCGTGTGAAGTTATTGTGGATATTGTGTCTATTGACCTTCTTTCTTTCTGCTGCTCTAGATAACCTTACTACGGCAATTGTAATGTCTGCATTACTTCGTAAACTTATACATGAAAAGAAAGATTTATGGATGTTTGCAGGTCTTCTAATTATAGCGGCGAACGCGGGTGGGGCATGGTCACCTATTGGTGATGTTACTACCATTATGTTATGGATAGGCGGTCAAGTAACCGCTATGCATATTATTAAAGAAATATTCTTACCAAGTTTGGTATGTTTGTTAGTGCCATTGACAATTATTTCATTTCGGTTTAAAGGCGATATCGCTAAATCTACAGAAATTGATGATGTTCATTCTCACGGATTTGAAGTGAGTAATTTTGATAAAAATCTTGTATTTTCTATAGGTATTGGCGCCTTGTTATTTGTACCTATATTTAAAACTATTACCCACTTGCCACCATTTATGGGGGTATTGTTAGGGTTGAGTATCGTGTGGATAACTACAGAAATTTTACACAGAAACAAGACTATAGAAGAGAAGAAAACCTTAGCAATTTCTAATGTATTGAGAAGAATTGATACACCTAGTATTCTATTCTTTTTAGGGATATTAGTGGCGGTTGGCGCACTACAGTCCGCCGGACATTTAGCCGACATGTCACGCTTGTTAGATGCTAATTTTGAGAGCATCTATGCGGTTAACTCCATCATAGGAGTTTTGTCTTCGATTGTAGACAACGTGCCATTGGTTGCTGGTACCATGGGTATGTATAGTTTAGAAACCTACCCGCCAGATTCTGATTTCTGGGAACTGCTGGCTTTTTGCGCAGGTACAGGCGGTAGTATTCTTATCATTGGATCAGCAGCAGGTGTTGCCATAATGGGCATCCTTAAAATTGATTTTATGTGGTACCTAAAGAATATATCGTTGCTGGCGTTTATTGGCTATGTTGCCGGTATCTTAACTTTTATGATAGTGAATTAGAACTATTTTTCGTCTAGCTGTTCAATTAGGTTGGCGACTAAGGCCGTCCAACCTGTTTGATGGGCTGCACCTAATCCACGACCGTTTTCTCCGTGAAAATACTCGTAGAATAAAATCAAATCCTTAAAATTAGGGTCTTGGTAATATTTCTCATAGTTCTTGTTGATCGCACGGTTACCATTGGCATCTTTTTCGAACATCTTTATAAGACGCTTGCTTAATTCATCACTCACTTGTTTTAGATTGAGCAACTTCGAGCTTCCTGTTGGGTATTCAAAAAGAAAATCATTACCATCATACCATTGGTATTCACGTAATGCCTGAATGAATAAGTAGTTCATGGGCATCCAAATTGGTCCGCGCCAGTTAGAGTTACCGCCGAAGAGCGATACGGTAGATTCTGCAGGTTCGTAATCGATAGAATAATCTACTCCGGCGATATGAATTTGATATGCTTTCTCATGCACCTTCGATAAGGATCTAATACCGAATTCACTCAAAAATTCTTTTTCATCTAAAAGTGCTGCCACCAATTTTTGCATTCTATCTTTTGGCACTAATGATAATAAAAGGTCCCCATTTTCTTCATACTGCTGTATCACCTCATATTTAAGTGTTTCTGCACGGTATTTTTTAAACCAAAGAACACTTGCCTTGAATTTCGGGAATTTATCTAGTACACTTTTCTTAATAGTAAGAACAGCTGCCAGTGACAACATGCCGGCTATAGATCTCACTTTTATAGTAGTGGATTGCCCATCAGGTAAAATTAAACGGTCATAGAAGAAACCTTCGGCATCGTCCCAAGTGTTGGCCTTATCAGTATCCATTTTGTTCAAAGCTTCTGCAATGAATACAAAATGTCCGAAATACTTCGTTGCCATATCTTCATAAGAATTGTCATGTTCGGCAATACGCAAGCTAATTTCAAGCATATTCAAGCTGTACATGGCCATCCAAGCAGTGCCATCTACTTGATCTAATATACCACCACCGGGTACACCATGGCTGCGATCAAAAACTCCAATATTATCAAGTCCTAAAAATCCGCCTTGAAAAACATTATTATCATTTCTGTCTAAACGATTTACCCACCAATTAAAGTTGAGCGATAGTTTATTGAACATTCGTTTTAAAAACTTAATGTCTGGTACGCCGGTTATAGATTTATCGGTACCATAAATTTGTAAAGTTGCCCATGCTTGAACTGGCGGATTCACATCACTAAAATTCCATTCATAAGCTGGTATCTGTCCGTTAGGTGACATGTACCATTCTTTGGTGAACAATAGCAACTGGTCTTTCGCAAACTCTGGGTCTATAGAGGCGAACGATGCACAATGAAATGCAGAATCCCACGCAGCATACCACGGGTATTCCCAAGCATCTGGCATAGAAAGTATATCGTGATTACGCAATGTTTTCCAATGGCTATTACGACCTTCTAATCTTTCTTTTGGCGGCGGAGTGGTTTTGTAATCACCATCTAGCCATTTTTCAACTTCGTAATTGTAATATTGCTTCGTCCAAAGTAAACCTGCAAAAGCTTGTTTTAATATAGCCTTTCGGTCTTCGGTAGCTTTAGGGGCTATTTCATCATAGAATTGAGCACACTCTTTTTGTCTTTTTTTGAATATGGAATCAAAGTCTGAAAATGGTGTGTCAAGTGTTTCTTCGGTTAAACGAAGTTGGAATGTTTTTGATTCTCCACCATCTAAAATGACTTGATATAACGGCGCAAATTTAGTACCTGAATTATTTTTTGTTGCTAACTCAAAATCATTGTTGCAGACAGCGGTATGGAACAAATCTTTCTTAAACGGATGATCATTCTTATCCTTATAAACCTTTTCTCTATTAGTTTCATTTTCTGTAAAGAATAACTGCGCTGCCTTTTGAAAATAAAGATTGTACTTACCTACATAAGGGTGGTCTATGTGAACAAATGGGTTAGCTTTTGTCCCTTTTTGAGTGATGGTCGGTTTTTTTGGCATTTTTTTAAATGACCAATGATTACGCATCACCATTTGTGGCAATAATGTTATAGGGGCTGGTTTTGAGTTTCTATTTGTAATGGTAATTTGAATAAAAATATCGGTTTCATCACCTTTTGCATATTCTGTGCTAACGTCAAAATAGGTGTTGTCATCGAAAATACCGGTATCTAATAACTCGAATTCCAGCTCTTTCCTATTCCGTTTTTGGTTTTCTTCAATCAATTGATTGTACGGATATTCTTTCTGCGAATACTTGTACAAATATTTCATGTACGAGTGCGAGGGCGTATTTTCTAAATAGTAATATAGCTCTTTTACATCTTCACCATGGTTACCCTGCGGACCTGTTAACCCAAAAAGGCGCTCTTTTAAAATAGGGTCTTTGTCGTTCCATAAACCGATGCTAAAGCACATGTTGCAATAACGATCGCTAATACCTGCAATACCATCTTCGCCCCACCTAAAAGTACGACTTCTGGCATGGTCATGCGGAAAATAGTTCCAAGCATCGCCACCTGCACTATAATCTTCACGTACCGTACCCCATTGGCGTTCACTTAAATATGGACCCCATTTTAACCAGTCTTTTTCTTTGGTATGTTGTTGGGCTAAACGGTCTTTTTCAGGGTTTTTCATGAATTGTTTTTTGGGTGGTACTTTATGCACTAAGCGCTGTGCGCGGTGATCATATTATTATAAAAATATCTTAGTTGAAATTTACTTTTTATTTAGCCAAAAGCCAAAAGCCAAAAGCCAAAAGCCAAAAGCCAAAACCAAACCAAGAGCTATTTCAGCTTACTTACATCAATCTTAAAAAGTTCAGCAGCATTTTTCCAGAGAATTAGTTCTTTCTTTTCGTCAGTTAAGTCTAATTGATTCATGAATTTCAAATACGATTTCATGTTAGAAATGGGCCAGTCCGTTCCATAAAGAAGATATCGTGGGTCACCAGCATAGGTGATCATTTCTTCTATTTCCTTTTTCATGTAGCGTTCAAATTTATCAGAGAAGTCACCTAATACCAACCCTGATATATCTGCATAAACGTTCTTGTTTTTGTAAACGACCTCCATACAATCTTTAATCCAAGGATTACCCACATGGCAAATCACGATTTTTAACTCCGGATAATCAACCGCCAAATCATCAATATGAATAGGGTGGGAGTATTTTATTTTTCCGGTAGGGGCATACGTGTCACCAGAGTGAAACATGACAGGTACATCATACTCGATCGCCATTTCATACATTAGTTTAAAGCGAATATCATTCGGATAAAATGGCTCGTAACCCGGATAAAATTTTAAGCCTTTAATGAATCCTTTTTCAAGATAATCGCTAATCTCAATGACATCTCTGTGGTTGTAATGTAAATAGCTGATACCCGACACTACACCTAAATTGTTGTAACCTTTTATCGCTTCTACCACCTGTTTGGTACTCGGTCGGTGTTCATTTACTTTGTAAGAGGTAAGCACCAAAGAATAATCAATATTATTCGCTGCCATATTCTCAGAAAGCTTGTCTAAACTTTCATTTAATGAAACCACTCTATCTTCATGATAGTTGTTGATGTGGGTATGTACGTCTATGATCATGTAATATGTATTTATACTAATTTAAAGCTAACTCTAGGTTTATGAGTATACTAATTATTCTTCAATTAATTGTTTCCACTTACCTGATTCAGCAAATTCTTTGATTGTAGAATTTCGTTTCTCTAACAAATCTGTCATGTACTTTTTCAGGAAAAACGAATCTGCGATTTTCCCTAAAAAACCCAATGGTGATTGGTAATCAAAATAGTCAACCATTAAAGTTCCATCGACAGTGTTTTCAAAATGGTGTTCATGCCTGAAGCTTTTGAAAGCGCCTTTTAACATTTCATCAGAAAAGAAGTTAGGGTAGTCGAATTCGGTTATTTTAGAGGTTAGAACTTGGTAAATTCCAAAATGTTTAGCGCGCCAAGTAACCCATTCATTTAAACCAATTAGTCCGCTAGTAACTCCTGCTATAGCTTCTTCATCTGTATGTTCTGTAGAAATTTTATGAAGATCGATACTTCGCGATAAGTCAAAGACAATTTCTTTCTTTGCATTTATCTCTGTCTTAAGCTCAATCTTTGGCATATATTCAAATATCTAAACCGCCCTCTGCACCACCTCAAATACCTTATTGGCATCGCACTTAATGGTTTTAGAAGGGAATTTTAAAATCAATGCATAATCGTGGGTTGCCATTAGTATGGTTCTGCCAGCTTTATTGATTTCTTGCAATACCTTCATGACCTCTACACTGGTTTGTGGATCAAGGTTTCCGGTAGGCTCATCGGCAATAATTAATTCTGGGTCATTTAATAAAGCACGGGCAATGGCAATACGTTGTTGTTCTCCGCCAGAAAGTTCATGCGGAAATTTAAAGCCCTTGGTTTTCATACCTACTTTTTCAAGTACATTAGATACTTGAGTATCCATTTTTGCCTTGTCCGTCCAACCAGTAGCTTTCAAAACAAAAAACATATTTTGGTTGATATTTCGGTCCGGTAGCAGCTTAAAATCTTGAAAAACGATACCCAGTTTCCTTCGTAAAAACGGAATATCTTTCTCTTTTAAGGTTTTAAGATTGAATTCACCAACATGACCTTCACCTTTTTGCAAGGGTAGATCACCATATAGTGTTTTCATGAAGCTACTTTTGCCACTTCCGGTCTTGCCGATAAGGTAGACGAATTCACCTTTTGCAATTTTTAAACTCACTTCACTCAGCACCAAGCTCTCTTTTTGAAAAATAGAGGCATCCTTAAGTTCTAAAACAATCTCTTCCATAACGCAAATGTTGATATAAAAGTAATAAGTTCCATCTGATATTAGAGAACCCTTTTTCAAAATCTTTTCTTTTGCATGGGTATTACACATACTTAGGTACAATTTTTGCCGTTATCACATGTGATAACGGTACTACTAAATAGTAAGAGAACACTATGCTTAAAAAATTCATCGCTTTTATTCCTATGGTATTCGGTTTGGTCGCATTGACCAATGCCCAAGAGACGAAGATCTATACCCACGAACAGAAAGCATTCCAAGACGCGCTCGCGCTTTACAACAACGAACAATACCAAGCGGCACAGACCATTTTTGAGAAGGTCAAAGTGACTACAAAAGATGAGGAGACCGCTGCCAATAGTGCATACTATGCAGCTAATGCGGCAGTACGCTTAAACCAGATGGGTGCAGACCGTTTGATGGAAGATTTCGTGGAGAAATACCCAACTTCTACCAAGCGTAATTCAGCATTTGCCGATGTGGCAGAATATTACTTTCAAACAGGTAAATATCCGTATGCTTTGAAATGGTATGACAAGGTGGATCAGAACTCACTTTCTCGTGGCGAGATGGATAAGTTTAACTTCAATTACGGCTACTCTTTATTCTCATCTCGTAAAACAAAAGAAGCAGAAAAGTACCTTGAAAAAGTAACGACTTCTCAAGTCTACGGTTCTCAAGCAAAATATTACTTGGGGTATATTTCATATCAAGAAGATGATTACGAAACTGCAAACCAACGTTTTGATCAGATTACGGATCAAGATGTATTGGAGGAGAAGTTGAGCTATTACCAGGCTGATATGAATTTTAAGTTGGGTAAATTCGAAGAGGCGATTGCTTTGGCTAAAAAACAACTGACAAAAGCTGACAGACGAGAAGTCTCTGAATTAAATAAGATAATAGGGGAGAGCTACTTTAATTTAAAGCAGTACGAAAATGCGATTCCGTATTTAACAGAGTACAATGGTAAAGGTGGTAAATGGAGCAATACCGATTATTACTACTTAGGTTATGCTTATTACAAAGGCGGAGATTATGCCAACGCCATTGCTCAATTCAATAAAATTATTGGTGGTACTAATAGCGTTGCACAAAATGCATATTATCATTTGGCAGAATGTTATTTGAAGTTGGATAAAAAGCAGGAAGCTTTAAATGCTTTCCGTAATGCTTCTCAAATGGACTATAGCGCCGAGATACAGAAAGATGCATTTTTGAATTATGCGCGTTTGAGTTATGAAGTGGGTAATGCTTATGAGCCGGTGCCGCAGGTAATTACGAATTATTTAAAAACGTATCCCAAAGATGAACACCAAGATGAGATGCAGACCTTATTGGTAGATTCATATATAACGTCAAAGAACTTCGCCGGAGCGATGAAGTTGCTTGAAGAGAATAAAAATTACGCAAGTAAATCGGTCTATCAAAAAGTAGCCTATTACAGAGGTATCGAACTTTTTATGGAAGGCGATTATAATGCCGCCTCAGAGAATTTTGGTAAATCGTTGGGCAGTGCAGAAGATATGCTGTTCAAAGCAAGAGCCAATTATTGGAAAGCGGAATCTGATTACCTGTCCAATCGTTTTGCCGAAGCCGTAAAAGGGTATAACGCGTTTAAAAGTAATACCTCGGCAAAAAATACAGAAATGTATGCAGATATTGATTACAACTTGGCATACGGGTATTTTAAACAGAAAGATTATAACAATGCCATTACCTTTTTCAACGCATTTACTACCAATGGCAATGCAGAAGTAGAGAAATTACATGATGGCTTGTTAAGATTAGGCGATAGTTATTACGCTACCAGTAAATACTGGCCTGCTATAGAAACGTATAACAAAGCACTGGCATTAACCGGACCAGAGAAAGATTATGCATTCTACCAAAAAGCAATGAGCTATGG
This sequence comes from Maribacter spongiicola, assembly GCF_004364165.1. Taxonomy (GTDB): domain Bacteria; phylum Bacteroidota; class Bacteroidia; order Flavobacteriales; family Flavobacteriaceae; genus Maribacter; species Maribacter spongiicola. Next base: position 1,315,235 of record NZ_SOAY01000010.1, read on the forward strand.
TTATGTGGATAGAGGTGCGAGCAAAATAGAAAACTTAGAGGAATTTGTAAGCCAGTACCCTCGATCAAGTTTTAAGGATGATGCCTTATTCGAATTAGGTAATACCTATGTTTCGCAAGGGCAAGAGAATAAAGGTCTGGAAGCTTACGATCGTTTGATCAGTGAATACAGAGGCAGTTCATTGGTTCCACAGGCATTAATGAGGCAGGGATTGGTAAATTATAATGCCGCTAGAAACGAAGCTGCTTTGGCGAAGTTTAAAACGGTTGTTCGCGATTTTCCAAAAACACAAGAAGCCATACAAGCTGTAGCAACAGCAAAACTGGTATATGTAGATATGGGTCGGGTAAATGAATATGCAGAGTGGGTACGCACGCTCGATTTCGTTGAGGTTACCGATGCTGAATTGGACAACGCCACTTTCGATGCTGCACAAAAGCAGAATTTAGAAGGTAATGTTGATGCCGCTATTAAAGGATATAAAAATTACATTCAAATATTCCCAACTGGTTTACATGCGGTTGACGCCAATTTTAGCTTAGCACAATTGTATTTCGGAAAAGGAGAAAAAGAATCGGCTTTACCATATTACAAGTATGTTGCCGATAGAAGTACTAGCGAATATGCAGAACAGGCATTAACGCGTGTTTGTGAGGTGTATATCTCTAAAGATGATTACGGCATTGCTTTACCATATTTGTTAAAGTTAGAGAGTCAGGCGAACATTCAGCAGAACAGAACTTTTGCGCGCTCTAACTTAATGAAAGGGTATTACGGACAAAAGAATTATCCGAAGACTATAGAATATGCTGATAAGGTATTAGCAACTTCAAACATTGATAACAGAATTAAGAGCGATGCGCATATTATGATCGCTAGATCGGCCATTGCAACCAACGATGAGGCGAAAGCAAAATCTGCTTATGCCGAAGTGTTGAAAATTGCATCGGGCGCAACAGCTGCAGAAGCATTATATTATAACGCCTATTTTGAGCATAAAGAGGGGTCTTACGAGAACTCTAATATTGCAGTGCAAAAATTGGCTAAAGATTATGCGGCTTACAAAGAATGGGGTGGTAAAGGTTTAGTATTGATGGCTAAAAACTATTATGCCTTAAATGATGCCTACCAGGCAACTTACATTCTAGAAAGTGTAATTACCAATTTTAGTCAATACCCAGAAATTGTTGCCGAGGCAAGAGCAGAGCTTGCAATCATTAAATCGAAAGAGGCGAAAAGTAACTCATCGGTTGATCCTAATTAAGAAATTTACGTACACCAGAAAAAGAACACCTATGTACAACAAACATATATTTGCGCTTATATTTTTAACACTTGGCTTTCAGGTTGTTTTTGCTCAAGAAGAGGAAAAGGATTTGGGTACAGAAACCGTAACGGTTACTAAAGCATACACGCCAACTGTTTCAGATGCTTTTAAAATTAAGTCGGTTCCGAATATGAACGACTCTATTGTTTTGCAGAAGAAACCTATTAACTATAGTATTTTTTCGGTACCTGTGGCATCTACATTTACACCGAACAAAGGCACGGCATCTAAGGTAGAAAGGTTGCCACCACCAGTATTGTATAATTCGTATGCCTCTTTAGGTGCAGGATCTTATGGTAATGTGTTAGGTGAATTTTATACTAGCAGAACCATTAATAGAGATGAGAATTTTGATATTGGTTTTAATCATTTGTCTTCTCGCGGTGGCATCAATGGTGTGGAACTGAATGATACATTTTATGATACCAAATTAGATGCATCTTACGCGAAACGTGATCGAGATTTAGATTGGGGAGCTGCAATTGGGCTACAACATCAATTGTATAATTGGTACGGAGTAGAACCAGGTAGGTTCAGCGAAACGGAATTAAGCGGAATTAACGAACGCCAAAATTACTACATGGGCGAAGTTGGTGGTCATATTAATATAGAGGACGCTTACTTTAAAAGAGCTGATTTAAAATACCGTAGATTTTTTGATGCTTTAAGCTCAGGTGAGAATAGAATTATTTTTAACTCCGGATTTGAGTTTCCTTTGAATGAAGAAGCTTTGAATGTTAAGGTGAAAGCTGATTATGTAGGGGGTAGTTTTGCCAATGATTGGGGCGATGCCTCGGTAAATACTGTGCCAATTAATTATAGCCAATTGCAAGCGGGTATTAATCCGTCTTTGAAAATGCTTCGTGATGATCTTTCATTGAACCTAGGTGTAAATTTAGTATACGGTATGGATCTAGAGAATAGCGAAAGCAATTTTTATATCTACCCTGCGGTAACAGCATCGTATAGATTATTAGATGAATCTGTAATTGCCTATGGAGGAGTAACAGGGGAGTTGAAACAAAATTCATATTACGATTATGTAGAGGCGAATCCGTTTGTGTCACCCACATTGAACATAGCACCGACCGATAGTCAATACAATGCCTATGTAGGTTTTAAAGGTCAGTTATTACCAAATTTGAGCTATAATTTAAAAGGTTCGTATGCTGCAGAGAATAGAAAGCCACTATTTATATTGAATTCGGTAAATGATTCGCGAAGCGATTCTAACGGATATTTCTTAGGAAATTCATTTCAAGTATTTTATGATGATATTAAGACCTTGGGTATTTTCGGAGAATTGAATATTGATGTAAACCGTAATTTTACTTTAGGTGTAAATGCTGAGGTGTATGATTACAGTACTGAAACCGGTAACCCAGCGTGGAACTTGCCAAATTTAAAAGGATCACTGTTTATGGATTACCAAATAGGTGAAAAGTGGTATGCAGGTGTTAACCTATTTTATGTTGGTGAGCGTGAAGATTTCTTGCCAACGGGTGTTCAAGTGGTTCCGGGTAATGGAATTCCTGCTACAATCATTACTTTAGACGGATTTTTCGATGCCAATGCGCATATCGGTTATCGCTACACAGATCAATGGTCTTTCTTTATAAAGGGAGCTAACCTTTCTAATAACGATTACCAACGTTGGGCAAATTTTCAAGTTCAGGGTATTCAAGTTTTGGGAGGCGCAACGTATAAGTTCGATTTCTAGAATACAGCTTAAACATATTTAAAATGCCCAAGTATTAGAGGAAACTAATACTTGGGCATTTTGTTTTGGATTCTAATTTTAACATTTAAATCCAAACCCTCTTTAGATTACTTCGTAGGTATTGGTGGTTCAACTAATAAAACCTAAAATACAATATGAAAAAATCTATAATTTATTTAGCAATTTTATCGGGAGCATTATTTTTTGCCTCGTGTAGTGACGACGACGACGCAATGGTAGATGGTACGCCAGTAGCCACTTGTGATGATGGAGAGATGAATGGTGACGAGACCGGCATTGACTGTGGAGGTTCTATGTGCGAGCCATGCGGAGAAGGTATGACGGTTTTAGGTCGTAGAACAGATCTTTTTGTAACCAATAACGATAATGGAAACATTTCAAGATATAGTGTAACCGGAGATTCTTTGGTGACCTTAATGACAACAACTACGGCTGCCGAAGGTATTTATTATGATGCTACAGCAGATGTAGTTTTTCAAGCATCTAGAAGTGCCTTGCAATTAGAAGGTTTTGCAGATGTAAGCACTATAATGGATGGCGATGCAGTTGCCGCTTCTTACACAGGTGGTGCAGATTTGGAGAGTCCTAGAGAATTAGCGGTTAGCGGATCTTCTTTCGTAGTTGCCGATAATGGTGCTAACAAATTCTTCGTGTATGAAAACACAGGAAGCGGATTTACACTTACCAGTACAGTTGAGGTTCCCTTCCCAGTTTGGGGTATTACTTTTAAAGGCGATGATTTATATGCTGTAGTTGATACAACAGGAGATTTAGCGGTGTATTATGATTTTCTTGCTAACGCTGTAAACGGCATTTTAAGACCATCAAAAAGAGTAACTATTGAAGGTATTGTTAGAACACATGGTATTACTTATGAAGGTGCTGATGATGTTATGGTATTGACCGATATCGGTGATGCTGCAGATGCAAATACCGATGGTGGTTTTCACATTATTTCTGATTTCTCCGCTAAGTTCGATTCGTTGTCAGACGGCGAATTATTACCGATCGGTATGCAAGTAAGAGTTGCAGGTTCTTCTACCTTAATGGGTAACCCTATTGATGTTGCGTATGATTCTGAAACCAATGCCGTATATGTTTCTGAAATTGGAAACGGAAAAGTATTAGGATTTACTTCTATCGGTTCTGGTGGTAACTTAACTCCGTCTTTCAATAAAGATTTGGCAATGGCATCATCTATTCAATTTAGTAGTGATGAAACTGATGGTAATACAGGAGATTCTAGTGCCGCTAGAGCAACTAGACTTTATGTAACAAGTACTGCAAATGGAAATGTTAGTGTGTATAATGGTACGGGAGTTTTGACGAAAACCATCGCTACAGGTTCAGATGCCACAGAGGGTATTTACTATAATGCAATGAACGATGCCTTAATACAAGCTTCTAGATCAGGTATGGCATTGGAGTATTACGGTAGTTTCGCTGCTGTTACAGATTTAGCGAATATCGTTGCTGATTTTGCTGGTGGTGCCGAATTGGCTAGCCCTAGAGAGATTGCTGTTTTTGGTAACAAGGTGGTAGTTTCAAGTAATACAGAAAATAAGTTTTACGTATATGAATACAATGGTTCTAGCTTTAGTTTGTTAAACACTTTTGATGCTGGCTTTAATACATGGGGAATCACTTTTATGGGTAACACCTTATTAGCTGTTGTAGATTCTACAAGTGATTTGGCTGTGTATGACAATTTCTTAACTGCCTTTTCTGCGGATGGTGCAATTACACCAACTAAAAGAATTACAGTTGATGGTATCATAAGAACTCATGGTATCGATTATAGCGAGGCTGATGACGTATTAGTAATGACCGATATAGGTGATGCTGCAGATGCAAATACAGATGGCGGTTTTCAAGTGACTCAAGATTTTGCCGGAAAATTGGCTGCTTTGGATAACGGCGGAACTCTAGCACTTTCTGATCAAACAAGAGTTGCAGGTTCTATGACCGAAATGGGTAATCCTATTGATGTTGCATATGACCACAAAACAAAAACAGTATTTATTGCAGAAATTGGTAATGGCAAAGTTCTAGCCTTTTCAGATGCTCTGAATGCAAATGGTAATGTGGCACCAGCAATTAGTAATGATTTAATGTCTGCTGCTTCATTATACTTATATAACAACTAAAAAAAATAAGTTTAGGTTAGATTGTTTGGTTACAAAAATCCTTTCTCAGTAATGAGGAGGGATTTTTGAATTTAGACCAATAATACAATTTTAGAAGAATTCTGTATTTTAGAGATTCTGTACAATGCACATGTCTACTAGAATACCACATTTCGAAATTATAAGCATACTGATGCTTTGTATTCATTTTTGCGGATTCGGACAAAATTTGGTGGTGAACCCGAGCTTTGAAAAGTATAGAGATTGTCCGGTTAAACTGGGTAATCTTGAAAAGGATGTTTTAGACTGGAATATGCCTACATTGGGTTCTACAGATTATTTCAATGGTTGCAGTGTCGCCATGGGAACTCCTGTAAATTTCAATGGGGAACAACCTGCAGATTTCGGAGAGGGTTATGTTGGTTTCTATATGTATGCACCCAACGATTACAGGGAATATATTCAAGCAAGACTGAGTTCAACATTGAAAAAAGGTGAACGGTACGCCATTTCATTTTATGTAAGTTTGGCAGAACGGTCAGATTTCGCTGTAAAAGAATTTGGCATCCGGTTTGCTGAGTTTCCTGTAGCCGTAGAAACTACCAAGGTGTTATCTGGTTTGCATTTTTCTAAGATGAAAGGAGAAGTATCCGAAGAACTAGAAATATCCTATTCCAAATATTATTCAGATGAAATTAAATGGGTGAAACTGACTACGGAGTTTGAAGCTGCTGGTACCGAAAACTATATGATTATCGGTAATTTTAAGAACAACAAACGGACACAGAAATATCAAACGAAAAGAAAAATAACCAAAGGATCTTATTACTATTTAGATATGGTTTCGGTATCGAACGTGAAATCGAAACTTCAAAACTCAGCGGTTACAGTACTTAAACAATATGAATTGGATAGGATACATGTATTTAAAGATGTCTATTTCAATTCCAATAAGTCTAAAATTAGAGGAGAACATCAGCAAGAAATGGAGTCGCTGCTTTCTTATTTAAAAACGAATACAGCTATTGATATTGAAATTTTAGGGCATACCGATACTGTTGGATCAATTTCTTTTAATAAACGATTATCAATAAGGAGAGCTAACGAAGTTGTTGCCTATTTGACTGAAAACGGAATACATAAAAACAGAATTACGGCTCATGGCTTTGGTAGCTCGAAACCAATTTCTACCAACGAAACAGAAGCCGGTAGATTTCTCAACCGGCGTGTAGAATTTATATTGAGTAAAACCGATTAATAATCAGAATACTCGGTTGGGTACAATAAATCAATATCTGCATGACTGACCGTATTTAGGTATTTATCCATCACAGATATTTCTTTCCATTTGTCAGAATCAACAAAGTCTTTCCAAAGTGCATCTCTCTTTTTCATATTTGTAAAGGTTGTCATGTACATTAGGTTGGGCATTTTATCACCAGAGATGACATCGGCATAAAAAACGGCATTGAATCCTAAATCTTCAAAAAGTTTTACTTCTCCGCCTTCATTGAACATGTCTACTTTTCTATTGTACATGGCTTCCGTTGGCCCTTCATAGCTTCTTAGTTCATATACTCTGTCAGCTCGTTCACCTTCTACTTCGCTAGGTTTCATTTTAGGCATATCTGGGAAAGCACGAAGTAGTATTGAACTTATTCTATCATATGGTTTTTTATCATGAGTGGCATGTATATATGCAGCGCCAGCCGAAAGATGGGTTTTGTCTACCGCCAACATGGCTTCTAGCTTATCAAATTCAGCCAAAGATTGAAATGGAATTAGCACATAAATTTTATCACTGGCTTTAAACTTGTCGGGTCTAACTTTGAATACTCCGATATTATCAATACCCATTCTTTTTAAAGCAGGCATATAGGCGTTCTCTAAATAGCCATCGACCATTTTTTCTTGTGTATCACTTTTAATGGTGTAGGTTTTTAGTTCGTAGTACTCTTTTTCTTGTGCTAAGCTTGAAAAAGAAGTTATTGCTGCAAGCAAAAATAGAAGTATTGGTATAGGGAATTTATTTTTCATGTATTCTGATTTGTTTTTCGGTAAACAAGTTAATGATAAATTAAGTGAATGCTATACTAGACTTTATTGCTTACAACATTTCTATGTTAAACACCTTGTTAAATTTACCAAAGAACCCTTTTCATGTTTGTTGTTCTAATTGATGATTTGATTTTTGATATAGGAATCAAAATACGTTTATCGAGTCTTTTCTTTTTTAATTATCAGTTTTAGAAAAGGTGATATTCGACAGTAAAAAAAATCATTTTTAACTTTATTGGTTAACATCTTGCTGTTCAAGTAGAAATCAATTTATCTTTACATAAAACACTACAAAAATGGATTTGAATTTAGCAGTATTGATAGATGGTGATAATATACCGTCTGCCTATGTAAAAGAAATGATGGAAGAAATTGCTAAATACGGTAACCCTACAATAAAACGTATCTATGGTGATTGGACCAACCCAAGATTAGGAAAATGGAAAAATGTACTGCTTGAAAATGCCATTACACCTATTCAACAATACGGCTATACGCAAGGTAAGAATGCAACAGACTCTGCCATGATTATAGATGCTATGGATATTCTGTATGCCGGTAAGGTCAACGGATTCTGTATTGTTAGCAGTGATAGTGATTTTACGCGTTTGGCTACACGATTAAGAGAAGCAGGTATGCAGGTATTTGGTATTGGCGAGCGAAAAACTCCTAATCCTTTTATCGTAGCTTGTGATAAATTCATTTATATAGAAATTCTTAAAGGTAGATCAGAAGAAGAAACATCAGATGCTACAGATAAAACTCCCGCAGAAAAGAATACGGTCGATAAAATTACACCTAAAGCATTACGCTTTATTTCAACAACTATTGACGATGTTGCTGATGATGACGGTTGGGCATTTTTAGGTGATGTTGGTAGCTTGCTACAGAAGAAACAGCCAAATTTCGATTCTCGTAACTACGGCTTTCAAAAATTGACTCCGCTAATTAATTCTATTCCTCATTTTGAGATAGAAAGAAGAGAAGATTCTAAGGGGCGTAAAAAATTGATTTACGTAAAAATTAAGGAGAAGGCGAATTCTAAATCCAAAAAGTAAACGTTTTCTGATATTCCGTAAAATAGACTTCATTGCATAGTATTAGTTTTGTATTTTTCAGTACAAATTCTACTATTATGATTCGTACACTTTGGCTTGTATTATTCGTTGCTGTAATTACTTCATGCAAAGAAGCTCCAAAAAAAGAACAGACCGCCACAACGAAACCTATTGCAGAAGTTTTTACCGAGTTTTATGAGTTTAAGAAAAGCATCAACCCTATAGAAGCTACCAAAGCTGGTTTTTCGGCATATAATGATACTATAGCCAATTATATTTCTGACGATTATATTTTACATTTAAAAGATCGATACTCTTATTTTTTAGATGAATTAAATAAATACGATTCCACAAACGTTAGTGCTGCCGATTATATGAGCATGCGTGTTATGCAGTGGGATTGTACGGTGAAGTTAGAAGGGGTTATGAACCCCGTAGTAACCGTTGCTTCGCCCATCTACGATTTGCCAAATTTTGAGTTAATGCCACTTTTTCAAATACAATCGTTGCATTTGTATGTTGCTCAGTTGGCGGGTGGTACAAGTGTACAGCCGTTTAATAGTATTAACGATTATAATAATTGGTTACGTAGGTTAGAAGATTACTTGATATTTTTAGATACTTCTATTGAGAAGATGAAGATTGGTATGGATAAAGGGGTGGTGATACCAAAAGTGCTGACCTTAAAAATGATGCCACAGATACAGTCGTTTATTGATGTTCCGCTTGAAGAAAATCTGTTTTATCAGCCAATAATGAATTTCCCAGACGGACTTTCTGATGTTGATATGGACATTCTACAAAGTAATTATGAAGATTTCATTCAAGAAAAACTCACCCCTAAATATGTAGAATTAAATCAGTTTTTAACCGAGGTATATTTACCTGCTTGTAGAGATACAGACGGATTGTTAGCGCTTCCCAACGGAAAAGAAACCTATCAATATTTAATAAAATTGCACACCACTACAAACATGAATGCTGATGAAATTCATGAATTAGGTTTGTCTGAAGTAGCTCGTATTTCTAAAGAAATGGAAGTAGTAAAAAATAAAATAGGGTTTAAAGGCGATTTAAAATCATTCTTCAATTCGCTGCGTAATAAAAAAGAACTGATGCCTTTTTCAAAACCAGAAGAAGTCATTGAAAGTTTTAATGCGATAAATGACCGTATTGCTTTACGTATAGATTCTTTGTTTGCGCTAACGCCAAAAGCTGGTTTTAATGTGCGCAGAACAGAAGCTTTTAGAGAAGCATCGGCAAGTGCAGAATATGTGCCAGGATCAAAAGATGGGTCGAGAGCGGGTATTTTCTATGTCCCTATTCCTGATGTGAAGAGTTATAATATGGTGCATGATGAAGCTTTGTTTTTACATGAAGCCATACCTGGGCATCACTTTCAATTAAGTTTACAGCAAGAGAATAATGAACTTCCGGAGTTTTTGCATCCTGAGAGTATGGGTGTATTTGTAGAAGGTTGGGCGTTATATGCGGAATCTTTAGGAAAGGAATTAGGGATATACACCGACCCTTATCAGTACTTCGGTATGTTGAGTATGGAGATGCATAGAGCAATTCGCTTAGTAGTCGACACAGGTATTCATGCAAAAGGTTGGTCTAGAGAAAAAGCCATTCAATATTCATTGGATAATGAAGCTGAATCTGAAGAAAGTATTATTGCTGAAATAGAGCGTTATATGGCAACCCCAGGGCAAGCTTTATCTTATAAAATAGGTCAATTAAAGATTCGAGAATTAAGAACGAAGGCTGAAAAAGCCTTGGGAGATAGATTTGATATTAGAAAATTTCATAGTCAAGTTTTAGACTCAGGTAGTTTACCTTTGATCTTGTTGGAAGAAAAAATAAATTATTGGATTGCTCAGCAAGAATAGTAACGTAGTAAAAGCCTGACAATTATTTAAAATATTAATATAATATTGACGTTTAGGATAGATACTTAAACACCACCATTAATGAAATTCACGCATTTTATACTTCAATCCGCACTATTGATTTTAGTTTTTTGTTCCTTTTCTGCAGTAAAATTAGATGTTACAGAAATAACTAGTCAACAACTTATAGGACAAACAGTTGTGAACGACGCTGTGTTAGGAGTATGGAATTATCGTATGTCTAATGTAGATGCGCCGTATGAAAAAGGGGTGTTTTTTATTACCAAGAATAAAGATTCTTATGAGGTAGCTGTTAAATTAAGTACCGGTATGCTTACTGGTCAAGATGTGGTAGCAAGTGATAAGGGTATTAATTTTAATGTGAATTTTGAAGGCTTAAAGCGCGTTTCTTTTGTACTAATGGTAGAAGAAGATAAAATTATGGGAGAAACTTATTCTGCCATTGGTACCAGTGAGATTTTGGGTGTTCGCCAAAAACCGGTTGAATAAAGACTTAAATCTTTCCAAAAAAATACTTAGTTTTCAGTAATTATTTAAAGAGGTACTTATAGCCTTATTTGACGATTTTACTAACTAACTATTTTTGTTTTGAAAAAACTACTTCCAATTTTACTCGTATTATTATCTGGTTGCGAACTCATGAAAGAGAAAGTCGACCTTGTAATCGTAAATGCAAAAGTCTATACTGTAGATGATGCTTTTTCTGAAGCTCAGGCATTTGCTGTGCAAGATGGTAAGTTTATTGCTGTTGGTACTACAGAAGAAATTCGTGATGTTTATACATCAGACCAAATAATCGATGCCGATGGTAGAGCAATAACACCAGGTTTAATAGATGCCCATTGCCATTTTTACGGATTAGGACTTACCCAGCAATTGGTAGATTTAGTCGGTACTAAAAGCTTTGATGAAGTATTGGAGCGCGTTCAAGCTTTTCATGCAGCTAACCCAAAGTCTTTTCTTAGAGGTAGAGGTTGGGATCAGAATGATTGGGAAATAAAAGAATTTCCGACAAAAGCACAGTTAGATACCATTTTTCCTGATATACCCGTTGCATTAGAACGTGTAGACGGTCATGCATATTTGGTGAACCAAAAAGCATTGGACATGGCAGGTATAGACTGGGGCACCAAGGTTGAGGGTGGTGAAATTGTAAAAAAATGGGAAAATGGCTATTCTGGTATTACCGGTATTTTAGTCGATAACCCAATGTCACTTATAGATAGTATTATGCCAGCACCGTCTCTAGAAGATAAAATTAGGGCGTTAAAAGATGCGGAAAGAATTAGCCTGAACCATGGACTAACAACTGTAAATGATGCAGGGTTAGACCGAAACACTATTGAGTTGATTGATAGCTTACAGCAGGCAGGTGAATTATCTATTAGAATTTACGCCATGGTAAGTAACAATAAGAAAGATGTAGATTACTTTATAAATAAAGGACCCATAAAAACAGATCGATTGAATGTGCGATCTGTAAAAGTATATGGTGACGGAGCTTTAGGTTCTAGAGGAGCTGCTTTAAAAGAAGAATATAGTGATTTGCCAGAGCATTTCGGGGCGATGATTACTCCCGTTGCAGATATCGAAGCTTTGGCTAAAAAACTGGCGAATTCAGAATATCAAATGAATACACATGCCATTGGCGACTCTGCTAATATTGCCGTATTAAGAGCTTATAAAAACGTATTGCAAGGCAAGTCTGATAGACGATGGAAAATTGAACATGCACAAGTATTGACCGAGGGCGATTTCGATTATTTTGCAGATGGTATTATCCCGTCTGTACAACCTACACATGCCACTAGCGATATGTATTGGGCAGAAGATCGTTTAGGGGAAAGAGTAAAAGGGGCTTATGCCTACAAAACATTATTGAAGAAAGCAGGAACAATTGCACTAGGTACCGATTTTCCGGTGGAAAATGTGAGTCCGTTTTTGACATTCTATGCAGCAGTAGCAAGACAAGATACAAGCGGATACCCAAAAGGAGGTTTTCAAATGGAAGAAGCTTTGTCTAGAGAAGAAACCTTAAAAGGAATGACCATTTGGGCAGCGTATTCCAATTTTGAAGAAAACGAAAAAGGGAGTATAGAACCTGGTAAGGTCGCAGATTTTGTCATTTATGATAAAGATATGATGACAGTACCGGTCGAAGAAATACCTACTATTCGTGCCGAGCAGACTTTTGTAAACGGTATCGTTCGATAAAAGATAAAAGTTCAAAAAAAAACCTCGGTCAATGACCGAGGTTTTTTTATTATATCGTGTTTCTAATTACATAGTAATTGGAACAGCAACTCTTGTTTTGTCCCAACCCATTACTAATTGAGCACCGTCGTTAGCTTCTTTGAAAGCGATAGAAAATTCTTCAAGCGACGCATCATCAGAACCGTTAGGTACAGTTACACGAGCAACATCAGAAGCTTCATCGTAGAAATAAGAACCCCATTGGTTTAAGTTTTTATTCAAAATAACTGTCCATTCATCTGCACCAGGTATCGTGAATAAAGAATAGGTTCCAGCTTTAACATCTTTACCGCCGAATTTTACATCCTTATAAAATGTAATTTCAGGAGCTTCATTTGCTCCTGTTCTCCATACTTTTCCTGTTGGAGCTAATTCTTCCATAGAACGACCTTTTAATTGTGGTCTTCCGTAAATAATACGAACTGCCTTTTCAGATACTTTGTAATCTGTAGGGTAAGCAGCCATATCCATAGGGCTTTTGTCGATTCCAGAAAAGTCTTGAGCCGATACCGAAGTTGTTAAAACTAAGGCGAACATAAGTGTTGCAAGTGTAAATACTTTTTTCATAATCATTATTTTGGTTTTCTAGGTCATAAAACTAAGCAGTTCCTTACAGTACTATTAATAAAAAGTAGTTAAATTTTTAATTGTTTCATTTCATCACGTTTTAAAGATGAATTAGATGCTATATATGTCAAATAGAACTTAAAATACATTTTATTATTACAATATGTAAGTATAATATACATATGTGTTTGTTAATTGAAACAATAAAATGATATTTGTATTCGAAATGATATAATAATTAGATTATGTGTGGAATAGTATGTGCATTTGATGTTAAGGAAAGTACCGATGTACTTAGACCTCAACTTTTAGAAATGTCGAAGAAAATAAGACATAGAGGTCCAGATTGGAGTGGTATCTATGCAGATGATAAAGCCATATTGGCGCATGAGCGTTTGGCTATTGTAGATCCGGCTTCTGGTAAACAGCCATTATTGAGTCCGAATGGTAAATTGATACTTGCGGCTAATGGTGAAATATATAATCATAGAGAGTTACGTAAGCAATTTGAAGGCAAATACGATTTTAAAACAGAGTCTGACTGTGAGGTAATATTGGCTTTGTATCAAGAAAAAGGAGTTGACTTCTTAGATGAATTGAACGGTATTTTCGGTTTCACTATTTATGATGCTGAAAAAGATGAATATTTTGTTGCTCGTGACCATATGGGTATTATTCCTTTATACATGGGATGGGATAAAAACGGAACGTTCTACGTAGCATCAGAATTAAAGGCGTTAGAAGGTACGTGTACTAAAATAGAATTATTTCCTCCAGGACATTATTTACATAGTTCTGATGGTCAATTAAAAAAATGGTACACTAGAGATTGGATGGAGTATGATGCCGTTAAAGATAACGCAACAAGCATTCAAGAAGTTAAAGAAGCTTTAGAGGCTGCAGTTCACAGACAATTAATGTCTGATGTACCTTATGGTGTATTGTTATCAGGTGGTTTGGATTCTTCTGTAACCTCTGCCATTGCTAAAAAATACGCGCAAAAAAGAGTTGAAAGTGGTGATACTGTAGATGCATGGTACCCACAATTACACTCGTTCTCTGTTGGTTTAGAAGGTTCACCAGATTTGGCAGCTGCAAAAAAAGTTGCTGATCATATCGGTACCGTACATCACGAAATTAAGTTTACTATACAAGAAGGTTTAGATGCTATAAAAGATGTTATTTATAACATAGAAACTTATGATATTACGACCATTCGTTCTTCTACGCCTATGTATTTAATGGCAAGGGTTATTAAATCGATGGGTATTAAAATGGTATTGTCTGGTGAAGGTGCAGATGAGCTGTTCGGAGGGTACTTGTATTTTCATAAAGCCCCAAATGCACAAGAGTTTCATGAAGAAACTGTGCGTAAATTAAGTAAGTTACATATGTATGATTGTTTAAGAGCTAATAAAAGTTTAGCTGCTTGGGGAATAGAAGGGCGTGTACCATTTTTGGATAAAGAGTTTATGGATGTTGCTATGCGCATCAACCCTAAAGATAAAATGATTAACGGCGAACGTATGGAGAAATGGGTAGTTCGTAAGGCGTTTGAAGATATGATTCCTGAAAGTGTTGCTTGGAGACAAAAAGAACAATTCAGCGACGGTGTTGGTTACAGTTGGATCGATACCTTAAAAGAATTGGTGAACAACGAGATTACCGACGAGCAAATAAAGAATGCGGCGTTTCGTTTTCCTATCAATACACCGTTAAACAAAGAAGAGTATTATTATAGAACGATTTTTGAAGGGCATTTTCCTAGTGATGCAGCAGCATTAAGCGTACCACAAGAAGCAAGTGTAGCTTGTAGTACTGCTATAGCTTTAGAATGGGATGAAGCATTTAGAAATATGAATGACCCTTCTGGTAGAGCAATAGCCAACGTGCACAGTGAAGCATACATTAAACAATAGGGTTTGAATTAGTCATTTTATCTATTGTAAAAACCCCGTCTATTTTGTAGACGGGGTTACTTTTTTTAGATTTTAGATAAACTATATATCGTTTATCATTTTCTTTAATTTTTCTTTAGACTCTCCAGTCTTTTCTTGAATTCTACCTAATAACTCATCAGATTTACCTTCAGCGTATGTTAGGTCGTCATCGGTAAGGTCTGCATATTGTTGTTTAAGCTTCCCTTTTGCTATATTCCATTTCCCTTTAAATTGTTCTTCATTCATGATATATTGTTTTAAGATTATATAGCTAAGTTAAAAGTCATATGTAAAGGAAATCTTAATAAAAGCTTGATTTAATCGATAGCGCACACATTGATTTTAATGCAGTTAATTCTACTTGAAAATGTTAATGAAATGCAAATAAAATGCATGGTTTAATGAGGGTTCTTCTATTTCTAATTCATCTTATGAATTTATATATGCTAAATTTTATCAGGCTAATTGAAGTAATTCAAATTTGTCGTTAATAAAATGTTGCATCAACAGGTATGCCTATTCTGCTTTTTTAAGGTAAACACTCTAATTTTCCACAATCATTGTTGATAACTTACGCTTTGCAAGTGCTAGAAAGGCTATATTTCATGGGGTATTGCGTATATTTGTAAGATTGCAAAATTTGAAGTAAAACAACCTAAATTTTATGAGCGAAGAAGCAAATAAGAAAAATTATTCGGCCGATAGTATTCAGGCCTTAGAAGGTATGGAGCACGTACGTATGCGTCCATCCATGTATATAGGTGATGTTGGGGTCCGTGGTTTGCACCACTTGGTATATGAAGTAGTGGATAACTCTATTGATGAGGCTATGGGTGGGCATTGCGACACCATAAGTGTAACCATAAACGAAGATAATTCTGTAACCACTAGAGATAATGGTAGGGGTATACCTGTTGATCTTCACAAAAAAGAAGGTGTATCTGCATTACAAGTGGTAATGACCAAAATTGGTGCAGGTGGTAAGTTCGATAAAGATTCTTACAAAGTTTCTGGAGGTCTTCACGGTGTAGGTGTTTCTTGTGTTAACGCACTGTCAGACCATTTATCCGCAAAGGTATTTAAAGACGGTGTTATTTGGCAGCAAGAATACTCTAGAGGTAAAGCGCTATATCCTGTAAAACGTATTGGGGAAACAACGGAAAGAGGTACTGAGGTGACTTTTCATCCAGATGATACTATATTTCAACAAACAATTGAATATAGCTACGAAACTTTGTCAAATAGAATGCGTGAGCTTTCATTTTTGAACAAAGGGGTAACGATTAGCATCACTGATAAACGTCAGAAAGATGAAAAAGGAGAGTTTGTTAGTGAGACTTTCTATTCTAATGAAGGTCTTAAAGAGTTTGTTAAGTTTTTAGATGGTAACCGTGAATCTTTAATTAAAGATGTCATTGCAATGGAAGGGGAAAAGAATGATATTCCTGTTGAAGTAGCAATGATTTATAATACGAGTTATACAGAAAATCTACACTCTTACGTAAACAATATTAATACCCACGAAGGTGGTACGCATTTATCTGGATTTAGAAGAGGTTTAACATCTACGTTGAAGAAATATGCCGATGCTTCTGGAATGCTGGATAAATTGAAATTCGAAATTCAGGGCGATGATTTCCGTGAAGGTTTAACGGCGATAATATCTGTAAAAGTTTCAGAACCTCAGTTCGAAGGTCAAACAAAAACAAAATTAGGTAACCGTGAGGTTTCTGCAGCTGTTAGTCAAGCGGTTTCAGAAATGTTGACAAATTACCTTGAAGAGCACCCAGACGATGCTAAAATTATCGTTCAAAAAGTAATTCTAGCTGCCCAAGCTAGACATGCCGCTTCTAAAGCGCGTGAAATGGTGCAGCGTAAGAATGTAATGAGCGGTGGTGGTTTACCGGGTAAATTATCGGATTGTTCTGAGCAAGATCCTGAAAAATGTGAAATATTTCTTGTCGAGGGAGATTCGGCAGGCGGTACCGCCAAAATGGGTCGTGATCGTAATTTTCAAGCTATTCTGCCTTTAAGAGGTAAGATTTTGAACGTTGAAAAAGCCATGCAACACAAGGTTTTTGAAAACGAGGAGATAAAGAATATGTATACTGCTTTGGGGGTTACCATAGGTACCGAAGAAGATAGTAAGGCATTGAACCTTTCTAAATTAAGATATCATAAGGTAGTTATCATGTGTGATGCCGATGTCGATGGTAGTCATATTGAAACTTTAATTTTAACTTTCTTCTTCCGTTACATGAGGGAGTTGGTTGAGAGCGGACATATTTATATCGCTACACCGCCTTTATATTTAGTTAAAAAGGGTCAGAAAAAACAATACGCTTGGAGTGATAAAGAGCGTGACGAAATTGCAGATAGCTACAGTGGTGGTGTAAGTATTCAACGATACAAAGGTCTTGGTGAAATGAACGCTGAGCAATTGTGGGATACAACTATGAACCCTGAGTTTAGAACACTTCGTCAAATACAAATTGATAATGCGACCGAAACAGATCGTGTTTTCTCAATGCTTATGGGCGATGAAGTACCGCCTAGAAGAGAATTTATTGAGAAAAATGCTGTTTATGCGAACATTGACACATAGAAAATACAGTTTACACAACAAAAACCTGCGCCTACAGCGCAGGTTTTTTAGTTTTAGGTAAAATTAGAAATATGAAAAATCTATTGACTACTATTTTTGTTGGTACGTGCTTGACTGCTTCTGCTCAAGCAGATTTTAACAATGTGCTTTCAGCAGGTGTTGAAGATGCAGAAACATTTACAACAGATTATATGGCTCCGCTTTCTGAAAGTGTTGTTTACAGCATGTCTACAGGCTGGTATAATTCTGCTAATTCGAAACCGTTAGGGGGATTTGAAATTTCGATTATTGGTAACATTACTGGATTTAAGAATAAAGAGGATAAGAAGACTTTTATCTTGGACCCTAATGATTATCAAAATTTAGATTTTGTAGATAATCCTGGTGTGGCAAGAGCGGTTTCAACAGCTTTAGGTGATATTTCTGGTACAGAAGTATTTGTAGAAGGTGAGGTGTTAGGAGTAACGGTACGTGAGACTTTTGAGTTGCCATCTGGACTATCTGGTGAAGGTATCGATTTTATTCCTACAGGATATGTACAGGCAAGTGTAGGTTTGTTTAAGGGTACCGAGGTAAAAGCAAGATTCCTTCCTAAAATGGAATATGAAGATGCATCTATAGGATTGTTTGGTGTTGGTCTTCAACATGACTTTACTAAACTATTACCTGCAGATAAGATTTTACCTGTAGCTATTTCGGTAGTTATTGGGTATACCAATATTAGCGGTGATTATGATTTATCAAATGCCAAATTAATTGATGGTGAGGATCAGCGTATAGAGGCAGAAATTAGTAGTTGGGCTTTTGGTGCGGTGGTATCGACTAAACTACCGATCATTAATTTTTATGGTGGTGTCAATTATATTACCGGTAAATCTGTAACAGATGTTTTGGGAACGTATAGAGTGACTAGTGGACCTTTTGCTTCCGAAACTTATGTAGACCCTTTTTCGATTACAAAGAAGGTTAATGGTGTTACAGGCACGGTAGGTACTAAACTTAAATTAGGTTTCTTTAGATTGAATGCGGAATACAATTTAGGAGAGTTTAATACCGCTACAGTGGGTATTAACTTCGGTTTTAGATAATGAGAAGTTTTAAATTTTAAAAGGCCCGATAGGAATTATCTCTAATTCCGTCGGACCTTTTTTTGTGCTTTAAAAAAGCGTAGGTAATACTTGTTAAAAGCTGTTTTAGAACAACAATGGGTATAAAAAAGACTGCCCAGATCCCTCCGGACAGCCTTTTTCCCATGGCCCTGTTAAAATCGTTTATTCCCTTATTGCCAATGTAGCGCCATCTTTCTTTTGAAGGTAAAAACCATCATCAGTAGATTTAATAGTGATTATATTGTTGGGTTTGCCGTCAAGACCTTTATACTCTACTGTATAAATGTCATCTTGTTTGGACCAGTTGAAATCTGTTTTTAAGGTAATAGTAGAGCCTTTTATTTCATGATACCTTCCTAAGAAAACATCATTGAAAATCCATTCTTTTCTAATAGTCTGTTTTGCAGAACTTTCAGTTACTATTAATTCGGATTGTGACCATATCCCTATAATGGGATCGGTGTTTTGTTCGATGCGAGAACAGTTCGCAAAAAACACTATGGCGCATATGGCCAACAAAGAGAGGAACTTCTTAGTCATAAGTAGGTTAATTTAATTTTGGATTTGGGATCCACAGTATTTAACGTGACTAATATTGGGTTATTACTTTAATTCGATGTACGGTAACTAATTCACGATATCTTCGTTAAAGCGCAATTTTTTTTAACAAAACCTGCATTTTATCGATGTTTTTAAAGGCTTTCAGGGCTAATTAAATCAATAGTTCAATAGCATATTTCGTCAATAAATACCTATTTTTGGAGTGAAAATTCAATAAACATAAAGTGGACGTACCATTTTATATATAATAATTCATAAAATAGAAATAAATGAAAGTTACAGTTGTAGGTGCTGGTGCAGTAGGTGCTAGTTGTGCAGAATACATTGCCATTAAAGATTTTGCGTCAGAAGTGGTTATTTTGGATATTAAGGAAGGTTATGCTGAAGGGAAGGCTATGGATTTGATGCAAACTGCATCATTGATGGGGTTTGATACTAAGATTTCGGGTAGTACAAATGATTATGCTAAAACTGCCGATAGCCATATTGCTGTAATTACTTCTGGTATTCCAAGAAAACCAGGAATGACTAGAGAAGAATTAATAGGTATTAATGCTGGTATCGTAAAAACGGTATCAAGCAACCTTTTAAAGCATTCACCAAATGTTATTATTATAGTAGTAAGTAACCCAATGGATACGATGACCTATTTGGTACACAAAACTACTGGTATCCCTAAAAATAGAATTATTGGTATGGGCGGTGCTTTAGATAGCGCTCGTTTTAAATACCGTTTAGCAGAAGCTATGGAATCTCCTATTTCTGATATTGACGGTATGGTAATCGGTGGTCATAGTGATACTGGTATGGTGCCCTTAACTTCTCACGCAACCAGAAACAGTATTCGTGTTTCAGAATTCTTGTCTGAAGATAGATTACAACAAGTTGCAGATGATACTAAAGTAGGTGGTGCAACTTTAACAAAATTATTAGGTACTAGCGCATGGTACGCTCCAGGTGCGGCAGTTTCTTCTATGGTTCAGGCAATTGCTTGTGATCAAAAGAAAATGTTTCCATGTTCAACGATGTTAGATGGTGAATACGGATTAAAAGATATCTGTATTGGTGTACCGGTAATTTTAGGGAAAAATGGTATCGAAAAGATTATTGATATTCCTTTAAGTGATGCCGAAAAAGCTAAAATGAAAGAAAGTGCCGAGGGTGTTTCTAAAACAAACGGACTTTTAGAGCTCTAGTGCATACACACATAAATATATGAGAAGCCTTTATAGTTGAACTATAAAGGCTTTTTTATTTTAATAAGGTAGGCGTCAGAATCATATATTATAAAATTATACCACCTAGAATAATCTTTCTTTTTATATTTGCCGCATGAATTCAAAATGGTGCGTAAGTACTTTATTTATTATTCTAGCCTTATTGGGGCTATGTCAAGAGCAAAAGAAAGCTTCTAATCAACAAATTTTATTACAATTTGCAGATGTAGAATTAGCTTCAGAAACTGCTCATGATGAAATTTTGGCGGTTATTACCAAGAAACTAGAGGTCTTAGGTGTTGATGCTGTTCAAATTATTGAAAATGATGGTAGGCAATTAAGCATCCGTTATTATAGTGATGTTGATGCTGATAGTGTTAAGAAGTTTCTTTCTCAAGAAAACCAACTATCATTAGCGAATGAAGAAGAACTTCCTTCAGATTATCCAAAAGAACAATTACCAGAAAAATATAATTTAGTAGTATCAGACCTTCATCAGCAAGCTGATAATGGTGTTACCATAAACGCTACGCTTGTTGCATCTCAAAAGCATGATGTTAAAACGTTTTCTCATCCGGTAGTTTTACCATTTAGTGAAAACATACTTTTTGAGCAAGATGCAATTGTAGATACCGCTTATAAGATTAATAGAATTATTGCAATAGCAATAGATAATACTTCACGAACAATACCAGAAGTAAGGGCAGGCCCTTATGTATATGGGAATAGCTAATTCCATTCAAAAATATTTCTAAGCAACGTATTTACTATAGGTAGACTTCATTTGACTTAGATTTTTAAAATATTCAAAATAATAATCAACATAAATTAAATTATTACAAATGCAAAACAAGGGACTTATAAAGCTTTTTGCTTTATTATTTGGGTTAGTTAGTATTTACCAGCTATCCTATACTTTCATTACAAGTAAAGTAGAGAAAGAAGCGAATACTTTCGCTACCAGCCGTATATCCGAATCAGAAGAAGGTTATGTAGCAAAAAGAGAATTGATGGCAGCAAGCTATCTTGATTCTATTGGGAGTAATCCAATTTTTGGCTTTACCGATTACAATGAAGCAAAGAAGAAAGAACTAAATAAAGGTCTTGACCTTAAAGGTGGTATCAACGTTACATTGCAAATCTCTATTAAAGATATTCTTAAAGGGTTGGCTAATAATACCAAGAGCCCAATATTCAATAAAGCACTAGCTGATGCAGATGCTGCTGCTAGTAATAGTGATGACACGTATATCGATTTATTTTTTGAAGCTTTCGATAATATTAAAGGTGATACTAAATTAGCTTCACCAGATATCTTCGCTAACAAAGGTCTTAGTGATGAAATCAACTTTCAAATGTCTGATGATGAGGTTAAACCTATCATTCGTAGAAAAATTGATGAGTCTATCGTTTCTGCTTTTGAAGTATTAAGAGAACGTATCGATGGTTTTGGTGTAACACAGCCAAACATACAAAGAGAAGGTAACTCTGGTCGTATTTTGGTTGAATTGCCAGGTGCTAGAGATATCGCTCGTGCGCAAGATTTATTATCAAGTACTGCTCAATTAGAATTTTGGGAAACGTACAAGCAAAGCAATACTAGTTTTAGTACATTCCTTATTCAAGCGAACGAGAAATTAAAAACAATAGTTGAGGTTAAGCAACCAGAACAAATTAAAGCAGAGACTGAGTTGGATTCTTTATTGTCTGATGTTTCTGCTGATTCTTTAGATTTGGCTACACAGGTTAATCCTTTATACGAATTATTGATTCCTGCTAACCCAGGATCAAACGCAATGTTTCGTGCCGCTATAAAAGACACGGCAACTATTGGTTCTTACTTAAGAATGCCAGAAATTAGAAGGTTATTGCCTGCTGATATTCAGTTTACAAAATTTGTATGGGAAAGACCATCTGCAGAAGAAACTGAAGTTATAGATTTATACGCGTTAAAATCTAACCGCGATGGTACGCCTAGAATTAGTGGTGATGTAGTAAGTGATGCAAGAGCAGATTTCGATCAGTTCAGCAAGCCTGCCGTTTCTATGACCATGAATACCAAAGGTGCTAAAGAATGGGAAAAATTAACTGGTGATGCTTACACGAACCAGACTGGTATTGCTATTGTTTTAGATAACAAGGTATATACAGCCCCTGGTGTTTCTTCAGGTCCTATATCTGGTGGGCGTTCAGAAATTACGGGTGACTTTACAGTAAACGAAACTAAAGATATTTCTAACGTACTTAGAGCTGGTAAATTACCTGCTTCTGCAGAAATTATTCAATCAGAAATTGTTGGTCCTTCATTAGGTCAAGAAGCTATTGATAGTGGTTTTATGTCATTTTTAATTGCTTTTGTAATTGTTCTTTTATGGATGATTAGTTATTACGGTAAAGCAGGTGTATTTGCTGATATTGCATTAATGTTGAACATCTTATTGATATTTGGTGTCTTAACTAGTTTAAATGCAGTATTAACTTTACCTGGTATTGCCGGTATCGTTTTAACACTTGGTATGTCTGTCGATGCTAACGTACTTATTTTTGAGCGTATTAAAGAAGAGTTGGCAAAAGGTAAAGGCAAGAGTCAAGCTGTTGCTGACGGTTTTGGTAATGCATTGTCTTCTATTTTAGATGCGAACATTACAACCGGTTTAACTGCAATCATCTTATTCATATTTGGTTCAGGTCCTATTAAAGGTTTCGCAACTACATTACTTATCGGTATTGTAACATCTTTATTTACTGCAATATTCATTACTCGTTTATTAATCGACTGGTATATTAGTGGAAAAGGTAGAAGCTTAGATTTCTCTACTGGTATTACTAAAAACCTTTTTAAGGGAATCAATGTTGATTTCTTGGCCAAAAGAAAAATTGCTTATGTAATATCTGGAATTTTAATAGCAGTTGGGTTATTTTCATTGTTAGCAGGACCAGGATTACAAAAAGGTGTAGATTTCATTGGTGGACGTTCGTATACTGTACGTTTTGAGCACCCTGTAAATCCTTCTGAAATAACATCAGAATTGAATACTGTATTTGGTAGCGGAACAAACGTGAAAACATATGGTGAGTCTAACCAAGTAAAAATTACAACTCCTTATAAAGTAGATGTAGAAGGTATCGAAGTAGATACTGAAATTCAAGATAAACTATATGCTTCGCTTCAAAAATATTTGCCAGATGGTTTTAGTAAAGAAGCTTTTGTATTAGGTGGTGTAGATGAAGAGGCAGTTGGTATTTTAGCATCTGTAAAGGTAGGACCAACAATTGCAGATGATATTCAGAAAAATGCATTCTTGGCAATTTTAGGTTCATTGCTTGTAGTTTTCCTTTATATCTTATTAAGATTTAGAAGATGGCAATTCTCATTGGGTGCTGTAACTGCAGTATTCCATGATGTATTGATTGTGCTAGGTGTATTCTCCATATTCGGTAAACTAATGCCTTTTAGCATGGAAATTGATCAAGCATTTATTGCGGCGATTTTGACCGTAATTGGTTACTCGTTGAACGATACCGTGGTAGTGTTTGACCGTATTCGTGAAACGTTATCAGAACGCGGCTGGAAAGGCGGTACTAACATTAACTACGCTATTAATAGTACATTAAGTAGAACTTTGAATACTTCATTAACAACATTGGTGGTGTTATTGGCAATTTTCATTTTTGGAGGTGAGTCGCTAAGAGGATTTATGTTTGCAATGATCGTTGGTGTTGTTGTGGGTACATACTCATCTATATTTATTGCAACTCCTGTAATGTTCGATGCATTGAGCAAGAAAATTACTTCTGGTGAGGTAGTTAAAGAAGAGTAGATAATATAACTAACTCAAATAGAGAAAGAGCCGTTCAGAAATGAACGGCTTTTTTGTTTTAAAAAGGTTTGCGTTTATTTAAAGATTCCCGATGAGCCATGCTCACTGGGTATAAGGTCTAAAGTCTGTTTGGGTTTAAGACCTTTTTCTTTTCTATGTGAAACGAAGATTATTGCGGTATCTGTTTCATTGGCAAATTTGTTAACTAATGAAACCAATAGGCTAGCAGATTCATCGTCCATGCCTGCCGTAGGCTCATCTAAAATTAGAATTGGTGGTCTTTTGACCATAGCACGTGCCGTCATTACTAATCGTTGCTGACCTGTTGACAGCGTATTGAAATATTTATTTTTTATAGGATAGAGATCTAATAAGAGTAGCCACTGTTTAATGACTCTCTTTTGTAGCTCTGTTGGGATGGTATAAAGCCCTACAGAATCGTTTAAGCCTGAAATCAACATGTTTTCAATAGAATGCTTGCCATTGAATTTTAGTGTCATTGCAGGTGCGTAATAGCCTATTTTTTGTTTTATATCCCAAACGCTCTCGCCACTTCCTTTTTTATTTCCGAATAGATAGATTTCTTGACCGAATGCTTTAGGGTTGTCTCCGAATATCATGGAGAGTATAGTTGATTTTCCACTTCCGTTGGTGCCTGATAATTGCCAAAAATCTCCCTTCTTTACGGTCCAGTTAATAGCATTCAATATTTTTTTATTTCCGTAGGATATGCTGACGTTTTTAAAATCGATTAGCGGAGATTCAATATTTGGGTATGTCGTGTTAGATTGCGGAATACTGACTGCATTGAAAGCACTATGGATTTCGTAATCATTTGAGGATGTACTCTCGGTGATGGCGAATATATTCTTATTCAAATTTCCAAAACAATTTATGAACGATAGCGTGTCTGACTTTCGACTTGCTAACTGAATAAATGAAATGTGTTTAGAGTGATCTTTAAGTATCGTTTTTAATGCTTCTTGAAATTCGATATCTAAATTATCAAAAGGATTATCTAAAATGATAAAATCTGGTTTTTCGCTCAGCAAGTAATGTAGCAACGCTCTTTTTTGTTCACCACTAGACATAGTTTCTAGCGCTTGATGTTCAGAGCTAATAATTTTCCTGTCGTGTTTATCTTCTTCGTCAATAAGCTTATCCAACGTGAAAGCTGAAAATAAGCTACCAGTTTTATCATTGAATTCTTTAAGGTCTAAAGGTATAATACCACGCTGAAAATCTTTAATGAAGCCTTTTTTATCAGAATTGTTATCTAAGTAAATTACCCAATGATTCATGATGCATTTATTCTAAAAATATGAACTGTATTGTTGTGGTAGGTAGTCGTAAAATCTAAAAACATGCCGTTTTTTAATGCTGTTTTCTGCGACGGAATATTGTCAACTTGTATGATCGATATTAAACTAGTTACCCATTTTTTAGTAAAAGCTACTTGTTTGCATTTTTGGGCTGCTTCAAACGCAAAGCCTTGTCGCCAGTACTTTGGTAGTATAGAATACCCTATTTCCAATTCTTTTTTACCATCAACTTCTTGTATCAACAAACCACAAAGACCTACTAAAGTATTGGTGCCTTTTAGGAATAGTGCATTCATGCCGCCCAGGTTGTCATTGTAGCGTTCAAAGATTCTATTAAATTGTTGTTGGCAAGCTTCTTTGGGGTCAGATGGTAACCCTGTCCAGAATTGACTACTTAAAGGTTCTTCATGAAAGGATAGCCAGCTTTCGAAATCTGATTGCTGTACTTCTTTAAAAATTAAGCGTTCAGATTCCTCATTAAATAATACGTAGTCTGGCATTAAATTGTAATAAAATATAACAGGCAGTAATTTATTTTCTGCTAAAACTTATACTATCACCAATAGATAGCCCTAGTTCTTGTGCTAGACCACCATTAATTTCAAGAACGTATTTAATTGGAACTTGTGATGTTAGCCCAGACTCATTAAGTGGCTGGGCATTTTCTTGAAAACTAGCAATCTTTAAATCTTCTTTTATGTAAATAATATCCAAGGGAAATTCTGTATTCTTCATGTAAAAAGAATGCATTCTCTCGTCAGGGAAAATAAATAACATTCCTTGGTTACTATCCATTCCCTTTCGGTACATGAGTCCGGTTTGGGTTTCATAATCAGTTTCTGCAAACTCAATATTGAATTTGGTTTTTACGGTATCACTTGTATTTAAAAATATGGTTATATCTCCTTCATGAGTGAAATCTATACTTTGCGTAGCAATAGTCTTCTTAGGTTCTTCTTTACAAGACAAAGCTAGTAGTGCAACAACCATTAGAATAACCGAACTTTTATGTATCGTTTTCAATATTATGCAGTTTTAGTTTTTTTGAACATAAAGTATAATCCAACTAGGATAAAAGGAATACTTAACCATTGACCGGTTGATAGTAATCCTAAAGACTCTTCGAATCCGCCCTGACTTTTCTTTACGAATTCAACTAAGAAACGAACGGTCCATAATAACACAAAAAACAATCCAAATAAATACCCTGGCTTATTCTTTTTATCAGTTTTCCAGTACAGAAAGTATAGTAGAACAAATATTAAGAGGTAGCCTATACCTTCGTATAATTGTGCCGGATGACGATATGGTATTTCAGCTAAATATTGGGAAAACTGCGGATTATTCTCAATCGCTGCATATGCGGCATTTAAAGTTTTTTCTTGTGTAATGCTCAATGCTTTTGATGGGTGTAAATCATCTGAATCGCGAATAAATTTAGTAGCGAAGATGAAATTCTCATCAACAATTTTACCATTGATTTCAGAATTGAAAAAGTTACCTAAACGTACACAAAAACAACCAATAGCAACAGGTATGACCATTCTGTCAAATATCCAGAGCATTTTAAATTCAGGAAATTTTCTAGTATATAAATAGGTACCTATGATAATACCTATTGTAGCACCGTGACTGGCTAAACCGGCAAATCCTGTAAATTCATAACCATCTATTAAACCAAACAATAGACTGCCAGAAGCACTTTCGCGAACAGGAATTAATATTTCTATAAGGTGATTAGAATAGTATGCCCAATCGTAAAAAAATACATGACCTAATCTGGCACCTAGCATGGTGCTTAAAACTGTGTATATGAAAAGGGAGTCTAGTTGCTCGACAGATTTTTTCTCATTGAGGAATATCTTTTTCATGATAAACCAACCTAAAGCAAAGGCGGTTATCCAAAGAAGATTGTAGTACTTTATTTGTATGAATCCGATGTTGAAAAGTGTTTCATTCGGATTCCAAGTAATTCCTAAGAAATGCATGTGTTAAATTTTGAAAGGCTAAGATAATAAAATAGAAATCTCCCTAGGCTTTAGAATTGGAAAATCGGTTTTGCGTTTAGTTAAAAGAGGGTTAAGATATTATAGAAAAGGGAAGATAGAAATTAGAGAATAGAATATAGAGTAGAGAAATTAGATATTAGAAAAGAGATTTTTTAATTTGACTATGTCAAAAATTTTTTCCAACTGAACTTTTAATTTTAACTAGCGTTTTTTTGCCTTGAACTTGAACTTGAACTTGCGTCTTGAACTTGAACTTGACTTTTGAATTTGAATTTGCGTATTGAACTTGAACTTTATTTAAGGAACGGGGTCATATCCTTTTCCGCCCCAAGGGTTGCAACTGAAAATACGTTTAATCGCCATCCATCCTCCTTTAAATAAACCGTGTTTTTTTAATGCTTCTAAGGTGTATTGAGAGCACGTAGGGGAGTATCTGCAGGTCGCAGGTGTGTATGGAGATATCGCTAGTTGGTAAAAACGAACTAGAAATACGAAAGGGGCAATCAGAATTTTTTTTAATGAAATTTTCACGGTGATAATTTGATAACACAAATTTACTACAAAACTAGTAACGGTTGTAAATAACAAGTCCCGATGAAAAACATCAGGACTTGTATCTATTGCTCATTGCTTTTAGGATCCAATTCTAATCGGTTCTAAATGTTCAGCTTCTTCTTCAGAATACAATCTAGATTTGATTAAAAATCGAATGCCCATGGGTATTTCTAATGAAAAACTTGAACCTATACCTGGCGTAACATCAATTGTGAGTTGAGTATGTTTCCAATACTCAAATTGGTCTCTTGACATATGAAAGTCACAACCCTCAATACTGCCTAGGCAAACATCATTGTCATCGAGCATTAATTCACCTTTTTCAAAGCACATCGGCGCAGAGCCATCGCAACAACCACCACTTTGGTGAAACATGAGTTCGCCATGTTTGTCCTTCAGCTGAGCTATTATTTCAGCCGCTTTTTCGGTTACCAATACTCTCTTTGTTTCCATCGTAATTCGTTTTTAAAAGAATCCCATTTTTTTCTTATCATAAGAGATAAGCATGTTTTTGGTTTGACGGTAATGTGCCAACATCATTTTGTGGTTTTCTCTACCAATACCTGATTTTTTGTATCCACCGAAAGGTGCATGTGCAGGGTATAAGTGATAGCAGTTTACCCAAACTCTACCTGCTTTAATAGCTCTAGAAATTTGATATGCTTGGTGTGTATCTCTTGTCCAAACGCCGGCACCTAAACCATATAAAGTGTCATTTGCAATTTCAATCGCTTCTGCTTCATCTTTGAAAGTAGTTACACAGAGTACAGGTCCAAAAATCTCTTCTTGAAAAACACGCATTTTATTATTGCCTTTTAGAATCGTCGGCTGAACGTAGTAGCCGCCTTCTAAACCTTCATTATATGCTTGCTCACCACCAGTTAGAACTTCACAACCTTCTTCTTTACCTATTTGTATGTAATTAAGAATTTTTTCAAATTGGTCGTTAGAAGCCTGTGCGCCCATCATAGTGTTAGGGTCTAATGGGTGTCCCATTTTAATAGCTTTGGTACGTTCGATTACACGTTCTATAAACTTATCGTAAATACTTTCTTGCACCAACATACGAGACGGACAAGTACAAACTTCGCCTTGGTTTAAAGCAAACATATTGGCACCCTCCAGACACTTGTCAAAGAACTCATCATCGGCATCCATAATGCTTTCAAAGAATACATTCGGAGATTTACCACCTAATTCTAAGGTTACGGGAGTAATATTTTTAGATGCATATTGCATAATTAATTGTCCGGTTGTAGTTTCTCCGGTAAAAGCAATTTTGTCAATTCTTGGGCTAGAAGCTAAAGGTTTACCTGCTTCGGCACCAAATCCGTTGACAATATTTAAAACACCGTCAGGTAGTATGCCTTCAATGATTTCCATTAAAATTAGTATACCTACAGGTGTTTGTTCTGCCGGTTTTAAAACTACGCAGTTACCGGCAGCCAGAGCCGGAGCCAATTTCCAAGTGGCCATCAATAAGGGAAAATTCCATGGTATAATTTGACCCACGACGCCTAATGGTTCGGTGACGTTTAGTGCAACTGTATTAGAATCTAGTTCACTGACCGATCCTTCTTCTGCTCTAATTACACCTGCAAAATATCTAAAATGATCTACTGCCAAAGGTAAATCGGCAGCACGGGTTTCGCGAATTGCTTTACCATTATCCCAAGTTTCAGCCCTTGCCAGTACTTCTAAATTTTGCTCAATTTTATCGGCAATTTTCAAAAGCATATTACTTCTTTCTGTTGCTGAAGATGCGTTCCACGACTTTGCTGCTACCCAAGCGGCATCAATTGCCATATCAATATCTTCTGCGGTAGATCTAGGTATTTTGGTGAATGATTTACCATCTACTGGTGAGATGTTGTCAAAATATTCTCCTTTGCTTGGTGCAACCCATTTACCGCCAATGAAGTTTTCATATTGGTTTTTGAATTCGGGTTTTTGAAGTACGTCTTTTTCTACAGTCTCTGTTGTGCTCATAGTATATGATTTAAGTTAATAATAGAAGTAAGCTCATATAGGTACTACCGATACGATATTCTAAATGTACTTCTCAGTTTTTGAAATTATCTGACGCATTCTACGAATAGTGTGAACTATTCTATCATTTAATGATATTATGATTTTTTTAAGTATATTTTTTTGTAAATTCCTTAAAATTAAATCAATATAAGTGTGATTCGTTTAGCTGAGAATTTCTTAAAAGGAAGACGTTTAGAGACCATGGTAGAGAACCAAACCTCTTATACGATGAATAATGCGGCTATGCATGTTTTTGAAACTCATGAGCAAGCTGCAAGTGTTCTTTTAAAATTTGAACAGCCTGTTTTGGCGAGTATGATTCAAGGAAAGAAGATCATGCACTTGCGCGATTATGAATCTTTTGATTTTTTGCCAGGTGAATCTTTGGTTTTACCGGCGAATGAAGGTATGTGTATTGATTTCCCCGAAGCAATGGCGAAGAACCCAACTAGATGTTTGGCAATGGCTATTTCTGAGGATAAAATAAATAAGGTATTGCAATTCATGAATGAGAACATGCCTAAAAGTAATAAGGATGCATGGGAATTAATGGATTACAATTTCCATTTTGTAAATGACAGAGGCATATTTCAAATTATACAGCGGCTTTTATTTCTGTTTTCTGAAGAGCACCCATCTAAAGATTTGTTTGTAGATAATATGTTGCGTGAATTAATCATTAGAATTCTACAGACTAATGAGCGAAAAATTTATAGCAATGCTACTTTATCGGTTAAAAAAGAAAGTAGGCTAACAGAAGTTATACGTTACATTAGAGATAATGTACATAAATCTCTAAGCGTAGATAGTCTTAGCAAGATAGCTTGTATGAGTCCGTCTCATTTTTATAGAACCTTTAAACTAGAGTTGGGTATCTCTCCGGTAGAGTTTATAAATAACGAGCGCATAAAATTAGCTGTTGGTTTATTGCAAGATCCCAAGCGTAGCATCAAAGATGTATATCTCGATTGCGGATTTGAAAGTAGATCTTACTTTAATAGAGTTTTTAAAACAAGGCAACAGATAGCTCCTGGTGAATACCAGTCTAAAATTCAGAAATCTAGATTTTTAGATTAAACTTAAAGACTATACGTAGTACCTTCTTTACCGTCTTTTAATTGAATACCTAGTGCTGCTAATTGATCACGTATTTGATCAGATGTGGCAAAATCTTTATTCTCCCTTGCTGATTTACGTAATTCGATTAATAACTCAACTACACCACCTAATTTTTCGGTATCGGCATCAGAACTACTTTTATTCTCCAAACCTAAAACATCAAAAACGAAACCGTGTATGGTGTTCTCCAATTCAAGTTTGTCTTCTACGGTAATAGATTCAGTACCTTCTTTAATAAGGTTAATGTGCTTAACGGCATCAAAAAGTTTCGCAATTAAGATGGGCGAATTAAAATCATCGTTCATGGCAGCATAGCAAGATGCTTTCCAAGCTGCAACATCAAAATCGGTAGTCTTACCGGTGTTCAAAGATTTTAGTGAATTAATAGCTTCCATCAATTTATTGAAACCTTTTTCAGATGCCAATAATGCATCATTACTCATATCTAAAATACTGGTATAATGTGCCTGCATCATAAAAAAACGCACCATAGAAGGGGAGAAGGGTTTGCTAAGAATCTCGTTTTCACCAGAAAATATCTCACCTGGTAAAATACTGTTACCAGTAGATTTGGCCATTTTTCTTCCGTTTAAGGTCAACATATTGGCATGTAACCAGTAGTTTACAGGACTTTGACCATTACAAGCTTCGGCCTGAGCTATTTCACATTCGTGATGTGGAAATTTAAGATCCATGCCACCACCGTGTATATCGAATGTTTCACCTAAGTATTTTGTACTCATGGCGGTACATTCTAAATGCCATCCTGGGAAACCGTCGCCCCATGGTGATGGCCATCTCATGATATGCTGTGGTTCTGCTTTTTTCCATAAAGCAAAATCTTGAGGATTATGCTTGTCGTCTTGAGCAGCAAGATCACGAGTATTAGCGATCATGTCTTCAAGCTTACGGCCGCTTAATTTACCGTATTCATACTCTTGGTTGAACTTAGCGACGTCAAAATATACAGAACCATTAGTTTCATAGGCAAATCCTTTTTCAAGAATATCCTTAATTATTTCAATCTGTTCTATAATATGACCTGTAGCAGTGGGTTCAATGCTAGGTGGTAAGAAATTAAATTTCTCTAATATATTATGAAAGTCTACAGTATAACGCTGTACAACTTCCATTGGTTCTAGTTTTTCTAATCTTGCCTTTTTTGCAATTTTATCTTCGCCATCTTCCGCGTCATCAACTAAGTGGCCGGCATCGGTAATATTACGAACATAGCGTACTTTGTAGCCAAGATGTCTAAAGTATCTGAAAATCATATCAAAAGACATGAAAGTTCTACAGTTTCCTAAATGTACATTGCTGTACACGGTTGGTCCACAAACATACATGCCTATATGGCCTTCGTTTATGGGTTTGAAAACTTCTTTTTTTCCTGATAAGGAATTGTATACTTTAATTTCCTGATTTTCGTACAATTGCATGAAGCTATATGCTATTAAAAATGAGTGTCTAGGTTAAGGTAGTTCAAAAACTCGCGGCGTACCAATTCTTCTTTGAATTTACCGCCGTATTCGGCAGTAACGGTACTACTATCAATATCTCGAATTCCTCTAGAATTTACACAAAGGTGTTTTGCATCAATAACACAAGCAACATCTTCAGTACCTAAGGCTTTTTGTAATTCTCTGACAATTTGAATGTTTAAACGCTCTTGAACTTGAGGACGTTTGGCATAGTAATCAACTATACGGTTCATTTTAGAGAGACCTACAACGGTACCGTTAGAGATGTAGGCAACATGAGCGCGACCTACAATAGGTAGTAAATGATGTTCGCAAGTAGAATATAAAGTAATGTTCTTTTCAACCAACATTTCACCGTACTTGTACTTATTGTCAAAAGTAGAAGCTTTAGGTTTTCTAGCAGGGTTTAAGCCACCGAATATTTCGTTCACGTACATTTTAGCAACTCTATTCGGAGTTCCTTTCAGACTATCATCGGTTAAATCTAAACCTAACGTAAGCATGATTTCGCGTACGTTTTCGCGAATGCGTTCAATTTTTTCGGCATCATCCAAATCAAAAGCATCTGAACGTAATGGAGTATCTTCTGATGTGGAAATGTGATCGTTTCCTAATTCATCAAATTGATTTTCCAGTGTATCCTCAATTTTCATTTTTTCAATCTTTTAGAAGCTGCAAAGATATACAATATGTGCCACTTTATAACTAATAACGGGCATTACACAACATAAATTAGCCATAACGTTAAGGTCTGGTTAATTTTATTTTTGCAAATCAGAAGTTCCCTATGATCAAGTATGGTATATCGATTTTATTAATGTGCTTTTTTGGCATCTTCGCCTGTTTTGCGCAAGTAGCTGCCGATTGCTCCAATGCTGTACCTATTTGTTATAATACACCGGTAAACGGTGGTACTGATGGGTACGGTATCGATGATTTCAACGGAGCTACTATATCTGGCTGTATTACGCAAGGTAGTGGTACTATAGAAACAAATTCTGCTTGGTACAAATTTAAGATAGGTGAAATAGGTCAATTAGGTTTCAATATCGGATTTGATACTACAGAAGATTGGGATTTTGCCTTATATAGAACAAATGATTGTAATTCATTAGGTGAGCCTGTTCGATGTAATTACTTCGATAATTCTGATGATAGTAGTTTTATAGGGGTGGGAGAAGATCCTACAGGCATAGATAATATACAGTATGATGATTGGTTAGGTGTTGAACCTGGGGAAGAATATCTATTGATGATCAATAATTTTAGTAACAATAATTCAGGATTTTCTATTCAGTTTTCAGGAAACATATTTGTTGAATTTCCAAATTCTGCTCTAGATTGTGATATTATAGATAATTTATTAGGCCCACCAATTATAGCATGTGATAATGATACGGTAGTTTTAGATGCGACCACTATCGATGCTTTAGATTATGAGTGGTACTTAGATGCTGGTACAGGTTATCAACGCATGCCTGGGGAAAATGATCCAGAACTTTCTATTGCTGTTTCTGGTATGTACCGTGTTTTAGTAGTGCGACCTTTAGGTAATAATTTAATTAGCGAAACCCAAGTCGCTTATGCACCTTCGCCAGAAACCTTTTCTTTAGAAGATGAAACGGCATGTTTAGATGGCACAGCTATTGATTTTAATGCTAAAGATGCTGAGGCTTTAGGGTCTCAGAGTCCGTTAGATTTTAGAGTGTCATATCATGAAAGCTTTGAGGATGCTTTTGATGGTGCCAACGCACTTTCAAAAGAATTTATTCCAACACAAGTTTTGCAAACGATATATGTAAGAACAACATCAATAGAAAACTCAATGTGCTTTGATGCTTCTGAAACTTTTGAGGTAAACGGAATTGAATTACCTGTTTTAGATTTTGAGACAGAAGTATTTATTTGTGGCGACGAACCTATTGTAACTATAGGGCAGCGTATACCGGATAGCGATTTTACGTATGAATGGAGCTCAGGGCAAACCACTTCTTTAATTACAGTTGCAGAGCCGGGTGTATACACCTTGTCTGTGACTAATATTCAAGGATCAATACAATGTATAACTGTTAGGTCGGTTACTGTGGTTTTTTCTAGTCCGCCAATAATTTCAGATATTACTATTGAATATGAAGATGATGCTTCGAATGTGGTCAATGTTTATCTAGAAGAGAATGGAGATTTTGAGTTTCAAGTTGATAATGAAACGCCACAGAATAGCGGAGTATTCAATAATCTATTCCCTGGTGAACACACGATTACAGTTCGTGATGTCAATGGTTGTGGTGCTGATTCTAGAGATATTGTAGTGGTCGGATTTCCAAAGTTTTTTACTCCCAATGGAGATAACGTAAATGATACTTGGAAAGTAGACGGCTTGTCAGCCCTAGATAATCCTGTGATAACGATATATGACCGCTATGGTAAATTACTGTATCAAATATTCGAAAATTCAGCGGGTTGGTCCGGTTCTTTTAATGGTACGTTATTGCCAGAATCTGACTATTGGTTCAAACTTACCTACACCAATTCTTTAGGCGAAAATACAAACGCATCTTATATCAATAATCACTTCTCTTTAAAGCGTTAAGCCTATTCTTTAGGCGTAAAAAGTGTATTTTATCGATTAAACGCAAGAATATCCGTTATAAGATACTAAAGCAGGTCATGTGTAGTTATAATATACATCACGTATACTAATAAGCTACACTTTTATGAGAACACTTCTTTGTTCTATATGCTGTTTGTTTCTTTTTTATTGGAACTTAACTGCACAAAATTCAGCCGATTGTAGAACGGCAATACCAGTTTGTGCCGATCAACCTATTATGGGTCTTGCCGGTGGAACTGGTGATGTTGATGATTTTGATCCAGACGTAATACTGCAAACTGGTTGTTTAGAGAAAGGTAGTCTTTCTAACGCAAATATTGAGTTTAATACTTCTTGGTTCGTTTTTAGGGCTGGTACAGGTGGTCAAGTAGGTTTTGATATTGAAGCTTTGGCAACTTCGGGCTCTACACCAACTGCCGAGTGGGATTTTGCTGTTTATGGTCCAGATGTAGATTGTGCCGATATTAGTAATGGTACAGCACAACCAATTCGTTGTAATTATGAGGTTAACGATACTAATTTTACGGGACTAGGGGTTAACCCTGAAAGCGGTGAAGAAGGTCGTGCATCATTAACGGGTAGTCAGAACACTTATGATGAGTATTTGGATGTAATACCTGGTGAAATTTATTACATATTGATAAATAATTTTGCCGATAATTTTACCGGAGACCCTGAACCTTTTATGCTAACCTTTACAGGTAGTTCAGTAAACGATAGTCAAGAAACTGCTTTAGATTGTACTTTGCGTGACGAGTTTTTAGGATTGGATATCATTGCTTGTGAGGGTGATGACCCAATAACGATTAGTGCATTAAATTCACCTGCAGGGGCGGATATTGCTAGCGTAGAGTGGACGGTTGATTATGAAGATGATGGGGTGGTAGATGATACCCTATCCGGTTCTGGTGATTTTGGAGCGGAATTGGTTATTATTAGTCCTAATTCTGGTCGATATTTTGCTACAATTACTACCATAACCGGTACACCACCAACAGTGGCTGATGATAGTGGGGTTTTAGTCACCTTTTTTGGAACACCTATTTTAGACCGTGTAGAAACATTGGATAGTAACCTATCTATTGATCCTGATCAAAATAATATTGAATTTTTTATTGAAGGTGATGGAGATTATGAATATGCCATTAACGACGGAACTTTTCAAGATGATGCTGTATTTATGAATGTACCTCCGGGATTGAATACGGTTATTATTAATGATAAGAACGGATGCGGAATTACCGATCCTATAGAGTTCTTGGTAGTCGGATATCCTAAATTTTTTACTCCAAATGGTGATGGAATAAATGATGATTGGAATGTAGAGGGAATTGAAACACTAAACAATCCTGTTGTATATATTTTTGATCGATATGGTAAGTTGTTAAAGCAGCTTGGCGCAAATGATAGTTGGGACGGAAATTATAACGGACAGCAAATGACTTCCACAGATTATTGGTTTCGTTTTGAATATGGTGATATGGAAGATAATCTACTAGTAGCAAAAACCAGAAAGACACATTTTTCATTAAAAAGATAAAAAAAGGGGAGCAAATTGCTCCCCTTTTTTATACCTACTTTTTTAATTCTAAAAATTTATCGTGTAACTCAATGTCGCATTGGTCATACTTCTATCTATTATGGCAGGTGTCATAATACCAGCATTGAATAGTCTTTCGCTAATATCTTGTTGAGAGCGGCTTAAAGCAAAATCTAATTTACTTCCGCCAAAATTATAACCAATTCCACCAGAAACAGCGTTTAAATCGCCAATGGTGTTTCCGTTTGCATACGGACTCTGTTCAAATCGATACCCTGCTCTTAGGCTTACTTGTTGAATTCTATACTCACCACCAAGTCTAAATGTAGAAACAGCACCTAAATCACTCGCAATTTGAGAATTCACGGTCTGAAAACTAGGGTCGTTTGAAGGT
The DNA here is from genome assembly GCF_004364165.1 of Maribacter spongiicola. GTDB lineage: Bacteria > Bacteroidota > Bacteroidia > Flavobacteriales > Flavobacteriaceae > Maribacter > Maribacter spongiicola. Next base: position 1,352,593 of record NZ_SOAY01000010.1, read on the forward strand.
CTTAACTCTGAATTTGAAAAATCTTGGTAACTATAATCGAAACTTAATAATCCGTCTTTTGCAAATATTACAGCTAAGCTACCCGTAGCCTTAGCCGGAGTTTTAATTGTATATCTTTCGAATAAATTCACCACATTAAAATTGATGAAATTAATATCTTCATCAGCTAAATCTGAATTTATACGTTGAGAAAAATCATCTTCTAAATGATACCAAGTTGGCGATTGGTAACTACCACCTAATCGTACATTCTCATTCAATTTCGCAATTGCGCCTAAACTAAAAGAGAAGCCATTACCTTCTGTCTGTAGATAGTTGTCAAAAGTTGTTCTCTGAATTTCAGAATTGGGTAAGTACCCACCTTCACTAAATTGATCATATTGTGTGTAAAGAACGCTGTGAAAATTTAAAGAAGCTCCCAAATAAATATTCTCTTTGTACTGTGAAGCTGCGTTAATGGTGAACTTACTATTGTAACCAGTAGTTCTTCTTAAGAAATCTTGATCAACGGTATCATAAAGAGTGTTACTAGTATAACTTGTAGTATTGTCATCTTCAGTTTCTGGATCAAGAATACCACCATAGTAGCCTAAAAATGTTTGTTGGTCTCTAAAACCTTGTGCTGAACCAATATCAAGATATGCTTCTTCTAGAAATTCGTTGTCTTGTAAAAGAATAGATCCAAATGGTGTACCCTGTGCATATTCAGAAAAATAACTATCTATACCTTGATTGCTACGACCTGATACATAATATTCATTGTCGAAATTATTTACCAAGTCATAATTGAAAGCCAGGGTAAATTTTTTCCAATCAGAATTTAAATCTGTATTTTTAAATACAAATGCACCACCTAATTGATTCAATTCGACGTTATTATCTTTAGTATTTAAAACGTTACCAAAATAGCTGGCATCATTACTTGTATTGTAGTTTGATCCCGAAATTGTAAAAAGGCTATTATTGAAAACTGCTGACCCTGCGGGGTTTACATTCAATGACGATAAATCTCCGCCTAATGCGCCAAATGCGCCACCCATAGCTTGAAAACGGGCAGTACCTTGAAGGTTTTCTGTGCCATATCGCAAGGCTTCGTTTATGTTTTGTGCACTACCAACAGCACATGCCACTAGTAATACAAAAGTTAAATATCTTTTCATAGCAATGATTCAATTTTAAGGTAAGTTTAAATTTTAATTTCTTCCACGGCTGCTACTTCTACTAGAAGAGCCAGAGGATCTTGATGAAGAACCGCTGCTTGAACTTCTAGAGCTGCTACCTGAGCTTCTGTAAGAACTACCGCTTGAGCTACTTCTGCCGGAGCTATAATTGCTACTTCTAGAGCTACTTCTGCCAGAGTTGTAGTTACTGCTTCTAGAACTGCTGCCAGAACTTCTACCTGAAGAATAACTTCTTGAGCTGCTTCCAGAATTTCTGTAAGTGGAAGTTCTTGGTACCGCAACTCTGCTGCTTGATCTTGCCGTGCCAGAACTATAAGTTCTAGGGCTGCTACTATATCTGCTGCTATAGTTTCTTGAAGAGCTACTATATCTTGGTATGGCTCTTGTGCTTCTACTTGTTCTATAGGCTCTGTTTTGATCTACCCCTATGGTTCTTCTTGTAGTCGAATTGCCAGAATAAGTTCTTGAACTACGTGTGTTTGCCGAACTTCTAGCTGTGGTTGAACGTGCAGTACTATTTCTATATCTTGGTGAATCTCCTCTTGTATTTACATTGGAACGCCCTCTTGCTGCTGTTGAAGAGATGCCGCTGTTATTTGAATTTGTTCTCGTATAATTTCCTCTTCTTGAATTGTTAACTGCATAGCTTCTGTTCGTGAAACGGTTGTTTCTATTATAATATCTGTTACCGTAACCATAACCATAACCATAATTAAAGCCATTACCATATCCCCAGTTATTCCAACCATTGCCCCAATTATTCCATCCGAAACCAAAACCGCCATATCCCCAGTTGTTCCAACCGAATCCGAATCCGCCATAACCCCAATTGTTCCATCTGTTCCATCTATTCCATCCCCATGGTTGACCCCAGCCACTACCATAAAAACCTGCATAACCAACATTGTTCCAGCCCCATCCGTAAAGACCACCGTTGTTCCAGTTATTCCATCCGTTATTATGAATGTAAATGCTTACATCAGCATTATTACTTCCCCAGCTGCCATAACCTTCATAGTCATTTGCAGTGGCGTAATAATCTGTTAATTGATCTTGTTGAACATCTTGATTTAAATCATTACTAGAATAAGAATCTACATCAGTAAAAATTTCTTCATCTAATATTTCGCCATATTGATTTGCTTTTTCACCAAAATAGTTCGTATAAGTATCCGTTTCAGGATTATTCTGTGTATAATTTCTTTGTTGAGGTTGTCTTTCTACCGTAGTTGAAGCATCATCAGGATAAATGCCATCATTATCGTAGTAAGATGATTGTTGATATGAACCGCAAGAAGCTGTAATAACAGCTAAGGTTACCAACATTGTTATGTTTCGAAGTTTGTTGTGGGGTATAGAATATATCATCGGATCAAAATTATATTGTTGAACATATTAAAAATAACTAGTTTTACTCAATTATTATATACTAATATTCACAAAATTTGTGCCAAAGTCCAGATAATGAGTAAAAATTTGACGAAGAGAAGCGAGGATTATTCCAAATGGTATAACGAATTAGTGGTTAAGGCAGATTTAGCCGAAAACTCTGGTGTACGAGGCTGCATGGTAATTAAACCATATGGTTATGGTATTTGGGAGAAAATGCAAGCAGGTTTAGATAAGATGTTTAAGGAAACTGGTCATGAGAATGCTTATTTTCCGTTGTTTATACCTAAATCATATTTAAGTAAAGAGGCAAGCCATGTTGAGGGTTTTGCTAAAGAATGTGCTGTAGTTACGCATTATAGGTTAAAAAATGCTGAGGACGGAAGCGGTATAATCGTAGATCCAGATGCTAAATTAGAGGAAGAACTAATCGTTAGACCTACTTCTGAAACCATCATTTGGGATACCTATAAAAAATGGATACAGTCTTATAGAGATTTACCATTGCTTATTAATCAATGGGCAAATGTTGTTCGCTGGGAAATGCGTACGAGATTGTTTTTGAGAACGGCAGAGTTTTTATGGCAAGAAGGCCATACGGCGCATGCAACCGAAAAAGAAGCAATTGAAGAGGCAGAACAAATGATGAACGTTTATGCCGATTTTGCAGAAAACCATATGGCGGTACCTGTTATAAAAGGTACTAAAACAGAAAGCGAACGTTTTGCAGGTGCTATTGAAACGTATTGTATTGAAGCTTTAATGCAAGACGGTAAGGCGTTACAAGCTGGTACTTCTCACTTTTTAGGTCAGAATTTCGCAAAAGCCTTCGATGTTAAATTTGCAACTAAAGAGGGTGGTAAAGAATATGTTTGGGCTACCTCTTGGGGAGTTTCAACACGATTAATGGGGGCATTGATCATGACACATAGTGACGATAACGGATTGGTGATTCCTCCGAAATTGGCACCTATACAAGTTGTTATTGTGCCAATTTATAAAGGATTAGACCAATTAGATCAAATTTCTGAGACGGTTAATCCGTTAGTGAAAGAATTAAGAGCTAAGGGTATTTCTGTAAAATTTGATAATAGAGATACGCACAAACCTGGTTTTAAATTTAATGAGTATGAGCTTCGCGGAGTACCGGTAAGGTTGGCCATTGGACCAAGAGACCTTGAAAATGGTACTTATGAGCTGGCTAGAAGAGATACTTTGCAAAAAGAGACCGTTGCGGCAACAGATGTTGTTGCTAAAATTGAGTTTTTGATGGAAGATATTCAGCAGAATATGTACCAAAAAGCACTTGATTATAGAACTAATCATATTACTGAAGTAAATTCTTACGATGAATTTAAAAAAGTTTTAAAAGAAAAAGGTGGATTTATTTCTGCACATTGGGACGGTAGTAAAGAGACTGAAGAACGTGTTAAAAATGAGACAAAGGCAACTATACGTTGCATTCCCATCGATGCAAAAGAAGAAGAAGGTACTTGTATGGTAACGGGTAAACCGTCAAATAAAAGAGTGTTATTTGCTAAAGCTTATTAATTTTTTTAAAAAATAATAAGTAGGTGTTGTGATAGTAAAAAATATTTGTATTTTTGCATCCGCAATTGCGCAAAGTATGGTCCGTTCGTCTAGGGGTTAGGACGCCAGGTTTTCATCCTGGTAACAGGGGTTCGATTCCCCTACGGACTACTAATTAAACCGTTGGATGTATTTCCAAGTATTGACATAATGGTCCGTTCGTCTAGGGGTTAGGACGCCAGGTTTTCATCCTGGTAACAGGGGTTCGATTCCCCTACGGACTACAAAATTAAATGGATGTAAATCCGAAAATATTATAACAAAGAATAAAATGGCAAATCACAAGTCGGCATTAAAGAGAATTAGAAGAAACGAAGCGGTTCGCTTGCGTAACAGATATCAGCATAAAACTACACGTAATGCTATCAAAAGATTGCGTGCAGAAGAATCTAAGAAAGATGCAGAGGCTCTTTTTCCAAGTGTTGTTAGTATGATCGATCGTTTAGCTAAACGTAACATTATACATGATAACAAAGCTGCCAACTTAAAAAGTAAATTGGCAAAGCACGTAGCTGCGTTGTAAATTTCTGCTATTATAATATTTTAAAGCCTTCCAATTTGGAAGGCTTTTTTTGTTGCTATTTTTTTAATAATGACATAGCATCAAGATTCGAAATCTTACTATGTAAGGTAAAGGTGACCACCAAGTATTCAGATGTACATAACTACCTCGCTGCATTGAAGTAATTTTGCTATTATGTATTCTCAAAAACTAACAAGACATTTCGAGTAAAGAATAAATAGTTAGCATTTCTAAATTTTTATTTAAACGCAAGTCTTCTGCCCTTTAAAAACCCTACGATTAACAAAGAATACATAATAACAATAAGAGCTCTTAAAATTGATCGCAACCCGTAAGTTTCCCAAATTTGGTAGTCAGTGTAACCTATAATGTATATAATGGGAAATACAGAGTAAAATGAAATTAATGAAATGCTTACCCAAAACATTAAATTGTGTGGTTGTATTAAATTATGATTTTTTTCTTTTATGTCTTTAAAGTACAACGCAACACAAAACACTAAAATGTAAGATCCAATACCTAGCGCATAAAAAAGATTTGTGTCTAAAGGGTTTTGAAATTGTGCGCTAATAACGTAGCTCGTTAGCATTATAAAAGTTCCGTAGGTTATCCACTTTTTATACTTGACATTTGCTATAAGCTTCCGGTAAACGTGATAAAAGAAGCAAAAGAAGATAATGGCGTATATATTGTAAATAACATCATTATAATTGCTGTATTTCATTTCGTTGAAAAATGATATATCATCATAAGTTCTAACGAGATAACCCAGTATTTCATTAAGTAGGGTGTAGGTAATTATCATTGGAAAGTACTTTAGCGCTGTGTCGTAATACTTACGGTAAGTCGATAGTGAGACAAACAGGGTCAACGCATATATTAGCATATAATAGTTCTCCTGAACAAAAGTCCAAATTTTCATGAATTATGGATTAAAAGTCAGTTTTTGGAGGCGGTCCACCTTGTCCGAAATTAAAAGCAAGACTTTTGCTGCCTTGTAGGCTGGAGTTTAAAGTGAAAGTAGGAGCGAAACCTGCATAAGCGTTTTCTTTTTTATTAATGTGGTTTCCTAAACCGTCTTTCATATTGGCTTTCCAGTCTTTAATAAGTTCAGCTTTGCCGTTTTCACCAATATAGAAGCCATAATTAATACCACCATCTTCTAGTGTAGGTACCATAAATATGCTGTTCTGTCTTTTGTGTATAACCGGTTTTCCGTTTGAAAATTTTTCTTCGTTAGGGTAATTGGCAAAATATAATCTTAGCTTGGTAATCTTGTGAACACCAGCTGCAGCTGCCTCTTGATCTAAATAAGCCATATATTGTTTGAGTGTTTCGTAGTCAAAATCTACAAAACGAGATGCTTCAAATTTTTCTTCTGTCGGTCTTTTTTGGTTTTCGTAATCTTCAATAATTTGTACCCTATGTTGGGAGTAGTTATCATAAATTGCATCAGCTTGTTTTAATGAAATGATGTGGTCTGGAGCTTTGACAATTGTTGGCTCAATAATTTCATCTTTCTTTTCTTTCTGCTGTTGATTGCAGCCAATTACTGATGAAATCAGCATTATGCATAATATTTTACTGATGATAGTGGTCGGTCTTTTCATTTTCTAAGGATTAAATTAGTAATACGAAAATTGGTAAAAGACTGGGGGAGAGTTCTTTTCTAACATGTTAAAGATATTAAAAAAATAATAGCGGTGGGTATAATGTATTGAGCATCAATAAGAATGCTTAAAACAAAAAAAATCCCGATTTTATCTAAAAATCGGGATTTTAAATTATTTGTTAGAATTGGTCTATTGATTCATAGTCATCAAGAACTCTTCGTTGTTTTTAGTTTGTTTAAAGCGTTGTTCGATAAACTCCATCGCTTCTACCGGGTTCATGTCTGCAAGGTACTTACGCATGATCCACATGCGTTGTAGCGTCGCTTCATCTAATAATATGTCGTCTCTACGTGTACTAGAAGATGTAAGATCAATGGCAGGGAAAATTCTTCTGTTTGCAATCTTACGATCCAATTGAAGTTCCATGTTACCTGTGCCTTTGAATTCTTCAAAAATAACCTCGTCCATTTTAGATCCAGTTTCTGTCAATGCAGTAGCAATTATCGTAAGAGAACCACCACCTTCAATATTACGGGCAGCACCAAAGAATCTTTTTGGCTTGTGTAAAGCATTGGCATCGACACCACCACTTAATACTTTACCAGATGCTGGTTGTACTGTATTGTATGCTCTTGCCAAACGTGTAATCGAATCTAGAAGAATTACAACATCGTGACCACACTCTACCAAGCGCTTAGCTTTTTCTAAAACAATATTAGCGACACGTACGTGCTCTGTTGGTTCTTTGTCAAAAGTTGAAGCTACAACTTCGCCGCGTACATTACGTTGCATGTCGGTAACCTCTTCTGGTCGTTCATCAATTAATAATATAATTTGATAAACTTCTGGGTGATTCGCAGCAATACCATTGGCAATATCTTTTAAAAGCATGGTTTTACCAGATTTTGGTTGAGATACGATCATACCTCTTTGTCCTTTTCCGATAGGGGAGAACAAATCGATAATACGCGTCGATATTGAGCTTTGGCGTTCTGCCAAATTAAATTTTTCTTGTGGGAATAACGGAGTCAAATGCTCGAATGACACACGATCGCGAACTATTTGTGGGTCTATTCCGTTAATTTTATTCACCTTAATAAGTGGAAAATACTTTTCTCCTTCTTTTGGGGGTCTTACGTTACCTAATACGGTATCTCCTGTTTTTAATCCGAAAAGACGTATTTGCGATTGGGAAACATAAATATCATCAGGTGATGATAAGTAGTTGTAATCAGATGAACGTAGAAATCCGTATCCATCTTGCATGATATCTAAAACACCTTCACTGGCGATAATAGAGTCAAACTCATACTCAGGTTCTTTATACCTATTCTTTAGATCTTTGTCAAAATTACTTTTGTCGTGAGTCGGTCTCGGATTAGGTTTATTTTTATGATTGTTGTTCTGAGGCGAATTCTTTTTGTTAGGCTGGTTTGCAGCTTTTGGTCTTGGTCTTGGCCTTTTTTGTTCAACAGGTTCCTTAGAAACACTTTCTTGAGAATTTTCTGTTTTAGCTACATTGACCTTTGCAGGTGCCACCTTTTCTGCAGCCACTTTTTCTGGAGCTTTAGTTTCTTTGTTCGTATTTTTTTCAACACGAGGTCTAGGTCTTGGCTTTGGCTTCGGATGCGGTTTTTCTGCAGAAGGTTTACTAGCTACTTCCGTGGTTGCAGGAGCAATCGCCGCAGCAACTTTCGGATTCGCAGCTTGTACGTCCAAAATTTGATAAACTAAATCTAGTTTTTTTAAGGTTTTGAATTTGGGAACCTTAAGTCCTTTCGCAATTTCCTGTAATTCAGGTAGCTTTTTTGATTTTAAATCTGAAATCTCAAACATTAAGTAGTAGAATAAATTATAAGTAGTTTGTATTGTAAGAAGTAAATATTAATTTGGATAATCTATAGGAATGTTTTCCTTGATTGGTAGGTGTTATGACGTGATAACGTAGCAATATTACAAATTATTTTGAATAAAAGGGGTATATTTTTTGAAAAGACATGTATTTTTGCAGTGTAAAGTGGTAATTAATTTATGATTCAAAGAATACAGAGCCTTTATTTGATAGTTGTAGCAATACTTACGGGTATTCTACCGTTCTTCTTTAACCTATGGATACATGTAGATGGTACTGAAGTATTTGCAAATAATGAAATGCTTATTTCTATTGCCTTTTATGTAAGTACTGTTCTAGCAATATGGGCTATGGTACAATTTAAAAATAGAAAATCTCAGTTTGTAATAAACAGGCTGAACATGATATTGAATGTTTTTTTATTAGGATTTTTCGTTTACCGATCACTAAACTTATCCGGAGAGACTTTGGTTTCTGAGAAGGGTATTGGGATGCTGATTCCAGTATTTTCTATCATTTTTTTGGTTCTTGCTAACAAGGCTATAAAAAAGGATGAAGATCTTGTAAAATCTGTTGATCGCTTGCGTTAAACCTATAATCTTAGTAGTATTAGTGCGTTAAAACCCGGGGTAGTTTCCGGGTTTTTTTATGTCCTTACTTTTTAAACTAATAACACACCTTTCTTTAATTATCACAGAAACATCGCAGTTTTTCTATCTGCTGTGATACACTCTTTACTTTTTCTTGAATTCTTCGTGATACCACATTTCTATGTTTGTCCCAAGAAACAGCAAGGCTAACGATAGTCGTTAGTTACACTGTTTTATAAACTAAACATTTTAAAAATTACGATTATGAAAAACAGAAAATTTACTCTTGTAGTATTAGCTAGTGTTATGACAACTTTCTTTATCAGTTGTTCAGATGATGATGGTGAAGTAGTGACAGTTACTGAAACTGTAGTTGAAACAGAAACGGTAGAAGTAGATTCGTCATTACCTGTCGGCGATTTAATGGTAACCTTAAGTGGTAACCTAGTTGCAGAGAGTGGTACACCAACACAAGGCTTAGTAGAGGTAGGTGTCGATACCAATGATACAAATTTTGTTCGTTTTGGAGATGATTTTACTACTGAATTAGGTACTGGTACAGTTGGTATCTTTTTATCGACTTCTGCAGTTTTTACGCCAGATCCAGCTAACGGAAATCCAGATTTAATGCTTATTGGTAATGTAGCCGATAACGGTGAGATGTTTATTAAATTGAGCGAAACACCCGATGCTAAATATACACACATTGTTCTTTGGTGTGCTACAGCTAACATACCATTTGGTAATGTTGCTTTAAACTAATATAATTTTTACTGCCTTTGGGAATAGAGACACATGATTCTGTTTTTCTATGTCTCCCAAAGGCTTTTTTTATTATGTGGTTTAAAACAACCCGCTTTACTTTAATATAACAGAATTATGAAAAAAATAAAAAACATCATATTTATATGCTGTTGCGTCTTCACTTTTTATGCCCAAGCGCAAAGTGGATGGACAAGAGAGACTAAAGGATTTTATCTTCAGGCATCGGCGGCACATTTCTCGTCAAATAAGTATTATACTACAGAAGGTAGATTGGCTGATCAAGGAAGTACTTTTAATACCAGTGCACTATTAATTTATGGTGAATACGGAATTTCAGATAGGTTTACGGCGATTGTTGATTTGCCATTGGTACGTTTAAACAGTTTTAGTACGACGGAAACTGTTGGCGGTGTAGGTAATATTCAATTAGGGGTAAAGTATAAACTATTAAAAAGCTTCCCGTTGTCTTTGCAAGTAGCATTAGATATACCGACTAACGATGGTAGTAATTTTGCACAATCTAAGAATGCGAATGCACTTGGTGAGTTTGATGAAATTAACCTGCCAATTTCTGATGGTGAGTTTAATGTGTGGACAACCCTTGCGGCTTCGCACGGCTTTAAAAATGGTAAAACTTACGCTTCTGCTTTCTCAAGTGTTAATTTTAGAACAGAAGATTTTAGTAATCAATTTCAGGCTGGGGTAGAACTGGGTCATTTGTTTTTTGACAAACTCTACCTAATCGGTAAGCTAAAAATTCAAGAGCGATTATCTTCAGAAAACAATGTGCAAAGCGGATCGTTCTTGTTTGGCGAGGGTACTACTTTTACCAATTATGGTGTCACTTCTATGTATAAAGTAACTAATCATTTTAATGTGGTCGCCCAATATTCTGATTATGCTGGCTTTTTAGTTGAGCGTAAGAATATTTATGATGGTGGTACATTTTCTTTAGGCGTTTCGTTTGAATATTGATTAGCTGAATACAGGATGTGGATAGAGAGGAACATCCTGTATTTTTATCTTTTTCCTAGCTCTATAACTTCTAGGTCTTTAATATTATCACCTTCTATAACAAAACGTAACATGGTGCGTACTTGGTGAAAACCGTGCTTTCCACATGCTCCTGGGTTCATATGCAATACTCCCAATTTCTTATCCATCATTACTTTTAAAATATGCGAATGCCCACAAATGAATAATTTCGGCGGATTATCTCTGATCATATCTCGAGTTCTCATATTATACTTAGGTGGGTATCCTCCTATATGAGTTATAAAAACATCTACGCCTTCACAAAAAAAACGGTTGTTCTCAGGAAATTCTTTTTGAATTATATGGTCGTCAATATTACCATGCACCCCTTTTAAAGGTTTTAATTTAGCAATGGCATCGGTAACCTCTAAAGACCCTATGTCACCGGCATGCCATACTTCATCTGCCCATTTTACATGCTTTAATATGGCATCGTCAATATGAGAATGAGTATCAGAAAGTAAGAGGATTTTGGTCATTTTTAGAATTCAATTTGATTGGGGAAATATATTCGTTTTATCGAGCAACTAATATTCTTATTTGACTTTGCTGGATCGAATGTTAAAACGTATCCTTTTTAATACCTTTGCGAAGTACAAAACTAGCACATACTTTTGAGATTCTTCATTCAATTTTCATACTTCGGTAAAGCTTATCATGGCTGGCAAAATCAGCCTAATGCCATAACTGTTCAAGAAGTGCTTGAGAACGGCATGTCTAAACTCTTAAACTTGCCTGTTTCGCTTATGGGTGCAGGTCGTACAGATACTGGTGTTCATGCCAAAGAAATGTACGCCCATTTTGATGTTGATGTTCTTGAGAATATTCCTGAATATATTTTTAGATTAAATTCTTTCTTACCAAACGATATTGCGGTTGATCGAATTTTTGAAGTAGAAGATGATGCACACGCACGCTTTCATGCTACGGCAAGGACTTATGAATATCATATCGATAAAAAGAAAGATCCTTTTTCTACAGATTTAGCTCATTTTGTAAAGAAAGACCTAGATATAGAGCAAATGAATAGTGCTGCAGCGTTGTTGTTGGGTAAAAAAGATTTTGAATGTTTTTCTAAGTCGAATACAGATGTTTATACTAATATTTGCGACCTAAGAGAGGCAAAATGGGAGCTAAAAAATGATAAGCTTATTTTTACGATTACAGCAGATCGATTTCTGCGTAATATGGTTCGGGCCATTGTTGGAACATTAATTAATGTAGGATTGGGTAAATACCCTGCAGACTATGTTAATACCATATTAAAAAGCAAGGATAGAACAAAAGCAGGCGTTTCTGTTCCTGCAAAAGGATTATATTTGACCTCTATTGTTTACCCCAATACTATTTTAAAGAATGGATAAGGATTCTGGCAAAGCATTTGACACTCGTCTTTTTAAACGCTTACTCGCCTATACAAAACCGTACAAGATTACTTTTTATGGTGTTGCTTTGGCTGCCATATTATTGTCTTGTTTTGCGATTCTTACTCCCTTAATTGTAAAGAAAATTATTGATGAAGCCATAAAAGAAAGCAATGCAGAAATGTTGCTTTACTTAACCATTGCTATGTTGGTGGTGTTGCTTGGTCAAGTAATTTGTCAATTGGCTTTTAATTATTATGCAAACTGGTTAGGCGAATCTGTTATTAAAGATGTTCGTATAAGTCTCTTCAAGAAAATGCTTTCTTTTAAAATGAAGTATTTTGATAATTCTTCGTTGGGCGTATTGGTAACGAGAGCTGTTGCAGATATGCAACGAATTGGCGAGATATTTAGTCAAGGTTTTTTCGTTATTGTTGCAGACTTGCTGAAAATGGTAGTTGCTGCCATTGTTATGCTATTCATAAATTGGAAACTCGCTTTAATAGTTTTTGCCCTATTACCTATAATAATGTACGCTACAAGATGGTTTCAAAAAGCTATGAAAGTAGCTTTTACAGAAGTTAGGGCAGAGGTTTCTAATCTGAATTCTTTTGTGCAAGAACGTATTACGGGTATGAAAATAGTTCAGCTATTTACTCGTGAAAAAATTGAGAGCGATAAGTTTAGGGAAATTAACGAAAAGCATAAAAAAGCTTGGCTGAAAACAGTTTGGTATAACTCCATTTTCTTCCCGATTGCTGAAATTGTTTCTTCACTTACCGTAGGATTAATTGTTTGGTATGGCGGATTGCAAAATGTTGCTAATATATCTACGGATATAGCTGGTACTATTTTCGCTTTTATTATGTTGATCGATTTGCTTTTTAGACCACTTCGTCAAATTGCAGATAAATTTAATACCCTACAAATGGGGATGGTTGCCGCGAACAGAGTTTTTAAAATTTTAGATACCGATAGTCATATTCAAAATGTAGGTTCTTTTGAGAAAGATGTAGTTAATGGCGATATCAAATTTGATGATGTTCATTTTGGGTACTTGGAAGATGAAGAGGTTTTACACGGAATTTCATTTGATGTAAAGGCAGGAGAAACAGTTGCTATTGTAGGTGCTACCGGTGCAGGTAAGAGTACAATTATTAATTTATTGAATAGATTTTACGAGATTAACTCTGGTTCTATTTTGGTTGATGGTGTAGATATTAAAGAGTACAATTTGTCTTCATTACGTTCGCATATAGCGGTGGTATTGCAAGATGTTTTTTTGTTTGCAGATACGATTGCAAATAATATTTCTTTAAAAAACTCTGCAATAAGTGTTTCTGATATAGAGAATGCAGCTAAAGCTATTGGTGTAGATGAGTTTATAACGAGTTTGCCAGGCGGTTATCAGTATAATGTAAAAGAGAGAGGTACCATGCTTTCAAGCGGTCAGCGTCAATTAATTGCATTTTTACGAGCTTATGTGAGTAATCCCAGTATTCTAATTTTAGATGAGGCTACATCATCTGTAGACACGTATTCTGAGCAGTTAATTCAGTCGGCGACTGATAAAATTACGCAAGGGAGAACTTCAATAGTTATTGCCCACCGTTTAGCTACTATTAAAAAAGCCGATAAAATTATTGTGATGGATGCCGGTAATATTGTAGAGACAGGTACACACAAACAACTGCTTAAAAAAGGTGGTTACTATAGTAATCTTTATGAAGCTCAGTTCTTAGCTGAGGAGGTAGCTTAATTATGGAGCCATTTTCTGAAAGGTATCAGTGAAAAAAGCTAAATAAATGCCTATACCAATTGTAATAATTGTAAATAAGATGCCTATTAAAATTAGGAACAGAAATAGTTTTAATATGGTTTGCTTTATGGTCAGATTAAATAGTTTGTAAAATACCCAAGTAAAGAATCCTATTTGGAATATCATATTACCCATAGAAACATAATAAATAATTTTAGAGTTCCAAATGGTCAGTAAGTAGGCAATATTTATAATTATAGATAAATGTGAGTAAGCATAAATGTTAATTACAAAATGCTCACTTAAATTAAATTGCTTTTTATTGATAAACACTAGTCTAGAAATTAATGCCAAAAATGGCAGCATAGCCATGTAAAAGAGACTTTGATATTTTATTAGGTAAGCATTCCATTGTTTTTGAAAATCCTGTCCTAATTTTTCTGCTTCGGTAATTGAATCTCCAGATTTATAAAGAAAATCAAAATCTAGAGCATTTGGGAAAAACTCAGAATATACATAAGCAAATAATCCTCCAAAAGTAATGGCTATTGTAAAATAGCTGATAGGGTTTAAGTATTTCCTTCTAACACCATTAATGTACCCACCAATAACTTCATCTGGTTTTGTAAAAAGGTGTTTAAAGGTGATAAGAAAGGTATTGTCAACATTGAAAAAACGTTCAGTGGCATCACTAATAAGATTCTTGACCGTAAGTCTGTTTCGAATTACCTTAGCACCACAATCGGGACAATAACTGAAATCGGTTCTTAGGTTGGTATGGCAGTTTTTGCATTCCACTATATTAAATCTTGTTTAAGCATATTCCCTAATTGGGTGATGGAATCGTACAGCACAAATTCTCCGTTTTTTATATAAGAGATTAATCCGGTTTCTTCACTTACTACAATACTTAAGGCATCGGTCTTTTCACTTATTCCTACAGCAGCTCTATGTCGTAACCCGAAACGCAGCGGAATATTACGCTCGTTAGAAACTGGTAAAATTACTCTCGTAGCAACTATATAATTACCAACAATAACAGCCGCTCCATCATGTAGTGTACTGTTCTTGTAAAAGATACTTTCAAGAATAGGTTGGTTAATTTCAATATTCATTCGATCGCCTGTACTCTTTATAAAATCTAAGGAGTTGCTACGTTCAATAACCAAAATAGCACCTGTTTTGGTACTAGCCATTTTTTCGCATGCTTTTAAAATGGCATCAACATCTGTGTCTGTCGATAAGCCTTCTTGCTTTAAGAATTTAAAATGCTTTACAAAATTTCTCTTGTTCGCGAAATTGGTAGAGCCGATCATTAAAAGAAACTTTCTAATCTCTTGCTGAAAAACTATAATCAGTGCAATAAGTCCGACTTGCATAAATGCACCGACCATACTACTGATCATCTGCATGTCTAGCAATTCGGTCAGTTTCCAAAAAGCCCATACGATAACAATACCGATAAAAATATTGATGGCAACCGATCCTCTAACTAGTTTGTAGATGTAGTATAGCAGTACGGCAACAAATATGATGTCTAAAACATCTGTAATCTTAAAGTCAATAAAATTTAAAAAATCCAATCAGTACCGTTTTAGTAAAATTAAGAAAATTGATAACAACAAATTAATATAAACTTAGGCATTTAATTGTTCATATAGTTTTACGCATTCCACAGCTTCTTTAACATCATGAACTCGTAATATTTTTGCTCCCTTTTGCAAGCAGACCATATGTAATGCCGTTGTGCCATTTAATGCTTGGTCGGCAGTGGTGTCCAATGTTTTGTAAATCATTGATTTTCTGCTAATTCCTGCTAATATTGGGTGTTCAATGATATTCATGACTTCCATTTGATTCAAAAGCTCATAGTTTTGTTCTAAATTCTTTGCAAAGCCAAAACCTGGGTCAATGATAATATCTTTTATTCCTAATGCTTTAGCAGCCACCAATCTTTCAGAAAAAAATGAAAGAACCTCTTTCAAAATATCTTTGTAATCTGTTTGTTGCTGCATGTTTTGTGGTGTGCCACGCATATGCATCATAATATATGGTACATGTAATTTTGCAACAGTACTTAGCATTTTATCATCCAGCAATCCCGCAGAAATATCATTAATTATGGCAGCGCCATTTTCAATACATGCTTTTGCAACACTACTTCTAAACGTATCAATAGAGAGTATACTTTCTGGAAAATTCTTAAGAATTAAACTTACAATTGGTACTATCCGTTTTAACTCGGTAGCTTCATCAACTTCTAAAGCACCTGGTCTTGAACTATAAGCGCCAATGTCAATAAAACTAGCACCTTCGTTCAGCATTTTTTCAACCTGATTTAGTATACTCTTTTCGTTTTTGTATTTTCCGCCGTCGAAAAAGGAATCGGGAGTAACGTTCAAAATACCCATTACCTTGGGCTGCTCTAATGATAAAAGTTTACCGTTGCAATTTATCGTCATTATCAATTTTTAAAAGGAATTTGTGGCATTTTCCAAGTTTAAACCGTCAATCTTGATGGTTCCAATTTTTTAAGCGAAATTTACACAAATTAGATAGAATTACATGCTAGATACGGCAAAGGAATACGATGAGGTTATTGAGGTTTGTTTAAATCTGTACCAGAAAAAAATGACAGATTATGGTAGCGCATGGCGAATTTTAAGATTACCATCGCTAACAGATCAAATATTTATTAAGGCACAACGCATACGCAGTCTTCAAGAGAACGATGTTCGTAAGGTTGATGAAGGTGAACGTTCAGAGTTTATCGGTATTATCAATTATTCGGTAATGGCATTAATTCAATTAGAACTGGGTGTTGCAGATCAACCCGATTTAAATACCCAAAAAGCGGTAGAATTATATGCAAAGCATATTAAGATTACCAAAGAATTGATGTTAAACAAGAACCATGATTATGGTGAAGCTTGGCGAGATATGAGAGTGAGTTCTCTTACAGATTTAATTTTGCAGAAATTACTTCGTGTTAAGCAAATTGAAGATAATAAAGGCAAAACCTTGGTAAGCGAAGGTATAGATGCCAATTATCAAGACATGATTAATTATGCGGTTTTTGCATTGATACATTTAGGTTCAGAATCAAAATAATAATAAGAATGAAGTATTTAGTAGGTGTCGTAAGAATTTTTGTTGGTATACTTTTTATTATAAGCGGATTTATAAAACTGAATGATCCTGTTGGGTTTTCTTTTAAGTTAGAAGAATATTTTAGCCAGGGAGTATTAGACTTACCTTTTCTAACTCCTTTTGCTTTGGCAATTTCAATTTTAGTGGTGATTGTTGAGGTCATGGTTGGTGTTATGCTAATAATGGGATACAAACGAAAATTTACCATATGGACGCTGATTGCCATGATTGTGTTCTTTACATTTTTAACCTTTTATTCTGCTTATTTCAATAAAGTAACTGATTGTGGCTGTTTTGGTGATGCTATAAAGCTGACACCTTGGGAGTCTTTTACCAAAGATGTAGTGCTGTTAGTACTTATTTTAATTATATATGCCGGTAGAAAATATATAACACCGTTGGTAAATTCGAAAGTCTTGACGACAGTTCTAGCAGTATCGTTTTTTGCTTGTGTTGGTTACGTGTATTATGTATTAAACCACTTGCCAGTAATAGATTTTAGACCTTATGAAATAGGTAAGAACATCGAAGATGGTATGAGTACACCAGATGATGCCCCAAAAGCTATTTTCGAATACAGATGGAAGTTTGATGTAAATGGTACTGAAGAAATTCATGTGACTACAGGAGATTACCCAACTGTAGATGGTGAGTTTATAGATGTTGAAACCGAAGAGATTCAGGCTGGTTATGAACCTCCAGTTCATGATTTTACCATAGAGCAAGAAGGTGAAGATTTTGCCGCTTCTTTATTACAAGAACCTAAATTGGTTATGGTCATAGCCTACGATTTAAGAAAATCGAATTTAGAAAAATTCAAGAATATTAAAACAGTAACCGACAAGGCTATAAAAGCTGGATATAAAGTTATAGGTATGTCAGCCTCTGGCCCAGATCAAACTGATGCTTTAGTAAAAGAGAACAACCTAGGTTTTGATTTTTACTTTACCGATGAGACGACACTGAAAACTATTGTAAGATCAAACCCCGGAGTGTTGGTTCTAGAAAAAGGAACCATAAAACAGAAAGTACATTACAACGACTTAGAAGATTTAATCTTCAATTAAAATAATAAACTGAAATAGTATAATTAGAAAAAAAACAACATGAGAGCAAAGATAGTAGCAGGTAACTGGAAAATGAACAAGAATTTGGCAGAGACTGAAACACTTTTGGCAGAGTTGGCGGCAAAATTGCCAGATACGAATGCAGAGGTTATGGTTGCACCAACATATGTAAACTTGGCTAGTGCCGTACGTGCTTTAGAAAGTTCTAAAATTGAAGTTATCGCACAGAATATGCATTTTGCAGAAAGTGGTGCTTTTACAGGTGAAATTTCTGCAGATATGTTATTGAATATTGGTATTGATACTGCAATTATAGGTCACTCCGAACGAAGAGCTTATTTTGGAGAAGATGATGAAATTCTTTCAAAGAAAGTAGCAACCGCTTTGGACAAAGGTATACGTGTTATGTTTTGTTTCGGTGAGGAATTAGAAGATCGTAAATCTGGAAATCACTTTAAACTGGTTGAAAGTCAGTTAAAGAATGTACTATTTAATTTAGAGCCATCAGCTTGGACTAATATTGTTTTGGCATACGAGCCAGTTTGGGCAATTGGTACGGGTGAGACTGCTTCTCCTGAACAAGCGCAAGAAATGCATGCATTTATTCGTAAAACTATTTCAGAAGCATTTGATGCTACTATAGCTAATAATGTAACTATTCTTTACGGTGGTAGTGTTAAGCCAGGTAATGCAGAAGAGATTTTTTCTAAACCAGACGTTGATGGTGGTTTAATTGGTGGTGCTTCATTAGTTGCCGACGATTTTATTGCAATTATTAAAGCTATTTAAGCGAAGTATTTAAAAATGAGCGATACAGTATATATTGAATACCGTTTTACGGTAAAACCTAAAGATCCGGCTTCAGACCTTCTCATTGCAGAGTTGGGTGAAGCTGGTTTTGAAAGTTTTGTTGAAGAAGATGATGATGTGTTGGCATACATTCAAAAAACTGATTGGTCTGAAAGTATGTTAGCGGATCTTCCACTACTACAGAATCCGAGATATGCATTTACTTACGATTATAAAGAAATAGAGCAAGAGAACTGGAACGCTACTTGGGAGCAAAATTTTCAACCTATAATTGTTGATGATATTTGTATGATAAGAGCCCCTTTTCATGAGGCTATTGATGTAGATTATGACATTGTTATTGAACCTAAAATGAGTTTCGGTACAGGTCATCATGAAACAACCCATATGATGCTACAGCATATTTTACAATTAGATGTAAAAGGTAAAACGGTGTTAGATATGGGTAGTGGTACAGGGGTTTTAGCGATTCTTTCGGGTATGCGTGGAGCTACTACTATTGATGCCATCGACATTGATAATTGGTGTTATTTAAACGCGAAGGAGAATGTTGAGCGTAATAAAATGGATTTCATTGCTGTTTATGAAGGTGATGTGGCATTACTAGAGGGGAAGAAGTATGATTTGATCATTGCAAATATCAATAGAAACATTTTGTTAGCAGATTTACCGAGCTATGTGAAATCTTTAAATGCAGGTGGTATTTTGTTATTAAGTGGTTTTTATACTGAAGACTTAGAAATGATTTCGCAAAAATGCGCTGATTTAGCGTTAAAATTCGAAAAAAACCTTGAACGTAATAATTGGGTTGCCGCAAAATATGTAAATTAGAAGGTATTAATTGGAATATGATGAGCACAAGAGAAGAAATTTCCGAAGAATTACTTTTAGAAGAAGAAACGGTTCAACAAAATGAAATCGTTCTTTTTAATGATGAGGTCAATACGTTTGACCATGTTATAAATACATTAATGTCTGTTTGTGAGCATTCACCAGAACAGGCTGAACAATGTTCTTTAATAGTGCATTACAAAGGTAAGTGTACGGTTAAGACTGGTGAGTATGAAGAATTGAAACCACAATGTTCTAAATTATTACAAGCGGGACTAAGTGCAGAAATTGTTTAAATCAGGCTTCATAATTTATAGTAGTGTAAAATAGTATTGAAATAAAAAAATCCCTGGAACCATGTTCAAGGGATTTTTTTATTTCAATTAAACTCTTAAAAGAAATTTCAAAAAGTTTTACAGTAATCAAACTTATACTAAAGGTACTCCGTTCAATCGTTTTTCAATCTTTTTCTTTTTGACTGTAACTTCTTTCATTACATCCATCAAAGAAGAATCCTTAGTTTCCTTATATATTTCATTAATACTTAAAATAAGTGCTTTTGCCTCTCTCGACGCTTCTACTCGGTCACTAGTAGACATATTACTCATTTTCCGACCTATAAATTCCTGAGCTTTTTCAAGTAACTCCATGTGCTGCTTTTTTTTCAAAGTTAACATAATATTCAAATTACGCAATTCTTTGTCAATTGTATATGCTTATAGGGCAATTAGATAATAGTATTTATGAACAATTTAACGTAAATGGGGTGTTTAGAGAGTAATTTTCTGTTCTAATGTAAATTTTAGCTTTTCATTTTGTAAAATTTGTCCCTTTTTCGAATTTGTATCATTTACATTGTGTTTCATTCAAGAGTTTTTCATTTTAATTTGTAAATCGCCCAATTTGAAGTGTGCAAATTGATTATTAATGTAAATTTTAATTGGTTTACTTGCTAAATATTTAAAATTCGATATATTTGTGTAATCGATTGCATAAAATTTAATTAATCTTCAATTATTATTTTCAAGTTCATTTTATGCAATTGTAGAACTAGTAAAAGATGTGCTATTATATGTTGTGTTTGTTTTAATTCTTAATGTTGAACATAAAATTACCAGCTTTTTAATATAATCACATTGAATTTTGAAGAATTATAGTCATAGAATGGTGAAATTCTCTATGTAATCAGAACCAAAAATAACTAGAAATGCTATGGTGAAAAATACAACCTTTATAACTAATGATTTTCTGCTGGAAAATAAATTTTCACAAAGGCTTTTTCATGATTATGCTTCTCAAATGCCTATCATAGATTACCATTGCCATTTACCTCCGAATGAGATAGCAAATAATCGTCAGTTTGAAAACCTAACAAAAATCTGGAATGATGGCGACCATTATAAATGGCGTGCGATGCGAACATTTGGTATTGATGAAAAGTACATTACAGGTAACGCTCCAGATAAAGAGAAATTTCTTGAATGGGGTAAAGCGGTGCCCTATACATTGAGAAACCCATTGTATCATTGGACGCATTTAGAACTTCAACGTTATTTTGATATTGATTTGTTATTAAATGCCGATACAGCTAGTGATATTTATGATGAGACTACCGCAAAACTTCAAACTTCAGAATATAGCTGTCAAAGTTTAATTAAAAAGATGAACGTAGAGGTTATTTGTACTACTGAGGATCCTATTGATAGCTTAGATCATCACGTTAAAATAAGGAATAGTAATTTCAATACAACAGTGAGTACAGCATTTAGACCAGATAAAGCTGTAGTTATTTCTAATGATATATATCTTGAATATTTAGAAAAACTTTCTGCTGTTAGTAACGTAAACATCGACTCTTATAAATCTTTGTGTGATGCGCTTTCTGTAAGGTTAGATTATTTTGCTGAAAATGGTTGTACACTATCCGATCATGGCTTAAGCTATGTTCCGTTTAGAACATTTACAGATGCTGAAATTGAAAACATTTTTCAAAAAAGAAAAGAGAAAAAGCAATTGTCCTTAGAGGAAGATGAGAAATTTCAAACTGCGATATTATTATTTCTTTGTGAACAATACCATTCTCGTGGATGGATACAGCAATTTCACCTTGGCGCATTACGAAATAATAATGCAAGAATGACCCGTATTTTAGGTCCGGATACAGGTTGGGATTCTATCGGAGATTATTCTCAGGCAAGAACCCTTTCCAGCTTTTTAAATGCTTTAGATTCTAAAGACAAGCTTACTAAAACTATATTATACAATCTAAATCCGTCAGATAATGAAGTTCTAGCGACAATGATCGGTAATTACAATGATGGTAAGGTAAAAGGTAAAATGCAGTTTGGTTCTGGTTGGTGGTTTATGGATCAAAAAGATGGTATGACCAGACAACTCAATGCATTGTCTAATATGGGATTAATTAGTTGTTTTATAGGGATGTTGACAGATTCAAGATCTTTTCTTTCATACCCTAGGCATGAATATTTTAGACGAATTGTGTGTAATCTTTTTGGTCAAGAAATGCAACGAGGAGAATTACCCCAAGATTTTGAATTGGTGGGGCAAATTATACAAGATATTAGTTATAATAATGCAAAGGAATATTTCAAATTTTAATCCCTCGTTCCCTAAGACAGAAGTTGTTCATTTAAAAATTACGGAAATCAAAAGCCGTTTAATCTAACACTATGAAAAGTATAAAAATACTATCGCTCTTTATTATGGTCTTAACCTTTTTAGGTTGTGAAATACAGACTGAAGTAAAGACATTGCGTTTAGGTCATGGTCTAGATGTTAGCCATTCGGTACACAAGGCGATGGTGAAAATGGGTGAAGATTTGTTGGAGCGGTCTGGTGGTAAATTGAAACTTGAAATTTACCCTAGTCAACAATTGGGTACCGAAAGAGAATGTCTTGAACTTTTACAGATCGGTAGCTTAGATATGACCAAGGTTTCTGTAGGCGTTTTAGAGAACTTTGCACCTAAAATGAAGGTGCTAGGTTTACCATTTCTTTTTAGAGATCGTCAACACTCTTTTGATGTTCTTGACGGACCAATTGGTGAAATGCTTTTAAACGAAGGTGAGAAATATTGGTTAAAAGGCTTAGGGTATTATGATGCCGGTAGCCGTAGTTTTTATACCATGAATAAGCCTATTGAAAAACCAGATGATCTTATCGGTGAAAAAATAAGAGTGATGGAAAGTGCAACTGCCGTAAATATGGTGAAAGCGCTAGGTGGTTCTCCTACACCTATATCATGGGGAGAATTGTATACCTCTTTACAGCAAGGTGTTGTTGATGGGGCAGAGAATAATCCGCCAAGTTTTTACCTGTCCAGACATTATGAAGTTTGTAAATATTATTCACTAGATGAACATACAGTACTACCAGATGTTTTATTAATTGGGACTTATGTCTATGATAAGCTGAACGAACAAGAAAAGAAGTGGCTAAATGAATCGGTGAAAGAATCGGTTAAATATCAGCGTATTCTTTGGGCAGAAGCAGAAGAGGAAGCTTTGCGAGAAGTTCAGAAAGCAGGTGTACAAATCATCAGACCAGATAAAACACTTTTTGCGGAAAAAGTAAAAAGCATTTTTGAAGGATATAAAGAGGATAAGGAAATGTATTCGCTTATCAAACAAATTCAAGAAACCAACTAATTACTATGCGAAACAAAATAGATTCCGTTTTGGGCAAGACATTGGTACTGATCATGTCGGTTATGGTCATAAACGTATTATGGCAAGTATTTACAAGATATGTAACCGGTAACCCGAGTTCATTTACAGATGAATTAGCTCGTTATCTTATGATTTGGATCGGCGTTCTTGGTGCTGCATATGTATCTGGGCGAAACCTGCATGTGGCTATAGATATTTTACCATTGCGACAGAGTAAGAAAACACAGAAGAAATTGAAGATAATAGTAACCATTTTAATTATATTATTTGTCTTTTTCGCTTTTGTAATTGGCGGGTCAAGGTTGGTCTATATCTCTTATGTTTTAGGGCAACAATCACCAGCATTACAATTACCATTGGCACTAGTTTATCTCATAATCCCTATTAGTGGTTTGTTAATTATGTATTACAAAATATCTGACCTAAAAAACAGCAACTCATGATGGAGCATCTACCTATTCTTGTCTTAGTAATAAGCTTTATTTGTTTGTTATCTATAGGTACACCTGTAGCTTGGAGTATCGCCATTTCATCTTTATTGACCATGTTGGTGAGTATACCGGCAATGCCGGCATTCACTACGGTATCGCAGCGTATGGCAACCGGTTTAGATAGTTTTGCCTTATTGGCAATTCCTTTCTTTGTACTATCGGGAGAACTCATGAATAAAGGAGGTATAGCCCATAGACTTATTGCTTTTGCAAAGACTTTAGTAGGTTCTTTTCCTGGCGGATTGGCTTTAATAAACGTCATAGCAGCGATGTTAATGGGAGCAATTGCGGGTTCTGCAATGGCATCTGCATCTGCAATGGGAAGCATTTTAGGGCCTGAGATGGAAAAGGAAGGCTATTCTAAAGAATTCGGTGCTGCTGTAAATATCACTTCTGCTACAACAGGTTTAATAATTCCTCCTAGTAATGTATTAATTGTATACTCCTTGGCGAGTGGTGGCGCATCTATTGCAGCATTGTTCTTGGCAGGATATATCCCCGGAATTATGACAGGACTATTTCTTATGATTGTAGCATCTTTTTGGGCAAAAAAGAAGAAATATAAAGTTGGTAAACGCAGCAGCTTAAAACAAGTAGGTAAAACATTTATTGATGCTCTGCCTAGCCTTTTTATGCTTGTAGTAGTAATAGGAGGTATAGTTACGGGGATTTTTACAGCTACAGAGGCATCTGCTATTGCAGTATTATATAGTTTAATTCTTGGTTTCATATACAAGGAGATTACCTTGCCGAAATTGCCGCAAATATTATTAGATTCTTCAGCAACTACAGCAATAGTTATGTTACTCATCGGTTCGTCTATGTGTATGTCTTGGGCATTGTCTTATGAAAATATTCCGCAAGATATTAGCAGCGGACTCTTAAGTTTAAGTGATAACAAGATTGTCATTCTTTTGATTATCAATTTGCTTTTATTGTTTGTAGGTATTTTTATGGACATGACTCCAGCCGTGCTAATCTTTACTCCGATATTCTTACCTGTCGTTACAAAATTAGGACTAGACCCAGTACATTTCGGAATCATCATGGTATTGAATCTTTGCATAGGTTTGTGCACACCGCCTGTAGGTTCGGTGTTGTTTGTTGGGGTAGGTGTGGCTAAAACTACTATAGAAAAGGTCTTTAAACCCTTGCTGCCGTTATTTATAGCAATGATTGTTGCGCTATTCTTAGTTACTTATATTCCGGAATTGAGCTTATGGCTACCAAGTTTATTTGATTTGTAGCATTGCGCTATTATTATTAAAAGCTGAATTGAAATTGTAGGTAGATGTAATTATAATTTACTTGTGTTTGTTAGATGATTTTCTAACAATCAATTTAGCAGGTAGCACAACGTCTTTATGAATTTTCACGTCTTGTTTACTTTCTATCTGCTCTAAGAATACTTTTGCAGCCATTTTTCCCATTTCTACGGGTGACTGATCTACAGAGCTAATAGAGGGTTCTAAAAATTGAGTAAAGGGTTCATTACTAAATCCTACTACACAAAAATCTTCTGGTATTTTTACAGCTATACTCTGTAGGTATTTTACAGCTCCCAACAATCCATTATCTGTAGAAGAGAAAATAGCATCGGGTGGTACAGGTAAGTTCATGAGTTTTTCAGCAGCTTCTTTACCTGCTTCCATATCGTTTTTTATCGTAATTACGTAGTCACTATTATAAGCTATACCATGTTTGGAAAGTGCATCTTTATAGCCTTTAAACCTGTTATTATACAGTTCAATATTTTGGTTTACATTAAAATGGGCTATTTTTTTACAGCCTTGGTTTATTAAATGTTCGGTTGCATCAAAGCCACCTTGATAATCGTCTATGGTTACCGTACTTATATCATCAAAATGTAAAACACGATCAAAAAATATGAAGGGAGAAGATTTTTTTAAAACCTGATGTAATTGATTTTTATTCTCATTTGTAAAAGAGGTAGACACTAGAATGCCATCGACCTGAGCATTTATCAAATTTTGAATAATCTTTTTTTCACGATCATTTTCCTCATGGGTTTGAGAGATGATAACGTGAAATCCTTTAGGGTAGAGTTCTTCTTCAATACCGCGAATTACAGAGGCAAAAAAGTTTTTATTAATGAAAGGTACAACGACGCCTACGTTGTTACTCTTACCACTTTTAAGTGCCACCGCAAGCCTATTTTGTTTGTAATTTAATTTTGTTGCTGCGGCTAGAACAAGATCACGAGTTTTCTCGCTTATTTTAGGATTATTGTTTAAAGCCCTAGAAACAGTGGCTGCGGTAATATTCAGCTCTTTTGCAATATCGTAAATGGTAGCTTTCTTGCTCATAGATAAGTGTAGGCTAATTTACGATATTGAATTATAAGGCATATTTAAACGGCTATAAAATTTATAGCTTTATTAAATTTTAAAACTACAACCTTCTTCAATTTTCTTTTGATATTTATCTTCATCTACTTCAAATAGAAAAGCTCCTTTTTTAGAAGAGCTCATATCTTTTTCGTTCGTTTTCTTTAAAAGATCGAAAGAATTAAATTTATTGATGAAATTTCTTTTATCCAATTCAGTATCTAAAATAGCCTCATACATTTTTTGAAGTTGGCGCATGGTAAACTTTTCGGGTAAAAGTTCGAATCCGATGGGTTTATTGCTAATTTTATTTTGAAGTAATTTGAGAGCATCTTTTACCATGTCATTATGGTCAAAAATCAATTCAGGACAATCTTTAAGATCAAACCATTTAATTGGGTTTTGCTTTAAAAGATCTTTACAATGATGTGCAACATCAATTAACGCAAAGTATGATACCGATATAGTTCTTTCTTCCGGGTCGCGGTTTAATTTAGAATACGAGTGAACCTGATCCATGTAAATATTATTCAAACCCGTTAAATGGTTAAGAATTCTTGTAGCTGCTGCATCTAAATCTTCCTCTTTTTTAAGAAATCCGCCTATAAGGGACCATTCTCCCTTTGCTGGTTCAAAGTCCCTTTGAACCAGTAAAATTTTTAATTCTTCTTGATAAAATCCGAATATAATACAATCTACAGCAAGTAAGACTTTGTCTTCTTTGCAATAATTATTCAAAACCATTTTTTAATTTTTCCGTGCCTAAATTAGTAAGATTGAATCAAACAAAACTGTTTTAAATGCGAAAAGGTTTGCGCATTTTTTTATATAGTTACCTATTATTAAATAGGTTAATGAATTTTTTGATGTGTATTGCAGAATTAAGTCTTAACAAAAGGCTGTTGTAATATTACGTCAGTAAGTGTAAAATACAGAGCGCATCAAATTTTGAGTATTACTTCATTAGTGTATTTTATCTAATTTCAAAAATTTTTAATGAACTTAAATTAATTTATAATCTTTTCAAACTAACTTGTTATAATCTATCATGAAGAATTAAATGTATTTAGGTCAAAATAAAGTTTATCGATATATTTAAAATTCATCAAGCCAAAATAGTATGAGATTAGTAAAACATACCATACTTTCAATAGTAAGTTTAATTATTTTGATAGCGTATTTGTCTTGTAACGAGAAAGAAAAGAATAACGTAGTCACGAAAAAAGAAAGTGTCATGCAAATCGAGAAAAGTAGTTTTGGTATAACCACTAATAATGAAAAAGTAACCCAGTTTAAACTGCGAAATAAAGAAGGTATTGATGTCACTATTATTACTTACGGAGGTATAATTACAGAAATTATTACTCCCGATTCTGAAGGTAATATGAAAAATGTAACTCTTGGTTTTGACAACCTTCAGCAATATGAAAAAGAGAACCCTTTTTTCGGAGCTCTTGTTGGTCGTTATGGAAATAGAATTGCAAAAGGAAAATTTAGTTTAGAAGGTGTAGATTATACTTTGGCAAAGAATAATGGAGAAAATTCTTTACATGGTGGATTAATGGGGTTTGATAAGGTTGTTTGGGAAGTAGAAGAGGTAAAAGAATCAGATTCGTTTGTCTCTTTAACATTAAGCTACCTAAGTAAAGATATGGAAGAGGGTTTTCCTGGGAACTTAAAAATAACAGTAACCTATACATTAAATAAAGACAATAGTTTAGATGTTTTGTATGAAGCTACTACAGATAAAACTACAATTGTTAATTTAACGCAACATTCTTATTTTAATCTATCAGGAAATTTTTCTGAATTAATTTTAGATCATGAAGTAGAAATTGATGCAGATAAATTCGTGCCTGTTGACCCAGCACTAATACCCATAGGTGATTTGGCTTCTGTAGAAAATTCTCCTTTTGATTTTAGAAAGATGCGATTTATAGGTGATGCAATTAATGCAGATAATGAACAGATTAAATTAGGGGCAGGTTATGATCATTGTTGGGTGCTTAATAGTCAAGAAAAAGGATATCGTTCTGTTGCAAAAGCATATCACGCTGGGTCTGGGCGCTTAATGGAAGTGTTGACCGATCAACCTGGTATGCAATTATATACAGGTAACTTTTTAGACGGAACTTTACCTGTGCCAGGTGGTGGTACTTATGCAAAAAGAAGCGGATTGTGTTTTGAAACACAGCATTATCCGGATTCTCCAAATCAACCGCAATTTCCAAGTACAATACTAAAACCAGGTGAAAAGTATATCACTAAAACAACTTTTAAATTTTCCGCAAAATAGGTAGCACAGTTGAAATTAGATTGTTGCTGTAGTTTGTAGTACTACGATAATTTTAGTGAGTATTTTGAGATACCTAAATGGAGAAATTTTTCTATTTCTACCGTAATTTCCTTTTGTAAGTTGTAATTTTTACATGGATTCGTTGTGCTAGTAATTTTGGTTTTTGAGATAATTAAAATCATGAATACAAGATATATTTATTCATCTAAAAAGAAACATCATGCAAAAACCAAATAAAAGATTAGAAGGGCAAACGTGTATAGTCACTGGCTCTAGCGATGGTATCGGCGAAGCCGTTGCAAAAGCTATGGCAATGGAAGGTGCCAATATTGTTATTAATTACCATAGTAGTAAAGAAGAAGCTGAAGAGGTTGCAGACTGGATCAGTAAAAGCTCAGATGCTGGCAATGCCATTGTAGTTAAATGTGATGTTAGTAAAGAAGATGAGGTTAAAAACATGTTCAAGAAAACGGTATCTGAATTTGGTACTGTAGATGTTTGTGTTGCCAATGCAGGCTTACAGTTGGATCACCCACTTCATGAAATGCCATTGAAAGATTGGCAAAGAGTCATTGATGTAAACCTTACCGGTCAGTTTCTGTGTGCTAAAGAAGCGATTATTGAATTTAAAAGAAGAGGAATGCGCCCAGAGGTTTCTAAATCGTTAGGGAAAATAATTCATATGAGTTCTGTTCATGAAGTTATCCCGTGGGCAGGTCATGCAAACTACGCAGCCTCAAAAGGCGGATTGGTCATGTTAATGCAAACCATTTGTCAAGAATATGGTCCAGATAGAATTCGATGTAACTCCATCGCACCAGGTGCCATAAAAACAGATATCAATAAGGATGTGTGGAGTACCCAAGAGGGCAGAGATGGCATGTTGAAATTAATACCCTATAAACAAATAGGAGTGCCAGAAGATATTGGTAGTGTGGCTAGTTGGTTAGCATCAGATGAATCTGAATACATCAACGGGACCACTATTTTTGTAGATGGCGGCATGACCTGTTACCCTGGGTTTACTGCGAATGGGTAAATGAAAACTAAAAAAGCCACCCAATTGGGTGGCTTCTATTTATATCATGTAGTGATGAATTATTTCATCATTGGCTTGTAATCAAATTTTTGTCCGCCAACAGATGCATCTGCCATTAATCCTGCTTTTGGTAAAGCGAAAACGGCGACTCCGTCTTTATACTTAGCATTTACTGCAATTCCAGATTTTAAAGCAACAGCTGAAGCTTCTGCCGAGAATTCAAAATCTCCATCTTTAAACTCAGCCAAATCACCTGCTGTTTCAAAAAATATAACTTCTGTAATCGCTTGTCCACCGGCTTGTAAACCTACGCTTAATTTTTTCAAATCTGCCATTCCTACTTTTGCTCCATTTTCATAAACTACACCATTACCTGATGCTCCACCTATGATAAAACCACCTTTACCAACATTTGGGAATATTACATACCCAGCAGAGTTAGTGAAGAACTGGTCTAAACCAACTTCCATAGTCATTAATTTCTCTTTTGCTTTGTCAGCATCTTTTATAACTTTTTTATCCTTCGTATTTTGTGCATTTACACCAACAGCTAAGAATAAAAAGGCTACTGCTGTTATTGATTTTAAAATTTTCATTTGTTCTAGATTTTATAATTAATTATTTTTTTCCTACACCAAAGGTAGATTTAAGTAAGGGTCTAGATTGTCTTAAAACCTATAAATTTTGATTCAAAAAGGTGTTAAATATATGTGAATCAGTTAATTGTAAGTTAAATTTAGAAAATTTTAATTTTAATGATGTCATAACTGTTTCATTGAATGGAGATTATCTTACAAATCGATTTCTTAAAAATTTGTTAATTTAATTTAGATGTTCTATATTCATCAAATATTAAAACTCAAGATGATGGAGAATAACGAGAACTTTTTAGATTCTAAGATGATTGCAAACTTTTTAATAGCATTTGCATTGATGATTACTGCCATCTACTATTTCAACTATTCAGAAGAAATTGAAGGAGAGGTTAATTCTGTTATTGTTAATTCATTGAAAGATGTAAATAATAGCCTAGCTGAGCAAGATACCGCTCGCAAATAATTGAAATTTCTGACCATAACTATAGGCTGCCAATTCATCGTAATTGGTAGCTTTTTTTTTAGCTATCTTTTTCCAATTATTACGTTAGTGATTAACGCGGTAACAATCAT
Organism: Maribacter spongiicola; assembly: GCF_004364165.1. Taxonomy (GTDB): domain Bacteria; phylum Bacteroidota; class Bacteroidia; order Flavobacteriales; family Flavobacteriaceae; genus Maribacter; species Maribacter spongiicola. Next base: position 1,383,144 of record NZ_SOAY01000010.1, read on the forward strand.
TAATATGCCTAATAAACTCCATAGAGAATAAATATCTCCGAACCAGAAAATGCCAACCATAATAGTAAATATCACTTCAATATATTTTAGAGGTGCTACCAAATTTGTTTTAGCTATCTGAAAGGCTTTGGTCATAAATACTTGACCAAAAAAACCGAATACGCCTAAGCTTAAAAGTAAAAGCCAATCACTACCCATTGGTGTTACCCAGTTATTAATACTTAAAAGTGCGCCAACTATAGTACCAACGAACATAAAATAGTTAACGATTACCAAAGGATGGTCGCTATTGCCTATTTTTCTAATAATTACATATACTAAACCGCTAAACACAGAAGCAGCTAAAACTAGAAGTAAACCTGTAGTGTTTATATTTTGATCAAATCCTTTTAAAACCAGTACTCCTGCAAAAGCAAATAGAAATAGAAACCATTGAATAGGTTTTAATCTTTCTTTGAGTAAGAAAACAGCAAAAATTGCGGCATAGATAGGTGCAAGGTATCTTAGGGATACAGCGGTACCGACAGGTAAATATTTCAATGACATAAAGAATAAACTCATAGCTATTATGCCGGCAAATGCTCTAAACATCATGAATTTACGATTGTTGCCTAGTATAGGTATGCCCTTTATCAAAATATAGGCTGTAGCAAGAACTAGTGACCCTATGGTTCTAAAAAATACGATTTCAAAGGTGGGTATATGATTGAAGTATTTTACAAACGAATTCATTAAACTAAATGAAAACGTACTTATAATCATAAATAAAACAGCCTTCTTCATTGTCCAAAATTATCTTTGCAAAGTTACTTGGCAGAATTAGAAATCTCTTAATCTATTCGTTATAATTGTGTTTCAATCAAAAGTTTTGTCATTCTCTTAATTAAATGGATTTATATGTAGTTGGTCAATTAGATAAAGTGAATTTATAGATGAATTTGAAAATTTATGAGCCTATTTTTTATTATCACCATTATGACAAATAAAATAATAAAGATTAATATTCTGGTTAAAGATGACTTTAGAATTAAACACGTTAGTATTTGTGATAATAGATAAATCGTTCGAATTCCTTTTTAGAAATCTCTTAACTTGGCATATTAAAGTTATTTTCGATTCGGTATAAGTTTACAACCGAACTTAATTTTATTTACATTGAAATAAGTAGCGCTGATGAATGAATTATTGTCATTAAAAGATAAAAATTATGCCCTCTCCGGTGGCACAGGTACTTTAGGTGGTTCAATTGCCAAATATTTAATTGAGCATGGTGCAACTGTATTATTACTAGGTAGGTCTGAAGATAAATTACAGGAAAAACAACATGAGTTAAATGTATTGGTACCCAATAGCACCTTTATCTTCAAGGTAGATGTTATGGATGAAGCTGAACTAACCAATTTAAGAAACACCATAAAAAAACAGTTTAACCATTTAGACGGATTAGTGAATTTGGCTGGTGGTAACTTACCTGGGGCTACCTTAAAACCTGATCAGACGGTTAGAGATATTTCTATGGACGATACTAGAAAAGTAGTCGATATCAATTTATTCGGTACCGTAATACCTACAGTTATTTTAAGCGAATTAATGGTAGAGCAGGGGTATGGTTCAATAGTGAATATTTCGTCGATGGCGGCTAAACAAACAATTTCAAGGGTACTTGGGTATTCAATGGCTAAAAGTGCTATTGATATTTTTACGAAATGGATGGCTAATGAATTGGCCTCTAAACATGGTGACAAAATACGGGTGAATGCCGTTGCCCCTGGTTTCTTTATAGGTAATCAGAATAAACGTTTATTGACAAATGAAGATGGATCTTTTACTGAAAGGGGAAACAGTATTATCAAGAACACACCAATGGGTAGATTCGGTGATGCTTCAGAACTTAACGGAATGGTTCATTACTTATTAAGTGATGCATCTAGTTTTGTTACGGGCAGTATTTTTGACGTCGATGGTGGATTCAGTTCTTTTTCTGGTGTATAAACCAAGCTTATTTTTCATTATTTTTTTAATAATTTAAATTCTATCATGCATACCAAGCTTCTTTTTTTACTTTTTATAAGTTGTATTTTATTTTCATGTGAGCCTACAACAAGGAATTCTATTGTTATGCTTAATGACTACACAATTGAAGAGGATTTTAATTTAGATATTATTGCAGCTGAACCTCTTCTAAAAGCTCCTGTAGCAATCGATTTTGACTCAAAAGGTAGAATTTGGGTGGCTCAGATGCCCGGTTATATGAATGATTTACAAGGATCAGGTGAAGAAGATCCTTCTGGTAGTATTGTCATTCTTGAAGATTTGGATAATGATGGTATTGCGGATCATTCAAAAGTTTTTATGGATAGCTTGATCATGCCAAGAGCACTGGCTCATGTCTATGGTGGTTTGCTGTATGCTGAACCTCCTTATTTATGGTTTGTAAATATTGAAGATGATAAACCTGTGAACAAGGTTATGGTAGATTCTATTTATGCGGTAGAAGGTAATCCTGAACATCAACCTAACGGATTAGAATTAAATATTGATAACTGGATCTACAATGCAAAATCTAACTTTAGATATCGAAGAGTAGCGGGAATTTGGAAAAAAGAGCCAACTACTTTTAGAGGTCAATGGGGAATTACCCATGATAATTTTGGGAGGCTATATTACAATGATAACTCTAGAATTCTATTAGGAGATTATGCGCTACCAAATACGCTAATCGATAATAAATATTTTACTCCGAAAGCTAGTGTTAATAAATTACTCACTATAGACCAAAGAGTTTACCCGGCATTTGCTGGATCGGTTAATAGAGGATATGCAAAAGGAGTTTTAAATGCCGATAGTATTTTGGTCAATGCGACAGCTGCCTGCAGTCCTTTAGTGTATCGTGGTGGTGCGTTTACCCAATCTTATGATGAAAATGTATTTATATGTTTGCCAGAAGGGAATTTGATTAAACGTACACTTTTGTCTTTTACAGGGGATTCTACAATAGCAAAACAAGCTTGGGAAAATAAAGAGTTCATTACTTCTGCAGACGAAGGTTTTAGACCTGTAAGCTTAAAAAATGGTCCAGAAGGTAGTATGTATGTGGTAGACATGCATAGAGGTATGATAGGTCATCATGCGTATATGAGTCCGTACCTTAGAGATAAGGCAAAAGCGAAGGAGTTAGATACAATCGTAAATTTTGGAAGGATTTTAAAAGTGTCTCATGAAGCTGCAAAAGTTGAGGTTATGTCAGATTTTGATGCCTTAAGTGGAAGTGAATTGGTTTCGTTACTAAAGAATGATAATGGGTGGATTCGTGATCGTGCCCAACACTATTTAGTTTTTAAAGGATTTAAGAATACAATTGAAGAGGTAAAAGATGTTGCGCTCCATACAGATAATCAATGGAGTCAAATTCATGCTTTGTATGTGTTGGAAGGTTGGAATGAATTGTCATTTGATTTTTTAACCAATGTGATTGTTAATAGCAATGATAATGTTGCGGCTCACGCTCTTGTGCTTTTAAAAAGATTTGTATCCGAAGAAAATATAGAAAAAGCAGCATCGATTTTCAAAACTGTTTTGGAGCGTGATATTATTGGTTTAGATCTTTATCTAGGTAATTTGTTAGGTAGCTATATCAAGATTGATGAAGAGCGATTTTTACCTTTTATGATGGAAATCTTACGTCGAAGACAAAATAATAGCACCATAGTAGATGCTATAATTGGCGGATTATCTGATGTTGATGCCATTATTTATAAGAATAAGGAGATTATGAACACTTTAAAACATACACCCTTTGTAAATAAATTAGCAAGAACCATTTCAGATAAAAATGCGGGTATAATGAATTCAATTTTTACCATAAAAGTTACCCATGAAGATACACGTACAAGCGGAGCTAAAATGTTTTTTGAGATATGTGCATCTTGTCATGGTGCAAACGGAAAGGGAATAGAAGGTCTTGCACCACCTCTAATGAAATCTGAACATGTAAAAAATACAGAACGTTTGGCGTTGATCATTTTGCATGGTCTAGAAGGTCCGGTTCATGTAAATGGTGAAGAATATAATATTAATTTGGCAATGCCGGGTCTCATAAGAAACGAAACTATAAGCGATACCGATATCGCAAATATCATTTCTTATGTAACTAGTGCTTTTTCTGATGACCCAAAAAGATTAAGTACAAAACGTATACAAGAACTAAGGAGTGTGAAGTCTTCAACCGGAATGGAATTTACGGAATTTGAATTACAAGCGCTTGATAATTAATTACATACTTTTTCTAATGCCCAATTCTAAACCTCTTAATTCTGCTAAACCTCTAAGTCTGCCAATACCCGAATAGCCAGGATTTGTTTCCTTTCTCAGGTCATCTAACATTTTATGACCATGGTCTGGTCGCAAAGGCATTCTTGTATCTTTTCTACCGGCGGCTTTTCTTTTATCTTGTTCATTGATTAATGCCTTCATGACCGAAAACATATCTACATCACCTTCTAAATGGTTTGCTTCATGAAAATTACCATCGGCATCACGTTGTGTGCTACGTAGATGAATAAAATGAATACGATTGCCTAAACGTTCTACCATACCCGGTAAATCATTATCAGGTCTTACTCCGAATGATCCAGTGCAAAAAGTTAATCCGTTATTCGGACTATCTACAGCATTGTACAAATCAACAATATCTTGTTCTGTGCTTACCACACGCGGTAGGCCTAAAATCGGGAACGGTGGGTCATCTGGGTGTATACACATACGTATACCAGCTTTTTCAGCTACGGGTATAATTTCAGCTAAAAACGCATATAAATGTGCTTTTAATTCTTTAGCCCCAATGGAATCATAGGTTGCTAAAATAGCATTAAACTCTTCTAAAGAATAACCTTCTTCAGCACCTGGTAAACCTGCTATAATATTGTTTAATAACTTCGTTTTACTTTCTTCAGAAAGATGATCATGGTACGTTTTAGCGGCAGATTTTTGAGATGCTGAATAGGTTTCTTCGGCACCAGGTCTTTTTAAAAGGAATAACTCAAACGCTGCGAAAGCAGCAGCTTCAAAACGAAGGGCTGTAGAGCCATCTTCAACTTCGTAATCTAAATTGGTTCTGGTCCAATCTAGCACAGGCATAAAGTTATAGCAGACTGTGTCTATACCGCATTTACCTAAGTTGGTTAGTGTCTCTTTATAATTTTTATAGTACGTTTTATAATCGCCTTTCTGCGTCTTAATTTGTTCGTGTATAGGTACGCTTTCTACGACAGACCAAGTCAAGCCTGCGGCTTCAATAATACTCTTGCGTTTCATAATATCGCTTACAGACCATACAGCACCATTAGGAATATGGTGTAGAGCACTTACGATGCCTGTAGCTCCTGCTTGTTTAATATCTGATAGCGATACTGGGTCATTCGGACCGTACCAGCGCCATGTTTGTTCCATTAATTTATTTTTTACTATGATGTGTTGTGGAATTAAACATCTTTAATTTCCCATCCTGGCTCGTATGTTCTTGACCATAATTTCATGGCTTCTCTATTGAAAATTCGACCTGTAGCTTCATCAATTTCAAAAGAATCATCTATTCTAGCTGCAATATTAGCATAATGGGTTAACATTTGGCTAATAGCACCCTCGTCAATTGGTGAAGTTAATTCAGCTTTTCCTCTTATGGCATCAAAAAAGTTTACAGTATGTAATGTAGACATATCGCCGCCACCGCCTAGTGCAGTGCCAGCTTCTTCACCAGATGATAAGTTTTCCTTGATTAAGCCTCCTTTTTGATCAAATAGTTTATAACCACCACGATCTATGTAAGCTGTACCCTCAGATCCCGATACTATCGTACCTCTACCGTGTTTATTTCCATATTTATGATAGCCTGTTCTACTATTACCATCCCATTTTATGGTTTTATTACCGGCAAATTTAAAAGTAGCTTCCATGGTATCATACATTTCCCAGCCATCGTCTTTATAATGATATTTTCCTGCGTCGACAGATACATGTTCGGGGTAGGTAACGCCCAATGCCCAACGTGCAATATCAAGCTCATGAGTTGCATTATTACCCATTTCTGCGGTTCCATAATCCCATCCGTACCAATGCCAGTTATAATCCCAAGTGTTATCAGTATACGCTCTTCGCGGAGCCGGACCTTGAAAAAGATCCCAATCTAGACCTTCTGGTGGATTGGTTTTTGTCTGGTGAGGCACACGTCCTCTTCCACTTATGTAAAATGCAGTTGCTTTATACACATCGCCAATAATACCATTGTGAATTTCTTTAATAATTTCTTGTGATTCTAATGCTGAGCGTTGTTGATTACCCATTTGCACCACCTTGTTGAATTTCTTTTGATAGGCAACTATCAATTCGCCCTCACGAGGATTATGGCTACATGGCTTTTCTAAATATACATGCTTGCCAGCTTGCATTGCCATACATGCACCCGGTGCATGCCAATGATCTGGGGTAGCCATAAAAATGGCATCTACCTCTTTATCATCTAAAATTTTACGTATGTCATTCTCTAATTTTGGCTTGTTACTTAATCTGTCACTAACTTCTGTCAAAGCTTTATCACGTTGACTTTTCATAACATCGCATAGATAGGTAAGCTCTACATTATTTTTCTTATGCGCTATAGCGGGTATATATGCCGGATATCTTCGTCCTAAACCTTGAATAGCTACATGAATTCTGTCATTAGCACCGATTATTTTAGAATAACTTTTAGCCGTCATTGCATTTACACTAGTACTAGCGATTGTAGCACCTACGGCGCCAAGGGCAGTTTTCTTAATAAAATTTCTTCTGTTTGAACTCATGGTAGTTATTCTTTAGTGTTGTTGATAGAACGAATTTTAATATTTTTAAAGGATACAAGATCGCCATGGTCTTGAAGTAAAATTTGACCCTTTTCTAACTCTCCGAAATTTGCCCATTTTGCATATTTGCTTTCAGCTACTAACTTTCTGTAGGCATCGCTCTTTCTTTCGTATTCAAGAACTTTTGTGCCGTTTAACCAATGCTCAACGTGATTGTTCTTAGAAATAATGTGCGCAGTATTCCACTCTCCAATTGGTTGAATTGGTTTATTGACATCTGCCTGTATTAGATCATACAAAGAGCTAACGGTTCTGCTGCCTTCATGGTTGCCCAGTTTTGCATCGGGGTGAAGGTTGTCGTCTAAAATTTGATATTCTAACCCTATAGAAGAGCCTTCACCTTTATTAATATTGGTGTCCACATAATATTTAATACCGCTATTGGCACCTGGTGTTAACTTGAAGTCGACTTTTAATTCAAAATCTCCATACAATTCTTCAGTAACAATATCGCCACCAGCAGTAGATTCTGCTCCGCCAGAAGCCAATACACTTAAAACTCCGTCTTCTATTTTCCACCCTTTATCAGGAAATTCTTCCAATTTTGCACCTTTCCATCCATTAGTTGTTTTTCCATCCCAAAGTAATTTCCAACCATTTTTTTTCTCATCGATGGTTAATTGATTTTTGGTGACAATAGGGCTTAGTGGAGATATTCTTGAATATTTAGACACACTATCTGTAATGATTTTGATATTTTTCCAAATAATATCGGTTCCGGCTTTTTGATCTTTAGAAATACTATGAACCTGTAAACTAATAAATCCCTTAGCGGTTTTGTCATCTATAAGGTATGCTGCAGGTACATCATTTATCCATGTTTTTATAGTATCGCCTATAGCTTCGATTCGGTAATGGTTCCACTCATTTTGTTTAAAAGCTTTTTGTGCAGTAGGGTTATCGGTTAAAGGGTTAAGCCATCCACGTCTAGATTCATCGAAAATTCCACCACTCCATGCTCTTTCAGAAGGGTCTATTTCAACTTGATAACCATGTACTTTACCATTCTGATAATTAGGGATACTATTACTTCGAATTTGAATACCTGAATTCATGGTAGAATCAACCTTGTAATCTAATTCTAAAATAAAATCATCATAAAATTTTTCGGTAGATAGAAATGTGTTCGGTGTGCCGTGAGTGGTAGTGCCTATTATTGTACCATCTTTTATAGTATAAGTGGCTTCGCCGCCGAGCTTTTGCCAACCATTTAAAGTTTCGCCGTCAAAAAGGTCTACCCATGGCGTATCATCTTTTGAATTTTCTTTACAGCTCGCAAAAATCAAAAGAATTAGTATAGCAATTGTGTTTGCTGTTGTTCGCATCTTGTTCATTTTAAATTTAGATATGGTTTGATTGTTTTATTCAGATTTAATGTCGCTAGTACTTCATTTTAATACGATATATGTAATGTGTAATCGATAACTTCTGTGAATATCTTTAATTTTTGTTTAAAATATTGAAAATTTGATAACCTAAAAATATATTATTTTTTGTAGTTGACTTCTTTTTTCTATGTATTAACAAGATGTTAACAGTTGTGGTTTTTCGATTTGTTTTTTTATAATTTTTTTGGATTAAAAAGTTATATAAAAATCATACATGGCACCTTTTTAATCATATCTATCATCTGTTCGATTTTGAATTATATAGTTTTAATCACAACAAATTTTACAGCTCGTTAAGGGCGCTAAATTCAAACATAACTTACAGAACTTAAAAGAATGAAGAACGCTAAAAAATCTAAGAAAATTTCTGACCAAACCCTTTCTCGAAGAGGTTTTTTGACTAAAACAACCCTGGCTGCTGGGGCAATTACCATTCTGCCAAGGCATGTTTTCGGCAGAGGCTTTACTGCACCTAGCGATAGAATTAATTTAGGTTTTATAGGCTTAGGTAAACAATGTAATGGGTTGGCTAAGAATTTTATAGGCAATACCAGTGCCCAAATTATTGCTGCCAGCGATGTTTGGTCTACTAAAAATGACTGGTTTAAAGGTCATGTAGAAAGTACTTACGCAGAAAAACGAAATCAAAAAAACTATAACTCTGTAAAAACATATTTAAATTATAAGGAGCTTTTAGAGCGCAGTGATATTGATGGCGTGGTCATCGCAACGCCTGATCATTGGCATGCCATACAGGCAATCGATGCTATGAAAGCTGGTAAAGATGTGTATTGTGAAAAGCCCTTAACGCATAATATTGAAGAAGGTATTGCACTTGTTAAGACGACCAAAAAGACAGGTCAAATTTTGCAGACGGGCAGTATGCAAAGATCATGGAGTTCTTTTAGAAAGGCATGTGAACTAATTCGTAATGGTTACTTGGGAGATATTAAGCAGGTACTTGTAAATGTTGGTGACCCAGCAATTCCATATAATTTAAAAGCAGAAACAATGCCGTCTGAAATTAACTGGAACAATTGGTGCGGTCCAGCTCCTTTGTTGGCTTATAATCATCGTTTGGCACCTTCTCGTAATAATGTAGATTTTTGGCCAGATTGGCGACTTTTTGAAGAAGTTGGCGGTGGTATTCTTTGTGATTGGGGTGCGCATATGTTCGATATTGTTCAATGGGCTTTAGATATGGATCGATCAGGACCTGTAAAATACGTTCCGCCAACAGATAAAAATGCGGTACGTGGATTGAAAATGTATTATGAAAACGGAATAGAAATGATACATGAAGATTTTGGTAGAGGATGGGGTGTGCGTTTTATTGGTTCTGAAGGTACTATGGATGTAAGTAGATCGTATTTAGAAACTACTCCAGAAAATATTTTAACTACAGATTTATCTAATGCCAAAGTAAAACTATACAATACTGAGGGTAATCATCTTAAAGATTGGTTAGATGCTATGAAGACTAGAACGCAGCCAATTTGCGATGTAGAAACTGGGCATAGATCTGCTACTGTATGTAACATTGCCAATATCGCCTATAATTTAGGTAGACCGTTAGAATGGAACCCAACAAAAGAGAAGTTCTTAAAAGATGCTGAAGCCAACAAAATGCGTGGCAGAAAAGCACGCAAGTTTTAAAACAAATTATTTAGATATTCACCTGCTCTTTTCTGAAAAAAGCAGGTGTTTTTCCTGTATGCTTTTTAAATAGCCTAGAGAAGTAAGAGCTATTATTTAAACCCACTTTTTCAGCAATTTCGTTTAAAGAGTCATTAGTGGTAAGAAGTAGCAATTGTGACCGCTCTATTCTTTTTTCTTGAATGAATTTATTAGGATTGGATTTATATACCTGTTTAAAAAGTCTTGAGAAATGATCAGGACTATAATTGCAAATTTCAGCTAACTCAACTACTGTAATCGGTAATTGTAAATTATTGTTGATATAGTTCAATATGTTTTGCATTCCATAATTAGTAACCTGTATTTTATTTTGCACATTATAACTGGTAATAAATTTGGAGAAGAGTACGGTAAGTAAACCTTGGGTTTCTAGAAAGTCTTTTGTGCTCAACACTTCATTCTGCTTAATAAAATCTTGCAATGTAGGTTTATTGTCATATGTTTTTGGATCACTATTCATGATTTCCCTATTCCTGTTTAAAGCAAGTAAACATTCAAAATACTCTTTGTCGTTATCACCTGCTTCAATTTCATAATTAAAATTTTTTAGGCTGTATATAGAAATTCCATTGTTTACTTCCTCTAAAAAACTAATGTAAAATTGCTCATGATAGTTGTCGCAAGAGAATTTGGCATAACTATAACTTGGTATCAAGTACATGTAGCCCGGCTTTAAAGTGAATAACTGATTGTTATGGTACACCTTAGCACTCCCCTTGGTGATGTAATACATTCTGGTGAACGGACTAATCACATTCTCAAAATTCCATGAGGTGTTAAGCTTGGCATAGCCAATATTCAAAAGAGTTAAGCGTAAAGATTGAAGTATCTGAATCATAAATAGTTCGCTTTATTTCTTATTCAAAGCAGTTTTAAAGCTTGATTATCGTATTAGTGAAATTAAAATATTATTTCGGCCATCGGCTACAAGGTTTTAAAATTAAAGAATTTGCCCTTAATATCAACTCGATTTAATATAGACATATCGGAAATGTATATTTTATGAACTGATTTGTAACAGTCTTTAGGGTTTTGATAATTTATTTTTGGAAGGATACTTATTTATAATATTTTATGACAAATTTTATCAAACTTATAATATTCGGATTTTTTATTGTGGTATTATCATCTTGTGGTGGTCCAGAACTTCCTGAATTGGTAGCAGTGGCTTATGATAAACTACCTGAAGAAGTAGATTTTAATCAACATGTAAAACCTATATTATCTGATAAATGCTATTTGTGCCATGGTCCAGATAAAGGAAACATTAAAGGAGGTCTACAACTTCATGATGCAGAATTTGCATACGGCGAACTGAGTGAAACGCTTGGTAAGTTTGCGATTACACCTGGTAATTTAAAGAAGAGCGAATTCTTTCATCGAATTATAACAGATGATCAAGACTTGATAATGCCTGCGCCAAGTTCTCATTTAACCCTTACCGCTTATGAAAAAGCGGTTTTAGTAAAATGGATAGAAGATGGTGCCGAATACAAGGATCACTGGGCATTTTTGCAACCAGAAAAATATGATATTCCTGAGGTAGACCAAAAACAATCCGTTAATAATGAAATTGACAATTTTGTATTGGCAAAGTTAGGTGAAGTCAATCTGAAGCCATCTGAAATGGCTTCGAAAGAGGTATTGTTGCGTAGAGCTTCTTTTGATTTAATAGGTTTACCACCAACACCTAAAGAAATAGAATTGTTTTTAAAAGATACTTCTTCGAATGCATTTGAAAAACAAATAGATAGATTGCTAGCTTCAACGCACTTCGGGGAACAAATGACCCTCGATTGGATGGATGTTTCGCGCTATGCAGATACTCATGGGTATAGTAATGATCGATATAGAGATACTTCACCCTGGCGAGATTGGGTCATTAAATCATTCAATGAAAATATGCCATATGATGAATTTCTTACTTGGCAATTGGCGGGCGATTTGTTTGAGAATCCGACCCTAGAACAAAAACTAGCAACCACATTTAATAGATTGCATCCGCAGAACTTAGAAGGTGGTATTATTGACGAAGAATTTAGGTCAGAATATGTAGCCGATAGAACAGCTACGGTAAGTCAAGGTATCTTAGGCTTATCTTATGCCTGCGCAAAATGCCATGATCATAAATACGATCCCATCTCTCAGAAAAACTATTACGAGATGTATAGCTTTTTCAATAATATAGACGAAACGGGATTAATTCCTTGGGATTTGGCTACACCCGTACCGGCGATGTTATTACCAACTGAAGAGCAAGAAGGTGTTTTAGCATATTTAGAGGAAATTGTAAAAACCACTGAGAAAAGACTGGCGGAAACAGAAACAACCGAAGTTCAGAAAGCAGAGGTATGGTTGGCTAGTAACGACTATAAAAACATTCCTGTAAATAGTAAACCTAATGGACTGGTCGCCGCATTCAATTTTGATGAACAAAAACTTATTAATACCGTAGGTGGTAATGGTCGCAATAAAATTCAAATGCGTCAAGAGTTTGTGCAGAACGAAAAAGCAGCCTATAAGCAAGGTGCTTCGGGTATGGGCTTGGCGATGGATGGTGATACGTGGCTAGATTTGGATAAAATTGGAATTTATAAAAGAAATGAACCGTTCAGTATTTCTATTGAAGTATTTATACCGACTGACTTAGACGATGGGGTAATATTCCATAAAATGAATAGCTCTGAACTACACTCGTTTAGAGGATATCATCTAAAAATAAAAGAGAATAAAATAGAAGCATTATTAGCACATGTGTATCCAGATAATGCGATAGTTATTGAGTCTTTAAATGATGTACCTAAAGAGAAATGGATTCAGTTAACGATGACTTATGACGGTTCTAGTAAAGCTGAAGGAATTTCAATTTATCAAGACGGCGAAAAACTGAAAACCAAAACAACGTTCGATAATCTTTATAAAGATATTGTATTTAATGGCTTGCAATTATATGGTGCAGAGAGTCCAAAATTAGAACCAGGCTTGAGAGTAGGGGCTATTTGGCGAGATAAGGGTATTAGAGGGGCTGTAGTAGATAATTTATTGGTATTCGATAGAGAAATTTCAGCTATTGAGGTGCTACAAATAAAGAATTCTGATAAGTTAAAAGAGCTGCAACAAAAGCAATTTTCAAACTTAAGTGCATCTGAAAAACAACAATTATCAGCATACTTTTTAAATACAAAATCTAAAGCATATGCAACTGTTCTCAAAGAGGTAGAGCTTAAAAGAAGAGCTTTAGTAGATAGCATAGAAAAAGTCAAACAAATAATGGTTATGAAAGAGCGTAAAACGCCTCGTCAAGCCTATATTTTAGATAGAGGAAATTACGATTCACCTACCGATTCGGTTTTTCCCAATGTGCCTGAAGATATTTTACCATGGAAAAAAGAATGGCCAAAAAACAGGCTAGGTTTGGCTAAATGGATAACAGATGAGAAAAATCCGTTGACGGCTAGAGTAACGGTGAACAGGTACTGGCAAAATTTATTTGGTAGAGGATTGGTATTAAGTTCAGAAGATTTTGGTAATCAAGGCGATTTACCTACTCACCCTAAGTTGCTAGATTGGTTGGCTATTGGTTTTGTTGATTCCGGTTGGGATGTCAAACTATTATTAAAAACCATGATGATGTCTCGAACATACCAACAGAGTTCGGTTATAAGCGAAGAACTTCTTGCAGTCGATGGGGAAAATAAGTGGTTGTCTCGCGGACCTTCTACACGACTATCTGGTGAGATGCTTCGAGATAACGCGCTATACGCATCAGGGTTGTTAAATGAAAAAATTGGAGGGGAGAGCGTAAAACCTTATCAACCCGAGGGGTTATGGGAAGTGAACGGTGACACCTATGTTCAAGATAGTGAAGAAGGACTTTATAGAAGAAGTATGTATACCATTTGGAAAAGAACGGTTCCAAACCCAACTATAGCCACATTTGATGCACCCACAAGAGATTTATGTTCTTCTCGACGACAGAAAACAAATACGCCATTACAAGCCCTAGTTATACTTAACGATCCCACTTACATAGAAGCTTCAAGAGTTCTAGGGAAAAGAATTTCTGAAGCTACTTCTATTGAAACGGGAATTCGTTCCGCATTTATAAAATTGACGGGTAGAGCACCCAATGAAAAGGAGTTGTCATTATTGATGAACCTTCAGAAAGAAGAGTATTCAAAATTTCAAAAGAACATTGATAAAACAAAGGGCTGGATAAATACAGGTGCTTTCAAATTAAGCCAAACAGATGACAAAGCGCTTATTGCAGCAAATGCCGTAGTGGCAAGTACAATTATGAATGCAGATGCCACCATCACAAAAAGATAATTGGCTAACCTTAAACGTATAAAACTATGTGTAACGATCATCAACATAAATTAAGGTCTAATAATAAAGATTTACAAAAATTAGAAAGTCAGCTAGACAGAAGACATTTCTTAAAGAAAACGTCTTTGGGTATTGGAGCCTTGGCGTTGGGTAGTCTTTTGGGTACAGAAAAATTATTCGCAGGTATTGATAAGAATAGTGCGCCCGAAGATATTCTAAAAGCATATAATAAGAATAGATTAGGTCTGCCACATCATCTACCTAAGGCAAAGAGAATTATCTATCTATTTCAAAGTGGAGGTCCCTCACAGATGGATTTGTTCGATTACAAGCCAAAGCTTTCAGATATGTTCGGTAAAGAACTGCCGGACTCTGTAATGAGTGGTCAGCGATTAACAGGTATGAGTGGTAACCAAAGCACACTGCCCATTGCACCATCAACTTTTAACTTTAAGCAATACGGAGAATCTAGAGCTTGGGTCAGTGATGCAATGCCCTATTTATCTGAGGTAGTTGACGATTTGTGTTTTATAAAAGGAATGCAGACGGATCAAATTAATCACACTCCGGCAATAACGTTTATGCAAACAGGTAATCAGTTACCGGGTAGACCTTCTATTGGCTCGTGGTTAAGCTATGGTCTTGGTTCTGACAATGAAAACCTACCTACGTTTATTACCCTAGTTTCTAAAAATGGAAAAGGACAACCGTTAAAGGCTAGTTTATGGGGTAACGGATTTTTACCTACCGAACACCAAGGCGTGCAATTTCGCTCGGGTAAAGACCCAGTGTTGTACCTAAGTGACCCAGAAAATTATGATGGAAATGACCGTAGGCATATGTTAGATTATTTGGGTAATCTTAATAACCTTCAACACGATGCTTATGGTGATCCAGAAATTCAGGCTAGAATGTCGCAGTACGAAATGGCTTTTAAAATGCAAACTTCTGTACCTGAGGTTTCAGATCTTTCAGACGAATCGGACAGCACTTTTGAGATGTATGGTAAAGATAGTAGGGATCCAGGCACTTATGCTGCAAATTGTCTCATGGCAAGAAAACTATTAGAAAAAGGCGTAAAATTTGTGCAGCTGTATCACCAAGGTTGGGATCAGCATAACTACTGTCCGGGTGGGGTTAAAAGTCAATCACAGAAAACAGACCAAGCTACTGCTGCATTGGTCAAAGATTTAAAACAACGTGGTATACTAGATGATACCTTGGTAGTTTGGGGTGGTGAATTTGGTAGAACGGTCTACTCTCAAGGGCAACTTACAAAAGAAAACTATGGTCGAGATCATCACCCAAAAGCATTTACCATGTGGATGGCAGGTGCAGGTGTAAAGCCAGGTTTTAGCTATGGCGAAACAGATGACTTTAGCTATAACGTGGTTAAAGATCCTGTGCATGTGCACGATTTTCATGCAACGCTTTTACATCTATTCGGTGTTGATCATGAACGATTAACCTTTAAACATCAAGGTAGACGATACCGCTTAACCGATGTTCATGGTAACGTAGTCAAAGATTTATTAACCTAGTAGTCAACAAATAACATTTATGCCAACCAGAAGAAATTTCATAAAAAAAACCGCTATTGCAGGTGCAGCTTTAACGGCTGTACCAACATTCGGATTCAATACTCTAAAAAAGAATAAACCGGCTGATACCATATTAGGTCATGGCGATTATCAATACAAGGTGCATAACGATTGGGCACAAATAAGTTCGGTTAGAACACCCTTGTTGAACTGCCATGAAATGGAAATGGATAGTAAAGGTCGTTTAATTATGATCGGTGATCACCCACAGAACAATGTGTTGATATTTGATAAATCTGGGAAATTATTAGACTATTGGGGAACTGCCTACCCAGGTGGTCATGGGTTGACTATTTCAAATGAAGGAGGCGAAGATTTTCTGTTTTTGGCTGATTCTGGGTGGTACCTAAATAAAATAGGAAAGTGGATTAAGCATAACGGTAGAGTTTCAAAGACTACCATAGATGGTAAAGTGCTTTTTGATATTGGGCATCCACAAACTATTGGTGTTTATGAAGCGGGACTAAATTATTGCCCTACAGAAGTTGCTGTGGGTCCTAATGGTGATATCTACGTTGCAGACGGTTATGGGCAAGATTTTATTTTACAGTACAATTATAAGGGCGAGTTTATACGTAAATGGGGCGGTCATGATAATGAAGATTCGAATTATAATCTTCAAAATGCACATGGTGTAGCAATAGATTATAGAGATAAAAATAACCCCATGGTGGTCTGTACTTCTAGAAACGAACAATCGTTTAAGTGGTTTACACTAGACGGTATCTATGTTAAAACACTTACACTCCCTAATATGCAGGTATGTAGACCTGTTTTTGATGATACTAATTTGTACGCTGGCGTATGTTGGTCTCAGCCAAAAGTCGGAAAAACAAATTGGAAAGATCATACTGGCTTTGTTACCATCTTAGAAGGTGATAAAGTAGTTTCTAATCCAGGTGGAACCACGCCCGAATATAAAAATGGTGAACTGCAAAAATCATATCAGTTAGAGAATAAGCCTATTCTACATGGACATGATGTATGTGTAGATGAAGATAAAAATTTATACATCTGCCAATGGAACGCCAATAAAACGGCACCCATTAAATTAGAACGTGTTTAAAGTGATTTTGAAGAAATAGTTATGGAGAATAGTGTTCCAGATTTTGTATTGTTCTTAGGTAGATTTCATCCGCTTGTGGTGCATTTACCTATTGGTTTTTTGTTTTTTGCATTTGTATTGGAAGTTTTTAGTCGTTGGAAAAAGAATCCTGTGCTAACCTCAGGTATTCCGTTGGCTTTATTTTTAGGTGGACTTAGTGGTGCCGTTGCGTGTATTTTAGGGTATATGTTATCATTAAGTGGCGATTATGAAGAGGCTGCTTTAGATACTCATTTTTGGTTTGGTATTGCAACCACTGCTATTGCATTTATAGCATGGGGTATACGAATCGAAAAAATTAAAGTATCAAGCTTAAAAAAGTTACAGCCAAATATTGCATTTCTGACCCTATTGGTAATTCTATTAAGTGTTACGGGTCATTACGGTGGTAACCTTACACATGGTAGTGATTATTTGGTGAAATATATGCCTTTTGGTGGTGCAGAAAAACAAGAACTGGTTGCGGTTACTAAAGTTGAAGATGCTGAGGTTTTTGGTCATCTGGTAAATCCTATTTTGCAGAATAAATGTGCAAGTTGCCATAATTCAAGTAAAAAGAAAGGCGGACTTTCAATTGCAGATAGTCTGGCTATTCTTAATGGGGGAAAAAACGGTGATATATTAATTCCTGGTGATGCATCGAATTCTGAAATGCTGAAAAGAGTATTGTTAGATCCGCATCACGATGATTTTATGCCGCCCGAAGGTAAAACACCCTTAACCGAAGAAGAGATAGCTATTTTGACGTATTGGATCGATAATGCGCAGGCGAATTTCAAAACGAAGGTAGCATCGGTTGAAACAGATGAGAATATTACGGGTATAGCTAGCACTATGCTTGGCTTGTCAGCAGGATCTTCTAGTGGTTCAGAGATACCGATTCCGAGTGTGAGTTTAGTTGCTGATGATAAAATAACTGAACTACAGGTAGAAGGCTTTAGATTACGTGAACTGGCATTTGAATCTGGATTGTATGAAGCTGTTCTAGCGCCAAATTCAAATGAAAATGGTACAACCGATGACATGTCCAAAAAACTCGAAAAGTTACTTTCTATAAAAGAGAATATTCTATGGTTATCATTAGAGAATAATGAAATTAAAGATGACCATATAAAATTGATAGCTCAGTTTATAAATGTTCAAAAATTGAAATTGAACGATAATCCTTTGTCAGATGCAGCAGTTGCTCAATTAACGCAGCTAGAGAATTTAACGAGTGTAAATCTATTAGGTACTAATATAACGGCTAAAAGTATCCCTTCTTTTTCTGAAATGAAGCAGCTCAAATATGCCTATGTTTGGAAAACGAAAATCAAAAAAGAAGATTTAGAGAAAAAAGGGATTAATGATTATCCTAAAATTATAATTGATTAAAGCTTAATTAAGAGTACATAAGCACATGAAGAAAGGTATATTTTTTAGTTGCATTGCTGTTTTAATGTTGAATGGTTGTTCTGCACAAAAAGTTGTTACCGATACTGAAATTAATAAACAACATTATACAGCCGATTGGGAATCTTTACAACAATATAAAGTACCTGAATGGTATAAAGATTTAAAATTCGGAATCTATTTTCACTGGGGTCCGTATTCTGTGCCTGCTTATGAAAATGAATGGTATTCTCGGTGGATGTATGTTGAGGGGCACCCAATAAACACCTACCATAAAGAAACATATGGCTCATTAGATACATTCGGTTACAAAGATTTTATACCGATGTTTAAGGCTGAAGAGTTTGATGCCGATGTTTGGGCAGATTTATTTGTAAAAGCCGGAGCACAATTTGCTGGCCCTATTGCAGAACATGCCGATGGTTTTGCGATGTGGGATAGCAAACTGACCCAATGGGATGCGAAGGATATGGGACCCAAAATAGATGTCGTAGGTGCTATGGAAAAAGCCGTAAAATCTCGTGGACTTAAATTTATTACCACCTTTCATCGTCATTGGTTGTATGCATGGTACCCAACTTGGGATGAGAATACGGATGCTTCAAATCCACTTTATAAAGGACTCTATGGTCCAAAAGTTCCAGAGGGGACATTTGTAATGGCCAATGAACCAACCGATCCGCTACCAGATGAAAATTTCAATCAAGATTGGTTAGATCGACTTACCGAATTAACCACTACCTATGATCCAGATATTATATGGTTCGATAATAAAATGGATATTATTGGTGAAAACTATAGAAAACAATTCTTGGCAGATTTTTATAATCGTGGTCTTGAAAAAGGCAAAGATGTAGTTGTTACCTATAAATTTACTGATTTGGCGGTAGGTTCTGCAGTGTTAGATTTAGAACGCTCTAGAATGAGCGAGAAAAAAGAATTTACTTGGTTAACTGACGATTCTATAGATTGGAAAGCGTGGAGTAATATTCAAAATCCGGAATATAAATCTACCAATAGACTTATTGATTTTTTGGTCGATGTGGTCAGTAAAAATGGAGCAGTATTACTTAATATAACCCCTACTGCTCAAGGTAAAATACCCACTGAAGTTGAGGAACGATTATTGCAAATGGGAGAGTGGTTAACTAAAAATGGGGAAGCTATCTATGGAACCAGACCTTGGAAAGTTTATGGAGAAGGACCAGCAGAAGTCATAGAAGGTCATTTGAGTGAACATAAAAATGCAGATAATACCGCAGAGGATATTAGATTTACTACAAAAGACGACACGCTTTATGCCATAGTTCTAGATCGCCCACAAGAAGAAATATATATAAGGGCTCTGGGTAAACAGGAACGAAAAATAAAAAGTATTCAACTTTTAGGGAATCCTGAGAAGATCTCTTGGGTACAAAATGATACGGAACTAATTATTCAGCCTTCTGAAAACAAAATAGGTGACTACGCATTTGCCTATAAGATTGAGTTTGTAAAAATACAATAGTGTACTAGCTTCACTTCAACTCATATTACTGGGATAGTTTTATGATGAAAGATCATATGTTATAGTGTAAAAAACATTTGAAAAGATATTTTCTTTAGTGGTCGATTAACTTTATATAAAACAAAAAAATGAAGTTTTATATGATGAATTATAAGATATTTTATGCACTAACTTTATGTGCATTGACCTCTTGCAGTAGTAGCGATGACTCCGCTGATAAAGTTGAGCTAGACGCTATAGCCCCCACAATAAATTGTCAAGAATCTATAACCATTAACATTGAATCTTTTGAAGATGGTGCTGAGGTTACTTATGAAACTCCCGAAGGAAGCGATAATGTAAGCGCAATTACGTCTCAAATCGAGGGTTTGGCAACAGGAGCAAAATTTCCGATAGGTACAACAATCAACACTTTTGAGGCTAGGGATGCAGCAGGAAATAAAACGACATGTAGTTTTGAAGTTACCGTTGTACAGAATGACCCATCTGCAAATCTGCCTTATTTTGTTAATTCAAACCCTACACCTGAAGGCAAAAAATGGACTAAGGTCGAGAATATGTCAGATGAATTTAATGGGACCACTTTTGATGATGATAAATGGCATAGAAGTCCATCGACCGATGGGTTTAATTGGATCGGTCGCCCGCCGGGCTTATTTGAGTCTGATAATGTATCTGTTAGTGACGGCAACATGAATGTTACTACCGAAGAATTTGAAACTCCAAAAACCGTAAATGGCATAGAGTTTACCCATGGCGGTGCAATAGTACGTTCTAAGTTAAAAGCAAAACAAGGGCATTATTATGAATGTAGAATGCAAGCGAATAAAACAGTAATGTCTTCTACTTTTTGGATAGCTTTTCAACAGAATTGTAATACTGGTCCTCTAAGAAAGCTCGAATTAGATATACAGGAATGTGTGGGCAGACTTACAACGACCGCTGCTTGGGCGGCAGATTTTGATCATATATATGCTTCTAATACTTGGAGACATGAAAGGGAATGTGATACCGAATTTACCGGTTCACAACAAAGTCCTGCCAAAACAGTTTTAGAAGAGAAAAATAATTCTAGGTACTTTGTATACGGATGCTGGTGGAAATCGCCAACTGAGATATTATTTTACTTAGATGGACAATTAACGCATACCATTACAAATCCGCCTGCTGATTTTGATTTAGAGGGGCATTTGACCATGGCAATAGAAACTTATGATTGGAACCCGATTGATTCTGAAACCATATTTAAAACTGCTTCTTTTGATGATCTAACAACAAAATATGATTGGATTAGATCTTGGAAACTCGAAGATGAATAGCTGACGCGCTTAATACATAGAGAACATAAAGTAAATTAGCTGAAAAGCCGGAGTTGGTAAAACAACTCCGGCTTTTTTTTTGTAAATATTTCAATGAATTAAAGCGAACTGGTTATGATTTATTCTAGTTCAAATAGGCGTAACTTATCATCGTTAACGGCACTTAAAATTCCGGTTTTGTTATCAATAATTATTTTCTCAATTCCTTTTACGTTATAAGGAAGTAATATTCCACTTTCAAGGTAATTTATAGCTTTATAATTTCCACTTTCGGTACCTAGAAATAGTTGTCCTATTGATGCATCTGCTCTTGTGGTTTCAACTTCAACCTCAAACTTATTTCCTGCTATTAAAATATCAAGAATATTATCATTATTAAAGTCATCTACAACAATACCATTTATAACAGAAAACTGCGCCTCTTTTGGTAGTGGTTTGATTTTTAGTTCACCATTATTATTTTCTAATATGATACTTTCAAAAAGTTGAACTTCATATTTTAACGCATTTTCTATATCAGGTAAAATATCGTCAATGTCTGCTTTTGCAAATTGTTGATAGGTTTTAAATTTTTGACTTATTTCTGGCAGTTGTTGAGAAGAACATTCCTTACCACGCACAGGTACAAGCCTATCTTTGTAGTGCTTGGTCAGAAAAATATCATTGGTGCCATTGCGGTCAAAATCATTTGCATAAATAGTAAATGGTTTTTCAACGCTAGCCGTAAATTTGTAATTAAGTCCAAGATTTCCGATTATAAAATCAATATCTCCGTCTTTATCGATATCTTTTGCAACTATCTTATTCCACCAACCTCTTGTATTTGTTAGATGGAAAGAGTCTGTTGCGTTGACAAATTTTTGACCTTCTTTTTTGAAAATGGTAATAGGCATCCATTCGCCAACAATAATTAGTTCTTTTGATGAATCAGCATCAATATCTGCCCAAGTAGCCGAAGTAACCATGCCGATTTCAGATAGTTCAGGGGCTACTTTTTGGGTGACATCAGTAAATATGCCTTCTTTGTTTTCTAACAAAAAGCTGTTTGGTGCGCTTGGGTAAGAATTAGGAACTAATCTACCACCTACGAATAGATCTAAATCGCCATCATTATCAAAATCTAACGGTACAACACACGAACCGCTCTCTGTTACATTCGGTAAACTATTAGTTAGTTCAAAATTACCTTTACCATTATTAAGGTAGAGTCGATCTTGTAGGGTAGGGGAGTTTTGCTCAAATTCATTGCCACCACTTACCACATACAAATCTAAATCTAAGTCGCCATCAGCATCGAAAAACACTGCACCAACATCTTCGTAATTAGCGGTAGATGCGAAAGCTGGTTGTTTACTTATCGAGAATTGACCTTTAGAATTCTGTAAATAAAGTGCTGCTTGCTGATTTGCCGCGCCACCTACATAAAAATCTTCCAAGCCATCATTATTGACATCTCCAACGGTTATACATGGTCCGTTTTGAGATAATTTATGAGGAAGTAGAATCTGTTTTTTAAAATCATCATATTCGTTTTCCAGATGAACAAGGGGTGAACTGAACTTTGAATCGGTGACTTCTGTAAAAATAGTTTTAGCAGGAGTTTTAGGGGCTGTTTTATTTTTTGCGGCATCATAATTAATCTCTAGCATTTGGTTAGCCTGTACATGCTGTAGCGTGTATTCTTTACCATTTGGCCATACAATATCTAATGCATCTATAGTGTCTGTTTTTCCCAATCCGAAATGATTGATTGGTTCAACAGATGATAAATAGCCTCTTACAGTTTTAAACTCATGATGTTGTATTTCGTTATTGTACTTTAAAGTTATTTTAGCACCTAAACCCGTTGGGTTGTTCTTAGGGCCGTTCAATTTTATTTTTAGGTAATTATTTTCTAATTTTTCAGAAGTGTTTTTATAGATAAATGCGGTACCGTCTATATTGTTCACAATGATGTCTAGATCACCATCGTTGTCTAAATCACCTAAAGATGCACCGTTAGATAAGCTTTCTTTATCTAGACCCCATTCTTTGGTTTTTTTGGTAAATGTTAGGTCGCCATTATTTTTAAAAATATAATTTGGTTTTTTATTTTCTTTGAATTGATTTACAATGTAAGCTACATTTTCTTGAGTGGTTTTTTTACGAGCTTCCATACTTTGCATGTATTGCCCTATTTTAGCATTGGTGTCTTTGTCCCAAATATCTCTTTTAAATCCGTTAGTGATGAAGAGATCATTAAAACCGTCATTATCAAAATCACTACCTAAACAAGACCAGCTCCAATCGGTTTTTCCTACGCCAGCGTATGCACTGATTTCACTATACATTCCGTTACCCCGGTTTAAGTGAAGCATGTTGTGCATGTATTGGTAATGAAAACCGTTCGTGGTCATATCACCGAACAGTTTTGTATTCATCGACGCCATGGTGGTTTTAGAGCGTTCGTAATCTTCGGGTAACATTTCTAATTGAATGATATCTTCAAAACCATCATTGT
Source organism: Maribacter spongiicola (assembly GCF_004364165.1). Lineage (GTDB taxonomy): Bacteria > Bacteroidota > Bacteroidia > Flavobacteriales > Flavobacteriaceae > Maribacter > Maribacter spongiicola. Next base: position 1,406,879 of record NZ_SOAY01000010.1, read on the forward strand.
TAAAATCTACAATATCTACACCCATAGCGTAAAACGGAACGTGGTTAAAGCGCTTGGTAAGTTCATCGTTAAACGAGTTATTGCCTTGATTTATATACGCATAATCTCTTTCTAAATAATCGTTAGAAACATAGATATCTATTTTGCCGTCACTATTTAAGTCTGATGTAGCCAAACCTAAACCGTAGCCGTAATTATTTTTTATGCCGGCCTTTAGCCCAATTTCTATATATTTACCATTATTGTTAATGTATAATTTATCTCTATAGATATCATCTTCGTTTGCTTTACCTTCTAGTACTTGAGTGTAGTTTTGAAAGAATTTTTCAGGTCTGTTAGTAAGGTACATGTCTAAATCATTATCATTGTCGGCATCAAAGAACGAAGCCATAATCGAGTAGCCATTATCATTTAAACCAAATGCTGCAGCGTCTTCTTTGAAGGTTAAATCTCCTTGATTTATAAAAAGTAAATTTTCCCTGTCTTCCTTTATATCACGAAAACCACCTCGGCAAACATAAATATCTTGTAAACCATCACCATTTATATCGACCATGACAACACCGTTGTGCCATCCTTTATTTTTATCAATATTAGCCTTTGCAGTGATGTCTTCAAATTCAAAATTGCCTTTGTTCAGGTAAAGTTTGTTTTCAACTTCGTTGCCCACAAAATAAATATCTGATAAGCCATCATTGTTAATATCGCCAACGGCAACCCCTGCACCGTTATATACATAGTTGAAAAATTCATAAAAATGTTCAAAGTTTTCCTCTACTTTATTATTGAAGTTTATTCCACTCTCTTTTGGAGAAACTAACTCAAATAAAACTGATTGTTTTTCGTCAGGAATTTGATTCTTAGAATTCTGTTTACAGGAAACGAGCATCAAAATCAGGAGGAATATGATATTCTTGATTTGCATATTTTCAAGGCTATTATGGTAAAAAAGTAAGTTATTAAAAAAAGCCTATATAATAATTATATAGGCTTTTGAAATTAATTAAAGCTATGTTTATTTAGTACTAGCTTAATCAGCTGCTTCTAGAGAAACATTGTCTATTAGTACCACTGCAGTATTTGCATGAGCTGGTCCTATTCTTAATTGTAATTTTACAGATCCTGCCGCTATTGGAGCCGCTACAGTAAAGTTTACAGAAGTTTCTTGCCAAACACCAATGTTTTCAGGTAAAGTCCAATCCATCAACTTAAAGGCACCGTAAACTTGTGCTGGTGGTCCGAAGGCTACGTCATTGCCATACTCAGTTACATAGGTTCTCAATTCAAGTGCCCCTGGTAAGGTTCTATCACCACCTTCTAACATATACCTAAAAGTAAACGTATAATTTCCTGCAGGCAATTCGCCTAAATCAGCAGTTCTGAAAACAGTATTTTTTTCTAATCCAGAAGCTCCAGCTTGTATTCTTAAAGCGGTAACACCATCAGTAGTTACAATACCGTAATCTTCTTCAGGAGTATTAGCTGTTGGCGGTGTTTGTAAGTCCCAACCGTTTAAAGTTGCAAAGTCTGCATCTACGCCACCACGGATAATAAAATTAGGATCTGGACCGGTTACGGTAATAAAGTCTTCTGTTGTAATCGTATCTGTCATTCCATCGGCAACTCTTGTCGATTGAAGCGTGACACTATACGTTCCTGCAGCAGCATAAGTTACTATAGGATTTTCTTCGGTTGAGGTCTCGGGCGTACCACCTTCAAATGTCCATAACCATTCGTCTGGTGCTCCAGCAGAATCGTCGCTATATGTTACGGCAACATTTTCTGCAGGATTGCTATTATCTGCCGAGAATGCAGCTACTACAGGTGTTGGTTCAACAACGGTGATATATGCATCAACGGTTTTAGTAGTTTCACTTAAAGGAGACTCTCTATGTGCAGTTAATGTTACTTTGTACGTGCCTAAAGTATTGTAGGTTACTGTAGGGTTTTCAGCAGTAGAAGTAGCGGGCGTACCGCCTTCAAAAGTCCATTCTAAACCATCATTTTCTCTAGCTTCTTCAAATAACGATTGTAAATTTTCAACTACCGATGTAAAAGTGGTACTAGTACCGACAATAACTTCAGTTTCTTCTGATGAAAAATCTGCAGTTACTTTATTATAAACACGAACTAAAAATTTACCTTCTTCAACCGTACCATCATCATGTGTTACTGATAGTGATGTAAGATAACCTGGTAGAACCCCTTCTTCATTTAGAGATTGCCCAGTTGGGTAATCAACATCTACTGTTGCTTGATCTGAGGTAGGTATACTACCCTCGGCAAATGTCCATAATCTACTAGTAACATTTGTTGAAGAATCAATATATGTAATAGTACCTCCTTCGGTTATATTTCTGTTTTTTGCGGTTGCTTTAAAGCTCACATCTCTTATGCCGTCTCTAACATCACCATCTTCTTCACAACTAATAAATGTTGCTAAAAGTGCTAGTGTTAAAACCCACAGGCTATAATATTTTTTATTTTTCATTTTTATAATGTTTTTGTTTAGTAACCTGGGTTTTGAACTAGGTTAGGGTTTAATTGCATTTGAGCATCTGGTATTGGCCATCTGATTTCAAAATCTTCATATTGAGTAATAGGATCGCCAGCATTTGGACCACCTTGTGTAATGCCCGAGATGGACTCTGCATATTTGCCAAACCTGATCAAATCATTACGTCTCCAACCTTCAAAACACAATTCTTTTCTTCTTTCAGATAACAATTCTGTAGCATTATCTTCTTGAGAACCTAATACCATCATATCTGCTGCAGTTAAACCTGCTCTTGTTCTTAAACGATTTACCGTATTGTCAATAACACCCTGCGTTAATTTGTTTTGACCATTCAATGCTTCTGCATATAGCAATAAAACATCTGCATATCTTATATATGGGTAATCAAAAGGAGAGTCATTGGCATAACCATTTGGGCTTTCTGCATGCCATTTCCATCCTCTCCACGTATTTTTGGCCACAGTCCAAGATGCTGGGTCTGTTACAGCAGTTTCAGGGTCGGTATTATTTGCATTATGTCGCGCTATGTTGTTGATCATACGCACATCATTTTCAATATCGTAGCTATCTGCAAAACTATGGTTAATGTGACAGGTTCCCCAGCCTCCACCGTTTTGTACACTACCTTGTGGTCCAAAAAAGAATCCTAATATACCACCTTCACCTAAAGCAGGACCATCAAGACTAATAGAGAAAACCATTTCTTGACTTTGTTCATTATCCAAATCAAAAACGGTAGCATAATCTGGTAAAAGTTCGTAAACACCACTGTCCATAACCTTTTTCAATGCTTGTTCAGCTAAAGGGAATTTATCGGTCTGGTTTAATGGAAAACCAGTCATTTGTAAGTAAATTTTACCTAATAATGCATTTGCCGCACCTGTAGTTACACGACCACCACCTTGCTCTGTAGGTAAGTATGGCAAGGCAGAAATTAAATCTGATACCATAAAGTCATACACTTCTGAAGGTGCAGCTTGCGTTACATTAATGTCATCTAGCGATGTAACTTCATTTTTAAGTAGCGGAACATTTTCCCATGAACTTACCAATGCGAAATTTAAAGTTGTTCTAAGAAATTTTGCTTCAGCCACATATTGGTTTTTTAGATCACTTTCTATTTGATCTGGTGACATCGCATCAATTCTATCTACAACACTGTTTATTCTATTTAAAGACTCATAATATTTAACCCATGCTTGGTTAATTGCACCAGTTGTTGGGGTTACTTGATGTAAGTATATCAATTTACGTTCACCGCCCCAGTTAGGAAAAACTACTTCATCGGCCGCCGTGGTTCCCCAATAAATAGACCAAGGTGCAGGGTTACTGCCACCAGTAGGTGCAATAGATTGTTGAACGGCATCATAGGCACCGTTAAGGTACGTTTGTGCTCCTTCCTTATTTACCAAAAGTAAAGGTGGAGATACAAACGTATCTGGGTCTTCTGATAAAAATGTATCACTACAGGAACTAAGTGTAATTATTGCTCCGAGTAAAATAAATGCTTTCAAATAATTTTTTCTATCTTTTTTCATAATCGTTTTTTTTAAAATCCAATATTTAGTCCAACTCTGAAAGTTCTAGCTCTTGGATAAGAATCTGAGTCTAAACCAGGTGTTAGTTGGTTGTTACCAACGCTAACTTCTGGGTCATAACCACTATAATTGGTCCATACATATAAATTGTCAGCAGCAGCATAAAGTCTAAATGATTTTACACCTAAGCTTTGTGTAACTTTATTTGGTAATTTATAACCAATTGTAATGTTACTTAATCTCAAGAAAGAACCATCTTCTACGTAATCTGAGTATGCATTACCACTTACCCCGGCATCACCAAAACCATTTATAATAGGCACATTGGTATCTGTGTTTTCAGGAGTCCATCGGTCTCTAATAGTACCGTATTTATTAAAGAACGGAATGTTTTGACCAGTTCCTCTTACAAGGTTTTTATTGTAAACATCATTACCATATGACCATGACGTTAATATAGAAAGATCTACGTTTTTATACGTAAAATTATTGGTAAATCCACCAAAATGCTTTGGTACCGTACGTCCTATGATTGTTCTGTCATCTGAGTTTATTATACCATCGGCACTATCAGGAATACCGTCACCATCAGTATCTACAGTTATTTGATCTTTTAACTTAGGTAAGCCAGGTCTGTAGGTTGAGGTATCGGTTCTACCAGAAGATACGACTACACCATCTTTCAACTGGTAATTAAGTTGATAAAGAGTCACGCCATTTGCAGCAGCATCTGCATACATTTTTTGAGCAGCTTCAGCATCGGTTAATCCGTCAAAATCAACGAAATCTGAATATTGGTACAAACCATCATTTTGAATACCGTAAATAGAACCAACAGGTTCACCGACACGGGTAACATAATCGATAGGAATTTGATTGTCACCAATTGCTCTAGTAAAGAATTCAGTAGCTCCTCCTAAATCTGTAACCTCATTATCGTTGAAGCTAATATTGAAGCTAGAATTCCATGAGAAATTTTCGGTATCAATATTCACTGTATTTACAGCGAATTCCAGTCCTTCGTTTACTAAACTTCCAACATTTGTAAATACGGTTTCAAAACCTGTAGTACCTGGTATAGGCTTGTCCAATAATAAGTTTGTTGTTTCTTTTTTATAGTATTCGGCATCTATAGCGATTCTGTTCTTAAATAGACCTAAAGATACACCAGCATCTAGCTGAGAGGTAGTTTCCCAGGTTAAACCATCAACAACTAAATTGCCTATTGCAACACCAATAGCTAATTGATTACCATCAAAAATGGCTGAAGATGTAGCTGTTTGCGGTAATGATCTATAAGATCCTATAGCTGTATTACCAGTTTCACCATAACTCGCTTTAAATTTCAAGTTACTTATTGTTTGGTTATCCTTTAAGAAATTTTCGTTAGATACTTTCCATGCTACACCAGCAGAAGGAAAGAACCCCCATTTGTAACCTTCGGCAAACCTAGAAGAGCCATCATAACGTGCACTTAGGTTTAAAACATAGCGGTCGTCAAAATCATATTGTACACGACCTAAAACAGATCTTAAAGAGTTTTTATTAAAGGTTGATAATGTAGCAAGGGTTTCTTGCGCTGTACCCAAGTTATTCAAGTTTACGCCAGGTAAATCAAAACCGGTAGATCGGGAATTGGTAAATTCAAAAGAAGACTCTTGTTGTTCGTATACTGCAGTCGCATTTAACCTATGCTTACCATACGTTTTATTGAACGATAAGTTTTGCTCTGTGGTAAGACCAACATTATTACTGTTATTGGTAAATGCTCTACCACCTACAGATTGACCGTATCCAAATTTCTCAGAGAAATATGCTTGCCCCTTACTAGAACCAAAATTACCTCTAAGTGAAGTTGTAAACTTTAATCCATCAGCTAACTGATATTCTAGGTACACATTCCCAAAAGAATTGAAACGTAATGATCGGTTGGTGTTACCTTCTAAAATTCTATTTGGATTAACAACATCGCCAGAACGCAACGACAGAATTCTACCATCTTCATCGTATTCTGCATCATCGTAACGAGTTAAACCTTGTACTGGACTAAAAAGAACGGCATTTGTAACAATACCAGATTGTCCGTTAGCATTTGAACTCGCGGAGGTTACAACGCCTTTAGATTGCGTGAAACCCATATTTAGATTTACACCTGCCTTTAATTTTTTAGAAATATTCTGATTCAATCTTAAACTAGCATTATATCTTTCAAAATCTGTCGTCTTAATAACTCCTTCACTATTTAAGTATGAAAATGATGCTGCGTAAGAGTTGGTGTCAGATCCACCTGTCATAGAAAGGTTATAGTTACTTGTTATGGCAGTTCTAGCAATTTCGTCTTGCCAATCGGTAAGAATAACTCTAGGGTCATTTAAATTAATATTGTTACCAAATTCATCTCTATAAGCTGAAGGTTGTGGTTCTGTACTATTGGGATCCCATGGAAAATATTCGTTCCACCAATCTACATATTCCTGCCCTTTTAATAGGTCAATTTTTCTTGCTAGTGTCGCAACAGATGTATAGGTTTCAAAGTTTAAGGTGGATCTTCCTTTTTTACCACCTTTAGTGGTAATTATAATAACACCATTTGCACCTCTAGAACCATAAATTGCAGTAGCAGAAGCATCTTTTAACACCTCTATGGATTCAATAGTACTTGGGTCAATTGAAGATAAAGGACTCGTGGTAGAGTTACCTAAACCTACACCTGTACTTTGGTTATCACCCTGTAGAGCAAAGCCATCGATTACATATAGTGGATCACTACTGGCGTTGATAGATGTTCCACCACGTACACGTACTTTGAATCCTGAATCTGGTCCACCTTCAGAGGCAACGATCTGCACACCTGCAGCTTTACCGGCGATACCACCTTCAAACGAAATAGGCTTTACCCTATTTAACTCTTCTGCCTTAATGGAGACTATGGATCCTGTAAGATCTTTTCGTCTTGCAGAACCATACCCTATAACAACAACCTCGTCAAGAGCAGAAACGTCTTCAGCTAATTTTGTGTTGATGGTTGTTTTTCCATTAACGGCGATTTCCTTTTTGGTAAAACCAATATAGGTAAAGACCAAAACATCATCGCTATTTACATTAATGGTATACAGCCCGTCAAAATCAGTAACAGTTCCGTTTGTAGTTCCCTTTACAACTACACTTACACCAGGCAATGGACCGTCATCTGATGTTACCGTTCCTCGAATGCTGCTCGTTTGAGCGTTCATGGAACCCATACCCAATAGCACTAGAATTGCTATCAGTAGGGTTCCGGATTTCCGTTTAAATAAGAATTTCATTTTCATAAGTTGTGAATGTAATTAAGTTTAGTTCTGCAAATATTTAATTATTACACTGGGCTTAGGATAACAAATGATTTTTAAAGGGTAACAAATGTGTTTGTCTAAAAAAAATGTTAAAGCGGCGACTATTTTTCATTTTCAGGACTTTTTAATTTCATTTTCTTAATAATCGTACTTAACTATTGTGAAATCTGTTTTTGATAGCAACTGCAGCATTACGTAATTTAGTGTGTAAAACATTATTGTTAGTGGTATCAACAATCTCATATACTAGGAGCAGTTTTATGTAAATAGGTTATGTATATGTTTATTTGCGGAATTTTGATGCTACATCTATTTGGTAATCGATATAAGTATATACTTCAATAATAGAATGAAGAAAACATCACGTTTAAATAAAGAATTACGTCTTTATAAATAATTTATCTTATTGCATATTACTCATATGTTTTGTTCATAAAATCATTTGTTATTCCGTAATCCTAAAAAATAGGTAACTTTTGTAAAGCGTATAATGCGTATCATGTATTGCAAATTCTGATCTTAAAAACTCTCTTAAAAATGTTCAAAAAACTCTTTTTTATTTTTCTGATAGGTGTATTTTTTTCTGCTTGTGAAGAAGCTCCTCAAGAAACTGTTGTGGCTAAAAAACCAAACATCATCTATATAATGGCCGATGACCATACCACTCAGGCTTTTGGTATTTATGGTAGTAGATTGGCTAGCCTAAACCCGACACCGGCTTTAGATCAGTTAGCGAATGAGGGAATGATCTTTGATAATTGTTTTGTTACAAACGCAATTTGTACCCCAAGTAGGGCAACGATAATTACAGGTCAATATAGTCAGGCCAATGGGGTTTTAGACTTGGAGGGGCATATACCGCCAGACAGGCAATATCTGCCTCAAGAAATGAGAAAATTAGGTTATGAGTCTGCTATTGTTGGTAAATGGCACTTAGAAGAAGAACCTGCATCATTTGATTATTATGCGGTTTTACCTGGGCAAGGTAAATATCATGATCCCGAGTTTATTGTACAAGGTGAGGAAGAATGGCCTAAAAATAGAATTGAAACTACGGGGCATTCCAGTGATAATATCACCGATTTAACTATTAATTGGTTAAAGGATAAAAGAAATAAAGACAAGCCATTTTTCTTAATGCACCATTATAAAGCGCCGCATGATGATTTTGAGTATGCGCCTAGATATAAAGATTATTTAGAAGATGCATATATTCCAGAGCCTGCCAGTTTGTATGTAAATGGTAATAATGGTTCTGTTGCCACTAGAGGAAATAATGATTCGTTGTTAACTGTTATAGGCTCGTCTGTTTCTAAACGAAATACTATTAGAAGTATGGGTATGCGATTATGGAGCGATGAGTTTACGAAAATCTCAAATCCTGATTTTAATGCGGATTTTAAAACCAAACTAGATTTAAGCGATAGGGCATATACGCATGCCACTTATCAAGAATATTTAAAAAGATATTTGCGTTGCGTAAAAGGGGTAGACGATAATGTAGCGCGATTGATTAAATTTTTAAAAGATGAGGGTCTTTATGATAATACCATAATAGTATATACTGGTGATCAAGGGTTTATGCTAGGGGAACATGATTATATCGATAAAAGATGGATGTATGAAGAATCTATGCGTATGCCATTCTTTGTACGTTATCCTGAAAAAATAAAGGCAGGTACTAGAACTGATGCCATTATCAATAATGCCGATTTTGCACCTACTTTAATAGATATGGCAGGTGGTACTGCCCCAGAACAAATGCAAGGGCATAGTTTTAAAACTATTTTAGAAACTGGAGAAGAGCCAGAAGATTGGCAACAGTCTACCTATTATAGATATTGGATGCATATGGCGCACGCACACGCCAACCCAGCGCATTTTGGTATACGTACAAAACAATACAAATTAATATTTTTCTATGGTAAGTATTGGGTCGATACAAAAGATCCAGCTGCAACTTGGAACAAGAAGAGCTGGGGCAATCGCTTTGAAATGGATACCCCTGTAGCTTGGGAGTTTTATGACCTAAGCAAAGATCCTAAAGAGATGAATAATGCTTATAATAACCCCGAATATAGAGATGTTATTGCCGATCTAAAAAATCAATTATTAGAAAAAAGAAAGAGCTTGAATGAAGAGGATGGGGATAAGTACCCGCATATTCAGAAGGTAATCGATGCGCATTGGAACGATTAAATAGCAGCTTTTTTTAATCTAAATTTTTATTCAAATTCATATGAGAGCCATATTCAAATTAACAGTAGTTTTATGTATTCTATGCTCAACTAGTAGTTTTTCTCAACTAAGAAAAGAGAAATATGCTGCGAAAACACTTTCTGTTCAAAAATGGGAAGTTCTTGATATTGACTTTAAAAGTAAAACGATAGGCGACTCACCCTTTACTACTAATTTTTCGGCAGTTTTTACGCATGAAAATGGTGAGCAGAAAATTGTACCTGGTTTTTTTAACGGAGATAAGAATTGGGTAATTAGGTTCTCAAGTACTTTAGAAGGTAATTATACCTATGTAACTATATCAGAAATTGCATCGCTCAACAACAAGAAAGGCAAGGTTAAGGTAACCGAAGCTAAAAGTGATAATCATGGTGGTATAGTAGTTAGCGATAATGACCCTCAGCACTTTTATTATGAAGATGGTACGCCATATTTTCTATTGGCTTTTGAATGCGATTGGTTGTATGCGCTCGATTATCATAATGAAAAAGACTTGCCTAAAACAGCGCATTTATTAAACCTTATTGAAGAAAACGGATTCAATCAAATAGTCATGAATGTGTTTTCGTATGATGTAAGTTGGGATAAAGATGAAAAGCTTAAAGATCACCCTGAACATGAATTTGGTGGTCCAGATGATATTTTTCCTTTCTTAGGGAACAACGAAAACCCTGATTATTCTGAACTGAACCCTGTATTTTTTCAAAAACTAGATCGTACTATAAGTATGATGCATGACAAACGCATAGCATCACATCTTATGATTTATGTGTGGAACAAATTAGTTGCATGGCCAGATATGAACAGTGATGCCGATAATATGTATTTCGACTATGTAGTAAAACGTTATCAGGCATTTCCAAATATGGTTTGGGATATTTCTAAAGAAGCACTTTACTATGGTAGGGCAGATGAAGATTACATACATGGCAGAATTGATAGAATACGAGAAAATGACCACTTTAATAGGTTGGTCTCTGTACACGATTTTAAATACTGCTCTAACTTTCCTGATAAAGTAGATTTTATTTCTACTCAAAATTGGTCTCATAATATTTATGATAAAATGCTAGATGCCAAGAATAAATTTAAGGATAAACCAATTTTTAATATCGAACATGGTGGCTACGAAGAGTCGCCATATACTGTTTTTACTGGAGATTACGTAAATGCAGAAACTTGTTTGCGTAGAAATTATATGTGTTTATTTGCTGGCGTTTATACCACTTATTACTGGCAAGGTGCTTCATGGAATGTTATTATCTATAATCCTTTTGAGCAGCCAGATGATTTTGTTAAACCGAAGTTCCAGTATTTTGAACATATGCAGAAACTATTCGCAGCATTTGATTTTACTAAACTAAAGCCAACACCTTGGAAAAACGGTAGTGCTTATAACCTTACAGATGATAATGAAACGGTGTTGCTTTACATGCATAAAGAAAACTATGGTATAGATGCAGCTTTTCTTAAAAAAGAAAGTGCAATAAGATCATTACAATGGTTCAATACCTTAACGGGGGAATTTAGCCAGGAAGTAGGGTTGCCAAAAACAGGAAAATTAATATCGCCATGGCAAGGAAAAGCCGATGCAGTATTGATTTCTAGGCTTAATTCACTTTAAAAAGCAGCATATAAATCATTTGGTCTATTATAAAAGACATACGTTTTAATGCTTTCGCCAAGATAATTCGAATTTCGCTTCAAGGGAATTAAGAAAAACTAATAAGAGATATTTACCATGAATTTAAAAAGATATAAGTTATTCGCTTTTATGGTCTGTACAGCAACATTCTTTTCTTGTGCTGATAAAAAAGAAAAGAAAGAAACTGTAGTACAAGCGAAACCAGTTTACGAAGCCAACTGGGAATCTATAAAAGCCAATTACAAAGATCCAGCATGGTTTAATAAACAAAAATTCGGCATCTTTATTCATTGGGGTGCCTACAGTGTACCAGCTTATAGTTCTGAATGGTATCCTAGAAAAATGTATATGGATTCTGCTACCTTTTCTGCACAGTTAGAACTAGGGCAAAAAGGACCATCAGATGTGTATTTACATCACAAAGAAAAATGGGGTGATCAGAAAGATTTCGGTTATAAAGATTTCATCCCGATGTTTAAAGGAGAAAATTTCGATGCTAACCAATGGATCGATATTTTCGAGAAAGCTGGGGCAAAGTATGTAATACCTGTAGCAGAACATCATGATGGTTTTGCCATGTACAAGTCTAACGTAACACGATGGAATTCTGTTGACATGGGACCTAAAAAAGATGTTTTAGGAGAATTATTTAAAGCTGGTCGTGAAAAGGGTATGATTATGGGGGCTTCTTCGCATTTCGCCTTCAACTGGTCTTTTTATAATAAAAAAGATAAATTCGATACTACAGATCCCAAAAATGCAGACTTATATTCTACAAAAGGTAAAGACTTAAATGAACCGGTTTCACAGGAGTTTAAAGAATTGTGGTGGGCAAGAACTAAAGATATTATTGATAATTACCAACCAGATATCTTATGGTTCGATTTTTATCTAGACATTCCTGACTTTGCAGATCAACGACCAAAATTAGCGGCATACTATTATAATAAAGGTATTGAATGGAATAAAGAAGTAGTGTTACAGGATAAGAACTTCTCTCATGAAGCATTTCCTGAAGGTACGGTTGTTTATGATCTAGAAAGAGGTAAGCTACCTGGTATTCGCAAATTACCATGGCAGACAGATACTTCAATCGGTAAAAACTCTTGGAGTCATGTTACGAATTGGGAGTCTAAAACAGCTAATGAAATTGTAGATGATTTAGTAGATATTGTAAGTAAAAATGGAAATCTATTGTTAAATGTGGGTCCTAAATCTGACGGTACGATCCCAAAAGATCAGCAGGCTATATTATTTCAAATTGGAGATTGGCTAAAGATTAATGGCGATGCTATTTATGATACTACATACTGGAAAACTTTTGGTGAAGGTCCGACAGAGGTAAAAAAAGGACATCATTCTGAGGGTGATAATGAAGGTTTGTCATCAAAAGACATCAGGTTTACCATAAAAGATAATAAGCTTTTTGCCATTGTTCTTGATTGGCCAAAAGACGGTATGGTGAATATTGAATCTTTAGCTAAAGATTCAGAATATGTAAAAGATATAGAAATAGCCAGTGCAAAAGTATTGGGTAGTACAGATAAAATTGAGTGGAGTCAAGAGACCGACGGTTTACTGGTTACAATGCCAAAAGAAAAACCAGGTGACTTCGCGTATGTTATTCAGTTCGATTTACGATAGTTTGTTAGTTTTATTTTATTGTGTGCCAAGACTTTTGTTGTTAGAGGTCTTGGCTTTTTTTTATTAAAATCGATTATCATGAAATTACATAAGCGGTGTTTATCTTACCAAGTATTAATTTGTTCAATCTTATTTTTCACTTTGCTTTTCGGATGCAAATCGACAATGGATTTAGATGCAAAAAACAGCCCAGATAGTGAAGCTATAAATTTGCTAGATGCTAATTTGTCTGAATGGGAAATTTGGATGGGCGCTGTACATACATCTGTAGATTTAGATGTAGAGAAGTTTGATAATGTGCAAACAGGAAAACCTTTAGGCTTACATAATGACCCTAAGAATGTATTTTCGGTACAAGAAGTGAATGGTGAAGCTATATTAAAAATTACAGGAGAAATTTATGGAGGTTTAACTACGAAAAAAGAATATGGTAATTATCATCTTTCGTTACAATTTAAATGGGGAGATAAGAAATGGGAACCAAGATTAAATACAAAACGAGATAGTGGCATACTCTATCACGCTAAAGGACCGCACGGCGCATTTTGGAATGTATGGATGGCTAGTCTTGAATTTCAAGTTCAAGAAGGTGATTGTGGTGATTTTATTGCTTTAGGTAATGTATATGGTGATGGACCGGTTGAGAGAAAAATAAAGGATGGCGATAAGCCATTTTACAGGTATACCCCAAAAGGTATTGTTACTCCTTTAAAATATGGATCAGAATTTGTTGCTAGTCAATCAAGTAAATCTGAGCTTCATGAAAAGCCACATGGTCAGTGGAATACATTAGAAATTTATTGTTTGGGTAGTGAGAGTATTCATCTTGTAAATGGTTTTGTGGTAAACAGGGTAAAGAATGCTAGGTATGACATAGATGGTGCAACTATACCAGTTGTAAAAGGTAAAATTCAATTGCAATCAGAGGCTGCAGAAGTTTACTACAAGAATATTATACTTACTCCAATAAATGCTTTCCCCTCAAAATACGCGGATTTTTAGCCCCTTTAATCATCCGTTCTAGTTTCAGAATCATACGTTATTGGCGATGGTGTGCTATTGAATTATTTTTGAGTGCATTACTATGCTAGTAGTCGCTTATTATAATGATTATGAAAAACTTTATTACAGGTTGTTTTTTTACAATTTCTGCTCTTTTGTCGGCACAAGATAAACCCAACGTTATTGTAGTTTTAGCTGATGATATTGGGGTAGGCGATGTTTCTTATTATAGAAGAATGCACTCTGAAAATATAATAGTAGAAACACCTGCTTTAGATCAACTAGCGAAAGAAGGTATGGTTTTTACAGATGCACATTCACCTGCAGCTCTTTGTGCTCCTTCAAGATATGCAATTATGACAGGTAATAATTGTTACCGTAGTTATGCGCCCTGGGGAGTTTGGGGTGCGTACCAACCTTCACCTATAGAACCAGATCAATTGACATTAGGTAAACTAATGAAAAATGCAGGCTACCAAACGGCATTTTTGGGTAAGTGGGGTTTTGGAATGGATTTCTACAAAAAAGGAGATTCCACACAAATACATGAAGGACCACGCAAACATGTAGAACTAGATGTAGACATTCGTCAAATAGCAGGTAAAGGTCCGATACAAAACGGATTTGATTATAGCCTAACTTTCCCTGCCGGAATTCAGAATGTGCCGTATGCAGTTTATGAAGATCAAAAGTGGATGCCTTTGAGCGAGAATTCTGAAATAGGTTACATTTCTCAAGAGAATATGACCAAGCTCGATGTCAAGCTTGATAAAGATGAAGGTTTAGGCGACACCGCTTGGGATCCTCATAATATGGGTCCACTTCTTATACATAAAGCAATAGATTATATAGAGAATACGAATGAAGCTCAACCCTTTTTTATGTATTACTGTTCTCTTGCCGTGCACTTGCCACATACACCTACCAAAGAACTTAACGAAATTAAGGTAGCTGAAACCACACCATCGCACCATCTAGATCTTGTAAAAGAATTAGACATACAAATGGCGATGCTAATAGAGACGCTTAAAAAGAAGGGTATTTACGAGAATACATTAATCATTTTTACTTCTGATAATGGTGGTCTGCAAAGAAAGGAAACCATAGCCTCTGGTCATCAATCGAATGATATTTATCGTGGCGGTAAAAACCAACCTTATGAAGGTGGGCAAAGAGTACCTTTTATTGCATCTTGGGCTGGTAAAATTAAACCAGGTTCTATTTCTAACACACCAGTTTTAGGTCTTGATGTTTTAGGTACGCTTGCTGCAATTACGAACCAAGAAATTGAAGAAAACCAAGCAAACGATTCGGCTAATTTATTACCTACGCTTTTAGGCCAAACTTCTAGTGAAGTACATCCATACTTAATAAATCAATCAGGTACTAGTCGAGAAGCTATGATTGTCAAAGACGGTTACAAATTGATAATTGCTTTCGATAAAAAAGATAAAACCGACACCATAAGAAAGCCGTTGGCATTATTCAATTTAAAAGATAATAGCGAAGAGAATGAAAAGTTCAATTTGGTAAATAAACCTAAATACAAAGAAAAGGTAGAAGAACTTTTTAATGCTTACAATACGTTGCGTTCTAGTGGTGATGCAACTAAAATATGATTATTTGATACATATTGGGTTTGGTAGTTTATTTGATCGATTTAGCAGCTTAAATAGCTTACCAGCCAAAATTCAACTATAAAAAATGAAAAGAGGAAAATTAACGTTAGGCTTGTTTCTTGGGTTCGCTCTAGTTTATGGTCAGCAAAGTAATACTACAGAAGATAATAAGAGCTTTCGGTTCGAAGATAACTGGAAATCTTTAGAAAAAGTGAATGCTGTTCCTGACTGGTTTCAAGATGCAAAATTTGGTATTTATGCACATTGGGGTCCTGTTTCTTCAGCTTTTGAAGGTTCAGATCCTGATAAATTCTACGCAGGTTGGCATGGTATGAAAATGTATGAAGATGGTAAAAGAGTACCTACTAAAAACGGCAAGCCTACTTCTAATTTTGAACATCATTCTAAAAAATATGGAAATCCTAAAAAATATGGATATAAACATATTATAGAACAATTTGATCCATCAGCATTTAATGCAAAAGAATGGGCCGATTTATTCGCTAAATCAGGTGCTAAATTTGCAGGACCTGTAGCTATGCACCATGATAATTTTGCCATGTGGGATAGTAAGACTACAAGATGGAATTCTATGAATTATGGAGGAATAGATCCTTCGGCAGAATTAAAGAAAGAAATTGAAGCTAAGGGCTTAAAGTTTATGGCTTCTTTTCACCATGCATTTACTTGGAAATATTTTGCTCCAGCACATAAGTACGGTGGAGTAAAAGCTGAAGATTATGACTTGTATACCAACCCACATTCTTTGGAATCTGATACACCAGATGAACAATTTTATAAAGATTGGTGGGCAAAAATGAAGGAGTATATAGATGTATATCAACCAGATTTAATTTGGTTTGATTGGTGGCTAGAAAATATGACAGAAGAGTCTCGACTAGAGTTCTTAGCTTATTATTATAATAAAGCTTTAGAATGGGATAAAGAGGTAGTGATATCTTATAAAGAAACTACTTTTCCTGAAACGGTTGCCGTTAAAGATTATGAACGTGGCAGACCAAATCAGCCAAAGTCTCCATCTTGGTTAACAGATACCTCCCCTGGTGCCTGGTTTTATAGACCAAATGCAAAATTCAAAACACCTAATGAGTTGGTAGACATTCTAGTGGACATTGTCTCAAAAAATGGATTGATGCTTTTAAATGTACCTCCTAATCCCGACGGGTCTATCCCTCAAGAGATGCAAGACCTATTAATTGATATGGGAGATTGGTTGGCTATTAATGGTGATGCTATTTACGGCACTAGACCTTGGACGATTTTTGGAGAAGGACCAACCCGTTTGCCGGAAGGGGGACACAAGGTGGAGAAATTCAAAATAGAATATAAGAATACGGATATAAGATTTACTAAAAAATCGGATAAGGAATTCTACATTATCGTAATGGACACCCCTGATACTGAAATTGTAGTGAAATCATTATCTACCGATATTGGAGTTTTAAATTCTAAAATAGAACATATTTCTCTTTTAGGAAGTGATGAGGAGATTAAATGGGCAAGAGATGAACGTGGTTTGGTACTACAAGCCCCAGCTAAGTTACCTACTAATTATGCACATGCTTTTAAAGTAGTTTTAGAAGGATATAAAGAAAATAATATTGGGGGTAATATTGATGCTCATGTAGATTAAACTCAATATTGGTATTTGATTAAAAAAACACAAACACTATAAATTTGATTCGTATTTGTGTTTTTTTAATTGTTACTCTAATTCAAACTTAAAAACTGTGGCTAAGTCGTTCATTTCAGCATTGGGCATGGTTAAATAAAAACTCTCTGAAGTAAGTTCCCAATCCACAGAAATATCTGAACCTAATAAGCGTACGTTTTTTATTGGAGTAGGAGGTATGTTTCTATGATACCCGCCAATAGCGCGCATTTCTATTTTCTTTCCCGTCTCTGGTTTACCTAGAAAGAATACGTACATCGCCTTTTTATCTTTCGCAATGGTAAAACGTACATCATCTGCGGTGTATTTTATTTTGGATGATTGACCACCATGAGAGCCATCTACCGCTTTCGCTGGGCCATAGCCAAAAATAGTATGTGTTCTGGTACCGTAAACAGCTTCACCATGTATTTTTAGCCAATCGCCAATTTCTTTGAGAATGTCTCTTTGTTCTTGATTGATAACCCCATCTGCTCTTGGAGAAACATTTAGTAATACAATTCCGTTTTTACTCCAAACATCGATCATATTTCTAACGACTAGATCTGCTGTTTTGTACGGATGCCCTTCAACATACATCCATTTACTTTCTCCTAAAGTAATATCTGTTAACCAAGGTAAAGGGTGTATATCTCTTCTTCCACCTTGTTCAAAATCTAGCACGCTATAGTCTAAGGGTAGATCATCTTGTTTGTGTGCTGTAACCACTTCTTTGTTTTGTTTCAGCCCATTGTTAAAATGATGTGCGGCCATTTCCATTCTTTTATCTTCTGGAATTAAATTCAGCCAAGAGTCATACCATAGAATATCTGGATGGTATTTGTCTACGACTTCATTTACTTGAGCTAACCAATAGTTATTGAATTCTTCTATGGTCTCAAAATTTCCGAATAGTTTACGCAATTTTGGGTCTGTAGTGGCGGTCGGTAGATCAGGGTGATATACATAATGACTATCATAAGCTGTTTTCCAAGCCTCAGGCTTATGAGCATTTCGTTGCCCATTTCTAGCATGATGAAATGTGGCAATGGTTTTCATGTTTCTTTTCTCTAAAGAGGTAAAGAGTTCACCGAGTATATCTCTTTTCGGGCCCATATCTGATGCATTCCATGGGTTTACGTCACTATCCCACATGGCAAAGCCATCATGATGTTGTGCTACAGGACCAGCGAATTTAGCGCCTGCCATTTCAAACAAGTCTGCCCAATCTTCGGGATCAAATTGTTCTGCTTTAAACATGGGTATGAAATCTTCGTATCCAAAATCATGAATACTACCATAAGTCTTTTCATGATGTTTACGAATATTTCCCTGGTCTTTATACATGTTATGCGGATACCATGCACTACCATAAGCAGACACGCTGTAAGGTCCCCAATGAAAATAGATACCTAACTTTGAATCTTGAAACCATTCTGGTGCGGCATCATGTTTTTTTAAAGATTCAAATACAGGTTTATAAGTAGCCTCCTTGTTAGTTTTACAACCTAGAAGGAGGATAGAAATAGAAATCAATAAAAACTTAGCTGCGTTCATTCTGGTTTTTTTAAAATTCAAAAGTCAATGCTATTTGTATCGGTTCGTCTGAATTGCCAAAATAATTTTCTGGATTTCCCTGTGGTCCCATAGTATCTGGTTTTTGAAATTTGGTGCCAATACCAGGTATGTTTTTTACAAAAGAAATGTCACCTTCAGGATATTCAATACTTACTCTTTTGTTAGGGTCTTCTGATGGATTTTCAGGGGTTAGCATACGTAGAAATGTGTATTCAGAGTTGCAATAGACGGTAAAACCATTGTCATTTTCCCCTTTAACTTTCACCCAATATAAGCTGGAGAAAAACCCTTTAAATTCAGGATAAACATATTCGGTTTCACCAGTAATGGTATTGTTGTAATCATTCTCCCAAACCTTAAATTGGGTACCTTTCATTCTATTTCTCCAAACCCGATACGGACCATCGCCCAACCATTTCATACCACTTACCTCAGACTCAGGAAAAGAGAATGAAATGCCCTTGTAGCCTTTTATAACTCTCTTGGCTTTAAAATCTACTGCCAAATCAAGTAAACCGTTAGCATGAATGGTCCATTTGATGATATCTGAGGATAACTCTTTGTGACTCGCCCAGGTAGGTGATTTATCTTTTAGCTCATAAATTGTCGTAATCTCTATGCTGTTTTCTAAGCTTTTAACATCAACCGAAATTATGCTGTCATGCTGTGCTAAAATGATGGGTCCGTTATTAAAAGGAATTACTTTTCCGTTCTTGACAACCTCTTTTAATAGACCTGTCTTTGCCGAAAATGTATAGTGAATGCCATTGGCTTCTATGGCAATACTATTATCTTTTATGGTTTTCTTAAGTTTACTTTTTTCAGAAGAATTTATATACGCAGCATTTAGTTTTTTGGGTGTTTTTACGGGATAGCTCCAAGTAAATATTTCCATGCCTTGCGCATCTACAGCAGTCAGATAAAGTACATCGGCCGACTGCCAATTGTTTGGTTTGGTAACCGAAAACGCTCCCTTAGTATTTGGTTCTAAAGCTGGTAATTCAATTTCTGATTCGGAGAGTACCTTAAAATTATCACTTTCATCAGGACCATTAAATTGAACCCATTTTGCGGTCATTTTAATTTCATTCAAATTCGTAAAATGATACCTGTTTTCAATCTTGAAAATTCCATTAAAGTTTGGTGTTATGTATCGATCTTCAATATAAATAGGAGACCAAACTTCTTTTATGGTGAAATAACTGGCTTCTTTCTCTCCGTATGGCCCTACAATGCCATCGGCAGCATGGTTGCCGTCAGTGTCAAGGGTGTTATTTTTATCGGTACGGATGATGGCTTCATCTGCAAAATCCCAAAGAAAACCTCCTGCAGAAAGTGGCATGTTCCACATTTTATTCCAGTAATCTTCCAAGCCTGCGCCATGCCCACCGTCATATAAGCCATGTAAAAATTCTGTAGGGAAAAGTATTTTATCTTTGGAATAGGCGTCATTGGCCAATGCATGATATTGAAAATAATGTAGCGTATTGGTTTTGTTGAAGATATTCCATGGGTGAATAACTCCTCTTTTCTGAATATCCCACAGGGCATAATCATTATCTAAATCGGTATTCCAGCCTGTTTCATTACCATTTGCCCATAGTAAAATAGAGGGATGGTTAACATCTCTAACCACCGTTTCTTTTACTATTTTTTCTCCAACTTCAGTATCTAAATGGGGAGAATGCCAGGTACAGACTTCGTCAATAACAAAGAGCCCCAAAGAATCACAAGCATTTAAAAAATGAACATCGGGCGGGTAATGAGACATGCGTACCGCGTTCATGTTCATATCTTTCATCATTTTAATATGCTCAATACTCAGCGCTTTAGAAGTTGTTCTACCTGATGAAGGATGAAAAGAATGCCTGTTTACCCCTTTAAATTTAATTTGTTTTCCGTTTACATAAATTCCATCGCGTTCGCGAACTTCAACCGTTCTAAAACCAATACGATTGCTGGTGGTATGGAGTACTTTTTTCTTTGCGTCTAACACCTCAATAGTTAATAGATAAAGGTTCGGTTTTTCAGGATTCCAAGTTTTAATGTCATTTGCTGTTGTAGTTACATGCCATTTTCCTTCTTCTTGATTATTTTCGGTTATAGCTAAATCTTGAATTTTGTTATTATCCAAGTCAGATAAAAACATGTTTACAGATTTAACCTTTTTTGATGAAGAGAAAATATCGGCATTAATGCTACCATCTGCCTGTGCATCTATGGCAACCCGTTCTATATGTTCTTTTGGAGAAATTTTTAAATATACAGGTCTAAATATTCCTCCAAAAACCCAAAAATCTGCTTTTCGTTCGGCATGATTGATAGATTCATTTGCCGAAACCTTGTTGACCTTAACTTCTAATAAATTAGATTCTCCAAACTTTAATAGGGCTGTTATATCATATTTAAATTCATAAAAGGCACCTTGGTGAATCTCCCCTGCTAACTTTCCATTAATTTTCACTTCGGCGTCGGTCATGACACCTTCAAAAACAATCTCGATCGTTTTGTTTTTCCATTCTTCAGTTGCCAGAAATTCATGTTTATAAAGACCAAATTCTTTATGGCGTGTAGCAAGATCATCTTGCCCATAATTGTAACCACCAAAACCTTGTTGTTCCCAACAAGAGGGTACCCCAATGGTAGTCCAGACACCACTGTTCATTCCTTCAGAGCAATAGAATTGCCAATCTACAGTAGTATCTTTTCCGGTACCCGATAGGTATTGTATTTCTGATTTGGCGCTTGAGGTTTGCCCAATGGCCATATGCTGTAAGAGCACAAAGAAGCTAACGACGAGATATTTGAATTTTGTCATTACTCTTTTTCTTTTAATGCTTCATTTTCCAAACGAATACGTTCTTGCTGCTCTTTGTTTAAACCCTGCTTATAATAAAATTCGGGCTTGTGATAAACATGCGCTTTTTTCATGCCTTGATCATCTATATCTAAGCTCAAATCACAATCAAACCGAGTTAAAATAGCGTGATTTGTTTCCCAACCAGTTGCGTTAGTAAAATGTGATATACCCCAAGTAATACCTCTACCATCCTTGGTGTCCGTAAAAGCATCAGGAATAAAAGGACCTGCGGCATCTGGCATTAATTCTGTAATAGCAGCAATATTAAAATTGATGCCGTCTTCTGAATATTGTATGGTATTGTGTTCATTACCATCTCTAATACTTAAGGCTGCAATACCAGTTTTAAAGGGAAAAAGGGTAGTCTCGTGTCCGGAATTTAATACTGGGTTTAATGGATTTTTAGTAAATGGACCAAGAGGATCTTCGGCAGTAGCTAGACCTTGCATTCGCACTAAGTTTGGTCTGCCTACAAAATCAGATTTATAGTACAAGTAAATCTTGCCTTTATAGACCAGTGGATATGGGTCATGAATAGAGTATTGATCCCATGTATCTTTTGGTCCATTAGGGATAACAATTTTGTTGGTGGCGGTCCAAGGTCCATCTGGTGAAGAAGCATATGACATTAGAACAGGGCAATCATCGCCTCTTGTTCCACTAGGCTCACTAAAACCTTGGTAATACATATAGTACTTGCCTTTCCATTTAAGAATATCGGCTGTTGATACGGAACGGTGGCCTAAATTCGGTTTTGGAGGTCGAGGAATAGCAACACCTTGCTCTTTCCAAGTAAAGCCATCATTGCTCGTTGCATACCAGATTTCAGCCAAATCCCAATCGGCAGAAGGGATTGTTTCTGTTGCAGATGCTGCACCTTTAGGCGAGGTAACAGTATTTCGATAGGTATACCAAACATAATATTTTCCGTTTTCAAAAATCACTTTAGAAGGATCTCTTCTACTAATGGTACCATCATGATTATTATAGTCTAAACCTTTTAATTCGGTATATTTAAACTGGGTATAAAGTTCATTATATTTTGGTTCTGGTGCCAGATAACTATCATAATTACGCTCCATTGAAGTACTCAACGGTATAGATGGTTTTTCTTTAGGCAAATTATAGGGGAAATATTGTGCGCTTGCGCTACACACAATTAAAAAAAAAGCGATAAAGAGTGCGTGTATTTTCATAGTATTTAATCTATAATTAGTGTTTTTGTTTGTTGTTCTAAAATTGTCTTTTAAGGCATTTCTTTATTTTTATAAACCTCTTCTATATTATCTATCCTACATTTTTAATGAATTGACTGTGATGTTTATACAGCATAAATAGAATTATGATTTAATTAATATGCGGTGTAGTTTATTTACTTTCTACTAATTCCCATGATCTGACCCAATTGTAAGTAGTCGTTCTTTCTTCTTCGGTACCGCTCATTCCGCCATCTTCTGGCACAGGATTCCAGTTGTACGTTTCTACCACCATTCTTAAATACATTTCAATGTCATAATCTGCAGGAGGGGTTACTTTTGCAAGAAATTTACCATCTAGAAAAAACTGTACTTCATCTTTAGATTTCCACCATACACCATATACATGAAAATCATCGTATACTTTGCCACCAACTAAAGCACCAGATTTATTCGAGCCTTTTTCGTAATCGCACCCTTCTGGTATATTTCTACTGTGTGTATTCGAATTCATAGATTGATCAAAATTTTTCATCCACTCGGCATCATTGGTAATTTGACCAACACTTTCTTGAATATCTAACTCTGTAGTTCTTTTATTACACCCTTCTAATTCTTTAGACTCGTTTATGAGCCAAAAAGTTGAGGACATGAAGGTTTTGTTGGCTTTCATTTCGCATTCATAGTAGCCATAGGTCATACCATTAATAGAGCCAACATAACCGCCACCATGGGTGTATTCTTTACCTTGTTTTGTTACTGGGTGCGGTAATAGTTTTGTGGTTATTTTTAAGCCGCCATCTTCAACTTTTATATTCTCTGATTGAAATAAGCCTGGTGCTCTACCAATCCAGCCTTGACCTGAAATTTGCCATTTTTTTTCATCTACCTTTTTGCCCTCAAATTCATCTGACATGTTTTTAACCAGTTTCCATTTTTGGGTAGTTGGTTTAGGATCTTCACCATCATTAAAGTGTGGTGATTTTTGAGCTACCAAGGTGCCGACAGTTAAAAATAAGCCGGTAAAAAGTAGTTGCTTTAATGTGATATAGTTTGATTTCATTTGTATCGGTTTTTTATAAGATTTTAATTGTTTAAATAGGTAACTCTTTCTTGAATAAGGCTGTTTTGATAAACAGCCTTGTCTAATTTTTTAATATCTATATTAAATTGGTATTTCTGATAATAGTCTTGTTGCAAAGTGATAGTGTTAAGTATTAAAAGTGCTTCTTTTTCATTCGTAGACGAATACAACATTTCTGTTAAAAACTTTGAACTATTTAAGGTTCCCGTAATACCTAAATACTCTGCAGCTCGCATTCTGTTTATCAACAAAGAGTCAGACGTCATCATTTGTTGAATTTGATCGGAAAATTCATCTGCTTGTGTGCCAAAACTAGAACACGTAATTAAAGCCCAATAGCGCTCTAAATCATCGGTAGATTCTAGATATTTTTTCAATTTTGGTTGTGCCTCTTTAAATGGGATTATTTGTAGATTGGCAATTTTTAAATAATTAGATATTTCTTTTTTGTGTGCTTGACCAAATGTTATAGGATCATTAAAAGCCTTGTCAATAATATAATTTTCAGGGTATAATGATAGATCTGGCATTGAACTCATCCAAGAATTTAGGTTTTTTCTAAGCTGTTTTAAGCTTTTTTGATATGCAGGATTGTTCGCAAGATTGATGGTTTCATAAGGGTCATTTTCAACATCATATAATTCTTCGGGAACCTTAGGGGTGAAAAATTGAAATTGTATTTCGTTCAGTTTTCCAGTATCGAAAAGGTCTTTCCATTCCTTATACGCCAATTGTCTATATCTATATTCATTCATTAAGGCATTTACAGTAAAAGGTTGAAAATTCCGTATGTATTTTAAGTTGCCTTTTCGCAAGCTTCTAACCATATCATACTTTTCGTCAAACCTATCTGCATAGCCATAGGTTTTATTATTTTGTAGGGTAGCTTTTGAGATGTTCGTGCCTAAAAAAGGGGTTCCGGCTATGGTTTTAGGTATTGCAATGCCAGCTAAGTTTAAAACGGTAGCACTAAAATCAATAAAGCTAACAAAGGTATTTGTTGCCGTACCTAATGTAAAAGGGGATAAGTTTTTAAACTTTTCAGGAATGTAGACTACCAGCGGAACATGTAGCCCGGTTTCTTTCAAATAGCCTTTACTATTAGGTAAAACGCCACCGTGGTCGCCATAATAGAATACAATGGTATTCTCGAGTAGATGATCATCTTTTAATTGTTCGATGACTTCTGCTACCTGTGCATCCATTTTTATGATTAAATCGCGATAAAGTGCATTGGTGTACTTAAATGTTTCTGTTTGCGGATGATTGGGCTGTACAAATACTGTTTCTGCTTCAGTTTTGGTTTTACTTGATTCCATACTCGCCTCCGTAAAATGTAAACTACCCTCATGGGTTGTACCTAAGTTTTGAACGTGAAAGAAAGGTTGATTCTTATTACGATTTCTCCAACTCGCTTTTTTTGAAGAATCGTCCCAAACATTGTCATTTTTAAAAATATTATAATCCTCCTTGGCATTATTGCTCGTGTAATACCCGGCATCTCGCAGATATTCAGGAAACATCTTTATGTTTTCGGGCAGTGTTACTTTTTCTTCTGACCTATGATAATGAGAGGCAAGTTTAGGACCATAAACTCCAGTAATGATACTCGATCTAGCAGCACTACAAACAGCGGCATTTGAAAATGCCCTGTTAAATTGAATCCCTTTTTCAGCTAGTTTTTCGATGTTGGGTGTTGATACACCGTTTTCATCAAAAAGCTTCATGTAGTGTTTGGAGTTATCTTCTGATACGATCCAAACTATATTGGGTTTTTCTTGAGCTTTCAGAAAAGTAGAAAGTCCGATAATAAATATGAAGAAAATAGATTTAAAATTCATTGATAGTGCTGTTTTAATTTGATGTGTGTTAGTAGTTATTAAAATTATGGTTGCGTCCAAAGAAAACTGTAGCCGTATTTATTTCATTTTATAGATTGTATTTTAAATAGATTGTGGTTAGATCTGTTTTATCCAAGGTTTTTAATTGCCACTCTTTCAATTGACTTAAAAGACTGGTAATGGTAGATTTTGATTGGTGTTCACCAATCAGGTTTTTTGTTTCCCATGGATCATTAATTAGATCATACAATTCTAAGTTTCCTGTTTTAGGATAAACAATCAGTTTTTTGTTTTTTGATATTATGCCTCGTTGATCATCGAACATAGCTAGATAAATAGAGGCTCTAGCTTTTCCTGTATGAGTTAATAAAGGAGCTAAACTTTCGAAATCTGTTGGCTCTTGTATTTCAAGGTCTAGCAAATCAAATAGGGTAGGCACCACATCTTGCAAATACACTCGAGATGCGATTTTAGAATTAGGAGTAACCGATGGTGCTTTAATAATTAATGGAGCAGTTACACTTGGTTCATAGAGACATACCTTGCCTGCGACACCATTTTCACCAAAATTAATTCCATGGTCAGAAGTAAAAACTATGATGGTATTATCATAGATTCCTTTGTTCTTCAAAGCTTGTATGATATCTCCGATACGGGTATCCATATGTGTTACCATGGCATTGTTTTGCTGTACGCGTTTTTGCATTGTTTTAGAACTCAAAGGGTCATTTGCGTATTGGTACTTTACATTTTTATTCAATGGTGTGTTGTCTACCACACTTGGGGGTAAAACCATTTCATCAGCAGGATACATATCATAATATTTTTGCTCGGTCTGTCTAGGTACATGCGGAGCGTTGAATGCTACATAGGCAAAAAATGGTTTTACATTATCGTATGTATTTAGAAAGTTAACAGCTTCATTAGCGGTAATATCGGTAATATGCCCAGCAGGGGAGTTATAGGTTTTTAGTTGACCTGGTTGTATGCTTCCGGTTTCATCAAAAATTTCTTTTGCATTTTTCCCCATGGCATGCCATTTTCCGGTCATATAGGTATAATAGCCATTGTCGTGTAATTTTTCTGGTAATGATTTTGGGGCATTTTGCTTGTTTATTTTTTGAGATTCCCAAATGTACTTTCCATAAATAAGCATGGTTCTGCTAGGGATACAAACTGCTGGAGACCAACAGCCCATATTGTACGCGGCAGTAAAAGAAGTGCCTTCTTTGGCAAGAGCATCAATATTAGGAGTAAGCATAGCTTCATTACCATAGGCACCAACTGCTTGATTGCTCTGATCATCAGATTCTATAAACAGAATATTCTGTTGAGCGTGAATATGAATTGTAAATAGAACTATTAGAAAATAGAAAACTTTTTTTTTGTTCATTGTAGGGATGAGTAAGAGTCGTTATTTTTTTATTTCTGCCTATGACAAACCACATATTGAAATAGGTGTTTTGTGCTAAATAAAAGTAGATATACCAATGATGAATAAGGGCAAGAGATAGGCAGAATACTACCATATATGATTTTTAATAGGCTTAACTACATGTATAATTTGTACAATGCATATTATTGAGCCTTACTAGCACATCTGTTTTAGAGGTTAAATCATTTGTGATGTTGATGAGACATTATATTATTTAATTTTGAGAAGACCTCACTACTCGGTATTAATGGTGAAATGAATTAGGGTTAATGAAATTTAAAATAGATATGCTCCAGAAAGTAATTCAACTATTCATTTTTCTGATTTTTTCTTTTGGGTTTTCAATGCAAAAAAAGCAACAGAAACCGCCTAACGTAATTCTAATTTTAGCTGATGATTTAGGAATTGGAGATTTAGGCTGCCAAGGTAACCCGTGGCTAAAAACACCAGAAATAGATGCTTTTTATAACGAAGCCATTCGCATGACCGATTTTCATGTAAGTGCATTATGCACGCCAACTAGAGCCGCGATAATGACTGGTCAGTTTCCTATAAATAATGGTGCATGGGCAACGTTTAAAGGTAGAGATGCCTTATCGGAAAATGCTATAACCATGGCAGATGTTTTTAAAGGAAATGGCTATAATACTGGTTTGTTCGGTAAATGGCATTTAGGCGATAACTTTCCGTCAAGACCTACAGATAGTGGTTTTGATAGGGTCGTACAACATTTAGGCGGGGGCGTAGGTGAATTATCAGATTATTGGGGCAATAGTTATTTTGATGATGTGTATTACGTAAATAACCAACCAAAACAATTTGAAGGCTATTGTACTGATGTATGGTTTAAAGAAGCTACACGTTTTATTGATTTAAACAAAGAGGAACCATTTTTTGTTTACTTGCCATTAAATGCTCCGCATGACCCCTTAATTGTTGCTGAAAAATATGCCGCGCCTTATAAGAAATTAGAAGGTAAAGATATCATTAGTGCAAATCTTTATGGTATGATAGCCAATATTGACGAAAATTTTGGCAAGTTTTATCAGTATTTGGAGAAGCAAAATTTGCTAGAAAATACCATTCTTATTTTTATGAGTGATAATGGTACTAGATTTGGTTACAGTAAAGATGGTAAATTAGGTTTTAATAAAGGGTTTAGAGGTATAAAAGGAGATGAAGAAGAAGGTGCCCATCGTGTGCCGTTTTTTATACGTTGGCCAAAAGGTAATATTCAAGGCGGTAAAGATATACCTAATCTCACGGCGCATGTAGATTTGATTCCAACCTTGGCATCGTTATGTAATTTAACGCTGCCTGAGCAAATGACTTTAGACGGAACTGATTTTTCTTCTGTCTTTTCTTCTAAAGAAACAGCCGTTCAAAATCGATCGATGTCTTTACACAATCGTCAAGATTGGAGACCTCCTCATGATATAGCATCGACTTGTATTATTAAAAACCAATGGCGTCTAATTGATGGTAAAGAATTATATAATATTGATAAGGACCCAAAACAAGAGATAAATTTAGCAGAAACATACCCCGAATTGGTGACTGAATTACTTCAGGAAAATACAATTTTTATTAATGCTGCAAAATTGTCTACTGCCTATAAAGAATTACCGGTAACCGTAGTTGGTAATAATGCTCAATTAGAGACCAAGCTTACCATACAACACGCTATCGGTGAAGATGTCGGTATTTGGAAATGTGAACAAGTTGCCGATGGTATAAAAAACACTAATAATACCCACGCTTTACGTATTGCCCAAGAGGGAGAATATTTAATTTCTTTACGTAGATGGCCAAAAGAATGTTCAGGTGCTATACGGGGTATTCCGAAAGAAAATCCTAAAAATTCATTTCAATATAAAAATATTAGTCCGACAAAAGCAAAAATTTCAATTGCAAATCAAATGCATGAAAAGCCGATTTTAGAGGGGGATGAAGAAGTAGTTTTTAAAGTACATTTACAAAAAGGGAAAACGTTTTTAGTTAATGATTTCATTGAAAATGAAACAAACTACGGAGTCTACTATACCTACATTAATAAAGTAGCCGAATAAGTTATCTAATACATTTAGAAAACGAATATAGCATACTTAATTTTTTCGCTTGTCATCTTTCGCAAACGCTAAATTAAATGTCTTCAAGTTTCCAAACCCTAACCCAATCAAATTTTGTGTAACGCTCTTCTAAAGGTTGTTCAAAACCCATTTCTTGCGCTGTAGTTTCTTCGATCCAATCATAGAAATTACTTGACATAATTAACCTTAGTGCTCCATTGAAAGGAATGACAGGCGTAACAGACTCTTCTAAGGCTCCATCAATATAAAAATCAACTTTACTGCCGTCTGCGTACCAATAGGCAGCGTAAATATGAAACTCTTCAGAATTGTTTTTTTCAAAATTACTTTTACCTCCTTTTGTCTGTCTTGCTCCAATATTGTTACAAGGGCTATTATGTCTATGGGTATTGTAATGAAATATTTTATCCCAATCAGAGGTTACTGCCCAATCATCGTTTGTCCAATCATCACCTAATTCACCAGTAAAAACACCTACACATTCTTGTATGTCTATCTCAAGATTTTCACCATCATTAAAGTTTTCTGTACATGGTTTGGTTTCAGATTTTAACCAAAATGCAGCAGACATCGCCGTTTTACTAGCTTTCATACGTGCTTCAATATAATAGCCCGGCTCTGCTAAGGTTTTACCATAAATATATGCTCCGCCATACCTGCGTTCTGAGGGTTCGTTGGTATTGTCTTTAGGTGAATATTTTGGGCTATCAAATTTCTCTCCTTTTATTCTTAAATAACCATCGCCCGTGCTAACATTATCGGCTTCAAAAAGAGATCTGCCTGATCCGTACCAACCTCGATCTTGACCGTTCCAAATAAATTCTGGAGTCGGGTTCCATTTATCGGCGTCTAATTCGTTACTATCGAATTCATCAGAAAGTCCATCAACTTTGACCCATTTTTTATCTTCTGGTTTTGGATCTTGGTTTTCTGTAAAAGTTGGTTTCGGAGTACTATCTGGTTCTATTTCTTCAACCGGAGCCTCAATTTCTTCTTCTTGCGTTACTTCGATTTCTTCAATAACTGCATTATCAATGGAATCAGAACTACTGCAAGCAAAAATGAGAATCGTAAAAAATAGGGATAGTACTTTTATAGTTTCGGACATAATCTGATTTTTTTATAAAATTAATCTGAATAGATTTTGGTTCAACCATTATATGTTCAGAAGTATAACACATATGGTTTTTAAAACATTCGTTATACTTTTATAAAGTACTTTCTTTGAAGTAAAATAACTCCAATGACATTTGAGCAAATGATTAGTTTATAGCTATTGTTCGGTATATGCCTTAATGTTTTGCATTTGGGTAAGCATCATTGGTGTATCTTAAAACCTGTGGTTTGCCGCTACCTCTAGCTGCAGTAATTTCTGTTTTCCATTGGGCTTTCAGATTTTCTAGAATTTTAGAATGTTCAGGTCTGTCGGCTAAGTTATGAAGTTCGTTAGAATCTTCTTTTAGGTTATACAATTCTTCATAAACAGGTTGTTCTCCATGTAAAGGAGCATCAATGTAATCTCGATAAATGGCAATTTGCGGGTCGTGCATATTATAGAGCATTTCATTGACAGGTATACCTATTTCTTTAGCATATTTAATTTCTTTTGAAGCAGAGAAATTATTGTTCTTGTAATATCTAATATATTTCCATTCTTTATTCTGAACCGATTCACACCTAGGGTTTCCAAAATGTGTAGACCATAAGTTTTCGGTAAATACATAATCTCGAACTTCAATTTTTGAACCTTTAATTAAACTAGAGATATCTGCACCTTGAAAGGTTTCTGGAGCTTTAATATCTGCATAGGCAAGCATTGTTGGTGCTATATCAATAGTTTGCACTAAGGCATCGCTTTTTAGACCTCTTTGTTTTCTAGTTGCATTGGGATCAAAAACAATTATAGGTACATGTGTAGTTTGCTCATAACAAAGCGCCTTACCGCCTAAACCTTGTTCACCACCAAATAAGCCATGGTCCGAAGTGAAAATGATAATGGTATTTTTATCAAGTTTCAGTTCTTTAAGTTTATCTCTAAGATTGCCCACTAATCTATCTATGCCCGTCATGGCCTCTAATTCTCTTATGTAACGTTCCTTCTTATCCTTAGGATTATCTACATAATTATATCCTTCTTGCCTGTCTTCAGTTTTAAGAAGATCTGCAGGCAGTTTAGGTGTTTTTATATCTGCCTTTGCAATGTAATTTTCAGGAAGAGGAAGGTCAATGTCACGATACATGGTTTTGTAAATAGTATCATCAGTTTCTTTTAATTTCATAGAACGGGTACCGGCGCCATGGGGTAAATTAAAATTGATAGAAAGCATAAATGGTTTTTTCTTAGGTCTGTTTTCTAAAAAATGAACGGCACCTTTTAATTTTCTGGCATTTATATCTAAAAATTCATTTACACCTTCATTAATAATTTCAGGTTGCGTAAATGCTATGGCATCATTAAAAATAGAATGATTGTCTTTCGGATAGAAACCTAAATGGCCATGCCCCGCATACCAATAATCAAAACTCTTTTCCATCAGTCCGCTGTCATACCCACCATTACCAATAGGCGCATGATTTTTACCTACCCAGCCGGTATAATAGCCATTATCGCGCATTATAACAGGATAAGAGTTTGCCCAAGCAGTATCTGAAACACTTGTGCCAGAATTGAAATTTACACCGTGCTTGCGTTCGTATTGACTTAATAAAATAGATATTCTACTTGGTGTACAAATGGCACTGGTAACATGTGCGTTTGTAAACAGTATGCCTTCTTGTGCAATGTTATCAATATTAGGGGTCTGAACAATTGGGTTACCTGTGCAACCTAACAGGTCATACGACTGGTCATCGGTTAAAATGAAAACAATATTAGGTCGGTCTTGCGCCTTAACTATGGTAGCTAATAGGAAAAGGAACAGAAACGTTTTTTTCATTTTCATTTTTTTGTAGGATGATTATTACATAAGGTATTGGTTAAGTAATTTTGAAGATTACTTAACCAATTGCAATTATTTTAAGGATTCGTAGACCATAAAGATGCACTTTTTAGCATTGCTCTTCTCGGTAATTTTAAACCGCCAAGAATCAATTCAGCAAAATCTTCGGGTTGTAAAACGCTATCTTCTGAACCCTTTTCTGCAATACCTGCTTCAATTGACATATCAGATTCTATGGTGCTTGGGGTTAATGTAACAACCCTAATATTGTTTTTACGTACTTCTTTCATCAATGATTCAGACATGCCAATAACTGCAAATTTTGATGCTGAATAGGCTGATGTAGTTGCATTTCCGGTTAATCCTGCTGTAGAAGACACATTAATAATATCGCCTTCATTTTTAGCAATTAAATACGGCAAAACTTCTTTAGTCACATAATACATACCCATAAGATTGGTCTGTATAATTTGAGACCATTGGTCAACCGGCATCTCATTAAATGATCCAAAGCCCCCTATACCTGCGTTATTAACCAAAATATCGACACCTCCTAATGTGTTTATGAGGTTTTTAATACTTGTTTTAACATCCTCATAATTGCTTACATCGAATACCGCATAAGTAGCGCTAACACCCAGAGCTTCTATTTCTGAAACGGTTTCTTTTAATGTACTTTCTGTTCTGCCAGTAATGGCTACATCAATACCTTCTTTGGCAAATGCTATTGCCGTCGCTTTACCAAGACCTCTACCACCACCTGTAATG
The DNA here is from genome assembly GCF_004364165.1 of Maribacter spongiicola. Lineage (GTDB taxonomy): Bacteria > Bacteroidota > Bacteroidia > Flavobacteriales > Flavobacteriaceae > Maribacter > Maribacter spongiicola. The sequence goes on from NZ_SOAY01000010.1 coordinate 1,439,878, forward strand.
ATGGCTTTTTTATTTTTTAAGTTTTCCATTTCTCTTTCAAAATTAATTTGTTGTTGTCCAATAATCCATAATAAAAGCACCACCTATTATTGGACCTACCTTTTTAACTAAGTCTAAATGTGCTTTGTGAAATAGATATATTTCTCTAGCATGTTCATCATTAAAGGTGATTGTAAACGTATGTGTAAAACCATTACTGGCACCTTCTTCACTGTCATTAACACCCCATTCGATGTTGGCTATTTCTGGTATTTCATTCTGTAACTGTAAAAAGGTTTCAACCGCTTCGTCAACTTGAGCTTCGGTAGCTTCTTCTTTATATTTAAGATTTACGATATGTCTCAAAACCTTGCCTTCTCTATTAATTTTCGGTGAAATTTTATAAGAGACTATTTTTCCTAAATCAAAACGAAAAGAACCGGCAATTAAAAAGTTGTCATCTCCAATTTTATGAGAGCGTAACCCGTAATAAATCGAATATCCTGTTTCTAAATAATTGATAGGACTAAGAACGCCAGCTTCGTTTAATTTTAATAATTGAATACTCGCATCGTCTCTTGTGCCAACTGCTAAAACAGCTTCGTTATTATCGGTTGAAACAATTTCTATTCTAGTTTGGCCTTGTAATTTGGTGGTTTCATCATCCTTAAGAACAAAATGTGGTACTAAAGCTCCTTTTTTATTCACTTTAAATACGCTTACACCATCCCCATGATAAACAAAGTCTGTTTTTTTAATAAAGCCATTTCGTTCGTAATATTTGTGATGTCTATGACCTACAATTATATATTTATTATCGCCTAGGGTTACCCCTGTTACTGGGTAAGCTCCTGTTAAATATCTATCTGTATTATTATCGCTAATATTATTTATATTCTTGAAAGTTCCGTCATCATAGACTCTGAAACTACTTACGCCATTGTCTTGAAAACCTCCTGTGTATAAAAAGGTTTTACCCTTTATTTTGTGTATGAACATGCCAATAATTCCATCAGTGTGTATGGTTTCATCATCTTTCATAGATTGCACATGCGTTAGTTTTCCATCGTTCTGTATTTTGAAACTACTCAAGCCAGGTGTTTCTTCTAAGCCACCAATAAAAAGATATGATGCATTTTTCATATGTATTACTTGTAAGGTAATTGCAATGCCCAAATAGGTATCATCGGTATCTTCAACGAGAGAAACACGGTCTAAAGATCCGTTGTCTAAAATTTTAAAGGTTTCTATAACATTACCATGTTTGTTTGCCACAAAAAGGAAGTCCGTTCCATTAATGTTATCGGCAACCATACCTCTTGCTGGTCCTGTTTGCATATGCAATTCGTGATTGCTAATTGGTGTAAGTATACCGTCTTCATTTAAACTATATACATCTACATTACCTACGCCACCAGCATAAACAAGATGAATTCCGTTTTTTTCGTAGCTAGTCACCGAAACTGTGTTTTTTCCGGTGATGCTTTTGAAGTCTTTTCTAACGAGCATTATATCATCTGAAACTTGAGCAAGGTTTAATTGCGAAAATGCCATGATGATGATTAGTGCAAAATATTTTATTATTTTCATAATTGAGGTTCTTTGTGAATAATTAGTCTACTATTGATTTTGCTCCTGCTGTAGCTATTGCTCTATCTTGTTCTATTGTTCCGCCGCTTACACCGATGGCTCCAATAATTTTACCGTCTTTATTTTTAATAGGTAAGCCGCCAGGAAAAGTCATTAGACCACCATTAGAATGCTCAATATTGTAAATAATACCACCTGGTTGGGTTAATTCGCCCAATTCACCTGTGTCAATATCAAAATATCTTGCTGTCTTTGCTTTTTTTATAGCTACGTCTATACTGCCTAAAAATGACTCATCCATTCGAATGAATGCTTTTAAATTTGCACCTGCATCGACCACTGCAATGTTTACCAGTACATTTGAATCTTCAGCATTTTTCTTTGCGGCTAAAAGAATTTCAAAGGCTTCATCGTGCGAAATGTCATTTGTAATTTGAGCATAAGTTGTAGTTGACATAGTTGTTAATGCCAGTGCGATAACCCAAACTTTAATTTGCTTAAATAAGTTCATAATTACGTTTATTAGTTAAGCTTACAAATATTGGAAATCACTTCTAAAAAATTGTTGAACAAGTTCAACACGATTATGATTATTGAATTTTATCTTGTTTTTTTATTTTACTCAAAAACTCATGCGTAATGCCTAAATAACTTGCCATTTGTCTATCCGTAAGTTTCAAAACAATTTCAGGATAACGTGTCGTAAAATAATAATAGCGCTCTTTTGCTGTTAAGCTGTTGTTTCTAACCACTCTTCGCTGCCAAGCCACAATTGATTTTTGGAACATGATTCGAAAAAATTTCTCAGCAATAGGTAATTCATTATAAAGGGTAGTTTTGTCTTCTTGAGAGATGATCAAAATCTTGCTGTCTTCTAAAGCTTGAATATTTAAATCTGATGGTTTGTGGTTCATAAAACTATCTATATCCATCAGCCACCAATCTTTAGCGGCAAAGTATAATGTATTTTCATTCCCTTTTTTATCTAATGAAAAAACTCTAAAACACCCTTCAGTTACAAACGCTTCAAATTTGCAAAACTCGCCTTGCTTGAGTAAAAATTCTCTTTTTGAAATAGTTTTGGCACTAAAAAAACTACAAAATTTTTCAGCTTCGGCAATCGACACTGCTCTATTTTTAGTAATATTTTCAATTAATAAATCGTAAATCATATTGTATTCTAATTACACGTGTAGTACAATAATTATCTAATGTAATAGTACTATTATAAGCTTTATGCGTGTTAAATAATTGGTGCAATAGTATGTATCATTCTCAATTTATATTTTTTTGATATACACATAATAGGCAACATTCGGTTGATTTTGAGCATCAATAAAGTTTGCTGATAATTTTGTTTTCCCTGCTTTCAATGTTACGTTGAATACAGCTGAGGTGTCGCCATCTTTGATTGAAGTTTCTGTTGTAATCTGATTTTCAAAAGTGATGTTGGCTTTGGTATACTCTAAATTTTTTCCCGCAGGAATTTCTTTTTCCAAACCAGGTAAGTCAGTAATTGAAATTTTGGGGGTAGTAGCGTTTATAGCTAAATTAGATTCTATTGGATATCTTCTAAGGGATACTTTGTAATTACCATCTTCAACGATATTTACACTCCAATAACCGGCACCAGATTTACCTTCTCTAATTTGAATCTGGTTCCAAGGTTGCATTGTTTCAGGTCCGTGTACGTCATGGGCTGTAAGGGTAATTGGATTTTCTTGTTTAGATCCTATCTGAAAATAGATTTCTTCGTTAAAGTCTTTAGAAACTTCTGTCCACCATTCTTCATAGAAAGCTTTCATAGCCTCGACCTTTTGTGGGTTTTTAGATGCAATATCGTTTTCTTGCCCTTGATCATTTTCAATATTGTAAAGCTCTTTCCCATTTACTAAACGCCAATTTGCCTGCATGACTGCCGATTTTTTCCATTTCTCAGGGTTTTGAATTCTTTGAGAATCGGTTACTAACATTCTATTTTGTACCGTGTCTTTTCCCATTAAAATGGGCACAATGCTTTTTCCGTTCAATGCCAAGTGATCTTTCGGTAATGCGATACCACAAAGTTCTGCCAATGTGGGTAAGATGTCTATTTGTGCGGTAAGGGTATTTATATCTTTTGCCGTAGTTATTTGCCCGTCTTTCCAATAAATAAAGAATGGTACTCGGTGACCGCCATCATACTCGCTTCCTTTGGTCCCTCTCATGCCGCTATTAAAGCCTGTAATTTTTCCTTTTTTGTTATAGTAACCTGCAGAGGTGCCATTGTCGGTCATGAAAATCAATATGGTATTATCGGCTATTTTCAGTTCACTCAATTTAGCTCTTAGTTTTCCGAAATTGTCATCGATATTCGTAATCATTCCATAAAAGCGTTTTTGGGTATCTGCTAAAATACTATCGTCTAAATCTTTATATAAATCATAATACGCTGTAGGTACATTGTAAGGACCATGAGGTGCATTGGGCGCTAAATAGCAAAAGAACGGCTTGTCTTTATTAGTCTGTATGAATTTTATAGCTTCATCAAAAAATACATCGGTACAATACCCCTCGTATTTCTCAGGTGTTCCGTTATGAAAATAGGTGTCGTTGAAATACGTATTATTCCAATAGTCGGGTGTTTGTTGTACACCACCCCCACCATGCATTACTGTTTCTTGAAAGCCACGGTCTTCTGGTCTAAAAGGATAATTATCACCTAAATGCCATTTACCAAAACCACCAGTTTTATAACCTGCTTCGGTAAACATATCGGCTAAGGTTTTTTCATTTTCACGCAATAACGACCAACCGCCAACGGTATGCCAAACGCCTGTACTATTTGCATATCTGCCCGTCATTAATCCTGAACGGGTAGGAGCACAGGTGGGACCCACATGAAAATTGGTTAAATGGGTACTCTCTGTATAAAAGGAATCTATATTCGGCGTTTTAATGATCTTGTTACCGTGAACGCCCAAATCTCCATAACCTTGATCATCTGTAATGACCAGAATAACATTAGGTTTTGAAATTTCTTTTGTATTTACCTCTTTATGTTTTTTATCAGAACAAGCAGTTACTATGATGAAACTTATTATTAAAAATAGTGTTGTCTTAGAATACATCATTTTTAAAGTTAGGTTGATTTATTTAATTTGTTTTAAAACAAAACCATTTAACCAAAGGCTTCCTTTTTCATTTTTACCTTTAAACTTTAGAATAACAGGGTTAGTACCATCAGATTCTAAAGTTGAATTAATAGAAATTGGTTGACGCTCACCGCTACTATTATTATCATAATAATTTACAATATGGTCATCTGAAGTTCTAGTGAAACTACCATCTGCATCATGTACAGTAACTTCTATTTCATTGGTTAATTTAATATCCGTTTTTCTTGCATGATGAAATGTTTCTAAAGCATATCTACCTGCTTTTAAATTGGGTAATTTAAAATGAATTTCTCCTTTCTCAACAAATAGGCCGTCTGTACCTACAAAACTCAAATCACCCAACATACTAGTGCCATTACCTAACCAATTAATTTTTTCGTCAGCGCTTATTTCTACTTGAGTATTCGTTTCTTTAATGGTGTAGTTTAAATCATTATCAGTATTTCCTGTCCATTCATTCCATTCAAATTGTACCAATTGTTTTTCTCCCCCAATATCGACTCTGCTAATGGGGTAATCATATATCGGTTTGGCATTATTGGCAATTTCGTTGGTGTTAAACTTTACGGTATTGATTGTAGCTTTACCAGATTTGAGACCTGTTGCTTTTGCCGTAACTGTAATGGATCCCAAATCTTGGGTTCCTTTTACATAGATAGCCGCAACGCCATTGTATGTTGGCGCCGGATTGGCATAAATTTTTCCGTTATCTATGAGTTCTCCAGCTCCCGAAATCGAAAATTGAACGTCATAATCAGCACTAGTTATCACATTGTCATTTTCATCTAATATAGAAGCGTAAACCAAACGAACATCTGATCCTTCTGCATAAAATGGTTTATCATTAATATTATATGCTACTTGTATATGATGCGGCTTACCTTCTTTATGCCTAGTAAATTCGGTTACTTTTTCACCATTTGTATAACCAATGGCTTTTAAGCTACCTTCTTTCCAATTGTATTTAAATGTAAATGATGGATGGTCAAGATTAATTTTGGTAAGGTCATTATCAGGTACTTGTTTCCCGATTAATTCTCCATTATGGTACAAGGCTATTTCTTGACAATTACTGAATACATGAACTTTTCCATCTTTAGAGGCTGTTTCATCTGCAATGTGAACAATAGGTTTTGGTACCAATTCAGATTGATACCAATAATAAACAGGTTTAGGGACTCTATAAGCTGATAATACGCCGTAAGTAGTCACAAAATCTCGCGACCATTGCGCATCTACAATATCGGGTTGTAAGTGATTGTAATCTGCACCCAACCATGTAATTGCCGCAAAATTATTCTTATTGCCTTTATATCTTGATATATGAAATTGATTTACTTCTGAATTGGGAGAACTACCATGTTCCATTACCATTGTAAAAGCACTTTCTGGGAATTCGGTTCTTCTATAATCCATAGTAGCATGCACATCAGTAATACCTTCATTTTTAGGTCCGTCCCATGGGGCAGAGGCTGAGGCGGTCAATCTAAACGGATCTTCTTCTTTAGCCACGGTTTGCATTCTTGGTACGGGACCTCTATGATTTATACCAGCACCCCAAACAATAATAGACGGGTGATTTCTATGATTACGGATCATAGTTCTGGTTGCCTTTTCTAAATTATCGAACCAAGTATCGCCACCCCATTCGATCCATGTAGAGGGTTCTTCATAAATGAGGATGCCTAATTCGTCGCAGGCCTGTATAAAAGCATCATCTTGGGTGTAGTGAGAGAGCCTAATGATATTCATACCAGCCTTTTTGTACTGTAGTGCCTCGTTATAATGAAACGAGTTTGGTATGGCATCACCGATATTAGGATAGTTCTGGTGACGGTTGGCACCAACCAAAAACAATGGCTCTCCATTTAAAACGAAGCCTTTTCCCTTTTCTAATGAAAACTTTCTAAATCCGAATGTATTCTCAACAAAATCAGCAGGACTATCGCCATCATAAATTATTGAATTTACCCGGTATAGGTAAGGGGAGTCTGGCGACCATAAATGGTAATCATCTTCAATGGTTGCAGATTGCCTAAACGTATGTTTTGCATTAGCTGCAATATCGATTTCAGAAATTAATTTCTTTATAACGTAACCATCTTTGTCAATTACGTTGGTTATTATTTTAGTTTTCTTGGTGGTAGAATTTTCATTTTTTACAGTAGTTTTAATCGTTACCGTGCCATTATGTTTGTTTACTGTAGGTGTTGTTATATGTACACCGGCATCAAAATCTTCCCAATTATAGTTTACGTGCAAATTATTGGTGGTTACTAAATATACATCACGGTACAAACCACCGAATTTTACATAATCGGTTCTATCTGGGTCGGGTGCAATAACTTGGCTGTACGAGTTATCTGCTTTAACGGCAATGGTGTTTTCTTTTCCTAAATGAACATAATCGGTAATGTCAAAATGAAAAGGCACATAACCATTGACTGCGTATTCGCCGACTTTTGTACCATTCACCCATAATTCTGTGGCATTATGAACTGCTTCGAATTCTAAAAATACCTTGTCTGTGCTTTTGGCGTTAATAGTTATCTTTTTGCGGTACCAGCTGATATCTCGAAGATATTTCTCTTGTACCCAAGTTTCTTTAATACTATCCATTTCATAAGAAACTAGCTGTGGTGTATGTGGTACAGAAACATTTTTCCAGCTACTATCATCAAAATCTATTGCAGTAGGTGAGTTTGTTACATCGCCTAAATGAAATTTCCATCCGATATTTAAATTGGTTTTTGTTCTGTCGCCGGCATTAAAACCCTCTGGTAATTGTTGTGCCTTTATAGATGAAGACAATAAAAGGACTATTATAATTGTTTGTAATTTTTTCATTTTTATTATTTCTATTTCCAAACTCTAAAATATTTTACGTGATATTCTCCATTTAGCTTATTCTCATCAGGTAATGCACCAAACCACTTGTTAGATTCACAATTAAAATTGACTTCTAAAGGTTGATGCCAATGTGTGTTTTTTGCCTCTCTAAATAGTATGCCATCTATATAGAAACGGATATATTCTTTTGTCCATTCTAGCCCCCAAACGTGATAATCTTTTTGTAGTTCTTTTGGGAAAAAATATTTTTTGGTCCTAGAGAAATGTGTTTTAACATCCCCATGTTCTTTTGGAGATTTAAAAACATGGATATTTGAATTTAAATCATGGCGATTATTTTCAACTCCGGGTGCGTTTTCACAGATATCAATTTCGGTCCACCAATCTTTATCTACGTTCGTCATCCAAAAACCTGAAACCCATGGCGCATCCATTAATTTAGCTTCAGCTTCAAAATATCCATACAGAAATTTATTTTTACTTTTTATAAAGCCTGTTGAATGCGTAAACTCTTTTGGTAATTTTTCAGTTCCATGTTGGTTTACCTTAATTACTAACTCCCCATTTATTTGACTCACGTTTGATTTATGGAAATATGTTGGTGGTCTTCCTTTCCATTTTGGGTTATTTGGAAACCATTTATTTTGATTCAATTGATCACTACTAAATTCATCAGAATATTTTTTTAATAGTTTCCAATCTTTAGAATTAAGTTGGTCCGATAATGGGTAGTTAGAATTTTCTCTGACAATACTTTTTTCGATTTGAACGGAATCGACATATTTTTTTGGTGGAACGGTTAGATCTTGAGCAATAACCTTTGTCGCTATAAAGAACAATACCAAAACATATTGAATTTTTACAAACCTCATTTACTTCACTATTTAAATTTGAAATAAAAATATTCTATAAGTGCAACTTGTTAAATTAGAGATGGACGGAATGCTAACACATATGGTTAATTACAACGATAGTTGCCTATAAATGGAGTTTATTCACTTTATAAGGTTGTCTTACTTGAGAGATATTGGCATAAAAAAAGGCTTTGAATGTAAATTCAAAGCCTTTTTGGTTTCGGTTGATATAAATTATTTCAATTCTAATTCTTTAATTTCTACTTTATCGGTACCTCTTAATTTTTGGTAGGTTGCCATCATTTCCTTCAATTTCTCAGGATTAGATTCTGCAACGTTATGTTCTTGTGCGCTATCTTCTTTTATATTGTAAAGTTGATATGATTCTGAAACACCCAATTCAATTTTAACTTGATTATTAAAAGCGCTGCCTTTATAAGGCGGAATCATAATCCAATCGCCGCTTCTTAATGCTGTTTTCTGACTCGCTTCTAAAATTAAATCGGTTCTACCAGTTTTTGTCTTTCCTAATAGTGCATCAATTAGTTGAGCACTATCATCTGTTTTTTCGGTACTACCCGTTAAACTTGCAAGCGAACTAAGAAAATCTACTTGACAAACTAGCGCGTCTGAAACTGAAGGCTCAATAGTACCTTTCCAATACGTAATGAATGGCACATGGGTTCCCGCATCAAATAAACTATACTTTCCGCCTCTTAGACCACCTGCAGGCGTATGTTTGCCTAATTTTTCAACGGCGTCATCATAATAGCCATCATTTAAAACAGGACCGTTATCACTTGTAAAAATAATTAAGGCGTTTTTTAAAATTCCCTCATCTTTCAATGTTTTCATGAATTCACCTATAACCCAATCAGCTTCAAGAATGACATCACCACGTGGTCCCATACCAGATTTACCTTCAAAACGAGGATGTGGTGTTCTTGGTACATGCGGTTGTTGCAGTGCATAGTATAGAAAGAAAGGTTCTTTTTTATGGTTCTTTACATAGGCTTGTGCTTTTTCTAAAAAGTGATCAGCCATATCTACATCGCTCCATTTTGCATCTTCTCCACCTTTCATGAAGCCAATTCTTGGTATACCGTTTACAATGCTATTATTATGGCCATGATGCCACTTCATACTTGTTAATTCAGGATTGTCCTTACCCGTTGGTTGGTTGTCATAATTGTTCTCATAATCTACTTCTATTGGGTCATTAGGGTCTAAACCATCTACATGACCATCTTTTATATAGACTGTAGGTACGCGATCTTGGGTAGCTGCCATAATATAAGAATAGTCAAAACCAACTTCATTGGGACCCGGAGATACCCTCTCGTTCCAGTTTACATTACCTGTACCTAACCCTAAGTGCCATTTACCAACGATACCTGTAGCATAGCCTTGTTTCTTTAACATCTTTGGTACGGTCTGCTGTTCGGTACTAATAATTAATGGTGCAGTACCGGGTAATATTTGCGCGTCTTTATTTCTCCACGGGTATACTCCTGTTAAAAGTCCATAACGGCTTGGCGTACACGTGGCAGATGTTGCATAGCCATTTGTAAAACGTACACCACCATTGGCTAAATTATCAATGTTTGGGGTGTTTATTTCAGTAGCGCCATTGGCACTTATATCACCATACCCTAAATCATCGAGGTAAATAACCACAATATTTGGTTGTGCCGAAGTTTCTGCCTCTATAGAAACATCTGTTGCACCTTTTTTATCCGAATCCTTACAGCTAATAATACCTAATACTAAAAGTGATAGGCAAAGTTTGTAGAGACTACTTTTTGGTCTTAAAATCTTATTCATTGTTCTGTTGTTTTAATTCTTTTTTAGTGATTTATTTCTGTCTTGCTCCCATTTTTTTTCCTCTTTAATGACGTTTTTGGCATGAGGGTCCAGCCAACCCGGTGCCATATTCTTTGCATCCCATTTTTTATATTCCTGTTCTAAATTTATACAAATTTCAGGATTTGTCGATGCAATATCATAGCGCTCTAATTGGTCATTTTCTAAATCGAAAAGTAAAGTACTGTTTTTATAAGCACTTTTGTACAACTTGTATTTTCCTTTTCTAACCGCATATTCAAAGTTGCCTGATGATCGCCAAAATAAGGTCTCATGAGGTTTTTTTTTATGCTCTTTAAGAATGTAGGGTAGTAAATCTACACCATCTAATTGTGTTTCTTTTTTTGAATTACCACCGGCAGCGTTTAAAATGGTAGGAAAAAGATCCAAAGAAGAAACTGGGTTGTCAAAAGTTTGCTTTCCTTTTATTTTATTGGGCCAGGTGATAAAGAAAGGCACTTTTATTCCGCCCTCGAACAGCATGCCTTTATGACCTCTATAAGGTCTATTGTCGGCATGTTCAATTCTACCACCATTATCGCTTAAAAATACTAAAATTGTATTTTCCTTCATATTGTTGGCAACCAGAGTTGAATCTATTCTACCAACGTTGGTATCTACTGCATTTACCATAGCGGCATAAATACTTCTACCGGCATATTCTATATGTTTGGTTTTTTCTAAATATTCTTTTGTAGCGTGATCAGGCGCATGTGGTGCGTTATATGCCAAATAGATAAAAAAGGGTTTGTCATCTTTTTTATTAATAAAGGCAATTGTTTCGTCGGTGAAGTCATCTGTTAAGTACGATAATTCATTTTCGGGTACTGCTTTTCTATTTCTGTAAATAGTCTGAATTTCATTTTTAGATTTCCCCCAATAGTTCATTCCGCCACCAGGAAATCCGAACCAATGGTCAAAACCTTGTGCTGGCGGGTACAAATCTGGATGATCACCTATATGCCATTTTCCTACTGCACTAGTTCTATAGCCCTGGTTCTTTAAAGCTTCAGAAATCATTTTTTCAGATAAAGGTGTACCAATACTGGCATCGTTTTCTCCGTCATAGGGCATGTTACAATCATGACCGAAACGGGCTTGGTAACGACCTGTTAATAAACCAGCTCTCGACGGACTGCAGTACGGATGAGAAACATAACCATTTGAAAAAATAACTCCTTCTCTAGAAAGCCTATCTAAATTTGGGGTGGGTATATCGGTAGCACCATTAAAACCCACATCGGCCCAACCTTGATCATCTGTAAGAATTACGATAACATTTGGCCGTTCTTGGCTAATTGCTGTATTAAAACTTAATATCGCTAAGAGTAAAATAAAGAGTGCGGTAAAATTCTTGTTCATTATTTCGATTTAATGGTAATGGTAGATGAACTTAAATTTTGTGAGCTTGCCGTTATATTAATTTCGCCAGATGCTTCGGTAGATTTTAATATAGCCAAGCTTTTGCCATAAAAAGATTTAATACGGTCTTCTTTAAAAGATTCTAAAGAGGCAGAATTTCCATTGCCAACTGCTTCGAGAACACCATTACCGGTTACTTCAAAATTTACTAAGTTATCTGCATTAGCACATAAATTACCATCTTTATCTTCAACCCTTACGGTTATAAAAGACAGATCCTTTCCATCAGCATCAATACTGCTTCTATCAGCCACCAAAGTTATTTTAGCAGCTTTGCCTGCCGTTTTTATTTCTTTGGTTGCCACTTCTTTATTGTTTTTATAAGCAACTACTTTTATACTGCCCGGTTGGTATGGTACGTTCCAAGACAGTCGGTATTTAGATTTGTAAATTCCGCGTTTAAATCCATAACCTGAATCTAAGAAACCTCTGTATTCGGTAAAGACATCGGTTAAATCTTTGCCTTTTACTTTTTTGCCAAATGACTTCCCGTTTACAAATAACTCCACTTCATCTGCATTGGTGTAGGCGTAAACCGGTATGGTCTGTCCTTCTCTTCCTTCCCAATTCCAATGTGGTAAAACATGTACCATAGGTTCTGTTGTCCATTGACTTTGGTATAAATAGAATCTATCTTTTGGAAATCCGCATAAATCTACCGGTGCAAAATAAGAAGCATGAGATGGCCAATCGTCGTTCCAATAACCGTTGGTAGAATTATCTCTACCACCATAAGGTGTTGGTTCGCCTAAATAATCAAAACCTGTCCAAATAAACTCGCCTAAAGAATGTGGATTTGCCTCTTGTGCCGCAAATTCAATATCTGGTGCATACGCCCAATTAGGACCAACAGTAACATCATAACTAGAAACTTGGTTGGTCTCTTTATTGACATTGTATGCCTGCGGAATTTCATAAAACCCTCTAGTGCTTGTTTGTGATGAGGTTTCGGAACCATAGAAAATCATTTCAGGATTCTGTTTTCGTATTTCGTCATAGTAAGAAGGTTTGTAATTAACCCCTACCACATCAATCTGTGAAGCCAATTTATTAGTAAATGAAGCAGGATAGTTATTAAAACCGGCAGTTGTTGGTCTTGTGTTATCTTCATCATGGCAAATATCATTTAGCATTTTTGCTGTTTTCCACCCGTCAGGTTTTGCTTGCTCTAAAATTTCATTACCAATACTCCACATAATTACCGACGGGTGATTACGGTCTCTTTTTATCATATCACGTAAATCTGTTTCTGCCCATTCATCAAAATAATTGCTATATCCGTTAGGCACTTTCGGTATTTTCCACTCGTCAAAAGCCTCGTCAATGACAACAATTCCTAATCTATCGCATACCTGAAGCATTTCTGGCGATGGCGGATTATGACTTGTTCGTAAAGCATTAGCACCCATTTCTTGCATAATCTGCATTTGGCGTTCGGTTGCCCTATAATTTACTGCCGCACCTAGCGGTCCTAAATCATGATGCATGCAAACCCCATTAAGCTCGACAGCAGATCCGTTTAAATAAAAACCTTCTTTTTTAAAGTCAATATGTCTAATACCAAACTCGGTTTCATATTCATCTACAATTTGCCCGTCTATGATAACACGACTTATAGATTTGTATAAATTGGGATTGCCAATATGCCATAATTTCGGGTTTGTAACCTCAATTTCTTGAATTTCTTTGCTTTCAGATTTTTTTAAAAGAGAGACTTGCGATGCGCTTACGGCCACGCTATTATTTTCGGTATCTAAAATGGTGGTTTCTAAAGTCACTTCTTTCGCACTTTCTGAAGCATTTTTTATTTTGGTTTCAACTTTTACCAATGCTTTTTCTGAGGTAGCAGTTGGGGTAGTGATGTAAGTTCCCCATTGCGGTATGTGTATTGCATTATTTATTTTTAAACGTACATTTCTGTAAATTCCCGCGCCAGGATACCAGCGTTCAGACAGTACTTCTGGTGCTAATTGTACAGCAATAACATTGTCTTCGCCAAACTTAATATAAGGTGTTAAATAGTATTCAAAACCACTATACCCGTAGTGCCTTTTGCCAACAAAATTACCATTGATATATACTTTTGAATTATCCATTACTCCGTCAAATTCAATTGAAATTTGTTTGTCCTCGTTTTCTTTTTCTATGGTAAAATGTTTTCTGTACCACGCAATTCCATCAATTGTTAATCCACCGTTTCTGGCATTATTACTACTGTCAAAAGGCATTTCTATAGCCCAATCATGTGGTACATTTACTTTTCTCCAATTGCTATCTTCTAAAGTTATACTTTCTCCATTTTCAATAGTGTCTTTGACAAATAGCCAATCTTTATTAAAATCTATGTCTTCAATAACTTTTTCTTCTTTTGGCTGGCAAGAGGTTACTAAAAGCGCCAATAGAATTATCTTATAAACTACTATTTTGAACAGTTTCATTTCTTTAATTTCTATGGTTAATCGGTTAGGTTTGTAGTATAGCAATCGGTAATGTCAAGTGGATCATCCATTTCTTGCTGTAATTGTTGCAAGTCTAGAAATAGCGATTTAATTCTTTCTTGTTGTTCAGCTAGATTAGAAATATCGTTCATTTCTTCAGGGTCAGCATTTAAATCGAAAAGGAGTATTTTTTTGATTTTAGGAAACACCATTAATTTGTAACCATCTTTACGTATCATTCTTTGAACGTCTAAATATGCACCGTATATAGCACCATATTTGCTTTTGGTTTCTTTCCCTTTTGCAATATCCAGAAAACTATGATATTCAATATATGACGGTTTTTCTATACCTGCGATATCTAATGAAGTAGCCATGGCATCTTGTAAATACACATCTACATTACTTTTTTTATTTTTTGGTATATCTGGACCTAAAATGATCATTGGTGGTCTAATACTATGCTCAAATAAGCTTTGCTTGCCCAACAAACCATGTCTGCCCATAGCCAAACCATGATCGGCCGTAAATATGATATAGGTATTGTTCATCTTTCCAGATTTTTTTAATGATGCTATAATTTTTCCTATTTGCGCATCTACATGGGTAATACTTGCGTAATATTCTTTGGTATGGGTTTTTATGGCAAGTTGTGTTCTAGGGAAGGGTGCCAATGCTTCATCTCTAAGGTTATCTCCATTAGCAATATCATGACGGTAGGTGTATTCGGGCATAAAGCTCTTCGGTACCGACATTTCTTCAATTGCATACATATTCTGATATTCTGGCGGAGCTTGCCTAGGATCATGAGGCGCATTGAAAGCCAAGTACATAAAAAAAGGTTTTTCACTTTCCTTAGCTTTATTTATAAACCCAATGGCATCATCTTTTAAAACTTCGCTCCAATGTTTTCCGCCTTGCCAGTATCCGCCATGAGCGGTATTTGTTGGTGACCAAGTAGTATCGTTGATAGAAAGCGGGCGATTATAGCCATTGGGCATAATATCGGCTGATTTTGCATTCGTAATTTTTGAAAGTGAATCGAACTTAGCAACCATGGTTTCGTGGTCCCATGCATCGTTTGGCATTCCAGGACGAATATGTGCTGTATGCATAAAAACTTTCTGTGCAGGAGCATCTACATGCCATTTTCCGGTCATATAGGTTTCATAACCATTACTTTCCAAAAGCTTGCCCCAAGTCTTATCGATAGAGTCATTAGCAATCCAATTTTTTCGAAATGTATTTGCCCTCCAAACAGAGCGCCCAGAAATTATCATTGCTCTAGACGCCGCGCAGACAGCGCCGCTCCATGAGCCCATATTGTAAGCATTTGTAAACGTGGTACCCTCATGAACCATAGCATCCATATTCGGTGTAATGATTTCTGAATTACCTAATGCATGTATTGACGAATAGGTTTGGTCGTCAGTGAAAATAAAAACAATGTTAGGCTTTGAATTTTGGCTAGCTGTTTTAGACTCGCTTTCACAAGAGATGAATACTGAGAATAGTAAAATGTATAGTGTAATTTTCATTGCTTAATGGATGGTTTTAAAACAAATAATGCCCACTTCGGCAGAAGTGAGCATTATAAATAACTCAAATAATTTTTAGCTAACACTCACTACAAATGTGGCTTTTATAGTTTTGTTTAGCAGTCACAGATGGTTTTTATAGAATAACATATGTTTTATCCTTCAATTTCTTCATTTGATATATCATCGGTTTTTTTAAGTCGGATGTATTTGCTAGGTATTACCCCAAACTGTTTCTTGAAACATTTTGAGAAGTACGAAGCGGTATTAAAACCGGTCATATACATAATTTCTTTTACTGATAAATCACTTTTTTCGAATAGCTGAACAGCACGTTTTAATCGAATATTTCTAATAAATTCACTTGATGATAGACCGGTCAATTCTTTTATTTTTAAATACAAGTTACTTCTACTCATATTCATTTCTTTCACCAACATTTCAACACTAAATTCAGAATTCATCATGTGTTTTTCTACCATTTCAATTGCATTCTGTAAAAATATTTCATCGGATGAGGTTACCGTAACTTCATTAGGCTGTAATGTTATTTCTCTATTGAATCTTTTACGTAGTTCTTCACGATCCTTTAAAATATTAGCAAGTTTTAATTCTAAAAGCTCTAAATCAAAAGGTTTTCTAATATAGGCGTCTGCACCAGTTTTTAGACCTTCGATTTCTTTTTCCTGAGATGTTTTTGCGGTTAGCATCACCACAGGAATGTGACTTGTTTCTTGTGTGGTTTTTAATTTATTACAAAGTTCAATACCATCCATTACTGGCATCACCAGATCGGTAATTACAATGTTTGGCATAAACTTGTTTGCTAACTCTAAACCTTTTTCGCCATTTTCGGCTTCGTAGATATAATAGCTTTCTCCTAATCCCTTTTTAATAAAAGATCTTATATCTGAGTTATCGTCTACGATCAGTAGTAAGGGAAGTTTAGATCTAGACCGTGTCATGTTTTGGTCAATGATGTCATCCATAAAACTTATAGCATGCGAGTCGGCGTCATCTTTACTGATAAAAGTATTGGTCTCAAAAACTTCATGAAAGTTGAGTTCTTTTGTTTTTTCAAAGGTTTCTTTTTCTTTGGGTAACCAAACATAAAAGGTAGTGCCGGTTTCAGAATCACTCTTAACTTTTATAATACCTTGATGTAATTCGACAAGATTTTTGGTAAAGGAGAGTCCTATACCCGTTCCTTTGGTATCTACATGGGTTGTAAGTCCTATTTCGGTGTAAAAGCGTTCAAATATATGTTGTAGTCTATGGGCAGGAATACCGGGACCAGAATCTTTTACTTGAATAACAATGTATTTAGATTGGTCAACGGTAAGCTCAATATCCTTTGGTGTGTTAAAATCGTTACCATCGAAAATTTCAAAAAGAATGTTACCGTCTTCAGGTGTAAATTTAAAGGCGTTCGAAAGTAAATTGTTGCAAATTTTCTCAACGGCATCTGGATCGAACCATGATAAAATTGAATCTTTAGAAGATTTTATTTCGAATTCAATATTCTTTTTTCTACTAAGAAACTGAAAAGGTTCACCTACTTCTTTTAAAAACTCTGCAATATTACTCTTACTTAGATTTAGGTTCATTTTACCATGATCCATTTTTCTAAAATCTAATAACTGATTTACCAAACGTAGTAGGTAATCGGTGTTTTTTCGCATTAACCCATATTGGTCTTTTGTTTCTTTAGGACTAATTTTTCCTCCTTTTTTGATTAAATAGTCCAACGGACCTTTTATAAGTGTTAGCGGAGTTCTAAATTCATGAGATATATTGGTAAAGAACTCTAGTTTTAATCGGTGAATTTCTTCGTTCTTATCTTTTTCTAAATTTCGAAGTTCTAACTGGTGCTTCTCTGCAGATCTGATCATGGTAAACCTTCTAAAAGCATATAGCAATGCGATTGTCAATAGTAAATACGCAAATTTAGCAAGGTTAGTTTGCCACCATGGCGGCGTTACTTTTATTTTAATTTCAACGGGAGTTTCGTCCCAAATGTTATCGTTGTTAGAAGCTTTTACGCGTAACATATAAGAACCTGGTTCAAGATTGGTATATGTGGCAAACCTATTATCGGCAGAAGTGTATATCCAATCTTTATCAAACCCATCTAACTTATAAGCATATTTATTTTTACTAGAAGCGGCATAATGCAAGGCCGCAAACTCGAAAGAGAAGCTGTTTTCATTATGTTTTAATTCAATTTCTTCTATAGAATTTATAGATTGATCAAGAATAACGCGACCATTTGTTTCGGTGTCAATACCCACAGGTTTATTAAAGATAGAAAAGTTGGTTAAAACCGTTTCTGGTTTTATTTTATTACTTATAATATCTTCTGGGTAGAAAGCGGTAAGACCGTTAACACCCCCAAAAAGCATTAATCCTTCTTCGGTTTTAAAGGCGGCTAGCTCGCTAAATTCGTTGCTTTGTAAGCCATCATTTACATCGTAATTTTGAAATTTTTCTTTGTCAATATTAAATTTTGATATGCCTTTATTGGTTGATAGCCATAAATTACCCTGATTATCATCTAAAATTCCTTTTATAACATTATTAGGTAAACCCTCTTTTTCGGAATAGGTTTTAAAATGTTCTGTTTTACCATCTTTTGCAGGTATAAACTTATTTAAACCACCACCAAAAGTACCTACCCATATGTCTTTAGACTTACTTTCGAAAACCGATAAAATGTAGTTATGGCTAATGGTAGTTTCATCGTTAGGTGTATTCTTATAATTAACGAATCTTGGATTCTTAGAATCAATTTGATTGTAAGGTAATTTTGCTAAACCATTACCGGTAGCAAACCAAATGTCACCCTTTGAATCTTGAAAAATATTTCTGATAATATTATTGGGTATACCGGTTTCATTGTTGGGTATATATTTAAAATTAGCTTTGGTAAAAGTGTCACCATCCTCATTTATAAGCCAACGTTGTATTCCGCCATTGTAGAAGCCTATCCAAACATTACGATCTTTATCTTGTAATATTGAAAATACACTACTGGGTACCTGAGTTATTGGTTTTAGATCATCTGTACCAATTTTTTTATTAGTTACAAGATCTATTTCGAATAACCCTGGCGCATTTTCTCCGCCTACAAATAATTTGTTTCCAGATTTTAATTGTATTTCTTCAATAGCAAATACCTTGTTGATTTTGGTAAAGTGTTGAAATTGATTAAAATCACTTTCTTTATCTGTTTTTCCTAATAGGTTTAAACCACCACCTTCGGTACCTATCCATAGATTTCCATTACTGTCTTCACGTATGGCTCTAATTTTATCATTACTTAAACTGCCTAGCTCAAGGTTCTTTTTAATATGTGAAAATTGTTTTCTTTGGGGGTCTAATTTGTTGATTCCGCCTCCATTAACACCTATCCAGATAATTCCTGTATGGTCAATATGTAGTGCTTTTACAGAATTTTTACTTAAGCTAGTAGTAGGGTTTTCTGGGTCGTACTTGTATTCGCCCACTAACTCGGGTAATTTTGTTTCAGATAGGTTAGCAAACTCGAAAAGACCATCGTCGGTACCTGCCCAAATATGATTGTTATTTATTGAAATAGTGTTAAAATTGCCGCTATAGAAAAACTGTAACTGATTCTCTTTTTTATTAGGAGAAAATCGATACAGACCGTTGCCAGTCCCTAAAATTAAATGCCCATAAGTGTCTTCAACTATAGATTTTACTTGCGTGTTTGGTAAGTTAATTTTTTCGTTTACTTCTTGAAAATACATGTCTCCATTATTATCTCTAGATAACTTGGAAAGACCATTTATGCCACCGATCCAGATTTGGTGCATACTGTCTTCGAAAAAAGTGTTTACATTATTACTGTTTCTGGTAGGTGAATTGCTGTTTTGATATAAGTTGAAATGTTCAAATTTTAATGAATCTGTTGGCTTTGATAGGTCGGCCATATCAATTCCTTTCGTGGTGCCTACCCAAAGTCTGTTATCACTATCATTAAATACTAAGGTGATATAATCGCTTGATATCGAAAATTCATTGTTAGGGTTACTTTTATATTGTTTAAATCTTTCGGTTTTTTTGTCAAAATAATTTAACCCTCCGCCAGTAGTTCCAATCCACAAATTACCTGATCTGTCATCAATTATTTTCCAAATTAAGTTGCTGCTAATGCTGTGCGGCTTTTCAGGGTTTGGTTTAAAAACAGTAAAATTATAACCATCATATCTGTTTAATCCATCATGTGTTCCAAACCACATAAAACCGTTATCATCTTGAATAATTGTATTTACATCGCTTTGCGATAATCCGTTCTCTGTATTTAAATGTTCAAATTTTAAAGAATTTTGAGCGTAAGAAATATGTGCTAATCCGAAGAGCAGCATAAAGATTACATATAGCGAACTCCTAGTGGAGCTCAATTTATAGGGGAGATAGGTCATACTAACAAATATATCAATTAAGCTATGAAATTTTATGATTGATTTTTTTAACGGTAGACATAAGTTATATTGTGTTTTGTTGTAAGCGTTTGATTTTCAGTAGTTATTCGTTAATTCTTAAAAGTAGTGCTTCCTATTAAACATCATATGTTCTAGCTTTTAAATCATTTGCTATAATTCAAAATGGCTTTATACACGAACTTTACGGTCTATTAAGTGAAAGTTGAATTCTATATTCAATACAATTTCAAACGTTACTAATACCGCATTAATGAAATATATAGTTTGTGAAAAGCCAGGTGAATTTATTTTAAAAGAAAAAGAAGCACCTATAAGAAAGAAAGATGAAGCCTTGTTGAGAATTAAAAAAGTAGGTATTTGTGGTACGGATTTACATGCATATGGTGGTAATCAGGCATTTTTTACATACCCTAGAATATTAGGTCATGAATTAGCTTCTGAGGTAGTTGAGATTGGCGCAAATGAGCGTGGAATTAAAGCAGGGGATAAGGTGGTAGTAATGCCGTACATAAGCTGTGGAACATGTATCGCTTGTAGCAACGGAAAAACAAATTGTTGTACTAATATTAGAGTTTTGGGCGTGCATACCGATGGTGGAATGCAAGAGTTCATTACCATACCCACCAATATTTTGTTATTAGCAAATAATTTGACCGATGATGAAATGGCTATTGTAGAACCATTGGCAATTGGTGCACATGCTGTTAGAAGAGCCAATATAGTACCTGGAGAAACAGTTGCCGTTGTTGGTTGTGGACCAATAGGGATAGGAATTATGAAATTAGCACAGATTGCTGGTGCAAAGGTTATCGCTTTAGATATGAACGAGCAACGTTTGCAATATGCAAAAGATAAAATAGGGGTAGATTATATTGTTAATGTAAGCGAAGATCCTATAAAACAAATTTCTGAAATTACTAACGGAGATTTATGCACGGCCGTATTCGATGCTTCTGGTCACAAGGGGGCATTAGAAATGTGCCCATCATATATGTCGCACGGTGGTAGATTTGTTTTAGTAGGACTTTCAAAAGGAGAACTCACCTATACGCACCCAGCAATACATGCTAAAGAAATGACTTTAATGTGTAGCAGAAATGCTACTACTGAAGATTTTGAACATGTTATTAATGTTTTAGATCAATTTCCAACGGCATCATTTATCACACATTCGGTCCCCTTTACAGAAATGATCGAAAATTTTGATAGTTGGTTAAAACCTGAAACAGGAGTGATAAAAGCAACAGTTAATTTTAATTGAGATAATGCAAAAAAGTTACGTTCAAATAGATCCGAAAGATAATATTATCGTTGCCATCACTAATTTAGAGAAGGGTACGATTGTTACTATAGCAGATCAAGAGGTTACTTTAATCGAGCATATTAAGCAAAAACATAAGTTTGCCTTGGTCAATTTTAATTTGGGTGATGACATTTTTATGTACGGTGTTTTAATTGGTAAAGCAATGACTAAAATTGCTGCTGGTGGTGCTATTACCATAGAAAACGTAAAACATGCTTCTGCAGAATTTAATGAAACTAAAGTAGCATTTAATTGGCAGGCGCCAGATGTTTCTAAATTTGAGAATAGAACTTTTAACGGCTACCATAGAGAAGATGGTAAAGTAGGTACAGCCAATTATTGGCTGGTTATACCGCTGACATTTTGCGAAAACAGAAACTTAGATGTAATTGAAGCTGCACTATCAGAAAAATTAGGATACCAAACCATCAAAGATTTTTCTGTAGATACAGATGCTTTAATTCAACAATATAAATTAGGTAGTTCAAGAGATAAAATATTAAGCACACCTATAATAGCTACCCATGAAGAAATGGCGAAAAATAGGGTATTCCCGAATGTGGACGGAATTAAATTTTTAAAGCATGATGGCGGTTGTGGTGGCATTCGGCAAGATTCTGAAACCTTATGCAAGCTGCTAGCCGGCTACATTGCCAACCCAAATGTGGCTGGTGCGACCATACTGAGTTTAGGTTGCCAAAATGCACAGATTGCAATGCTTCAAAATGCATTGAACGCAATCGATAGTGATAAGCCTGTGCATTATTTAGAACAACAGCATAGTTTAAGTGAACGTCATTTTATTGAAGAGGCTGTTAAAGTAACTTTCTTAGGGTTAATTGATGCTAATGAAATCTTTAGAAAACCGGCACCGCTTAATAAATTGGTTCTAGGTTTAGAATGTGGTGGATCAGATGGTTTTTCAGGTATTTCTGCCAACCCTGCTTTAGGGTATGCATCAGATTTATTGGTTGCCTTAGGGGGTAGTCCTGTATTATCAGAATTTCCAGAGTTGAATGGGGTTGAGCAAGAAATGATTAATAGATGTATGACTGATGAAGACTCTAAAAAGTTTTATAATCTAATGCGTGCATATTCTGCCGCAGCTGTTGCCGTGGGGTCTGGTTTTGAAAATAATCCGTCTCCTGGTAATATTAAAGATGGTCTCATAACAGATGCCATGAAATCTGCCGGTGCAGCCAAAAAAGGTGGTACTTCACCAATTGTAGAGGTGTTAGATTATACAGAACAGGTAACCAAACCTGGCTTAAACCTTTTGTGTACCCCAGGTAATGATGTTGAATCTACGACCGGTTTAGTTGGTTCGGGCTGCAACGTGGTTGTTTTTACTACTGGTTTAGGCACACCAACAGGTAACCCGGTATCACCAGTTTTAAAAATGTCAAGTAATACTGCTTTATACGAACGTATGAATGATATTATTGATATCAACGCCGGTACGGTTATAAGTGGTGAAGATTCTATAGAAACAATGGGCGAGAAAATTCTTGAACATATTATTCAAGTAGCCAGTGGTACGATTGCTTCAAAAGCGGTTGCCCATGGTAATAATGACTTTATTCCGTGGAAAAGAGGAGTTTCTTTATAGACTTTTCAATTTAATACAAGTAAGAGTAGCATGACGATACATAAGGAAATAACAGAACTAAAAGTTTTAAACAGAAAAACAACAGGTAAGCCTGTAGAATATCCTGTTCGTGTACTACAGTTTGGTGGAGGTAATTTTTTAAGGGCATTTTGCGATTGGATGTTCGATGTGTTAAATAAAACAACAGATTTCAATGGGAGTGTGGTTGTCGTTAAACCAACCGAAAGAGGGGAGTATTCAGAACTCTTAAATCAAGACGGCTTGTTTCATGTAGTTTTAGATGGATTGAAAGACGGTAATTTAGTCTCAGAGGTAACATTGGTAGAATCTGTTAGTACTATTATTCAACCGTATAAAGAATGGAATGCTTATTTGGCATTGGCAGAGGTACCTGAACTGAGATTTATTGTTTCTAATACTACAGAAGCAGGAATTAAATTTTTAGAAAAGGATAATAAAACAGATAACCCACCTCATGAATTTCCAGCTAAATTGACCTTATGGTTATATCACCGTTTTAATTATTTTAAAGGTGCAGCTGATAAAGGTTGCATTTTATTACCATGCGAATTAATTGAAGATAATGGCGATGCTTTACGGAAAACCATTATCCAATATGCTGAACATTGGGGTTTAGAAACAGCATTTATTACTTGGATCAAGAACTGTAATTATTTCTGTAGCACATTAGTTGATCGCATTGTATCTGGTTTTCCTACGGATAGAAAAGTTGCCATTGAACAGCAAACGGGTTATAAAGATGATTTGTTGGTCGCTGGTGAGGTGTACCATAGTTGGGTTATAAAAGCAGCACCAATTGTTCAAAAAGAATTACCTTTTTCTAAAACGGACTTAAATGTTTTGTTCGTTGATGATCTTAAAGAGTACAGAGAAATGAAGGTTCGTATTCTGAATGGGGCGCATACTTCTTTGGTACCTGTAGGGTATTTGGCAGGTTTAAGAACGGTATTAGAAAGTATGAACGATGATTTGGTTAGAAACCATGTATTGCAAGTGCTCTCTGAAGAAATAAAACCTACCCTAACCAATTTTTCAGAAAAGGAGATTGACGCTTTTGTAAATGCAGTTATTGATCGATTTAAGAATCCGACTCTTAAGCATTTTTTAATTGCCATATCATTAAATAGTACATCTAAATTTCAGGCTCGCTTATTACCGGCATTTAAAGAATACACTCAAATTAACGGTCGTTTTCCAAAGAGAATAGCATTTTCATTGGCATGTTTAATTCGCTTCTATAAAGGCGAATTCGATGGGGAGCATATACCTGTAAATGATGATGCCAAGGTGTTGGCCTACTTTAATGAAGAATGGCGAAAAGTAACAGAGCAAGACCAAACGATAGAAAACTTGGTTACAAACGTGCTGTCTAATAGTGATATAGTTGGCGAAAATTTAACCACATATAATGGTTTGGTTCAATTTGTTACTAAGAGTATCAACAGTATAGATGAGGTAGGTGTAAAAGAGTGTTTAGAGGCACTATAATAAAATATATGAAAATAGATTCGCATCAACATTTTTGGAAATATGAACCGGTAAAACATAGCTGGATAGATGATGAAATGGCAGTAATTAGAAAAGATTTTATGCCAGCTGACCTAAAGCAAGTTTACCTTGAAAATGATATTGATGGCTGCGTTGCAGTACAGGCAGATCAAACAACTGCTGAAACGGACTTTTTAATTGAACTGGCTTCAGAAAATAATTTTATAAAGGGAGTTGTAGGATGGGTAGACCTAAGAGGTAATGATATTGATGAGGTTTTGGAACACTACAACAAGTTTAAGGTTGTAAAAGGTTTTAGGCACGTTGTACAAGGTGAGGCTGATCACAATTTTTTATTGCGACCAGATTTTATTGCTGGTATTTCAAAACTAGCTCCGTATAATTTCACCTATGATATTTTG
This sequence comes from Maribacter spongiicola, assembly GCF_004364165.1. Classification (GTDB taxonomy): domain Bacteria; phylum Bacteroidota; class Bacteroidia; order Flavobacteriales; family Flavobacteriaceae; genus Maribacter; species Maribacter spongiicola. Next base: position 1,464,879 of record NZ_SOAY01000010.1, read on the forward strand.
GTGTTTCCGCATCAATTGGGAGCGGTTGTAGAATTTGTAAAAAAATTCCCAAATCAAAAGTTTGTAATTGATCACATAGCCAAGCCTTATATAAAAGATAATTTTTATGAGGGTTGGGCTGTATTAATGACCGAAATAGGTAAGCAAAAAAATGTGTATTGCAAGTTATCAGGAATGATTACCGAAGCCGATTATAAAAAATGGACAGTTGAGCAAATAACACCCTATATGACCTTGGTATTAAATGCATTTGATGCAGATAGAATTATGTTCGGTTCTGATTGGCCAGTGTGTTTAGTGGCAGGAAATTACAAAACCGTAAAAAAAATAGTTACAGATTTCATTTCGCAATTAAGTGAAGAAGAGCAGGCTAAAATAATGGGTTTGAATGCAATGAAATTTTATAATTTATAATAGGAACAGTATGGATTTAAAACTAAAAGATAAAGTAGTTGTCGTAACAGGTGCTGCAGGATTAAAAGGAAGTATAGGTGAAACCATAGTTCAGCATTTGGCAGCCGAAGGCGCAATACCTGTAATCGTTTGTAGAAACGATAGAGGTATAGGTTATGAGAAAGAATTACGAGAAAAAGGTATCGACGCCTTGTTTGTAAAGACAGATTTATCTGATCATGTTCAAATTGAAAAGGCTGTTCGTAAAATTGAAGCGAAATATGGCGAAATACATGCATTAATAAATAATGTTGGGGTAAACGATGGCGCAGGTTTAGATGCTTCAATAGATGATTTTATGTATTCCTTAAAACTAAATATGGTAAGCTATTTTGCAATGACTAAATACTGTTTGCCAATGCTTAAAAAGTCAAAAGGGAATATTTTGAATATAGGCTCGAAAGTAGCACTTACAGGTCAAGGTGGTACTTCTGGATATGCGGCGTCAAAAGGTGGTGTCTTCGGTTTAACAAGAGAATGGGCGGTTGATTTAATACAATTCGGTATCCGTTCTAATGCCATTGTTATTGCAGAAAGTTGGACTCCTGCTTATGATGCTTGGATTAAAACATTAGATAACGGAGAAGAAAAACTTGAGGCTATCGTTAAGAAAATTCCTTTAGAAAATAGAATGACAATGCCGGCAGAAATAGCAGATCAATGTCTATTTACCATTTCAGAAAAATCATCTCATACAACCGGTCAGTTTATTACCGTAGACGGTGGGTATGTACATCTCGATAGATCTTTATTGACGGAATAATTTCCGCTTTTCCTATCAGAATAACCAAAGTCTAATTCGTACCGGATTAGCATTTTTTATTTTAACCATGAAAGTTATCCAGCTAAATATGAATCAACCAAAAAAAATACCCGTAGTCAGTAAAGAGTTATTAGTTCCGTTTATAATAATCACTATACTTTTTGCTTTATGGGGCTTTGCAAATGATGTTACGAACCCCATGGTTACGGCATTCAAAAAAGTAATGCCAGAATTAAGTTGGACACAAGCATATTTAGTACAATTTGCATTTTATTTCGGCTATGGTTGTATGGCCATACCAGCTGCACTTTTTATTAAAAAATATACCTATAAAAAAGGTATCATTCTTGGGCTGTCGCTTTATGCTATTGGTGCATTTTTATTTTATCCAGCATCTGTTTATGAAGAGTATTCGTATTTTTTAATTTCATTATATGTTATCACTTGTGGCCTAGCCTTATTAGAAACAACTTCAAACCCTTTGATTTTATCACTAGGGGCAAAAGAAACCGCCACGCAGCGTTTGAATTTGGCACAATCATTTAATCCTATAGGGTCTATATCAGGTATGTTGATCGCTCAGTTTGTTGTTCTTAGTCAAATAAAATCGTCAACTTATAATGATGAGACCTACGCGGCTTTAGATGCAGCAAGTAAAGCGTCTATTAAAACCGAAGATCTGAATATTATAAGCTACCCTTATTTAGGCATAGGGGTCGTTGTTTTAATTATTTTAATATTAATAGTATTTACCAAAATTCCGACGGTTCAAGAACATACAAGTTTAAGCTTCAAAGAATCGTTAAATAAAATCTTTTCGAAGAAGACATTTTTACCGGGTGTTATAGCTCAAATGTTTTATGTAGGTGCACAAATAATGTGTTGGACAGCTATATTTCAATACGTGCAATATTTAAATGAATCTACAAATAGTGATATAAATGCCACTTATATGAATATGATCGCTATGGGAATTTTTCTTGGCGGTCGTTTTCTAGGGACTGCTTTGTTAAGTGTATTCTCGGCTCCAAAATTACTTTACACCTTTGCAGGCTTTGCCATTTTATGTTGTGCAGGCGCTATTATAATACCTGGTATGCCCGGTTTAATTTCTCTAGTGAGTATTTCTTTATTTATGTCAATTATGTTCCCTACCATTTATGGTATTGCTTTAAAAGATATGGGTGACGAAGCAAAGTTGGGGTCTGCATTTCTGGTGATGGCAATTGTTGGAGGAGCTATTTTTCCGTTAATGCAAGGTGCCATTATCGACATAGGAGGTGATAACCTTGCAGACACGCTTATTTTAGGAATTCCAGAAGTTAAATTTTCTTTTATAATGCCAATGATATGTATAGCTGTTGTCGGTTTATATGGCTTATATGCTGCTAAACAACAAAAGGCTTAATTATTTAAAACTAGAACGATGACAAAAAGATATTGTTACGCCTGCGATTTAAAAGAGGACGCTCAACTTATTGCAGAATACAAAGCATATCATGCCGAAGGCAACGCATGGCCAGAAATCACTAAAAGCATTAAAGATGCCGGTATTGTTGATATGCAAATTTACCTTACCGGTAACCGTATGTTCATGATTATGGAAGTTGATGAAACATTTGATGCTGAGAAAAAAGCAAAAATGGATGCCGATAATACTATAGTTCAAGAATGGGAGAATTTAATGTGGAATTACCAACAAGAGTTGCCATGGGCTAAAGATGGTGAGAAGTGGATTGCATTAGAGCAGATATTTCAATTGTAACACAACAAATGTCACAGAAACACAAAAGCCAGACCTATAGGTTTGGCTTTTGTGTTTCAATAATTAATGTACTTACTTTATTTTAAGTTAGACAATTGTTGTCGGCAATAATAATCGTCCCATTTAATTAATCTTTCAATTTATAAATCTTGTAGTTATTATAATGCCCTTATTTTTGAAGTTAATCTGTTTACGTTGATAATGCCGTATTTATCTATCAGTTATCAACTGAGCTGCTGTTTTTACTTACTTGGGGCTATTGTAATTTCTATTTCGTTACTCGTTAATGTATTTGAGCTTGCTTTTATACGTATTGGTGTTGAGCTATCTTTTATTGATTGAACAATAAGTAAAGCACGCCCTTTATTTGTTATTAATTCATGGGAATTAAAATCTTGCGTATTAGTTATGCTGCCATTATCTACACCAAGTACTTTTGCATCTCCGGTCACTGTAAATAGTACTTTTTGATTTTCTGTTTTAACAGGATTACCATCGTTATCTACAATTTGAAGTACAATATGTGCGGTGTCATAACCATTTGCTACTACGCTTTTAGTATCGGTAAATAGTTGTAAAGCTTTTGGTTGAGTGCTTGTTTTTATAACTGATTCAACTACTTTTCCATTTTTAGATGCAACAGCCTTTAAGGTACCTGCTTCAAACGGAACTGCCCATTTGTAAATATGATCATCAAAATCTGCTAGTTTTCTTGTTCCTAATGATTTTTCGTTCAAGAAAAGTTCTACGGTATCAGAATTTGAATATACTTCTACTATTGTGGTTTGATCACTATCATAGTTCCAATGTTCATTAACATCTTGCCAAACCCAAAGCGCTTTTTGCCAAGCGCCTTCTTTTTTCTCGACAACTTTACCATGGTTATTAAGCTGATATTTTGATTTTTCAGCAGTCTGTGTGGCAATGTAAATACTAGGTGCCTCGCTCCATAAAGATTTAAACATATAGAACGACGGCTTTTCAAATCCAGCTAAATCTAATAATCCGCTAGGGGTCCCTTTTTTTGGCCAGCCTCCGTTAGATTCTCCCATATAGTCAATGCCGGTCCATAAAAATGTTCCTGAAATAAAGGGTCTTTCCATTACAGCCTTCCATTCATGCCATTGTCCTAAATTTTCGGTTCCCATAAGTGGCTTGTTAGGGTAGTTTTCATGACCGTAATCATAAAGTACGCGTCTATAGCTAAAACCAATGATATCAAGAGCATCTGCATAGCCAGATTCATAACTAGAAGACGGTAGAATGCAATTGGCAATTACATACCTTGTTGTGTCTAATTCTTTGGTCCATTTAGCTAATTTTTGAGCAGTTTTACCAATGTCATATGTTGCTATTGGCAATGTGTCTAACTTCTCTTTAATCTGTTCTATGCTATTTGGTGGTGCAGACCAAAAGTAATTGCCACTCCAGTCCATATTATTGAAGAAACCGGTAGCTTCAGCATTACGAGGGTATGTCCATTCAATTTCATTACCAATACTCCATTGAAATATAGATGGGTGATTTCTATGTGATAAGATGGTGTTTTTCAAGTCTCTTTCTGCCCAATCTTGAAAATGTTCGGCATAACCTCTGGTAATATAGTCCACACTTTTTTCGTTCATGTTTTTTCTTTTGTCTTTAGGGTTGTCCCATTCATCAAAAAATTCATCTTGAACCAAAAAGCCCATTTCATCGCATAAATCTAAAAATTCATTCGAAGCAGGGTTGTGCGATATTCGTATTGCATTACAGCCAGCATCTTTTAGTTTTTCTAAACGTCTTTTCCAAACACTTTTAGGCACTGCAGCACCAACTAAGCCTGCATCATGGTGTAAGCAAACGCCTTTTATCTTGCGGTTTTTTCCATTGAGATAAAAGCCTGTATTGGCATCAAACTTAAAACTGCGAATTCCGAAAATAGTTTCTTCAGAATCTACTATTTTACCATTTTCAATAAGTTTGGTAATGGCTTTATAAAGAGTAGGTTTATCAATATCCCATAAATCAGGATTTTTAATATCTAGAGTGGCTGTATAATTTTCTGATTTCCCTTGATAAATGGTTAGTTCTGTAGTTGTTGAGCCGACCTTAATATTCTTGTCAGTAAAAATATCTGTAGTAATCTTAGCTTTTTTATCTTCTAAGTATCCGTTTTGAAGTTGAGTTTCTATTTTAACCGTGGCTTTATCTTTATTTACTTGCGGTGTGGTAATGAAGGTTCCCCAAACCGGAATGTGTAGTTTGTTTTTTGTAATTAGGTTTACATTTCTGTAGATACCAGATCCGGTATACCATCTACTGTCTGCATATCTTGTTCTGTCTACAGTTACGTGTACTGTATTCGTATTTTGTTGTAGTTGTTCTGTAATATCATAATAAAAGGGTGCATAGCCGTAAGGATGTTTGCCTAATTCTTGATTATTTAGGCTTACTGTAGCATTATTATAGACACCATCAAAAACCAAATAGGCAACTTGATTGTTTTTCAAGTTTAAGTTAAAATCTTTTTTATAATAGCCCGTGCCACCTAATAAATAACCCGTAGCACCTTCACCTTTGATTGAATCGAGTGGAGATTCAATACTCCAATCATGTGGTAGGTTTATTTTTTTCCAAGTGGTATCGAATCGATTAGATGTAGAGTCTTCTAATTTAAATTCCCAATTAAAATTAAAGTCGGTGTTAGCGGTCAAATATTCTTTTGTAGAACAACTAAAAAGTGTGAACGCAATTAGGTGGATTAGAAAAATTTTATATTTCATTCTCTTTGTTTAAAAATGATGCTTATGGTGAATTTTAATCTTGTACTGTATTAGAGAAAACTAAACATGTTATGTAATTAATATTTATTAAACTTTTTTCAATAATACTTTAACTGAACTTTTGGCGGTATAAAAATGAAATTTTTTGGTGACAAGCAACTAGATTTAATTCGTTTGTATTTGCTGAAATTGTACTTTATGTTTGATATAATTCAAAATATTGTAATATTAGGCAATAATAATTACAGTATTCTTAGCTTTACAAATATGTAGTTATTATAGAATTTATTCTTATTGTTCAACTAGACAAAAACTCAACAAACCTCAATTAATGGGAGTTTTTGAAAATAATGAACTAGACAATGTATATATTGATTTCTGAATTGAACTTTATAATAACGGGAAGATTTTTGGTATGAACTATTCTTTACAAACTATGTTAAGATATTTAATTTCTTATTTAACGTTAGGTCTTTTAGTATGTCTATGTGGTGTGTTGTCGGCACAAACTATTAATAAATCGGATGAGTATTTTAAAAAAGCAGAGTCTTTAAAGGCAACGAATATTGATAGTGCTATTAATTTTTATAAGAAAAGTATACACTTACATAAAGAGCAAAAAGATACCGCTAACTTGGTAAATAGTTTATACGAGCTTTCTAATTTATATGCCCATAATTTAGATTATGGAAGTTCATACGATGGTTATTGGGAAGCTTTATTTCTTGCCGATAATTCAAAAAACGATGTAGCAAGAGCAAAATTATATCAAGCTTTGGGTTGGCTTTATTTATTTTATAGACGTGACAATGAAGCTAAAAATTACTTCAACCTTTCGCTAAGATTAAAGGATAAAATGATTGATAAAAAAGTTATAGATTCTACTAATGTATTAACTGATTATTATGCATTAATAACTTTGTTTAGAACCAATGGAAATAATAAAATGGTTCGTAAATATTTGGATAGTAGTAACCTTATTAAAAAACAATTTAAGATTACATCTAACTATTTAGATGCAGAAGAGGGCTACCAAGATGCGATTGACGGCAATTTTGAAATGGCATTACTTAAATTAAATAGAACTAGAAATGAGTTTACTTTAAAAAACCCGTCTTACTTAATTATAATAGACTACTTAATTGGTCAAGTATATTTTATGAAGGGTGATATAAGAACGAGTAAAAAGTTTTTTGAACAATCATTAGCTTATACGAAGGTGTATAGTAATCATTCTAATTATAAGTTGATGGTGCAAGAAGCTTTGGCTCTTTTAGAAAAAGAGGAGAAAGATTTTGAAAGCGCTTTTTTTCATTTAGAGGCGGCAAATGAATTGAATGAATCAATTTTTGGTAGAAAGAGTAAGAATAATCAACATTTGTTTGAAATTAATGATAAGTATCGCTTGCAGAAAGAAAAAGAAAAAGAATTAATAAAAGAGCAGCGCCTGGCCAATTTGGAAAATGAAGAAAAGCTATGGGTATTAAAGTTTTCATTGATGTTTGTGGTTGTGGCTTCTTTGTTAATTCTTGGATTTTTATTCATTCGTAATATTAGACGTAAACATAAGCTAGAAAAAAAATCACTTGAAGAAAAGCGGGTTGTTGAATTACAGAAATCTAATGAAATATTAGAATTGAAGAATAATGAACTTACGTCTTCTGCATTGCAATTGATAGAGAAAGAAGAGTTTATTAAAAAAATGAAAGATACTATTGGCAAGAATAGAGAAAATTTAGACGTTTCTGCTCTCAATAGAATTATTAATACTGCACAAGGTAGCCCCAGCGGTAACTGGAAAGAATTTGAGGCCAGGTTTACTGCTATAAATCAAAGTTTTTATAAAAATCTTAAAGAAGCTTACCCTTCTTTGAGTCAAACAGACTTAAAACTTTGCGCACTGGTAAAGCTCAATTTTTCTAGTAAAGAAATGGCATCGCTTTTAGGTATTTCAATTGAAAGTATGCACACATCTCGTTATCGTTTAAGAAAAAAATTGAAACTTGACCGTAATGATAATCTTACCGAATTTATAGCAAACCAATAAATAAGAATTTTTCTAATCCTAAAAGTTCTTTAGTTTTTTATTCATAGCGTCATTTTTACTCTTCTTTTTAATTATTACTCAACGGTTTCTGAAAATACTATCAAAATTACTGTCTAGTTGTGTTTAGTATTGCTTAAAACACTGATAAATAAGTCTTTTTTTTATGATTTGTTCAGTTTTTGTTGAGTCCTATTTCTTAAAATAACAATATCAAATTAATAATTTAGACCCAGTAAATTTATCATTTGATTATAATTTTAGAATCTAAATAAGAATTTATTAAAAATAACTCACCACAACTTAATTATTAATTAACTCAATTTTATTTATGAAGAAAAAGGACAAATTATGGAAGAGGATGCTTTCAGTGTTTTCTCTATTTGTAATCTTGGCAATGCAACAAGGTTTTGCCCAAGATGTAATTAATGGATCCGTAAGTGATGAACAAGGTACGCCAATACCAGGTGCAACCGTTCTTATTGAAGGAACAACTAAAGGTGCCGTTGCCGATTTTGATGGAATTTTTTCAATCAATGCTGCATCAGGCGATGTTTTAGTGATTTCATCAATTGGTTTTAAAACTAAAAAGGTAAGTGTAGGTGCAAGTAAGAATTTGAAAATAGTTCTTGTTGAAGATCTTGCGCTGTTAGACGAAGTAGTAGTTGTAGGTTATGGTACTCAAAAGAAAAAAGAAGTAACCGGTGCTGTAGTACAAGTAAAGTCTGATATTATTAGTATTGCCCCTGTATCTGATGTCAGTGAATCTCTACAAGGGCGAGTAGCGGGTGTAAATATTCAAGCTGCAAGTGGGCGTCCGGGTGAAGCTGCCAACATTCAAATAAGAGGTGTAGGGTCTTTGCTTGGTAGTTTAGAGCCATTATATGTTGTAGATGGGGTTCCTTATGAATCTAATCCAAACATTGCGCCTGATCAAGTAGAGACTATAGACATCTTAAAAGATGGTGCTGCGGCTTCTATTTATGGAGTAAGAGCTTCAAACGGGGTTATTTTAATTACGACCAAAACTGGTAAAGAAGGGAAGTTGGGTGTTAACTTTTCAACGTACACAGGTATTCAGAATATAACTTCAGGAACACCTTTAATGAATACCCAACAACAGTTGTTTGCAGATTTTTCTGTAGATAATGTTTTAAACGCGGGTAACCTTCCAGGGTATTTTATTACTTCTCCTGAATTATTGGATTTTGATAGTGATTTCGTTGGAGATGTACAAAACAACAACGCATTATTTAGAAACTATGAGTTAGGTATAAGCGGCGGATCTAAAGGTTTAAATTTAGGGTTCAGTACCAGTTATAACGACCAAGAAGGTGTGCTGATTAAATCTGGTTTTGACAGATTGAGTTCTAGACTGACAGCTAATTTTACTAAAGGAAAATTTAAGGCATTTGCTACTGTTGCCTATACAGAAGAAAATAGAGAGCAAGAGCCTTTTGCCTATTATGAATATAGTATTGGTCAAAACCCATGGCAGTTACCTTTAGGTGATTTAAATATTAGTGAAGATAATGTAGTAACAATACCAGTAGATAATACGATCTATTTTGGCTTTTTAGCAAAACAATTATTGAACATTGATGATAGAAAAACAACTTCTACCAATATTGCATTCAATATGGAGTATGAATTAGCGAAAGGATTGACTTATAAGTTGAGTTTAAGTAATAATAAATTTGATTATAATAGAAAATTCTTTAGACCTACATTTTTAATTTATGGTAGAGATGGGGTAATAAATGCAACGGCTTCTACGCTTGAGGCTCAACTTCAAAAAGATTTTACCATGTCTACTAGAAGGGTGCTTGAAAATATGATAAACTACGATGTAAAATTCGGTGGTCATAAAGTAAACACAACAGTGGTATCTTCATATGAAGATTTTTCATCGGAACAACTTACCATAGGTGGTATTGGTTTCCCAACAAATAGTACACAAGAAATAGGTCAGGCTTTTTCTGCTACAACCCCCACCAGTTTTGTAAATAACTATACACTATCTGGTTTATTGGGTAGAGTTCAATACAGTTTTGATGAACGTTACTTACTTTCCGCAAGTATTCGTAGAGATGGTTCTTCTAAATTCGGACCAGATAATAGATATGGTACTTTTGGAGGTATATCAATAGGCTGGAATGTTGCCGAAGAAAATTTCTTTAAAAATTCATTTTTGGGCGATGCTGTCAATAACTTAAAGCTTAGAGCAAGTTATGCAGAATTGGGTAACCAAGATGTTCAGCCTTATGCTGCATCGACTCAAATTGAAACAGGTGTAAATTACTTATTCGGACCTAATGAAGCTATAGCTTCTGGTTTGATCCAAAGAAGAAATGCAAATCCGGATTTGAAATGGGAAACGAGTGTGTCGAAAAACATCGGACTTGATTTAGCTATGTTTCAAAATAAATTGACCTTAACTGCTGATTTTTATAGTAATGATAAGCAAGATATGTTGTTGCCATTTCAAACACCACCGTCTTTAGGTACATCAGCACCTGGTGCAGAAACCGTTTATAATCCAATATTTATTAATGCAGGTAAAATGACCAATGAAGGTATAGAAATTGCATTAGGATTTAAAAGTGAATTAAAAAATGGACTAAAATATAATATCTCTTCTACGTTTACTAAAAACACCAATGAGATTGTAGATCTTAATGGAATAGAACGTGGGTACTCTAATGGTAGACCAACATTTTCTTTAGGTAATAGTATAGATGAAACTACATTTTTTGCGGTAGGTCATGAGGCAGGAGCTTTTTTTCTACTAAGAAATGAAGGGGTAATTAAAACGGATGAAGAATTAGCAGAATACCAGCAAATCAATCCGTCTGCAGCAAAAGGTGACATACGCTATGCTGATGTAAACGGTGATAATGCAATTGATGATAACGATCGAGTTTATGCGGGATCTGGACAAGCAGAATGGGAAGCTGGTTTAAATCTTGATTTAAACTATAAAAACTTTGATCTATCGGTTCAGACGTACATGTCTTACGGTGCAGAGTTATTTAACGGGGCACGTTTTTTCGCCTACACTCAAGGTAGACATTTAGATCAATTTTATCAATGGTCTCCACAAAACCCTACTTCTGATATTCCAAGTTATAGAAATAGCGAAGCTACGGAAAGCATTAGAGCAAGATCAGATTATTGGATAGAAGATGGTACGTATTTAAGAATTCGAAACATTACTTTGGGGTATTCTTTACCTCAAGAATTACTAGATAAAACCAAACTTGGTAGCATACGATTATATGTAACAGGCTTTAATCCTTTTACAGTAACTAATTATACTGGTTATGATCCAGAAGTTGGTGGTAACGGTATAAGCACAAGGGGTGTTGATAGGGGTAATTACCCTGTGGCTAGGCGTTTTGTTCTAGGGGCCAATATTAAATTTTAATAACTAATTAAGAAAAAAATGATACACGTTATATTAAAACACAAAGTATGGTCCATTACAATGGTGGCATGCTGTATATTATCTCTAGCTAGTTGTTCAGAGGATGAATTTTTAACAGTAGATAATCCTAACTCCATTACAGACGCTACGTTTTGGAATACACCAACTCAGTTCAATACTGCTTTAACCACAGTATATGGCGCAATGCAGTTTCAGGCAGTAAGCGGTAGTGGATTATCACAAGAAATAATTAGGGCTGACATTGCAGATACCTATTCTTTCTTCGGTAGATGGAACATTTTTAGACAATTAAGCTATACGGATAATAGCGAGCAAATAGTAAATAAGTGGAATCAATTATATATTGGAATTTTTAGAGCTAATCAGATAATAACTAATATTGAACTTGCCGATGAGACTATTTTTGCCACAGGTGAAAAAGAAGCTATTTTAGGGCAAGCAAGATTATTAAGGGCTTTCTTCTATTTTCAATTGGTTCATACTTATGGTAAAGCAGTAATACGTACCGAGGTTTCTACAACCGAATTAAGTAAAGCTCTGAGCTCAATCGAAGAAGTTACACAGCAAGTAATTTTACCAGATTTAAATTATGCAAAAGATAACTTACCACTTACTTGGGAAAATAGTTCAGATTTAGGCAGAGTAACCTCTGGTACAGCAACATCTTTAAGAGGTAAGGTATATTTATTTGCTAAAGACTGGCAACTTGCTGCCGATGACTTTAAAGAAGTTATAGATTCTGGTGTATATGCCTTAGTCCCAAACTCTTTAGACAATTTCAGCGATCAGAATGAATTTAATTCTGAATCAATTTTAGAGGTAGCATACAGTTCTACAGCCAATCCTGGCGCAAATGGAAATAACGTAGATGATACCCCTGGTAATTCAGGTGCTGAAGCTAGTGGTATTTCAAGTAATTATGCTTCCATCGGCGGTTTTGGCGGATTTAATACCGTAGTGGCAAATTTATATTTGCATGAATTATTTACGAACGATGAAATAGATCCAAGTAATCCGATCAATGCAGGGGGTAATTTACATTCGCAACGTTTAACGGCTTCTATTTGCCCAAAAGACTTTGAAGGCACCTATTATGGTGTAGATAATACGGATGCAAACGTACATACCTATAGAGGACTAGGCTTAACTGCTTTAGTGAAAAAGCATACGAATTGGTTTCAAGGTACAGCAGAAATAGCTTTAAATAGAAGTGGAATTAATTTCAGACATATTCGTTTGGCCGATGTCTATTTAATGTATGCAGAGGCGGTTTTAAATGCAAGCGGAGATGTAGATGAGGCTATTGAGTATATCGACATGGTTCGTTCAAGAGCAGGTGTAATCACCATAAGACAGTACTTGGATGATAACGGAAATACTTTTCCACAATTGCATATCAGCAAACAAAGGTATGGTAGCCAGCCATTTGTAAGTCCGACGGCAGATAATTTAATGACACACCTTCAAATGGTAGAAAGACCACTAGAACTTTGTTTTGAAGGGCAAAGATGGGCAGATTTAGTTCGCTGGGGTATCGTTGATGATGTATTTACAACTATGGGCGACAATTTGAACTGGAGAAATGATAATTTTGAATCTCTTATAGGTCAAGCACCTCTTTTTATTGAAGGATCGATCAATTTACTTTCGTTAGGCGGTATAGATAGATATAGTTCAAGTCAACATGATTATCTCCCTATTCCTGCAGGAGAAGTACAAAGTAATAATGATTTATAATATTTAAGATATGAAAACAAAATTTAAAATATTAATAGCATTTGTAGCGGTTATATTAGGTCTGTATTCTTGTGAAGATATTTACGATGATATAGAACTAAATGAAGCTAATAGTAGAATTATCGCTACATCTCAAATGAATTTTACCAATACGATTAGAATTGGTAATAGCATTACTTTAGGAGATTTATCTTCTGGAGTACAGTCCCGATTATGGACTTTACCAACTGGTGTGGCAGATATTGTTGGGTCTGATAATGATGAAACATCAACAGAGCAAAACGTAAAGGCGATATTTAATGTTGAAGGCGAGCACGATGTAGTTTTATCTCAGGTTTTTAAGGGCGATGCTTACGACCTGGCAGGTAATGTAATCGGTAAAGAAATAGATACCACTTTTGTTGTAACCGTACTTCCTGAAATAAAAACTGTTCTTAAAGCATATAATTTAAACGAAGATGGATCACTGGGAGATGAATTAAATCTTACAAGTGGAGCAAATAATGAAGTTACTGCAGGTAAGGCGGTTCGTTTTATAGTAGACGAGTCAACTCAAGGAAGTCCTGATAGTTTTTTATGGACTGCAGAAGGTGGTACCAGAATTAGCCTATCTGAAGATAAGAGAATTTATGATGTACGTTATAAAAAAACGGGTTCTTTTGGCTTAGAGCTTATATCTTCATTGGCAAGACCAGTCGGAGAAGAAATAATTACCCTTTCAAGTTTGATTAATGTAATACCTTCTACTGAGCCAGTGCAATTAGATGGCATTGAAGCAATAGGGACTAGTATATTCTTGAATTTTAGTAGAGATATGGATGAAACTACAGGTGTACCTTCAGATTTTGTTGTATCGATCGATAATGGTGGAATATCTAATCCAGCAATAACTTCGATTACGGTTGATCCTGACGCTGCTAACTTTGTAGAGTTAAAATTAGACATACCTCAGTTTTATTCTGATGATATGATTAGTCTTTCTTACACAAAAGGAAGTTTGTCAACCTTAGATGGTGTTATAGCCGATACATTTACTGATCAACAAGCAATATTGATTGAACAAAACCTTTTAATTGGCACCAGCTACGATTATAGTATGGAGAATGGTGGTCCTGATTGGAGAGATGTTGGTTGGGGAGGCGTTTGGGGCCAATTCACGGCAGCCGTGACCGACGCAAGAGCTAAAACTGGTACAATGGCTACTCAGGCTGCAATAGAGGCAAATGGCGGTATGATATACGCTTACAAACCTGAGGCTATCGATAATGCCAAGTTTACTTTCGAGGCAGGTAAAAATTATAAGTTAGGAGCTTGGGTTTATATTACTACTCCGGTTTCAGGTACAGCAGATCTTAGATTTTATGTGGTTCCTCCTTTTAAAGAAGTTTTTATAGCAGAACTTAATGCATCAACACCTCTTGATAAATGGGTTTACATTAGTTCTGATGAATTTAACTTCTTAAGTGATACAACCAGTGAAATTTTAATTAGAGGTAATAATCAAAATAATGGCGCAGAGTTATTATTTACTATTGATGATATTACTATTACTGAAGTGGTAAATAAACCTTAAATGTACTTCATGAAAGGAAAATAAATAAGTAAAAGTTGTTGAGTTAGTAATTTGTTAGAAAAGGGGGAAGCATAGCACTGTTTTCCCTCTTTTAATATGCATTAAATAGTAAATGTTGTATGTCAAATTTGTTACAAAATACGAATACGACTTTGTCTAGTACATTACCTTTTTTAGATAGTATGTTCTATAATCTTATCTATAAAAATAATTATTTAGAAATTTAAAAAATATGAAGAAATCCCTCGTTTTAATTGTGTTGATTGAAAGTTTGTTTCTTGGTAGTTGTTCTAGTCAAAACAATGAGCCTACAATTGATGAGCCCGATTCTAAGGAAATAATAGATGAAGAAATCGTTGATGAAGAAGAAGTTGTGGTAGAAGAAAATAATGCAACTGAGAATGAAGTTTCCTTTTTGCCTAGCCCGAAGGAAGAAGGGACCGTATGGACTATTCAACCTTTAGTTTCAAGTGAATTTAATTACGAAAACGGCAAATCTTCTGCTGAATTTTCTACTAACTGGAAAGATAGTTTTTTCAACGGATGGACGGGTCCGGGAATAACTAGATATACCCCTGAACAATCTTCTATTGATGCAGGTGAGCTTGTTTTTAAAGCTAACATCGTCGATGGTAAGATATTGACCGGATGCGTTACTTCTAAGGCAAAAACATCGTACCCTATGTATATGGAGGTTAGGGTGAAACTCAGTGAATCTGTGCTATCATCTGCTGTATGGATGTTAAGTGATGATTCTACTGAAGAGATTGATAATTTAGAAGCGTTCGGTGCAAAAAGTAACGACTATTTCTCTAAACGATTACATTTGAGCCATCATGTTTTTATTCGAGAGCCTTTTCAAGATTATCAACCAACTGGTCCAGAAACTTGGTATGCTGACGGCAATGGAACAATATGGTCAGAAGAATATCATAATTATGGCGTTCTTTGGGAAGATCCTTGGAGTTTGTCGTATTATGTAGATGGTGTTTTAGTTCGCACAACGCCTGTTGACGAAATAGATCCAGAAAACTATACTAACGGTAATGGTTTAACAAAACCAATGCACATGATTATTAGTGCTGCCGCCCAGTCGTGGAGAACAACCCAGGGTATAGATTTTTTAAATGACCCAACGGTCACAAATGAAGAAAACACAATTATGCATGTAGATTGGATACGGGTGTACAAACCTGAATAAATAAAAACAGAAGCCAGATCATATGATCTGGCTTCTGTTTTTTTAAACTATGCTTTTAAGTAGCCTAAGTAAGACTATTGCTATAGGCAACTATGATAATACCTATTACCATACAGCTTAAGCCCATGTACAAGAACTTTCTGGCTTTTGGTGAAGCATTGACCCATTCTTTAGTGATAATACCACTTATAATAGCTGTTACCACACAAGCTGTATTAAATATTGCATACCCAACCGTATTGCCCGATGCACCCAACTTGTATGCCGCAAAAGCAAATAGGGCAGACGCTGCGTAATGGAAAAAAGCCATGACTAATATTAATACAAAGTTTTTGCCGAATGCAGGAGTTTTAAAATCTCCCCATGCCTTTTTAGTACTTAACTGCCAAAGAAAATAAGCGGTCATTACTATACCACCACTAATAAAAATCGGGAACATTACGGCCACTGCGGTAATCCACTCTGCGTTACCTGCGGCCTGACTAGCTTCATGTAAGTAAGGTCTGCCAGCTGCATTCGCATAACTAAAGCCAGTTGCAAGTAAACCGCCAATAACAGCGATTAAAATACCTGTTGCCATAGAACCTTTTTGTTCGCTATTGGCATGATTGTCCTTTTCAACTTTTTCCCGAATAAAACCTGCTTTACCGTTAGCAAAAATCCCTATTAATACAACGAACAAGCCTAATAGGATGGTAGTTAATTTATTTGTAGGTGGTAAGCCATCTTCAATAAACGGTAATACCGATCCCACTAAAATAATTGTACCGATAAAGAGAGAAAAACCTAAAGACAACCCAATATGGTTAATGGCTTTACTCCACATCATAACTCCCACGCCCCATAGAAAACTGGTTAACCCCATTTTTATCCATATCTCTGTTGGCATGTTGCCGAATATATCTCCAAAGCCGTTGATAAGGCTAATAGATGCTATAATGGGTACCACGAACATGGTTAGTAAAAAGAATAAGCTCCATGTATTTTCATACTTAAAGTCTTTGGTGAATTTCTCGGGTAAGGCATAAAGCCCTAACATTAGTCCGGCAAAAATGGCCAGTAAAACTCCTTCTGTCATAATTGGTTATTTAGTGAGTTGATTAGTTGTAATTAAAATGAAAATTTAAAAACAGTTGTGCTTTTGAAATGCTCACCTGCTTTAGTAATTGATTTTGGTGAGCCTTCAATATTGGGCCCATTAGGGTATCTATGAGTTTCACAGCAGAAACCTCTATATTTTCCGTATTGAATTCCGTTTTCCCTTTTTAAATCATCTGAGGTGTATTTGCCTGTGTAAAACAACATACAAGGTTCTGTAGAAAAGACATCTAAACTCAGTTCCTCTTTAGCGGTTGAGATTGAAGCAACCTGGTTTAAATCTTCTTTTTGATTGTCAAAGATGTAGAAATGCTCAAATCCGTCATTTATAGCATCGTGTACGTCTCCTATACGTTTTCCTTCTGTTAAGTCGTCTGGCTGTTTTTCTACATTAATAATTTTTCCTGTAGCAGCACCGGTGTCATCAAGTTCTAAACGTTTGTTCGTGTGTACTTTTGCGATATGATTTTCTACTGACTCGGTAAAGCCAGTTAAATTAAAATAGGTGTGGTTGGTAATGGAAAGCGGAGTATCGGCATCAGTCGTTGCATTATAGTCGATTTTCAATTCATTGTCATCTGTCAAAGTAAAAGAAACTTCAACCTGTACATTACCAGGAAAACCTTCTTCCAAATCTTTACTAAGTAATGACATTTTAATTGTTGATTGTTCATCATCAGCTAATGAGATATTCCATATTCTTTTGTCAAAACCAACAACCCCGCCATGTAAATTATTAGGGCCACAATTATCTGCTAAATGATATGTTTTACCATTTAAGCTAAATTTAGCATCTTTAATTTGAGAACAATACCTGCCAACTGTAGAGCCAAAGTAAGGTGAATTTGTTTTGTAATCATCGGTAAAATACCCTTCTAAAGTATCAAAACCACAAGTAATTTCCTTCAATTCTCCATTAGAATCAGGAATTTGTATCGATGTAATCGTAGCGCCATAGTTGGTTATTTTTACGACCATTCCTTTAGAATTCATCAGCGTATACAGATCAACCTTTTCTCCTTCTAAATTTCCGAAATCTTTTTTTTCTGGTTTCATATATTTCTTATTGTTGATAAGGGGCTAATTTTTTCCAATCGAATACTACGCCTGTTCCTGGTTCATTAGAAGCTACAGCTCTATAATCTTCTACCACTAACGGTCGTGTAGTATACTGGTCTATAGGAAAACTATGTACTTCAAGCCAACCTGAATTGGGTTGTGCCGATACTAAGCTTACATGTAATTCTTGCATACCGTGAGAGCATGCGGGTATGCCATGCTTATCTGCTAAACGTGCAGCTTTAAGCCAACCGGTAACACCACCACAATTAGAGGCGTCTGGTTGAATGAAAGACAGTTTAGCTTGGTCAAAGGCATACTCAAATTCGTGAATGGTATGTAAATTTTCTCCCATAGCTAATGGGAAACCTGTTTTTTCCACTATTTCGGCAAAACCTTTGTAATCATCTGGTATAATCGGCTCTTCAAACCAAGTAATATCATACTGTTTAAATCCTTCAATTGCCTTGATCGCTTTTTCTATGGACATAGAATAATTGGCATCTACCATAAAAGTTACATCAGGACCTATAAATTCTCTAACAGCCTTAATTCGTTCTAAGTCTTCTTCTAAGTTTTCTCTCCCAATTTTGATTTTTACGGCGTTGAATCCGTTATCCAAATAGGTACTCATATTGTTTAAAAGCTTTTCTATGGAAAATTGTAAATCGATACCGCCACAGTATGCTTTACAGGTATTACCATTGCCGCCAGCCATTTTCCATAAAGGCTGACCGGCTTTTTTACATTTTATATCCCAAAGGGCAATATCAATGGTAGAAATAGCAAAAGATGCAATGCCACCACGGCCTACATAATGTATATGCCACTCCATAAAATCATAAATACCATCTATATCTATACCATCTTTACCTACGAGAACATTGGCAAAATCATGATCGATCATTGCCTTTATAGAAAAACCTCCCTTTCCACCTGTATATGTATACCCAGTGCCTTCGCTACCATCTTCTAGAGTAATGGTGGTAGTTACTAATTCGAAATGTGTATGGTCTCCATGTTTTGCATCGTTCATTACTTCAGGTAACGGAACTTTAAAAAGTTTGGAGATTACGCTCTTAATTTTTGTGCTCATTTTATCTTTTCTAAAGGGTACTAGTAAGTGGAGTTAATAGTGCTAAGTAAGACTTATGCTTTATGTCTTACGTAAAAGGTCTTCTTTTCCATATATTGTTCAAAACCATATTTACCATCTTCACCACCAGAACCAGATAATTTATATCCATTATGGAAACCTTGGTGTTGTTCACCATGACCACGATTCACGTATATTTCACCGTATTCCAATTCATCGTTACACTTCATGATGGTATTCATGTCATTGGTAAAAACCATTGCGGCCAAACCGTATTCACAATCGTTCGCATACCCAATAACTTCTTCAAAAGTCTTGAATTTTAAAACCGGTAAAATAGGACCGAACGATTCTTCATGAACAATCGTCATGTCTTGAGTTACGTTGGTTAAAACAGTAGGTTCGAACCAAAATCCTTTTTCGAACTCCGCACCTTCTGGTCTTTTGCCACCTGTAGCAACAGTTGCTCCTTCTTTGATACTAACAGCTACTAAGTGCTCCATATGTTTTAATTCTGCTGCATTTACTTTAGGGCCCATATCTGTATTTTCTAACATAGGATCTCCAACCTTTATGGCTTTTGTTTTTGCTATGAATTTTTCCATAAACGCATCATAAATACCTTCATGCAAATACATTCTTTCATTGCAGGTACATACTTGCCCACAATTATCAAAACGAGAATGTAAAGCGGCATCTACGGCAGCATCAATATCTGCATCTTCAAAAACGATAAAAGGTGCTTTACCACCTAGTTCTAATTGAACATGTGTTAGATTTTGTGCAGCATTCCTAGCTATTTGCTGACCAACAGGTGTAGAACCTGTCATGGTTACCATTTTACAAAGTGGACTCTCGACCAAGGCATTACCCATTGCTCTACCCGGACCGGTTAAAATATTGATTACCCCTGCAGGTATACCAACTTTATTGGCTAAATTCCCTAATTCTAAAGTAGCTATAGGCGTTTCAGAAGTTGGCTTAATGACAATGGTATTTCCGGCAACTAAGGCTGGACCTAATTTACGGCCTGCCAGTGCCAATGGAAAATTCCATGCTGTTATGGCAACAACAACACCACGAGGAACTTTCTGAATCCAGATTTGTTCGTTAGGGTTGTCAGAAGGTATAATATCACCTTCAATTCTGCGTGCACCTTCGCAAGCATATCTTATAAAGGAAGCGGTAACGGCTACCTCAAAACGAGCAACCTTTAAAAGTTTACCTTGTTCTTTTGTTAATAATTGAGCTAAATGCTCTGTATTTGCATCAATTTCATCAGCCAATTTATACAATAGATCAGCTCTTGTTCTAGCAGGTAGTTTTTTCCATTCTTTTTGAGCTTTATCGGCATGTTTCAATGTTTCTATAGCTTCTTCTGCAGTACCATTTTGTACACGTGCTACAACTTCTCCATTAGAAGGACTAATGATATCAATAGTTTCTCCTGAAGTTGATGTTCTCCATTCTCCGTTAATAAAAAGCTGGTAATCCTTAATTGTTGACATAGTATATGGTATTATTGTTTTGTATTCGTTTTTTTATAGGCATCCATTCTATCTGCTGCTTTACCTTCAAATTCTCGTCTTAATTGCCAAAGAGGTCTTTCTAACGTAAGCTCCCATTTGAATAATTGTTTGTAAAGTTGTTTTACCTTTTCAGGATACTGTGCTGCCAAATTGTTGGTTTCTGACATGTCATTTTTAATATTGTACAATTCTGCGGGTCGGTCAGGAAATCGTAGTAGTTTCCAATCTTGATTTCTAATAGCGCCTCTATTTTCTTTTTTCCAATACAGAAATTCATGAGGAGCATCTGTTTTTTCACCTTTTAAATAGGGAATAAGATTAACGCCGTCTAAATCTTTAGTATCTGCAATTTTTCCTCCTGCAGCTACTAAAAAAGTAGGAAATAGGTCTAAGGTGCTAATAGGGTAGTGGTAGGTTGTGTTTTTCTTTAGTAGGTTTGGCCACGACATTAAAAATGGTACTCTTATACCACCTTCTAAATGATTTGCTTTCGTACCACTTAACGGACTATTATCTGATTCATTAGCGTCTGATGGGCCACCGTTATCATTGGTGAAAACAATTAATGTATTGTCTGATAACCCACGTTTTTTAAGTTCCTGTAAAACCTTTCCAATGGCACGATCCATAGCTAAAGTCATGGCGGCCAATGTTTTTCTTTTCCCTTTTAAATTTGGAAATTGCTTTAAATCTACTGCAGTAGCCTCCATAGGAGTATGAACTGCATTAAAAGACAAATAGATAAAAAATGGATTTTCTTTATTTTTATCGATGAAAGAGATTGCTTCGTTAGCTAGTTCATCGGTTAAATAGCCTTTGTGTTCTAAGAAATTTCCGTAGCCATGTTCAAGTCTATCTTCAATTCTATTGGTTGTATTTTTTTCATCGTATGGTAAATAGCTTCGGGCTCCACCTCGAAAGCCATAAAATTCATCAAACCCACGTTTAGTTGGGTGAAAGCGATCTGCATTACCTTGATGCCATTTTCCAAATAGAGCAGTTTTGTAACCAACTTCTTTTAAATGTTCTGCTATAATTGTTTGATCAAGAGGTAATCCCATTTCATCACCTACTAGACCAGATGCACTCATGTACCCAGGAACATTGTTTTCTTCGAAACCAAATTTCTGTTGGTATTTGCCAGTCAACATTCCTGCTCGTGATGGTCCGCAAACTGCTGCGCTTACATAGGCTTGAGAAAATTTTACACTGTTTTCTGCAAGTTTATCTAATTCAGGTGTTTTAAATTCTTTGCTTCCTTGAAAGCCAAAATCGGCATAACCTGCATCATCTGATAAAATAAAAACAATATTTGGTTGCTGCTGAGCAGTTAAAAAACTCACCTTAAAAAAGCCTAGCAGAATTAATAATATTTTTAAATACCGATGATGCACTTTATACCTTTTTTTGAAATTAAATTATCTACCCATCCAACCGCCGTCAACTAGGGTAATTGATCCATGCATATAATCTGATGCTTTAGAGCATAAGAAAACAATTGGTCCGGCAAAATCGGTAGGCTCACCCCATCTACCAGCTGGTATACGCGATAAGATAGATTTAGCTCTTTCTGGGTCATTACGTAATGCCTCTGTATTGTCTGTGGATATATAGCCAGGTGCAATACCATTAACATTCACGCCTTTACCTGCCCATTCGTTTGCAAATGCCATAATCATTTGACCGATAGCGCCTTTACTAGCCGCATACCCTGGTACAGTGATGCCACCTTGGTAGGTTAGTAATGATGCAGTAAATACTATTTTTCCAGAACCACGGGCAATCATATCTTTCCCAATTTCTCGTGTCAAGATAAATTGTGCGTTTTGATTGACTTCTATCACTTTATCCCACATTTCATCTGGGTGCTCTGCTGCCGGTGTTCTTAAAATTGTACCTGCATTATTTACCAAAATATCTATTGTAGGGTGGTTTGCTTTTACGTCTTTGATAAATTTATAAAGCGCTTTTCTATCTGAAAAATCACATTGGTAAGCCGTAAATTTTTTACCTAATGCGGTAACTTCTTTTTCAACTGCACTACCTGATGCTTCTAAAGTTGCAGATACACCTATAATGTCCGCACCGGCTTCTGCCAATGCCAAAGCCATTCCTTTACCAATACCTCTTTTACAACCTGTAACTAATGCTACTTTTCCATTTAGGTTGAAACTGTCTAATATGCTCATTGTATATTTTATTTATAATTGACAATCCATCAAGACTTTTAGTCCGTCGGGGTTATTATCTATGTTTTCAAATACTTGTTGAATATTCGTTAAAGGTTGAACATCTGTTATCATTTGTGAAAATGGTAATTCATTTAGAGTGATCAGTTCAATGGCTTTTTCGTAATCTTCTTTTTCATAAACTCGAGCACCTATTAAGCTCAATTCTTTCCAGAAAAATTTGAATAAATCAACTGGTTTTTTCTCACCATGAATGGCCACCATTAAAATTCTACCTCTAATACCAGCAACTTCACACATAATATCTAATGCAGGTTGCACCCCAGCAACTTCAAAAACTACATCTGCACGGCGATTTTCGGTTTTGCTTTTTACGTATTCTACTAAGTCTAATTCGATAGGGTTAACTGCGTCAAAACCTAATTCTTTTGCCTTTGCAATACGTTTAGGGTTCACTTCTGAGATTATTACTTGAGCACCTACTTCTTTAGCTACCATGGCAACTAATAACCCAATTGGTCCACCACCTAAAACAACTGCAGTTTCACCTTTTACCAACCCACTTCTGCGAACATCATGTGTTGCAACAGATAATGGTTCTATTAAAGCGGCCAGTTTTAAATCGGTTTCTGCTTTTAATTTATGTAGTACGAAAGATGGTACATTCCAATACTGTTGCATGGATCCAGGACTATCAATTCCTATAAACTTTAATTCTTCACAAATGTGATTAAAACCTTTGTCAGAAGCTTTTACTTTTCTGTCATCTAATGGGCGTACGACTACTTTCTCTCCCACATCATACCCCTCAACACCTTCGCCAACGGCATCAATAGTACCAGACATTTCATGCCCAATAGTTTGTGGCATTGCTACACGTTTATCCATCATGCCATGGTAGATGTGAACATCTGTACCGCAAACACCAGAATAAGCTACTTTAATTCTAACTTCACCTTGGGCGGGTTGCTCAATTTCTTTGTCTATGACAGTGAATGTTTTATTGCCTTCGTAAATCGTTGCTTTCATTACTTAATTTGTTTCAAATAGTAAACTAGTTTCATATTTGAAATAAATATACAATTATTTATATAACCAGCAACTAATAAATTATCATATACTAAAGTTTAATTGTTAAATATTAGATAAGGAGATATTTAGATATAAAAAAACCCTTTAAAAAGGGCTTATGGTATCTGAGAACAAGAAATGATTTGTTAAAGTTCTATTGTGATATATAACCCAATTTTATTGAAATGTCAAGCGCATATTGAGCTATGATTTTTCCTTTGGCATCAAATTCATCATGGGGTAATCTACCATGTGGTGCAGTGATCCAAAGGGCCGCTACAGGATACCCTGATTCATTGAAAATTGGTGCGCCAATACAATGAATACCTTGTATATCTTCACCATTATCTATCGCAAATCCATTTTTCTTCACTTCTTGTAGGGTGTTTCTAAAATCTTTTTTAGAAGTAATGGTATTTTTTGTGAATTTAGTAAGTGTAATTTTTTTTAAAATTTCATCAGATTCCTCTTTTGGTAAATATGATAAAATACATTTACCGCCCACAG
The DNA here is from genome assembly GCF_004364165.1 of Maribacter spongiicola. GTDB lineage: Bacteria > Bacteroidota > Bacteroidia > Flavobacteriales > Flavobacteriaceae > Maribacter > Maribacter spongiicola. The sequence goes on from NZ_SOAY01000010.1 coordinate 1,489,177, forward strand.
AGCTATGTAAACTGAATTGAGTGCCTTGTTCTACAAATAGTTTTACGGGATAAGATGAAGATACTTGTTCTAAAATAGTGCCTTTATCGCCCAGTAAAATACCCAACATAACAGACTCTTTTAACTCATCTCTTAAGGCGCGCATTACATCAATAGACATTTCAACAATGCTTTGTTCGGTCATAGAAGAAATGCCTAATGAAAGCATTTTTCTGGAGAGTGTAATCTTTTTGGTAGTTTCGTTTTTTTGTAAGTAGTTCTTGAAAATTAACGTGCTAACTACCCTGAATGCAGAAGTTTTCGTTAATGACAACGTTTCGGTAATTTCAGCTAAGGTAAGGCCGCTTTTTTTTGTAGCCAATAACTCAATGACCAGTAAACCTCTTTCAAGATTTGGTACATTATACTCTGATTTTAAATTGGGTTTAGTTTTGTTCATTGAAAGAATTCTAACGTAAAATTACTATTATTTAGCATACGATATGGGCATAAAAAAAAGGAGCACTTTTAAATGCTCCTCTTTTTAATAATTTGAAATTTATTTATTTTGCTTTTTCTCCTTTTGCGGCATGGGTAGTTTTTCTTTCAGATGTAAAGCTCATTATACTTTGGTAATCACTATTATTGTAGATATGTGAAAGCCCCCAACGTAAAATTTCAGTCGGTTCTTTTTCATTGTCAGCTGATCTGTCTAAACCAATTGCATGTGCGGAAACCCCAGGAATTACTGACATTATCTCAAAATTAATACCATCTGGTGCCCATTGAATTGTGTTTTTTTCAGGACCATCTGTAGTAATTAAGGCAGCAATACCATCATTATAAGGCCATACGCAAATTTCGTGTCCGCTATTGCTGATAGGGTTGTAAGGTGATTTTACATATGGACCCAGTGGGTTATCTGCAATAGCAACTCCATGACGAATTTGTCTACCTCCAAAAGTGATTTTTTCTCCCATTTGTTCTCCTTTATAATACAAATAGAATTTCCCCTTGTAAGGAATAATGCATGGGTCATGTACTTTATGACTGTCAAAATCTCCTTTTTTCTCTACTAAAAATCTGTTTTGTTCTTCTCCTTTCCAAACACCATTGTCTGCCGGGCTTAAAATAGGCTCTTCACTTTTGGTCCATGGTCCGTTAGGTGAATCTGACCATGCCAACCCTACTTGATTTTTGACTCGAACATTATAAGGTGATTTTACCGTTTGGTAGCATAAATAATACTTATCCTCAAATTTCATGATTTCTACCGTAAACACTGAGCGGTCATCATAAGTTCCTTTTTCGCCTCTTGCTACTGCTAGACCTTCTTCTTTCCAAGTTTCACCATCTTCAGATGTTGCATACCAAATATCGCAGCGATCCCACGGAAAAACTTTGTCATTTTCAATGTCGCCGCCAAAACCTTGAGACGGTCCTACACTTTTACTATACCAAACGTAATATTTTCCATTTTCTTTAATGACGGCACTAGGGTCTCTTCTTACGACACCTTCTTCATACGCCAAGTCACCCTTTAAAGGTTTAAGATTAGAAAATTGAATAAACCATTCATTTCCTAAATCTTGTGGCCATTGTAACGCTCTTTTTGAAGCGGCACTTAATGAGTCTCGATTAGTAATACCTAATTCATCTATAAGCTCATCGGTAATTGTTATTTCTTCTTCTACTGTCTGCTTTTCTTTTTCAGTTTTTTTAGTTTCTGAACATGCGGTAAAGATGAACAAACATGCTAGTGATAATAATCTAATATTATTTTTTTTCATTTTTATTTGTTGTTTGGTTTGTAAATTAAGTTAAGTATGTTGAAAATATATCATATTGAGCTAAATTTCCTTTTAATTGAATAATCAAGCTAGATTACAATATAAATTGTTGGTTTTGATACTAGTACCTTCACTTGGCATTGCTTCGAAAGCGGTTAATTTAATATTGAATTTATTATAATATGCGCTGGTGGCTTCTTCAATAAATTGCGGTACCGCATCTTCATGTATTAGATTTATGGTGCAACCACCAAAACCACCACCCATCATTCTCGCTCCAAGAATGGCATCATAATTTTTAGAAAAATCAACTAAAAAGTCAAGTTCTGGGCAGCTTACGTCATAAAGGTGCTGTAAACCATGGTGGGTCTCAAACATGTATTTTCCTAATTGGTGTAGAGATGATTCTTTTAAGGCTTCTACCGATTTCAACACACGTTCTTTTTCTTCAATGATATACGTACAGCGATTAAAAACATCTTCAGAAAGTTCATTTTTAAATTCAGCTAACATGGTCATCGAAACATCGCGTAAAGAACTTACCTCATTATATTTTTCATGAATAATCGCTACCCCTTCTTCACATTGACTCCGACGCACATTGTACTCGCCAGAAGCTAAATTATGCGAAACATTCGTATTCAATAAAAGAATTTTATATGGAGCAATTGCTATGGGAACATACTCATAATCAAGAGATTTACAATCTAACAAGATTACATGCCCTGCTTTGCTCATTACTGAGCTGAATTGATCCATGATACCACATTTTGTACCCACATAATTATGTTCTGCACGTTGAGATAATGCTACGATTTCTTGTTTCGAGAGTCCTAATTCAAAAAGTTCGTTTAGTCCGTATGCAATGCCGCATTCTAAAGCGGCCGAAGAGCTAATACCTGATCCTACAGGTATGTCGCTATCTAAAATACAATCGAACCCTTTTAGCTTATCGGTCAGTTGCTGTAGTTCATATATAACTCCCAAAACATAATTTTCCCACTGGTTATCGCTCGTACTAATATTATTAAGTTCAAAAGTTAGACTTGCGTTAAAATTGCAACTATGAATATTACAGGTCGTGGCACTTTCATTTTTATTGAATTTGAGTTGAATTTTTTTATCAATGGCTGTAGGAAGTACAAAGCCGTTATTGTAGTCGGTATGCTCACCAATAATATTTATTCTACCCGGAGAGTCGATAATTAAATCCCAATTTTTCGAATTAAATTCTATTTCCTTCATATTCGGGAATTGTAGTTTTTCTTTTTTAAAATTTGATTACGCTATTTCTTTTAGCCGTTTCAAATATTACATGACCTATACTGGACTGTTTATTTTACGGTCTAACAATGTACAGATACTGTATATGTTCTCAAGTAAATCTAACTTGACAAAAACTGAACAATAGACATTTATGGTAGAATAAATTCTAAATCGGTAATAAACGAGCTTACTTTATTCCGTTAAAGAAAATCAAGGTCCGCTCAATATGTTTTTGCCAATATGTCCATTCGTGTTTACCTTCAAATTCTTGATATGTATGATCAATATCTGACTTGTCAAGTTTTAAATGAAGTGCTCTATTGTATTCAATCAATAAATCATCTTTACCACAATCAAAACGAAATGGAGGTAGCTGTTTTTTATTTTGTTCCATCAACTTGAAAACATCTTCGTTGAGCTCTTCGGTCTGATTATAATTACGCTCATCCTCTTCAACAAATAAATGCATTTGATTAATGTTGGTAATAGAAGAATGCCCTGAAAACCCTTTGTATTTTTCAGGATATTTGGCAGCCAATCGCATTGCACCATAACCTCCCATTGATAGTCCAGAAATAAATAAGTTTGATGACGCGCTTGTACTGTCAATATTTTCTATAACTGCATCGATTACATCTTCAACAATCCATTTTTCAAAATCAAAGTCGTTATGTGGTAGGTAAGCAGAGCCGTCGCCCCATAATCCGTCAGAAGGCATTGCGATTACCATAGGTTTTATAAGCCCTTCGACCATCATACGCAAAGCGGTAAAGTGAACGCCCGCTTTGTGTGCCCAAATCCAAGCACTACCATAAACGCCATGTAATAATGTAACTATAGGTAGGTCCTTTAATTCTTCACCAGGCGGTACAAAAACACAAATATCTCCTCGTCCTTTAAGATTGGGAGTCTTTACCGTAATAAACCGAAGATGGTTACTTTCAAATTCAGGATTTGATATTTCTGTTGTTTTAAATTTTGACATAATTTTTTATTCGAAAATGATTACTCCCTTAGCATTTTTACCTGCCAACATATCATCAAAAGCTTGTTGTAAATTTTCAATTGGGTATGTTCTAGTAATCATCTCATCTAGCATTAAATCTCCTTTATCATAAAGGTTGACTAATTTTGGAAAATCTATCTGTGGGCGACATTTACCGTAAAGGGGATTAATGTAAATTTTATCCCATTCAAATAAATTCATATCTATAGAAATGGTTTCTTCAATACCACTAACTTGAACTGCAGTACCTGCATTTCTAATCATAGCTAAAGGAGCAGCCCCTAATGCCGGTACGGCTGTACACTCAAAAGCGTAATCTGCACCTCTACCTTCTGTTATTGTTTTTACTTTTTCTGATGCCTGTAGTAAACCTGTATCATTTTTATCAGCTAAAATAGTATGTGTGGCTCCAAATTGTTTTGCCATTTCAAGACGCTCTTCATTAATGTCTATTGCAATAATTTTTGATGCTCCAGAAATTCTGGCACCTTGTATTACATTTAAGCCAACGCCACCTGTTCCAATAATTACAGCAGAACTTCCTGCGGTTACTTTTGCCGTATTCACAGCAGAACCATACCCCGTCATTACACCACAACTAATAATACTTGCAGAAGTCATGGGTAAATCGCCATCAAACTTTACGCATGCAGATTCTTTCACCAAAGCGTATTCAGAAATAGTACCTATGTTAAAAGAACGCTCTATAGGTTCACTATTCCATTTTGTGCCTTCTAAATGAGCATGACCAGGGGTAAAACCATTTCCACCAGCGGTTACAGGCGAGTTGTTTTCACAAATATGCTGATTGCCTTCTTGGCACTGAAAACATTTCATACAAGGGGTAGCCCAATTGAGAATTACCTTATCGCCAATCTTAAAATCTGTAATAGCGCTACCAATTTGCTCTATAATACCTGCACCTTCATGACCAATAACAATTGGTTTGCCCCATGTTAAAGAATCGTGATCCGTATGGCAAAGTCCGGCAGCTTTTATTTTAACTATTATTTCATCTGCTTTGGGTTCTGCTATAGTAACTGTGTCTATGATAAATTTACCATCACCTGTTGCTATTGCACATTTAGATTGTATTGACATTTTTATATTTTTAATGCTGATTTTAAATAAAACTAGTCGGGGTTATGGCTATAGAAATATCTGAAAGTTTATGCTTATCAATTTTCTGATTTTTTTGAATAAAACGGGTACCTAACATATAGGCCTTAGCATTATTAATAGCATCAACAGCAAGTAATTCATCATCTTTAAAATACCAAACCGATTGGCAGTTATCTCTATCTGTTTCTATTCGTTTAATAGTATGGTTATAACCTTGCGATAAACCTACCATTTGTAATTTTACGTCATATTGGTCAGACCAAAACCAAGGTATGGCGTTATAGGTCACAGCCTCTCCACAAATAGATTTCGCTGCAACTTTTGCTTGATCTACAGCATTTTGTACAGATTCTAATCTAATATATTTTTTGTAATGCGGATTATAATGAAAAGTACAATCCCCTAAAGCATATATGTCTTCATCATTGGTTTTGCAGTTGGCATCAACTTTAATTCCGTTTTCAATTTCTAAACCAGCTTCTTCGGCTAATTCGGTATTAACTATAATACCTACACCAACGATAATGATATCTGCTTTGTAGCTAGAACCATCGTCGCATTGAACTTCGTTAATGTAACTATTAAAATCAACGGATGTTACATTTTTATTTGATCGAAGTGATACGCCATGTTGCTGATGTAACTCTTTAAAATAGGTAGACATTTCAGGGGCGGTTACACGAGATAGTACACGTTCTTCGCGTTCTAAAACAGTTACTGATGCGCCTAGTTTACTCAAGGAAGCAGCAGTTTCTAGACCAATGTATCCGCCGCCGATAATGACAACTTTGTTATGGTATTTATTAAGGGATTTTCTAATATTAATAGCATCTTCAGCAGTTCGCATCGCAAAAACGCGTTTTGCGGTATTTAATCCTTTTATAGGGGGTATAAAAGGGCGTGCCCCTGTGGTAAGAACTAATTTGTCATACTGTTGAACTGAACCATCAGAAATGGTGATGCTTTTTTCTTTACGATTAATTGAGCTGACGGTTTCACCTAACCTTAGGGAAACCCTATCAGTTTCATAGTTTTGTTTCGGAAACAATAAATCTTGAGTTGTACCTTCTTCACTTGTTAAATAAGCTTTAGATAACGGCGGTCTATGATAAGGGAATTCTGGGTCGCGATCAAATAAAATAATTTCACCTTCCCAGCCTTCTTTTCGTAAAGCGAAAGCAAAATTTACCCCAGCGTGACTTGCGCCGATTACAACACAAATTTTATTCGATGTTTCGGTAGACATTATTTTGCAACATTTAAAACGATCCCATCGATTGCATCAGAAACATCAATTTGACAACAAAGGCGACTAAATTCACTTACGTTATCATCAAATTCTAGCATATCACTTTCTAATTGACTTGGAGCTCCAACTTTATCCCAAGAAGCAGGTTCTACATGAACATGGCACGTTGCACAAGAGCATACTCCGCCACAATCACCATCAATTCCTTTAACCTTATTTTGTACTGCAAGTTCCATTACATTACCTGTTGTCGCCTCGGTAATAATGGTTTCATTATCGCTTGTTAAAAATGTTATTTTTGCCATTTTTAAATGTATTAGTGTTTTTATTAATAGTTGAATTTAACGTGTAAACTGTCGAAGCCTACTTTTCGTTTAAAGTGACCTAAATCTTCAATGTTCTCTTTGTAGTCTATAATGTCTATTGATTTTACTTCTTCTAATAAAGTTGAAATCAATATCTTCAATATTTGCCTTGCATGTGTTGCACCTAGACAATTATGTGTGCCAAAACCAAATGCTACATGCGGATTTATTTTTCTGTCGATCACTATTTCATTTGCATTCTCGAATACATTGGCGTCGCGATTTGCTGAAGCCCAACAAAGCGATATTTTACTATCAGCTTTTAACGAATGCTCACAAACATTAGAGGCTTCGGTGGTTATTCGTCCCATTTGTGTTAACGGAGAAAAATATCGAATCAATTCTTCAATAGTATTGTTCAATATTTCAGGTTCATTACGTAATCTTTCTAGCGATTCTGGATGTTCAGAAAAATAAGAAATCGAATTCGTAACGGCATTTATAACGGTATCTCTACCGCCAGCAAAAGTTAGAATAATAACGCCCTTAACTTCTTTTTTAGTTAGTTTTTTGCCGTTTGCTTCAGATGCAAGTAGCACAGAATACAGATCGTCTGTTGGGGCTGCGCTTGCCCTTTCAATTTCTTTATCAATATAATCATACAAGATGTTTGCCTTGTCGGCATCTAAAGCAGTGCCTTCACTTCTAAAAACATGCGTACCCCAAGAGATCCATGTTTCGGCTTGTGAGTATGGTGTGTTTAATAAAAGAGTTAATGCACGAGATTGTAATGGTAACGCAAATTCACTAACAATGTCTAAAGATTCTCTTTTTAAAACCTCTTTAACTAACGATTGAATTTGATTTTTAAGCTTTGTAGTATACTCTTCTTCTAAAGGTCGTTTAAACCACGGGTCTAATACGGCTCTATAGTCTGCATGTAGGGGCGGGTCAACTTCAAATGGAATCTGACGAATATCTCTTATGTTTTCTTCGGATGGAATAACAATTCGACCAGGTGCAGCTCCAGATTGATAAGTTTTTGCATTATGTGCACATCTTCGAACATCTTTATGACCTAAGACCATGGTAACTTCCTCGCCTTGATCATTCATCTTGCCAAATCCTTTTTCAATTCTTTCCTTTTCAAAAGGGTCTTGAAAGTTGCTCTTATTCATGGTGTTGATTATTTTTTATTCTTAAAATGTATCATGACAAATATGAATAAACTACTGGCACGTTAATTAATGTTTATTAGCATATTTAGTGCTTATTTTGATATTTTAATAGCTATATTCACTTTATTGAATCATAATAGATTATAATTGTTAACTTATGAAAGCACAATTTGAAAAAATAAATTCTAATCAAAGTGCTTTATATGCATTTGTTTATGAGGGTGTTGAGTTTGATGCACCTTGGCATTTTCACCCAGAATTTGAACTGACTTATATTGTAAAAGGGAAGGGGATGAGGTACGTAGGCAATAATATTCAAAAATTCGAAGAAGGTGATTTTGTTCTTTTAGGATCTAATCTGCCGCATTGCTGGAAAAATACAGATTTACATATAGGTAATGTAAAGTCGGTCATTTTTCAATGGAACGATTTGTTTTTAGGGGAAAACTGGCATCAAAAAGAGGAGTTTTACCAAATTAGCTTATTGCTAAAAAAGGCTTCTAAAGGAGTTTTTTTTCATTCATTTTCTTCAAAAAAGACAGCAAATAGATTAATGGAAATCATTGATAAAAAACCACTAGATAGATTGTTGAGTTTTTTACAATTATTAGAAGAATTGGCATCGGTAAAAACATTCGAATTATTAACGACTACAGGTTTCTCGCCTAATCTTAATTTAAAAGCTAATAATAGAATTGATTTAGTGTACGATTATGTGGAGAAGAACTATAATTCAAAAATTAAATTAGATGATGTTTCTAAACTGGTTTCGATGAGTAATGAAGCGTTTTGTCGTTTTTTTAAAAAATCGCTCAACAAATCATTCTTCACTTTCATAAATGAGTACCGTATAAATTTGGCAAGTAAAATGTTGATAGAAACAAATAAGCAGGTAAGTCAAATTGCTTACGATTGTGGTTATGAAAGCCTACCTTTTTTCTATAGACAGTTTCAAAAATATATGAACAGCTCACCAAAGGTTTTTAAAAGTCAATATCTAAAAATGAATTCATAATTTGCTTAGTTTGTACTTTGAAATCTATGATGTTTTGATGTTGAAATTAGTATTGGTCGATTTTTATTAAATTTTACTTTGTAGAGAAATTTACTTTAGCCAAGTTGTTATTAGATGAATAATTAAAACTTTTCTTTGAAAATATACTTATGAAAAAAACACTGTCTGTATTATGTTTGCTTGCCATTACATTACTTAATGCACAAAATAATATAAAAGATATTAGTGCTCAACAAGCTTTTGAAAGAGCATTAGAATTGAGATTTCAAAATCCTGATAGCGCAGTTGCTTTGTTAGATTTTAGTAGTAAAAAATATTTACAATTAAATGATACCCTTGGTGCAACTTATAGTTTGTTGGAAAAAGCTTATGTTTTCGAAAATATTGCACGATACGCAAACTCATATGATGCATTATGGACAGCTTTAATTTTAAATGATAATAGAGAAGATGATAAACTGAAATCTATAATTTTCGTTAGACTAGGCAGAATATACAGTTATAATAAAAGAGTAAAAGAGTCTTATAAGTATTTACAATCTTCTTTAGAACTACAAAAAAGAAGAGTAGAAAAAATGAACCTTAAAAAGTCTGAACTAGTACCTTATTATTACTCTTTAGCAAAGACAAGTAGAGAGTTGGAAGAAAATAAAGTTGCTCGTATTTATTTAGATAGTTGTTATTTATATTTTTCTGATGACGTTGATATTAAGCCATTAGCCCATTTAGAGTATGGTGGTAAAGAGTATCTTGATTTTGAAAAGGCTGTTTTATTAGAAAGAGAAGATAATAATGAAGATGCAATAGGATTAATGGAGGATGTAATACCTTATTTTCAAGAAAATGAGCCAACCTATCTCGTATTAATATATAAGTATTTAGGCGATATGTATTTTAATCTTTCTGATTTAAAAAAAAGTGAAGAACTTTATAGAAAATCTTTAAATATTTCAGAGGAATACAAAAGTCATGTAGATTTTACACCATTGGTCTATGAGAATCTAACTAGATTATACCTATTAAAAAATGATTATAAGAACGCCTTTAAAAGTTTAGAGAAGGCTAAGGAGTTGGATGCTAAATTTTTTGATGGTAGAAGTTCTATAAACCAATCTTTATTAGAAATAAAAGATAATTATCGATTAGAAAAGGATAGACAAGAAAAACAAATTCAACAACAGTACTTAAAGCAACTCGAGCAAGAAGAAGAGATAAGTAAACTTCAAATGATTATTTTGTTAGGGTCTATTTTCTTTATCATAATAATAGGTTATGGCTATTTTAATTACCTAAGAACCAAACATAGAAATGAAAAAGCATTCATAAAAAGAAATAAGGAACTGGAAATACAAAAGCAACAGGTTCTTATTGATATAAAGAATAAAGAATTAGCATCTTCAGCACTTCAGCTAATAGAAAAAGATGAATTTTTGAAAGAGATAAAATCTAAGGTACGTGTAGGTAACGATAAGATTAAAATTCATGAAATTAATAAGGTGCTAAGATCAATCTCGTCTAATAATAATAATAATTGGGATGAGTTTAAGCATCGGTTTATATCAGTGAACAAAGAGTTTTATGATAAGATTTTCGAGAAATTCCCCAATTTAAGTCAAAGTGATCAAAAAATATGTGCTTTGATAAAATTAAACATGTCTAGTAAAGATATGGCGAGGTTGTTAGGTATATCTGTAGAGTCTGTGCATACTTCAAGACATCGTATTCGTAAAAAAATGAATCTACCTAGAAATGTCAATTTAGAAGATTATATTAATTCAATTTAAACCCCATACAACTTATATTATATATCAATTTATCGACTTGTGGAATTTAATTCAAGTCGATAGTCCTTACTCTTTTTATTAACAGGTTATTTAATTGAATGATTAATACTATTCTTATTTATCTTTTATAGGGGTAGGCGCTTGGTAACAGAAAAACTATTAATCAAGGAAATTAAATTTATTGACTACAAAAATAAATTCTAGCCGATAGTTAAGGTATAGGTGAACAAGTTGTTTTAGAAATCACTCAAGTTTAAATTCTAATTACGGATAAATAAAGCTAACATAATTAATGATTGAGTAGTTTTTAGCTTAAATAATCTCGATTTATAGGTATAAAAAGATTGTCTTTATGACAGTCTTTTTTTTTGACAAATATTTCAATTTCAAACCAAATTATATTCGAAAACCTTGATAAATCTAACTTTTAGTAATTGTGTCAAGTTATTGTGCAGTTGTAAAATGGCAAAAAAAATAGAGTTATAATTAGTTTTACTTAATCATCAGATCTAATATTAAGAATACCATAAAATATTAACAATATTCTTAGTTCAGATCTATGTATAATAACTCAAGCAAATTTTATTTAAACCAATGATTATGAAAAAACAATTTTTTGAATTTTTAAAAAAATGCTTTCTGTCGGGACTGTTCTTTGCCCTACTGAGCATGAACAGCGCAATTGGTCAAGAGACCATTTCAGGAACAGTAACCGATAATTTAGGACCTGTAGTTGGGGCCAATATTTTAGTGAAAGGATCGGCTAACGGTACACAGACCGATTTCGACGGTAATTTTTCAATTCAAGCATCACCAGATGATGTTTTATTAATATCCTATATAGGGTATGCATCACAGTCGATAAAGGTTGGAGGTCAGAAAACTATTAATATAGTATTGGCAGAAGACGCAAGTTTGTTAGATGAAGTAGTAGTAATTGGTTATGGTACCTCTAAAAAAAGCGATCTTACCGGTGCTGTTTCTCAAGTAACGGCCAAATCATTTGAAAACCAACCATTGACTCGTGTAGAAGATGCATTGCAAGGTAGGGCAGCAGGGGTGTCAGTTTCAGGTTCTGGTGCACCAGGTGCAGGTATTAAAGTAAGGGTAAGAGGGGTTAACTCTATAACAGGTAACAATGACCCGCTAGTTGTAGTTGATGGTGTTTTTGGAGGAGATTTGAGAACCATCAACCCAAATGATATTGCTTCTATAGAGGTATTAAAAGATGCTTCATCGTTGGCAATTTATGGTTCTAGAGCTTCAAATGGTGTAATTTTGGTGACCACTAAGAAAGGAGCCGGTAAAGCCAAAATTAGCTTCGATCATTTCGTATCAATAAGTAGTCAAGCTAGAAGTATTGAAACATTAGGTTCTGGTGATTTTGCTAGACAAAAAAATGCAGGGTTAATTGCAAACGGTGCAGATCCAGCATATACAGAACAACAAATATCTGCTCTTGATGCTAACCCAATCAATTACGAAGATCAATTGTTTCAAACAGGTATAGGAACAAATACGCAGTTGGCAGTAAGTGGCGGCAAAGATAATTTAAGATACTTCGTTTCTGGTAACTATGTAAACCAAACTGGTACGGTTATTAGTAATGAATATGAGCGATTCTCTTTACGTTCTAACATTAATCTTGATGTTACAGATAAATTATCGGTAGGTGTAAATTTATATGGTAGTAGAGAATCAGAGGTGAATAACCCAGATGATTTTAATCGTTTTAAAGGGAGTAGTATTTTAAAGACGTTAACATGGGATCCAACACTACCTGTACAAGATAGTGATGGTAATTTTATTACAAGTTCAAATTTTGCAAACAATGGATTTAATCCAATAGGTACTTTATTAAGAAGTAATAGAGATCGTGCTGCTGATCGTTTAAATACTAATATTAATGTTGGTTATAAGTTTACAAATCATTTTAAATATAGTCTTGTTGTAGGGGCGTCTACAATAAATCAAAATATTGAGTCTTTTATACGAGATGATAACCCTTCCGATGCTAATCCCGATCATACACGTGTTGCATATACTAATTTTCGAAACACAAGTCATCAGGTAAGTAACATTCTTAATTATAACAATAGTTTTAATAAACATAATCTTGATATTACAGGGGTATATGAATTTCAAGGAGACCGTAATACTTTTAATAGTTACAATACATTCGCTATAGCTACAGGCGGAATTTATTTAGCCGATAATGAAGATCAATCAAGAGAAAATTTTACTAATGATGGTAATCAAAATGCGATACAATCTTATTTAGGTCGTGTTCAATACAATTATAACAACTCACTTTATTTAACTGGATCTATGCGTATTGATGAGTCTTCTAGGTTTGCAAAAGGTAATAGAACAGGGTATTTTCCTTCTGGTGCAATTGCTTATAGTTTTAATAATTTGCCGTTTCTTGAAAATGGTACAACTTTAAGTAGTTTAAAGTTAAGAGCTGGCTGGGGTCAGGTAGGTAATCAGAATATAAACTCTACAGCACGTTTTTCTTTGACCAATGATGCTGGTAATTATCCTTTTGACGGCTCTACATTGGTGTCTGGATCAACTCTTACACAAGTTGGTAATCCAGATTTGACTTGGGAGACAACTTCACAAACAAACATTGGTGTTGATATTGGGTTTTTTAGTGGAAGACTTAATGCGTCTGTAGATTATTTTAAAAAAACTACAGAAGACCTCTTATTAAGAACTATAATTCCAGGAACATCTTTTGCGAAATTTGAAAATGCTGGGGTCGTTGATAATCAGGGTATCGACTTTTCTTTGGCTGGAACCATTGTCCAAAATGATAATTTCACTTGGGATTCTTCCTTCAACCTTTCATATGTTACTAACGAAGTAACTGAATTGGTGAACGATGTTGATCAAATATTAGGAAATATTAGACCCGTAGATGGTACTGAAAATTCTATAAATGTAATTGAGCTTGGTCAACCATTGGGTCAATTTTACGGTCTTACGTTTTTAGGTACATGGAAATCAACTGATGTTTTGCCAGAAGGTATTCAGGCAGGTGATGCGAAGTATTTGACCGATGAAGAGGGCAACTCGGTTTTTTCTACTATCGGTAATGGGTTGCCAACCTTAACATGGGGTTTTAATAACACATTTACTTATAAAAATTTGAGCTTGAACGTATTCATAAATGCAGCACATAATTTTGATGTTTATAACCAAGTTGCGGCAGCAATTAATGGTGGTGCTGGTGATTTTAGAGATGACCTTTCTCCGTTAAGTGTAAATAAATGGACTCCTCAAAATGAAACAGATATACCACGAAGAGGTTCACTGAATGTTTTGAATTCTTCGCGATATGTTGAAGATGGTAGTTTTGTAAGATTAAGTAATTTAAAATTAGGCTACACATTTGACGAAGTGATAAAAGGTATTGAAAGCCTTCAAGTTTATGTCAGTGGGCAAAATTTATTATTACTAACTGACTACACTGGATATGACCCAGAGGTATCTTCTACACCGGTTAATCAAGATTTGAACAATACAGATGCAGGAGCCGGTATTGATATAGGGGCTTACCCTAACCCAAGAACATTGACATTAGGTCTTAAACTTCAGTTTTAAAAAAAAAGAATATGAAAAATTATAAAAACAAAAAAAGTATAGTGAAAAGACTTGCTTATGCAGGTTTGTTCGTAGCTATTTCTGCAACCGTTTTACAAGGTTGTGCAAATTTAGACCCAGACCCGGTAGAATTTAATCTGCCACCAGAATCTTTTGCAAGTTTAACTGATTTTGATAAAGGTATAACAGGTATTTACAGTACGTTGTTAAGTGCTGCACAATGGACAACCTTTTATGCTGCTTCTTGGGCAGGTGACGATATTACGACCCACTTTGCAAGTAATAAAGCTGATTTTAGACAGTTTGATCAACGTGTGGTACAATCTACAAACGGACGTTTATTAAACAATTGGAATGCCATTTACAATATTGTAAACACAGCCAACTCCCTTTTAGAAAGATCGCAGGGAATGGAGAATTTAGATGTTGATCAAGATCGTTTAAATATATTGATTGGCGAGGTCTATTTTTTAAGGGGTATGGCACTTTTTCATGCAACTCGTGTACATGGTAAAATTCCTATTCCTCTGACGGCTATTCCAGATCCTAATATTGGTTTATCTGAACAGGTAGATGTTTACCTTCAGATCGAATCTGATTTCATGGAAGCTGAAATGAGATTACCAGATGTATACCCAGGGCAAGAAGCTGGCGCTCCTAGACCTAATAAAGGTTCTGCAAAATCATTGTTGGCTAGACTTTATTTAGATTGGGCAGGCTTTCCTGTAAAAGATGTTAGTAAATATACCAGTGCGGCAACAAAAGCTAAAGAGGTTATTGATAATGCAGCACTTTATCAATTTGAGCTTTCAGCTAATTTAGAAGATTTATGGAAAGTAGCTAACCGATTTAATAATGAAAGTGTATTTACGATTTCATATTGTGGGTCGTGTGGTTTTAACACGGCAAATTTAAAAGATGGAATATTAGGTCTTCCAAGTGACTTTGGAGGGTGGCAAGAGACTTTTGCCGAAATCAGATATTTTGAAGATTTTCCTGAAGGAGCACGTAAAGAAGCTACTTATAGGACAGATTTGGATTATACCACTTTTAGTGATCAAAAAAGTCCGATTTTCAAAAAAATAGCTGGACCTGTAGATGATTTACCTGCAGCGGCATTCATTACCGATAGAAATGATTTTTACATGCGTTACGCTGAGGTATTATTAATATATGCTGAGGCCTCAGGTAGATCTGGTGCATCAAGCGCAGATGCATGGGAGGCTTTGAATATGATTAGAAGAAGAGCTGAAGGTTTACCATATGCATCTGCAGATTCAAGCATAGATGTAACTAGTGGCGATTTGGCAGAACTAGCTTTTTCCGAAAGAAAATGGGAGTTCGCTG
This sequence comes from Maribacter spongiicola, assembly GCF_004364165.1. Classification (GTDB taxonomy): domain Bacteria; phylum Bacteroidota; class Bacteroidia; order Flavobacteriales; family Flavobacteriaceae; genus Maribacter; species Maribacter spongiicola. The sequence continues at coordinate 1,504,827 of NZ_SOAY01000010.1, forward strand.
GTGAATACCTTAGATGGTTCGATCTTGTTAGAATGGAAAAAGTGGAAGAAGCATTAATTGCAAGAGATTCGCCAGGTGCAATTCAAGAACATAATGAAATACAAGGTAGCCTAGGTACCAGTAATTATTTCTCACCAGTACCGCAGGCAATAATAGATTTAAATCCAAACCTGGGTAATTAAAATTGTTGAGTTAGTTTAGTTTAATAACGGTGAACCTTAATTTGTTCACCGTTATTTTTTAATACCCTCTGTATTCTCTCGAAAATAGGAATAGTTATTATATACATGTATTTTAAAGATTTTATTATAAGCTATGCAAGTCAAATACCTAAAGATGAATAATTCATTTATAAAACCTTGGTTTTATGTGTTAGCGTTTTTTTCCTTTTCATGTAATTCTTTCTCAGACGATAAAAAGGAAACAGTTACCACTTCCTCCCCTAAGTTATTTACAGAAATTACCTCTTCCAGTACTGGTATTTATTTTAATAATACACTTACAGAAACTGTAGACTCTAATTATTACCAATATATGTATACTTACATCGGGGCTGGGGTAGCTGCTGGTGATATCAATAATGACGGTTTAGTTGATCTTTACTTTACTGCAAATTCAGCACCAGACAAGCTGTATCTAAATTTAGGTGATTTAAAATTTAAAGATATCACTGAAGAAGCTGGTATTTTAAATCTTCCTGGTTTTAATACAGGTGTTACCATGGCCGATGTTAATGGCGATGGTTTATTGGATATTCATGTATCTCGTGGTGGTTGGTTGGATCAAAATGGTCAATTCGATAACTTAGTATACCTAAATAATGGAGATTTAACTTTTGAAGAAAAAGCTAAAGAAATAGGTCTAGCAGATAGTAACAGAACAATACAGGCTACTTTCTTTGATTTTGATAGAGATAATGATCTTGATGTCTATGTGTCGAATACACCAGATATAACGAGCAGAACAAAAATAGTAGATTTAAATAAGGTTCATAGCAATCCAAAAACTATGGAGCTAAAAGGTAGTGATAGACTTTATAAAAATGATGGTTCTGGTCATTTTACAGATATTTCTTTAGAAGCCGGGTTGTATTATGATATAGGTTTTGGCTTAAACCCACAAGTTGGTGATCTTAACAATGATGGTTGGTTAGATATCTATGTTTGTAACGATTTTAATTATCCTGATCTTGCCTATATAAATAATGGTGATGGCACATTTAAAGAGTCTAGTAAAACCATGTTTAAACACATGTCATTTAATAGTATGGGCAGTGATTTGGCTGACATGAACAATGATGGTCAATTAGATTTAATTACTCTTGATATGAACCCTGAAGATTATAAACGGGCTAAACTAAATATGGGTATGATGCCAATCAGTCAATTTGAGATGATGGTAAATCAAGGCTATCATCATCAGTATGTTCATAACATGCTTCAAGTTAATAATGGTAATGGCACCTTTAGTGAAATATCTAAAATGGCAGGTGTTGCCGATACCGACTGGTCTTGGGCAGTTTTGGCAGCCGATTTTAATTTAGATGGTCTTAATGATATTTTTATAACTAATGGTATTTACAGAGATGTAATGAATCGTGATGTTATAGAGTCTACAATGGACATTCTGCGTTCAAGAGGGAGAAAACCTACCGATGAAGATTTTTTAGAATTCACTAAAATGTTACCCCAGCAAAAATTAAAAAATTATTTATTTCAAAATAATGGGAACAATACTTTTTTAAATGCATCCGATATTTGGGCAACGATGACTCCATCACTTTCTAATGGTGCAACTTATGCCGATTTGGATAATGATGGTGACCTGGAAATTATTGTAAATAATATCAATCAAGAAGCTATAATCTTAAAAAATAACTCAATAGAACAAAAACTAGGTAATTTCATAAAAATAGAATTAGAAGGAGTAGATAAAAACAAATATGGTGTAGGCGCTAAAGTCACCTTAGTGTTTGATGATACATCTATACAAACTAAAGAATTAACTAATACTAGAGGCTTTTTATCTTCTGTTGCGAATACATTGCATTTTGGACTACCAAAAAATAAAAATCCGAATAAAATAGTAGTGCAATGGTCAGATAATAGCACTAAAGAGTACACGACATTTAAAGTGAATCAAACAAATAGAATAAATTATGAAGAAGGTGTCGCCGCTAAAATAAGTGAAGAAGTAAAGAAACCTATATTTGAAAAGCAACCTTATGTTTTTGAACATAAAGAAGAGTATTTCAATGATTTTGATTTACAGCTTTTACTACCACATAAAATATCTCAGTCAGGACCAGGTTTGGCTGTAGGCGATATTAATGGTGATGGAAATGAAGAAGTTTATATTGGTGGGGGTAAAAATCAAGCTGGTCAGTTAATTTCAATTGGTCAATCTAAAGAACGTCTTTTCTCAATACATACATTCGATATAGATAAGATGTTTGAAGATCAAGGTGCTTGCTTTTTTGATGCCGATGGTGATGGTGATTTAGACTTATACGTAGTTAGCGGTAGTTATGAAGATTATAGAAACGCCAGGTATGCACAAGACCGGTTATACTTAAATAATGGCAAAGGTGAATTTACAAGGTCACTTACAGCATTACCAGAAATTACGTCAACTGGTTCTGTGGTTGTTTCTGGTGATATTGATTTAGATGGAGATTTGGATCTTTTTGTAGGTGGTAGAGTAATACCAGGTCAATACCCGTTTGCACCATCAAGTTTTATATTACGTAATAACGAAGGTAAGTTTTCTCGTGTAGAAGGTTTATTGGCTCCTGAATTAGAAAAAGTGGGTATGGTAACCGATGCCAAATGGGTAGATATTAATAATGACAAATTGTTAGATCTGGTCGTTGCTGGAGAGTGGATGGGTATTGAGATATTCATTAATGAATCGGGTAAATTTAAAAAGAGCGATGCATATAAAACCTTATCTAAATCGATAGGGTGGTGGAACAAAATTGAAGTTCAAGATATTGATCATGATGGAGATTTAGATATCATAGCTGGTAATTTAGGTTTAAATCATAAACTAAAGGCAAGTTATGAAGACCCATTATCGATTTTTGCTAATGATTATGATCGAAATGGTTCTGTTGATATAGTCATTGCAAAGGAAATTGATGGTAAGAACATGCCTATTAGAGGAAAAGTGGATTTAGCGAAACAAATGCCCTACTTAGTAAACCGTATAGATACGCATGAACAATTTGCAAAACTAGATTTAGATGCTATTCTAGGAGGCAAAGTAGGTGAACCTTTATATATTGCAACTGAATTTAGGTCTGGAATATTTATAAATGTAGACAACGAGTCTTTTGTATTTCAACCATTTGAAAGTCAGGTTCAACAATCTCCAATAAATAGTATTTTATATGAAGATTTTGATTATGATGGTATTTTAGATCTGCTGCTTGCAGGAAACAATTACCAAACAGAAGTTGAAACTACTCGTGGTGATGCAGGTATTGGCTTCTTTTTAAAAGGTAGTGAAAAGGCTACGTTTAAACTGATACCACATTTAGAATCAGGCTTTTTTACTGATAAAGACGTTAGAAATATGGGGTTTTTGAAATCAAAGAAAAAAACTACAATAATAGTAGCAAACAATAATGGTGCACATGATTTTTTTACGTTACTTCCTAAAAGTAGATAGTGATTTTTTTAATCAAATTAATTGGCACATATTGCGAACTAAATTCCTCGGTACAGACAGGTGAGGTTGTATTTAGACAATAATACGGGTTAATTCTATATTTTTAAAAACGATAGATAAGCTCAATTAAGCCACAAGAAACATTAGCTTGCTAATTGAGAAATAACCTTGTAGTATGTTTAAAAAGAATGAGGTCATATTTAATATATTTATTAGATGTGACCTCATTTTAAAATCAATTTCATCTAGTTTTCAACAGGTTTGAAAATTCTGATCCAGTCAATAGTAAAGTCATTATCGGAAATTGATAATTCTGTATCGGTAGGTATTACGGCTTTACCATTTATAGCTCGCCACCCTTGTTCTTCAACACTGAATATAATATCCATTTCTTTAGATAGCCCAGTTCTGGTGTCATTACTTGTATCACCTGGGTTTGTTGAATTTGTAAAATATAAAGGGTCGATTTGGTCTTTCCCTTCTCTTTTAGTTACAAGTTCGCCGTCAATATAATAATATAAATTGAAAGGGTCTTTCCAGTAAACACCATATCTATGAAAAGAGTCTTTCCAAAGTGTATTTCCAGCACCGTCATTTCGAGTGATCCACGTTGGGTTTGGTGCTGGGTTACCATTACCACTAACTAGCTCGCTAGGTTGCCAATCTTGAAATGGATCTCTAATGAATACATGGTGGCTAACATGCATTCTCTCTGCGTACCATGAAAGATCACCATTTGCACTCTCTGAAAAACTAGCTCCGTAGCCTTCCATAAAGTCTATTTCTTGAGTGTCATCTGGGCTTAGTAGCCAAGCGCCATTTGCCAATACCGAATTCATGATTTTGATATTTGCCTCTATATATACCGGGTATTTAACAGTTTGGTTAGAATGTATAACACCCGCATTAACTCTGTCGTTTTCAAAACGTGAAGCAGTTAACTTTAAAGTGCCATTTTCTACAAATGAGTGATCTCTTGACCAAGTGGTGGAACCTGGTCCTGACCAAGCATTATGATACCAGTCGTCCCATTTATCTAAAAATATAGCACTTTTGTTCGAAGCCTCAGCTTCATATTCAAAATCATCGGAAACACTTTCTTGAAACTCCCACGTCATACCAGAACCTGCATCTGCGGGTACGGGTATTGTAATCCAGGTTTCTTCGATAACCTCTTCTTCATTTTCTTCTTCCTCCTCAGTTATGACTTCTTCCTCCAACTCTTTCTGTTCTGTAGTTGGTTCATCTGAAGTAGATGTTGAACAACTAACTACAATAAAATTTGTAAGCACTATCAGCAATACTATTTTTTTCATTACAAGGATTTTTACACTTTGATTAAAGATAAAAAACAAGTAATTTTTTCTCTGATATTCAACTGTACTAAAACTGAACAATCAATCAGATTAACGATTTATATTTTTGTTAGAATTGGATTTCATTAAATAATGATTTTTTCAATTAATTTTTGCTGGTTTCTCTTTATAGTCTCAAACAGAAATACTTTATTTAATTTATGTATATAGCGGCGCTTTCATTTTTTATAGTGATGCTCTGAACTATCGATAAAAAGCTTTTTAAACTTGAAAAAGTATTTTAAAATAAGATTGCGAATGTGTTAGATGTGGGTGTGGGTTTTATGTTTTCATTAAGCAATTTTTAAAAATAAAAGTCTAATCAATTATATTTTATCACTACATCAGTTTTATTAAATCGACCCCAAATTCTTATGATTTGTTACTGATTCAGATTACAATCAATCATTTTATATAACCTCTAAAAACCAAAAAAACCCTGCAAATTGTAAAATTTGCAGGGTTTAAATCTTTGTGACCTCGACAGGATTCAAACCTATTGTTGGAAATTCCTGAATACAGAGGGTTATGCGAAATTTTATTTTTACTGTTGTCGATTTGCTACCTGCAATTGTTTAAAAGTTAATGAAAAACTTATCTCTTAGAATCAAATATAGAGAATAAAAAGAGTTTTTAAATGAAATTCTTAGAGTATAGATAGAATTAAATCTTAAGATAAGAGAATACTTGTAGTCCAAAACAGTTGCTCTTTTTATAGTATATTTAAGAAAATATGATGTTGAAAGTAGGTACAATTAAAACTCTCTTTTTCCAAATTCACTGTCAATAAATTTTGTTTTGTTTTTTCCGTTCTTGAATATAAAGGAAAGATTGAGTAATACTATGTCAACTTCATAAATGTAGTTTGTAGTTGTAAAAAATTCGTCTGGTTTAACCGTTGTTATGCGCTGTTCGTTGGTGTCTAAAAGTCCCATATCAATATTTTGCCATTGAAAGGTTGCTGTTAGTCTATTGTTTAAAAACGATTTTTGTAAGGTTAAATTTGGGGAATAAAATCTGGAATCTTCACCTTGTGCCGTAACTTTTTCCGATAGGTAATTGAATGTAAATTGTAATGAAGCGTTGTCCCAAAATGTATAAGTAGAATTTAAGTTTATGGAATATACAGTTGCTTTAGAATCTACTTTTCTGTCATCAAATGTTCCATCAATTGAATAATTATAGATATTGGCTCCAATGAAATTACCCCAGTTCTTTAATGGCTTAAATTGTGCTCCAATTTCTAGCCCTATGGCTTTGGCATTACCTACGTTTGAATAAATTCTGTTTAGAATTGTATCGTTGAATACAGTATTTACACGATTTACCAAGTTTTTTACATTTCTGTAATATGCTGTCGCAAAAATTGAGTTACCGCCTTCTATCTTTTTGGTAACTCCTAATTCAAGTAAATCAATAAATTCAGGTTTAAGTTCTGGGTCGCCTTGTTCTAAAGTTTCTGAATGCTCACGTTCTGGAAAAGGATTCATTTTAAATGTCGTGGTGCGCTCCACTCTTTTACTGTAGGCGGCTTTAATATTTGTATTATCGTTAATACTATATAGTAAAGAAGTAGATGGGTACAATTTAGTAAAATCTAATTTAAAGGTTTCATCTACAGTATTGGCTTTATCTTTTAGTTCGAAGGTTCTATTGGTTATTTCAACTCTTGCGCCAGCTGCATAATCCCATTTTCCTTTCTGACCTGTAAATTGTGTGTAAAATGAATGAATACTTCTTTTTAGATTAACCTCACTTGAAAATTCAGGAACTAAAACAAAATCGTCTTCAAAACGAGGACGTCTTTCATAAACAAAATCACCTTTGTGGTCTAAATTTCTATATTGGTATCCGGTTTCAAAAACTCCTAATTTAAGAGCGTTAAAGCGATAATCTAATAGAAATCTTACTCCATTTAAAGGATTGGTATTTGTGTTGAATTCATCTTGATAGAGAATAGAATTATCAGGAAACCCTAAATTTTGGTTTACCGTTGGACCGCCTAACAGCGTATATTCATATAAAAATGAAGTTGATAATTTTGATGTATTTTTGAACGTATGCTCATAATCTAAACTACCAATTGCAAAATCACTTTTACGTTCTCTAGTATTATGATTATAATATTGAAAGGTGTAAATTCTATTGTTACTATTAGCTGGCGATATTCCATGGTTGTCAGAGTAAACAATATCCGCTAAACGCTCGTTACTACGCTTTCCTGCAAAGAAACCAAATGAGAATACGCTGGTAGAATCTGGCGAATAGTCAATCGTTGCACGTCCGCTATAATTAACCTCGTTAGAACTACGTTCTCCTGTAGACGGAAATTGTGTTTTTACATCATTGATAATCGTAAATACGTCTCCTTCGCGTCTTCCTCCTAAATCGTTGCGTTGATAATTACCGCTAAATGCAAAGTTCCATTTGTCATTTTTAACATAATAGGTAGCATCGATACCATGACGTTGATGCGTTTTGTCATTTCCATAATTTTCGATAGAGGGAAGGCCGCCCTTTATATTTAGCTGACCAAATGCACCATTTGCTGCGCCCTTTTTTGTAATTATGTTTAGAATACCTGCTTTACCTTCGGGGTCATATTTTGCAGAAGGTGCTGTGATAACTTCTACACGCTCTATGGCATTTGCTGGTAGAGATGCCATTAACAAGCTGGCATTTCCTTGTATGGGTTTTCCATTAAGCAAAACAATAAAGCCGGTACTACCACGAACACTAATCTCACCTAAACCATCAATAGTAACCGAAGGCAAATTACGTATTACGTCAACTCCAGATCCTCCTTGTGCATTTTTAAACCTTTTAGTAGTATATACTTGCCTGTCGATCTTATTGACCACCGAAGCATGTTCTGCTTTAACCACCACCTCATTAAGTAAGTTTCCCAAACTTAATTGTACGATACCTACATCTTTTTTATCGTAATTTTTCTCTATAACTATATCTCTAATAGTTGTTATGTCATAACCAATAAAAGATACCTCTAGATAATACGTTCCATTTTTTATGTCGGTTAGTGTAAAATTACCTTCTAGGTCTGTTATGACACCTGTAATTAGGGTTTTGTCAAATTGATTGAAGATTGCTGCAGTAGCATATTCTAGAGCAATGTTGCTTTCATCAACAATTTTACCTGTTACTTGAGAAAAGCATATTGCACCGTATGTTAGTAGTGAAACGGTGAGCCAAATTTGTTTAATATGCATTTTAAAATTAATTAAAATTGATTTTTAAATTTGAAATAACAGAATTTTTGAAAATGAAGTAGAGGAAAGAAAAGTAGTATTTTAAAGAACACTTAAATTTTTATATTTTGTTTTTATTATATAAAATAAAAACCCTTTACAGTAATGCTCAAATACTGTGAAAGGGTCTTTATAAACTAACTCAACAAACTAACTCAACTATTTTTATAAATTAATTATTTGGACTAGGATAAGGTTCATTTCTTACGGGATCATTTGAACTATGACCTATTCCATTACTAAATACATAATTATAATTACGAAGTCTTTCATTATTACCGCCTCCTGTTGCTGTACTAGGTAATGGTGCAGGTGACGTATTAACATCAACTCTCAATTGGCTATCTCTTCTCAGAACAATTTTACCAGCTTCACCTGGTATTAAAGTCTGAAATTCATAGTTAACATCACGTACTAAAAGCGGATTGTTTTGAGTAATGTACGTAGTGATGATATGATATTGTAAAATTAAACGCAATACACTGATATCTGCTCTAGCCATAACTTCAGCAGGTGTTTCACCTTCTTCTATGTCAGCTGATCCTGTTACCAATGCAATTATATCGCCATTGCCCTCAAAGGCATTGTTATTTAGCATTATAAAGGTCCTACCGTCGTTTGGTGTGTTGTATTCATCCACCATACCGGCAGCTTCAATAGCTGCTCTAAAGTAGTTTAACCCATCACCATTTAAAGTGCCATCTTCGTTTAGCTTTAATGCTTGCGTACTATTAAAAAATTGCCAAGCTGTCATTTCTCCAAACGGATCCGTTAAATCAACTTCGGGTTCAAAAACAAAACGCTCTTGCAAATCAATGTCGCATCCTATAAATGCTAGCATAAGCAGAAGTGTGCTACACAATTTTATTGCTTTTATTTTTTTCATTTTAATATATTTTATAAGAATTATTTTTTAGTACCCCGGAGTTTGCTCCAATAACGGATTTTCAACTAGATGTTCATCAAATATTGGAAAAAGCAGTCTTTCATCTGTCAATGTTCTACCCCCATTAAGTGTATCTAAAATTGGGTTTAAGATTTCTAATGCACGACCGGTTCTTCTAAGGTCCCACCAACGTTGACCTTCGCCTAATAGTTCTAGTTGGCGTTCATCTAAGATGAAAAGTTCACGTTCTTGAATTGTTGTGCCAAATTCAGCTGCATCAACTAAAGGTAGTTGTCTAGCAGTTCTAAAATCATTGATAATCTCTAATGCTGTCATGTCATTGCCAAGCCTATTCTCAACTTCCGCAAGAAATAACACTATATGAGAATACCGAAAAAGTACCATGTCGCTATCGTCTAAATTTTGGCTATAATTTGCTTTGTTATATTTTGCCATTCTTGCATTTCCTAATCCTTTCAATTCTAGATTAGTAGTACCTTCTCTTGATAAATAGTATCTGTAGTCACCATAAATAAACGCTTCTTCACCTTCTTCATTGGTTGTTGTCAATACCGGATTCGTATCTGGATATTTAGTAACCCAACCAAGAGAGTCAATTGGGAATTTTTCGCGCCATTTAAGTTCTAAACCTGGTGAAAGTGTATATGACGGTATACCGGCAAAAAACAAATTAAAAATTCCTGCTCTATTTCTATTACCGCTACCTGGTTCTTCATTTAAGCTAAAACCTAAAGACATTATAAGCTCAGGTCCTTGTTGTACTTTCAACGGTCCAAGACTAGTAGGGTTAGCTGAAAAAGGATCTATGTTATCATTTAAGAATAGATTTTGCCAATCTCTTGCATTTGTAACCAAGTTAAACTCGTTACTTTCAACAATTTTTAAAAGTGCTTCTTTAGCCTTTACATCATCACCCAAGAAGCCATAAACTTCTGCTTGTAGTGCCCAAATACTAGTAGACGAAAACCGATATGGTCTACTTACTATACCAATATTTTCTTCTGCAGCCAACATATCTGGTATAATGATATCATTGATGATAGTATTTGAATCTGTTCTGGCTTTTTGTAAGTCTGGGCTCGCGCCAACTACCGGCTCTGTAAATAATGGTACATCGCCCCATACTCTAACTGCTTGAAAATAAGCGTATGCTCTCATCGCTTGTGCTTCGGCTAATAGGTCAGTATCAAACCCACTTATTTGAGGTAGGTTGGCTATTACTAAATTGGCCCTGTTAATAAGATCATAATAGTCGTCCCATCTCAATACTCCTGCATTACCAGAGGTAACATCATTTGTTGTAAGCTCGATATTATTTGCACTTGCACCATCATTTCCATTAATATAACTATCACCACGAAATTCGCCCCAATAATAGTGTTTTAATCGAAAAGCTGGTTGCATGCCATCATACATGCCAATAACAGATGCTAAAGCATCGCTGTTATTTCTAAAAAAATTGTCTGGCGAGATTTCACTTATTGGACTTTCATCTACCAAGTCTTCACATGATGATATAGATATGGTACCCATTAAAATGGCTACACTACCTATTATATATTTATTTATTTTCTTTAGTTCCATTATAGTTTTTTTTAAAATTTAAGATTAAGGCCTAAAATTACTTCACGGTCATTTGGAAATCTTAAGTTATCCACTCCCGGTTCTAACGGATTGCCTCTTGTACCTAATTCAGGATTAAAGCCTGGGTAATTTGTCCATGTTAGTAAATTGTTTCCAGAAATATAAAAAGAACACTTTTTAACAAAACCAAAATTCTCTAAGGCACTTTTTGGTAGGTCATAACCTAGTCTGACAAATCGTAACTTTATAAAACTACCATCGGTTACAAAGAAACTATTAGGGCGATCTCTATTTTGAGGTACTCTAGTCAACCTTGGGTATACAGTAATGTCGCCAGGGTTTGACCAAGCGCCAAGAATACGATCAGGACCTGGAGTTTCTCCTCCTGAATTCAAATCATTTCTTGCTTCATCCCAACGTCTCCATGTTTCGTTGCCTAATGTGAAATCGAATAAAAAGCTTAGACTTATATCTTTATATTTAAAATCATTTGAGAAACCACCGAAAGAGGTCGGTAAACCATTACCGATTGTTTGTCTGTCTTCATTAGTAATTACAAAATCACCATCGACATCGTCCCAAATGATATCACCACCTTCTGCAACACGACCATCATTTCTTATCTGATTGACATCACCAGTAAATTCTGATCCGTTTAATGTATAATTAACGAACTCACCAGCATTATCAAAATTTGGTGTTAGTTGAACACCATCGTCGGTATAAGCGTTTGACTCGTTATATTGATAGACTCCTAAATTTTTGAATCCGTAGATATTACCAAGCGGTTGACCTTCTTCAATTAGGTAATCGCCAGATTGAAATGCCGTACCACCAAATAACTGGGTAACTTCATTTTCTTGAAAACTGATGTTGAAATTAGTGTTCCAACTAAAATTCTTAGATTGTAAAATACGACCGCCGACATTTATATCTATACCTTGGTTTCTTACACCACCGACATTTTGTCTAATTCCAGAGAAGCCAGATTCTTCAGGCAGTGGAACGTTTGCTAATAAATCTTCTGTATCTTTTCTCCAAATGTCAAAGTTTACGGTTAGTCTATTTTTAAACATACCTAAGTCAAAACCGAAGTTTGTGGCGATTGTACTTTCCCAACTTAATTCTGGGTTACCCAATCTTGTTGGCGATACACCACTTATACCATCATAAATAGCACCAGGAGAAAGAGCAGAGGTAAATTCATAATCACCAATTCTGTCATTACCTGTTTCACCGTAACTAGCTCTAAATAGAAGATTATTAACTTTACTTCCGATATTCTTGAAGAAAGGTTCGTTACTTAACCTCCAACCTATAGAACCTGATGGGAAATAACCAAATTCTTTATTGTCGCCAAATCTTGATGAACCATCTCGTCTTAATGTGGCACTAATAAGATATCGGTTATCGAAATCATAATTGAAACCACCGAAGAAAGAATACAGATTACTTCTAGTATTGAAAGTTTGACCTCCATTAATACCTAAACCATTAGGGTCGGCATTATTAAATGTTTGTACATCTTCTGATACGAATAAGGCGTTCGAAATCCCAAAATTTTCCTCTACTCTTTTAAGTATTTGCATACCGGCAAAAGAAGAGACACTATGTTTTCCAAAATCTTTATTATAGTTTACAAAATTCTCTTGCTGTATATCGTAGTCTATTCTATCTCTAATACTACCTAACGGATTTGTGTTGTTTGGGTTTAAGACCAATAATGGTTGAAAATCATTGTTTCGCCTTAATCTAAAATTTATACCTAATGTAGATTTAATAGAGAATGATGGTGTAATCTTATATTGTATAGAGTTGAAACTTTGTGCTCGCCACGTTCTTAATTTTTGTTGTCTTAATTGTGCTTCTGCTAAAGGGTTCTGTCTACCACCAAATTCAGGTGTAAAACTTCCGTCAGGTTCAAAAACAGGGTAATAGGCAATACGCTCTACCAATTGTTGAAAGACCTGATTTTCATTTAAACCGCTAAACTCTTCAAAAGATGCGTTAAAGCTTGTGCTCAACGTTAGTTTTTTATTAGGCATAAAGTCTAATTTAAAACGGCTATTGATTCTTTTAAATCTGCTATTGACTACAATGCCTTCTTCATTTAGAAAACCATTGTTCCAATACGCTTTTAATTTATCACTACCTCCACTAACGGCAACGTTTACTTGATTACGTATACCAGCTCTAGTGATCAAATCTTGAAGATCGAAAGAATTACGGTTTCTAAGACTCAAAGAATCTCTCTGCAGTCCTGTAGGGTTTTCACGTTGGGCTGCTGTTCGTCGCACGTCTTCATAAAACAAACGCTGCTTAGTATTTGCTACGGGTATGGCACCATTTAAGGTATTGATACCACTTACAACGTTAACGTCAATGCTGACATCGCCAGATTTTCCTGATTTTGTAGTAATCAATACAACCCCATTAGCACCTCTAGTACCGTATATTGCGGTTGTTGCACCATCTTTAAGTACCTCAAGAGAAGCAATATCATTGGGGTCAATATTGTCAATATTATCTAATTGCTGACCATCTACTACATATAAAGGTCCTGTACCGCCAGCACTAAAAGTAGAAGTACCACGTACTCTTATATCGAAGCCTGCTCCAGGTCCACCATTACTTGCTATCTGTACCCCGGCCAATCTACCTTGAACACCTTCAAAGGCATTGGTAGGTGTTACTGACGCAATTTTTTCTGATTTTACAGAAGTTAAAGCGCCTAAAACTTTTTCTCTAGATACTGTTGAGTAACCAATAACGACAACTTCGTCTAGGTTTTCTGTATCCTCTTCTAACGATACATTTATAGTAGAAGAATTAACCGTCACTTCTTTAGTGTTGAAGCCTATATAAGAGAAGATTAATATTTTAGATCCTGGTACAAGTTTTATCGAGTAATTACCATCAAAATCACTTGATAACCCGTTGTTTGTTCCTTTTTGTACTACGTTCACCCCTGGTAGAGGCTCTCCGTTAGTGTCAGTTACCGTTCCGGTTACAGCTTGTACTTGTGCGAATGATGACGTAATTGACAATAAGAATAATGCCATTGATGCCAAAACCGAGAAGGTAGCAATACGCGAACGTTTGTTACACTTTTTTTTCATTTCAAATTGAGTTTTGTTAAAATTAAATGTTGAATTAATCTTAGTTGCAAGACGAATTTTTGTTAATTAATTAAAATAATCCATCATTAATTATAAGATTCTTAACAATTATATTAACAGGAAATTAGGAAGGCATCCTGTACTGTACTGTAGGGATATTTTGAGTGTAATAATTTTTAAATTTTTAAATAATATCCAATATTTTGAAAATCAACGGTTTATGTAAAATTAAAAAGCTGAGTATAGAATATACCCAGCTTTTTAAAATTTAACTATTTAAAAAAAACCTTGCTAGTTTACAGAAAGAATATGATGTAAATAGTTCATATTAAGGTTTGATTAATAATTTAGCTTATACTGAATGACGGTCTATGAAATTAAAATCATTTTTAATTTCTACCCTTTTGTTATCGACAATCATTTTAGCCGCTTCTTCACCCATTTTTTTGAAATCTGTACTAATAACAGTAATACCTAGTAATTCTTTTAATGGAGTATCATTGTACGATATAATACCGATATCTTCCCCTAATTTATAATGTCTATCTCTGCTCTGTTTTACTAAGTTTACTAAGTCAGATTCTTCTATAATGATATATAAATCACCTAATTGCAATTCCATGCTATCGTAGATTTCATCTAATATTTCATAATCCATATCATGTTGAATGCAAAATCTCTTAAAACCAGTTACAATTCCTTTAGGGTAAGGATAAACACCTTTACTTGGATATACTAAAATAACTTTTTTATATTTTGATAATTTTTCTAAACCTGCTGTTAATGCATTATAGATATCCTCTGTAAAGTCTTGATATATACGTCCTGCTTCTTTAGATAAGCTTTTCAGATTACGATCCATTATAATCAACTTTCCATTAGGTATAGAGTGTATTGCTTTTAGTATATCATCTGTACAACCCATATGTTGAAGGTTTTCATTTTTAAAATGTGGCATGATTACAAAATAATCATATAAATTTTTTTTATGTTCGATGATATTGCTAAATACTAATGGCTCGCAATGATAAATGTCTAAATCCACCTTTGCATTTGCACCTAAGCTATTGACAAACGAGTTGAATATTCTCATTTTATAGGTACTTAGTTTATTGATGAGGAATAGGACTTTCACTTTAATCGTTAGATCAGTTTTAGAAATGTAATAACCCTTACCTTTTACTGAAATAATTATGTTCTGTTCTTTTAGCATACCGTATGCTTTTTCTACAGTATCTCTTGATAATAGATATTCTTCGCTTACTTCATTAATTGATGGTATTTTTTCTCCTATTCCCAAATTACCTTTATGTATGCTATTTATAATAGAATCCATAACTTGTTTATACTTGGGTATTCTAGATTCAGTGTCTACATAAATATATTCAAGTCTTTTCAAGCTATTTGTTTTTAGTTTAATACTACTGAGTTGTATTCGAAAATATTCTTATAAAAACTCAAACTTATGTATTTCTAATTTCTTTTTGATTTAATTTAAGAAAATTAACTTACAGTATAGTACAGGATGCTTTGTTTTTATTCATATCCTACTTTCGTTGACAACCATAATTAAAAACAACACATTAATGCAGGTCAAGACATATAAACACGTAGATTATCTTTGGGACGAAGCAAAAGCGTCTAAATTAGGAGACAACCAAGTAGAATTGTTTCTATATAGGTCTAATATATTAGGAGCAGACCTTCGCATAACTAATTTCGGTGGTGGTAATACAAGTTGTAAAACCATTGAGAAAGATCCTCTAACCAATGATGAGGTAGAAGTTATGTGGATAAAAGGTTCTGGAGGTGATATTGGTACACTTACCAAGGCAGGTATCGCTGGGCTTTATACAGAACGTCTTAGAAATTTAAAAAATGTTTATGGAGGTCTTGAAGATGAAGATCGTATGGTTGGTTTGTTCAATCATTGTATTTATGATTTAGATAGTAAAGCACCTTCTATAGATACACCATTACATGGTTTACTACCATTTAAACATATTGATCATTTACACCCAGATGCTTTAATAGCAGTTGCTGCGGCAAAAGATAGTGAGAAAGTAACCAAAGAAATTTGGGGAGATACAATGGGCTGGGTTCCTTGGCAACGACCAGGTTTTGACTTAGGTCTACAATTAGAAAAATGTTTAAACGATAACCCAGGTATTCGTGGCATTGTTTTAGGTAGTCATGGTTTGTTTACATGGGGCGATACCTCTTATGAATGTTATTTAAATAGTTTGGAGGTTATAGAAATGGCTTCTGAATTTATTGAAAATAAAATTACTGAAAACGGGAGTGTTTTTGGAGGCCAGAAAATTGAAAGTCTTGAAGCGGATCAGCGAAAAGATAAGGCGGCAAAACTAATGCCTTTATTAAGAGGCCTTTGTTCTTCTGAAAATCAAATGATCGGGCATTTTACAGATACTGATGTGGTTTTGGAGTATATTAATAGTAATGATTTAGAAAGATTAGCGCCAATGGGCACTTCTTGTCCTGATCATTTCTTAAGAACAAAAATACAACCGTTAGTACTTACTTTAGGTACTGCTGAGGATCTTTCAGATAGCTCAAAAGTTTTAGAGAAATTAACACCTGCATTCGAAGAATATAGAAAGGGATACGCATCTTATTATGAAAATTGTAAGCATGATAACAGCCCTGGAATGAGAGATCCTAACCCTGTCATAATAATATATCCAGGGGTAGGTATGTTCAGTTTCGCAAAAAATAAACAAACCACTAGAGTAGCAAGTGAGTTTTATATCAATGCTATTAATGTAATGAGGGGCGCTGAAGCTATATCCGCATATACTTCATTACCTAGACAAGAAGCTTTTGATATTGAGTATTGGCTTTTAGAAGAAGCTAAATTGCAACGTATGCCAAAGGAACAACCTTTGTCAAGAAAAGTAGCTTTGGTAACTGGTGCCGGTGGTGGTATTGGCAAGGCTATAGCAGATAAACTTGCAGCAGAAGGTGCTAACGTAATCCTTACTGATATTGTAGAAGATAGATTAGTAGAGGGTATGGCAACATACAAAAGAGATGTAGCTAGTTATGCCGTTTGCGATGTTACCAATACCGAATCTATTGCTAATGCGTTCAAAAAAGCATGTTTAGAATTCGGTGGGGTAGATATCATAGTTCATAGTGCTGGTTTGGCAATTTCGAAGCCTCTGGAAGAAACTACTGATAAAGACTGGGAATTATTGCAGAACGTTCTTGTTAAAGGTCAATTTGATCTAGCAAAACAAGGAGTTGCCGTTATGAGAGATCAAGGTTTAGGTGGAAACTTTATTAGCATCGCGAGCAAAAACGGATTAGTTTCCGGTCCTAACAACGTGGCTTACGGTACCTCCAAAGCAGCGCAACAACATATGAGCCGTTTATTGGCAGCCGAACTTGGTAAAGATAAAATTAGAGTGAATGTTGTAAACCCTGATGGAGTGATAGTGGGTAGTAAAATATGGGAAGGAGACTGGGCAGAAGGTCGTGCTAAAGCTTATGGTATAACTGTAGATGAGTTGCCGGCACATTACGCCAAAAGAAATTTATTAAATGAAATTATATACCCTGAGGACATTGCTAACGGTGTTTTTGCATGCGTAGGAATTTTGGATAAATCAACTGGTAATATTATCAATGTTGATGGCGGTATGGCCAACGCATTTGTAAGGTAGTTGTTTGTAGTTTTTTTAAAAGCTTTTATAGGTGAAAATCTATAGAAGCTTATTTTTAATGGGAAATTAGTACTTATGAGAGTAGACGAGAATCAATTAGAAGGAATAAATAAAGAACATCTGTCCTTACATGATGATACATATAATTTTTTAGGCAATATGTTGTCTAAGCAAGGAAAAGATGTGGATGGAATATTAAAGAAACTTGCAGACTTTCAAGTGGCTATTCCTAGTTGGGCATTAGGTGCAGGTGGTACCAGATTTGGTCGCTTTGGTTTTCAAGGAGAGCCTAGCACGTTAGAACAAAAAATAGATGATGTAGGTATATTACACAAATTAACACAGACCGCCGGGGCTATTTCTTTACACATTCCTTGGGATGTGCCAAGTGATTATAAGGCAATAAAGGAAGTAGCGGCTTCTCATGATATCATATTCGATGCTGTTAACTCCAATACCTTTCAAGATCAAAAAAATGCTAAAGAGAGCTATAAGTTTGGATCATTGTCCAATATTAACAAGGCGTCTAGAGACCAAGCTATTGCACACAATATAGATGTAATCAATATAGGTGATAAATTAGGTTCAAAGAGCTTGACCATTTGGTTGGCGGATGGTTCTAATTTTCCTGGTCAGAGTAATTTTCAACATGTACTTCAAAATACAGAAGATAGTGTTAAAGAAATATACAAGGCACTACCGGAAGACTGGAAAATGTTTATTGAATATAAACCTTATGAACCAAATTTTTACAGTACTGTAATTCAAGATTGGGGAACTTCTTTTATGTTGGCCAATGCATGCGGAGACAAAGCATACAGTTTGGTAGACCTTGGTCATCACTTGCCCAATACCAATATAGAGCAGATCGTATCAACTTTAATGATGAAGGGTAAATTAGGTGGTTTTCATTTTAACGATAGTAAATATGGTGATGATGATGTTACTGTTGGTAGCATTAAGCCTTATTCATTGTTCTTGATTTTTAATTCTTTGGTATATGGTATGGAAAATAATCCTCAAAATCCGTATCCAGCTTGGATGATTGATGCCAGTCATAATATAAAAGATCCTTTAGAAGATTTAATACAATCTTTAGAGGCAATTCAAGAAGCATATGCAAAAGCATTGCTGATCGATCAAGATCAGTTGGCAGCAGCTCAAAAGGATAATGATGTTGTTAAATGTCAAGAAATACTTCAAAATGCTTACCGTACAGATGTTAGACCGTTGATTGAAAAAGCAAGAATCTCTAGAGGAGGAGCAATAAACCCTATAGAAACCTATCGTGCCTTAAAAGTTAGACAGGGTTTAATAAAAGAAAGAGGAATAAACTCGGTAGCATCGGGATTATAGCTGAAGATTATGAAAACGAATGTAACCGCAGTATTTGATATAGGTAAGACGAATAAGAAATTTTTTCTGTTCGATGAAGATTATCAAGAGATTTATCGAGAATATACCCGTTTTGATTCTATTGTAGATGAAGACGGTCATCCAACCGAAGATTTACATTCGCTACAAGCTTGGTTAAAAGAGGTTTTTGATAGAATACTAAATGCAAAAGAGCATAATATAACGGCTATAAACTTTTCTACATACGGTGCCAGTTTTGTACATCTCGATGAAAATGGTAAAGTACTGACACCATTGTATAATTATACAAAACCAATGGATGCAAAGGTTTTGAATGATTTTTATAAAAAGTATGGTCCTAAAAACGAATTTGTAAAAGTAACAGGCTCATCTGATTCAGGTATGTTAAATTCTGGAATGCAGTTATATTGGATAAAACATACAAAGCCTGAAATTTATGATAAGATTGCCTTTTCATTGCATCTTCCACAGTACTTAAGTTACATTTTTACGGGTATACCTTTAAGCGAATATACAAGTATTGGTTGCCATACAGGCTTGTGGAATTATGCACAAAAAGATTATCACTCTTGGGTGTATAAAGAAGGTATTCATCGAATACTTCCTCCAATTGTTTCTACCGAGACAAGTATAAATATGAACTATAACGGTAAACGCATTAAAATAGGCGTAGGTATACATGATAGTTCTGCAGCTTTATTACCCTATGTAAGAAGTATTAAAAAGAAGTTTATTTTAGTGTCTACCGGTACTTGGAGTATAGCTTTGAATCCTTTCTCACAAAAGCACCTAACAGAAAAAGATATAGAAAAAGATTGTATTAATTATATGAGAATTAATGGTAAGCCTGCAAAAGCAAGTCGTTTATTTTTAGGTAATGAGTATAGTTTGCAAGTAAAAAAGTTAAGCGAGAAGTTCAACGTACCTAAAGATTTTCATAAATCAGTTGAATTTAGTTATGATACCTTCTTTGCACTAATTAAAGACTTTAATTATTGCTTTAAATGGGATGGTATTTCAGATAAGAACATGCCTTCTCAAACCAAATTTAATTTTGATAAGTTCGAGCATGCATATCATCAATTGATGATAGAATTAGTTCTGCTGCAAGTTGAAAGTATAAAGACAGCTACTGGTGATGATGTTATAGAAAAGTTATATATAGATGGTGGTTTTAGCGATAATGATGTATATATAAAATTGGTGTCTCATTACTTGAGAAATATGGAATTACGAACTACAGATTCTTCTCTAGGATCGGCATTGGGTGCTGCAATCGCTATTTCAGATACGGAGCTTAATTCAAAATTTTTGAAAAAGAACTACGCATTAAAAAAACACGTGCCCTTTATTATTAAATAAGTAGAACTATATGGCAAATGAATTCAATTCAGATTATCCATCTGTAGACGATTTAAGAAATAAAGCAATGAGGAGAATTCCGAGATTTGCTTTCGAATATTTAGATGGCGGCTGTAATGAAGATATAAGTATTTCTAGAAATACGTCAGAAATACGCGAGGTTCAACTTCAACCCCGG
Source organism: Maribacter spongiicola (assembly GCF_004364165.1). Classification (GTDB taxonomy): domain Bacteria; phylum Bacteroidota; class Bacteroidia; order Flavobacteriales; family Flavobacteriaceae; genus Maribacter; species Maribacter spongiicola. The sequence continues at coordinate 1,525,333 of NZ_SOAY01000010.1, forward strand.
TATTTAAGGAATTATGGAACAAGTTCGATTAAAACCAAGGTTATGGGTATGGAGTTCGATGCTCCTTTTGGTATAGCACCTGTGGGTTTACAAGGTCTAATGTGGCCAAATACCCCAGCTATTTTAGCAAAGGCGGCACACAAGCATAATATACCTTTTATACTTAGTACCGTAACCACTATGGATATTGAAAAGGCTAGCGAACTTACAGAAGGTAATGCTTGGTTTCAATTATATAATCCGGTAGATGATGCTATTAGAGATAGTATTATTGATAGGGCAGAAGCTGCAGGTTGCCCTGTTTTAGTATTACTTTGCGATGTACCTACTTTTGGTTATAGACCTAGAGATTTTAGAAATGGATTGGCACTGCCGCCTAAAATGACAGCAACGAACATCATGCAGATTTTAGGTAAACCAACTTGGGCGTATAATACGCTAAAATATGGGCAGCCTACTTTTGAAACGTTAAAACCGTATACTCCTGAAGGACTTAACCTAAAGCAATTAGGAGCCTTTATGGACAAAACTTTTTCTGGTAGATTAAATGAAGAGAAAATAAAACCTATAAGAGACAGATGGAAAGGAAAATTGGTCTTGAAAGGTGTCGCCTCTGAACAAGATACCCAAGATGCCATACGAATGGGATTTGATGGAATTATCGTTTCTAACCACGGAGGAAGACAATTAGATGCAGCGCAATCAACCATTAATTCTTTACAGGAAATTGCTGCAAAATACAGTGATCAAATTGAGGTGATGATGGATAGTGGCTTACGTTCAGGTCCAGATATTGCTAGGGCTATGGCCAGCGGAGCAAAATTTACTTTTATGGGTCGTTCATTCGTATATGGTACTGGCGCTTTAGGTAATAAAGGCGGTGATCATACTATAGGTATGTTGAAGACTCAATTTAAACAAGTAATGGACCAACTTTGCTGTGAGCGAGTTGAAGATTTACCAAATCACCTTATTAAATAAAAACAACCAAAATTATGAGCCAAAACCATCATGAAGAAGATATAGTTGAAGAAATAGCTGGCGGTGAATTTGAAAGAGAACCGGTTCCACAATCGAAATTAAAAAGTTGGAAAAGCTTTCTTGGTATGTATGCAGGTGAACATGCTGCAGGTACCGAATTTGTAATTGGACCATTATTTTTAACCACAGGTGTTAGTGCTTTCGATTTGATTATTGGCCTTTTGCTAGGTAATTTAATGGCAGTATTAAGTTGGCGATTTTTAACTTCGGAAATTGCAGTAAAAAGACGTTTGACCTTATACTACCAATTGGAAAAAATTTGTGGTAAAAAATTGGTCATTGGGTATAATTTGGCAAACGGTATTTTATTCTGCTTTTTAGCGGGTGCTATGATCACCGTTTCGGCTACTGCAGTGGGTATTCCTTTTGATATGGAAATGCCTAAACTTACCGATACACTACCAAATGGACCTACCTGGATTATTATAGTATTAGTTATTGGTGCCGTTATATCATTAATAGCATCTAAGGGTTATGATACAGTTTCAAAAGCAGCTAATTGGATGTCGCCAATTATAGTTTTAGCCTTTGTTGCCTGCGGTATTGTTGCATTGCAGCAATTAGGCGTTGGTAGTTTTCAAGATTTTTGGAATATATGGGGTGAGGGTGGAGAACCTTTTCCAGGTCAAATTAAATATACGTTTTGGCATGTTTTCTTTTGGTCATGGTTTGCTAATGGTGCTATGCATATTGGTATGTCAGATCTTTCTGTATTTCGTTTTGCGAAAAAAGCAAGTTCAGGGTGGACAACCGCAGCAGGTATGTATGTAGGTCATTATATGGCTTGGATTGCAGCTGCATTGTTATATGCCGTTTACGTGCAAACGCCAGAAGCTCAAGCATTATTGGGTCAAGGTTTGGCGCCCAACGTAGCTCCGGGTCCTTTAGCATATAACGCAATTGGTGTATTCGGTATTATTGCAGTGGTATTGGCAGGTTGGACGACCGCAAACCCTACCATTTATAGAGCAGGTCTTGCTTTTCAGGCAATTATGCCAAAAACATCAACATTTTGGGTAACTATATTGGCAGGTTCTATTGCAACTATCGCAGGTCTTTTTCCTGCTTTTGCTATGAAGTTACTTGATTTTGTAGCATTATATGGTTTTATTTTAGCTCCTGTAGGTGCTGTAATTGTATTTGAACATTTCTTTCACAACCAAGCAGGCATCGTTCAAAATTATGCAGAGTTGGCAGGTGAAAAATTCAATAAATCTGTATTACTGGCATGGGGTATCAGTTTTGGGCTTTTCTATTACATATCAATTCAATTTGATGTCTTTTTATCATTCGTAACATTACCAGCGTGGTTATTATGTGGTGTTTTGTTCTTGATATTCAGTAAAAAGTTTCAAAAGAAAATGTAAGGGTATCATTGAAATTAATTCGATGATAGTTTTATTAGTTATATAACATTGGTTAAGGGTGTTTAAACTAAATTATAATGCCTATAACTAGTGTATATTTTAATACTTAAACACTTCTAATGAAATTAATAAAGTGGGGAATTATTGGATGCGGAAATGTAGCTGAGGTCAAAAGTGGTCCGGCTTTCAATAAAACGGAAAACTCAGAACTGATTGGAGTCATGCGGCGTAATGGTGCAAAGGCAAAAGATTTTGCTGATAGACATAGTGTACCCTACTGGACAGATAACGCCGATGATTTATTGAACAATGACGATATTAATTCCATTTACATTGCAACACCACCCTCTACGCATTTAGAATATGCATTAAAGGCGCTTTCATTGCATAAAAATGTTTATCTAGAAAAACCGATGGCATTAACTTTTAAAGAAGCAGAGACCATTGGTGAGGCTGTAAAAAGTTCTCGAGGAAAGTTAAGTGTTGCCCATTATCGTAGAAAATTACCTGCCTTTAGTAAAGTGAAAGAATTAATCGATGCCAATGCTATAGGCAAAATACTGATTGCTGACATTCAAATTCTACAACCTAAAAAATCTAAATTAATCGCGAATTCAGAAGAGAATTGGCGGTTAAACCCACAAGTTTCCGGTGGTGGATTGTTTTATGATATAGCACCACATCAAATCGATTTAATGTATCACTATTTTGGGGCTTTTAAGAACATTTCAGGATCGTCGACATCAAGTAATTCTGAAATGGTAGAAGATACTGTAAACGGGATTATTGAGTTTGAAAATGGAGTGCAATTTCGCGGAATTTGGAACTTTGTTGGGAATGAACTTTATAGCAAAGAACAATGTATTATTTATGGTACACAGGGCAGTATAAGTTTTTCATTTTATGGAGATAGTATCGTTGTTAGAACCAAAGACAAAGAAGATGTTTTAAAGTTTAATAATCCAAAACACATACAACAGCCTATGATTGCTTCGGTGGTTTCTTATTTTCTAGGAAATAAAGAAAATCCTTGCGCAGTTGAAGAAGGTATTCTAGTTATGAAAGCGTTGGAGAAATTAAGTGGGCGTCAGTAAATAAGCTATCGATTATCTACTGACTTTTTCCCAAGAAATTTTAAATATTTACAACTAAAATTAAAGCTTAAAGATTTCGCTTTTTTAGTTCCTCTACAGCATGGTTTGCTGCTCTGGCGGTTAATGCCATATAAGTTAATGATGGATTTTGGTTTGCAGACGAGGCCATACATGCCCCATCGGTAACATATACATTCTTTACTTCATGTAACTGATTGTGTTTATTTAGTATCGATGTTTTTGGGTCGTGCCCCATTCTTGCAGTACCCATTTCATGAATACCACCGCCCATATAAGAATCTCGTTTATTTGCTCTTACATCCTTAAACCCTGAAGTTTCAAGCATTTCTTGTGCTTGAATAATCCAATCTTCTTTCATCAACTTTTCGTTTTCTTTGAATTCTGCATCAAAAACTATAGTTGGCAGACCATACTGATCTAGTTTATCATAATTAAGCCACATATGGTTTTCGTGATAGGGCAGTACCTCGCCAAAACCACCAAGGTTAATTCTCCAACCACCTGGTTCTAGCATAGCTTCTTTAAACTTTACGCCATAATTATATTCAGGTATTACGGTACCGTAATCATTACGACTTGCCCCACCTTGATAGCCATAACCTCTTATGAAATCTGTTTTTTCAGAATTGGAGTTAATATTTCTGAATCTAGGGATATAAAATCCATTAGGTCTTCTGCCTTTATAATATTTGTCATCATAACCATCAATTTTAGCAGAAGCTCCACCACCTAATTGATGATCCATTATGTTATGCCCTAATTCTCCACTAGCGTTACCCATACCGTTAGGGAACGTTTCAGATTTGGACTGCATTAAAATTGCTGTTGAAGCCATAGATGAGGCACATAAAAAAATAACTTTTGCTTTAAATTCTAAAACTTCTTTTGTGTTTCTATCGATGATTCTAACCCCTGTGGCTTTCTTTCTATCCTTGTCGTATAATACCTCTGTAACTATAGAATCTGGTCTAAGTGTCATATTTCCAGTAGCCTCAGCCATTGGTATGGTCGATGAATTGGAGCTGAAATAAGCTCCGTAAGGGCACCCGCGTTTGCATCTATTTCTATATTGACAAGTACCTCTACCTGCACCTGGTTTTGAACCTTCGGTAATATGAGCAACTCGACCTATTGTCAATACTCTATCGCTATAGTTCTTTTCTATGCCATTTTTTAAGTGTTCTTCAACACAATTAAGTTCCATTGGCTTTAAAAATATACTATCAGGCAAATGTGGTAAACCCAATGCTTCACCACTAATACCTACATGTTTTTCTACATATTCGTACCATGGTTCTATGTCTTTGTAACGAATGGGCCAATCTACGCCAATGCCATCTTTGGCATTTGCTTCAAAATCTAAATCTGACCAACGGTAAGTTTGTTTACCCCATATTAATGAACGCCCACCAACTTGAGTACCTCTTATCCAATCAAAACGTTTAGCTTCTTGATAATCATATTCTGAATCATCGTTAAAAAAATGGCGTGTAGTTTCATCGATTTTCCAACGAGATTGTTTTGGGTATTTGGCTTTTGTTTCGGCAGTCATCTCTCCTGCATGCGGCAAATCCCAAGGGTCTAGGTGCATGTGAGGATAGTCTATAACATGGTTTACCATTCTTCCACGTTCCAAAACAAGGGTTTTTAAGCCTTTTTCGCATAACTCTTTTGCAGCCCAACCTCCGCTAATACCAGTACCTACAACTATAGCATCAAAAGTTTCGTTTATCGTATTTTCTGACATTTTAAATTCTTATGTTCATTCTAAAATTACTGTTTTGAGATAAAGGTAGTATCCTGTACTATGCGGTAAATTTAAAATGGAATTGAATACTAATAATGATGGATTATAATTGTTTGACAGTAACTATTAATGGGTTTTTAAGTCGTTTTGAAAAGGTATTCAAATAGGCATTCCATTCTTCTTGCGAATTAAATTGGCTACTTTTTTTCCAACCAAAACCTGCATAATAAATTACTTTGCCATCAGTTACCTTAATAGTAGAAAAGAGGTTGCTCTCATCTTTTTTGTTGGTAACATAGTGCTCGTAACCTATCATATTATCATTAGGTACCACAATTGCCGTTCCTATTTCAGAATCATCAAGAGGTTCCCAATAACTTACCCAACCGTTTTGTTCGTTTACTGCAATTTCTCCTTCTTTATTATGAAGTGTAAGTCCGGCAGAAATAGTATCAGTACCTTTTAAAGAAATCTCAAATCTTGATAAATTGCTACCATAGTCTAAAGAAATCTTTTTTTCTTCTGAAATTATACTCCCATCAGCGTTCCATTTTTCATAAGTTAAAATGAAGCTAGTTCTAATTGGACCAGTTGTAATGGTTTTCCAAGTTGTAAAATTTTTGGAAAAATAATAAATGGAATCGACCTTTTTTGCAATGCCACCGACACCACGGCTAACACCTACATGAAAGTTATCTAAACCTTCACCGTCATCTTTATGATAACTACCATCTGTCTTCAACTCTTTATGGTACCATTTGTTTATGATTGGGTAATCGACCCTTTTTAGCCATGCATCGATACCGCTAGATAATGTACCCCCTTTTACACCATCTTCTTTCATCTTTTGAGCAACCGGACCATAAGTTCTAAAAGCTACCCTATTGTTTTCCCATGCATAATCATCTGTTCTTTCAGGTACAAACCTTGAATAGCATATTGGGATACTATCTGTTTCTTTAGACTTTTCTTTAAAGATAACTTCAAATGTTTTTTTGCTTTTTGCCGGTATTTCGGGTTGAAACAAAAGATAATCCATCCTTTTATCACCATCATTGTCTACAACTTGCGATATTAATTCCTCTTTTGAATCAAAATCGCGAATTACAATCTCTTGTTCTTTATTCTCAAATTTAAATGCATCTAAATCAATAGAAACAGTTTCTAAAGAACGATCTGCCTCGGTAGTATTTTCAATAATTATTTGAGGATAGGATTTGCCTTGTTCATTGCAAGAAAAAAAAAGAAATAAAAAAGAGAAGCTGAATAAAAGGATGGATTTTCTCATAGTTTTTTGGGTTTTAATCTTCATTACTTGGTTTGCCAATAGTGGCTAAAATTCCGCCATCAACATAAACTACATGACCATTAACAAAATCACTTGCTTTAGAAGCCAAAAAAATTGCAGCTCCTGCTAAATCATCTGGGTCACCCCATTTGGCAGCCGGTGTTCTGTTAATGATAAAATCGTTAAATGGGTGTCCATCTACCCTTATAGGCGCAGTTTGTGAAGTAGCAAAATACCCTGGACCGATACCATTGGTCTGAATATTGTGTTTAGCCCATTCGGTCGCCATATTTTGTGTAAGCATTTTTAATCCGCCCTTTGCTGCAGCATATGCCCCAACGGTATTACGACCAAGCTCACTCATCATAGAACAAATATTTATGATCTTACCTTGCTTTCTAGCAATCATGTCTTTGACCACATGTTTAGATACTATGAAAGGACTAACCAAATCAATATCAATGACCTGCTTAAAATCTGCTACTTCCATTTCCTCTAAAGGTGTTCTCTTTATAATACCTGCATTGTTCACCAATATATCAATTGGGCCAACTTCGTTTTGAATAGCATTTATGGCATTGATTACTTGAGTTTCATCTGCGACGTTAAATTTGTAGCCAACCGCATTAATGCCTTCATTTTTGTAATGGGCTACAGCATCATCAATTTTTTGTTGAGATGAATTTCCGTTGACTATTATTGTTGCCCCGGCTTTACCTAAACCTTTGGCCATGGCCATACCAAGACCATGGGTACTACCGGTTACTAAAGCAATCTTTCCTTTTAGATTAAAAAGTTCTATACTCATATATTTATCTTAAGTCAGTTATTTTGGCTACATCCATATCCCCGTAATCTAAATTTTCACCTGCCATACCCCAAATAAATGTATAGTTAGATGTACCTGAACCACAGTGAATTGACCATGGTGGTGAAATAACGGCTTCGTGGTTTTGCATCCATATATGACGGGTTTCTTGTGGTTGTCCCATAAAATGACATACAGATTGTCCTTCAGGTACATCTAAATAGAAATAAACCTCCATTCTTCTGTCATGTACGTGAGCAGGCATGGTATTCCACACACTACCGGTTTTTAACTCTGTCATTCCCATTTGTAGTTGACAAGTTCTTACTACGCCGCCAATAATCATTTGGCTAACCGTTCTATGATTAGCTGTTTCTAAAGAGCCAAGTTCTAGTTTGTTAGCATCGGCAAGACTTACTTTCTTAGTAGGATATGATGTATGAGCTGGAGCGGAGTTCAAATAAAACTTTGCTACATCTTTTACGTCATCACTTTTAAAAGATATTTCTTTAGCTCCCATACCAATGTAAAGCGCATCTTTATGGTTTAAATTATATATGGTGCCATCTACTTCTACAGTACCTGAGCCGCCTACATTTATGATACCTAGTTCTCTACGATCAAGAAAATATTCGGATTTCAATGGGTCTATGGCCTCTAACTTTAAAGGTTCAACTGGTACGGCCGATCCGGCAATATATCTGTCATAATGTGTATAGGTAAGATTGATTTTACCGTCTCGCATTAAGTTGTTGATCAAAAACTCTTCGCGTAGTTCAGTAGTGTCGTATTGTTTTACAGCTTCTGGATTAGAAGCATATCTAGTTTCGTATGATATTGACATTTTTCTATTTTTAAATATTAGTTTAGTATTGATTTTCTTATTCCTAATTCAAGCCCACGTAATTCTGCTAAACCCCTTAATCGACCAATTCCAGAGTAGCCTGGGTTCGTTTTTTTCGTTAAGTCATCTAGCATTTTATGACCATGATCTGGTCTCATTGGCATTCTTATATCTTTTCTGCCTGCCAGTTTTCTTTTTTCTTGTTCTTGAATTAAAGCCTTCATTACCCCGTACATATCTACATCACCCTCAAGATGGTTTGCTTCATGAAAATTACCTTCGCTATCTCGCTGGGTACTTCTTAAATGTATAAAATGAATTCTATCTGCAAGACGTCTAACCATTTCTGGTAAATCATTATCTGGTAGTACGCCAAAAGAGCCTGTGCAGAATGTTAAACCACAATTAGGACTGTCAATTGCTCTATACAATTCAAGTATATCCTGTTGTGTACTTACAATTCTTGGTAAACCAAGAATTGGATATGGCGGGTCATCTGGATGAATACACATCAAAATCTTTGCTTTTTCTGCTGTAGAAATAATATGTCCTAAAAATTCATATAAATGCTTTTTTAGGTCTAATGGCGTAATGTCATTGTAATTTGCTAAAATACTATTGAATTCTTCTAAAGTATAACCCTCCTCAGCACCAGGAAGACCGGCTATTATATTTTTGGTCAGTTTATCTTTATCATCATCGCTAAGTGAATCAAAGTAGCTTTTAGCTGTAGATATTTCCTGTTTTGAATAACTCTTTTCTGCACCTGGTCTTTTAAGTAAAAAAAGTTCAAATGCAGCAAAAGCCTTTGCCTCAAAACGTAGGGCTGTAGAGCCATCTTCCATTTTAAACTCTAAGTCTGTTCGGGTCCAATCTAATACGGGCATGAAATTGTAACACACGATATCTATACCACATGAACCTAAATTGGTTAAGGTTTCTTTGTAATTTTCTACATAGTCCATGTATCCATCTGCTTGAGTTTTGATAGATTCATGTATGGGTACACTTTCGACTACGGACCAAGTAAGACCGGCTGCTTCTATACTTTCTTTTCTCTTTTGTATTTCCGAAACTAGCCACACCTCTCCATTAGGTATGTGGTGCAGTGCAGAAACAACGCCTGTAGCCCCGGCCTGTTTAATATCGGAAAGGGAAACTGGGTCTTTTGGCCCATACCATCTCCAAGTTTGTTCTAACATAGGTTTATTTATTATTTTTTATACTCCGCTAAAAGCGCTAAATCCACCATCAATAGGTACAACAATACCAGTAACAAAGGCTGCGTGGTCCCCACATAGCCATAATGTGGTTCCAACCAAATCATCTGGTTCTCCAAATCGTCCCATAGGTGTTTGCTCGATAATAGTATTGCCTCTAGCTGTTAAAGAACCATCAGATTGAGTTAGTAGCGACCTATTTTGATCAGTTAGAAAAAAGCCTGGTGCTAATGCATTTACGCGAATACCTACTTTAGAAAAATGTACTGCCAACCACTGTGTAAAATTAGAAACTGCAGCCTTAGCGCCACTATATGCAGGTATTTTTGTTAAAGGTGTAAAAGCGTTCATAGATGATATGTTAAGTATGCTACATCCTTTACGGCCGATCATGTCTTGGGCAAATACCTGTGTAGGCAATAATGTACCAATAAAATTAAGATTGAACGTAAACTCTATGCCCGAGGATTCTAGATTAAAGAAAGTTTTAAAACCTTCGGTAGTATTGTTTAAATCTTCCTCTTCTAAATAAGACTTACTAGTTGTACCTAATGGATGATTTCCACCAGCTCCGTTAATCAAAATATCACAAGCGCCTAATGAGTTGTTCACTTCTTTTTTTGCGTTTTGCAATGATTCTTTATCAAGAACGTTGGCTACTACACCTATAGCTTCGCCACCTGTTTTATTGATTTCTTCTGCTACTTTTTGTGCAGCATCTTTGCTAAGGTCCAATACAGCAATTTTATAATTTTCTTTTGAAAGAGCTTTTGCTAAAGTGCTACAAAGAACACCGCCGGCACCTGTTAATACTACTACCTTTTTAATCATCCTATTCTCTTATTTTGTTTTCGTCAATGCGTTTTGAGTATCTGCTGACCGTTTTCTCAAATTTTAAATTTTTAATTTAAAAGAACTAATGACTAGCTTAAACAATAGTACATTTTAAGGGGTCAATTCGTTCATTTTAATTGTTACAAGGGTACTTTATACTTTTCTTAAATGCATCCTGTAGTATCTTGTCTAAGAACTGTAATTAGAGGTGGTCTTACTTCAAAAGGTCTAATTTTTATGTATAATTTATTTCAAGAAGTTTGATAATATTTATTGTTTTCTTTTGAATAGTTATATCAAGATGGTTTTTTGCTAAGGAATTGTTTTAACTGATTTTTAAACTTTCTTATAGTCTTTTAAGTGAGTTAAAAATTATAGTTTTAAAATCATTAGTGCTAAATAGAGTGTACATTATAAATATATTATGTTGAAAAAGATTTTTAATTTATTCTTTTTTTTATTGGTTAGTTCAGGCATAGCCCAAGTAGAACAGAACACCTATCAGTTTAAGCATTTAAGTACTTCTGATGGTTTGTCGCAAAGCTCGGTTATAGCAATTGAACAAGATAATTTAGGGCGCATGTGGTTGGGTACAAGAGACGGACTCAATCTCTATGATGGTAAAGAGTTTAGGGTTTATAGAAATATCGGTTTAGATAGTACCTCTATCAGTAATAGTGACATTCTTGCAATAAAAGAAGATAGTTCTGGGTTTGTATGGGTCGGTACTTACAACGGGTTAAATAGATATGACCCTAAAAAAAATTCTTTTAAACGGTTTTATCATTTCAATGATAAAACATCATTAAGTAATAATACCGTATGGGCTATTGAGGAACTTTCTAATGGAGAAATTTGGATAGGTACATCGAACGGAATTTCCATATACAATAAAACCAACGATAGCTTTACCAATTTATACACCAATTCAGAGAATAATAATGGGTTGCCATCAAACTACATTCTAAGTATAAAAGAGGCAAAAAATGGTACGGTTTGGCTAGGTACTTCTAAAGGTCTTTGTAAAATAGTTGCTACAGAAAATAAAGGTTTTGAGTTTATGGTTTTTAAGCCCAACGATTCTGACAAAAAACCATTTATACAAGATATTTCTTCCTGCGATGAAAACACCATTTGCATTGGCACAAAAAATATGGGTTTATTAAAATTCGATTTAATTTCTGAACGATTTTTACCAAGAGAATTTATTAATGGTGATGAGGATGTAAGAGCTGTTAAAGCTGGTGATAACGGAATGATATGGGTAGGAAGCTCTAATGGAATAACCCTTTTCGATTCAGATGATAATGTAAAATCTATTACATATGATCCTTCTGATAAAAATAGTTTAAGCCATAATTATATAAAATCTATTTTCAAGGATAAAAAAGGTTCTGTGTGGATTGGGTCTTATTATGGGGGAGTGGATATTTGGGATATTTCTAATGCCAATTTTATCAATTACACTGAAAATTTCGGTGAAAAACGTTTGGGTCATAAAGTAGTCAGTTCAATTGTAAACGACGATAACGAAAATTTATATTTTGGCACTGAAGGTGGTGGTTTAACAATTTTTAATGAACAGCAAAACAAAACAAGTTTTTTAAATACAGCAAATTCATCTTTGCTAGAAAGTGATAATGTGAAATCATTATTGTTAGATGATCATGTTTTGTGGATAGGTACATTTAACAAAGGAGTTAAAACTTATAATGTTGAAAGTAATAGATTCTACAACAATTTGGTGTCAGATAAATTAAACGCATTAATTGATCAAACTGGTGTCTATGCTATTAAACAAGGTATAAACAATGATATTTGGTTGGGTACATTTGGGCATGGTCTTATTAAATATAATACCAAAAATGAATCAATAGATAAATTTGCACATATATCAACGAATAATAATAGTTTATCGAGTGATAGAGTAAGAAGTCTATTGGTCGATAAAAATTCAAATATTTGGATAGGTACCCAAAGCGGACTTAATCTTTTACCGCATTCTGAAAAAGGATATTGTGATACGAACGTTACAAGATTTTTTTATGATTTAGAAACAGATTCAGGTGATGATATTCTATATATATTTCAAGACAGTAATGGCGTTATATGGGTAGGTATACGGGCTAAAGGATTATATAGGTATGATGGAAGAGAATTTAAGAATATCAGCCTAGGTCTCAATAACCAAATTACCTCAATTTACTCTATTCTTGAAGGTGAAGACAATACCTTGTTAATGAGTAGTAACCAAGGAGTTTTAAAGTATAATGTACCAGATGATACCTTTGTTGTGTACACCAAAAAAGATGGTCTTGTTGGTAATGAATTTAGTAGCGGTGCAGCGTTAAAAAAAGGAAAATCAAAATTTTATTTTGGAGGTCCGGAAGGAGTATCTTATTTCGATGCAAATCAATTAGCTCGCAATAATTATAATCCGCAGGTAATTTTGACAGATTTAAAAATTAAAAATAAATCTGTTTCTGTAGGAGAAGAGAATGAGGTGTTAACCCAAAGCATGCCTTTTACAAAAGAAATAATTCTTGAATATGATAAAGCTAACTTTTCAATAGACTATTCAATTCCCAATTTCATCAACCCAGAAAGTAACCAATATCAATATCGTTTGGTCGGTTTAGAGGATAATTGGGTAATTACAGATCGTACTAGTGCAAATTATACGATACAAAAGCCAGGTAAGTATGTTTTTGAGGTAAAAGGGTCTAATAATGACAGACTATGGAATTCAAAAGCAACATCACTAATTATTATAGTTAAACCTGCGCCGTGGTTAAGTAACTGGGCGTTTTTTTTATATACCCTAATAATTTTAATGGGTTTGCTAGGCTTATACAATATGATAAGATCTAAAACTAAGCTTAAACACAAATTACAATTAGAACATTTAGAAAATGAAAGAAATCAAGAGGTCAATGATGCTAAATTGCGTTTTTTTACGAATATATCGCATGAATTCAGAACGCCTTTAACCCTCATTACCGGACCTTTACAGCAATTATTAGAAGATTATAAGGGTAGTAGAATCGTGTATAAAAAACTGTTGGTAATTGAAAGTAACGCAAATCATTTATTGCAGTTGATTAATAGGTTGATGGATTTTAGAAAGCTAGAGCATAATAATTATAAGCTTGAGGCTGCAGAAGGTAATTTAGTAAAGTTTTTAAGAGAAATCTTTTTGTCTTTTTCAGAATTCGCAAAGGTTAACAATTACGAGTATTCGTTTGAAACTAGTAATGATGAGATTTTGGTTTATTATGATAGGTCTAAACTTGAGCAGGTATTTTATAATCTTATTTCTAATGCATTCAAATACACCCCTGCCAGTGGTAACATAAAAATAGTGGTCAAAAAAGAAAAGCATTCTGTAAAAATAGAAGTAATTGATTCTGGACCCGGTATACCAGAAAAATATAAGAGTAAAGTTTTTGAACGTTTTTTTGAAGTGCCTGAATATATAACTATCAATTCGGTTCAAAGTACTGGTACAGGAATAGGTCTATCAATAGCAAAAAGTATTGTAGAGCTCCATAAAGGTTCTATTTCTGTAGAAAATGGAATACATACGGGCAGTGTTTTTGTAGTAGAACTTAAACTTGGAAGCTCTCATATCCTTAAAGATGAAATAATTCAAGACTTTAAGTTCAGCGATGACGTGGGGTTATATACTTCGCAGTTATCTAATATGCTACCAGAGAAAGCTATAGTTAATACAGAGAATATAATAGTAGACAAAGAACTTGATGTTGTTCTTATAGTAGAAGACAATATACCCTTAAGAAGATTCATTAAAGATTTATTAAAAGATTCCTATTCTATACTTGAAGCCAGCAATGGTAAAGAGGCAATGGTAAAAGCATTGAAATACGTACCATCATTAATAATTTCTGATGTTATTATGCCCGAAATGGTTGGTACAGAGCTTTGTGCCAAAATCAAATCAAATATTAAAACAAGTCATATTCCGGTAGTATTATTAACTTCAAGAACCTCTTTACTATACAAATATGAAGGTCTTGAGAGTGGTGCCGATGATTATATTAGTAAACCTTTTAACATTAAAGAATTTAAACTAAGAATAAAAAACTTAATAGATTCTTCAAGTAGAATGCGGGCAAAGTTCTCTACGGATCAGAATTTTGTTCCCAATGATATCGTAATATCTTCTATCGACGAACAATTACTTAAAAAAGCACTTTTTATTGTAGAGGAGAATATTTCTAATGATCAATTCGATATCATAGCCTTTAGCACTGAACTTGGTATAAGTAGAACATTATTGTTTACTAAAATAAAAGCTTGGACTAATTTTACCCCAAACGAGTTCATTCAAGAGATTAGAATGAAACGTGCTGCGCAGCTATTAGAAAAAGGAAGTTTAAATATTTCTGAAATAAGTTACATGGTAGGTTTTAAAAATCCGAAATACTTCAGCAAGTGCTTTCAAAAAAAGTTTGGTTTAAGCCCTTCGGCATATATTACCAAATTCTCAGAAAACATATTCGATTTTGAGTAAATGCTCGTGTTTATAGCGGTTTTTAAGTCGTATATGTATTTTTAACCCCCTAATTTTGGATTATTTTCATCAGATATAATCATAGTTTTGAAGTCAAGAAGATATTCTATTTCTATACTATTGATTGTACACCGTATACCTCTATGTATTGAATTAGTTAATCAGAATAATTAATTATCAACAAAACTCAAAAATCACACTTATGTTAAAACATGAAAAAACTAAATGGATCAAAATGCTACTTTTTAGTAGTCTATTGATCATGACTAGCTTAGGTTTTGCCCAAGACAGTTATAATTTGACCGGTACGGTAACTGATGAACTCAAAATGCCTGTGCCTGGTGCCAGCGTTGTCATTAAAAATACCACTACCGGAACTTCAACCGATTTTGATGGTAATTTTGCCATAACGGTAAAAAGCGGAGATGTATTAGAATTTTCGTCTATAGGTTATGCTAAGAAAACAATTGCGTTGAACGGTCAACAGGTATTGAATGTTATACTTAGCGAAGATGCCAGTCAGTTAGAAGAAGTAGTCGTAGTGGGTTATGGATCACAAAAGAAAAGTGACATTACAGGGTCGGTTTCTTCGGTCAAAGCAGAAGAACTTGCAGCTTTTCCTGTTTTAAGTGCAGAACAGGCATTGCAGGGTAGGGCAGCTGGTGTAGCCGTACAATCTAATAATGGTGGTGAACCTGGGGCACCTATTAATGTAAGTATTAGAGGTAACACATCAATTGGAGCCAGTAGTGCCGCACTTGTTGTTGTTGATGGTTTTGTAGGGGGGGCTTTACCGCAACCAAATGATATTGAATCTATAGAGGTTTTAAAAGATGCTTCTGCAACGGCTATTTACGGCTCTAGGGGTGCCAATGGTGTTATTTTGGTAACCACTAAAAAAGGACGCAGTGGTAAAATGCAAATTGAATTAAATAGTAGTTATTCATCGCAAAGTGTATCTAATCGATTAGACTTGTTGAATGCATCTCAATTCGCAGCTTATCGTCAAGTTATTAACCCTGCTTATGTTCAGGGCAATGCCGAGACAGATTGGCAAGATTTAATATACCGATCGGGTACTATTGCAAACCATCAACTTTCATTTTCAGGTGGGTCAGATAAAATCAACTATTACGTATCTGGAAATTATTTTAATCAAAAGGGTGTGGTTATAAATTCAGGATTTGAACGATTTTCATTTTTAAGTAATGTTGATGTTCAGGCTACAGATCGATTAAAACTAGGCTTTAACGCTTATGCTAATAGAGGTACAAAAGATGGAGTTCAGAGTCAGGCTGGTAGTGGCGGTAGTGGCGGCGGAGATGTTATCTCTACAGCATATAGGTTTGCCCCAGATACTGCGGTACGAGATGCAAATGGTATTAATACGACAAACCCTGTCGGTGATCAGTTCGATAACCCTTTTGCGATTGCGACTGAGTCTATAGATGAGACTAAAACAGATGATTACCGTGCTAACTTCTATGCAGATTATGAGATTTTAAGTGGCTTATCTTTTAAAACAACTTTCGGGTTTAGTTCTGAGAATAGAACAAGAGGTAGATTTTTACCTTCTACGTTAATTGGGCAAGCTAGTGTTCAAGGTGGTATAGGTAGTTTAGAGTCGTTAAAAGGCACGAATATTCTTTCTGAAAATTACCTGACCTACACTAAAGAAATTGGAAAAGGTAATTTGACTGCATTGTTGGGGTATTCTTATCAGAAATCAAGAAATGAATCTTTTGGGGCTGCTTCTCAAAACTTCATTAGTAACAGTTTGTCTTATTTTAATTTAGGTGCGGGATCAAATATACAGACACCGTTTTCTTCGTTAACAGAACAAGAAATTATTTCTCAATTTGGTAGATTAAATTATGAGTACGATGATCGTTACCTATTAACTTTTACGGCTAGACGAGATGGAGCTTCTAATTTCTCGAAAAATAATAAATATTCTTTTTTTCCTTCAGGTGCTCTTGGCTGGAGAATATCGAACGAGCAATTTTTAAAGGATAGCGAAACGATTTCTAATTTAAAATTACGTGCTAGTTATGGTGTAACCGGTAACCCGGCTATTGCACCTTACCAATCTTTAGCAAATTTTGAAAGTATTTACTCTAATGTTGGCGACCAGGTCGTAAATGCAGTGGTTCCAGAACAATTGGCAAACCCAAATTTAAAATGGGAAACATCATACCAAACAAATGTAGGTTTAGATTTAGGACTTCTAAACGATAGAATAGGGCTTACTTTAGATTACTATACTATTGATACAAAGGATCTTATATTGGGAGATTCATCTGCTCCAGAATATATAGGTTTTGCTAATTTGACTTCTTTGCGCAATATTGGGGAAATCAATAATAAGGGTTTTGAGATTACCCTTAATACTAAAAATATAGTAAAAGAAAATTTTTCTTGGTCTACGGATTTTAACTGGTCACGAAATAGAAATGAAGTAGTGGCTTTAGTTGATGGTCAAGATATATTTTTAGATTCTTCACCGGGTTCATTCTTGCAAGATGAGACGCATCTTTTACGAGAGGGCGAAGCTGTTGGTGTATTTTGGGGTTATGAATATAGAGGTGTAAACCAAGGCACACCTGAAACTGGTACAGCGGGTTATCCAAACTCAGTTGCTGGTGACGAATTGTTTTCAGATTTGAATGATGATGGTGTAATAGATGGTGATGATCGTAAAATAATTGGGGATCCTAACCCAGACTGGCAAGCTGGTCTTAATAATAATTTCAGGTATAAAGATTTTGATTTAAATGTATTTTTTCAAGCTTCAGTTGGTGGTGATATTTTTAGCTATACTTTCTTAGAGCTGGCTTCTGGAGAGTCAAATGCAACAACAGAAGTATTGAATGCATGGACCTCGTCAAACACGAATACTAATATACCTTCAGCAAATGTTAGAGAAAAACGTATTACAGATCGTTTTGTATATGATGGTAGTTATGTACGATTAAAAAACCTTTCACTAGGGTATAACATTCCGTTTGATGTTGCAAATAAAATAGGTATGAATGGTATCAGATTAAGCCTTAGTGGGCAAAATCTACTGACATTTACAGATTTTCCAGGTACAGATCCGGAGGCTAGTTATAGAAGTAGCGGTAGTCAAAATAGTAATACAAATAGAGGTTTCGACTATGGTAGTTACCCTAACATCAGATCTTATACAATATCAGTAAACTTAAAATTTTAAAAAGAAAATTATGAAAAATATAAAATATTTAGGACTACTCTTGGTTGTCATATTTATAGGGTGTTCAGATTTGGAAGAAGTACCAGTAGGTAGACTTTCACCAGATGGTCTCGTAAACTCACCGCAAGATATACAGACATTAATAAACGGTGCTATAGGTAATATGGCAACAGAGGCATATTGGGGGCGAAAATTGTCTTTACCTATAATGTTAAGAAGCGATATGGCAACTATCGGCGATGCTGGTACACCTGGCCGTAGACAGGAGGTTGACAACTTTTCTATGGGCCCTGATAACGGAATGGTTACGGCACTTTGGCCTAAGGTATATCAAGTAATTGCCGGTACTAACGAAGCAATTGCAGGGGCTGCATTAATTGACGCTGCACCAGACCAAATTGATCCTATAACTGGTCAAGCTTATTTTTTTAGAGCTTATACCTATTATCATTTGGTAAGATTGTTTGGGGCAATACCTTATCTAGATGCGCCAGTAGATAATATTGACGAGGCTAAACTATTGACTAAGTCAACTGTAGATGAGGTGTATGCTAATATTATTAAAGATTTAGAACAGGCAAAATTAACGTTACCTGAGACACAGCCATCATCTTCTTACCCAACTAAAGCTACTGCCGCAGGTTTTTTAGCTTCGGTTTATTTAACACTAGGGGAATATCAAAAATCATATGATCAAGCAAAATTTGTAATAGATAATGAAACTAATTTTCAATTAGGCTTGGCTGCCGATTATCAAGATCTTTTTGACTTTAGCAAGCAGTCTAGTACAAATGAATTTCTGTTAACTTTAGATTTTAATGGTTTTAGCGATGGTGATACTGGTAGAGATTATGCTCCAGCATTAACAGGTATAAGAGGTAATGAAAGAGGTGATATCGGTGGCGGTTGGTCTGTGGCCGTACCTTCTGTTGAGGTCTATAATACTTGGGACGGTCGAGATTACCGAAAGGCCGTTAGTTTAGATACTACAGGTATTTTTGGTGGCGTAATCGAACCATTTGTAAAATTCCCAGAATTTGATTCTAGAAATATACCAAGTGCATACATAGCGAAGTACACACGCGCTATTGGTCCAACAGGTACCGGTAACGGTAGAGCATCTAGTCTTAATTATGGTTTAATGCGCTACGCCGAGGTTTTACTAACAGCTGCAGAAGCTTTAAATGAAATAACCCCAGGTTCAGAAGAGGCTGCAGGCTATGTAAACCGTGTACGCGAAAGAGCAAGGTCAGGTAATGGCGCTGATTATCCAGAAAATGTTGCAGGTGGTATGTCCCAAACCGATTTTAGAAATATGGTACTTGATGAAAGAAAATGGGAGTTGGCCTTCGAATTCCAAAGATGGTATGATATTAAAAGAAGACAACTTGGTTCAGAAGTTTTTGGAGCGAACGGTTTAGAGCCCCAGCCTAATTTCGACCCAAATAGAGATTATCTTTTTCCATTGCCTTTCGATGAGTTAAACAGGAATCCGAATTTGGCACCGAATAATCCAGGATATTAAATTTAATCATAGCTCCTTTGATTTACTTCAGTTATATATTGAAGTGCTTAAAGGAGTTTTTTAAAAATAAATAAATGAATAGAGTTAGTTATGCTATCTTATCTATTGGTTTCTTTTTGCTTGTTGGGGCATGTAAGCCAAATGGTAATGATACTAAAAGTTCTGCGTCCATATCTATAGACTCCTTATTACAAATTCGGTATACCAATTTATTAGAGTATCCTATAGATTCTGTTGGTTTCCCAAGAAATTATAATTTAAAGACAGCGAAGCTTCGAAAAGTACCATCTAAAGATTGGACTAGCGGGTTTTTTCCAGGTAATTTATGGCATTTATATCAACTTACCCAAAATACCGAATACAAAGAAAAGGCAAAAGCGTGGACGGTATTTATGGAAAAGGAGAAATTTAACGGTGGCACACATGACATGGGGTTTAAAGTGTATTCGAGTTTTGGAGAAGGACTGAAAGTTGAACCCAATTCGGATTATGAACAAGTCATTGTTAAAGCGGCAAATACCTTAAGTACAAGATTTAATGAGAACGTAGGTAGTTTACGATCATGGGATTTTAATAAAGATATATGGGAGTTTCCGGTCATTATTGATAATATGATGAATTTAGAATTGTTGTTCGAAGCAACTAAAATTTCTGGTGACAGTAGCTATCATAAAATTGCGGTGTCTCATGCAAATACTACGCTTAAAAATCATTTTAGAGATGATGGTAGTAGTTATCATGTAGTGGTGTACGATACCATAACCGGAAAATCAAAAGATAAGGTAACACATCAAGGTTTCAATGCAAGTTCGGCATGGGCTAGGGGTCAGGCATGGGGTATTTATGGTTATACTATGTGCTATAGATATACGAAAGATGCAAAATATTTAGAGCGTGCCAAAGCCAGTGCTTCATTTTATTTAAATCATCCGCTTATGAGAGAAGATGGTATTCCTTATTGGGATTTTAATGATCCATCAATACCAGATGCGGCTAGAGATGTTTCTGCAGCCACTGTAATTGCCTCTGCGTTTTATGAATTAACCAATTACGATAATGATCCAAAATATATAGCATATGCAGATAAAGTGCTTAAAAATTTACAAACTGAAGAGTATGTATTAGAAGCATCTGTAAGTGCACCTTTTATTCTTAAACATAGTACTGGTAATTGGCCTAAAAATGATGAAATCGACGAGCCTATCGTATATGGCGATTATTATTTTCTAGAGGCTTTATTGAGACAG
Organism: Maribacter spongiicola; assembly: GCF_004364165.1. Lineage (GTDB taxonomy): Bacteria > Bacteroidota > Bacteroidia > Flavobacteriales > Flavobacteriaceae > Maribacter > Maribacter spongiicola. The sequence continues at coordinate 1,546,117 of NZ_SOAY01000010.1, forward strand.
AAAAATAAAAAATGAAATTCAATACTAATCCGATATTAGATTTTTATAGAAATATTAAATAAATGACGTGTCAAAAAATCGGTCTTTAAATAATTGATCTTTATATCAAGAATTAGCGCTCAACACTCTTAAAATTTAAAAATGAAATTAAATTATAGTGTTCTTTTATGTTTTACGTTTCTTATAAGCTGTACTCAAAAAGAGGATAAAATAAATTCAAGAACAAAACAGAATATTAATAATAGCTGGTTTTATTTAGCACATGCCACCGAGGAAATTGACAGTGCACGAGCTCAATTAGATTGGACATCAATTGACCTGCCACATACTTGGAACAATGAAGATGTGTTAGATAGTGAACCCGGGTACAGGAGAACGACAAGTTGGTACAAAAAAGATATTCTGTTAAACGAAGTATATGAAAATGATACATACCTACTTTATTTTGAAGGTTCGAATATTACTACAACAGTATATGTAAACGGAGAAGAAGCCGGTGGTCATATCGGGGGTTATATTGGTTTTGAAATCGATATTACCACATTTATTAAAACGGGAACAAATGAAATATATGTAAAAGTTGATAATGGTTATAATCCAGATATTATTCCTTCTCAAAAAAGTGATTTCTTTATTTACGGTGGTATTACCAGAGATGTTTGGCTCATAACCAAGCCAAAACAATCTATTGGTAAAATAAAGTTGACTACCCCTAACGTTTCTCAAGAGTCGGCATCGTTAGAAATCGATGTTCCTTTAGCTTTAAATGAAGATATTACAGATTTAAAATTGCATGTTTTTTTAAGAAATCCTGAAGGCAAAATTATTAGCTCAGAAATAGAAAATGTTACAGGTAATGCTATAAAAGTTAACTTTAAATCTATTCAACAACCAAAGCTATGGGATATTGATTCGCCCAAATTATATACTGTTGATGTTTATTTGAAAAAAGGCGAAGAAGAATTAGATAACGTATCTGAAAGAGTAGGTTTTCGTTGGTTCGAGTTTGTAGAAAATGGACCGTTTTATTTAAACGGTAAAAGGGTTTTGTTGCGCGGTACGCATAGGCACGAAGAACATGCCGGTGTTGGTGCAGCAATGTCTAACGAGCTTCATAGAAAAGATATAGAATTAATAAAGGAAATGGGCGCAAATTTTGTTCGTCTAGCACATTACCCTCAAGATCCAGAAATATACAAAGCTTGTGACGAGCTAGGTCTTTTAGTTTGGGATGAATTGCCCTGGTGCCGTGGTGGCTTAGGTGGTGAGATTTGGCAAAGTAATACCAAGAACATGTTACGAGAAATTATAGATCAAAATTATAACCATCCAAGTGTTATTATTTGGTCTTTAGGTAATGAAATGTATTGGTTGCCAGATTTTGAAAATGGTAATGATACTGAAAAAATGAACACTTTTCTAACTAAACTCAATACCATTGCTCATACCATGGATCCAAGTAGAAAAACAGCTATACGTAAATACTATGAAGGTGCCAATATTGTAGATGTGTTTTCACCCTCTATTTGGTCTGGCTGGTATTCAGGTAGCTATAAAAGTTATCAAAAAGCAATAGATACCTACAAACCTCTATATAAAAGTTTTCTGCATGCCGAGTATGGCGGGTCAAGTCAGGTTGGTAGACATACAGAAAACCCTATTACGGGTGAAGGAGTTATAAGTTCAGATGGATGGGAAGAGGCAATTGTACAGACCAAAGCGGCTAATATTGCTCAAATAGGTGACTGGAGCGAGAATTACATAGTAGATCTTTTTGATTGGCATTTAAGAATTTCTGAGACAGATTCTAGTTTTGTAGGTAATGCACAATGGGCTTTTAAAGATTTTGGTACACCGTTACGACCTGAAAATGATATCCCATATTTGAATCAAAAAGGTTTAGTAGACCGTTCAGGCAACCCTAAAGATGCATTTTATGTATTTAAAAGTTATTGGGCAAAAAAACCATTTGCATATATAGAATCGCATAGTTGGACAGAAAGACAAGGTCCTGAAGGTTTGGCGAGAGAAATTAGTGTATTTAGTAATTGTAAAGAAGTAACATTATTCCATAATGGTAAATCCCTCGGTACTAGAACAAAAGACATTAGTAAATTTCCTGCATCGGGTTTAACTTGGAATATTCAGTTTTCAGAAGGTAAAAACGAGCTAATTGCAAAGGCAAATATCGAAAATGGAGAAATGGTCGAAGATATTCTTGAAGTAAATTATAGATATACCAAAAACAATGTCGCCGAAGAATTGGTGCTAACTGCCAAAAAGATGGAGAATGGGAATTTTATGGTCACTGCTGTAGCTATCGATGAAAATGGTTTAAGGTGTTTGGATTATGAAGACAAAGTCTATTTTCAAACATTAGAAGGTGGTCATAGTATAAAGAATCAAGGTACCCCTACAGGAAGTGAAATTATTAGTATGGCCAATGGTAAAGCGTCTTTGGAAATAAAACCTGATGATACAAAAACTACTTTAAAAGTAATGGTAATGAATCAGAATTTTAAAGGTACTTATTTGACTATTGCTGAATAATAAGGAGTAGAGTTGTTAGCTAAATGCCGTGTTCAGTTAACCGATCACGGCATTTTTTGTAAATTGAAATTTAATAATTTAACACGCTTCGCCATAAAAGAAGTTTGAAAAAAAACATTCTAATGAAGAGTATGCGATTTATTAAGTTGCTTAACATTCCGCTCTATATTTTATCTATCACATTTGGTCTCAAAAAAATAACGATGCCATTTTACCCATTATAAAGTTTATGAAAAATTATATTAAGCATTTAATACTCCTCATCTTTTTATGCAACGGTTGTGCTGAAAATTCAACAAAAACCTTATTATTTATTGGTAGTTTTACAGAAGGTATAGCAAGTACTGGTATTTATATTTATGAATTGGATACAAAAACAGGAGAGCTAAGTCTATTGAATTCAGAACAAAATCTCATCAACCCTTCTTTTTTGAAAATTGCGCCAAACGGTAAATATTTATATTCCGTTTTAGAAAGTCAATTACCAAATAACGGAAAAGTGGCCGCCTTTGCCATAGACTCTTTAAATGGCAAATTACAACTTTTGAATACGCAAGATTCTGGAGGTCGAAATCCTGCTCATTTATCAATACATCCAAACGAAGAATACTTAATTAATTCTAATTATACCGATGCCAGTTTCTCTGTTTACAATATAAAAAAGGATGGGGGGGTGGCTCCATTACATCAAATCATTACATTCAAAGACAGTAGTATAGTAGAAGGAAGACAAGATGAAGCTCATATACACTCTACTAATTTTTCACCCGATGGTAAATTTCTATTTGCCCAAGATTTAGGGTCAGATAAAATTTGGAATTTCAACGTTAAGAAAGAAAGTGATACTAAATTTAATTTAGTCTCCAATGGTTTTGTAAAGGTAAGACCAGGTAGCGGTCCAAGACATTTTACCTTTCATCCTAACGGTTCTTTTGCTTACGGTATAGCAGAATTAAGTGGTAGCGTTACCGCATATTCTTACGAAAATGGTAATTTAAATTTTATAGAAAATTATTTAACATATAGGAGTGATCAAGAAATTTACAGGGCTGCAGATATACATATTTCACCAGACGGTAAATTTTTGTATGCTTCTAATAGAGGACCAAATGAAGATTCTATAGCTATTTATTCTATTGATCGAAAAACTGGTAGATTAGAGTTAAAAGGTCATCAAGATACTCATGGTGAGCACCCAAGAAATTTTGCAATAGACCCTTCGGGGAAATTTCTTTTAGTGGCCAATCAATTTACAGATAATGTTGTTATTTTTCGTCGCGATATTAAAACAGGAATACTTAAAAAACTACCTCAAGAGTTGACTGTTCCAAATGCATCAAGCTTACAGCTTAGAACTTACCTTCGTTAGTCATTATCAAAACTTGTCCTTATTCCATATAAAATACCTCGTCCAAATGTTTTGAAATAGGGGAGTTATCATTATTGGTATCCATAAGATCTGCCATATATGCCCACCATTTCTTTACAATTGGGTTCTGGCTTAAATCTTGTGAACCACCATCGCCTGACACTTTTTGAAATGCAAAAAGTGTGTTCGTTTCATCATCTAAAAAGATGGAGTATTCACTTACGCCAGCTTTCTTTAGCAGTTCTTTTAGTTCTGGCCATATTTCATTGTGCCTTTTTGTGTATTCTTCTTTAGCACCGGCCTTTAATTTCATTATAAATGACAATCGTTTCATCTTAATAATTGTTATGGTTGGTAATAATATATTAACGATTACAGGGGTATAGCAATAAATCTAAATGGTCTATTTCTTTAATGTCAAAACCAAGTTTACAATACTCGTTTATACTTAACATGCTGCCTGTGTTTCTAAACATTTGTTTTAGTCTTTTAACAGCGTTATCCATGCTGCCCAATTGCTCAAAAGACCATTGATTTTGAGTGTTTAAAAAGGGTAATAGGTATTGGTAAGCTTTTTGTATATCGCCGTTATTTGATCGGTAGTTCCATATATCTATTTGAATACCATCTTTTCTGCCAAAAAAGGCAAGTTTTGTCAATCCTGTTAAATTTAAGATACTGTATGTTAATGATTTTGTTCGTTGAAGTTCATGGGGTTGCTTGCCATCTGCTTCAATTTGAGTTTCAACTCGTTTTTCAACTACCGATGTTAAAACATTTTTTGCTTCTTCAGTTTTGTCTAGAAATAGGAGTAAGGCTACCACTTGCACGTCATAAAGAGTGGCATGATTATTTTTTCTCGAATTTTCCAATTGCCCAAGTTCACTTGTTTGTAACCAATTTAGATAACTGTTTAACCAGGCCTTAAGTTTATTACCTAGACTTGATTCAAATGAATTGTCTAATTCTAAAATTTCAACAGCGGTGATGATATTTGTAATTCCTGAAAACTCTATTATTCCAAAACATCTTCCTTCACTTGATCCAGGTACCCCTTGTGCGTAATTTAAATTGGGATTCATTTTTGTCTCTGCGTCTACAAACCATACTTTAAGAAGCTCTTTAGTTTTTTCGGCGTATTTAATGTCTCCAGAAAAAAAATATGCCAATGAGAGAACCTTAACGTTACCCATCATTTTATCTTTAATAGGTTCATCGACGTTTTGACCTCTTGTAAGCGGATTTATTTTACCATCCTTCCGAATCCAAGGTAAACCATCATCTTTAGTAGGATCTGGCCACCAGTAGGGTGCCAAGCTCAAATAATCATGCTTGTCACCACTAACGGCAACTTGCTTTTTAGAGACTACAGAGAAACTACCTTCTTTTAGCGCTTTATCTGCCGCTTTGATCAGTGCTTTATAAGCAGGTAGAAAATCATCATCTTTTTCTCTAATTGCTAGTTTTACTTGAGAGAGCAGTTTGTAGTCGTAAACAGTAAGCTCATTACCAACTATATGCCCACTAGGCTTAGCCGAATAAATAGTAGGTACATCATCTTGAAATGCACCTACCTTTTTTTCTTTTTTTTGACCAGAAGCATTAATGATTATGAACACTACTAAAAGTAAAGTAGCTTTTAAAGTGTTTTTGTTCATCTAAATAACTTATTTAAGTTTTAAGATTTCACTACCTGCTAATAAAAATGCCCCGGTACCATAATTTTGCCAGCTATCTGCAGTTGCTGGCTGAGGATCAGCACCTATATCTTGTACCCAGCCTACCATGCCATTTTCATGTTGGCAGGCAGCCAATGCTTGCCATGCTTTAGTTACTGCAGGCGTATATTCTGCTTTATTCAAAAGGCCATTATTTATACCCCATGTCAACGCAAAGGTGTAAAACCCACTTGCGCTAACTTCACCATGATTAAAAGATTCTGGTGAAAGTAAACTTGTACGCCATAGCCCATCTTCTTGTTGTAGTCCTTTAATTCTAGCAGCCATTTTTTTGTATAGGTTGACATAAAAATTACGATGTTCATAATCTTCAGGCATATCAGATAGTATTAAAGCAAGTCCGCCAAGTACCCAGCCATTACCTCTGGCCCAGAAAATTTTCTTTCCGTTCGGTTCTTTTAAATCTTTTTTGTTTACACCCCATTGATAGCGAGTATCTCTTGCAAAAAGCTGTTCTTCTTTATCATACAGCAGATTATAGGTTTCCATATAGTACTTGTGCATGGCATCTAAGTATTTTTGCTCACCTGTTTGTTTTGTATATAGAGTAATTACAGGAGGGGCCATAAATAAGGCATCACACCACCACCATAGAATTTTTTGCTCTGCATTTTTTTCAGAACCATTGTTCCACTCATTTGGTTCAAAAAGATGGGTATCTAAAAATTCTTTGGTAGGTGCTAAGTCTACAAGATTTTTTCTTGTCGAATTTGCATATAAGTAAGTATAAGAAATCGCTATATCATCTGCATGATGGGTTCGGTACAATGGTTTCCAATCATTAGTATAACCCATAGTTTTTAACGCAGCTAAAAAGATAGGATTCTTTGTAGTTTGGTGTGCCCTTGTAACACCAATATAATATGCCCCATTGGTCCAATCGGTTGGTGCTAAGGCAAAAATAGGATGGGCTTCTTGCCATTCTAAAGCCTTGATCATAGCCTGTTCTATATTCGAGTTATCTACTTGCTTTTGCGCTTGTGTTTTTACACCGTAAAAGAATGAAAGTAAGATCACTGTTGTATGAATGATTTTTCTGATTTGTTTGTTCTTCATTATGAGTTGTTTAAAATTGACTTTATAGTTTTTTAGTTATAAATTTTAGCCTTTGAATTATTGCTTTTAAGCGTAATACTATGTTTAGTATTTACCTTAAGGTCAGTATTTTTAAAATCAATGAATAGAGATGTTGACTGCCCTGAGTTTGATATTATAGAGATATCTTCAAATTTTAAAAACGAACCTTCGCCAACGTAAACAGAACTTAGATTTTCTTTTTCATCTAAAGTAATTACAGCATAACTTCCAGTAAATTCAATTTGTTTGTCAGATGTAGCGAAAGTAGTATCTTTCGAATCTTGAATAATTATATATTGCTTTATACGCTTATTTTCAAGTGAACTGTTCACTACAAAGCCTTTAAAAATATCATCTTCCTTAATTTCTTCGACAGAAGCTATACTTCCATTATTCCCTTTAATGGGTTCGTATATTACGGCAAAAGGATTTTGCCATGCTTCGTTCTTTTTGCGAATTACCAGTGTAGGGGTTTTGGCAGATTTATAAGGTTTAGGTCCTTCTGTGGTTGGTGGTGCTAATACAGAAGTATATTCCCTGTCTTCTGCACCAAGTATAAAAGCCTTCATTTTTATTGGTGCGGGGTTTAATTTATTTGCCGTGAACGTAGCGGTAATATTATTCGATGTCGGTTTTGAAGTTTCAATCGATTCAAAATAATGCCAACCTGGGTGCTTTGCTTTCTTATTATTCATCCATGGTTTATCTCTTGAATTCGAAAACCTATTTTTATCTGAAAATAGGGGTAATGCTTTTTCACCTGAGTCTATACGTAATGATTCTCCTATATTATGATAAATATAGTCGTGATACTGATTAGGAAGAGATGATTTTGACCTAAAAACGTCTATATAATATCCAGTTTTTGAAGAGGTTCTAACAATACCTAATGTTCTTTCTTGAAGGGCTTTGGTTTTTTCACCCTTATCATCTTTAAATCGTGTTATTGAAAAGGAATTATAAGGTGAAATAGCCGCTGTTTTAGGTGTTGGTTCAACCGCAATTTTTTCAACCGTATTGATTTCCAGACCTGCCCAACCGCCTTTCCCCTCAGATGATCCATTAACAACAACGGTGTTATTAGAAGCAAATAATCTATAATAGTTTTCATGTATTTCTGTACGATATTGGGTTCTACCAGATTTGCCGCCTAAAACAAAACCTTTTCCGTACAACTCCATAAACATACCTGTAGCATGCCCATGAACATAATGCCCACCACCTACAAAGCCCATAAGATCGTCTTCGGCATTTTGATTGTCGCTTAAATTACGTTGCAGTACAATGCCTGCAAAAGGTAATTCATCGGTAACGGGTAAGGGGTAATCTTTTACGCTACCCTCAATTTCAGGTTCAAACCAAAGTAGTTTAGTGGGTTCATTATAAAACCTTGCACCATAACTTCGTTCACCTAATTGAAATCTTTTATAGTTGCCTTGGGCTATATTACTATTTAAAAGCGACCCATAAATATTGACGAACTGTTCTTGTTTTTCTAGTTTGGCTAAATAATAAGCCGTTTCATAAGCATGGTAGTTGGGACTGTATTTACGATGACCATCACCAAAGAGTATTGTCTCTTCTTTGTTAGGATAGGTCATGTAATACGGTTTTGGTAGCGCTTCTAGAATTTGAGGATACTTTTGACCTAAATGCAGAGACGGATCATACTTGGTCAATAAGGTCATCAAATAAGTAAGAAACGTGTTCACACCGTTTGAATAGTTTATACTCTCGGGCCAATCACCATTATACTCCAAATAATGATTTGCTATTTTTTGTAATGCATCTTGATGTTTAGTGTTGATCGTTAAAAAATAGGGTAACAGTTCATTGCGTTCCTGTTCATCATCCAATGCTAAAATATTTCCTACAAGGCTAGGAGATTCTAATATAGGCCAGTTACAATTTATAATACCGCGTTCAAGAGCCAGATCGACATAGGTTCGAAATATCTTTTGGCCATCTTCAAAATTATAGGGCACCATAGCTGTTTGCCCTAAGTCATATACTTTACCATTATTGTTTAAGTATTGATATACGAAATCGTAAATAATGGGTAGTTGAGCACCAATTTCTCGAGCTTCTCTAAGGTGGTCTTTTGTATACAACCAGCCTGCATTATGGTTTTCTTTTGGCTCCGGAAGCGCTAATAATCCTTTTGATATATTAAATAAAACCGACCCAGAATATTCTGCATATTGTTCATCATCTGTTAAAAAATAAAGAACTCCACAATCAATTGCGGTTTGCAAATAATGCATTATGGTATTTTGCTGTTCCCTTTCTTTTCCGTCAAAACTCACATAAGTATGTAAAGGAGGAAAATCTGATGGTTTAACATCATTATAATTCCAAGGTAATTTTTTTAGATAGGTCTCTTTATTATTTTGGTATGCTTTAAGATCATTTTCTACCCTTTTCGTAAAGTTTTTATAATAATCGTTAATGTCACTATTGGTCTTAATTTTATTGAGAATAATAGCTTTGTCTGCCGGTTTTACCCAAATAGATGGCCGTTTGACCGTCTGAGAAAAAACAGTCGTATAACAACATAAAAAAGTCACTAGCATCAGTTGCCCGATACAAGTATGCCTTTTTAATAATTTAACTATTTTACAGCGTTTGTACATGCCTATTTTTCTAATCTAAACTTCGTTGTTTTTACATCTTGTGAAGAAGTACCGATCATAATAGTATAATCACCTGTCTCCAATATCTTATCCATAGTTAAACCGGTAAATTCCAACATTCTTGGAGTTATGGTAAAACTTACTTTCTTTGATTCACCTGGTGAGAGTTCTATTTTTTTAAAACCTTTTAATTCTTTATCTGGGCGGGTAACAGAACCAATATCATCTTTTATATACATTTGAACCACTTCTTTAGCTTTCATTTTGCCAATGTTGGTGATGGTTGTACTAACGGTAAGTTCGGTATTGGGTGTAATCATATCATTAGAGATTTTGAGGTCACCATACTCAAACTGGCTATAGCTTAAACCATGACCAAATGGATAAAGCGGACCGTCTTCAAGAAATAAATATCCTTTTTTATAATTTATTTCCTTCATACTATAGTGAAAAGGAATTTGACCAATGGATCGTGGTACGGTTACGGGAGATTTTCCTGAAGGTGAAACTTCCCCAAATATTATTCTTGCCAATGAAGAATCCCCAAGCTCACTCAAATCCCATCCGTCTAAAATCGCATCGGCTTTATCGGCTATAGTATTTATAGAAAGCGTTCTTCTATGCTTTAAAACAACAATTACAGTTTTGCCTAAACCTTTTATTTTTTCAATTAATTCATCTTGTGCGCCAACAGGGTCAATTGATGCACGGTCTCCTAACGCATTGTTGAAAAAGGCTTCTTTTGAAGTAAATTCGTCCCCTCCCAAAAATAGAATAGTTACGTCGGCTTCTTTTGCCATACCTACCATTTTATCAATAGTACTATCACTTGTTTCTAAAAGTTGTGGTACACCTGTGTTCTGATCGGTCAATTCAAAACCTTTATCTGCAGTGAAAGTTACTTTATTGCCTGCAACCGACTCAAAAGCTTCTTTGGTTCCTTCATTTAATAATGGTCCAAGTAAGGCTATTTTTTGAGTTCCTTTTTGAAGTGGTAATGTATTTGCTTCATTCTTTAAGAGAATTATAGATTCTAAATCTGCTTCTTGTGCTAATGATAATGAAGCTTGTGAACGAACTTCTTTTTCAACTTTTTTGATATTTACATAGGGGTTGTCAAAAAGACCTAAAATCATTTTAGTTCTTAGTACCCTTTTTACAGAACGATCGATCATTTTTTCGATACTAGGGTCTTTTTTTACCATTTCCGGTAAATATGCATATGAATCTTCTGCATAAAGATCAATATCTATACCTGCCGTTAAACCAAGTAAGGCTGCTGCTTCTGGAGACTCAGCTACTTTCATAAAATAGTATAAACGAGCTATGTCATTGGAGTCAGAAACTACATAACCATCAAAGCCCCATTGGTCTCTAAGTATTCCTGTAAGTAGTTCTGGGTTGCCGTGACTTGCAATTCCGTTTAGATCTCCATGAGATGCCATTATGCCCAATGTTCGGGCTTCTTTTACTGCTGCTTCAAAAGGAGGGTAGATTTCATCTATCAATGTACGTGGAGATATTTCTATTGCCGCAAAATTAGATCCACCTAGAACTTGACCATAACCAGCAAAGTGTTTTGCAACAGCACCAATATGTGTTCCATTACCCAACCCTTCATAGTTACCTTGTACACCTTTAATGGCGTTCACGACCATTTGTGTAGTCAAGTAGGTATCTTCTCCAAAGGCCTCAGACATTCTGCCAAAACGAGGGTCCCTTACCAAATCCGCCTCGGGTGAATGACACATATGCATACCTCTTAGTCTTGCCTCTTTTCCAACAACGTCCCAAACACGACGTACCAAATCTGGGTTAAATGATGCCGCTGAAGTAATAGGTCTACCAAATTTAGTACAGCCTTCTGCATCTACCCCATTATATGATTCTGTAACGAACATTGCAGGGATGCCCCAACGATTATTTTCAATTATATACTTTTGAAGTTCATTGTTAAGTTTCGCAGCTGCTAGTGGAGATATGTGCTCACCAGGATTTTTGATTCCTGCAATACCTAGTTTTAATTTTTCAATTACCCTATCCGATAGTTCCATGTTTCCCTTTTCATCAGATTTTACACCGATATTGGCATGAAAAATTCGCATTTGTGCCACTTTCTCTTCTAACGACAATCTGGGTAAAAGATCATTTACCCGTTCTTCTATAGAAAGAGATGCATCTTTGTAAGGCATTTTATTTTTTTGAGCCGATACGCCGAACGTTATTAGGAAAAGGAAAAATAAGATGTAATATTTCATTGGTTTCATTAGTGTTGGATTTCTATTAACTAAAATATTTTAAGGTGCTATTTAATTTTAAGGTCTTACAATGGTACTTCTTTCTGCATTTTGTGCTTCTGTCAATGTTTTTCCTTCTATGAACAAAACAAAACGGTCTAAAGCATGAAATTTAGAACGACCGGAAACTTCCATGGTATAAATGCCCGGCTCATCAAATTTTACGAAAATATTATGTGGATCGTTATCGCTAGTATTCGAACGCCAAAACCATTCACCTACACGGTTCATATAAATTTTAAACCAACCGTCTGTGCTACTGCCCTCAGGAACCGGAGTTTTTCCAAGCCCTTTCGGATAAACAGTGCTGCCATCTCGCCGACCAAAGAAATCAGTGGCATCTGAAAAGCGCAACCAAGAATCATTTCCCTCAGATTGACTATCACCTTCAGATATTCTTGAACGCCAAAAAAACTGATAGGTACCTGGGATAGTGATATTTAATTTATAAACTAAAGTACCTACGCCTGGTGTATTAAAATTGTCTTCTTTATTCCAACGTAGGTAACCTGTACCTTCAAAATCATTAATTGTATCTCCACGTTCCCATTCTAAATCTCCTTCTACAGTTTCGAATTCGACACTTATGATACCATCAGTTTCCAAATAGCTAATAACATCAAGATCACTGTTCGGTGTTTTAGGGTCGTCCATTATTTCTTCTTCTGTGGTATTAGAATCTCCCGTCATCTCCACTATAGGCTCTTCTGTATTGAGATCAGAAATACACGAGAAATTTAAAGTCAAAAGGCAGGTTAGTAAGCCTATTCTAAAAAAGTAAATTTTCATCTTTTGTAGCTTATTTGGTAATCACCCGACCCTAATCTTACTTGATTTTCGGTTGTAGTTTCTTGGTGAAATTTTTTCCAATCGGTACCATTAATACTTAAACTATTTCTTTGATTTTCGTTTAATGGTAATAGTGCGGTTGTATTGAACGGTACGTTCAATTGCATTATAAAAGTTCCATCTTCTAAAGACCATTTAGAATCGATATTTCCATATGGTGTTGGCACAGAAACTGCTGTATGGGTTACTGTTTTTGGGAATTTTGGGTCTACAATGAATTCTTTATAGCCTGGTTTGTCCTTAGATGATTTTATACCTCCTAAAGATTCGTAGAAATATGCTGCGAAACCACTATGCATAGGGTGATTTAATGAATTTGTAGGGCCTTCCATTTTCTCCCATTCAAATTGTCGTTCGGGCCATGTTGTAAATCCTGAATTCATGACGTATGTTTGACTAGGAAACTCAGGTGTCGTTAGAATTTCATAAGCTAAATCCTCTTTACCGTACTTGTTCAAAACAGTATAGATATATCTGTTACCATGAATACCTGTGGCGTGATGCCCACCCTTAACTTCGGTTATATTATGTGCTAGACCGTTCACTACTTTTTCTATATCGTTTTCTGGTACCATACCAAACTGCAAAGCTTGTACGGTTGCGGTCTGACTTTGATACCACTTATGCTCAGTGTTTGGAATATTTTTAAGATATGCCTTGTTGAACGCATTTTTTAAGGCCTCTTTTTCTTCTTTCATCTGTGCTGCAAAAGCTACATCGTCGTTCATTTTAGCAAAAGTTTCCATAATTCCCAATACATCATAAAAATAGGCGTTAGCAGAAATGATGGGGTCGGTTTCCATGGCGCTCGGATTTAACCTTCTGTCCCACAACGGCGGACACCAATCGCCCATACCGTCTTGCATGATTCCGTTTTCATCTTTAAATGATAGATAGAAGTTGGTTAACTCTTTCATCTCCTCGTAGTATTCCTTAACTATGGTTTCATCTCCATAATATCTATAACTGTACCATGGTAAGTACATGGTGGCAACGCCCCAGTCTATTTTGGCGTAAGTGGATGTTCGTTTGCCAGGAGCAATCATGGTGGGTACTTGAAATTTAATATCTGGATTATTATGTCCTTTTGTTGGTCGCATTTGGGTGCGTATATCTTCCATGTATTTATTATAAAAATCATGCATGTCATAATTATAGAGTGCATATTCTGCAAAAGCATGAGAATCGCCTAACCAACCACATTTTTCTCGGTGTGGACAATCTTCAGGAATACCATGTAAATTATCAACTATTGTCCACTTGCTAATGCTATGCATCTTATTGAATAATTCATCTGAACTAGTGAAACTACCTGTTTCATTTATGTCGGTAGCTACTAGTACAGCTTTTATCATATCTGCATTTGGTTTTGAAGATACCCCCTTTACCTTCGCATATCTAAAACCGTGATAGCTGAATTTTGGCTCCCAAGATTCCGGTTCACTACTTTTACAGATATATTCATAAATCTGTGGCATACCATTTGCTCCGCCACCTGTAGCGCCTTGAAAAATATCTGAGCCATCGGTTAAAAGTGCTTCTGTAGTAGTTACTTCAATTAACTGCCCTTCTTTTTCTTGTACATTAAGTTTAACCCAGCCTGCTATATTTTGACCAAAATCAACGATCCATTCACCATCGGCTCCTTTAAAAACCTCTTTTGGTTCTAATTCTTTCAGTTTTTTAATTGCAGGTATTTGCTGCGCACTAATTGTTTTTAATTCGGGTGTGGCTATTTTCGGGTTGCTCCAATCTTTATCATTAAATCCTACAGTGTTCCAACCATTTATTTCGTGTCGTGCATCATAAGTATCGCCGCCGTAAATGTTGTTGAATACAATTGGTCCTGTAGATTCTTTCCATGTTTCATCTGTATAAAATTCAGCTTCTTGACCATCTGTATATGTTACTTTTATTAAAAGCTTGACGGCAGGTGGACCATAGGATAAATCTTTTTCAGATTCAGGGTCATTTTTCCATGAGATATTTTGACCATAAAATCCGTTTCCTAAAATAATACCTAAGGCGTTGGTACCTGGTTCTAGAATATCTGTAAGGTCGTAGTCTACATAATATGCTTGCTTGTCATAATTTGATGGTGCGGGGTCTAAGACATGGTCTCCAACTTTATTTCCATTTAAGTATAGCTCATAATAACCTAAACCACAGATATACGCTTTGGCACTTTCTATTTCTTTAGTAACATCAATTTCATTTCTAAAATAACTGGCAGCGAAACCTTTTACGGCAGTAGGTTTACTCATTTTACCGGTTTTATACTCTCGGTACTGGTGTGGGGATGTTCTTTTGTCTTCGTTTAATGTTATCCACGCAGAAGAACCCCAGTTTTTAATGTCTATAAGCCCCATATTAAATTGTTGAATAGAAGACCATTTTGATAGGTTTTCATCTTCGTCCCAAATAAGAACTTTCCAATAATAGGTATGTAAGGCTTCTAAAGGCTCTCCATTATATTTTACAAATGAAGATGTAGATTTTAATATTTTTCCCGAATTCCATTTATCTGCATCTTCCTCATTCAACTTTTCTTTTGAAGATGCGACCAGTATATGAAATGCAGATTGAGATTTATTAAATTCCTCTGAATCTAACTGCCAAGAAAACAACGGATGTTGATCCTCAATAGCGGTAGGGTTTTCTTTATAGTTACAAGTTAGTTTTGTGAAAATTAAAGAATCATTGCTTTTTGGCTCACTGCAAGAACAGTAAAGTACTGTAATGGCAATAGTTATTATGGGTTTCAGAAAATTTTGTTTGTAAATTTTTATCATAATATTATTATAGAGTATAAGTGATATTTTAAAAGATGCAGATTGTAACCACGAAAATGTGGCTACTTAGTCGATCTATAATTATTAAACGTGAATCACTTAGTATTGATCTAAAATAATTTAAAACCCCTGTTTTAGTATCCTGTACTATAGGGCAAGTAAGCGTATTTAATTGGTTTGTAGATTTTTAATGTACTATTAAAATTCGAAGACAATTTTAACATGTTCTTGCTCAGTAGTAAAGAGTTGTCATTATATAGTTTTAGATGAAATGACTTATAGCTGTCAAAACCTCAAATTAGATTATTATATAATTTGAGGTACTATTTTTTTGAAGGAAGCAAAAGTTAAACTCTTTCTAATTTCATAGGATAAGTATTATTTGCATTCCATTGGCATACATATAAATTTTCATCATTGTCAACACATACATCATGGCAATGTTTGAAAATTTCATCCTTTTGAACCATTCTTTGTAATTGTCCATTTTTATAATGAGGTTCAACACCGCCTGGGTTTGAAACTACTTTGCCGTTTTTATCTAAAATGGTAACAAAACCAGATTTTGGACTTGTTCGTGTTGGGTGTGTATTCATATCACCTTCTTCAAAATCGGTTTCAGAAGACCAACATACACCCGAATATAAATTGCTATTATGAATTACAGGGCGACAAACAAATGCACCGGGTACATCTATTTGTTCGATAAAAATACCATCGAGGGTAAAACGCTTAAAACAATTGGTTGCTCTAGAAGTTATCAGTAGGGTAGGTTGTCCTTTTTCTCTGTAATCTATGCAAATGCCATGTGCTGTTTGAAATTGATGTTGACCGATACCTCGGCCTTCCCCAATTTTACGTATAAATTCGCCGTCTTTAGTAAATTGTAAAATGTAGTTCGATCCATAACCATCCGCAATATAGATGTCTCCGTTTGGGGCAATGGCGCTCTCTGTTGGTTTAAATGCATCATTCTCATTATAGGCACCATACTTAGACGGATGCTCAATTATCATTAATTCTCTACCGTTTGTAGTGGTTTTGATAAGGCTTTCTCCGTTAGTATCACATATAAACAAGAAGTCTTCCGAGCCATCATTCCATAAAGTTAAACCATGACCGCCGTTATAGCGAATACCCCAAGAATCTAAAAGTTTGCCAGATTTATCATAAATTAAAATATTATTATGGGTATCGTCACCGACCATTATGAGTCGGCCTCGAGAATCCATAACCATTTCATGACAGTTTTTTATAGGCGTACGGCTTCTGTCCAAAACTCCCCAATCTTTATGTACACGGTACTTAAAATCACCATGGCCAATAACAGTTTGGTATAATTTAGGTTTCGATTTTATGATATTAAAATGCGGAACTATCACTAAGCCTAGACCAGCTTTCGCAGACTTATTTAAAAAATATCTTCTATTAATTTCTAACTTCGCCATGATAATTATGCATTTTTAGTACCTTGTTCTTTTGAGCTAAACGTTTTGCCGAATAAATCTAAAATAGGTTCTCCTTTACCGTCTGGTGTAGTGTAAAATGGTCTACTTTCAATCTCGTAATGTGTTTGAGAATCTATGCCTAAAGCATGATAGATCGATTGATGTACCTGATCTATAACAACAGGTTTTTCAATAGAAACACATGGTCTTTCATCTGCTGTTTTTCCATAGACTAGACCTTTTTCAATACCACCTCCCCACATTAATATGGAACCTCCATCAGTAAAATGACGGTGCATGCCATAATGTTTAACTTCTTGAATTACATCTGGTTGATTTCTTGCCTGATCTTTAACTTCTTCGCCCGGTCTACCTTCCATAAGAGCATCTCTACTAAATTCGCTTGCCAAAATAATCAGGGTTTTATCTAAATGACCAGATTCCTCTAAATCTTTAATTAATTGAGCTACAGGTTTATCAATTAGAGCTTTCATTTGTTTTGCACGGGTATGACCATTTGCATGGGTGTCCCAGCCTATAAAAGGTTCGTATTCGGTAGATACACTAATAAACCTACCACCATTCATAGCTAAACGTTTTGCTAATAGGCACCCTAAACCAAAGCGACCGGTGTTGTAAGTGTCGTACACTTCTTTTGGTTCTTGAGATAGATCAAATACTTTAGCTTCTGGTGAATTCAACAACATGTACGATTGTTCCATCGACCTCATTAAAGACTCGCGTTGATAATCGCTTGCCTGCTCCATAACGTTACTTTTGTTCGCAAGCTCTTTGTATAACTTATATCGTGCCTCAAAGCGTTTAAGTGACATACCTTGTGGCGGTCGTACACTATCTAAACCTTCTGAAGGGTCAGGAATTAAAAACGGACCATATTCATTGCCTAGAAATCCTGCCGTATGAAAAGCTTTCAGTTCTTCTGCTTCGCCCATGGTAAAACGTTGCCCTATAGAAATAAATGGAGGAATTACAGGGTTGATCGGTCCAAGTTCTTTTGCGATCCATGCACCAATATGTGGAGCTTGTACAGACTGTGGTGGCTCATAACAGGTATGCCAATGAAACTGATGTCTGGTGTGTAAAATATGACCTAGATCTGCAGCTTTGTACGATTTAATAATAGCACCTTTATCCATTACATTACCGATGGACTGTAAGCCTTCAGAAAATTCTAAACCATCTACTGCAGTCGGGTGTTTAGGAAAAGTGCTTAGCACTTTATTAATATTCAAACCTTTCTCAAAAGGTGCGTAAGCTTTTGGGTCAAATGTTTCGGTATGTGCCATGCCACCGGCCATCCATAGTAAAATAACACTATCTGCTGTTGCCGCTATTTTTTGAACATCTGGTGAGCAAGAACTTAAAAAACTTGCGATAGGTATGGTCGTCGCTGATGCCGCAAGACTTGCGGCAGACATTTTTTTTATAAACTCTCTTCGAGAATTTTGCGTTTCAAAGCTATTCTTCATTTTAATAAAGTTTATATGCAATTAATTAATGAATTGAAATTCTGGAGACGTTAGAACCGACCAAAATATATCTTGTAGATTTTCTGTACTTGGTTCACTTCCTAAGGCATTGAGTAAAATATTTTTCTCATCGCTTGATGGTAACCTTCCTAGTAATTTTTGGTAAACATTATCAACAATTAAAGTACTGTTGTGATTATATTCTTTCAACCATTTTTTTGATCCTTGTTCTAGTTTTTTATTGAAAAAGGCACCATTTGTGAGCTCTAGAGCTTGCAATAATGTCGCTTGTTCTTCTCTTTTTGAAATTACAATTTCTCGACTTGGTCTACCTAAAGCTTTCATGAAAGGATGTTGTTTGACAAGGCTCGCTCTTGCAAAACTTTTTTGATAGTCATTAAATGTAAAATCCATTAGTTTTCCCCAATTATCAGTCCCGTAGTTATGAACTTCTAGCCATTTACTATCATTAAAATCTACGCTCGACCAGTTTGTTGAAGGTCCAACATTTGTGCTTACCCAAGTTTTATCTGAAAATAACTTAACTGATTTACCATCTTTAAAATTAATTTTCATTGCAAACAATAGACTTGCCGGATTATCTATTTTACCTTCATTAATACCTTTTATGGCAATTGTATTTTTACCCGCTTTTAAATGAGTTGTTATATCGAATTTACCTACTTCTGTCCATTCACTTCCTTGTCCTATTTTTTTGCCATTTATAAAAAGCTCATAAACGTCGTCAACAGAGATTAATGCTGAGGCATTGGTAATCTGTTTATGATCAAGTTTGAAATTCTTTCTAAAATATCGTGCGCCTGGTAGTGGAAGTACGGTATTTGTTAAGTCTTTTTCATGATGCCAAACTCGTAGTGCTGGCATTTTCTCTTCGTTAGGGTTAAATTCTACTGCAGTATATATGGGTGTTATTACCTGACTAATAGCATCTGAAAATTGCTCTGCACTAATTCGTCTTAATAGAGGTCCTTTAAAAACATATTCGTTTTTTACACTTGCAGCACTAATATAATTTACAGTAGGTAATTGGTATGCTTTAGAAGTCATTATTTGTTTGATGAGATGCTTTAAATCTGCACCTGAATCAATAAAATCTGCCGATAGCCAATCTAGCAACTCTCCATCCCATGGTGCATTGTCCATTTCATCAACGGGTTCAATGATACCTCTACCCATTAACCTGTCCCAAATACGGTTGGTTATGGTTCTGTACAACCTACCGTTATCTCGGCTTATCATTACCTCAGATAATTTTAGCAATCTATCATCTATAGTTTCTCCGTCGACATTTCCTAGCTCAGGATATAGAAAATTTACTTTAGCTATTTTGCCTATTGGTATATCACATCTATTTAATTCTAGAGGTTCTTTTGCGAAAATAGAAGCAAAGCCATATACCTGATCTAAGGTCAAGTTACTTACAAAACTATTGTGGCATGAAGCGCATTTTACGTTAGTGCCCAATAGAGATTGACCAATATTTTGTGCTGCCTGCATTTCTGTGGTTTGGCTAGCATTAACTAGACCTCGCCATTCTATACCTTTTATAAAACCTTCAGAATCTTTATTCGGATTCATCAGCTCACTTACCATTACATCATATGGTTTGTTCTTCTGTAAAGCATCATACAACCAACCTGTAATTTGTGAACGTCCTCTTGTTATAAAACCTGTACCACTGTAATCATTTCGTAATAGATCATTCCAAAAGCTTAACCAATGCTGTGTATAGTTATCAGAATCACTTAATAATTCATCTATTAAAAGTTCTCTTTTTTTCGGGTCAGTATCTTCAATAAAGGTATTTATAGCCGCTGGTTCTGGTAATAGCCCTATAATATCTAGATATGCACGTTTTATAAAAAACCTGTCGTTTACCGACGTTGACCATTCTATATTTTCTTTTGCAAAATATGAGTCAACCAATTTGTCTACCGGGTGGTTTACATTTGTTGCAGTGGGTAAATCTGGTTTAATAAGCGCAAGTTCAGCTTCAGGAAATACTTTAAGGGCTTGATCAGACCAATGTGCACCTTCATCGATCCAAAGTCTAATAAGTTCTATTTCATCTGCAGTAAGTAGTTTGCCTTTAGTTGGCATAACATCTTTATGACCGGCCGGAAGAATAATTCGTTTATAGATTTCACTTTCTTTTGCATTACCGGGCACAACTGCCAACCCAGTTTCACCACCTTTAAAGACACCGGCTTTATTTTCAAGAACTAATTCACCTTTCTTTTTGTTCTCTCCATGACACTGGTAACACTTATGGGCAAAAATACCCCTTACCTCAAGATTTAATTTATCTTTTTGTAAGATAGAAAGCGAATCGGCAGATTTTAAGTCCTGTAATAATGCAACTGTATTTTCGTTGTCATATTTTGTATTATTACTTGGTAATACAGCTGTTAAATAATCTTCTCCATGTGTAAGGTTTGCGCCTAAATGACCTGCTACGCTAAGTAAAACAATTGTTATGGTAAAGATGGATCTATAAAGGGTTAGTTTTTTTGATTCACGTAAACTGTAATTTAAAATTATTGCCGTTGCTAGAGCGAGTACAGCGGTAGCTATACCAGTATTTTGATGGTTAACTACTAAATTACCGGCATAATCTTCTTGTGTTTTTAATAACCATCCTACTATAGCAGAGAGTATAGCAAAAAAAGCACCAATATATACCATGAACTTAATACCTTCTCTAAGAGAATTTCTTTTTCCTTTAAGGGTAAGTAGTTCTAAAACAAAAGAAACAACCAATAATCCTATAGGAAAATGTACCAGCAAAGGGTGTAGCCTGCCCAAAAGTTGAAGTATCCAATTTGAAGTTTCCATATGATAAGTCTTTGTCTCGGTTTGATAAAAACTAAACTTATCAATATTTTTTTATGGCACTATCCTGTAGTATCTGTATTGGTTTGTTGTTATTAATGTTAAATGGTTATTTTATTGGGTATTTTTTTGAAATTGCCTCAAATTTTATATTCATTTAGTTCTACTCGTCAGTAGTATTATGAAAGATATATAACATGTAGAATATATACTAATTAATCAAACCACTCTTTCTCATAAATGGTACGCATTCTATCCAAATCTTGTTTAAAGTTGGGGTCATTGGTAAAGTGAGTAGTCTCAAATGGGTCTAGTTCTAAATTTAATAATTGCTCTTCAATGCCATCTGCATCATAGCGAATGTATTTTATCCCATTAGTATCAATAACCATTTTGCCTATTTCACTTTCAACACCCAGGGTTTCTCGCCATTTAACATTTTTACCTTCTAACAGTGGTCTTAGGCTTTTACCTCTTACGTCTGAAATACCAGTAATATTTGCATAATCGCAAACGGTAGGTAGTATATCTAAACCGTTTGAAATCAAATTTTGATCATTAATTAGACCTTTTGGAATATGGTTTTTCCACATTGCCAATAAGGGAATATTAGCTGATTCTTCATAAAGGGTAGATTTATGCTCCATACGGTGACTTGCACTCATTTCGCCATGGTCGCTTGAAAATATTATTAAGGTATTTTCTTCTTGTCCGCTTGCTTTTATGGCATTTAATAATAATTGAACTTCTTTATCTAATACTTCGGTTAGCCTATGATATGCATACCTATGGTGTTTCCAATCATTTTCTGTAAAATTCTCTCTGGCATTCTTTCTGAAGGGTCTGTCATTAATTAATTTTTTGATGGCCCTTGGCTCATCCTTTTGAGGTTCAAAGTTGGGGGGTAAAGGCGGGCAGTAATCTGTGTAAAATTCAGTTTCACTGATGCCCTCCGGTATTTTCATGGCATTATTCAAGGTAGCTATTTCAACTTCTGCGCGTTTAAGTAATAAGGCATCATTTGCACTTGTTGCCTTTTCTCTTAAGGCCATGTAGCATATATCATGTGGGTTTATTAATGATACCACCATAAAATAAGGTTTTTTATGCTCCTCATTAATAATTTCTACCGCTTTATTTACCATTTGGCCCCTTTCATTGTCAGAGAATTTGTTAAAACCTAGTGTATTAGGTGTTAAAGATTCGGGCAAATGCTCCTTGCCTCCAAAATACAATTCATAATTCGCCTTTTTAAGAAAAGATGCAATGGTCGTATTTTTTACTTCTGACGATACCTCAGGTATTTTCATAGAAGCTCTGTTCTCCCTAACTTCATTTCCCTGATTATCTTTAAAATAACTTGGAAATCTACCTGTCATTAAGCTTACCCTTGCCGGAGAGCAAACCGGGTTGGTCGTATATGCTTTTGTAAACCTAATACCGTTATTGGCTATATAATCTATAGCTGGCGTATTTAAATATGTGTTGCCGGCGCAACTCATCATGTTTGCACTCATTTGATCAACATAAATGTAAATTATGTTGGGTTGCCCATTTTCAACCGACTTGTTTTTATCTTGACATGAGGCAATTAGTGAAATAAAAATGGTAAAGAATACTGTTTTTATTTTTTTCGGATATTTAATACAGATCATCATGAAATTTTATTTGTTTAAAAAATCTTTGCCCCAATTTTGTCTTAATTCTTTAGAAAGTAAATTAACTTTTTGATGATATTCAGGTTTCTCTGCCAAATTATCAAGTTCTAAAGAATCTGTTGAATGGTCAAATAACATTCTTGCGTAGGCAGTACCATCATCTTTGATCCATTCAGTATAAAATAGATCACCTTTGATATATGTAACGGCATCTTTGAATTTACTTACTGCCCAATCTTTACTAGATTTTTCACCTTTTAAAAGAGGGACAAAACTTTTGCCTTGTACGGTTTTTGGAACATTTTCAATATCAACAAGTTCTGCAATACTTGGGTAAATATCTATATATTCTGTTATAGCATCTGTTGTTTGTCCACTGGTTTTTCCTGGAACTTTTAGTAGTAAGGGTGTTCTTAAGGCCGTTTCAAATGTGACATGTTTACACCATAATTTATGATCTCCTAAATTCCAACCATGATCTCCCCAAAGAACAACTATTGTATCATCTTCTAAATCTAAGCGTTTTAACTCGTCTAATACCAAACCAATTTGCGCATCAACATAACTTACGCAAGCATAATAACCATGTATGAGTTCTTTTGCTAAATCATCAGGGATTTCCCCACTTTTAGGAATGTTGCCATAGTTGCGCAATTCTCCAAAATTATGAAAGGCTTCACTAGGTGTAGTTTCTGGTTGTACATAACTTTGAGGTAATTCTATTTCGTTTCTATCATAAAGGTCCCAATATTTTTTTGGTGCAGTAAACGGTAGGTGTGGCTTCATAAAACCTAGAGCCAAGAAAAAAGGTTTTTTCTCGTTTTTCAGCAATTTTAGCTCAGCAATACCTTTTTGGGCAATTTTACCATCAAAATAAGCGGTGTCATTAACTTCTGCCATTTCAAATGCGGTAGCTCCTGCAACAGCTAGATTGGCATTTCCGTTTTCTTCAATATTTTTTTTAAGTTGATAATTACGAATATTACCGTCAGGAAACCAAATGGCATCCCAAGCTAAACTATCATCATCTATTTGATGATAAATTTTACCGTTAGATCGTGTTGTATAACCATTTTGTTTAAGAAACTTAGGTAATGAAGTAGCAAAGGGTACGTCCACATCTGCTCTAGTGCTATAATCAATGAAACGATTTCTTGTAGGTCTCATACCAGTAAGTATGCTTGCTCTTGATGCACCGCATACCGGTATATTACAATATGCTCGGTTAAAGACTAAACTTTCACTGGCCAATTTGTTCAAGTTTGGTGAAATTATGTGTTTGGCACCATAAAAATTTAATTCTGGGCGCAGATCATCAACTGCAATGAACAATATGTTTTTCGGTTTTTTATCTTGGGTTACAATAGGTTTATTATTTTCACTTTTACATGAAAATAATAAGGTTGCCAAAAATAATATGATATATAAAAATCTATTCATGTTAATTTTTTTATGTTTACCAATGTTCAATTATTGTATAGTCTTCTTTTTGCAATGTGTTTTTTAGTGAATCGGCAATTTGTCGTGTTGGCGTATCTTGATCCAACTTAAATCCTTTATTTCCACTAGGAGTTATAATGGGCATATTACCTGCGATTTTATTAAGAATATCGCCTTGAGAATTCATCCAAATGAACATTTTTTTTGAAAGGGTGTCTTTTACTGATTTTAATTCTTCATCATTTGCCAAGTTGTGCTGTTCAAATGGGTCGTTCTGAATATCATATAACTCTTCAAATGGTTCATTTTTAAATTTATTTGCCCCTCTTTTAATAAAGTAATCTACATATGTTTTTCCCGTGAGATTATTCTCTACTACTTCTAGAGAATTAAAGTTTCTAATGTATTTGTATTTCTTATTACGAATCATTCTTGAGGGGAAAATTTCTGAATTCAGTATATTTTGGTTGGTTCTAACACCGTATACATATTCGTTTATTTCAACATCCTTACCCTGAAGGATTGGCAGAAAACTTTTGCCGTCCATATCTGGCATAGCTTTTCCGCCTGCAATATCCAAAAAGGTGGGGAGTATATCTGTGTAATGAACAAGTTGGTCAGAGACTGTGCCAGCCTTTATTACTTTTGGCCAACGCATTACTAAGGGTACTTTAAGACCAATATCCTTAACAGTGAATTTGCCAGAAACACCATGATCTGCACTATAAATAAAAAGTGTATTGTTACTTAAATACGTGTCAACTAAATTTAAAACACGTTCTAGTTGCGTATTATCTTCTTTTATACTTCTATAGTAACCTGCTTTAGACTTTACATATTCTGGGTCTGTCTTTTTATCCTCATTAAATGGATAAAATTTAATATCCTCTGCTTTAGGGTTATCAACTTCAAAATATTTTCCGTGCGGATATTTTGAGGTTATGAACATACAAAATGGTTTAGTCTTATTTTTTAAATAATTTTCTATGCTATCTAACGGAATGTAATCTCTTGGTACGTTTTCTTTAGGTACTGGTTGCCATTCGCTATCCCATTGATAAACATTAGAGGGTTTTACATGACTTTTTCCGGCCAATACTACTTCATACCCCAATTTTTTCATGTGGTCCGTAACACTTTCCATGGTTGGTCTCGTAGCAGTATGATTGGCAAAACAGCCATTCTTTAATGGATATTTTCCTGTAAAGAGTTGAGATCTACTTGGTGCACAAATTGCTTGACCGGTAAACGCATTTGTGAACAATAAACCTTCTTGAGCTAAACGGTCTACGGCAGTTGTATGTACTTTTTCATTGCCATAACAACCATAATCATATACATCTTGGTCATCTGCCAAATAGAAAATGATATTGGGCTGAGCTGGGTTATCTAATGTTACTTTATCTATTTTATACTCCCTACATGAGGTGATAATTACGAATGCTAAAAGAATTGTTATGACTTTTGATTTTTTCATTTTACGAC
Source organism: Maribacter spongiicola (assembly GCF_004364165.1). GTDB lineage: Bacteria > Bacteroidota > Bacteroidia > Flavobacteriales > Flavobacteriaceae > Maribacter > Maribacter spongiicola. The sequence continues at coordinate 1,571,797 of NZ_SOAY01000010.1, forward strand.
GCTTATTATTTACAAATTTTTTAATCAGTATTTAATAATTTGTTTACTGAAAACACATTAATTTGAACAGGACCCAATAGACCAGAAGTGAGTAAATTAGAATCTTTGTCATAATGATTCCATGAAGGAAATGTGTTTCTCCCAGATGTACGTTCGGTTTTATTTTTCAACCAACTGGGTACATTCTTTAATTGTTTGCCATTTCGTTCAATATCCAATGGTAATAACTCATCACCAATCAATCTATTTGACCAGAGATTGGTCACTTTCACTTCAATTGTGTTTTTTCCTTTTTTTACAAAACCGTCAATAACTGTTCTATAAGGAGCTTTCCATAAAGTATTTACTTTTTTACGATTTACAAATACTTCAGCTATGACTGCTACACTTCCTAAGTCGAGTTCTAAGCTTTTATCAGATTCAATATGTTGGGCAGTTAATTTAAACTCCCTCTTGTAAGATGCCGTTCCTGAAAAGTATCTTATTTTATCATTTTTATTATTTGACCAAGAAGTTAACTGGTTATATTTATCTTGTATACTGGAACCAGATAACAACGGAAATTCTACATGCCACGAATTCGATAAATCAATGGGATCAAGAATAGATTTGACATTAATCGTTTTGGTTTTGCCAATTGTTGTTGTGTAAGTAACCTTACCGGTATACGGTGTTACCAAAGTGGTAACCTTATCTTTATAAATAAATTTTGGTTTAATTATTTCTTTTGACAGGTTTACTGTTTGACCTTCAGGTATAAAAAGTGTACGTTCTTCACCTTCTGTAATAAAGGTGATCTTTAGGGTTGTTTTTTTACCTTTAGGAATTTTATTTTCAATTAATTTATTGGTGACAGATATGTTATAATTGCCTGATAGTACTTGTTTTTGAATCTCTTGAGTAACATCATACCTTTTATAATGTTGCGGAATACCTGTGGTTTCACCTTTAAATTTACCGAATACGGCTTTGAGTACCTTTAGTTTTTGATTGCCTGCATTAATTTTAATATGTTCTCGTTCTTCTGCATACAATTGCTTTTTAGTGTCACCAAGTTGATATTCCATTCGAAACTCTTTTTTGTAGCCCATCGCTGGGTCGCAATCGCAAAAAGCACGTGACATAGTAAAATCTAATGTTCCGTTTTTTATAGCATCATTGACTTTATCGGTAATGTCAATTAACCCTTCTTGTAGAAATGTACCGTATTCTGCTTTTATAATTTTAAGATTGGGTAGTGGTTGTGCTTTGGGTTTATCTAAATCCATTTTAGTTGCTACTAAATGGTTGTTAATTATCGATTTTTTAAAGACGATAAATACTGCTTCTTCTGAACCTAATTGTAATGGAATAGTTGTAGTGCCATCTTCATTTTCTTTAAAAACAACGATATCTTCTATAGTTCCTTTTTCTGAATTCCAAAGTTCGGGTTGTTTTCCTGTAACTCTAAAACTGGTCGTAATATCTCGTGCTTCTTTTCTGGCATTTGCTACAAAGTAAATATCTGCTTCTTCTGTTTTTCTGTGGATGAAACCCAAGTCAGATTCATCTCCCATTATAACCTTAAAATCTGGTGTATTTTTGTTTAAAACAGTTTCTATAGCAATATCTTTTACCAAACCTGAACTCCATAATTTTTCAACTTGTTTTTTGATATCATCATCACAATCGGGATAATTGGTTAAACTTGGCGATCGCATTGGTTTTTTACCAATAACTATAGCGCCACCATTTACCAATTCTATTACTTTTACTAAGGTCTCAGGTTTGATAAAATCAGATTCTGGTAATACTAACACCGTATAAGTATTACCAACAGATGAATAGATGATCCCGTCTTTTACAGATAGGTCTTTTAACTTATTGGCTCCAATTAAATCATAATCGAAACCCATTTCTTTGATCTGGGGTTTTATAAATCCGATATTCGGAGAAGATTCTCCTGTAAATACCAATACATCTGCAACATTATTACCTTGCTGTAACAAGTATTGAGAACGTGCCAAATAATCCATGTAGGCTTTACTTTGCGACCACCATGTATTTAATCTGTTAAAGTCAAAACCATGATAACTTAATGCTAATCCTGGTGCAAAATCCCAAGGTTGGTGTACATAGGTATGGAAAATAAAGCGTGTGATACCCTCTGCCCAAGCGCGATCTCCAATAGATTTTAAGTCAGCTGGGTGTTTGTCCCAACCACCGATACCCGTAAAGGACTCTGCACCTACAATAGAGCTGCCGTTTAAATGTGCTATAGATGACACAAACTTGGCAGAATCAAAAAATGGATAACCACCGCTCCAGAATTCGCACATTACAATATCGCCTGTCGCGCCCACTTGCATATTGTCAAAAGGGCCCCAATAGGGTTCTACAGAAAATTTCATACCGTTTTTATGACATAGATCTGCAAAATGGGCATAGTAGTTTTCGGCGATTAGATCGCCTATGGTTCTTCTAAAGTCCCAAAGAAAACGTTCTGAAACTTCGCCGCTTTCTACATAATAGCCTGCTAATGTTGGCAGGTAAGAGATTAAATTATAACCTCGTAAGTTTTTAAATTGTGTTTCAAAACCACTTGTCCAATTAGTGGTTTCTACTTCGTAACTATCAATTAGGCAATTATTAACAGTAGTTCCTATTAAATTGCCTAGTTTATCAATTATTGGTTGCACGCCACCTTTCCAATACGCATCTACTGCGCTTTTACTCATTTTATCCACTTCTAAGCCTTTAGCTTCTGGTGGTGCAGGACGATTAGTTGTACCTATAGGTGTATGCCCGAATCTTAAAATAATCCATTCGCCTTGTGGTGCGTTCCATTCTAAAAGTCCATCTTTGGACACTTTAGAGGTGACATCTAAAACACTCTCTTTTGAAATAATAGACGCGTTAGAAATAGATGTAGTATCAGGTAACAAATGATTACGAACACGCTCAGATAGTATTTTATAATCTAATCCACCTATTTTCTTAAATTCCTTTGGCTTTGGAAATGCCAATATAGCAATGTCTTGATAATACTCAAATTTGGTCTTAGGTTTTGGTAGTTGCTCGTTTATGAAACTTCCGCCTTCAACTTCAAGTTCAGTAAAAACTACCGTTTGCATTGAATTTTCTTCTGTCACCCAAGGACCGCCAGAAGATGACCAGCCCGGACTATTGTGAAATGCCAATTCTAAACCTAAACGTTTTGCTTCTTCCGCCGAAAATTTAAATAAGTCTAGCCACTCTTTGCTTAAATATTTTACTGGACCCTTTGGAAAACCCAAATGTAAATTGAATAATTGTGCTTCTTGAATGCCAACTGCTTTCATGGCCTCTAAATCTTTTGTAATGCCAGATTTAGAAACGTTGCCACTGATCCAGTGCCACCAAGTTCTTGCTTTTGCTTCATTAGGTGGGGTGTAGAAACCTTGTTCCAAAGACTTAAATTCTTGCGCAAATAAATTGTTAAGGCAAATTGCCGCAAGAATTAAGATCAATTTTTTCATGTTTACATATTTGATATAAATCTACCTGAAGTACTTATCTATATCATCCTGTAATGTCATGCTTAATTGATGTTTTAACTTTTTTAGGATATACCGTTTAATTGACGAAGAATAAATTTGGCACCTCCTAATTATTTCGTGGAATATCATTTTGCAAGAATGGGTTGATATCTCTTGGAAATTCTTTCTCTAGTAACTTTTTCATTCTTTGTTCTACTGATGTAAAGTCTGAATTTCCTGATAGGTTTTTATACGACAGGAGATTATTTTTATGTTGGTATAATTCTGCTCCCAAAATTTCATGGGTTTGAGAGTTCCTCCATTCCGTATAGCGCCAATCACCATCGGTAGTTGTAACACCCATAATCTTTTTACCTCTTGCATACACACTATATGCTGCTTTTTCCCACTTTTTAGAAGGATTTTCCATTATGGGTAGTATGCTTTTACCATCTGTCTTAGGGGCACCTTTTAAATTGCAAACTTCAACCAATGTGGAATATATATCTACACTTTCAATTAAGGCATTTGATATTTTACCCGTATTCCTATTTTTATGATCAGTTTCTCTACTGATGATCATTGGTATTCTTACATCTATTTCCATATTAGATTGTTTGCACCAAGAAGCGTACTCGCCAATTTTATAACCATGATCACTCATGAAAATAATCATGGTATTTTTTCTAAGATCTAGATTGTTCAACGTTTTCATTATTTTACCGATCTGGGCATCTATATAACTTACGGAAGCATGATATCCGTGAATTAAGTTCCGTGTTAAATCATCGTCTAAATTTCCTTTGCCGGGAATATTTGAATAAGCTTTTAATTCTCCCCAAGGACTTAATGCCAGTCTGTACGCATCTTCTGGTTTTTTTCTGGAAGGAATTTCAAAATTATTTTTATCGTATAGGTCCCAATATTTTTTAGGGGCATTAAATGGTAAATGTGGTTTGCTCAAACCTACGAACATTATAAATTTATCATCTTTTAGCTTGCGTAGTGTTTCTATGGCATATTTAGCGACACGGCCGTCTTTATAGGCGTCGTCAGCTACATCTGCATTTTCAAAAGCAGGTCCCTTTAAAGGTTTGCCTTCTTCTTTTAAATGCCTTAATATTTCAATATTTTCTGGTTTATAATAAATGTTTTGTTCTTTTTCAAAATAAGTTGACCATTCATTTTTGTCGTCACTGGCATGGTGGTATACTTTACCGATACTTACAGTTTTATAACCATTCTTATTAAACAATTGAGGAATTGAAACAATTTCTTTATGAACTTTTCTCAATGGAGTAAATATGCTATGTATGCCTAATGTCTCTGGTCGCAGACCCGTTAACATACTCATTCTTGAGGGGGCGCAAATAGCTTGCTGTACATAAGCTTTATTGAATAATATACCATCATTTGCCAGTTTGTCAATGTGCGGGGTAATGGCAGTTTTACTACCATAGCAACCTAGTTCGGCTCTTAGGTCGTCTATATAGAATATTAGAACATTTGGCTGTTTTTCCTGTGCATTACTACCTACGAAATAAAAAGTAGTAATGAATAGTATTATAAATTTTTTCATTTAGTACTTGGTACATCTTATCATTAATCTAGTTGTATTGGTTTAGGTGATTGGACCTCACCGGTACCTTCATCAAATTCCCAATATGGAATTGCTTTTCTTTTCTCATCAAAAGAATAATTATACTTATTTAAATAATATTCTCTAGGCCGTATTTTATCACCAATTTTAGTTAGCTTTTCCTTTAAGGTATTATCTAATTCTGTCTGTATAGTTTTAAATTCAGGTTTGTCAAGTAAATTATTTTGTTGGTAAGGGTCTGCTACATTATCATAGAACATATTTGGCCCATCAATACTTACGGCATAAGTGTAACGTTTTGTTCTTATAGCTCTAAATGGCGTATCATTTTTATTACCTGCAAAAGGAGCAACATTCATAACCAAAGCGGCCCGGTCTGTATTTGGGTTGGGGTTTAGTATTAACTGTGATAAATCTTCACCTTCTATTTCATCATTTATTTTTATTTTAGATAGGCCTAACAATGAAGGTAATATGTCAGGAGTATTAATAGGTGCATTTACTACAGCACCTTTGTTTTCTTTTATACCAGGATATTTTATTAAAAATGGTACTCGTAAAGACTCGTCCCAAGCCATTTGTTTTGCAAAAGGTCTTACCCCATGGGCTCCCATCATTTCACCGTGGTCTGCGGAAAAAACTATAATCGTATTATCAGAAAGGCCTAAATCTTCTATCTGCTGTAGTAATTGGCCAATGGCTTCATCGGTGGCGGTAGCATGGGCATAATAACCCTGTAATTCTTTTCGAATTCTATTTTCTATAGATGATTTAGTAACATTTGGGTTAAGTTTTAATGATTCTGGTTGATATAGGTCTTTATATTTCTGAGGTGCTGAATCATGAGGAAAATGTGGTGTAGCAATAGATACCATAGCTAAAAATGGTTTTTCATCTTTTGCATGCTCTTTTAAGTAAGTGTTGGCATCTTCTACTATGGCAAAGGGTGAATATTGCTCCCAATGTTTTAATTGGGGATTGTCATTATCATAATAGGGCATTTTATTATAATTATGTGAACATTCTAGCGCTTTCCAATAATCGAATCCTTGACGTCTTTCTTTGGGAATGAACGTTGAGCGCCCATGACCGTCTAAATGCCACTTACCCCAATAAGCAGTATTATAGCCTTCTGCTTTAAATATTTCTGCCATTGTGAGTTCTTCAGATGGCAAATAAATATCATTGACAATCATACCTGTTGAAGTAGGAAATTTACCTGTCAAAAGTGCTGCACGATGAGGAGTACAAACAGGGGTTACGGATACGGCATTGGTAAAGTTTATAGATTCTTTTGAGAAGGCATCGAGATTTGGTGTTTTTACGTTCGGGTCACCAGCGTAACCCAACGCATCGCCTCGCCATTGGTCGGTTAAAATGTAGACTATGTTTGGTTTTTTAGGCTGTTTAATAGCTTCTGTTTTTACTTCTTTTTTACAACTTAAAAAAGCTGCAAAAAAGAAGGTTAGAATAAGGGCTTGATTTATTGTTTTCATATTTCTATTAATTTGATATCCAAAATGTTGAGCTAACTGGCTTTAACGTTAGTGTAGCTTTTGTAAACTCTTGATTGTTGAATTTTGAATGAGTAAGGTTTTTTATTTTTTCAATATGTCCATTATGCGGGTCTGCATTGAATAGGTAATGTTTACCTTGTAGCGTTACCTCAGTAGTAATGGTCTCGTCGCTAGAATTAGAAAAGAAATAGAAATCTTTACCTTCTTTTACTTTATGTACATAGTTAAACTTACCCATGTCTGTAGACAGTTTTGGATTTGGGTTGAATGCAACATCTGTTACCATACTTGCTTTTAGTGCTTCAGATAACGTGTTTTCATTTGGTTTCGAAATATGAATAGCTTTTCCGCCAGCCGAATTACTATTAATTTGTAATTCAGAAATTTCTATAGCTTCAGGGTTTACCTTGAAAATTTCGAGTATTAAGGACTTGACTTTGTCATCTTGCCCCATCTCAGATGATTTAAATGGTAACTGCCCGGTAGAAATTACTAAACCACCTTTGTCAAAATAGTTCTTTACCTTTTGTAATGTTTTTAATGAAATAATTTTACAGCCGGTAATTATAAGTGCATCGTATTTTTGTTTGTTCGTAACATTATTCAATATGACCGAACCTTGCTCTATTTCATATTTGTTATCTAAGAAATATTCTGGATGTATAAATGTAAAGTCCCGCCGAATATCGTTGGTCAATAGACCGCTAATTTCTTGGTAGTTGGTTTCTGGTGATACATAAAAACCTTGTCGAGGATTGTCTGGTGCCTCAAAATGATACCAGCCAGCCAATTCTTCGAACGGATACAACACTGCAATATTGGCTACTCGTTTACCTCCTTGCAATAACATACACGATCTACCAACAAAGTTGGAATAACTAGGAAGGGCAGTAGCCAATTTTTCACTATCAGAAGAGACTAAAGGTGAAATGTATACTTGATCTGGGTTGTACCACATGCCATGCGGAACAACAAAGTTTACACCGCGAGAAAAAAGATCCATTGCAGAACGGTAAAGCATTAACGAATCGAAAGTTTGTTCTTTGTAGGCACCGTAAATTTCAGTAGATACAATTGGCTTGTCATAATAATCGGCAGCTGAACTGATGAGCTTATGCCCGTTTTGACCAAACTGATATTCTATGATGGCATCGGTTAAAGGAATAGAAGTGTGACGAAAAAATTTAAATATATCTCCGTTCATATCTATAGGTGTAGGATCATAATTACCTGGCGGATGACCTGTATCTTTAAGTCCGTTTTCTTTGGTCCATTCCCCAACTAATTTCGGAAAACCTTCTGCAAGAAGTTCTGCACGAGTATTAAAAAATGCATGTCGTACTGCTTCTGTTTCAGGACCGATATCATACCACAAAGCCGGGTACCATGGTCTTGGGTCAAAACCGTTAAGTTCCATGAATTTTTCATTGAACAGACTGGTCCATGTTCTTGGATGTTTAAAAAATCCAACATCGTCAAAAAATGTCATCTTAATAGTATTGCCAAAGTATGATTCAAAATTTTCTTTGTAAACATCATAGGTTAAACGAATCATTTCCCTTACAGCAGTAGTGTCCATATAATCTACCACAGGAAAAGCCTTATGGTAACTATCCTTGACCATAACAAAAAGCATTATTTTCCAAGATCCCTGAGGTACCTGCCATTGTAGTGTTCCATTTTCTATATAATTGCTGAGTTCTATCCGTTGCAATGTTTCTTGGTTCATCGCAACAACCGATACCAATTTGCCCTTTGGTATGTTTTGTTTTAAACTTGCAGGTCCGTCGATCAGTTTCTCCACCTTATCTAAACGTTTCATGGTATGTTGAGGAAAAAGTTCACCTATTTTTCCACCTGCCATTCCGCTTGGAAAATCATTGTCGTCATATAGAATTACCTGCATATCTAAGTCTTCAGCTGTATTTAAGACGTCTTGATACCGTTCTAGGTATTTTTTCGAAAGAAATGTTGGTGTCGTTCCAGGTCTACCATTGTCTTTTGGTGCCAATGGTAGTACGCTAATGCCGCTGAAACCTGCTAGCTCTTTAGCATCGGTCATTTGTTCTTTTATACCGGTTGTAGTTAGTTCACCGTTTATGTGCCAAAAAGGCATTGGCTTGAATTCGTTTGGCGGGTTCTTAAAATTTTGTACTAATTTTTCTGACAGTTTTTCCTTCTCTTTTTTACATGAAATACCGGTGATCAGTAATGCAATGATTAGTAAAGTCGAAATTTTATAATTTTTAAATCTTAAATACATATTACTCTTTTGTTAATTTACTTCCCCACCAATCAGCATTAGGTTTAAAATCTGGGTCTAATATGTTTAACCTTTCAATTTCTAAATTCCTTAATTTTTCGGTACTGATTCTGTTGAGATAATTTTGTTCTAAATTTTTATCGTAGTTGGGGTCTTTTACTGGATATTTAGCGCCAACACCATCTAAATAATTTAATAGCTCACTCAACATAGATTTAGTTAAGGAATTATGTTCTAAAGAAATATCATTTCTTTCAGCTTCATCCTGTTCTAAGTTATAAAGCTCATTTCTTTCGTCTTCGTAATAGTGAATCAATTTCCATTTTCCTTTTCTTATCATAGATGAAGGTTCACCACCTTGATTACCGAAATGTGGATAGTGCCAAATTAAAGGTCTCTCTGGCAAGTTTGCACCTTTTAATATTGATTTCAAACTTAAACCATCAACATGCTGTTCAGGTAGTAAATTAGCATCGACTAAATCTAAAATAGTAGGATAGAGGTCGGCTGCAGTTACAGGGGTGTTGGTTTCTTTGATAGTATTTTTGATCCAAGGAGCTTTTATAAAATAGGGCTCTTTGATACCACCTTCAAACTGATATCCTTTACCGCCACGTAAGGGTAAGTTTGAAGTTGAATAATTATCTCCCGATGCAACGCCACCATTATCTGATGTAAAAACTACCAAAGTATTTTTATCTAGCCCCATTTCTTTTAACGAGCTTAAAATATGACCAACGGCATCGTCCATATTTTCAACTAATCCACCATAAATAGGATTGTCTTGTACTTGACGTATCGGTAAAAAGTGCCCCATGGTATAACCACTGCTTTCAATACCATTATTCTCAGCTTTTTGTCTGTATTTATTCCATTTTTCTTGTGTCGTCTCTATTGGTCCGTGTACCGCATAAAAAGATAGGAAAGCAAAAAAAGGTTTCTCTTTATTGTTCTTTATAAATTTTGCAGTTTCATCGGCTAATCGCATACTAAGGTTTTCACCCTTTACGTTATCTTTTAATTTAGGATTGTTAAATGGAGAAAAATAGCCGCCCTTAGGACTCCCCGCCCCAATACCAGCAATATTAATATCAAAACCATGGTCTTCTGGCCAAGAACCTTCTTCTCCCAAATGCCATTTGCCGGCAAAGAACGTGTTATACCCATTTTGTTTTAAAGCCTCTGCTAAAGTGATATTTTCTGCAGGTAAATTCTCAATATATTCGGGTGGTAATAATTTACTGAATCTTCCTTTTTTTCGCCACTCTTCTTTAACAGGAGCACCTATCCAATCTGTTATACCGTGCCTAGCCGTAAATTTGCCTGTCATAATACTGGCCCTTGAGGGGCTGCAGACCCTTGAGTTGGCATAACCCTCATTAAAGATTGTACTTTCGCTAGCTAATTGGTCAATATTCGGAGTTTCATAGAACGTATTGTTTCTAAAACTCATATCATTATATCCAAAATCATCTACAAGAATGAAGAGAACATTTTTGTTTTTAGGTACTTTATTACAAGCCGTAAACATTATGGTAGCAAGTAGTATTAATTTTATATAGCTCGACCTCATAATTGTTGAGAATTATAATTTAATATGGCGCTGGCTTTATTGGTAGTTATTAATTCTTTAGTGCCAAATACTAGCTTCTTACCATTACCAATGTAAAGGGTAATGTCTGTTTTTTCATTTTCTATAGTTGTGCGAACTATTGCGAAACGACCCTGAAAACTGAGTCCGAGCTTTTTATTCTCATAAAAGGCATCATCAGTATCTTGGTTGATAATGTAATCGGTTATCAGGGCGTTATCCACTTTTGAGGTAATAATCGCGCCAACGGTTTTATATTTTCCTTCGAGGGGTTCTATGCTACTAATACTGGAATTTTTTTTCAAGGAAGGTTCAAATACAACTATAAAGGGATTCATCCAAGCCTCACCTTCTTGTCTAATGGCAAGTACCTGTGTTTTTTTATCTATATAATCGTGTTTCGCTTCTCTGGTTGGCGGAGTCAAAGCTTTTGTATATTCACGTTTATTACCCTTAGGTATCAATACATGCATATATCTATCGTCGTATTCAATGTCGAACCTAACTTTTACCCCTTTTTTTGTTTTTTTAGTAGTCTTGGTATTTTCAAAATAACGCCATCCGGGCGACTTTACCACATCGCCAATATCATTTTGGTAACGTTCGGTTGGTTTTAGGTTTAGCTCCTTATTTTTATCGTTAGTCAGTAATGTTCGGTCGCCAATATTATGATAGATATAATCATGAAAATTGTTGGTATTATTTGCTTTTGATCGGAACATATCAAAATAATAACCAGTGGTAGCACTTGTGCGAATAGTACTTAAGGTCCGCTCTTGTTGTGCATCATTAACGGTATCATTTAAAAACTGGGTTGCGAAACTAAATTCTTTTGAAATAGGGTCTTCTAAATGTTTTGGTTCTGCCGCAATATTTATTGTGGTGTTCTGCCAAACGTTTGCTTTTCTTTTCCATGAACCCTCATCTAGACCATGCGATGTACCGTTTACTATTACCGTGTTGTTACCTGCATAAAGTCTAAAATAATGTTCGTGTAATGGTATTTGACGCTCCGAGACTGTTGGTGGTAGTCCGGCATTTGGCCCCATAATATAACCTGCTCCATATAACTCCATACCAATACCTGTAAGGTGAGAGTGAACATAGTGTGCACCACCAATTATGCCACATAGCCCATATAATTCGTTATCTGTTTTAACAAAGTTTCGTTGTAACGCTATACCTGCATGGTCAACTATAACGGTCGGTTTGTTGAGGTCTATATTTTCATCTATAGTATCTGATAATGGTATTCCCCAGAACAATTGTAACGCATTGTAATTGTTGAAAATATTGTCTTGGCCAATATTAGGGTGGTATCCGCCTTGTGTTTTATACGACTGTTGTAGCGCAACTTCTGCTTTTTGTTTTAAAGAAGTATACCCTCGGCGATCTGCAATACTTAAGGTATATCGATATAGCGGTGCAGTAAAGTCATTGTATCGTTTAGAATCGCCGTACCGCACAAAAGTTCGATCAGGATTCCTTAAATAATCGAAAAGAAAATTTCCTTCAAAAATATGTTGATTATTTTCTGTTACGTTCATTTCTGGTTTTACCCTATCTACAATATTTAATACCATAGTGATTATGGGCATGAAACTGTAGCTTAAAGATTCTGGCCATATTCCTTGACCAGAGAACATGGGTAATATGGTTTTAGTGAATGAGTTTTGATGAGCCGTACCAGTTTCCCAAAATATATTGAATAGATGTTCACGTTCGGTATCATCTTCTATACATAGAATACCAAATAATGCACCAGGTGCTGTCAGTATAGGGTGGTTAGATATTCGTTTGCCATATGAATCTGGTTTGCCATATTCTTGTAACACATTGCCCACAATATTCTTCATGGCTTTTTGTGCTTTATTGTTATCAAAAGCGACCTTAGTGCTTTGTAAATTATCGTAGACCGTAGTCCCCGGTTTTTTTAGATACCCATAAATAAAATCATAGGCGATGGCAAGTTGGTCATACGTTGTTCTAGGGTCAAAAAAAGCATAACCACAAATGGTCGTAGTTTCAGGTGTTAGTGGTGAAATATGGTCAAAGTAAACATTAACGATATCCGCAGAAAATTGCGCATATTTTTCATCTTCTGTTAGGTAAAATAGCATACCTGAATTTGCGGCTAATTTTAATATTTTACTGTGCGCAGCGGCAATTGGTCCAGCCTGTCTTTCTTTATTTTGGTGATCACTTGTTGCAAATGCCGGAATTTTACTTAATATATTCTCAGGATTTTTGCTGTGTACTGTTACAGTACTATCAACTTGTTTATGTAATTGCTCAACCAAGCTCTTAGCCCATTCATATTTTTCAATATTTTGTAGTATTTTTTCTTTTTCACCTTTGGTCGTCATAATGACGGGGTGATCTAAAGATTGTGCGTTAGAAACACATAAATAAAGCATCAATAGTAAAAGGGGTACGTATTTTTTGGAATTTTGCTTAAGTAATTTTTTCATTCAGTTATGTTGGATGTATGATTTCTAAAGTTCTGCCGCTTTTTTAATTGATTTTGGAAATTTTGAAATCGGACGTATGTTGATGTCTTTCATATAACATTCTGCACTCTCTGATTGCAGCTGTAATTGACCTGAGTCAAGTTTTTTACCATTTTTAGTTTTGGCATCTGTTAATGCCATTACAACTTTGCCATTGGTTACATGAACTGCACTATCTTCTAACACATATAGGTCTAAACGGCTCCATTCTCCATTAGGACTTTCAGCATCTTCTTTTCTAATGGTATGTATAGTTTTGTTAAGTTTTTCGGAATTAGAACTCCATTTTCCGTCGTCATCAATAGTGATGTTCGCTTTAGTACCAGCTAAAGTATATAGGTCTCCAAAATCACCCTCCTGAATTTGATATTCCAAACTAGATTTCCAAACATTCCAAAAAGCACCATGTTCTCCATAGCAATGATATAATATTCCATTATCTCGTTTTCGCGCCAATCGTGGTTCATATTTTTTTTCGCCCCATTTAAAGAGTAGTGTTAAATGATAGTTGGAATATGTTTTCAATGAAGTAAGACCAGCATATACCTCTCCAGAAATATGTAAAACAAGATCTCCGTCTTTATTTCTGACCACTTTAAAAATATCCATAGGATCTCCCAAACCTATAGGGTCTTTGTTAACCCCATTCTCATCTTTTTTATAGCTAGGAGGAAGGTTTTTTACTGATGTCTCTGGTACGCCGGTCCAAACTTCCCACTGCGTTAATTCAGTGTCTAATAATGGTACCCAGTCTTTAGATTCTGTTTTCGTAATTTGCGCAGAAAGGGCTTGCGAACCTAAACCTAGAAAATTTAGAATTAAAAAAGTTTTTATTAATAATTTTATTCTTGACATCGCTATTTTATTTTTAATTGAAAAGTGCGGCTATAAGGTTCTGTTTCGGTTGGAAAATCATCAGGAATTTTTTGGGTCACTTTTCCTGTCGCTGCCCATTCCGTTCCGCGTAAAACTGAAACAATAAATCCTACGTTCTCAAATGAATCTAAATCATGACCAAGTGTATTGTGAAATACTCTGCCCTTACCATAATTTATTACCATTAGCATGGGTTCATTGCGGTCAGTTGGCGCCTTATCACTTTGGTCTTTGCCAGTAGCCAGTATGGTCATGTTTTTTGCAGGGCCACGCATTTTGGCATAACATTCGTCAATACCAGTGAGCCATATTTTAGGCATTCCTTTGGTGATTGGGTGTTCTGTGTTTCTTATCGTAATAGGAAACCGATGTCTATCGCCATGAAAGCCTGCTGCGCCTTTTGATGTATCAACAACCATTTTATCTGCATTGTCATAGTACACATATGGACCATCTTTTTCAGATCTATCACCCCAACCGCCTAGTCCGATCATTTCATTATATGCATCCCATTGTGGAAAAGAATTGTCTGCAGCATGAATGCTTACAAAGCCACCACCTTTTTTTACATATCGTTCAAATGATTTTTGGGTTTTCTTTGGCCACGGTGCAGCCTTCCATCCAAAATTTGAAATAACTACATCATATGTATCAAAATCAGGCGAGAAATTTGGGTCGGTTATAGGTTGTTCAACTGATTGTGATTTTTGACTTGTGGCAATTTTTAAATAGTCTTGCTCACGTTCTGCTTTCCATATAAATTGAGTGCGTGATATTTCGACTTTGAACAAGCCAGTTTCTTCTAAATACTGTTTCATCATAATGGTCGATTTGGGCCATATTTGATGATTGTTCTGACCATCGACTATAAGTACTTTGATTTTTTCTTGAGCGCTACAATTTACACTCCATATTAAAAGTAGGGCAATGATGATATTTTTCATATTTCTGAAATTAAATTCGGTGATCTTGTTTTTTATTTCTTTTCGATAAAATTCAGCAGTAAACTTTTAACATCGTTTACATTGCCTAATTCTAAACCCCCATTAGTCGCGCCGGTTAGCCAATATAGTACCATACCTGCGTCTGAACAATCCCATTTTCCTTTTTGAAATTTGACGACATCATCGACTTCAGCTATTTTACCTTGAAGCCAAACCCATTGTATTCTTGGGTCTTCATGGTTTTTGGCCCAATCCCACTCAGATAAAGCGACTTTTAGGTGGGTATTTTGGTCAGGTATTCTAATTTCTTCAATACCAAAATCTAATATGTCTTGCCAGCTAAAGAAATCGCCTGCGTCATCATTTGCCGGGTGGTGCGTAACTACTTTTACATATTTATGTTTAGATTTTTTTGATGCCTGTAAAGCGTATCCTATAATATCGGGTTCACCAGCCTCAACAATCCATAACGGATCATTTTGAGATGATGCGTTTATAGCTTCTCTTAAATCATAGACAGTTTGCTCTTGTTGCCATTTGGCATCGAAAAATTTGATATTATCAAAACTTCCCCATCTTCTTGCCGTTACATCACAAACAGTTTGCATCATGGCATGTCTTTCTTTTTCTGCTCGTTCTGAAATGCGATCAACACGTACTAAATCGCAACTATGAGAATAATGAACAAGTCTATTTTCAAATCCGGTTGCCTTTAAAAGTGCTAAAGAAACAGCTGTACCACCTAAATCATCTGGATCGGGTGAGTTACCATCTGCTACAATTGCAATACGCCCCATTGGTGGTTGAACTTTTGGAATTCTATCTACTGTAGAATTTTTGATGGTACCATCTGCCTTTTTTACTTTTTCACCTTTACCGACTGGGGCGAAAATAATACCAGACCATCTAGCTCTGGCCCATTCTTTACCATCGCTACTTCCTATAGCTGATGTAACGGTAATTTCATCCCCTTTTTGTAAAGAAATATTTTTCCACAGTCCATTAAAATCACTTCCTTCATCAAACATTTTATTAGTTAAAGAAGGGGAGAAGGATCCTAATTCTTTATCGTTTATTAATAGCGTAAATTTAGATTGGCCATCGTTTTCACCGACACCTACAAATACAATATCGTAAGAACCATCATTGAAATTGAAGGTTGTAGTAGTACTTGCTGCTTTGTTTTTATTCGGATTTATAGCTAACCATCGCCCGCCAGCATCTTTATAGTAACCTGTTTTCTCTATCGGAAAATCTGCTACTGGCAACGTCTTGTTTTCTATATCTGATAATGAAATTAGCTGATAATATGAAGGTTCTGGCCAGGTAATTACAACAGGTTGATCTTTGTTTTCTGGTTGGAAATCTTTATCTTTTGTAAGTATGAATTTATCAAATTCAAAACCATCTTCACGCATGCTAAATTGAATATCATGAATACCGCTATTAGGTATATCTAGATAAATTTCATGAGGTACACCACAATGTTCTTCTTTTGTTCGTTGTTTACTTGCCCATGACCATTCGTTTTTACCATCGCACCATTGCATGCGCTGACCATGTTCTGGCCATTCTCCATTTAAGCCTATATGTATACCATTATCTTCGCTACCCGTGCTGTATGCTCTAACCCAAACATAATAGCGACCTGGCTCGTTTATTTTTATTTTATACTTTAATATGGCAAGTTCGCCCGGTTTGTTCGAAAAATTTTCTCCCTCTATAAGTTCGTCTGAATGTGTGATTCTAGTATCTGGTAGAACTTCTATGTAGCTATTGTTACTTGCACCAATACTATGGTTTTCTATTTTTCTGATGTCACTTCGAGCAATTTCATTTTTAGTAATTCTGTGCCAATTACGAAGGTCGGTTTTAGTTTGGCTATAAAAATATTCGGCCTCAACCGCAACGATACCTTCATGTTCTTCAAAAATGTTATTTTCATGTATTATGGGCTGTGTTTCTTGAATTATTTGTGCTTTTACAGTCTTACTAATACAGAAAACTATAAATAACATTAAAACATTTTTTCGAAATATCTTCATTTATGTATACTTAGAATTAAAAGCAATTTAAGATTTTGACATCTTTAAGGTATCCTGTAGTGTAAGGCTTATAATTTTATTGAAGTTATTTTACGAATTATCTATTATTTCAATAAAGTGTTGGGCATGTAAGCACAGGATAGTTTAGAGAGAATTTGAGCTAACTTTAAACTTTTAATAAATAATATCTGAAATGAACATTAGACTAAAAAAGAATTTTATTGGTATTTCCTATGCCCTAATTTATGCTGTATTATCTAGTTGTACAGCTGAAAATAAAAATCATTTAACACCAATTTTCAACGGTCAAGATCTAAAAGGTTGGCATGTTATTGGTGGTGAGGCTACTTATGATGTAAAAAATAGTGAAATAATCGGTACTACCGTTTCGAATACACCAAACACCTTTTTAGCTACAGACGCAACATTTACCGACTTTATACTTGAACTTGATTTTAAAACGGACTCGGTTTCTAATTCTGGTGTTCAAATTAGAAGTAACAGCTTACCATGGTACAGAGATGGTATAGTTCATGGGTATCAAGTAGAGATAGATCCTTCAAAAAGGGCTTGGAGCGGTGGTATTTATGATGAAAAAAGAAGAAAATGGTTAAATCCGTTAGAAGATAACAAACCTGCACAAACAGCTTACAGGCCAAACGATTGGAATCATTTCAGAATCGAAGCAATAGGTGATACGATAAGAACATGGATAAATGATGTGCCCGCAGCTTATTTAATAGATGACATGACTAAAGAAGGTTTTATTGCACTTCAAGTACATAGTATTGGTGCCAAAGGGAAACCGGGAGTAGAGATTAAATGGAGAAATATTGAACTTATAACCGAGAATTTGAATGCCTATAGCAAAAAATCGCCATTAGAACCTATTGTCACTAAAAACAACCTAACTTTTCAAGAGCAAAAAGATGGGTGGCAAATGCTTTGGGACGGTAAAACAACCAATGGCTGGAGAGGTGCCAAGTCAGATTCTTTTCCTGAAAAAGGTTGGGAAATTAAAAACGGTGAACTTAGTGTACTTGCTTCTGGCGGTGGTGAATCTACTGCCGGTGGTGATATCGTAACCGAGAATATGTATGCTAATTTTGAGATGAAAACTGATTTCAAAATTACCAAAGGTGCCAATAGCGGTATTAAATACTACGTGGATACAGAGTTAAACAAAGGAGAGGGATCTTCAATTGGTCTTGAATTTCAAATTTTAGATGATGACGTACATCCAGATGCGAAGTTAGGTAGTCATGAGGGTAGCAGAACTGTAGCATCGTTGTATGATTTGATTAAAGCAGATACAACAAAACATATGAACCCGATTGAAGAATGGAATACTGCACATATCGTTTCAAAAAATAATAAAGTAGAACATTGGCTTAATGGTGTTAAAGTACTGGAATATGATCGCGGTAGCGAAGATTTCTTAAAATTAGTCAGTGAAAGTAAGTATAAAGATTGGCCGAATTTTGGACTTCTAGAAAAAGGGAATATTCTTTTACAAGACCATGGTGATTTGGTTTCATTTAAAAATGTTAAAATTAAAACTTATGAGTAAGAATAATAGTAGAAGAAGTTTTGTTAAAAAATCTACATTAGCAGGTTTGGGCTTGGCAAGTGCATCTTCAATGAGTATGAGTGCTAAAAGTTATAATAGCATTGTTGGTGCCAATGACCGTCTTCATGTTGCCGTTGCAGGCTTAGGTCGCAGATTAGGCGCGTTTTACGCACCGATCGCTCATAAAAAGAGTAATGTTAAGTTGGTATACTTATGTGATGCTATGCAATCGCAAATGACAAAAGCTGCCTCTAATTTTGAAAAGCATATTGATTATGCTCCAAAACTTGAACAAGATATTTTTAAGGTTTTAGATGATGACAAGGTTGATGTTCTTATAAATGCTATGCCAGACCATTGGCATACGCCTGGGGCAATTATGGCTATGAAAACTGGTAAACATGTGTATGTTGAAAAGCCTAGCAGTTGCACTATGGAAGAAAATGAACTTTTAGTGGAAGCTACAAAAAAATATGGAAAAATAGTGCAAATGGGTAATCAGCAACGTTCTTCTGCACACACGCAACAAGTAATTCAAAAAATACATGATGGTGCAATAGGGCAGGCTTATAAGGCTTTAGCATTTTATAATAATGGTAGGGGCAAGGTGCCACACCAGAAACAGGCACCCGTTCCCAACGGTTTAAATTGGAACAATTGGCAGGGACCAGCAGTTCATAGGGAATATACCTCGGAAACTTGGAATTATAATTGGCATTGGTATGGGTGGAACTATGGTACAGCAGAAATGGGAAATAACGCAACCCATGAATTGGATGTGGCACGTTGGGCCTTAAATGTTGATTTACCACAAAGAGTAGAAGTAGATGCTTCCAAAAAGCACTTTATAGATGATGGATGGGAAATGTATGATACTATGATGGCTAAATTTACATTTGAAGAGAATAAGCAGATCGAATGGGACGGAAAAAGTAGAAACGCATATAATACTTACGGTAGCGGTCGTGGTGTTATCATCTACGGAACCGAAGGTACCGTTTTTGTAAACCGCGGTCATTATAAATTGTTCGATAGAAAAGGAAAGCTCATAGAAGAAGTTTCAAGCGGTGGTCAAGAAGGTGGTGTTGCTCTTGGTGGAGGTGGCGATATGTCTACCATTCATGTTATGAACTTCTTTGAAGCTGTTAGAGGAAATGAATCTTTACAAGCACCTATTGATGATGCAAACATATCAATGGCTATGGTTCATTATGCAAATGTGGCATCGCGTATCGACGAAGGTTTTGATATCGATAGTACAAATGGTACTATGTTTAATAGAGAAGCAATGAAACTTTGGGGCAAGCCTTACGAAGAATCTTGGAAATCTAAGTTTATGATGTAACGGAATACAAAAATCCCCGAGTTTTTAACTCGGGGATTTTTTATTCGATTAATTCCTTATTTATTAATTTGTTGTTTAGCTACTCTGCATCAGTAGTTACAATAGTGTTCACAAGAAAACTAGCACCCCATTTTTCACGAAGTACTTTTGCCATTTCTTTTACGATATCTTGGTGGGTTGCTCTCTCAGCTAAATTATCCAGTTCCATGGGGTCGGTACTGTGGTCAAATAGCATTCTTGAATAGGCGGTTCCTTTGTGGTCAGTCCATTCGGTATAGAAATAGTTCCCTTGTATTAAAGTAACCGCATCTTTATATTTAGATATCGCGTAATTCTTTTGCCGTTTTTCGGGTGTATTGTTAATGAGCGACACAAAACTTTCTCCTTCCAATTGGTTTTCTGGAACTTCTAAACCAGCTAGTTCTGCCAAACTTGGGTAGACATCAATAAACTCTGTAATATTGGCAATATGGTTTCCTTTGGTTTTACCAGGTACTTTTATCACCAACGGACTATGTAAAGAGGTCTCAAACGTACAATGCTTGCACCATAGTTGGTGTTCGCCTAAATTCCACCCATGGTCGCCCCATAACACAACAATGGTATTCTTTGCTAAACCGCTAGTTTCAAGCTCTTGCAATACCCTACCAATCTGTGCGTCAACAAAACTCACACAGGCATAATAGCCTTGAATAAGCTTTTTTGCCATGGCATCGGTTACCGGACCTTTCTTTGGCACTCCGTGATAACTACGAAGTTCTCCAAAACCATGAAATGCTTTGGAGGGTGTCGTTTTTGGTTGTTGATAGCTTTCGGGTAGGTGAATGTTTTCGATAGGATAGGTATCCCAATATTTCTGTGGTGCATTAAAGGGTAGGTGGGGTTTCATAAAACCCATAGCCAAGAAAAAGGGTTTACCAGATGCTTTAAGTTTTTTAAGGTCGGCGATACCCTTAGTAGCAATCTGACCGTCTAGATATTCACTTTCATTCGCTGTAGAACTTTCAAAAGGGTTTCCTCTTTGATTGGGTACTGCGATTAAGCTTTTATTCTCCTTGGTTAAATACTTAGTAGTTGTATTTTCAGGTCGCCATATTTCGTCCCAAGCTTTTTTTCTATCGTTTTTATGATGCAGCACTTTTCCGTTGGAAATGGTAGTATATCCATTGGCCTTAAACAGTTCCGGTAGGGTAACCGCTTCGGGAATTTCTTCGTCCACTTTTACGTCGTGGGTCAAAAATCTATAACGTGTTGGGCGTGTTCCTGTTAGTATACTAGCCCTAGAGGCACCGCAGGTAGGAACGCTGCAATAAGCTCTGTCAAAGACCAAACTCTCCGCGGCCAATGCATCCAGATTTGGGGAACTGATATGTGCTGCACCATAAAAATTCAGCTCTGGTCGTAAATCATCTACTGCAATAAAAAGGATATTGGGTTTTTGTTTAACCTTTGTTTCTGTTTCTTGTTTTTGTACCGGTTTACAGGAATAACCGAGCAAAAAGCAAAGTAGTACATACCCGATTTTTGCATGTAAAGATGACGGGTTGTTTCGTAAATTCATATAATCTAGTTTTTTGCATTAACTTGAGATTACCACGAGGGCAGACAATTGATTGTCAAAAAAAATTAAAATTAATTCACGTTTCAGTAGATCTACCTTCTTTTGAGCTAAGAAGATTAACATAGAACTCTCTTGTTGATTAAATGTCTTTGACCTTAAATGCGGAGTGAAATGAACTCATAAATTAAACTTTAGTAAACAAGCTAATAATGAGGTTTTTTAAACTTAAAAAACCTCATTATTAAAAATTTAAAAAATGTAATTTTTAATGTCAATTATAGTTCATGTATTGTGTTTAAAAAGAATTAATTTTTAATTGAATGGTGTGCTTACCAGGTGAAAGTCGAATACTTTCAAATGCAGATGGCACCTTTTCGCCATTATGAATAAAATCTTTTCCATCTAAGTTATTCAAGCTAAATTCGGCTACCATATTTGCCGGTATTTCTATTTCATAAGTTTGTAACCTAGGCCCGTTGTGTGTGTATGTACCCTTTATGGTACCACGTACAGTTGGTACTTCAATGGAGCTTGATTTCAATGTGCTCATTTGAGGTTTAATAGTGACAATGCCAAAACCAGGTGTTTTGGGTTTTATTCCCCATAACCCTCTAGGTATAACATTGGCAGGCACTGCACCCCAAGCATGGTTCCAATCCAAATTGTTTTTGTATTTATTATCCCAAGCTTCTAAAGTTATGGTAGAGCCAATTTTAATCATGTTGTACCAACTTCTATCACTAGTGTCTGTTAGTAAGTCTAAGGCATAATCTTGTTCACCGGCATTATAGAGACCATCCATTAAAAATTGTGATCCATAAACGCTACAGGCTAAACCTCTAGACTTAACATAATCAACAACAGTTTGGTAGTGCTCTTCTGGCACCAAACCAAATGCCAATGGCATCATGTTGGCATGTAGTGATGCATGATCTGAACCAATACCATCTATATAAATACCTCTTTCTTTATCGAACATTTGTTCGTTGACTGCTTTCTTGGCTTTTGCAGCTCTCAGTTCAAAGTCTAGAACTTCTTGAGTTTTTCCTAATATTTTGGCGAACTCGGCCATAATCTTCATATTCTCAAAAAAGAATGAATTAATTACGGTACTGTATGGCATAAATTCAAAACCGTCAAGTTCACCAGCCGTTTTACTACCATTGAAATTCGCTGGAGGCCAATCAACAATATCCGTTAAGGGTTTTTTATATCCGTCAGGAAATCCCAATTTTCGCATGAATTCTTTATCAACTTTCGTTGAAGTTATTAGACCGTCTTCATTAGAAAGTTCAAATAATGATTTATGCTTAAGTGCATCATAATATCTCTCAATTAACTCAGTGTTGCCGGTATACATATAATCCGCATGAATTAAAAGAGCTACATGTTGTTGCCATTCTGTTGGCCATGTTGGGTTTTTCATGAAATACTCTATAGTACGTCTTGCCATAGCGAATTCACGATCAGTGGTATAATGACTTAGCTGATTCAGGTAAGCATCTGCTTCATAAGGTATTCTTTCTCTATCTCCATCCACATAAAGTCCGTTAAATGTGGTTGCTTTTATAGAATACTTACATAAATCCCAAACTTGATTAAGTATGTCGTCATCACTCTCAAAACTACTTGCTTCTTCATCCCAATAAGTATGAAATGCTAATTGCTGAAAGTCTTCTTTAGAAACTGTTTCTTGAGTTCCTTCTACCTCGGCATATCTAAATGGAAGAAGTGGGGGGAACCCTTTAGGTAATGCTACAGCTTGGTTAGGTCTAGTATTTCTTTCATTTTTTTGTACTTCGATCTGATATTTTTTTTGTCCTGGTTTTACATCAACTTGAATCTCTTGATAGCGAATATTACTTTTCGCTGGAGGGGTTCTATTGACATTGCCTTCTTCATCTACCATTTCACCAATTCTAAATGTCAAGGTGTGTGGTTCCTTCGCATTGTAGTTAAAATCGATAGTTGCAAAGGCTGCTTTACCAAAATCCACAAAGTAAGAATCACCTCTTTTTTCGAATACTACCGGATCTACCTTTGTTGTCACAAATTTGTTTTCGGTAGATATAATATAACTATCACTTTGCCCTGTGGTAAATTTTTGCATTTCAGAATAATCTACCAATCGATTATCTTCATCCCAAATTCTTACTTTCCAATAATATGTTTTTCCTATTTCTAAGGGCTTACCACTATATTCTACATTAGTAGATAGATTAGAAGCTACTCGTTGGCTATCCCAAACATTGCCATTATTGGCATCGATAGTTAATTTATCCGTAGCTACTAAAATTTGATATGCTGATTGAAATTTTGATGCCGAAGGTACCGTCCAACCAAATTCTGGTTGTAGGTCAAAAATTTCAACCTCTGTTTCTGGTGCCCTAATCAATTCAACCGTTAAATCTGTAGGGGCAGCTCTATATTCGTTACTGTTCTTTTTTATAAGTTCATCTAGTTTAGCCCGTAATTTATTAGCTGTTTCGGCATATTTTTTCTTGCCGATTAAGTTGTTGATTTCTTGAGGGTCTTTTTTAAGATTGTATAGCTCTTCTATGGTTTTATCGTTTACATATCTAAAATATTTCCATTCTTCAGTTCGTACACCTTCACTTGGGGCAATACTCTCAAAATCCCAAATATGTTCTATTAAAATGGTATCTCTTTCTATAGATTTTTTTTCTTGATTTACAATTGGCATCAAGCTTTTTCCTTGCCAAGTGCTAGGTATTTTTGCACCTGCTAAATCTGCAATTGTAGAAGTTACATCTATGTTTAAAACCATATCATCAACATCTTGATGCTTATTTACCCTAGGGTCAAAAATTAATAGGGGTACACGAATAGAATTGTCATACATAAGCCATTTACCTGCAAGTTGGCGTTCTCCTAAAAAGTAGCCATTATCGCCCATAACTATAATGACCGTGTTGTCTTCAATACCCTTTTCTTTCAGTTTTTTTCTAATTTCCTTTATCTCTAAGTCAATACCAGAAATCATTCTATAATACCCTTTTAAGCTATGCTGGTATTTTTCTGGCGTATCATATCTCCATGTCCAGCGAAGTCTATTGAAACCTTGTCTTACTATTTCTGGTTGTGCATTAAAATATTTATCATCAGATAGTGCAGGTTCGGGTATGGTAATATCAGCCAATAAATTGTTTGTGCTATTCTGCCAAAAGTACTGGTCCTCGGCCGGGTCGTGTGCGTGAGGTGCGCTGAAGCTTAACGATAAGCAGAACGGTTCATTGCCCGATGCATTATTGTCTATGAAATCTAGTGCCTGTTGCCCCGTATATCTGGTTAAATGAACGGTGTCGTTATCTATAGTTTTGTAATAATATCCTCTTCTGTCTTTATAGCGGTTATTTCTATCATACGATTCAAACTCATCAAATTGCTTCTCTAAATCGTCATATCTAACGCCGTACTTCCCAAAAAAACCGGTGTGATAGCCGTTATTTTTCAATAGCGTAGGGTAGGAGTTTTCCATGTACTCTTCGCGAACATTACCTGTTTGAAAGTTGAAATTATGTGCTCTTTCGTGTAACCCGGTAATGATACTGGCCCTACTAGCTGCACAAATAGGTGTGGTAACTATTGCTTTATTAAAATAAGTACCTGCTTTTGCCAAGGCATCCATTTCTGGTGTTTCTACAAATTTGTTTCCGGCATAACCTATCGCATCAAATCGTTGATCATCTGTTAAAATGAATATGATATTTGGCTTCTCGCTTTTTTGTGCTTTGTTTTGACCATATGATAAGCTTCCTATTAAACAAAATAAGAATACAGCTAAACGTCTTATTATATTAAGCATACGTTGATTTTAGTTTTATTGTTTTTGTTGATTTGTATTGCAGTCTTTTTCTTGGACCGCATTACCAAACTTAAGTTTCAAGGTTGTAGTATCCATCCTGTGCTGTCCTGAATATATTATGGGTATTGTAATTTAAGTGTTTGTTTAAAAATAATGGAATTATGGTTATTGGTTTTATAGCCTACACACCAGTATGGTTATTCTTTTGGAGAACACTAATTTTAGCGTATACCATTAACTTAAAAATCAAAATATGAAATATATAAAATCCAACTTTTCAAAGGTTATATCCCTCTGTTTTATTTTATTAATTATAAGCTGTAATGATAAAAATAAAAAAAAGGAAGCTGCTGAAATATCTACGGAGATAAGCTTACCAGAACGTCCAAATATTCTGTGGTTGGTTACAGAAGATATGAGTGCTTATTTACCTTCATTTGGCGATTCAACCATAGTTACGCCAAACCTGAGTAGGTTGGCTAATGAAGGGGTCATTTACCCGAATCTTTTTTCTACATCTGGTGTTTGCGCCCCAAGTAGAGCTGCGATAACAACGGGTATGTACCCATCAAGTATTGGTGCCAACCATATGAGAACTACATCTTATACAGAAGTAACCGGTTTACCTGCTTATGGCGCGGTACCACCACCAGAAGTTAAAATGATCAGTGAATTGTTGCGTAGAGAAGGTTATTATTGTACCAACAATTATAAAACAGATTATCAGTTTAATGCTCCGGTAACTGCTTGGGATGAAAATGGACCATATGCGCATTGGCGCAATAGAGATAAAGATCAACCATTTTTCTCGGTTGTTAATTTTACCGAAACCCATGAGTCTGGTTTATTTGAACCTTACGGACATCGTTATATTGAAAAAAGACATTATCAGTTAGGAGATAGAAGCTTTAAGTGGAAAGAAGGTAGAATGTCAGAGGAAGAAACTCCAAAGCACATAGCAAAGGACACAAAATTTAATATCCCTCCTTATTTACCCGATACAGAAGTTGTGCAAAGAGATATGTGGAAGATGTATAATAATATTGCAGAAATGGATAGCCAATTAGGTGCGGTTTTGAAGCAATTGGAAGATGATGGACTTTTAGAAAATACAATTGTCTTCTTTTATGGAGACCATGGTGGCACAATGCCCAGACAAAAACGATTAATTTATGACTCGGGTTTGAAAACCCCAATGATTATTAGATTTCCAAATAAAGTAAATGCCGGTTCTAAAGATGATCAGTTAATTAGTTTTGTAGATTTTGCACCGACATTACTTTCTTTAACAGGTTCTGAACCATATGACTATATGCAAGGGCAAGCTTTTTTGGGTGAATTTAAAGCAAAAAATAAACGAGAATATATTTATGGAGCTGCCGATCGTTTTGATGGATTTACAGATGCGATTCGCGCAGTACGCGATAGCCGTTTTAAATATATTAGAAATTATAGACCGGAACAAGGTTATTATTTACCAATAGATTACAGAGAAAATATACCGACCATGCAAGAGTTATTGCGCTTAAGAGATGCTGGTAAATTAGATTCAGTACAATCTTTATGGTTTGGTAGTACAAAACCTGTAGAAGAACTATACGATTGTCAACTTGATCCACATGAGATCAATAATCTTGCAAATAACCCGGAATATGCTGAAACCTTAAAGAAGTTAAGCGGCGAATTGGATAAATGGATAGCAAATATAGGTGATCAGCCAAACTTACCAGAAGGTGAGCTGTTAACGCAATTGTGGGAAGGAGAAGAGGTACAGCCTGTTACACTAAACCCAACGGCAGATTTTCTAGCATCTACAGTAGCTATTACATGTGCTACAGAAGGTGCTTCTATAGGCTATAAAATAACAGATGATAATAAAAAAGAATCAACTGTTTGGCAGGTGTATGTTGACCCTTTTAAATTACCTGAAAATAGCACACTGAGCATTCAATCTCATCGTATTGGATTCAAACCTAGTGGCATTGTTGTAGTCAATAAGTAATATTTACTTAAAATTATTTTAATGGCGCCGTTCATTCAAAGATTACAAATATTGCTTTGTAATCTTTGAATTAAAAGTGCATGCTGCTTGTAATTTTTAATTTGTTTCTTCAGTTTAATTTCGAATACCTGGTACTATTTGTATGTTTAGTACAGCTTTGTTAGCAGGCCATTTTAAAATTATTAATTTTTGAGTCTTTTCATCCCATATAAAATCTAGAGGATTAATGTCAGTCGGAATTTTGTACACTTCTAATCCTTTATTTTTAATAGGGTCGTAATACATAACAAAATCATCGTCTATGAGTATTGAAAATCCATCAGGGTAATGTCTATTGGCGCCTATGAAAATTACCGAAGCTCCTTTGTTTGCATCTGGTTTTATAGTTAAATCTAATGTTCGTGTCGCATGGTTGAACAAAAATGATTTAATGTCACCGGCAATGGTTTGTGGATAAGGTCTGGCAATGATATCTGTAATGTATTTTCTTTCTACAGTACCTGCAGCTTTTTTATCGCTAAAAATTGCCCAAGTAGAAGGGCCGCCAGGTAAAAAATTCTGCATGCTACGATTACCCAAGAACCATGCTTTTATACTACCCACACCCATTCTGTCAAAAACTTCTGCGGTTCGTATATACAACTCGCGATACTCTAATTGACCTAAAGGGCCTGAAATTAAAGTATCTGTTGTAGCAAATGTTGGAAAACCCCATTCACCAATAAGTATGGGAGCATTTAAAAAATCAGATTCTTTATCAAAACGATCCATTACTGGTTTAATAAATTCAATTTTATTCTGATAAATATGTGGTGCAAAAATGATATTCTCTCTATTGACATTGGTTGTTATTTCAGCATATTGATTATTATCGATGCCTTCACCTTTATTCATAAAGATAGATTGTAATAGTATTTTTTTCTTAGGGTTTATGAGGTTGCTAGCGTCTATTATTTTTTGATATAGTGGAACTAAGTATCTTTTGGTAAGTTCATTATAGGTAATCTTCATTGTCAACTTTCTTGGCTCGTTTACAATGTCATACCCTAGAACAGAAGATTCTTCTGCATATCGCTTCCATATTACCTGCCATGCGGCTATATAGGTGTTGTATTCGTTATTTTTATTCAACCAAAAGTCCTCCCAAATAAAGCGATCAATACCATAAACGGTCATTTTAAATACGGTATTAAACCCAGCATTTCTACCTAAATTAACCAAAGAATCTAATTTTATTAAATAGTTGTTGTCTAATTTACCGCCAGGAAAACTACTAAGTTTACCTAACTCTAGTCTTATTACCTGTGTATTACTGCCCATGCGAACCATACGAGTATAGTCATCAGAATTAAAGAAGACTTCTCCTTTATGATCGTTGGTATTGATTACGAAACCTCTTGGTATAATGTGTCTTCCATGGCTATCTCGTAGACCATGTTTAATTTGAGCTGAACAGGTTATATTACCGGCTAAAACTAAAAGGAAAATTAAGAGTGTTTTTTTCATGATATAATTTTTTAAAAGTGAAATTGACACATTTTTAAGTTTCGGTATTTAATGATACATGATAAAAAGAGAGTGGGACAAAAACATGTTTTGTCCCACTCTACCAACTAACTTCAAACAACTAATATGAATTACCAATTCTGGTAACTTTATTATAATAATATCAATTTTTATCTGTACCCATTATTTGTAGGGTCAGATTCTAATAAGGCAGGATTTTGTTCCAGTTCTTGTAACGGAATAGGAAGTTTAACATGCCATGGTCTAATATTTAAATTCGGTTCCCAAAAACGATATTCTAAGTTTGTAACAACATCTAATAAGATACCCCAACGTATAAGGTCGTATCTTCTATGGGCTTCACCTGCTAACTCCCATTTACGCTCATCATAAATAGCTTCTCTAAAGCCTTGTTGGGTAAGACCTTCAAGTTTCCATTCTGCTTCCGTTTCGTAAGCTCGTTCTCTTATAGGTTCTATATATTGATAAGCATTACCAGGACCATTAGCTTCGTTTTCACATTCTGCCGCCATTAAATAGACATCTGCTAAACGAAATACCATTCTATTGTCCGAGTGATTGAAACGAGGAGAGCTTTCTAAATCTAAATTCCAGAATTTACCCATGTATGGAAAGTTTAAGTCGAAGCCTAAATAATTATCAACAATATTTAATTCTCTTCTTAAATCGTTTAAAGGGAATTTTTCGGCAAAATCTTTAGAGGCAACTTGTAAACCTGTACCATTAAAAGCCTCACCTCTTGCATTTAAGGCATCGCTTAATGCAGATCTTTCATCTGCATTTTTAGGTTCATCCCTTAATCGAGGGTTAAACAAGCTTGGTCTCCAACTATTATTACCGGCAAATGCTGCACCTGGAAAAGCAGGGTCAAAAATACCTTCGATATCCCTAGCAAAATCTAAAGACCAAATAATTTCAGGGTTATATTCATTAGTGGGATCAAAAACTTCATTATAAGTTGGTAATAGTGCATGTGGAGATTCATCTATAATTTCCAGACATTTACTCAAACCAGCTGACCACTCTTGCTGCTTCATATAAATTTTTGCTTCAATAATAGCAGCTGCCCATTTGGTTGCACGCCCTCTTTGGTCATCTGGGTAGGTCAATGGTAAAATAGACTGGGCAAATTGTAAATCGTCTAAAATACCTTCAATTATTATTGACTCATCCGTCCTTGCTAATGAACTCACTTCTTCTAATGTAAGTACTTCGGTATAATATGGGGCATCTCCCCAAAGATTGGTAATGTGCCAATAACATAGTGCTCTTAAAAAACGGGCCTCTGCAACAATTTCTGTTCGTGGACCTTCTAAAATACCTTCATTATTTTCTACCCTGTCGATAATGATGTTTGTATTGAATACAATTCCATATAAATCCTTCCAAGTATCAGAAACACTCATTTTTTGTACAGACACATCTGCAAGAGCTTCGTTCATGGAATAGTTACCAATCGGTTCCACAAAATTTGCAGCACGATTAGGTTCGATAATATCCGCACCATTATCATAAAAATGATCCAAACCTACTTGACCGTAAATGGAATTGTTTTTTAAAATTGCGTAAGTACCATTAATAGCTTGTCTTGCGTCACTTTCAGATGCAAAAAAGGTTTCTGGAGCCACAATGGCTCTCGGGTCTTCTTCTAAAAACTTCTCGCATCCAAAAGTGGAGAATATAATGAAGATGTATAAAAAAATGTTCTTTGTTTTCATAATTATTTTTTAAAAAGTTACGTTTACACCAAGTGTGATAACACGTGGATTAGGATAATTTGCATCTAAATATCCTTGTGCAATATTGCCCAAACCGGTTCTACCAAAGTTACTTGCCTCTGGTTCTATCAATCTAGTACTAGAGAACAACAATAAGTTGGCACCTGACAAATAGATGGTAGCTTTTTTAACGCCGTCAAGACCTATTTTATCAGTAGGGAAGTTATATGCCAATCTTACCGTTTTCAAACGTAGGTGTGAACCATCTTCCACATATTCGGAATTACTCGGTGTATTTGTCACTGTATCGGCTCCCGCTCTAGGAATATTAGAGGTTGGGTTGTTAACCGTCCATCTGTCTCGTAAATCGCCAAACTTAACTGTTTCACCTCTGTTAAAATAATGATTACGCATTCTTAAATTGTACACCTCATTACCTACAGTACCTTGAAAGAAAAATGAAAAGTCTAAATTTTTATATGAAAAAGAGTTTTCGATCCCAAAAATTAAATCGGGAATTGGACTACCCAAAATAACATTGTCTTCTGTAGACGCAATGCCATCACCATTAATATCCTCAAAGTGTGATCCACCAACAACCTGAGGGTCGGTTCTGCCAGAGGCATCAATTTCTTCTTGACTCTTCCAAGTACCTAAATAATTTAGACCTGTATAAACTGGAACGGACTCACCTACAATAAGTCGTGTATTTCCTGAGCCAATAATAGGGTCAACAACAACATCTATAAACTCTTGACCTCCTAAATCCAAAATCTCGTTATCGTTAGAAGATAACGCAACGGAAGAATTCCAGCTAAAATCTGATTTGGATATGTTGGTAGATGTCAATAGAAGTTCCCAACCTTTATTGGAAAGTGCCCCTACATTTTGTAACTGACTTGTAAAACCCGTTTGCCTTGGTATAGTAACATCCAAAAGTAAATCATTAGTTTCTTTTTCGTAGTAGTTAAATTCTGCAAAAAGTCTGCCATTGAACATTGATGCTTCTAAAGCTATATCTAAAGAAGTTGTTGTTTCCCATTGCAGATTTGGATTTGCAGGCCTACCTAATGTTAAGCCAGGAACCTCAGATCCATTCAACGTTGTGTTAGCCTCGGTAAGCACACCCAGTGTTCTATAAGGGCCAATCGCCTGATTACCTGAACGACCCCAACTAGCTCTTAACTTTAAATCTTTGAACAAAGTTTGGTCTTGCATGAATTCTTCTTCACTAATTTTCCAGGCACCGGCTATTGAAGGATAAAATTCATACTTATTCCCTGGAGCAAATACAGAACTACCGTCTGATCTACCTACCAATGTTAAAAGATATTTGTCTTTATAGTCGTAATTTATCCTTCCAAAAAATGAAGCAATTTGAAACCCAGTATAATCACTGCTTACAATAGATCTTATAGGATCAGAGTTTCCTAGATTATTAAAACCGGTAGCATCACTTGTAATACCTGCTGCCTCTGCTTCCGTTATTTCTGTTTCTACTTTTTGAAATGAAGCGCCACCTAAAATAGTTAAACTATGGTCCTCACCAAAATCGGTATTATACTGTACCGTATTTTCGTTGTTCCAACCCGTGCTTGCCACAGTACGTACACTAGCAGTACCACCATCTGGCACACCAATGGCAAGGTTGCCTGGCAACTGACTAGAATTAAATCGGTTTTGCTTCGTATTATTGAATTCTGGACTGAATGTTGAACGTATAATCCAACCTGGCGCTGGTTGGTATTCTAAATAAGCAGTTGACAATAAATTATTGGTGAACGTTTCATTAGTGTTCAGCGCAAAATTTGCCAAGGGGTTATTGAATGGTGCCCCAATTACTTCGTCAAAACCGTTAAAAGTACCATCATTATTAAATACGGGTTGCGTACGTAATGTTCCAAAAGCATTTCCGCCAAAGGAGGTTAGGCCATTTTCATTTTTAATTCTGGAATAGTTGATACGAAATCC
Source organism: Maribacter spongiicola (assembly GCF_004364165.1). Classification (GTDB taxonomy): domain Bacteria; phylum Bacteroidota; class Bacteroidia; order Flavobacteriales; family Flavobacteriaceae; genus Maribacter; species Maribacter spongiicola. The sequence goes on from NZ_SOAY01000010.1 coordinate 1,604,160, forward strand.
TGCTTTTACTTTTTCACTTAATTTTAAATCTAGATTTGACCTAAAAATAAATTTTTCGATACCAGTACTTTTTACAATACCTTCTTGATTGAAGTATGCAATAGAGTTGTAATAGTTAACATTTTCTGATGCTCCTGACAAAGATATATCCGCGTTATAAATTGGAGCAGGACCCGTTGTTAAATCTACCCAGTCATTATTCGGGTAGGTAGATGGGTCGTTAGGAAATGGTTCCGATACATTTCTAAAAGCAGCACTTTCATTCGTAAATGCTATTTGTTCTTCTTGACTTAGTAAATCTGGTAATTCAGGTAGCATTTGCATACTTGTGAAAATATTTACGCTTATTTCAGGTTTTCCAGTTCCAGCGCCCAATCCATTTTTAGTGGTAACTAAAACTACCCCATTTGCACCTCTAGAACCATAGATAGCAATAGAGGAGGCATCTTTTAGAATTTCTATAGATTTAATATCGCTTGCGTTAATATTGTTTAGGTTGAAGTTTGTACCAACAACGATACCATCAATTACCCATAGTGGTTCGTTACTACCTGTAATAGAATTACCACCTCTTACACGTATAGCTGTTCCGGCACCAGGTGCTCCACTTGTTTGTGTTACTTGAACACCTGCAGCTCTACCTTGTAAGACCTGATCTACCCTTGATGAGGGCACTTGGGTAATATCGTCTGAACTCACCGAAGATACAGAGCCCGTTAAATCTGATTTTTTAGTAGTACCATAACCAATTACAACTACTTCGTCAAGCTTATTACCTGCTTTGAGAATTATATTTAATTGAGTTTGGTTACCAATGGAAATACTTTGTGGTTCATAACCAATGTAAGAAACCTGTAGTGCGTCTTCAGAGTTTGCTTCAATGGTAAAATTACCATCGAAATCGGTAGTAGTACCTCTAGTTGTTCCTTGAACAATTACCGATGCTCCAGGTAAAGGTCCTTCTTCATCCGATACATTACCACTAACAGTCTGTTGAGACCATGATGATAATGTAACTAAGGCAAACAGTACAGTAAATACCTTAGTTTTAATTTTAAATAGTGTTAGTTTAGTTTTCATAGAATTGTCTCATAAAGTTGAAAATTTCATTTTGATTATGTTAAACTATCGTTAAGGTTTTTTTTAATCATCCTGTACTGTACTGTAGTGGTAAACTAATTTTATAGTGAAATAGCGTGTATATAGAATGTTTACTGGTTTTCTTAATAAAAAATTAAATTCATAAAAAATGTCATTTTAATTTTTAAATTGATATTTAAATTGGTTTTAGAATTTAAAAATGATAATTCTTGCTGTATATGGGTAGTGGAAAAAATGAGCTTGATTGGTTTACAGATTCAGAAAAAACATTTAGCATTCATTACTATTGAAATTAATATTAAAAATAAAACCCCTATAAAAATTAAAGGGGTCTTAAATAACTGTTTTAAAAACTGATTACCGATCTGCACCAATTATTTTTGGAGGGTTATAATTTGTACTACTAGTTCTTTGTTTCTGCTCTACATAATACGGCTGAAAACTGTAAGACGAACTTTCATCCCAATTGGAATTTATTTTCGGCAATTTTTCTCTCATTGAAGCGATTTGAGATTTGTACTTCGAATTTTTTGCTTGGTTTGTCCATTCATTGGGATCTGTACTATGATCATAGAATTCTTCGGTACCATCTTCATATCGAATATATCTATATCCGTTTGTTTTAATAGTGTGGTTGTTCATGCCAAAAGTAGAAATGGCGTGTGCATCGTCTAACCCTTCATTATTTTTCATCATATTCACTAAGCTAATCCCTTCGTTTTTTGAATATTTAGGTAGTCCACTTAATTCTAAAAGTGTGGGATAAATTGAAAGCATTTCAACAGGGGCATCAATTTTCTTTCCTTTAGGTAAATTTGGTGCCGAAAATATTAAAGGCGCTTTAGTGGCAGTTTCCCATAATGCGTGTTTTGCAAATGTTCCTTTTTCTCCGAGGCGATACCCGTGATCGGACCATAAGACAATTATGGTATTATCGCCATATTCACTATTCTCTAAAGCATCTAAAACACGACCCAATTCATAATCGACATAACTTATACAAGCTAAGTATGCCTGAACAATCTTTTTCCACTCGCCATTTTCTTTTGCCCATTCTGTAGTAGGCATCATAGGTAGGTCGTTTATTTTTAACCCTACTGGTGGTATGTCATTTAAGTCATCAAATTTGTAAGGTGGTGTTTCAATATCTTCAATTGGATAAAGGTCGAACCATTTTTGAGGCACATATAAGGGTACATGTACTCTTAAAAAACCTAAGCCCATAAAAAAAGGCTTATCATATTTTTTATGTAACCGATCAATAACCCAATCAGCAGACTTGTGGTCTGGCATTAAGGTGTCATTTTCTGGAAAAGCCCCCCAATCTGTACTTGTTCTGCCATATTTTTCTCTGTCTGCCGTTCCAAATCCATCCCAAACAAATCTTTTTTCCGGGTAGGGTCCGAATCCTTTCATTCTACCTCCTGATTCATTAAAAGTACTATCTGGGGCATGTACATGAAAGAGTTTACCGATGCCCATAGTATGATAACCGTTGTTTTCAAAATATTCTTGCAAGAATGTAATATCTTTTGTAATAGCATTGCCATCTCGTCGAATTTCATTATCAGGGGTCATTCCGTAAATTCCTGTCGTAGAAGGTCTTAATCCGGTCATTAATGATGCTCTTGACGGGCCGCACAACGGTGCTTGACAGTGGGCATCTGTAAAAGAAATGCCCATAGATGCTAGTCTATCAATATTTGGAGTTTTGGCAGGGCCATCAAAACTGCCGATCATTGTATTAAGGTCATCTACGGCTATAAAGAGAACATTCGGTTTACTCTGTTCATTTTTTTCAATAGGTTTTTCTTTCTCTTTACAGGAACTGATCAGTATAAGAGCAACTACTAAAAAGTTAAGCTTATTATATTTCATTTGTCTTGATTATAAGGTGTTAAAAAGTTGTATGTGCCTGGTTGAACCATTATTTCAATAAAATCATCACCAGTGCTCAGCAATTTAATTTCTTTAATAGCTGCTAGTTTTTGGTCATTTACTGCTAGTTCTTCAGTACCTATTTTAGGAATTATAATCTTAGCTGTAGTGTTTGGTGGTATTTGAGTTTCCATTTTAAATTGATCATTGGAGATTTTCCAAGAATTTGATACCATACCAAATGGAGTATGTAAAGAAGCGGAAGCATTTGTTAAGTAATCAGTGTTTGGAACTGGTGCTATTTTAATGACTTTGTAACCTGCTTCTAATGGAGATATACCTGCGATTCTTTCATACATCCATTCACCAATAGCACCATACGCATAATGATTTAAGCTATTCATGTTCTGTGGGTTGAAACCCTCTTCTTTGCTATAACTGTTCCAACGTTCCCAAATAGTAGTAGCACCTTGGTTAATGGAGTAGAACCAAGAGGGATATGTTTCATTGAACAACAATTTGTACATCATATTTGTTTCACCTGTTTCATCTAAAACTTCAGATAATAATGGGGTACCTAAAAAACCAGTGCGCAAATGATCATCGGCATTATTAATCTCTTCTAATAAAAACTTCTTGGCGTTTTCTTTTTTATCTTCAGATAGCAAATCAAATGCCAATGCCAACAAATAAGAAGTTTGTGTAGATGTTACAGCTTTGACTTTGCCACTTTCGTTGAAAAAGGTTTTCTCAAATGATTTGGCTACCGTTTTATATATCTCTTCATATTTTTTTTGTTCTTCAATTCTCCCTAACACGGCAGCACTTTTAGAGGTGAGTTTTGCCGAATGGGCATAAAAGGCAGTGCCGATAAGATTAAGTGAAGTGTCTCCTCTATTATCACCGTTTTCTGGGTAAGGCTGTAGCCAGTCAGAAAATGACATCATATTAGAAATATTATCTTTTGATTTTAGCTTATGATATTTTAACCATTCTTCCATCATTTCAAAATTTTCTTCCAGTATGCTTCTGTCGCCTGTACGCATATAAATTTTCCAAGGAATGATGGTGCAAACGTCACCCCAACCAGAACTACCAATTTTGTTGCCACGTGCATCGGGCACTGTCCATGGAATACCTCCATTTTCAAATTGCGCTTCTTTGACACTTTGTAACCAACTGGCCCAGAACTTATATACATCGGCATTAAACATAGATGTTGGTCCAAAAACCTGCGCATCACCTGTCCATCCTAAACGTTCATCTCGCTGTGGGCAATCTGTAGGTATATCAAAGAAGTTACCCCTTAAGCCCCACACAATATTACTTTGTAGTTGGTTCAATTTATCGTTAGACGATGTAAATGTACCGTTGTCATCAAAATCTGAATACTGTACGATACCTGTTGCCCAATCTTTGGTCGGTTCTTTTGAAGTATCGAAACCGCTTAATTCAATATATCTGAAACCATGAAAAGTAAATTTGGGCATATACTCTATAAAACCGTCTTTGGCAGCAATGTAATAATCGGTAGATTTCGCCGAACGGTAATTTTTTGTGTAGAAAGACCCGTCTGGTGATAACATCTCTGCGAACCTAATTTCTAAAGTATCTCCCTTCTTCATCGGTACTTTAACTTTCGGTACGCCTACCATATTCTGTTTTAGGTCGAAAATTACTGTTCCGTTTTTTTTCGTTATTTCTTTTGGACTTAACGCTATTTTATTCTTAACCGTCGAATGTCTTTTTGGTTCTAACGCAATATGGTCTTCAAGATTGGCAACCTCGACATTGATCCAGTTTTTATCGTCAAAACTATTTTGAGACCACTTGGGCATTTCTAAATTTGAATTATAAATTTCGCCATCATAGATTTCAGAAAATTGGATAGGTCCGTTGGTAGTTCCTTTCCAGCTATTATCTGAAGTGATAATTTCTTTAGATCCATCTGTCATATTTATTTCTAACTGACATAATATTTTTGGCGAAATAGTATTGTTCCATGGCGTTATGCCCCATAGTAATCTTCCTGAATGCCAGCCGGAAGCTAATTCAACACCAATAGTATTATGATTAGATTCGATTAAATCTGTGACATCATAGGTTAAAGTTTCAATTCTCTTGTCATAGGTTGTAAAACCTGGAGACATTACATCATCACTTACATTTTTTCCATTTATAGAGACGTCGAATACACCTTTGGCAGTTATATATAACCTAGCAGAAGAAATAGTTTTAGATAATTTAAATTCTTTTCTTAGATATTGAGGCTTATGAATAAGTACATTACCGCGACCGCGTATACTATCTTTTGCAGTGTTGAGCCCAACCCATTTTGCGTTCCAGTCACTATTTTTAAGTAACCCTAATTCGAAATTTTGTAAAGTACTCCATTCTGAAGCTTCGCCATTCTGATCCCAATATCTTATTTGCCAGTATACTTTTTGGCGGGATTTTAATGTAGACCCTTTGTATTTTATCCAAGTAGATTGGTCTGTGTTTTGCTTTTTTGAGTCCCATAAATCTGGTTGGTCCGGCAATAAATCTGGATCACTAGCCACAACAATTTGATATGCGAACTGACTTTTAATACCGTCCTTATTTGGTAATATCCATGAAAACGTTGGGCTGTTTTCGTAAAAACCAATCGGATTTTCAAAACCCTCGGCAATTGTTAAATTTTGTGCTGCCGCCAAACTCTGTTTTTCGGTGCATGCTGTTTGATTGATCAAAAAGAAACAGACTATCAGTCGTAGAAAATATTTAGATATTGATTTATAATACATTTTGTTATAGTGTTAGTTGAAAAGTATAGGTGCCTGGTTGTGCTAATATTTTAATAGATTCTTGAGCAGAATCTATTACTTTCATATTTAAATTTTCTTTGAACGTAATATTGTTTACCATTAATTTGTTAATGGTATTATAGGGTATATGTATTTCTGCAGAGGTATTCGCAGGTATAACCACATCGAGATAAAAAGTGTTATTCTCTATTTTCCATGAAGATGACGCCTTACCGTAAGGTGTATTTAATTTCGCAGATGCGGCATTTAAAAATTCTGTGTTCGGTATTGGGGCAATTTTTATTTTTTTATAGCCAGGTTCTAAAGATGAAAGACCGGCAATTCGTTCATACATCCATTGCCCAATGGCTCCGTATGCATAATGGTTAAGACTATTCATACTTTGTGGATTATAACCATCTTTTTTGCTAAAACTATTCCAACGTTCCCACATAGTGGTAGCACCTTGGTTTATAGAATAAAACCAAGACGGATAGGTTTCTTTAAATAGAATTTTATACATCAGGTCTATCTCGCCCATATCATCTAAAACTTTAGGTAAAATAGGAGTACCTAAAAAACCGGTACCTAAATGGTAGTCTGCTTTTTTAATTTCTTGTAATAAATGCTGTTGCGCTTTTATTTTTGTTTCTGGTTTTAGTAAATCAAAATAGATAGCGAGTAAATAACTAGTTTGAGTTTGCTTTTTATTTTTAAATTTTCCGTTGATATCAAAAAAATTATTTTCAAAAGCAGAAGCAATGTTCTTATATAAATCCTTGTATTTTTTTTCATCATCAGTTTTACCCAATACACCAGCTATTTTAGAAACTAAATGTGACGAATGTGCAAAATATGCCGTGTTTACAAAAAGCCTTGGTGTATCGCCCCTATTACCTATTTTTCCTGTTTTTTCGGGGTAAGGCTGTAACCAGTCGGCAAAAGAATGTATGGTCGGGATAAAATCTTGAGATTTAGATTCGTAATAACCTACCCATTTTTTAGCCATTTCATAATTCTCTTCAAGCACTTTTTTATCGCCTGTAATGTTATAAATATCCCAAGGAATAATAACAGCTGCATCGCCCCAACCTGAACTAGCTTTATTATTTTGTAAAACATCTGGAATAATAAATGGGACTAACCCATCACTATGTTCAGATTGTGTTTCGCGCATGCTTTGCAACCAAGCCGTCCAAAATGCATGAGTGTCAAAATTAAACATAGCAGTTGGTGAAATTACCTGTGCATCTCCCGTCCACCCCAAGCGTTCGTCACGTTGCGGACAGTCTGTAGGTACATCTAAAAGGTTATCACGCAAGCCCCAGGTAATATTACTTTGAAGTTGATTTAATTTTTCATTTGATGATGTAAATGAACCATTTTCTGTAATATCTGAATGTTGCACCAAACCTTTTATCCAATTTGTCTCTGGCTTTACCGAGTCATCATAACCTGATAATTCAACAAATTGAAATCCATGAAATGTAAATTTCGGAGACCATTCTATTACGCCATTTTTTGCCGCAATATAATAGTCGGTTGACTTGGCAGAACGGTAATTATCGGTATAAAACGTACCGTCTGATAATAGCATTTCAGAAAAACGAATAGTAAGTGTATCGCCTTTTTTCATAGGCACCATAACTTTTGGTACACCCAGCATATTCTGTTTCATATTAAATACAACCGAAGATTTTGTAGTTGATACAATTTCTACATCTTCTAAAACCTCAGTTGTTCTAACTGTTTCATGACGTTTTGGCCGTAGACTAACACTATCAGAAATAGCTTCATTTTGGGCAGTTTCCCAAGTTGAAGCATCAAAAGTAGCTTTTGTCCAACCTTTGATTTCCAAATTAGCATCATATATTTCGCCATCATAAAGACTTGCTAGTCTTCTAGGACCGTTTGTGGTACCTTTCCAAGATTCATCGGAAACTATTATTTTTTTAGAACCATCTTTTAGTGTTATTTCTAACTGGCATAATATTTTTGGAGAGGTAAAGTTTTTGTACACTGCCTTGCCGCGGCTGATTCTGCCTGAATGCCAACCAGATGCCAATTCAACAGCTATGGCATTTTTACCAGATGTCAATAATTCAGTAACATCGTAGGTAAGGGTTTCAATACGTTTATTATATGGTGTCCAACCTGGTGTAAGTACATCATCACTCACATCTTTACCATTTAAATGCACATCGAAAACACCTTTTGCCGTAATATATAAGCGCGCAGATTTAACAATTGATGATAACTCAAAGTCTTTTCTTAAATACTGGGGTCTGTGCATTAAAAAATTCCGTACTCCTTTAATACTATCTTTTGCAGTATCTAAACTTGTCCATTTTGCTTTCCAATCACTATTCTTTAAAAGGCCTAATTCGAAATCTGCAGTTTCACTCCAGATGGATGGTTGATCATGTTCATCCCAATACATTATTTGCCAGTAGATTTTTTGTCTAGAACCTAAATTTTGTCCTTCGTATGGATTGAAAATTGAATTTTCAGAAGATGTTTTCTTGCTTTGCCATATATCAGGATTATCAGGTAAGAGTTCTGGTGAACTTGCAGCAACAATTGCATATGCAGTTTGATATTTTACGTTGTTTGGAAGTTTCCAAGAAAAGGTCGGTGACGCATCATAAAATCCTAAAGGGTTTTCAAAACCCTCGCTAACAGTTAGGTTTTTTGCTGCAAGATTTGTTTTCTTTTGACTATAACCAGTTACCGGTATATAAACTAAGAATAAAATAATGATTAATAAGGTTAGTCTATGTGAAGTTGTATTCATTGGTTAAGTATAGGTCTATATAGCTTATGATACCTGTATTGAGATTTTTAGTTCATTGGAGTTCACTTCAAAATATGCCATAATTGGAATGGCTTCTGCACCTGGTACCATATTAAAAATCCGTTCTCTTGAAGTCTCTTTTATTTTAAGCGGCACACTTGAGGTTATTTTTACCAAACCTTCAGGTTTCTGTACGGTAATTTCATTTGTACTCACTTGGTTGATTGCCTCATTGTTCGGTGAAATTATCGGTAAAACAAAGGCTGTTTCTGTTAAAATTTTTTGATTGGTTTTTGCAATAATCTGAATTTCGGTTTCTGAAGCCTGATAGGTTAAATTAAAATCTGATGCTGTTTCTTCAACCACTTCATTATTATAATCTGTTAATTTACATTCAGCGTCTATGTTAATTTTTCCGTTAGTATCTTCAGAAGAAATAATTGCTGTACGGTCAAATATATTAGAATACCATTTGCCATCGAACCTAGTTTCAACTCTTGGAGTAAAAGGAAAATCTTCTCCGGGGTTGGGTTGTTGATTTAATGATTCTACCAATTTGTATTCGGCCATACTTGCAGCTAATAAAAGACCGACTTTATTATGGTATAATAGAGACATTGCCCCGCCTGTGGCTTGGCGGTAATGACCGTCTTTATAAATTGCATCATAAGCGGTTACAGTTCCTCTCCAATGGCCACGTGCAAATAGGCTAGTGTCAATTTCTTTATAGTGTTTTATGCCATTAGCTATGCTTCGAGGTAGTGGGGTAGAGGTATCAATTTTTGGCAGTTCATCCCAATTGTCCAATAAATGAGCCAATGGCTTACTGTGGGCAAAAGTATGGTGTATACAAGGTTTAATACCGTGCGAAACATAGTGTATACCGCCATGTAACAATCCGTTATTTGTACACTTTTTTAGTAGCTCTGTATATTTAACTGCTGCCGTAGCTAGTGCAGGGTTACGGTCAGCCATCAATACTAGTGCCGGTTGGCTGCCGTCACATGTTCGGCTTCCCCAATACGTCCATTTAAACATACGGGTTCCCCAGCCATTATCCCATCCACCGTCAGGTAACATAAATTCTAAATGCGTGCTTAACGATTTATCTAAGAGTTCTAAAAGCTCTTGATCGTTTTCATGAACTGCATATAGCACAATGTTGTTTAAAGATTCTTCTACATTATAACCTAAATCAATACCAGGTAATTTTTTAGCACTTAGTTTGTGAGCACTTGGTTTTATTTCTCCATAGAGAAAATGATTCGGGTTCGTGAAATAGGGTTTTATCTCATTAGCAAGTTCTTTACTACGACTAATATATGCCGGTTTGTTTAGCATCTTGCCAATTAGGTTTAATGCATAAATTGTAGTTGCTCCATAATTTACGTTGGTCGCATCAATTGAAGGGAACTTTTCATAAACAAAATCTGCTGCTTTTTCCAATCTATCTGTCCATTGTTTTCTTCGATTAATATCTAATAGATCACCATGATAGTGTAAGGTCTCTGCAAGGGAAATGGCGCCGAAAACCGTTATGCCGTTCCATGATTTTGGATTTAAATCATTTGACCACGCTCCACTGGGTAAGGTTACATTTTTTGCCCACTCCATTACTGCAATACCTGATTCAAGATATTTTTTATCACCTGTATATTTTGCCATGGCAAGTAGAGGGTAGACAGCATCCATCATTCTACCATGAACTTTATTACATGCAGGGCATATGAACATACCCTGTTTTGCAGGATCTTTAGAATCCATCACCTGAGTTTGTATAAGACCATCGCACCAATCTCTCAATAGATTATATGTAAGTGTTCTAAATTCTTTAGAATGTGGTTCTAAAACAATTTTGTCTTTACAAGAACTAAGTATGCTAGATAAAGGGACAGTTAACCCTAAGCTAGCAAATGCAGAGAGTTCAATGAATTCTTTTCTTTTCATTTGAAATGTGTTATACAATTATGAAGATGCCCTAAAAAATAATAATGGGCTTGTCACAAGTATATTAGAGTTTTAGCGAATAGGCATCCTGTACTGTACTGAGATGAGTAATTGTATTTTTTGCCAAATACTTTTGTCAATTGCTAAGTTGTGATTTGATAAAAACAAAAATGTTTAAGAAATTAACAATGTGGTTGAATATAACACGCTAAATTATTAGTCATTGATTGACTTAGGTTACAATTGCTAGTGTATATCAATATGAGTAATTAGTCTTCCTTATAGCGCAGTTAACTCTTCATATCTCTGCAAAAATCACCCGATTTAATCTGGTACAAATTAACTATACATTTAAACAGCTATATCTCCTTCAATAACCATATGTTCACTTTCAGAAATACTTCTAGACCAAATTGCAAGACCAAAAGTAAGAACACCTAATCTACCAATGAACATTAAAAGAATAATTGTGATTTTGCCAACTGCACTTAAATCGCCGGTTATTCCCATACTAATTCCAACGGTGCCTAAGGCAGACGCGACTTCGAAAATTATTTTTTCTAAATTAAAATCCTCTGAAAAAGTGAGAACAAATATTCCTAAAAAAATTAATGAGGTGTAAAATATGAAAGAAGAGGTTGCAATGTATAAACGCTCTAATGGTATAACTCTGCCAAAAAAGGTTATTTGTTGACTACCTCTTAGACGACTTTTTATTATTGAAAATACCGCTGTTAATGTTGTTATTTTAAGTCCGCCTGCTGTACCAGATGGTGATGCTCCTACATACATTAAAAAAACTGTAGCAATTAGTATTGGAGTTGTAAAAGAACCAAAATCTAAAGTATTAAAGCCAACAGTAGTCATTGCTGACATCGCTTGAAAAAAGGCAGCATAAGTCCTTGTTGAACCATCTAAATTTGTAATTGATGGTTCGTAAAAATAGAAGAATAAAAAGGCAATACTTAATAAAATTGAAAGACCAATTAAAATTATTTTAGTAGTGAAGCTAAGTTTGTGGGTTTTGTTTTTAAACCAAAGTACAAAGTCGGTCACTACAATAAAGCCAAGTGAGCCCCCAATGGCCAGGAAAGAAATTATAAAGTTTATAAAGCCGTTGTCTAAGTAATCGATAAAACCAGAATTGAATAGACTAAAACCGGCAGTGCAAAAGGCACTAACGCTATGAAAAATAGCATTCCATATGGCGGGGTAATTATCCATGCCATCCATTTTAAATGCAATGAAAAATAATATGGCACCTATCACCTCCATAATTGTAGTAAATATAACTACCGATTTTAGAAAGTCTTTAATTTTTATGGAGATGGGTAGTGTAAATTCTGAGTTAAGAATGGCCTTATGCCATCTTGTAATTCGTTTAGTAGTTGAAAGTAGCATGAAGGTAGTAAAAGTGAGATAACCTATACCCCCTAATTGAAATAGTAGCATTATTATAAATTGACCGCCAAAATTATAACTATCGAAAATACTGATAGTAACGAGACCTGTTGTCGATACAGCAGATGTTGCTGTAAAAAGATGATCTAAAAACGGTGCCGATGTTTTTTGAAAAATCGGTAATGAAAGTAAAATAAACCCAACTACTATATAGGTCAGAAAACCGTAAAATAAATTTTGTTGCGGAGAATGTTTTAATTTAAGTTTTAAGTATTTGCTATTCAACTTCTTTAAAAATCCCATGTCATTTAAGCTTTGAAAGATGCAATTTAAATAATTTAAGAATCACGATTTCAAAATGAGCTTATTATATTTAATTCTAATGAAATATCTACAATTGGAAATAAAAATATGTGATTTTACTTGATTTGTTGTTTTGAATATTTTATTTTTCTATGGGTGAACCATGATGCTTAAATGAGATTTGTTGATTGAATTTGTGAACTAAACGATAGAGCCTAAGTGCATTGCTTGCTAAGTTTAGTAGCTTTTGGGCTTTTAATAGTTTTATAAAACCAAAAAAAACCTGCAAATTTAAAAATTTGCAGGTTTTGTATTTTTGTGACCTCGACAGGATTCAAACCTGTAACCTCTTGAGCCGTAATCAAGTGCGCTATTCAGTTGCGCCACGAGGCCATTTTGATTTTTCCCTTAACGGGGTGCAAATATATTTCTTTTTACATTTACCACAAAATAAAGAAGACAATATTAAATGAATTTTAAAAGCTTAATTAGAGATGTACCTAATTTCCCGAAGGAAGGAGTCATTTTTAAAGACATCACGTTGTTATTACAAAACCCATCTGCTCTTAAACAAACTGCTAACGCACTGTTTCATTTATTGGAAGGACGAAAAATAGACAAAGTAGTAGGTATGGAAAGTAGAGGTTTCATATTTGGACCTATTTTAGCCGAAAAGCTCAATGCGGGATTTGTGCCAGTTCGTAAACCAGGCAAATTGCCATCTACTACCATTAGTGAAACATATGACCTGGAATATGGCACAGATACTTTAGAGATTCATATTGATGGCATCAAGAAGGGCGACAGGGTCTTAATACACGATGATGTTTTGGCAACAGGTGGCACTGCAAGTGCAGCTTGTAAATTAATTGAAAAACTAGGAGGTGTAATAGTGCAATGTAATTTTCTTTTAGAGCTTACTTTTCTTGAGGGCAATTCTAAAATAAGTACCTACCCGGTAAAATCTTTGATAAAATATTAGTCTAATGCTTTTTTGGTAATGAAATACCGCCAGCCGATTAGTGCCATTTGAAGTTTACTTGCTTTAGATAAATCTAAACGTTGTTTGCTGTAAGAGGGTAATAAAGCTTTATTAAGCTTGGCGATTAGTTTGTATAATTTGGTTTTCAAAGTAGTAGTTTTATCAAATATATATAAATAACACAGCGATTTGATCAAGTCGCTAAGCTCCTATGTATAAAGTTCTGCAAAATAGTTATTGATATACCAAGGTTATTATTATACTTAAAATCAAAACAATTATTAATTTTATTAAAGCAATCATAGTAGTTAGTTTTTAGTGGTTGAATTAAATATTTGATTGTTTTGGAAAGGTATAGTTGTGGTGTACTTCTTACAAATGAAATATGTTAAATTATTGCATTTGAATACTAATATGTAAGTGTAATGATGGAATCAATTACATTATTATACCGATAGTCTACAGTTGAGTTACATGTTAGAATCACTACAATAATTTTGGTTGTAGATTAACATAATTGTAGGTGATATTTTAGATGGTTTTTAAAATTATAGGGCTCAATATTGCTGAAAATGGTGGAAATGAACCATTTCATTCTTGCAAAAATAAAAGTTAGGCGATGTTAGAAAGTGAAATTGTTTTAAAATGAGTTTTAGAATTATTTTTTGGTTATAATTTCAATTACTCCGTTTTTAGCTTCCTTTCCATATTTTTTCATGGCACTATCTCCTTTTAAAACATTCATGGTAGCTATCGTACTTTCATTTAAATTATGAACCGTTTTCGAATCACTCTTTATTCCATCAATAAAAAATAATGGCTCCTTAGTTTCCTCGTTGTTAGAGAATTTGAATCCGTTTTCTTCTTCTTCAGATATTTTAATGTCATAATCGCCAGTTGTTGATGTACTAATTAAAATTTTTTTATTCTTTTCATTTTCAGTGCTGCTAGAGGTTGTGATTTTTTGATTTCCATTGGCATTCTTAATTGATATAGTATTTGTAGTAATGTCAATTTGAATGTTGATGGGGTCAATAGTATCATTATCAGATGCAGATTTATATCGACTACGAACTTCTCCAATAGTTTTATTGCCTCCAGTAATTTCAATAGATAGATCTTTTATTTCCGAATTGTTGTTTCTGACCGTAGTGTATAAAAAATCGAATTTTTCTTTAGCGAGACGAGTTTTAATAGTTATTAACTCAACCTCTGTCGTGTTTTTGTTTATAGTTATCTCAATAGTTTGTTTTACTTGGGTGATAATAACTGGGCTGTTCAATAAGGAAATAGCGTTGTTTTTAAAACTTAGTAAGCTTAAAAGTACTAGAGGTACAATAAAATATTTTAGCGAATTTATTTTTTGAGATGTTAGTACGGTCATCATAAAAATGTTTATTGAGAATAGCATATTAAATTTAGATATTAAAATGAGATGTTACTCATTTATACCAACATTTGTCATATGCCAAGAGATATGTTCTAATTATATTTGCCAAAATTCTTTTCATGCAAGATTTCTTATTTATAGTTGGCGGACTCATCCTATTAATAGCAGGTGGAAACTGGCTATTAAAAGCTGCGGTAGATTTATCGTTGAAATTAAAGATTCCCAAAATTGTGATAGGTATGACCGTGGTTTCCTTTGCAACATCGGCGCCAGAACTTATTGTTAGTATAAATGCAGCTTTGGACGGATTTCCAGATTTGGCGTTAGGTAACGTAGTTGGTTCTAATATTGCCAACCTTGGTCTTGTATTGGCTATTACGATTTTGTTAAGCCCTATCGATGTTAGTAAAAGTTTTTATAATACAGACTGGCCGGTAATGATGCTCGCCTCTTTACTCTTTTTCTTCTTTATATATTTTGACGGAGTATTAGAGCAATATGAAGGTATAATAATGGTCGTTTTTCTCTTTTTGTTTTTGGTGTATTTGTTACGTTTTCAAAAGCCTGCGGTTATCGATGAGGAAGATGAACCAGATGTTATGATGCCCACTTATAAAACCGCTCTTTTCTTAGGTTTGGGTGGTGCAGCCCTTTGGGGCGGATCTGAGCTATTAATTTCTGGAGCGGTTGGCATGGCAACAATGTTTGGTGTAAGTGAGCGTGTAATAGCCATAACAATAGTTTCTGTAGGTACTAGTATTCCTGAACTTGCAGCGTCAATAATTGCCGTCATAAAAAAAGAAAAAGCAATTTCTTTAGGGAATCTAATTGGGTCCAATATCTTTAATTTACTGGCTGTTTTAGGTATTACTTCTATAATTACCCCTATTACCGTTATGGACCAGGGGCTTTTAACAAATGATATTTTCTGGATGTTAGGTATCTCTTTTCTTATTCTACCATTAGTTTTCATACCTAAAGGATTGCGTTTGGGTTGGAGAGATGGATTGATATTGATAAGTATTTATTTAGCATTTATATATGTGACTATTGGATAAGCCAATATGTTTAAAATAATGTCAATAAAAAACGCCATGGAAAAAATCCAAGGCGTTTTTAGTATAATCAACAATTAATTTGGTATTAAATTTTTGCTGTTTTTACAGTTTTGATAATTCTAGCTGCAATTTTGTATGGATCACCGTTAGAAGCAGGTCTTCTATCTTCTAACCAACCTTTATATCCTTTTTCAACAGCAATTAATGGAATACGAATAGATGCACCTCTATCTGAGATACCCCAAGAGAAATCATTAATTGAGGCAGTTTCGTGTAAACCAGTTAAACGTTGGTCGTTAAACTCACCGTAAACAGCAATATGTTCTTTTACAAATGGTCTAAAAGACTCGCATATTGCAGCATAAACATCTTTGCTACCACTTGTTCTTAGAGCAGTGTTAGAGAAATTGGCATGCATACCTGATCCATTCCAATCCATGTCTTTACCTAATGGTTTTGGGTGGTAATCGATATAGTAACCATATTTTTCAGTTAATCTGTCAAGAAGATATCTTGCGATCCAGATTTCATCACCTGCTTTTTTAGCGCCTTTTGCGAATAATTGAAATTCCCATTGTCCTGAAGCAACTTCTTGGTTGATTCCTTCAAAGTTTAATCCTGCATCGATACAAAGATCAGCATGCTCTTCAACTAAGCCTCTACCATGAGTGTTTTTACCACCAACTGAGCAGTAGTACATACCTTGTGGAGCAGGGTAACCACCAATAGGGAAACCTAATGGTAATTGTGTTTTCGTATCCATGATGAAATATTCTTGTTCAAAACCGAACCAGAAATCTTCATCTTCATCATCAATGGTAGATCTACCGTTAGAGACGTGAGGTGTTCCATCGGCATTCATTACTTCCGTCATTACTAAATAACCGTTAGTTCTAGCAGGGTCAGGGTATATTGCTACGGGTACTAATAAACAATCAGAAGATCCACCTTCAGCTTGCCTAGTAGACGATCCGTCAAAAGACCAATTGCCTAATTCTTCAAGAGTTCCTTTAAAATCTTCATGCTCTTCAACCTTTGTCTTGCTTCGCATGTTTTGAGTTGGAAAGTATCCATCTAACCAGATGTATTCTAATTTAATTTTGGCCATAATATTCTCGTTATTTTTTAATAAAAGACAAACAAAAATATGTTTTTTATCAATCTGTATGAATTTTTGAGGGTGTTAATGTGTAAAAATTAAATTTTTTGCTTTATACCCCTGTTTTTTATCGGGTATTTTATCATATTTATATTTATAGAACGTAATTTTGTCAAATTAACAATGTATTTACATATGATATCATCAAGATTTGCTGCAATTACCGAAAGCCAGAAGAGAACTAGTATTGCTGTTGAGGAGAAAGGAAGACGTTCTGACTTGTTCGGAGTCAACGTGTTCAATCAAAAAAAGATGTTGCAATATCTAACTAAAGATGCTTTAGAGAGTTTAAAAGGTGCTATGGTTTCGGGTTCTAAGATTGACCGAAAAATTGCAGATCAAGTTGCAGAAGCTATTAAAGGATGGGCTATTACCATGGGTGCTACACATTATACCCATTGGTTTCAGCCTTTAACAGGTTCAACGGCAGAAAAGCACGATGCATTTTTTGATCTTTTGCCAGATGGTACGGCGTTAGAAAAATTTGGTGGCGGCCAATTAGTTCAGCAAGAGCCAGATGCTTCTAGTTTTCCGAGTGGGGGAATTAGAAATACTTTTGAAGCAAGGGGCTATACCGCTTGGGACCCTTCTTCTCCAGCTTTTATTTACGGTACTACCTTATGTATACCCACTATTTTTGTTTCTTATACGGGTGAAGCTTTAGATAATAAAGCACCTTTATTGAGAGCATTAAGTGCCGTTGATGACGCTGCTACTGCCGTTGCGAAGTATTTTGATAAAACGGTAACAAAGGTGAATGCCACCTTGGGTTGGGAACAAGAATATTTTTTGATCGATAAGGCGCTTGCCTATTCTAGACCGGATATTATGATGACAGGTCGCACTTTGGTTGGTGAAACTCCAGCAAAAGGGCAACAGCTAGATGATCATTATTTCGGAGTAATACCGAGTCGTGTATTAAGTTTTATGAGCGATTTGGAAAAGGAATGTACCAAATTGGGTATTCCGGTGAAAACGAGACATAACGAAGTGGCTCCTAATCAGTTTGAATTGGCTCCTGTTTTTGAAGAAGCCAACCTTGCCATAGATCATAACTTATTATTGATGGATGTTATGGATAAAATTGCTGATAAACACCATTTTAAAGTGCTGTTTCATGAAAAACCATTTGCGGGCATCAACGGTTCTGGTAAACATAACAACTGGTCATTGGCTACAGATACCGGGGTAAATTTATTGAGTCCGGGTTCTACACCTATGAAGAACTTGCAATTTTTGACCTTCTTCATTAATACTATAAAAGCAGTTGACACGTACGAAGAGCTTTTGCGCTCTTCTATCGCATCGGCAGGTAATGATTATAGGTTGGGGGCAAATGAAGCTCCCCCAGCTATTTTTTCCATTTTTGTTGGTACGCAGTTAAGTAGTGTACTCGATGAGTTGGAAGGGGTGTCTAAAGGTAAGTTGTCTCCCGAAGAAAAAACAGAACTGAAATTAAATGTCGTAGGTAAGATTCCAGAAATTTTGATGGACAATACCGATCGTAATAGAACATCGCCTTTTGCCTTTACAGGTAATAAATTTGAAATGCGTGGTGTTGGTGCAAAAACAAATTGCGCTAAGCCAATGACCGTCTTAAATACTATAGTTGCCAAGCAATTAAGAGATTTTAAAAAAGAGGTCGATATATTAATCGATAAAAAAAGCTTGAAAAAAGATGAGGCGGTATTCAACGTGCTTCGTGAGTATATAAAAACTTCAAAACGTATTCGTTTTGATGGTGATGGCTACAGTGCAGATTGGGAAAATGAGGCGAAAAGAAGAAAATTAAGTAATAATAGAAATACGCCTGAAGCTCTTGAAATATTAACCTCTAAAGAGAGTATTGCACTTTTTGAGACCATGAATGTAATGAGCGAGGTTGAAATTAGCGCTCGCCAAGAAGTAGATTTGGAAAATTATATTATGCACGTACAAATAGAGGGTAGAGTGTATAATGAATTGGTGTATGGTTACATTATGCCTGCAGCTTTAGAGTACCAAAACAGACTGATAAAAAATGTTGCTGGTTTAAAGGAAATTTACGGAGCAGCACATAAAAAATTCTCGGAGGGTCAATTAACAATGATCGAAGAAATTGCAGAACATGTGGTCGGTATCAAGAAAATGGTAGATGCGATGGCAGATGCTCGTAAAAAAGCAAATGCATTGAAAGACACTAAAAAGAAAGCAGATTCTTATTGCAATAATGTAAAGCCTTATTTTTCAGAAATAAGAATGCACAGTGATAAATTAGAAAAGTTGATGGATAATAACCTATGGCCATTAACAAAATACAGAGAATTATTATTTATTGAGTAAGTTGAATTTATAATTAAAAAATTTGAGGGAATATTAAGCTGAACATCAGTGGCAGTTTTAATGATTCCCTTATTTTTGCCACAAATCTAAGTTATGTCCACATCAAGCAGTGAAAGATATCAGCAACGCGGCGTGTCTGCCTCAAAGGAAGATGTACACAATGCCATCAAGAATATCGATAAAGGTCTTTTTCCGAAGGCATTTTGCAAAATAGTCCCTGATTATTTAACGGGTGATGAAGATTATTGCTTGGTAATGCATGCAGATGGTGCGGGTACCAAATCTTCTTTGGCATATATGTACTGGAAAGAAACCGGAGATATCACTGTATGGAAAGGTATTGCTCAAGATGCCTTGATCATGAATATTGATGATTTGATCTGTGTTGGTGCAACCGATAACATTATGCTTTCTTCTACTATAGGTAGAAATAAAAATAAAATTCCGGGAGAGGTGCTATCGGCAATCATAAATGGTACGGAAGAATTGATTAATGATTTAGGGGAGTTTGGTATTACAATTCACTCTACGGGTGGTGAAACTGCCGATGTAGGTGATTTGGTTAGAACCATAATTGTAGATTCTACAGTTACTGCCAGATTAAAAAGAAGTGACGTTATTGACAATGCGAATATAAAAGCGGGCGACGTAATCGTTGGTCTAGAATCTTTTGGACAGGCAAATTATGAAAAAGGCTATAATGGCGGAATGGGAAGTAACGGACTCACTTCTGCCCGACATGATGTTTTTTCAAACTATTTGGCAGATAAATTTCCAGAAAGTTTTGACGCAGAAGTACCTAAAGATCTTGTTTATTCCGGTACTATAAAGTTGACAGATTCTGTAGAGAATTCTCCTATCGATGCAGGTAAATTGGTGCTGTCGCCAACGAGAACATATGCGCCTATCGTTAAAAAAATACTATCAAAATATAGTGCAAAAGAAATTCACGGAATGATTCATTGTAGTGGAGGGGCACAAACAAAAATTCTTCATTTTATTGATGAATTACATGTAGTAAAAGATAACTTATTCAATGTGCCACCACTTTTTCAATTGATTCAAGAACAGTCGGGTACAGATTGGAAAGAAATGTATAAAGTCTTTAATTGTGGTCATCGATTAGAGTTTTATCTGCCAGAAAATATAGCAAATGATATTATTGAAATCTCAAAAAGCTTTGGTGTAAATGCTCAAATTATTGGTAGGGTAGAGGCTTCAGATTCGAAAAAACTAACAATTTCAAGTAAGTATGGCACCTTTGTGTATTAATACATACGATTAGGGTAAATAAATCGTTCTTTTTGTATAAACCTATTTTGCTATGGAAAGAAAAGAATTTTTACGAACGCTTGGGGCGGGCGCTGCCTTTGCAATTACTTTTCCTTGTTTAGGAAGCTGTTCAAAAGATAGTGATGTAGAAGGTGATATCGTAGCCCAGCCAACAGATGTAGATTTTACAATTGACCTTGAGTCTGCCGAAGCGGCTAAGCTTGCAAATAATGGAGGCTTTATTCTGAAAAATTTAGTTGTTGTAGTTAAAAATCTAGAAGGTGAATTTGTTGCTGCAACTCAAATTTGTAGTCACGAGCAATATGATCAAGTACGTTTTGTAAATCAAGATGGTGGTATTTTCTATTGTGATGTTCATGGATCCAAATTTTCGCAAACTGGTACGCCGTTAAATGAAATTCCGAACAGCACATCTAAGACTTTAAAAATTTATAATACCAGCCTTGAGGGTTCTATATTGCGTGTTTTTGAATAAACATCACGTAACATATCAATAAACCAAAACTACACCAACCTAACTTATTTATTCTTTATATCCATATGTATCCCCAATTAGAGAAATAAGTGAAAAAGATTTATGCCTTAATACTATGTCTAATGACCTGCTTTGCATATGGTCAGGAGAAAAAGTACGTAACGGTAAAAAAATCGTACGAGGTAATGGGTGGCGATTTCGATATTACAGTTGTTTCTGAAGATGAAGAACTGGGTTATATTTATATACAAGAGGCATTGGCTGAAGTGCAAAGAATAGAAAAACTTATTTCTTCTTGGGATGCGGAATCTGAAACTAGTTTGATTAATAAAAATGCAGGTATCAAACCTGTATCTGTAAGTTGGGAGCTTTATAACTTAATAGAAAGGTCTATTCAAATATCTGAAATTACGAACGGTGCTTTTGATATCACATTTACGGCATTGAACGATATTTGGAAATTAGATGGTAGTATGGAAGCAATGCCTACTTCGAACGAAGTTGAATCTATAAAGCACAAAATCGGGTATAAAAATATCATTCTAGATAGCAAAGAGCAAACCGTTTATCTGAATAAAAAGGGAATGCGTATTTCTTTTGGTGGTATCGGCAAAGGTTTTGCCGCAGATAAGGCAAAGTCATTATTGGTATCTAAAGAGGTTAAGGCAGGCATTATCAATATCGATGGCGATATTACCACATGGGGTACAAAAGTAACTGGCGATAAATGGTTAATAGGGGTCGTGAACCCAGATCAAAAAGGGGGCATATCTTCTTGGATACCAATTCTTGAGTCATCGGTTGCAACCTCTGGTGGCGACGGTAATTTTATTATCTCAAAAAATAAAAAGTACACCCATATTATAAATCCTGTAACAGGTTATCCGGCCACGGGAATTCTTAGTGTATCTGTTTTTGCAAAAAGTGCCGAGTTATCAGACGCCTTGGCGACTTCTATTTTTGTAATGGGCATAGATGCAGGGCTCGCACTAATAAATCAGTTGGGAGACACCGAGGTTATCATTGTAGACAGTATCAATAAATTGCATAAAAGCAATGGCATCTTACTAAACTAGCTTTTCTTTAAAAAAAATACATTCTTATTTTTTAATTGATACCATAATAAACACTTTAGTCTGTCCGCAATTTTATTGTAAATTTGCCATACAAGTGAAGTAAGTATATGATAGACAAGTTAAACATCGTAAAACAACGTTTTGATGAGGTTTCAGACCTTATAATTCAGCCAGATATTATATCTGATCAAGAAAAATATGTAAAACTTACAAAAGAATATAAGGATCTTAGAGATTTAATGGCAAAGCGAGATGAATATCTTGAGCTTACCAATAATATTGCTGAGGCGGAAGAGATTATTGCCGATGGTAGTGATGCAGAAATGCTAGAAATGGCAAAAATGCAAATGGAAGAGGCTAAAGGCGGTTTGCCGAAGCTAGAAGAGGATATTAAATTAATGTTGATACCGAGAGATCCAGAAGATGCAAAAGATGTAGTTGTTGAAATTAGAGCCGGTACAGGTGGTGATGAAGCAAGTATTTTTGCTGGTGATTTATTTAGAATGTATACAAAATATTGTGAGTCTAAAGGATGGAAAACAAATGTAATCGACCTTAGTGAAGGTACTAATGGCGGTTATAAAGAAATTCAGTTCGAAGTTACCGGTAATAATGTATATGGTACATTAAAATTTGAAGCTGGTGTACACCGTGTACAGCGCGTGCCACAAACAGAAACTCAAGGTAGAGTACATACTAGTGCTGCTACGGTTATGGTTTTGCCGGAAGCCGAAGAATTCGATGTGCAAATAGAACCTAAAGATGTACGCATAGATTTTTTCTGCTCATCTGGTCCTGGTGGTCAGTCGGTGAATACAACTTATTCGGCAGTTCGTTTAACGCATATACCTACCGGATTGGTAGCGCAGTGTCAAGATCAAAAATCTCAACATAAAAATAAGGACAAGGCTTTTAGAGTATTACGTTCCAGATTATATGATTTGGAATTGGCAAAGAAGCAAGAAGAAGATGCGGCTAAACGAAATTCTCAAGTAAGTAGTGGTGACCGTTCTGCAAAAATTAGAACCTATAATTATCCGCAAGGTAGGGTAACTGACCACCGTGTAGGATTAACATTATATGATTTGTCTAATATTATTGATGGTGATATTCAAAGAATTATAGATGAATTAAGTTTTGTAGATAATACAGAGAGATTAAAGGAAGCTTCTGAGATTTTTTAATATATGACCACACAAGAATTAGTTGCCCAAATTCATAAAAAACAATCTTTTTTGTGCATTGGTCTCGATACCGATTTAGAGAAGATTCCAGCTTTTTTATTGGAAGAGGAAGATCCTATATTCTCCTTCAATAAAGCAATTATCGATGCAACTCATGATTTATGTGTTGCATATAAACCAAATATCGCTTTTTATGAAGCATACGGTGTGCAAGGTTGGTCTGCTCTGCGTAAAACGATTAAATATTTAAATAGCAATTATCCTGATATTTTTACCATTGCCGATGCAAAACGTGGAGATATCGGTAATACTTCTACAAGATATGCGAAGGCATTTTTTGAAGATTTAAATTTCGATTCTATTACTATCGCTCCGTACATGGGGCGCGATTCTGTTGAACCTTTTTTAGCTTTTGAGAACAAGCATACCATTCTTTTGGCATTAACGTCTAACGAAGGTGCTTTTGATTTTCAGACAAAAAAGATAGAAGATAAAGAACTTTATAAAGAAGTACTGTCTGTGTCAACAACCTATAAAGGTGCCGAGAATTTAATGTATGTTGTAGGTGCTACCAAAGCAGAATATCTTAAGGAGATTCGAAAAATTGTGCCTAAAAGTTTTTTGCTTGTGCCAGGTGTTGGTGCACAAGGGGGTAGCCTAAAAGATGTATGTGAATATGGTATGACCAAAAATATTGGTCTACTAATTAATTCATCTCGCGGAATAATATATGCCTCTGATCAAGAAGATTTCGCAGATGCAGCCAAGATTAAGGCTAAAGAATTACAGCAAGAAATGAAGAAAGAGCTAGAAAGATTAAACTAATTCTTCTAACGTTCTTTTAATTTTCTGTGCTTTAGACTCAAAAAATTCTCCTAATTGTGTATTCGTTTGAATAGTAGAAGCTTTTTCTAAAAATATTTGATATTGGTACTCCAATAAGCTGATAATATCATTATTTGCCTCTATTGGTGTTACTGATCCTACTTTACAATACTGCTCGCTCATTATACTAGATTTGTGTTCTTACAAATATACGTTCAGTTTTAAGTTTTGGACGTTCGTATACTAAGCTATACAACTAATTATTAGGTAATATGTCTTTTTTTTAACAGTATTATAAGCGAATATTGAAAAGACTATTCTTTTTAAGTGAATTTTGATTATCCTGAACTATTAATTGAAAAAGAATTAATACATTGTAGATTAACTGTTTTTTAATGAGACAATAACTTGCTTCACTATATAACTTACCGGCATAAAACATCTTCTAAATGGGTCACGTTTGTTCATGGCGCTGGTGGTAGCTCTTCTATTTGGTACAAACAAATACGTGAATTTAAAAAGCATTTTAATGTATTGCTGCTCGATTTAAGAGGTCATGGTAATTCTAAACCTAGTTTAAAGAATGTTTTTGATGAGAAGTATACTTTCGATGTTATTACAAATGACATTGTTGAGGTAATCGATCATGAAAAGATTGAAAAATCGCATTTTGTTGGTATTTCGTTGGGGACAATACTTATTCGTAATTTAGCAGAGAATCACCCTGAGCGAGTAGAGAGTATGGTAATGGGCGGTGCAATTATGAAATTGAATTTACGCTCTCAAATATTAATAAAGCTTGGTGTCGTATTTAAAACGGTGATACCTTATTTATGGTTGTATAAGTTTTTTGCATTTATTATAATGCCGAATAAGAACCATAGGGAGTCTAGATTGCTATTTGTTCGCGAAGCAAAGAAATTGTACCAAAAAGAATTTATTCGTTGGTTTAAGCTTACGTCAGAGATAAACCCCTTGTTACGTTTTTTTCGTTCTGCCGATATTAAAATTCCAACCTTATATGTAATGGGTGAAGAAGATTACTTGTTTTTACCTAGCATACGTAAAATAGCAAAATCTCATCAGCATTCTCAGTTGATCGTAGTTGAAGACTGTGGTCATGTAGTTAATGTAGAACAACCTATGTTTTTTAATGAACAGGTAATTAAATATTTAAAAGGCTAATATTAAATGTCTTTTTTGACTTGATAGTCGTTCATTTCATTAAAAAATAATTTCCTCCCTCAGTTGTTATAAAAGTAAAAGGCCGGTAGATACCGGCCTTGAACAATTAACTCAACTTTACTTAATTTATTAATTAATTTACGTCCCAAAATAACTTGCTGGTAATTAAATCGCCATTCGGTAATTTTGCAACTGCTTCGCTACGGTTCGTTCCATTTAAAGTTTGAAGAATTTGTGGGTACCTTAATCTAAATGGTATCTCTGTTACAGAAGGATCAACCGGTCCTGCTTCGAATACATACGATTCCACTCTGTTATCAGGTGCTAAACCAGCAATCTGCTCTGCAGGTAATTGAACAGTTTCGCCAGGCAATACTATAGTATTAGGGAAACTAGTTCTTCTGTAATCTGCGTACGCTTGGTGAGCTTGCATGTACAAAGCAATGTATTTCTGATTTAATACAGTTTCTTGAGAAGCTGCAGGAAGATTAGAAACAAAGCTAGTAATTTCAGCAGGGTCAACCCCCCATCTTTCCATAGAAGCAGTAACTCCGTTAACATAATTTTCTTGAGCAAAACCATTACGTTCAGAAATTATGAACTGAACTTCGGCATACTCCATTAAAACCTCTTTGTAATCTGGTTTAAGTACTTTGCTACTCATAAATGAATAGGTAGTACGATCTAAGAAGTTTGTATTTCTAAAAGCATACGGTATACCAAGGTAATCATCATAATTAACGCTTCTTTCATAAGTACCGTTTTTAACTTCATCAATAGAAGCACTAATAGGTGCAGCCATTTCGAATAATCTAGGATCCGGACCAAAATTTCCTTTCTCACCTTTTAATAACTGAACAAATGGTGCTGCAACAGCAAAATCTGTTCTAGTGATATGTGCGATCCATAAAGGAGAAGCATTGTCATCTGCAGTAGCATATGTTTGCGCTGCGTTGTCATCATTAGATTGCATTACACCATCGGCAATAGCATCATCTATTTCAGCATTGGCAGTCGCTAGATCAACACCTCTAAGATTATTGGCAACTCTCATTCTTAATGAGTTTGCGAATCTTCTCCATTTTTCAGCATCCCCATTGAAAATATTGTCTCCACTAATGAAGGCAGGCTCGTTAGGGTTGATCATGTCGGCTGATTCTCTTAACTCTTTTAAAATATCGGTATATATATCTTCTTGAGATGCAAATACCGGAGAGGAACTATTGTTTACCGATAAAGCTTGAAAACTTTCATTTTCTGTACCGTAAGAGTAGTAAGGTATATCGCCAAAGAAATTGGTAAGCTCATAGAACATATATGAAAGCATAATTCTAGAAGCGGCAATTTGATTGTCGTTATTACCGTAAGCAGCCGCACCATCTCTAGTCTCAGGATTTGTATTCTGATCTAAAATTGCTTTCAAATCGGTCGCTACTAAATACGTGTTTTGGTAAATACTTTGCGCTGCCGTTTCTCTGTATAGGAAACGATCCTCATCGGCGTATGCCGTTTGACCCCAATATTGCATCCATGGTAAGGTTAATCTACCTGTATTAAATGCGTCTCTACTAAAATCAGTAAATCTTTTTGTAGAATATGCAAAAATATTGTTGGTAGGTACTACCTCAGGTTCATTAGGATTACTGTTTAGATCCTCTAAGCCATCATCGCAGGAATAGAATCCTGAAACCAATAATGACATACATAATATGATAAATTTATTTTTCATTTTTTTTAGAATTTTAATTGAACATTCAATCCGTAGCTTTTAGTTGAAGGTAGAGAACCACCTTCAGAACCTTGTATGTTACCACTACCTGATGTAGCAACTTCTGGGTCAAAATTTTCGTTGTCCAAGCCCCAAACACCTAAGTTTCTACCAAATGCAGATACGGTTATAGCAGCAAAATCTTCGAACCAATCTGTTGGTAACGTATACGCTAAAGAAACCTCTCTTAATTTAATGTAATCAGCATCAAAGACATTTTGTGCATCATTGCCAAAGAAGAAGTCTGTACCATATTGTTGAGCAGGTATTACTTGAGTATTGGTAGCGGTATTACTTACTGTGTAATTACCATCTGCATCATAAGTTACTGTACCTGTAACACCTGGTAGAACAATACCTTCTTCACGAATGTTATTTGCAGCAGTCTGTTCAAGAATACCAGAATAGTTACCCCACATGTTGGTTAATGATCGGTATTTACCACCTTGTTGAACATCTACTAAGAAACCGAAGCTTAAATTTTTATACTTGAAATTATTTCTGAATCCCATAGTGTAGTCTGGTAAAACACTACCTAAGTTTTCTACATTCTGAGTTTCAGCATAGCTTCCGTTTGAATTAACTACTTTATTTCCTTGATCGTCAAAAACATAATTAGTACCTCTAATTATGCCATAAGGTTGACCAACAACCGCATTGACAGTTACAGAGTTAAAAGGGAAACTACCAATTTGAAGTGTTTCAACACCATCTAATATCTCTAAAAGTTCATTGTCATTTTTTGCGAAATTCCAAATCACATCCCAAGAGAAATCTTTTGTTTCTATCGGAGATATCGTTACCAATGCCTCTATACCTTTGTTCTGTAGTTTTCCTGCGTTTGTAAACGTAGCGGTAAAGCCCGTGGCAGGATCAATTTGTACAGGTGTAATTAGGTCACTAGTTTCTTCGTTGTAGTAAGTAACATCAAAACTTAATCTATTTTTAAAGAAAGCCATTTCTAAACCTACTTCATAGGTTTTCTTTTGCTCTGGCAATAGTGCCGGGTTTCTGTTGGTGTTGCCCAAATCGAAAGGTACATTTCCTAAAAATGGAATAGAACCAGTATAGGTATTCGCTAATTGGTATGGATCGGTATCACTACCCACTTCGGCATAACCACCTCTTATTTTACCAAATGATAGCCAGTTTGCGTCTACAAATGAAGAGAATACAATACTACCACTTACAGAAGGGTAGAAGTATGAATTGCTATCTGCAGGTAGGGTAGAAGACCAATCGTTACGACCGGTTACCGTTAAATATGCAAAATTGTTGTATCCAAAAGAAGCAGAACCATATAAACTGTTTACTCTTTTTCTGGAATCGAACTCTGTTACCTGTGCAGGGTCTGCAGAGTTACTTAAGTTGTACAAACCAGGAACTACTAACCCACCAGAAGTTTCGCCGGTAATTCTATGAAGCTCATTATCTCTTCTGTTTAAACCAACAAAAGTATTGATGCTCAATTTGTCATTAAATATGTTTTTGTCGAAGTGTAAACGACCTTCGTAGTTGATTTCTTGAAAATCTCTATCGATTTCAGTATAGAACGGTTGAGCTTGAGATCCAACTGCTACTTGCGAGTTAATTCTAAAATCATACGTATCACCATACATTTTACCAACAACATATAAATTGTCTGTAATGTTGTATTGAAGACCTACGTTACCGTACCATCTAGTTCTCTTGTCTGTTGCTGTGTTTTCATTCAATGTCCAATATGGATTGTCAGAATATCTAACAGATCCGTCTGCAGCAGAAACCCTGTTCCAAGTACGTTGAGCACCATCGGCTAACTTATATTCTTTTAATCTTTCGTAATCTAATTGGGTTTGGCCAAACTGATAGAGTTGTTGAATTACCCCTTCACCTGTATAGCCAACTGCAGGTCTATTAAAACCATCGGTTATTGTCAAGTTTACAGAAGCATCCATTTTTAATCTATCAGTTAATTGAGAAGTACCATTGAAGTTTACGGTAGTCTTGCTTAATTCTGAATTTGGTACAATACCGGTAGATTGAGTATTATTTAAAGACATTCTCATGGTTGACTTTTCAGTACCTTGAGAAAATGCAATACCATTATTATAGCTAATACCAGTATTGAAGAAGTCATCTTTATCGTAATCAGGATAAACCCAAGCTCTAGGCTGTAAATAATCTTCTGCGAATTCCGGGTCAAAAGCATCCCAGTGAAGAACTCTACTATTAGAGTCATATCTTGGTCCCCAAGATTCATCAGTACCATAATCAGCTACATCATAAGTAACACCGTTTATGGTTGCCTGACCAAAACCAGATTGCCCAATAGTAGTAGCATCACCTGCGCCACCACCATACAATTTCTGTACTTTAGGTAAAATGTTTACTTGGTCGAAGGTTATACCAGAGTTAAAAACAACTTCAGCTTTACCTTTTTTACCTGATTTTGTAGTAATTAAAATAACCCCGTTACTCGCTCTTGAACCATAAAGGGCAGATGCAGCACCGCCTTTTAACACGTTCATTGAGGCTATATCATCTGGATTAACATCAAAACCTGCATCACCATAATCTCTACCTCCACCACCAGTTTGGGCGCTTGTAGTGTTATAGTTAGAATTATCTAAAGGAATACCATCTACTACGATTAAAGGTCTGTTCTCTTGTGTGATAGAACCTGCACCTCTAATAAGAATACGCGAAGATCCACCTAAACTACCAGAGGCATTTGAAACTTGAACACCTGCAACCTTACCACTTAAAGCGTTTAAGGCATTGCTGTTTCTTGTTTCAGAAAGTTGATCGCCAGAAACTTCTTGCGTTGCGTAACCTAATGATTTCTTTTCACGTGTAATACCTAATGCAGCAGTTACAACAACTTCTTCTAAAGCTTGTGCATCCTCTTCTAAGGTTACATTTATAGTTGATGAAGCTCCAATTAGTACTGTAGTTGTCTTTTGCCCGATATAGCTAAATCGTAATTTCTGCCCTTCGGAAGCATTAATTCCATATTTGCCATCAAAATCTGTTTGTGCACCTGTTGTTGTGCCAACAATTAAAACGGATACACCTGGCAGTGGTATTCCGTTTTGGTCAATAACTGTACCCGTAATACTCTTGTCTTGCGCAAAACTAATGTACGCTACAAAAGAAAGTAACAGAGTAAGAAAATTTCTCGCGTTTGTTCTCATAAATTTAATTTGAGTTTTAGTTAGAAAAGGTTAGTAAAAAATGTAGAAGAGCCGGTCGGTTTTTTAGACAGCTAATCCTTATTAAATGAGATCAAAAAAAGAAATTTCTTTGATGTCAACCGACTCTTTACAATTTGTGCGAAAATAGATGGGGTTGGGTGTTAAAAGGGTAGATTCCGACCTAAGTTAATGGCGGTCCGATTGAAATTTACCTTTACTACTTTTGTAAGTAACTGTAATTAAATGTTTTGTAAAACGGGAAGTAGAATTGTGAAAGTTTTAGTAGAATTAAGTAAATATTACAATTATACCTTAGAAAATTGTTTTTCTATGTATTCTTTAGGGGTCATGTGCATTCTTTTTTTGAATGCTTTGTAAAAGGAAACCTTGTTATTAAAGCCACATTCATATATTAAATCAAGTACCTGTTTTTTTGGATTCGATTCAATTATGTTAACAGCTTCTTCTATTCTGTAATCATTGATTAGTTCATAGAAATTTTTATTTAAGTCTTGATTTATAACCTGAGAGACACTATACTTATCTACATTAATTACTTGTGCTAGTTTGGATAGTGTAAGTGTGTTATCTAAATAGATTTTATCATTTTTTAGTAAATCAAGTAATTGAGATTTTACCTGGACGCTCATATTTTCTGTAAGACCAGAATTTTTATATTTATTATCTGTTTGATTTTCTTGCGGAATGTCGATGATACCAAGAATGACATTTGGTTGTACAACTAAAAGAATTTCTAAAACAGCAATAAACAGAATAAGGTAAACGGCAATAAAGTATTTTGATATGTAATCAAAAACAAAAATATGTTCGAAAGTGGCTCTAGCTATTAAGAATATTATTAAAATAGCAACAAATACAATTAAGGTTAGAATCCAATTTTTAAAACTATGATCTAGCAGCTTTTTATTAAGTTGAAATTCGGCAATTATAAGTATTAGATAGGCAGATAGGTGAATGGTTTTTATCCAATTATCGTTCATTATTATATCTAGGGCATTTAAGAGGGGATTGGTCTCAGCATTTACGCTATCATAAAAATTACCGAATATGACAAGTGCAATCAAAACCAAAAAGAAGGCTAAGTAATGAAAAATAAGTTCTTTTCTTTTGATAGAAATACCGAGGTATTTCGTTTTAAGATATAAATATAATGAGGGTGCCCATAAGAAAAATAGAACTCTATAAATGGAAACGGACGGTGAATATGCAAAAAAATCTTGCCAGTATAATACTAGTTCAATCAATGCTAGTGATATGGCGAAAAGAAGGATGGATAAGAAAATATTACTTTTGGTTGCCCTATGTTTATAGCAAATATAACCCGACGTTATTAACCCAATAATAGCTATTAGAATGAATATAATATTTAGTAAATATACTTGAACTTTATGTTTGTAATTGTTAACAGCTACTTGATCGTCATTTTCTAAAACAGAGTCTTCATTTACTGGTATATTATTTATTTGTTTTCTACACTCAATTAAATATGTCTGTAGTGAATCTACATTCGCAAAACCTAATGATTTTGCGGAAATAAAATAATTATAAGCTTTTTCAAAATTTTTGCTTTTGTATTCACATACACCTAAAATGTAGAAGTCTTCAGCGGAATATTCATTAACCTGAATAGTAGAAAGGGTAACAGATGCTTGATTGCAATCTATTAAATTTGCTGCTACTAATTGCGGAGTTGCAGAGATGATTAAGAATAATATGGTTACTAATAAATAGTTTTTTGTAGGCACCAATAACGTTTTAGGATACTAATAAATCAAATAATAAAGGCGGGTAATAAGACGGGGGATACTCTAGAAAGTTTAAAACTAGAGTTCAAAATTTATATTAATTGTAAAACTATTGTTTTTTTTACGATTATAAAACAAAAAAACCGGTGCTCCCACCGGTTTTTAAATAACTAACTAACTAACTCAAAAAATAACTAACTCAAAAAATTGAAAATGAATGTTTTAATACATGTTCTTAGTTTTTAACGCATAATTTTTTAAGTTATTGTAGCGCCTGTTAAAAATCTACTTTTTATCTTGAAGCGCAAATACTTTTCTGAGTACATCTGTAGTTCTAGATGAATATTTTGTTCTAATTTCTTCCTCTTCTACAGCGATCATTTTATAAACACCGGCCAGAGCCTCTCCGGTTACATAATCAGTTAAATCCGGATTAATGTTATTGGTAAGTGGTATAGCGTTATATTTTGTAATAATAGAACTCCAAATTTTATCGGCACCTACTTTTTGGAACGAGTTGCTTATTACCGGGTTGAATTTTGCATATAATTCAGAAGTGGTTTTTGTCTCTAAATAAGTTGTTGCTGCATCGTTACTACCTAAAAGAATATTCTTTGCATCTGCAAATGACATCTCTTTTACTGCATTTACAAATATAGGCGTCGCTTCAGAAACCGCATCTTCTGCAGCTCTGTTTAAAACTTTTAGTCCCTCATCGGCTAAATTGCCTAAACCGATATCACGTAATGTTTTATCTACTTTCTGTAAATCTTCAGGTAAAAAAATTTTCACTAATTCATTTTTATAGAAACCATCTGTTTGGGTTAATTTACTTACTTGCTTTTCTATACCTTGGTCCAGAGCTTCTTTTAATCCGTTGGCAATGGCATCGTTACTTAAAACCCCTTCTGTAGAAGTTGGTAATTGATTTACTACCTGTTGTAACTCTGCACATGAAACAGCTAGTAACATGCATATGGCTAAGCTTACTTTTTTAATCATTAGAATATAATTTATATTGGGTTTACTTTACTTACGAGAATATTACCGTTTTATTGTTGTACACCATTGTTTTACGCGCAATATGAAGCTTTACTCCTCTTGAAAGTACAATTTTTTCTAAATCTCTCCCCTTGGTAATAAAATCTTCAATGGAGTGGGAGTGGGTTACGGTCGTTACATCTTGCTCAATAATAGGACCGGCATCTAATTCTTCGGTAACATAGTGGCTCGTGGCACCTATAATTTTCACACCTCTTTTAAAGGCTGCATGGTATGGTTTTGCTCCGGCGAACGCAGGTAAGAAAGAATGGTGAATATTTATAATCTTATTTGGGAACTTATTGATAAGTGTTCCGCTAACAATTTGCATATATCTAGCCAATACAATGAAGTCGACTTTATATTTTTCTAACAGGTCTAATTGCTCTTTTTCTGCCTTAGCTCTATTTTCTTTTGAAAAAGGAACGTGAAAAAAAGGAATTTCAAACTGGTCTGCTATGTGTTTTAAATCGTTATGGTTGCTTAGAATAAAAGGTATTTCTACTGCGAGTTCACCAGAACGGTATCTGCTTAGTAAATCGTAAAGGCAGTGGTTGTACTTAGATACAAAAATTGCCATTTTTGGTAACTTATCGTCGGTGTGTAAGCTCCATTTCATATGATATGTAGAAGCCAACTCTTTTTGAAAAAGGCTTTTAAAATGGTCTAATTCAGAGAAGTGTTCTTCAAATTCTACAACAGTTCGCATAAAAAATACATTAGCAGGTTTGTCCACATGCTGATCAAGGTATACGATGTTACCTTTGTTTTTATGAATAAAACCAGTGACGGTGCTTATAATGCCAGCTTGATCTGGGCAATTGACTAGGATAGTTGTTTTCAATTCAAAAATTATTATGGCTCCAAAAATAGACCATAATTTTTAAAATCGTACTTGTTATCAGTAAATAAGGGAGATAATAGAGAGATTATAAGTGGTCAGATTTCCAAGCTTTATATGATTTTCTAAAACTCTTTATCTCTTTTCTAAGTAAATTAATGTACTCCGTTTCTTTTACACCATGTTTCTCCAATCCCATACAATAAGAGTTGATGTTTCTAATGATAATATTGATATATGAAATTGTTTCTAGACGTTCATTACTACATTGAGAATATTCTACCTGAGCGATTTTTTGAGGTATAAGAATAGAATCTGTTAAAATTGAATTTGCCATGATATCTCTTAAACTTTTAGATTCGCAAAGTCGCATTAAATCTTTATTGAAAGATACGTAAGAAGCAATCTCTCTGCTCATTGTGCAAAGTTCCAGTGCTTTCCTATAAATAGGCAAATGTCTAAGACTTCTATATGCCATTGTGTGGGGTGCTGTTAATGTTATATAAAATTACGTTAGTTATATGAAAATTTTCTATTGATTAGAAACGTAATTTGTATTTTTACCTTTGATAATAAATATTTAAACGTAAATACTATTGAATCCAAAGATAGACGAGCTTAACTGGAAAATATTGAAACAATTGCAAGATAATGCAAGGGAATCTTTTGCCAACATTGGTCGCAACGTAGGTCTTACGGCACCCGCAGTGGCCGAACGAGTAAAGAAAATGGAAGATCTTGGTATTATACTCGGTTATAAGGCTAAAGTATCTCATGCGCTTACAGGTCACCAGTTAAAAGCGATTATTACATTAAGGGCTTTTATGGGTAAATTGAAACCCTTTTTAGCGGTTGTGCCAAACCTGCAAGAAGTTGTTAATTGCTATAGAATTACCGGTAACGAGAATATTGTTATGGAAGTGGTTTTAAAAGACCAGTTTCATTTAGAAAGGTTTATTGATCAGTTAATTCAATACGGAGAAACTAGAACGCATATAGTGCTATCGCAGGTAATTTCTAATGCACCAATGCATAAAATATTATAGCTGTTTTGTATCCTAGTTTTGATTAGCTTTAAATCATTGATTTAAAAATTCATTTTAATCAGTTACATTTAATTTATAAAAGACATTTTCTAAAAAATTGTTTTGGCTAGATTTTTGATGGAAAATATATGATGAAAAAAATACTACTATTTGCACTTATATTGAATTCTACTTTTTTTTATGCTCAAGAATTGAGACTATTAAGAGGTGCGATTACGGAAAATTTAATAGTGAACGATACTGTAAATGAAACGTATTCACTTTATTTGCCAACTTCTTTTAGCGTAGATAGGGCTTGGCCTTTAGCTTTTGTTATGGATTTGGAAGGTAAGGGGAAAGCTGCGGTGGCTATGTTAATGAATGCTGCGGAGCAAGAGGGCTATGTATTGGCAAGTTCTAATAATATTAGCGATTCACTCTCAATTTCTCAAAATGTTCTTATTGCGAATAGGATGTTCAATTCTGTTTTTAATACTGTTCCAACGGCAAAAAATCGCACTTATACTATTGGTTTTGGCGGTGGTGCAATGTTTGCATCAATTTTACCTACATTCATCAATGAGATTAAAGGAGTCATTTCAATTGGGGCGTCTATAGGTAATTTAGAAATCTTAAATGCTAAGCAACCTTTTCAGTTTGTAGGTATTGTAAATAGGTCAGATTTTAATTTTAGGTCTATGTATGATACAAAACAGGTGCTAAATAAACTGAAATTTCCGAACCAATTATTAGTTTTTGACGCTGATAGAAATCTGCCAGAAATTGAAACGGTATCGAAAGCATTTAGAATGTTAACATTGACCAGTATGGCGAAAGGTTATTTAGTGCAGAATGATAGTTTAATTAGGTCTTCTTATAATGATTTCTTTGTTGATGCGAATGCCAATGTTACAAACCAAAAACCTCTATTGGCTACCTATCAAATGTCTGATATGGAAAAGATTTTCTATCCATTGATGAAGCTAGATTCATTAAAGGAATCTCAAAAAACACTAAAACGAAGCACTTCTTTTAGACAAGCAAATAGAAGTCAAAACAGCTATTTTTTAAAGGAGTCATTTACGAAAGAAGATTATAGTTATTATTTAGAAGAAGATATTATTTCTTATAACTATGCTAATTTAGGCTGGTGGAATTATCAGATGCAAGAATTGAACAAACTTGATAGAAGTGCCATTTTGTTCGAAAAACAAATGTCTAGCAGGCTTCGAGGGTATATCAATGCTTTAATTTCTGATAATATCGATTATCTAGCTGCTGATAGAGAACCAGATTTAGAGGCTCTGAATTTGTTGTATATGATTAAGACTATTACAGATCCAAATGAATATACCAGTTATTTGAAAGTAATTTCTACGAGCTCAAAAATGGAAGATTATGGTACTGCCTTATTTTACTTGGAAGAACTATTAAAAAATGGGTACACAGATACGCAAACTTTATATAGTATAGAGCATACAGCTTTATTTAGAATTATGCCAGAGTTTAACGAGGTGGTCGAAAAGTACTTGAAAGGTGCTAGATATGATGTTATTGAACAGTAAGGTGTGGCACCTTTTCTAAATCCCAGTCTATAACCAAACCTTTTGCTAGAGATTTGGTAATCTCTTTTCCATATAAAACTTCGCATAAATATAGTGCAGCTTCAAAGCTTTTTGCTCCACCTGCAGAGGTGATATACTTTCCGTCGTGAACGAATAATACATTATCTTTTATATTCAGATCAGGGAACATCTTTCTGTAATTCTCCACATCACTGGGGAAAGTCGTCGATGCAACCGAATCTAAAATTCCCGCTTTTGCCAGAGGGAAAGCACCGTCGCAATGGCTGGTCATATATAGCGCACTTTTGTCGACCTTTTTGATAAAATCTAACATAGCTGTGTCTTTTAAATCGCTATCCATTGAATGCTCTGCACTGGGTACTACCAATATGTCTATTTGAGGTAGATCGTCTTGCGTGTAATCATAATCTGGCAGTATACGCACCCCTTCAAAAGTGGTTATAGGTTCTAAGGTGTTAGCAACTATAAAAGTGTTCATTGCCTTTATATTCTCTCTATATTTTGTATGTTGAAAAATATCGAAAGGTGCTGTAAATTCAGTATTGAAAGTACCATTCATAATAAGGAAAGCAACATTGTAGCTTTCAGGATTTAGCTCTGGTATTATTCTAATATCTTCAGTAATTATTTCTTTTTCTACTGTGGATTTTTTCTCTTGACAGCTGATAAAGATGATTAGAAACAGCGGTAAAATATAGGTAAATTTCATGTTCTTGAAGTATAAGGTTCTAAAGTACGATTATAAGTAAAAAAGGTACAATGAATAAATTGTATTTTTGAAGTTTAAAGTAAGAGATATGAGATTATGTATTGCGGTTTTGGTTTTAGGTATGTTGGTTTCATGCGGACAAGAAAAGAAATATCATGATGTAAAGAACGATATTGCAGCTAACGTAACATCAGATAAATTAGCCGATATTTTATTGTTTCAAGAGGAATTGAATGCTGAATTTAAAGATCCAGAAACTTCTCCATTAGCGGATCGTTTCAGAATAAAATTTGAAACTTTAGATTTCTTTGCGCCAGATACTAATTATGTAATTGAAGCACAGTTGGTAAGAACACCCGAAGCATTGCCGTTTTCAATGCCAACTACTACTGGTAGAGAATCTACAGAGGTTGTTTATGGTGTTGCTAAGTTTTCTATTAATGGTAAAGCTTATGAATTGGAAATTTACCAATCTCCAGATTTAATTACTCAAGAAAAATATAAGGATTATTTGTTTTTGCCTTTTACAGATAATACAAATGGCGAAGAAACTTATGGTGGTGGGAGATATTTGGATTTAAGAATACCTGATGGCAATACAATTATTCTTGATTTTAATAAAGCATACAACCCATACTGCGCATATAACAAGAAATTTAGTTGCCCTCTTGTACCTGCCGTAAATAATTTAGATACTGAAATTAAAGTAGGGGTAAAGGCGTTTGAACATTAATAATAGATGATAAAAAACCTCGGCAGGTATTGCCGAGGTTTTAAAACTTAAACTATAAAATCAACCATTAATTTTAATTTTCAACTTAGAAAGAGTAGATAGCAGCTACTGCAAAAGTAGATAGGCTATTAGTTGTACCGATACCGTCACTTTCAATAAATGGCTCAACATCGTTACCAAAACTATCTAATCTAATTTCTGGCTTAATAATTAAATTATCTTTTGTGAAGCTTCCTGTAAGAGTTAATCCAAGAACAGGAACATCATCATCAAGTAAATCATCAGTAAATGCAATATATTCTCCCCTTAAACCAATAGCAAAACTCTCTGAAGTTGTTAATTGTGGGTAAATCGCTGCTCCATAAAAACCAGTTCCAGTTTCTGAGTTGTCATTGTAAGCTGCATTGATGCCAAAGAAGAAATCTTCAGAAATATCAAATCCACCCGTATAATCTATTTCAAATCCTAGACCACCGCTAGTACCATTATCGTAGTATAAATTAAGGTACTGTCCTGAAACACCTAGCTGTGCGCCATACGCGTATTCACCTGTGGTACTTGTGTCATTAACATCCCAAGGATTTGAAACCGATAACATTAAGCTAACATCATCTGATAAAGCGATATCAGCTTTAACACCTAAGTGAGAAAAAGGTCCATTTGAAAATAAATAAGAAACACTGTAGTTAAAATTGGCAGCAGGTGCTATTACCTCGTAACCTAAAAATGTATTCCAACGACCAGCTGTAAGTGTAACTTTGTCAGAGACATTCCAATAAGCATAAGCTTGATTTATAACACCATTTAAAACGTCGTTCTCAAAAGTAGCCTCTGTTCCTCTAGGTCCAAAAACTAAATCGACAACAACTCCAGTATTCTCCATTTCATAGCTACCTACAATGTTGGCCATACCTAATGCAAAACCGGTTTGATTAGCAAAAGATGTTCCTGTTGCTGTTGTTGCAGCACCACCATCTTTAAAAGCTGTTCTCCAGTAAGCATCAATTGATCCACTTAGGGTGAATTTCTTCTCTTCTTCCTCTTCTTGTGCTACTACACCAGCAGCTGCAAAAAGCATAAGACCTGTTGCGAAAATATTTTTTACGTACTTTGTATTAATAATCGTTTTCATAAATTTTGATTTTTGTCCCTCTTGGGATGAATTAATTTTGAGTAATTTATTGAGAGGTTATGTAACGGAGCGTTCTGCAAAACGCTCCGTATTTTTTTAGTGTTGATTCATTCTAAAATCTGCATAAGCATCCATACCGTGCTCATGAATATCTAGACCTTCAACTTCTTCTTCTTTAGAAACTCTAAGTCCCATTGTTGCTTTAAGTACGCCTAAGATGATACCAGAGGTTACGATACAGAACCCGCCTACGATTAATACACCGTATAGTTGCGTCATAAATTGTGCTCCACTAGCCATGCTTCCGAAGATGCCAACAGCCAATGTTCCCCAAATACCACAGATCAAGTGAACTGCTACAGCACCTACAGGATCATCTAATTTAATTTTATCTACTAATGCTACACCACCAACGATGATAATACCAGCAATGAAACCAATAACGACAGCTTCGTTAGGTGACATTAAATCTGCACCAGCTGTAATACCTACTAGTCCACCTAAAATACCATTTAAGAACATGGTTAAATCTAAATTTTTATAAAGTATTGTTGATGTAATCATCGCTCCAAAACCACCAGCTGCGGCTGCCAAACTTGTTGTAACCAATACTAGAGAAGTTAATTCTGGATCTGCCGATAGTACTGAACCACCGTTAAAACCGAACCAACCTAACCATAGTATTAATACGCCGGCAGTTGCCATTGGTATGCTGTGACCTGGTATTGCGTTTGGCTTACCGTCTTTACCGAATTTTCCAATTCTAGAACCTAATAAGAATATTGCTACTAAAGCAGCCCATCCACCTACTGAGTGTACTAATGTTGAACCTGCAAAATCGTAGAATCCCCATGAGTCTAAGAATCCGCCACCCCATTTCCAAGCGCCTACTATAGGGTATACTAAACCTACGTATATAACGGTAAATATCATGAAAGCACCAATTTTCATACGTTCAGCCACTGCACCAGATACAATTGTTGCTGCTGTTGCTGCGAACATTCCTTGAAAAAGAAAATCTGTCCACCATGTGTAACCTCCGTCTGCATATTCTGGAGTCATTCCGCCTTCTGGTGCGGCAATACCGAAGCCTGCAAATTTTAAAATTCCCATATCGCCTTCTTCGAAACCAGGGTACATTAAATTGAAACCCCATGCGTAATAAAGTAATAGACCACCTGTAATAATGAAGATGTTCTTAAATAAAATGTTTATTGTGTTTTTTTGTCTGGTTAGGCCAATTTCTAAAAAGGCAAATCCTGTATGCATGAAGAATACCAATGCGGTAGCCAACATCATCCATATATTATTAGCTGTAAATAATCCTGCGTCCATTTCGTTTAGTTTTTAGTTATTTAGTTTTATGGTTTAGTTGATACCTGCTAAGCCGTCTTCTTTGGTTCTTATTCTGTATGCCTCAAGTACTTCAGAAACAAATATTTTACCATCACCTACATTACCGGAGTAGGCAGCTGTAAGAATAGCGTTGACTGTTTTTTCAAGAAAGTCATCTGATACTACAATGGTTAAGTACCTGCGCTGAATATCGGTAGTACTATAAGAAATCCCGCGATAAACGTGACCTTCTTTTTCATTTCCAACCCCTGTTACATCCCAGTAACTGAAGAAGTTAACTTCAATATTATGCAACGCCTCTTTGACATCGTCAAACTTTGATTTTCTGATAATTGCCTCGATTTTTTTCATTTGAATACGTTTTTGATATTGCCAAATATATGTTAAAAACATTCATACCCTAAAAATAATAGGGTCTGAATACTGATTTTTATCAGTATGATAATATATACCCCTAAAAAATTAGGGTATCGTTATTTAAACATGAAAATACTGAAGATACCAAGAAGAGGAAAAGTAGATTTGAGCTACATCATAGAATAATCGTCAGGAAAATGAGTAATTATCTGACGATTGTTTAATAAAATTGCAAATACTTAAAAAAATGAATAAAAATAAAATAGTGGATAGTGAATGTTAAATCTATAACATTTTACAAATCCATAGCCCTAGGGATATGGCTAGTATGCCAATCGCTACACTAAGACCCATATATAGGGAAGTTTGGAATAAAGTAGATTCTTTGAGTAATATGTTACTTTCTAATGCAAATGTCGAAAAAGTAGTGAAGCCCCCGCAGAAACCGGTGGCCAATAATAATGTTTGATTTTCTGAAATGTAAT
Source organism: Maribacter spongiicola (assembly GCF_004364165.1). Lineage (GTDB taxonomy): Bacteria > Bacteroidota > Bacteroidia > Flavobacteriales > Flavobacteriaceae > Maribacter > Maribacter spongiicola. The sequence continues at coordinate 1,645,294 of NZ_SOAY01000010.1, forward strand.
TGTTCTTAAGAGTAAGACCAATAAGTAAACCTATTAATAAACAGCCAATAATATTGACTAGAAAAGTACCTAAGTAGAAATTTGAATAATAGGCGTTGAGGTTTTTAGATATATAATACCTTAATATACTACCAAAACCACCACCTAAAAAAACCAGTAAAAATTGTTTCATACCTTATAAAGGTAAAAACTAAACTACTTTCTTGTAGCTTGTAGTAAGTAAATCTAACGGATAGATTACAGATGTTGGTTGTTTAGCTGTTTTCTGAGATGGTGTTTTTGCTTTTTGCGAAACACTAATTAAGCTAACTGCAACTAACGCAATGTTAATACCTACTAATACTAAGAAAATTGTAAGAAATGTCATCATAATATATTACACCTTATAGATGAATAACGCAAAATTACGGTATTTGGTATATTAAACGCTGATATTCACTGTTTTGTTGTGAAAATGTTAATTTTTGTAGTGTAGGAAAAAAATTAACTATTCTTTTAAGATATACTTCATAATTAATAAAAGTATTATGAATAGTGCAAAGAAAATGCCAATCCACTTAACGCCTTTAAAATTCTTTTGGTGTAATTTGAAGTCTTTTTTATAGGTAAAGACAATAATTATGGCGAAAACCACTGCAAAAGCGATTGCAAAAATGATTTGTCCGGTGCTAAACATATTTTATATTTTTATGCAAAGCTAACGGAAAACAGTATAATAAAGATGAAAAACAAAATCAAAGCAGTAGCAGAGTTTCATAATTCATTTGGTCTAGGTGTATCAGAAAATATGATAGCAGATTTAGGAGAGGCAAAGAATATGTTGCGTTTCAATTTAATGGATGAAGAGAATAAAGAGTATTTAGAAGCTGCACAGAATAATGACCTAGTTGAGGTTGCCGATGCTCTAGGTGATATGCTATACATATTATGTGGTACTATTTTAGAGCATGGTATGCAGTATAAGATTGAAGAGGTATTCAATGAAATACAAAGAAGTAATATGAGTAAACTTGGTGAAGATGGTAAGCCTATTTATCGTGAAGATGGTAAGGTGTTAAAAGGGCCAAATTATTCTAAGCCAAATATTGGTGTCATATTAGATAAATAAAAAAAGGGGCGTTACGCCCCTTTTTTTATGCCTTTACCTTAACTCTCCAACCGTATTTGTCTTCAGACTTATTGTATTGTATGTCTGTTATGGTCTTTTTAAGTAGCAAACCATAGCTATTTTCTACCTCTGGCAGATCATAATCGGTATCTCTAAAACCAAAGCCTGCAATTGGAGAAATAACCGCTGCTGTACCGGCACCGAACATTTCTTTTAGTGATCCGTCTTTAGCTGCATCAACAACTTCTTTTACGGAAATTTTTCTAACTTCTGTTTTAATGCCTAAATCTTTTGCGATTTCTAAAATACTTTTTCTGGTAATACCATCAAGTATACGATCACTAGTTGGCCCTGTTAATAAGGTATCGTTAATTCTAACGAAAATATTCATGGCACCTGCCTCTTCTATGAATTCGTGGTTGGTATCATCTGTCCAGATTACTTGGTTGTATCCTTTGGCTACAGCTAATTGTGTTGGGTAAAACTGACCGGCATAGTTACCACCTGCTTTGGCATAGCCAACCCCACCATTGGCAGATCTAGAATATTTTTCTTCTATAAGTACTTTTACTTTTCCAGAAAAATATGCTCCAGATGGTGCAAAGGCTATAATGAATTTATACTCGTCGGCCGGCGATGCATGAAATCCATTACCTGATGCGAACATAAATGGTCTTATATATAATGAGCTACCATCTTGTGTTGGTATAAAATCTTTTTCAAGATTTAGAAGTGCAATTAGCCCTTCCATGAAATAATCTTCAGGAATTTGTGGAATACACATTCTCTCGGCAGAAATATTGAAACGCTTATGGTTTTCCAATGGTCTAAATAAAAAGACATCATTATTTTTATCTTTATAAGCTTTCATACCTTCAAAAATAGATTGACCGTAATGAAAAATCTTTGACGATGGGTCAAGCGTAATTGGTTGGTAAGGTGTAATTTTTGGTGTTTCCCATGCACCATTTTTATAGGTGCAGACTAACATATGGTCAGTAAATACTGATCCGAAAGCAAGATTGTCAAAATCTATTTGATCAATTTTTGAAGTTTTAACCTTTTCTACTATAATATCTTTAGTTGAAATACTCATGAAATACGTAACTTTAGTTGATTAAAATTAAACAAATATCCATACTAGCACTTCTTTTTTAGTTTTAAATTGATCAGTTTTGTAGGGAAATCAACATTTTTAGGATTTATGAAAGGATTTAACATTTTACTTGTGTTTTTATTTGGCGTTTTTTCGTGTTTAGGACAGCAAGAAACTAATAGCGGGTCGGCTGAATTTTATGGCGATGAGTTTAAAGTCACTTCTTTAAGTAATAAAGATGATGTAATGAAGCAATTTGCATCAATGCCAGTCTCAGATTCTTTAAATCTTCAGTTTAAAACCAAGGTGAAAGAGGTCTGTAAAGTAAAAGGATGTTGGATGATTGTTGAGCTACCACAAGGCGAACAGGCTATGGTTCGTTTTAAAGATTACGGTTTTTTTATGCCTGTAGATATTCTAGATAAAGAAGTTGTTTTAAACGGATTGGCATTTGTTGAAGAAATGAGTGTTGATGATCAAAAGCATTATGCGAAAGATGGTGGTAAGACAGAAGATGAGATAGCAAAAATTACAGCTCCAAAAAGAACATATAGTTTTGAAGCATCAGGAGTGATAGTCCCAAATTAATTTGAAAAGAGAAGTTATTACTACAGGCGATGGTTCTAAAACCATTCAGATCATGGATTGGCAAGAGCAGTACCACTCTAAACACGGAGCTATTCAAGAAGCTTACCATGTATTCATAAAATCTGGCTTAGATTTATTCAAAGACCGAGAACTTCAAATTCTTGAAATTGGTTTTGGTACCGGTCTAAATGCCTTTATTACACTAATTGAATTTGAAAAACGCAATTTACAAATTAAGTATACCGGTGTAGAGGCGTACCCGGTTTCAAACGAAGAACTAGAACAGCTTAATTATTTAGAAGAATTAAAATCACTTTCTAGAAAAGAAGATTTTAATTTAATGCATTCATCGCCATGGAATAAGGTGGTTGAAATTAGTCCAAATTTCAGTTTACTTAAAGAACAAAAGTTTTTCAAAGAGATTGATGCGGTCGCCGAATATGACCTTATTTATTTTGATGCTTTTGGCGCCCGCGTGCAACCAGAATTATGGACGGTCGAAATCTTTCAAATCATGTTTAATGCCATGAAAAATGGCGCATATTTAGTTACATATGCAGCTAAAGGCAGTGTAAGGCGAGCTATGTTAGAAGTTGGCTTTCTGGTAGAGCGGCTTCCTGGCCCACCAGGTAAGCGAGAAATGCTGAGAGCAAAAAAACAATAATATTTTCTTGTTCAAATAACTTTAACGCGTTGCACATCAATAGGTTCGGCGACAATGTTAAATCGGAATTAAATTGTGCGTCAAGAATATTCAAAATTGATACCTTTATTCCATGAAAGTATTGATTACAGGTGCGACGGGTTTAGTTGGTAGCGAGTTAGTCTCTCAATGTCATGAAAAAGGTTATAAAGTTAACTACTTAACCACGCGTAAAAATAAGATTGTCTCTGAAGATAATTACCAAGGTTATTTCTGGAACCCCAAGTCGGGCGAAATAGACGCTAAGTGTTTAGATGGAGTTTCTGTTATTATTAATTTGGCAGGTTCTAGCATTTCTAAACGATGGACGACTAGTTATAAAAAAGAAATTATCAATAGTAGGGTCAACACTTTAGAACTACTTAGGAATACTCTTTTAGCGAATGAAGATCATACGGTAAAATCACTTATTTCTGCATCTGCGATAGGTATTTATCCAGATTCGGTAAGTAATTTTTATACGGAAGAAGAAGCTGCTATTGATGATAGTTTTTTAGGTGAGGTAGTTGCTGTTTGGGAGAAAAAAATTAACGAATTTAAACCCTTAGGGTTAAAGGTTGCCAAAGTTCGAATCGGTTTGGTGATGTCAAAAGACGGTGGTGCATTGCCAGAAATGGCAAAACCGGTTAAATATTATGTTGGCGCAGCTTTTGGTTCTGGTCAACAGTGGCAATCTTGGATACATATTACAGACCTAGCAGCCATATTTCTTCATATTGCTAAATATGAATTGAAAGGAACATATAATGGAGTTGCCCCAAACCCCGTAACTAATGCAAAGCTGGTCAAAGAAATTGCGAAGGCATTAGATATGCCGCTAATTTTACCGAATGTCCCCAAATTTGTAATGTATACCCTACTTGGTGAAATGGCATACATTTTATTCGCGAGTCAGCGTGTAAGCAGTAAAAAAATTGAAGAAGAAGGGTTTATTTTTAAATATGCCAATATATGTCAGGCACTTGGGGCTATTTATGATACCAATGCTGAATGTACACCTTCTAAAGGTAACGTGACAAAACAATACGTGTCTTAAAAGTTAATCTTTTATTCAGATGTTATGAAATCCGCTTTTGGCGGATTTTTTTTTATTCTTTTGCGACATTGTGACATTTTGACATTTTTAAAGAATTGGCAGTACTTTTGCCTGCTTTTAAACAGCGATTTAAATTACAATAAAATATGAGTGATAAAGAAAACACTTTGGATGATGAATTCTTGGAAGATGCGCTATTAGATGGTGAAAGTCAAGAACAAAAGCTAGAGAATGAAAATGAAGAGGAAGAAAAGTCGGCAGAAGAAACGCTTGGCGAAGAACTGGCAAAAGAAAAAGATAAGTTTTTAAGACTATTTGCAGAATTTGAAAATTATAAAAGACGTACTTCTAAAGAGCGTATGGAGTTGTTTAAGACTGCTGGGCAAGAAGTAATAGTTTCATTGTTACCAGTTTTAGATGATTTTGATAGAGCTATGAAAGAATTGGCAAAATCAGATGATAAAGATGCTTTTACCGGTATTGAACTGATTAACGTTAAGCTTAGAGAGACTCTTAAAAATAAAGGTCTAGAGATGGTTGAGGCTAAGGCAGGCGATGTTTTCGATGCAGAAATTCACGAGGCAATAACTCAAATACCGGCACCTGACAAAAAAATGAAAGGTAAAATTATCGACGTAATTGAAAAAGGTTTCAAGTTGGGCGATCGTATTATCAGGCATCCAAAAGTAGTAGTAGGAAATTAAAAAATTGGAATGAAGGAAGATTATTATGAAATATTAGGCATCAGTAAGAGTGCAACTGCTGCAGAAATAAAGAAAGCATACCGTAAAAAGGCATTGCAATATCACCCAGATAAAAATCCGGGGGATAGTTCTGCCGAAGAGAAATTCAAAAAATCTGCTGAAGCTTATGAAATATTAAGTGATGCCGATAAGAAAGCTCGTTACGATCAGTTCGGTCATTCTGCCTTTGAGGGCGGCGGTGGCGGCGGATTTGGCGGTGGCGGTATGAATATGGATGATATCTTCAGCCAATTTGGTGATATTTTCGGTGGCGGCTTTGGCGGCGGAGGCTTTGGTGGCTTCGGCGGTGGAGGCGGTCAACGAAGAGTGAAAGGGAGTAATCTTCGTATTAGAGTATCATTGACTCTAGATGAGATTGCAAATGGTGTCGAGAAAAAAGTTAAGGTAAAACGAAAAGTTCAGGCTGAAGGGGTGACCTATAAAACATGTTCTACCTGTAATGGTAGAGGTCAGGTTACAAAAATTCAGAATACAATATTAGGTAGAATGCAAACAGCTGCTGTTTGTAGTACTTGTGGTGGTAGTGGTCAAATTTTAGACGGTAAACCCGGTGATTCCGATGCACAAGGTCTAAAGGTTGTCGAAGAAACGGTTTCTATCAATATACCTGCAGGTGTAGAAGAAGGTATGCAGTTAAAGGTGCCTAATAAAGGTAATGATGCTCCAGGAAACGGAGTGCCAGGCGATTTATTGGTTGCTATAGAAACTCAAGAACATAGTACACTTAAAAGAGAAGGTGATAATTTACATTATGATCTTTATGTAAGTATTTCAGAAGCCGTTCTAGGTACTTCTAAAGAAATTGATGCAGTAGGTGGTAAGGTTCGTATTAAGTTAGAAGCAGGTATTCAATCTGGTAAAATACTTAGGCTTAGGGGTAAAGGTATTACTAGTTTAAATGGATATGGTGCAGGTGATATATTGGTGCATGTAAATGTTTGGACACCTAAAGAATTAAATAAAGAACAGAAAGAGTTTTTTGAAAAAATGCAGGGCAATGATAATTTTGAGCCTAAACCAGAGAAATCTGATAAGTCATTTTTTGAAAAAGTTAAAGATATGTTCTCATAGGGCCAAAATATTTTGTTTTTAAATAAAAAACGTATATTTGAGATAATATTGGGCAACCAATATTAATTTTCTTTTTCATAGCAATTTTTTTCCCATCCTTGAGTCATCAAGGGTGGGTTTTGCTTTTAAGGTCAAAATTGACTTCTCTTCCCTTTGATTTAAAATGTTGTTTTATAAAGGAATCATAAAGAGCATAGCTAGTCGAAACATTTCAATATCTTTGAATAAATTCAGTACATGAGTCACATTTTGGTCGCTAAAGATGTCACCAAACAGTTTGGGAGCCATACCGCATTGAAAAACGTTTCCCTCGAAATTCCTAAGAATAGTATTTATGGTTTACTGGGTCCCAATGGGGCTGGTAAAACTACGTTAATACGTATTATTAATCAAATTACATATCCTGATCAGGGGTCCGTTTATTTTGACGGCGAACTACTGAAATCTGAACATATTGCACAGATTGGATATTTGCCCGAAGAACGTGGTTTGTATAAAAGTATGAAGGTGGGCGAGCAGGCACTTTATCTTGCTCAGCTAAAAGGTTTATCTAAAGATGAAGCGAAAAAACGCCTAAAGTATTGGTTTGAAAGATTGGAAATTGGCGATTGGTGGAACAAAAAAATACAGGAGCTTTCTAAAGGTATGGCACAAAAAATACAGTTTGTGGTTACTGTACTGCATGAGCCAAAACTGTTAATTTTTGACGAACCGTTTAGTGGTTTTGATCCTATTAATGCCAATATTATAAAAGAGCAAATCTTAAGTTTAAAAGAAAAAGGTACCTCTATAATTTTTTCTACACATAGGATGGAATCTGTAGAAGAATTATGCGAGTATATCGCTTTGATTCATAAGTCTGAAAAAATATTGGACGGCAGACTATCAGATATTAAGAAAGCATATAAGAACAATATTTTTAAAATTGGTTTAGAGACCGATAATCAAGAAGAACTTGTGCGTGAAATGCAAGATAAGTTTGATGTACTTGCCCAAGAGTATAATAGCATTGAAAAACAATTGAACATAACCGTTCAATTACCTTCTAATCAGTCTAGCGAAATTTTATCTTTTTTAGGTTCAAGAGCCAATGTAAATGGTTTTGTAGAAACAATACCTTCTGCAAATGATATTTTTATTAAGACCATCCAAAATAAAAATCTGGACAATGAATAAGTTACCTCTAATTATAAAACGGGAATATATCGCGAAGGTTAGAAATAAGTCTTTTGTCGTTATGACATTTTTGAGTCCTTTTTTAATGGTTGGTATGATTTTGTTGATCGCATACCTTACCCAGTTAAATGATAATGATAAAAAGGTAATTGGTGTATTGAACGATAGTAGTTATTTTTCAAATGAATTTGTAACATCAGAAGCCACATCCTATATAAACTTCAAAGATATTTCATTAGCGGCTGCAAAAGATTCTACCCTTAGTTTAGGCTTTTACGGACTTATTTATCTACCGGACGAACCTAATTTAGAGCAAGTTGCTCAACGTGCGTTCTTTTATAGTAAAGATGCACCAAGTGCTACAATTCTAGATAAATTAGAAAATTCGATTACCGGTAGGTTACGGCAAGAAAGACTGCGAGAAATGGGGTTGTCGCCAAAAGAATATGCTGAAATGGATCGCAGGTACAATATTAATATTGAAACCTTTGATGGTAATCAAAACATAAAGGGTATTAATGAAATTAAAGCGATAATCGGTGGTGCTTTTGGGTATCTAATAATGATGTTTATTATTATATATGGGGGTTTTGTTATGCGAAGTGTTATTGAAGAGAAAACAAGTAGGATTATTGAAGTGATTATATCTTCTGTAAAACCATTTCATTTAATGATGGGTAAAATTATAGGTACCTCTTTGGCTGGTATTACCCAATTTGCAATTTGGATTGTCTCTGGCGCTATGCTACTATTTATCGGTCTGGCTATTTTCGATATTGATCCTGCTAGTTTAACCAAAGGTAGCGGTATGACACCGGGCGTGGCTAATGGTGCAAACGTAGATGTTGATGCCCTTACTCAAAATATTCAATTATACGCTCAAGAAATTTTTGATTTGCCCATTTTTGCGATGCTGTTTTTTTTCATTGTCTATTTCGTTTTAGGTTACCTAATTTATAGCTCTATTTACGCGGCTATTGGTGCTGCAGTGGATAACGAAACCGATACACAACAATTTATTTTCCCCGTAATTCTTCCACTGATGCTGGCAATTTATGTGGGGTTCTTTTCTGTATTTAGTAATCCGAACGGACCTATAGCTGTTGCATTTTCCCTTTTTCCTTTAACATCACCTATTGTAATGTTAATGCGTTTGCCTTGGGGTATTGGTGAAGGTGGCGTACCGGTTTGGCAATTGATTACATCAATTTTAATATTAATAGGTACTTTTATTGGAATTGTTTGGGTAGCAGCAAAAATATATCGCGTAGGTATTTTAATGTATGGTAAAAAACCAAGCTATAAAGAATTATATAAGTGGCTTAAATATTCGTCATGATCCAAGAAAGTACAGAGAAAATAAAAGAAATAATAGAAGATGATATTTGGGGGACTATAAAGAGATTTTTAGACCTAGGTTATCATTTTGGCGAAGGTGAAAAGTCCATTAACATAACTATAGGGCTACTTTTATTACTTACTGTAGCTTTTTTATTGACCAGTACTATTCTACAGGCAATACGCCGATTTTTTACAAGAAAAATGGAAGCTGATGATAAACTCAAGTTTATTAGCATCTTTAAATTTATTAAATACCTGGTTTATGTTATAGTTATTCTTTTTACAATGAGTGCGGCTGGTATAAATATTACCATTCTTATTACCGCATCGGCAGCATTATTCGTTGGTCTTGGATTGGCTTTACAAGAAATTTTTCAAGATATCATTGGTGGTATTTTCATTATTGTAGATAAGTCATTAAGGGTAGGTGATATCATAGAAATTGATAATAAGGTAGGTAAGGTTTTTGAAATTAAATTACGTACTACAAGAGCTATTACCAGAGATGATAAGGTAATCATTATACCAAATCATAAGTTTATTAGTGATATCGTTTATAATTATACCCAAAATCATAAAACGACAAGAGAATTGGTGCGTGTTGGTGTGGCTTATGGTAGCGATATTGAATTGGTGACTAACTTGCTTTTAGAAGTTGTTAAATCGCAAAGAAATATTTTAAAGAGTCCGAAACCATTTGTCATTTTTGAAGATTTTGGAGATTCTGCTTTAATTTTTGCGGTGAACTTTTATATCACAGATAGTTTTACTGATCCACGTGTAAAAAGTGAAGTGCGGTATAAAATTGATGCCGCTTTTAGAAAAAATAATATTTCGATACCATTTCCTCAAAGAGATATTCATTTGTTTCAACAAGGTCCTTTTCAACATAGCAATGTTTCAAATGCAAAGAATAATGATAAAGCATAGCAGACTATTTCTGTTTATAGGCTTGTTGGTCGTTTCTATAAGTTCAATAGTAGCGCAAACTCCAGATGTTTTTAGGTTGGAATATATGCTAATGCCAGAAAATAGTGGCGATGTTGAAACTTCACGAATAAAATTGGTTTTAAACGTGCCTATTGCGGTTCGAGATAAAAAAGATTTTTTGGTGTTGGGTGCAGAGTATAATCGATACAACTTTGAAGTGCCAGATAATCTCTTTCCAAATTCAGGAGATTTAAATAAGTTTCATGTACTAGATGTAAACCTGGCATACATGTATAAGTTGACTGAAACTTGGCGATTAATAGGTGTTGTAACGCCAAGATGGTCTTCGAATTTTGTACAAGAATTACAGAAAGAAGATTTTAATATGAACTATACCGCTGGGGCATATAAAAATATAAAAGATGTAGACAAACCCTATATGTTGGTTTTAGGTATTTCATATAACGGAACTTCGCCAATAGATGTTCCTTTGCCGTTTGTGTATTTCGAGAAACGATTTCATCCTAACTGGTCTTACACGTTAGGGGTTCCAAAATCGGGTATGAAGTACTTTACCAAAAAAGGTCATTTTTTTCAGACCGAAATATTTTTAGATGGGTATTATGTGAATATTCAAAACGATATTTTATTGCCGGGTAACAATTTATCTACCGATGTATCTTCTACGGCATTATTATTGACATTAGGGTATCAGTATAAGATAACTAAAGATATGTCCGTTTACTTTATAGGTGGCCGGTCTATTTATCAAAATAGTGCATTACGAAATGAAGATAGAGATGATATTTTTACCTTAAACGATGCATCGGGTCTTTATTTTAGAACAGGAATAAGAATAGGAATTTAAAAAGCAGTTATGTCAAAAATATTAGTAATAGAAGATGAAGCGGCAATTAGAAGGGTATTGGTCAAAATTTTATCCGAAGAAAACGATTCATACGCTGTAGAGGAGGCTGAAGACGGATTAAAAGGGATTGAAACTATTAAGAATAATGACTATGATTTAGTGCTCTGCGATATAAAAATGCCAAAGATGGATGGCGTAGAGGTACTTGAAGCTGCCAGAAAGATTAAACCTGAAATTCCGTTTATAATGATATCCGGACACGGTGATCTAGATACTGCGGTAAATACTATGAGGTTAGGAGCCTTCGATTATATCTCAAAACCGCCAGATTTAAATAGACTGCTTACTACGGTTAGAAATGCTTTAGATAGAAAAGTTCTTGTTGTAGAGAATAAAAATTTGAAGAAAAAAGTAAGTAAGAATTACGAGATGATTGGCGAGAGTAGCGAAATAGGCACTATCAAAGATATGATCGAGAAAGTTGCGCCAACAGATGCTCGTGTTCTAATTACAGGATCAAATGGTACGGGTAAAGAACTTGTGGCACATTGGTTGCATGAAAAAAGCCCTAGAAGTTCAGGGTCATTTATTGAAGTGAACTGTGCTGCTATACCATCAGAATTAATAGAAAGTGAGTTGTTTGGGCATGTAAAAGGTGCATTTACATCGGCGGTAAAAGATAGAGCAGGTAAATTTGAAACTGCTAATAAAGGAACCATCTTCTTGGATGAAATTGGTGATATGAGTCTATCTGCCCAAGCAAAAGTACTTAGAGCGCTTCAAGAAAGTAAAATATCGCGTGTAGGTTCAGATAAAGATATTAAAGTAGATGTGCGTGTAATAGCAGCGACCAATAAAGATTTAAAAAAGGAAATTGAAGAAGGTAATTTTAGAGAGGATCTTTACCACAGGTTGGCGGTTATTCTTATTCAAGTACCAAGTCTTAATGATAGACGCGATGACATTCCGTTATTAATAGAACATTTCTCAAATAAAATTACTGAAGAGCAAGGTATGGCTGCCAAAACTTTTTCTGATCCGGCAATTAAATTGTTGAAAGCCTATGATTGGACAGGTAATATTCGTGAACTTCGAAATGTTGTAGAACGTTTAATTATACTTGGCGGTCAAGTGGTATCAGAAGATGATGTAAAATTGTTTGCCAGTAAGTAGTCTTTTATGATTATTTAGTAGCAGTGCAATTACCAATTTTATTCAATGCTTTTTGGGTAATTTCTTTGGTGCGTAAGTTGTAATATTTGCTTCCTTCCGAAATATTCGGTTTTAATAATTGGGCTTCACATTCATCGTGAATTCTACGGGCGAATGCGGTTGCATCTTTACAATTTACGCTCTCAACTACCTTATCAAGTGAAATACGATATTTTTCTAAGGAAAGATCAATAGTTTCGAACAAGCTCTTGTTATGTGATGCTTTACTAATTGATGTTGAATTTGTGTTCACCGAAAGTGCGTCGCTAGCATAGGCGCTTTCATGTGTATCGTGAGATTCTAATACCAAAATAGTATTGTTAGTAAGTTCTATAGATGCGTTCAAATAATTAATTGTACCTTCTAATGTAGTAGATTTTGTAGCTAGTGATAATACTTCTATATTTTCAAGCATGCTTTCTTTTGCATACTTACAACCACAAACATTTAATTGATTCTTAGATTTTTCTAAAGCACTCAGCGCTTTGTAAGCATAAAACCGTGCTTGATTAATATCTTGTGTTTGTAATGCTGCGTTGATTTGTGATTTAGCATAACCCATATTAGAATTTGCATATTCGCACTCTACATTTGAGCTGAATGAGGATAAGGATAATAGTGCAATAGCACAGAAAAAAAAGATATTTTTCTTCATAAGTAGGTAATTTAGATGTAAAATTTGGGATCTTACACCGATAAATTTATATCCTTTACCTTGTTGAAAATATTATTTTCGATACAATACACATCAATTAGGATGAACGGAAATTGTGAGAATTATATTACTTAGCTTTTGTTGCCAAATTAGTATTCGTAACTATTAAATTTTATATTTCAGAATGGATAAAATAAAAGTAGACAATTATAGAACCAATAAGAACTTTAAAATCTCTGATAATGAGACTTTTGAAGATTTTGGTAAGTCTGAAAAGGAACTGAAAAAAGAATTATCAAAAATTAGAAGAGAACTAGGGGAGTTTCAAGATATTATTTATGCTCATGGCAAATATAGTATTCTTGTATGTTTACAAGGTATGGACACCGCTGGTAAAGATAGTTTAATACGAGAGGTGTTTAAAGATTTCAATGTTAGCGGTGTAGAGGTGCATAGTTTTAAAGTACCCACTGAATTAGAACTGAGCCATAATTATCTTTGGCGTCATTACTTAGTATTACCTGCAAAAGGTAAATTTGGCGTTTTTAATAGAACACATTACGAAAATGTATTGGTAACTAGAGTGCACCCAGAATATATTTTAAACGAACATATACCGGGTATACATACAGTAGAAGATATTGATCAGAAATTTTGGGATAAAAGATTTGAACAGATCAATGATTTTGAACGCCATCTTGCCGAAAACGGAACTTTAATATTTAAGTTCTTTCTTAATCTCTCTAAAGAAGAGCAACGTCAACGCTTATTAAGAAGGCTTGCCTTAAAAGAAAAGCACTGGAAATTTTCTCCAGGAGATTTGAAAGAGCGTAAACTATGGGACGTGTACCAACATTGTTACGAAGAAGCTATTTCTAAAACAACCCACGATCATGCGCCATGGTTTGTAGTGCCTGCAGATAATAAGAAAGCAACAAGAATAATAATCGCTTCAATTTTATTAGAATCGTTAAAAAAATACAAAGATATCAAAGAGCCTATGTTGAGCGAAAAAATAATGGCTAATTTAGACAGCTATGAAGAACAACTACAAAGTGAATAGTAAACTTGCGCTATTATTTGTTATCGCTTTCACATATGTGGGATCGTCACAAAATACAAATCAAGAACAGATAAAGAAACTTTATGATGTAGCATTGACAGAAGGTGCTGGTTATAATTGGTTGAATTATTTATCGAATCAAATTGGTGGGCGACTATCGGGATCTATACAGGCTCAACAAGCTGTCAATTATACCAAGTCTCAATTAGATTCTTTAGGCGTTGATAAAGTTTGGTTGCAACCTGTTATGGTACCAAAGTGGGTTAGGGGTACACCTGAATTTGCTTATTACGAAACTTCCCCAGGTGCAACTACAAACGTGGCTATTTGTGCGTTAGGTGGTTCAGTACCTACTCCGCAACAAGGTATTAAAGCAAATATTATTGAAGTTGATGGTATAGAACAGTTGGCTATTTTAGGCAAGGATAAGATTTCTGGTAAAATCGTATTCTTCAATAAACCGATGGATGCCACTCAGATAGATACCTTTACTGCATATTCTAATTGTGTTGATCAGCGTTATGCCGGTGCAGAAGAAGCTTCTAAATACGGTGCATTGGGTGTAATCGTACGCTCGTTGAATCTACGCTTAGATGATTACCCGCATACGGGTTCAATGGGTTATGGGGAACAGCCTGAATCAGAAAGAATACCCGCTGCTGCAATTAGTACCAATGGGGCTGAATTATTGAGTACTTCGTTAAAGCTTAATCCAAATATTAACTTCTATTTTAAGCAGAACTGTAAGCAATTTAGTGATGTAGAGTCATTTAACGTTATCGCAGAAATTAGAGGTACCCAGAACCCTGAAGAGGTAATCGTTGTTGGCGGACACCTAGATTCATGGGATTTAGGCGATGGTTCTCATGACGATGGTGCAGGTTGTGTTCAAAGTATGGAGGTTTTAAACCTTTTCAAAAAAACCGGATATAAACCTAAACATACCATTAGGGTTGTTCTATTTATGAATGAGGAAAACGGATTAAGAGGTGGAAATAAATATGCCGAAGTTGCCAATGCCAATAACGAGAAACACATATTCGCTTTAGAAAGTGATTCTGGGGGATTTACACCTCGCGGGTTCACTATAGATAGTTCGGATAAGAACTTTGAGAAAATATTGACCTGGAAAAATCTTTTTGAGCCTTACCTAATTCACTCTTTTGAAAAAGGATTTAGTGGTGCAGATATTGGTCCATTGAAACAAGAAGGATTAGTTCTTGCTGGGTTAAGACCAGATTCTCAACGCTATTTTGACCATCACCATGCAGAGAACGATACTTTTGAACATGTAAATAGACGCGAACTACAATTAGGTGCTGCTTCTATGGCAAGTTTGGTATACTTGGTAGACAAATACGGATTCTAATTAAATAATTTTCTGCAGCAGTTTTTGGGTTTTGAACTTAACGAAATGTACAAATCGTTAAATTTCTTTACCTTTACTGCATAATTAAAAATACTAAAATGGAAGAAGGAATTTACGCCAAGTTTACTACAAATAAAGGCGAAATACTAGTAAAATTAACTCACGATAAAACTCCAGGTACAGTTGGGAATTTTGTAGCCTTAGCAGAAGGTAATAAAGAAAATAGTGCCAAAGGTAAGGGAGAGCCTTATTATAATGGTTTAAAATTTCATAGGGTTATTCCTGATTTTATGATCCAAGGTGGTTGCCCTCAAGGTAGAGGTACTGGTGACGCCGGTTATAAATTTGATGATGAATTTCATCCAGAATTAAAGCATGATGCACCTGGTGTGCTTTCAATGGCTAATTCTGGTCCTGGTACTAATGGTAGCCAGTTTTTTATTACGCACGTGCCAACACCTTGGTTAGATAATAAACATACTGTCTTTGGCAAAGTTGAGTCAGGCCAAGATGTAGTAGATGCTATAGCACAAGATGATGTTATAGAATCTTTAGAAATTGTAAGAGTTGGTGATGCTGCCAAAAAATGGGATGCATTAAAAGCATATAAAGATTTTAACGCTTCTGGCGAAGAAAGATTAGCCAAACAAAAAGCAAAGCAAGAGGCTGAGCTAGATAAAGTTGCTGCAGGTTTTGAAACTACACCCACTGGTCTTCGTTATAAAATGATTCAGAAAGGTAGTGGAGCGCAAGCTGAGAAAGGAAAAAAAGTTTCTGTGCATTATGAAGGTTCACTTTTAAATGGTCAGGTTTTTGATTCATCTTACAAGCGGAATTCTCCTATCGATTTTCAATTGGGTATCGGTCAAGTTATACCAGGTTGGGATGAAGGTATCTCATTATTAAAAGTTGGTGACAAGGCACGTTTCGTAATTCCTTCAGACTTAGCATATGGGTCGGCAGGTGCTGGCGGGGTAATACCACCTGATGCCACATTGATATTCGATGTAGAGTTAATGAAAGTGGGTTAAGAAACCACTTTAAAATTATAGATAAACACCTGTATTGCATTAATATAGGTGTTTTTTATGTTTATTTTTTACGAGTAATAAAACTTCCTAAAAGCAATACTACGTTAACAAACATCAATACTAAAAATACGGTCAAAAATGTGGTCATAAATACATGGTATAAGGTTGGGGAACCGTTCTTGTTTAATCTATAGATATGTATTTAGGTAAAAGGTTGCGTTTTAATTGAACAAATTTTTTAAAAAAAATATGCATAAAAAAACCCGAACCAATTGGTTCGGGTTTTAAACTATAAAAAAGTTAAATCGTTACCTAGTCAAGTACTTTCACATTAACGGCGTTTAATCCTTTTTTACCTTGTTGTAGTTCAAATTCTACAACATCACCTTCACGAACTTCATCGATTAAGCCAGAAATGTGTACAAAATGATCTTCGTTTGAACCATCTTCAGTGATAAATCCGTAACCTTTAGAATCATTGAAGAATTTTACTGTTCCTTTACTCATAATAGAAAAATTAAATATTAATTAAAGCACGAAGATAGTTTTTTTTTGTTTAAAAACTTAAAATCTTATACGTTATCTTAAGGTTAACAATTTTTGGCTAATGTATTGAGGATGAACTTGTTTTTAGACTTATGCAGTAGGGTCTGGTGTCATTCTTAAATATGGTTTTACCTCGGTAACACCTTTAGAAAACATATCTTTTGCGTCAGCTGTAGATATTGCAGGGCTTACCACCACTTCTTTACCTTTTTCCCAGTTCGCCGGTGTAGCAACTTTATGGTATGCAGTAAGTTGTAAAGAATCTATAACTCTTAACAATTCGTAAAAATTTCTTCCAGTAGATGCCGGGTAAGTCAAAGTTAACTTTACAGATTTATCTGGTGCAATAATAAATACAGAACGTACCGTAAGATTATTATCTGCATTTGGGTGGATCATATCATATAAATCAGATACTTTCTTGTCTTCATCCGCAATTATAGGAAAATTTACGACCGTATTTTGCACTTGGTTAATATCCTTGATCCATTCTGCATGTGAAGCTGCACCATCAACACTTAGGGCAATCATCTTTACATTTCTTTTATCGAACTCATCTTTGAATTTTGCCGCAGTGCCCAATTCTGTAGTACAAACGGGAGTGAAATCTGCCGGGTGAGAAAATAATATCCCCCAACTATCACCTAGGTAATCGTATAAATTAATGGTGCCTATTGAGCTATCTGCAGTAAAATTTGGTGCTTTATCACCTAAACGTATTGTTGCCATAATAATATGATTTTGTCTGTTTATTTTAATATCCTATAAAATTAGTAGATTATATAATCTTGTGGATAGGTTTTAGGTTAAAAGTCTATTAAAATTTTCTATTTTTAGTATATGGAAGATTTAGAAAAATTAAAGTATCCGATCGGGCATTTTGAATGTCCTGAAAAGATTTCAAAAGATGATATTGCAAATTGGATAACTGTATTAGATACATTGCCAAAACGTTTGTCAAACCTTGTACATAATTTTTCTGAAGAACAATTAAATACACCTTATCGCGAAGGCGGATGGACGGTTAGGCAGGTGATTCATCATATGGCAGATAGTCATCACCATAGTTATACGCGGTTCAAATGGGCATTGACTGAGAATAGACCGCTTATAAAAGTCTATGAAGAAAAGTTATGGAGCGAACTTATAGATGCCAAAACAGCACCAATTTCTTTATCACTTTCTTATTTAACAGCTTTGCATGCGAAGCTGGTTTATTTATTAAATCACATTGAATCGGTAGATTTTGAAAAAAGTTATATTCACCCAGAGGGGAGTGTTAATGTTTCTGTGGCAGAAAATATTGGTAAATATGCATGGCATAGTAATCACCATTTTGCACATATAGAAAATTTAGCTTTAAGTAAAGGTTGGTAAAATTTTATACATCTTTTCTAAGCAAATACATTGGTTTTTCCTCTTCAATAACATTGTTGAAAGGTACTTGCGTGTTCGCAACAATAAAGAAAGAGTGTGATAAATAGAAGGGAAGTGCCAATCCTTTTTGCATTGACTCTAGAAAAATTGCCTTTTTAGAATGATCTGTAGCAATTTGCTCAACAAATTTCAAGGTTTTGGAACCTACGCCTTGGCCCGAAAACTCGTTAAGAATATAGATTTTATCAAGATATAAAGCATCCACCTTGCTATAATCTTGTAGTTGTTTGTGTAATGTAACTTTCAATATACCCACGTAGTCAGAATTTAATTTTATCAGATACAAAGTAGTGTCTTCGTCTTTCTCTTCATGTAAGAGTACTTCTTTGGTAAAACTATTTTTAATGTAAGTAGTTGTGTCACCATCAGGCCAGAGGTGTGTGTAATGTTGATTATAGGCTTTTGTACCTATTTCAATATAGATGTTGTAATCTTCTGGCTTTAGTAGTAAAAACTGAATACTATTCTCCATAATTCAAAAAAAAACTACTATAATTAAGCGTTAGATTTCCATTTAATATTGCAGCCTATACTTGGTTTTTGAACAGGATTAATTTCTTCTCCCTTTATAAGCTTCTCAATGGCATCTCTAAGGTCTTTACCTGTTAACGGCAATCCGTTCCCCGGTCTAGAATCGTCTAATTGACCTCTGTAAACCAATTTTAATCCTTCGTCAAAAAGAAAAAAATCTGGTGTACAAGCAGCGTCATATTTTTTGGCTACCGATTGGTCTTCATCATATAAATAAGGGAAGGTATAATTTTCGGCTTTTGCTTTTATTCTCATGAACTGAGGGTCATCTTCTGGGTACTTTTCTACATCATTACTAGATATAGCGATAAAGTGAACACCTTGCTTCTGATATTCTAAAGCCATTTTAGTGATTTCAGGATTTACATGAATAACAAATGGGCAATGGTTACAAATGAACATAATTACTGTTCCTTTACTACCATTTAAAGAGTGAAGATTCATTGTTTTTTTGCTGACCGTATCTAACAGGCTAAATTCCGGAGCTACTGTACCCAATGCTAACATTTTGCTTTCTGTTCTTGCCATATCAACTAATAATTTATGGTACTAAGTTAACGATTATATTAAGCTTGCCTTTTCTTTATGGTATTCATAAACTTATAAAAATACTAATATGGAAAATTCATATATTTCTTTATCCGCCGCAATTAAAGCATTACAAGAAGAAGGTTACACAGAAGATTTTAATTTATGTGACGCTGGTGTAGAAAACAAAAGCAAGAAACATATTCATAATGCTACTGAATTAGACGTGGTAAAATTCTATCGTTTTGAAGGGATGAGCAACCCTGATGATAATACCATTTTATATGTTATTGAAACAAGTACCGGTGAAAAGGGACTACTGGTAGATGCTTACGGTATGTATGCTGGTAATGTACCTAAAGATTTGATAGAAAAGCTTAAATTGAGCTAATGGAAGAAACAATTACGTGGCAAGATTTTAGTAAAATTGACATGAGGGTGGGCACTATAGTAGCTGCTTTAGATTTCCCTGAGGCCCGAAACCCTTCGTACAAGTTACATATAGATTTTGGTGATGAAATTGGGATTAAAAAAACATCTGCTCAGATAACTGCAAGGTATAAAAAAGAGGATCTTATAGGTATTCAAGTTACTGCAGTAGTTAATTTTCCTAAAAAACAAATTGCCAATTTTATGAGTGAATGTCTTATATTAGGTGCTGTAGACAATAGTTCAGTGGTGCTTCTTCAACCTCAAATGAAAGTGCCCAACGGATTAAAAATTTCCTAATTTTTTGACTGATAATATCTTAGATAGCATTCATATTAATTTTGATTCAGGTTCATTATGGATTATGAACATTGTTCTAAGTTTAGTCATGTTTGGTGTATCCTTAGAAATATCAATATCAGATTTTAAGCCTTTATGGTCAAAACCGAAGGCATTAATAGTAGGCTTATGTAGTCAGTTTCTTGTATTACCCGCATTGACTTTTTTATTGGTATTTATCATTGAACCTTTACCAAGCATTGCTTTGGGTATGTTTATGGTGGCTGCTTGCCCAGGAGGTAATATTTCTAATTTCATATCTTACCTATCTAAAGCAAATACGGCATTATCTATTAGCCTTACTGCCATTGCTACTATGTTAGCGGTGATAATGACACCATTAAATTTTCATTTTTATGCAATGTTATATGAGCCAAGCTCTAATCTTATTCAAGACATTTCCATAGCACCTATAGAAATGATAAAATTGGTTTTTCTATTACTAGGTCTGCCTTTAATTTTGGGTATGTATGTCAATTATAAAAAACCAAAAATAGCTTTGAAAATAGCTAAGAAGCTTAAAGTGGTATCCTTAGTGTTTTTTATCTGTCTGGTTTTTATTGCATTATATAATAACCGCATCATCTTTATGGACTATATTTTTTATGTCTTTTGGATTGTTTTAATTCATAATCTAGTTGCATTTTCTACGGGATACAGCCTTGGGCGAATTTTTAAATTACCTGAAGATAGCCTTCGATCAATAACTATAGAAACAGGAATACAAAATTCTGGATTAGGATTATTATTGATTTTTACTTTTTTCGATGGATTAGGCGGTATGGCGCTTCTTGCTGCCTTTTGGGGTATTTGGCATATTGTTTCGGGTTTAATTTTGGCTGCTTTTTGGAATAAAAAATCAGTTGCTAAAGAAACAATAGCGTGAGTGGATTTATATATTCATTGGTAAAATTTGTTATAAAAACCGGACTCTATAGCTATCATAAGAAAATTCATATTTCTGGGCTAGAGCATATACCCAAAGATAAACCGGTAATGTTTTTGCCTAATCATCAAAGTGCTTTGATTGATGTATTGCTAATTGCAACAGATTGTAATAGAAAACCCTATTTTCTAACCCGTTCAGACGTTTTTAATGGCAAACTGCTAAAACGTATGTTCTCTTATTTTCAAATGCTACCAATTTACAGAATGCGAGATGGTAGAGATACGCTTTCTAATAACGATGCCATTTTTAACTCATGTGCAGAAATTTTAAGTAGGGGAGAAGCATTGCTTTTGTTTCCCGAAGCAAATCATAGTCTTAAACGTAGCGTTAGACCATTAAGTAAGGGTTTTACCAGAATACTCTTTAGAACTTTTGAAATGTACCCTGCGTTAGATGTTCAGTTGATTCCTGTTGGGTTTAATTATAAGCATGCAGCTCATTTTACAGATGAGGTGGCTATTTGTTATGGAAAGCCAATTTCGGCAAGAAGTTTATATGATGAGAATGATTTAAATACATCTGTCAATACTATAAAAAATGAGGTTGCTTCTAGTCTAGAGGATCTAACTACCCACATACCAAGTAATGAAGATTATGATGCCATTTTAAATAAGTTGAAGTCGGAAAAGGTCGATTTTCTTAATCCTACCGCTGTCAACAAAAAGATAAAGATGTTGACCAAACAAGGTGTCGATAGTTCATTTGAGACTGTTTCAGAAACGCAAGGTTTCAATATATTCAAGTGGATATTCATATTACTAAATTTCCCTATTGTATTAATTTGGAAATTGTGGTTGAAGTCAAAAGTACCAGAAGATGAGTTTATGGGTACGTTTAGGTTTGCATTTGCGATGATATCTTATCCTATTTATATACTCTTCTTGTTTACAGTGATAGCATTTGTATTTACGCCATATATCGCAGTAATAAGTATCTGTATTTTGACTTTATTGAATTTAGTGTTGGTGAAATATGCATTTCGGTAATGATCATATATCCACAAAATAAAAACGACCCTTAAAAAGAGTCGTTAATTTTTAAAAAGATAGTTTTAAAATTAAATGTCTTCAAAACTAACATCTGTAAAACTAGAAGAAGTAGTGGTATTTTCTACGGGCATTTCAACTTCTGTTTCAGAATCTTCTTTCTTAAAATCTTTTTGATGTCTTTCAGAAATTACTTCAGAACCTTTTTCGTTAATGATGAAATCCATCATTTCTTCTACATTTTCTTTAAAGGCGTCGAAGTCTTCTTTGTATAAATAAATTTTATGCTTTTTGTAATGGAATGAACCATCGTCATGTGTAAATTTCTTACTTTCTGTAATCGTTAAATAATAGTCCCCGGCCTTTGTACTTCTTACATCGAAAAAGTACGTTCTTCTACCTGCGCGTAAAACTTTGGAGTGAATTTCTTCCTGATCTGATAAATCTCTTTCGCTCATTTCTAATGTTTAGTGTCGTTATGCTATCAAAAATGAAAAAAAAATCGTTATCCGACAACAATTTTCTAACTTTCTTTCTCTGAGAGCTGTTTGCTATAGAGGTCTTTATAATACCCTTCTTGGGTATTTAATTCGTCGTGCGTGCCCTCTTGAATGAGTCTGCCGTCATCTAACACCAATATTTTATCTGCATTTTTAGCCGAAGAAACTCTATGGCTTACAATTAATGTAGTTCTATTCTTAGATGCTTTTTTAAGATTGCTTAAAATTTCTTCTTCCGTTTCTGTATCAACCGCAGAAAGGCAATCATCGAATAAATAAATTTGTGGTTTCTTTATTAATGCTCTCGCAATTGAAACACGTTGTTTTTGTCCGCCACTTAAGGTAATACCTCTTTCGCCTAAAATAGTATCGTATTTTTTAGAGAAACCCATTATGTTTTCGTGAACAACGGCATCTTTGGCAATGTCCATGATTTCTTGGTCTGTAGCGTCTTCTTTTCCGAATTTAATATTGTTCTTTATACTGTCGGAAAACAGAAAAGCATCTTGTGGTACGGCACCAATAGATTCTCTTAAACTAGTTAGGTCAATATTTTTAATAGGCTCGTCATCTATTAAAATTTCGCCTGATGTAGTATCGTATAATCTAGCTACTAAATCTAGAATAGTAGATTTACCCGAACCAGTTTTGCCAATAATAGCAGTCGTCTCCCCTTCATTTATGGTAAATGATAAATGTTTTAAGGCATTGATGTTGGTGTCCTGATAAGTAAAATCTACATCTTTAAATTCAATTTTACCTTTTACGGTATGCTCGTGGGTGGGCATGTTTTTAATTTCCGATTCCTGATTTAAAAATTCGTTGATGCGTTCTTGACTGGCAGCAGCTCTTTGTACAATAGATGTAAGCCATCCTACAATTGCAACAGGCCATGTTAACATGTTTACGTACAATATAAACTCCGCAATCAATCCAACTTCAATTTCACCCGCCAAGTATTGTTTTCCTCCTATATAAATGACTAAAATATTACTGATACCTATTAAGAGTATCATTAGAGGGAAAAACCAAGCATTTACTTTAGCCAAACTAACACTCTTTTCTTTGCCTTCAATGGCAAGTTTTTCTAAGTCCTTATTTGTTTGTGGCTCTAACGCATATGCTTTTATAACCGATACACCTGAAAATATTTCTTGTGTAAAAGTCGATAACGTAGATAAATACTGTTGTACTATAGTACTTCTCTTGTGTATTACCTTACTTATTTGATATATTAAAACTGATAGAAAAGGCAATGGTAGTAAGGTATATGCTGCCAGGGTTGGTGCTTTAATGAACATTAACGGAATTAAGCAGGCAAATAATGTTAGTGTCTGTATGCCATACATGATAGCCGGACCCGCATACATACGTACTTCATTTACATCTTCGCTGATTCTGTTCATTAAATCGCCTGTTCTATTTTTCTTATAGAAGTTCAGACTTAGTTTTTGGTAGTGATCGAATATTTCATTTTTAAGGTCATATTCTATATATCTAGAAATATTGATAATTAATTGGCGCATTAAAAAAGTGAAGAACCCAGAGAGAAAAGCGGCACCAATAATTATAAGAATATACTCCATCAACAAATCTTGCGCGGTAGATTTTTCTATTTCAGCTT
Source organism: Maribacter spongiicola (assembly GCF_004364165.1). Lineage (GTDB taxonomy): Bacteria > Bacteroidota > Bacteroidia > Flavobacteriales > Flavobacteriaceae > Maribacter > Maribacter spongiicola. The sequence goes on from NZ_SOAY01000010.1 coordinate 1,669,174, forward strand.
TTATATATTGCTCAACTACGGTAATAGAATTATTGACGTAAGAAGGCATGATCAATTGAAATAGCCTGGCTATAACAGTAATAATAATCCCGAAAAAAAGCTTAAGCCAGTATTTTTTAAAGTATTTATTTAGATGCTTAAGTTCTTTCATAAGTGGTAGAAAAGGTAATAGTGTAAATTTTTATGGGCAAAGATAGTTTTTTGACCTAAAACGATATGTTATAAATAAGCTAAGATAAATACGATTGCTATTGTGACCCTTTAAATAGATACTTACCTTTGCGGCTTTATTTATTCGATAATCGAGATTTAATGCTCCAAGGGCTTGCCCCGAGGTTATTTACTAATATATTAAATAAGTTCTTTCAAATGCTTACAAGAAGGCACATTAGGGTTAAGGTAATGCAGAGTATTTACGCTCTAATTCAGTCTAAGGACGATTCATTACAAAAACAAGAGAAGTTTTTAAAGGTAAGCATAGAGAATACCTATACGCTATACTTGTTGTGGCTAAGTCTTTTTGTAGAGTTACAAAAAAGAGCTGCAGACCAAATTTCTTTATCTGCCAATAAATACATTAGCGACAAGAAGGCAGCTTTCCCAAATCCTAAAAAGTTTATTCAAAACAGATTGCTGTTGCAAATTGTTGAGAACAAGACCTTAGAGGAAGAAATTACACATAGAAAGTTAGATAACTGGTACTTGAACGAAGAGTATGTAAAACTCATCTATAAAGAGATTATTGAGAGCGAGGCATATCAAGAATACATGTCTACACCAGAAAGCGACTATGCAGCAGATAAAGAATTAGTACTGAATTTGTTCAAGAACATTATAGCGCCTAACGATAAAATTTACGATTACTTTGAAGATGATAAGTTAACTTGGGTAGATGATATACCTATTGTCAATACCTTTATCTTAAAGCATTTAAAGAAAGCGAAACAGGTACACCCAGAATCTTACTTTTTGCCAAGTCTATTAAAAGATGATGATGATATGACTTTTGCCATGCAATTGCTATCTAGAACATTATTAAAAAACGATGCTTTAGAAAAAGAGATTGAAGGTAAAACGCCGAATTGGGATAAAGATCGTATCGCCGGTATTGATAGTATTCTATTAAAAATGGCTATTTGCGAGTTATTACATTTTCCTTCTATACCAGAAAGGGTAACCATAAATGAGTATTTAGAAATTGCTAAAGAATACTCTACACCAAAAAGTAGCATATTTATAAACGGAATTCTTGATAAGCTTACTAAAGAATACAAGTCAGAAGGAAAGCTTAATAAAATGGGAAGAGGTCTATTATAAAAATATTTTATAATTTTACAAATAATTGATAAATCTAAATAGTATGAAAAAAATAGTTCTAATTGTTGGTCTTGTATCAATGGTAGCTTTTACTTCTTGTAAAGACAATGCATCAAGTAAGATTAAAACTGATAATGTAGCAGAGGCTGCGGTAAGAGATGAGGCTGCTAAAGCAGTACCTGTAATGTCTTTCGAGAAAGCAGAGCATGATTTTGGTACAATTGAGCAAGGTACTCCACAAGAGACCGTATTTACTTTTACCAATACAGGTAATGCTCCATTAATTATTACCGATGCAAAAAGTAGCTGTGGTTGTACAGTACCTAATCCTCCAAAGGATCCTATTGCGCCAGGTGAAACCGGTGAGTTAAAAGTAAACTTTAATGGTTCTGGTCAAAATCAAGTAACTAAAACAATTACAGTTACAGCAAATACTGAAAAAGGTTCAGAGCTTTTAAGAATTAAAGCTTTCGTTAACCCAAAAGGAGCAGCTCCATTAGGACCTGTTAAATAATTATAAATAACAGATATACCAAAAATGGGTGATATAGGGCAGTTTCTTCCGATGATTTTAATTTTTGTGGTCGCATATTTTTTTATGATCAGACCTCAAATGAAAAGACAGAAGGATGAAAAGAAATTTTCGGCAGAATTAAAACGTGGTGATCGTGTAATTACCAAAAGTGGTCTGCACGGTAAAGTAGTAGATTTGAACGATAATGATTTTTCTTGTGTGTTGGAAACAATGGCCGGGAAGTTAAAGTTTGATAGATCTGCCATATCCATGGAAATGAGCGCTAAATTAAACGCTCCAGAAAAGAAATAATTTTTTCTGAATTCATATAAAAAACACCGATGGAAACATCGGTGTTTTTTTATGCCCAAATTTGGTATATTTAAGTACACTTGAAATCAACAATATGCCACACAACAGAAGAAGTTTTATTAGAAAAGGTACCGCAGGTTTAGTTATGACAGGTGCATCGTTTATGTTACCTATGGAATTACTATCAATGATGCGAAAGAGTGTAGGAGCCAACGATACTATTAATGTTGGTTTGGTAGGTTGTAAAGGAATGGGGTTTTCAGATTTGACTTCTTTCCTTAAAATGAGCGAAATTAATGTTATCGCTTTGTGTGATGTTGATGAGAATGTTCTAAGAGAGAGAACTTCCGATTTGGAAAAAGCAGGAATCAAAAAGCCAAAATGGTATAGCGATTATCGAAAAATGTACGAGAATAAAGATATTGATGTCGTTATCATTGGTACACCAGATCACTGGCATTGCCTTCAATTAACGGATGCTTTACAGGCAGGTAAAGATGTGTATTGTGAGAAACCAATTGCCAACTCTGTGCAAGAAGCGAACATTATGTTAGACTTTGTGCAGACTCGCGATAGAATGGTGCAAATAGGGCAGTGGCAACGTAGTCAGCCACATTTTGTCGACGCTATTAAATATGTTCATTCGGGAGCATTGGGCGAAATACGTTTGGCTAAAGCTTGGGCATACCAAGGGTGGATGAAACCTGTGCCTGTGGTGGCAGATTCATCCGTTCCTGCGGGAGTAGATTATAAAATGTGGTTAGGTCCAGCGCCAGATAGAGCATTTAACAAGAATAGATTTCATTTCGATTTTAGATGGTTTTGGGATTATGCAGGCGGATTAATGACAGATTGGGGTGTGCATTTAATGGATTATGCTTTGTATGGTATGAAAGCAGAAACTCCAAAATCTGTAATGGCGTTAGGTGGTAAATTTGCGTATCCTAACGATGCATCAGAAACTCCGGATACATTGCAAACAGTATATGAGTATGACGGATTCTCAATTCTTTGGGAACATGCAACAGGTATTGATGGAGGTAATTATGGTCGAAACCATGGAATTGCTTTTATAGGTAATAATGGTACCCTTGTTTTAGATAGAAGTGGTTGGGAAATTATTCCTGAAAAAGAATTTCAAGGTTGGGGTAAAGATGGTATTCCAAAAATGGAAGCGGTAAGACATGATAATGGCGGACTTAGCGGATTGGATTTACACACGCAGAATTTTATCGATGCGGTAAAAAGTAGGGATAATTCTAAATTGAATGCACCTATAAAAGTTGGTTATGATGCTGCTTTGGTATCGCATATGGGTAATGTTGCCTTTAAGACCGGAAATAGAATTTATTGGGATGAAACTACAGGGCAATTTAAAAATGAAGAAGCAAATCAGTATTTAAAAGCCACTTATCACAATGGCTGGAAATTACCGTCTTTGTAATTTATTTACGGTAAATGTCATGAATTCCCCTGCCAACTAAAATTAACGGAACTATCTTTTCTAAACGCGACAGTTTTGTTTTTTCTTGTTTGGCGCTTGCTATATACTCAGCGAAATCTTTCTGTTTAGAATAAGTTAGTTTTTCAAAAGCAGCTTTAATGTCGTCGTTGTTTTCCAATGTAATATATAACTGAGAGGGAATAACAATTTTGGTCTTAGGTTTTTTCTCGACTTTTAATTGTAAGCCTTTCTTTTGATTTTCTATAGCCTCATCTATATAAGATGTAATATCTTTTTTATCAATGCCTTCAAGTGTTGTAAATTTCCAGTGGCGCATCGCCATGGTTTTTCCATCTTGTGCATTTTCTAAAACCTTTTTAGGGTCACTTAAAAAGACACCGTTAAAAAACCAAATTCCGAAGTGATTTTTGAATTTGTTTATGGCGATGATGTTTTTATTATCTACCATATATGTTGGGAAATTCCATTTGTAAGTTTCTGTTATTCCACAGGCTAAGGCAAGAGTTCTTAATACAGTTACTTCATTTTTAAAACGATGTGCTGTTGTATAGAATTCCTCTAATTTCTCTTGCTTTTCCATTGTGTCATTGGTTTGCTGTCAGCTCACAAATACGTACAATAACTTCAACTGCTTTCTGCATACTCTCTACAGGTACATATTCATACTTGCCATGGAAATTATGACCGCCAGCAAATATGTTAGGGCATGGTAAGCCCATATAACTTAACTGAGAACCATCGGTGCCACCGCGTATTGGTTTAATGATTGGTTTTATACCAATATCTTCCATTGCCTTTTTAGCGGTCTCTATAATATGAAAAACAGGTTCTACCTTTTCTTTCATATTAAAGTATTGATCTTTTAATTCTAGCTCAATACAATTGTCGTAAACGTTATTATATTTTTGGACAATGTCTTTTACTAGTTGTTTACGTTGCTCAAAATGCTTTAAATCATGGTCTCTTATAATCAATTCTACGGTAGCATTTTCGATTTCTCCGTTAAAATGATTCACATGAAAAAAGCCTTCTCTGCCAGATGTTTCTTCAGGTATTTCATGCTTGGGTAAATCGCTTATAATCTTATTGGCGATTAAAAGTGCATTTACCATTTTCCCTTTTGCATAACCTGGGTGTACACTTTTTCCTTTAATCGTTATTTTGGCACCTGCTGCATTGAAATTTTCATATTCCAGTTCACCAATCTGGCTACCATCCATAGTATATGCCCATTCTGCGCCAAATTTTTCAACGTCGAATTTATGTGCTCCACGACCAATTTCTTCATCAGGTGTAAACCCAATTCTAATAGTGCCATGCTTTATTTCTGGGTTATTTACCAAATACTCCATAGCAGTTACTATCTCGGTAATACCTGCTTTATCATCTGCACCTAAGAGGGTGGTGCCATCTGTAGTTATAATGGTTTGACCAATGTATTGTAATAGATCATCAAAATAACTAGATGGCAATATGATGTTTTCTTCTTTGTTCAGCACAATGTCCTTACCGTCGTAATTTCTAATTATTTGCGGATTTACATTCGTACCTGAAAAATCAGGAGATGTATCAAAATGAGAAATAAAACCAATGGTAGGTACTTCATGATCTACATTTGAAGGTAAGGTGGCCATTATATAGGCATTTTCATCTATCGTAACTTCAGATAGACCTATAGCGCGTAATTCATCTACTAATTTATTCGCTAAATTCCATTGTTTTTGGGTACTTGGTGTAGTTTCTGATGATGAGTCGCTCTGCGTATCAATAGTAATATAACTTATGAAACGATCGATGATGTGCTGCATGTAAAATGGGTTTTATCAAAAATAAGGTTATAAATTGTAAATTGGTAAACGTAAGATTCGATAAATTAAATGATGATGAAAATTAGATATGTAGTGGCAATAGCTTTTCTTTTACTTTTCGCAAATGTAAATGCACAGGCAGATTGTATTCTTGGGGTAGGTGTTACGAACGATTCTATTATTTCTGATATTTTTCAATTGAACGAAATGCAACGCGAGAAATTAGAAAGTTTTAGTGGCGAGATAAAATACCGAAATGATGTTTTGAGCAATGAATTAGAAAACGTAAAGAATAGACATCCTCAAAGTAGTGTTAAAGAGCTACAACAATTAGCCGATGAATATAAAAGTGTTATGGATAGTATGGGTAGGGTTCAGAAAATGATCGATAAAAGAATGTTGGCTTTGTTCAATTCAAAACAATACGATTTGTACTTGTCTTTATGTAAAAATGCTTCGCGATCCCCTTACATTGTTGTGCCCGCTGTCTACACAGATAGTATATCTAGTGAAAACAGATAAAGTATTGCTTAACTTTCTCAATTACAGTTTGTATTTTTACGGCTTCTAAAATATATACATGTACAGGCTTTTTATTAGACCTCTTTTATTTCTTCTTGACCCAGAAAAAGTTCACCATATTAGTTTTTCGAGCATTAAGTTTTTCTCCAAAATAGGATTATCAGGACTTATTAAATCAATGTTCGTAGTAGAAGATAAACTTTTGGAACGTGAACTATTCGGATTGAAATTTAAGAATCCTGTTGGTTTAGCTGCTGGTTTTGATAAAAATGCGGTGTTATATAACGAATTATCAGATTTCGGATTCGGATTCGTAGAAATTGGCACTCTTACCCCAAAGCCTCAAGATGGAAATCCGAAGAAAAGATTATTTCGTTTAAAAGAAGATAAGGCTATCATAAACCGAATGGGGTTTAATAACCACGGGGTTTTTGAAGCAGTTGAGAATTTAAAGAAAAATCATAAAGTACTTATTGGTGGTAATATAGGTAAGAACAAAGTGACACCGAACAATGAAGCAATTAAAGATTACTTAATCTGTTTTGACGCTTTATTCGATCACGTAGATTACTTTGTAGTAAATGTAAGCTCACCCAACACACCTGGCTTAAGAGAATTACAAGATAAAGAGCCATTAACAGCTTTGCTAAATGAGCTTCAATTAGAGAATTCAAAGCAAAGTGAACGCAAGTCGACTGTGCGTAAACCTATTTTATTAAAAATAGCGCCAGACCTTACCGATAGCCAATTGTTAGATATTATTGATATTGTAAAAACAACAACTATTGATGGTATTATAGCTACGAATACAACTATTTCTAGAGAGAACTTAAAATCACATGCTTTAGTAACAGAAGAAGCTGGCGGACTAAGTGGTGCTCCTTTAAAAGATAGAAGCACTGAGGTAATAAGATTTTTAGCGGAAAAGAGTAACAAGGCATTCCCAATTATCGGTGTGGGTGGTATAAACTCTGCAGAAGATGCTATCGAGAAATTAGAAGCTGGTGCAGATCTAATTCAATTATGGACAGGCTTTGTTTATGAAGGTCCGGCTTTGATTAAAGAAATTAATAAAGCGCTTATTGAAAAAGCTGCGGTTTAAGATTTTAACTATTCCTATAAAAATAAATGCCCTTGTACAAATTGTGCAAGGGCATTTTATATATGTGAGATTTTAATTTATGGTTTGGTCCAGTAATCAACAACAAAGACATCATCTAAAAAAGGAGTCAATACAGCGCCAAATGCTTTGTGGTCTGGGTGCGGTAAATAAATTGCACGATCTTCTTCACTTTCAAAAGTTAGGAAAAAGGCATGGGTAAAGCCTTTGTTCAAACCTTCTGGGCTATTGTTCAATCCCCATTCATATCCTTTAATTTGCTCAATTTTTGAAGGTAATGCGCTGAATGTATCTTCTACTTTTTTTATTTGTTCTGCAGTTGTACCTTCTTTGAACTTAAAAAAGACAGTATGCCTTAAAAGACTATCGGTTTGAATCATGGTTGTATTGGTCATGTTTTCATCTGTCTTCGCAAAAGCGTTTGACATGAACGAAATACTAATTAGTAATAGAAGTACTTTAATTTTCATAGTGTATTGATTTTTATACAAGATATTAAAAATAGGTGTAATACATGGTTATTCGTACTTTTCAGGTCAAACTAATATCTTCTAGATTGAATTACGATATATTATTGGCTTTTTCTATGGCAACCTTTGTTCTAGCACTTTCACCAGGACCAGATAATATTTTTGTGCTCATACAAAGTATGACCAATGGTAAAAGAAATGGATTAGCGGTCGTAGCAGGTTTAATGACGGGTTGTTTAGTGCATACTACTTTACTGGCATTCGGGGTTTCTGCGATTATTAAGAATAATCCCGCGATATTTACTTTTATAAAAATGTTCGGTGCCGCCTACTTGATTTATTTAGCAGTAATGGTTTATAAAGGAGGAGATGTTATAGCTATTGGTGGAGAAACGAAAAATAAAAAAAGCTTAAGGTCATTATATAAACAGGGTTTTATAATGAATGTATTAAACCCGAAAGTGACTATATTCTTTCTTGCCTTTTTTCCAGGGTTTCTATTTTCAGATTCCTTAAGTACTGTCATACAATTCTATACACTTGGTTTTTTGTTCATATTGGTTTCTTCGGTTGTCTTTGGCAGTATTGCGCTACTATCTGGTCAAATTTCAATTTTTTTAACCGCTAATAAGAAAACCGGTTTTGTTTTAAAATGGGTTCAGATTATGGTCTTCATTGGTATTGCTGTTTATTTATTTTTTGGGTAGTTTATTTGAATTATTAATAGGTGATACTTATTTAGAGTTTGTATTTTTACGAAATGTCTAATTCAAATATCAAAATTGTAGAATGCCCTCGAGATGCCATGCAAGGCATTAAGCAATTTATACCTACAGATGAAAAGGTGAGATATATACAATCGTTATTGGGTTGTGGATTTGATACGCTAGATTTCGGAAGCTTTGTTTCGCCAAAAGCAATACCACAAATGGTAGATACTGCCAAGGTTTTGGCAAAATTAGACTTGTCAAAAACGAATACAAAACTGCTATCTATTGTTGCCAATATTCGCGGTGCAGAAGATGCCGTTTCGTATCCGGAAATCGATTATTTGGGTTTCCCTTTTTCTATTTCAGAAAATTTTCAAATGCGAAACACGCATAAGACTATTGCACAATCGATAGAGACTTTACAAGAAATATTCAATTTAGCCGATGCCGCAAACAAAGAGGTGGTGACTTATATTTCTATGGGGTTTGGTAACCCTTATGGCGACCCATGGGATGTTGATATTGTAGGGGAGTGGACAGAAAAACTCGCAAAAATGGGCGCTAAAATATTATCTCTTTCAGATACTGTAGGCTCATCTGACCCAGAAATGATTTCATACTTATTCTCGAATCTTATTCCAAAATATCCGAATATCGAATTTGGTGCACATTTGCATACTACACCTATCAAGTGGCACGAGAAAGTTGCCGCGGCTTACGAATCTGGTTGTAGACGTTTCGATGGTGCCATACAAGGCTTTGGTGGTTGCCCAATGGCGAAAGATGATTTAACCGGTAACATGCCTACCGAGAAAATGCTTTCTTATTTTACTTCGCAGAAAGTAGATTCTGGAGTTAATTGGATGACATTTGAAGCTTCTTATAATAAAGCTACTGAGTTATTTTCAAAATATCATTAGTACATAAGATACTGTACATATTCCAAACTTTAATTTAAGGTTAAGGTTATTTAGATTTATTATAGATAATCTTGTTTCGTATTGAAACATGTTATACGTTTGCATTGTTATTTTAAACAAGTCTAAATAAAAACGGATAATAAAATGAATAAATATTTTTTAGTGATAATCATGTTTGCTGGTTTAGCAATGACATCTTGTAGTTCTGATGATGGATTAGAGCTTTCGCCTTGCGACAATTGTTTTGTTGAATTTGAAGTGCCAAATTCTTACGTATTTACCAGAAACGGTTCTTCTTCGGTTAGTTTTGATGGGCAAACGACAAGAATAAAAATGGGGCAAGAGCTTTTGTCAAATTTTAATATCCCAACAAATACACTTGATGATTTAAGGGGGATGTTCGCTCATGTAGAAGGAGATATCGATTTTGGAGAAGCAGCATTAAATGAGTCAGATAAAAGTCTTCGAAGTAAGGTAGCAGCTTCTGCAGATTATTTTTCTACAAATGCAACAGACCAAGCTATAATTCGAGGTGATCTTGATGGATTTATTAGTGCTCAGGTAATAGAAATTTATCCTAACTGGGAAGTGGCTGCTACAGTTGGTACTGCAGGGCAATTATCTGATGGTGAAAGTACCCGTTATGTAAATGCGAATGGCTTGGAATATAATCAAATGTTTGCAAAATCATTAATAGGTGGCTTAATGACAGATCAGATGCTGAATAACTACCTAAGTACTGCTGTATTGGATGAGGCGGACAATGTTGCTAATAATGATGCAGATGTAGTAGAGGAAGGTAAGGACTATACTACAATGGAGCACAAATGGGATGAAGCTTATGGTTATGCCTATGGTTTAAATACCGATCAAGCAAATCCTAATGCCGATTTGGGGGCAGATAGTTTCTTGAACGAATATATAGAACGTGCCAATGGAGATTTAGATTTTGAAGGTATAGCAGATGATATATTTGACGCCTTTAAATTAGGTCGTGCAGCAATTGTTGCTAAAGATTATGATATTAGAGATTTACAAGCAGAAATAATCAAGGCTAACATTTCTAAAGTAATTGCTATTAGAGCGGTTTATTACTTGCAAAATGGTAAAACAAAATTAGAAGGGGAAGCTCCTAATATTGGTGGAGCGTTCCATGCACTTTCAGAGGCATACGGTTTTATCTATAGTTTACAATTTACTAGAAAACCAAACTCTACTGATCCTTATTTTACAAAAGCTGAGGTTGATGCTTTCTTAACAGATTTTTTAGATGATGGGGATAATGGTCTATGGAATGTAGAATCAACAACATTAGATTCTATTTCAGAAGATATAGCAGCGAGATTTGATTTTACGGTAGCACAAGCTGCCGATTAATTGGGTATAAAAAAAGCTATTCATGCTAAATAGTATGAACAGCTTTTTTTATTTTTGTATTTAATTAGAATAAATAAAAATAAGAGATGAAAAGGATTATTGGATTTTTAATTGTTTTGACCTTGGTTTGGGCATGTTCCAGTGATAGTGATTCTGAAGTTACTGAGGTTGTAAACCCGGTTGATGAAGTTTCTTTTGAGCGTAGCGCTATGCTAATAAATTGGGCCGATAATATTATTATACCATCTTATGAAGCATTTTCTTCTGACTTAGAAATATTGGTAAGTTCATTTAATACTTTTAAAGAGGATGCAAGTGAGGTCAACTTGGTTGAATTACGTTCATCTTGGGTAAATGCATATATATCTTATCAAAATGTTGCCATGTATGAAATTGGTCCGGCAGAAACTGTGGGGTTTCAGTTAAATATGAATATTTACCCTACTAATACCGATAATATAGATGAATTCATAACTACAGATACATATGATTTGTCGCTTTCATCCAATAGAAGCTCTAAAGGTTTTCCGGCACTAGATTATTTGTTGAATGGTTTAGGAGAGGATGATGCAGCGATTTTAGCTTTCTATAACGGCGATGATAAAGATACTCTATTTACGTTTACAGAAGATGTTTTGTTAGATATGAAAACGTTGACCGGTACTGTATTGACAGGCTGGAAAGATGGCTATAGAGATACGTTCGTTGCTAATGATGGAGCTTCGTCTACAGCCTCTGTAGACCGCATGGTAAATGATTATATTTTTTATTTTGAAAAATATTTGAGAGCGGGTAAAATGGGAATTCCATTAGGTGTTTTTTCTGGTAGTACCTTAGCTCAGAATGTTGAAGGGTATTTTGATGCTACTATTTCTAATGATTTATTTTTAGAAGGACTAAATGCTGTTCAAGATTTTTTCAACGGTAAACATTTTAATTCCGGAACTGAAGGTGAAAGCCTTGCTTCTTATTTAGATGCGCTGAATACAGTAAAAGATGGCGAAGATTTATCTTCTCTTATTAATGCTCAATTCAATACAGCTAGAGTTATGGTTCAAGATTTGGCGGCCTTTAGAGAAGAAATTGAAAATAATAGTACGCCCACTGCTATGTTTTTGGCATATGACGAAGTACAAAAAGCAGTACCAATGCTAAAGGTAGACATGGTTTCTGCCATGAGTATCAGTATTGATTTTGTTGATGCAGATGGTGATTAATGAAGTCGATAATAGATACATATATAAAAGCTCCCGTAGAGGCCGCCCCATTGGCGGTCTTTCGTATTTTATTCGGTTTAATGATGCTTTTAAGTATAATTAGATTTTGGGCTTATGGTTGGATCGATAAATTTTATCTGCAGCCTAAGTTCTTTTTCTCTTATTATGGCTTTGAATGGGTGAAACCAATTGGTGAATTCACTTATTTGATTTTTATTGTATGCGCAATTTCTGCCATGTTGGTAGTTCTCGGTTATCGTTATAAACTCGCAATTATAGTGTTTTTTTTAAGCTTTACCTATATAGAGCTTATGGATAAGACTACGTATTTAAATCATTATTACTTTATTAGTCTGTTAAGTTTTTTGTTGATTTTTTTACCGGCAAATGCTTATTTCTCTTTAGACGCCCGTAGAAATTCTAAAAAAGCATTTCAGTACATACCAAGTTGGACCATAAATAGCATAAAATTGTTATTAGGAATCGTCTATTTTTATGCAGGTTTGGCGAAATTGAATTCAGATTGGTTGCTAAAAGCCATGCCTTTAAAAATCTGGTTGCCTTCTAAATTTGATACTCCTTTAATAGGCAGTTTACTTGGCGAAGAGTGGGTGCACTATGCTTTTAGTTGGTCAGGTGCTTTGTTCGATTTATGTATTCCTTTTTTACTCCTTAATAAAAAGACAAGAACCTTTGCATTCGTAATCGTTGTACTATTTCATGTACTTACCAGAGTATTGTTCCCAATTGGCGTTTTTCCTTTTGTAATGATCATCTCTGCCATGATATTTTTCGACGTCAGTATTCATTCAAAAATAATAGGCTTCATTTCCAAACTTTTCAAGATTGATTCTAGTAGTTTCAATACAGGTAAAGTTTTCAAGCAAATACCGACTTTTAAAGTCAAAATGAAATATGGAATACTGGCACTTTTCTTTTGTCTACAGCTTATATTACCATTTAGATATCTTTTGTATCCGGGTGAGTTGTTTTGGACAGAAGAGGGATATCGTTTTTCATGGCGAGTGATGTTAATGGAAAAAACGGGATATGCGCAATTTAAAATAGTAAATGGAGATACGGGTCGATGGTTTTATGTGAACAATTCAGATTTTCTAACTCCTATTCAAGAAAAACAAATGGCTTTTCAGCCCGACTTTATATTGGAATATGCTCATTTTTTGAAAGAACATTTTGAAAACGATGGACATGAAAATGTACAAGTATATGTAGATTGCCAAGTAAGTTTAAACGGAAGATTAAGTACAACATATATAGACCCTACTATTGATTTAACCAAAGAGGAAGAGTCTTTTTTACATAAGAATTGGATAACACCATTTAAAGATGAGATTAAAGGAATTTAGTTTTTTGCTATTGTTAGTATTTCTGTCGTTCCCTGTTTTTGGGCAATTTAATATTACTGGGCAAGTATTGGATACTGATGGCGAGCCAATACCAGATGCAGAATTGTATATTAAGGAACTAGAGCGCTTAGAAACTACCAATTCTCAAGGATATTATGTGCTAGATAACTTAACTTCTGGGACTTATACACTTGTTGCATTTGCATATGAATTTGAGATTTTAGAACAAGATCTTGTTGTCAACGGTAATACTACATTCAATATAGTTTTGCAGCGATTGAAAACTCAAAACTTATCAGAAGTGGTACTTACGCAGAAAAGAGAAGAAGTTTTTGCTTTAAAACAATTAAAGAAAGTAGATGGTACCGCAATTTATGCAGGTAAAAAAAGTGAAGTGGTATTATTAGAAGGTATAACAGGAAATTTAGCAGCCAATAACCCTAGGCAAATATATAGTCAAGTAGTGGGGCTAAATATTTATGATAATGGTGATGCTGGTTTGCAACTTAATATTGGCGGTAGAGGTTTAGATCCCAATAGAACGGCAAATTTCAACACCAGACAGAATGGTTATGACATTAGTGCGGATGTTTTAGGGTATCCAGAAAGTTACTATACACCTCCAGCAGAGGCACTAGAAGAAATTCAAGTGGTTAGAGGTGCCGCTTCTTTGCAATATGGCACCCAATTTGGTGGTTTGGTGAACTTTAAGTTTAAGCAACCAAATACCACAAAGAAAATAGAATTGGTGAGTAGACAAACTGTAGGGTCTTATAACCTTAAAACCAGTTTTAATAGCTTAAGTGGTACGGTTCGTAAAGTTAGTTACTATACCTATTTCAATTATAAAGAAGGTAATGGGTTTAGACCAAATTCTGCGTATAACAGTAGAAATTATTTTGCTCATGTTGGTTATGAATTTTCAGATAAAACTAAGGTTACACTAGAGACAACATTTTTAAATTATTTAGCCCAGCAACCTGGAGGCTTAACCGATGCTCAATTTATCGAAGACCCAACGTTTAGTAATAGAGATAGAAACTGGTTCGATGTTGATTGGAAATTATATTCTCTTCGTTTAGATCACAAATTCTCTTCAAAAATGGATTTTAGCTTAAATGTTTTTGGCTTAGATGCATCAAGAAGTGCGCTTGGGTTTAGAACAAATAGAGTATCACAGCCCGATGATTTAGAAGAACCCAGAGAATTGCTCATAGATAAATTTCAAAACTGGGGTGCAGAGGCAAGATTGCTTACCAGATATAAACTGGGTGATACCGAATCTGCTTTATTGGTCGGGTCTAAAATTTATAGAACAGATAACAATCAAAGACAGGGGCCAGGTACAACGGCTTCAAATGCCGATTTTAATTTTGCTGATGATGAATTTCCTAATTATGAAAGGCAGTCTCAATTTAATTTTCCAAACTCCAATCTTGCTTTTTTCGGAGAGAATATTTTTAATATAAACTCTAAATTGACTTTGACACCTGGTTTTAGGCTAGAGCATATTAATACAGAAAGTATAGGTAGCTACAAAAACATCGTATTAGATTTGGCAGGTAACTCATTGTTAAATGAAGATGTAGAGGATAATAGGGCTTTTGATAGAACATTTTTATTACTTGGTTTAGGTGCTACGTATAAACTAAACCCAAGTGTAGAATTTTATGGTAATTTTTCTCAAAACTACAGGTCGGTCACTTTTAGTGATATTAGGGTTGTTAATCCTTCGTTTCAAGTAGATGAGAACATTAGTGATGAAGATGGTTTTACTGCGGATTTTGGTTTGCGAGGAAGGCATAATAATGTCTTTTCTTATGATGTTAGTGCTTTTGGTCTGTTGTATGATAATAGACTTGGCGAAATTCTTAAAAGTGAAACTCAGATTAATGCAGCTGGTGTAGAAGTAGAGACAGGGAGCATTATTCGCTTTCGCGGGAATATTGGTACCGCTTTTATGTATGGATTAGAAAGCTTTGGGAATTGGAGTATCAAGGAAACTTTTTTTAGTGGAAATGATAAATTAAAATTGAACTACTTTTTAAACCTCGCCCTTACAGAATCTGAATATTTGTCTTCTGAAGAGACAAATGTAGAAGGTAATAATGTGGAGTTTATACCAGCTGTAAACTTAAAAACAGGGTTAAATTTTGGTTACGGTAACTTACTGGGAAGTTTACAGTATACCTATCTATCAAGACAGTATACAGATGCTACCAATGCTCCACAAGATATAAATGATAATCAAAGAGGCATTGAGGGCGAAATACCTGCTTATGATATTCTTGATTTTTCATTAGCATATACATACAAGAACTGGAAGCTTGAGGCAGGTATAAACAATGTTCTTAATAACAGTTATTTTACACGCAGAGCTACTGGTTATCCAGGGCCGGGCATTATTCCTTCAGAACCTAGAACGTTTTATGCTACGCTGCAGTTTAAACTTTAGAATAGTACTCTTGAGTTTTTTTGTGGTTACTAATGGTGTTTCGGTTATCGGTGTTTTTAAGCTATCGATGTTTAATTTATGTGAAGCTTTTACTAAGGTTTCATGAAGAATTAATAAACCAACTATATTCACTATATTTGCACGCAATTAAATCCTTAATTGCTATGCAAGCTCACCAAAACAAAATTCTAGGAGAAGGTCTAACGTACGACGACGTATTATTAGTACCTGCATATTCTGAAGTACTTCCAAGAGAAGTCAGTATTCAGACAAAATTCACAAGAAATATTACTATAAACGTACCTATAATATCGGCAGCGATGGATACGGTTACCGAGTCTAGAATGGCAATCGCCATGGCTCAGGAAGGTGGTATTGGTGTGTTGCACAAAAATATGTCTATTGAGCAACAGGCAATGAAGGTGAGAAAAGTGAAAAGAGCTGAAAGTGGTATGATCTTAGATCCTGTTACTTTGCCACTTGACTCTAAAGTACAAGATGCTAAAGCTAGTATGAAGGAGTACGGTATTGGAGGTATACCGATCGTAGATGCCAACGGTAAACTTTTAGGTATTGTAACCAATAGAGATTTACGTTTTGAGAAAAATAATGAAAGACCAATTTCTGAGGTAATGACTTCAGAGAATTTGGTGACAGCTGCAGAAGGGACTTCACTTTCAGAGGCGGAAGATATACTGCAAGAACATAAAATTGAAAAATTACCTGTCGTAGATAAAAACTATAAGTTGGTAGGTTTGATCACATTTCGAGATATTACAAAACTTACCCAAAAACCCAGTGCTAATAAAGATCAGTTCGGCAGGCTTCGTGTTGCAGCTGCTTTAGGTGTTACAGCCGATGCTGTAGAAAGAGCAGAGGCATTGGTTAATGCAGGTGTAGATGCAGTTGTAATTGATACAGCTCACGGTCATACCAAAGGTGTAGTAGAGGTATTAAAGGCAGTAAAAAAGAAATTTCCGAATCTTGATGTTATCGTAGGTAACATTGCTACAGGAGCGGCAGCAAAATATTTGGTAGATGCAGGTGCAGATGCCGTTAAAGTGGGTATTGGTCCAGGTTCTATTTGTACTACAAGGGTAGTTGCAGGTGTTGGTTTTCCTCAGTTTTCTGCGGTATTAGAAGTAGCGGCAGCTATAAAAGGTTCAGGTGTTCCGGTAATTGCAGATGGTGGTATTCGTTACACCGGTGATATTCCAAAAGCTATTGCAGCCGGTGCAGATACGGTAATGCTAGGGTCACTTTTAGCAGGAACAAAAGAATCTCCTGGAGAAACGATAATCTATGAAGGTAGAAAGTTTAAATCGTACCGAGGGATGGGTTCTGTAGAGGCTATGAAACAAGGTAGCAAGGATCGTTATTTTCAAGATGTTGAAGATGATATTAAAAAATTAGTACCTGAAGGTATCGTTGGTCGTGTACCTTACAAAGGGGAATTGTATGAAAGTATTCATCAATTTATAGGCGGATTAAAAGCCGGTATGGGATACTGCGGAGCCAAAGATATTGCAACACTACAAGATACTGGTAGATTCGTTAAAATTACCGCTAGTGGTATTAATGAAAGTCACCCACATGATGTTACTATCACTAAAGAGAGTCCTAATTATAGTAGGTAATTCGTAGACTTTTTAGTTACATTTATTATAAAATTTTCTGCTTGTTTATGAAAAAATTTATGCGTCTAAATTTTTGGTGTTTTCTTCTAATAGGGCTATCCATTTTGTTGATAAATTGTAACACTAGTGATGATATTTCTTCGGATACAGAATTAGTTGTTTCTCCGAAAAATGCCGTTTTAACTAAAGATGTAATTACTAAAATTTTCCTTTCATCAAGCCCAGTTAGCTCATTAGAATGGCAAGTTGGTTCAAAGCCAGATTGGTTATCGGTTACTCCAAGTTCTGGTGTTTTAGGGAACCAATTAACTCAAATTGATATTCTTCCAATTTCTGAAAATTTAATTGCTGGGTCAACTGTTACTGGAACTATTGAATTTATAACAGTAGGAGCTGGGAAAATTTCTGTTGAGGTGGAATATTTTGTTGAAATACCTCCGGTTTCACAATTTGGACTTTCCACAGAAGAACTTGTTTTCGATTATAATCAAGATACCGGTAATTTTCAGGTTATAAATGGGGGTGAGGTAGATTTTGTTTGGAATCTAAATAATACAGAAGGTTCTTTGAATTTTTCTATTGAAAGCGGTATGTTAAAAGCAGGGGGGGCTATGGATGTAAATGTTTTACTTGATAGATCCACCTTGGAAACTGATTTATATGAGTTTAGTATTACATTTTCTAATGACCAGGACCAGACTATTGTATTTCCAATTAGCGTCAAAAATTTTAAAGAAGAAAAGTGGTTGTTTAATGAGGGATTAGTGATAGATGCTGAATATGACCGTGTTGGGGACAAATTGTTGTTGGTGACAAGTAACCCAAATCAACTTAGAAAATTGGATCCGGTAAGTGAATACGAAGAGATTTTGAATTTAAACATGCCTCCAAATTGTATTTCTATTAGTCAAGATGGCAAATTTGCAGCCGTGGGGCATGATGCTCGTGTGTCATATATTAATTTAGAGACTATGCAATTACTAGAATTTTATTCAGTAACGGCTGATGTTTTTGATGTTGTTTTAGCTCCTAATAATTTCGTGTATGCCTTTCCAAGAACTGACCAGCATGAGCGTATTCGTTGTTTAGATTTATCAAATGGTGTTGAAACATTGCATACTGGCAATACAATTTATGCGGGTACAAGAGGAAAATTACACCCATCTGGTAGCTTTATTTACGGTGCTAATAATGGTTTGTCCCCTTCAGATGTTGAGAAATATGATATAAGCGAAGGAACTGCTCAGTTTCTTTATGATTCTCCTTATCATGGAGATTTTGATTTCGACGGTAATTTATGGTTATCAGAAGATGGTGAAAAATTAATTGCCAGAAGTGGTAATATCTTTAACACAACAATTGGTCAGCAAAGTGATTTGACGTATAATGGTAAATTAATTATTGAAAATCAGGTAAGATTTACGACCGTAGATTTTCATAAAAATGCTAATTTAATTTATGGTATCTCAGATAATGGCTATTCTTGGGCGAATAAACCTGGTAGTGTAGTAAGAAAGTATACAGCTGATTTTTATAATTTCAATGGTGAAATTCCCTTACCTAAATTTTTAGGAACGGATATTTTTGGAGATACCCGCTTATTTGATGCAGAAGGGCACTACGGATTTTTTAATAATACTGGAAGTTCTTTTTATGTTTTGGTTAAATCTAATAATGAAGAGAATACCACTACACAATGGGGCTTGGTAACTATTGAAACTGAATAGCAATCTATTTAAATATGTTGTTATTAAGTAAAGTATTATTTACGAGTTTTGCTTACGTAAGCATCCCATTTTTTTTCTTTATAAATGTCGCTACCGAAATAACGCGCTATTTCTAAGAATGGCTCTGGTTTTTGATAACCAGGTATTGGTGAAAGCATATTTAATTCTTCGTCTAAGAAGATAGTAGTTGGGTAACTTAAGCGACCTTGCATTAAGGCTGCTGCAAATTCATGATATCCTTTTCTGCCAGATGGAACAAATTTGTACGTCTTTCCTTTATATTCGATAGGATCTTTACCTTCGCCATCAAATTTAACCATGTAGTAGTTCTCTGCCATATAAGCAGCTACCTCAGGATTTTGAAAAGTGTCCTTATCCATTTTCTTGCACCATCCACACCAATCTGTGTACACATCAATAAAAACTTTCTTCGGGTTTGTGTCGGTTACCGTTAATTCGGCAGCCTCTTCCCAAGAAATCCAATTTACCTCTTGTGCATAACTAGCAGCCGAAACAAAGAGCACGGCTAAAAATAATAATGATTTGGAAAAAGATAAAGAATACGTCTTCATGAGTTTAATTTGAGTGTTTAGACCAACTATTATACCAAAACTAACGTATTTTCAAATGCTTTATTTCACTTTTGCTGTTTCTTTAACAGCGAATAAATCTTTTACATCTACTTGGTTACGAATTAAATCTTCAAAAGTTTCTCTTTCGCGTATAAGAATTGCTTTTCCTTTATGCCAAAGAACCTCTGCCGGTCTAAATCTTGAGTTGTAGTTACTTGCCATGGTAAAGCAATACGCACCTGCATTTTTAAAGCAAAGAATATCGCCTTCTTTAATTTCATTAATTCTTTTATTACTGGCAAAAGTATCGGTCTCACAGATATACCCTACGACAGAATAATAGCGCTCTCTACCAGCAGAATTAGATATGTTACTTATACTATGTGTTGCACCGTAAAGCATTGGTCTAATTAAATGATTGAAACCAGAATCTACACTTGCAAAAACTGTTGATGTCGTTTGTTTAACCACGTTCACTTTTGCAAGAAAAACACCTGCTTCACTAACTAAAAACTTGCCAGGCTCAAAAGCCAATGTTAAATCTTTACCGTATTCTTTACAGAACTCATTAAAACGAGTACTTAATTTTTTACCTAGTTCTTCAACATTAGTTTCAATATCACCTTCTTTATAAGGTACTTTGAAGCCGCTACCAAAATCTATAAAATCAAGATTTTTAAAATTACGTGCCGTATCGAATAATATTTCAGAGGCATATAAGAATACGTCGATATCTAAAATATCACTACCTGTATGCATATGAATACCATTGATATTCATTTTAGTTAATTCTACAATACGAAGTAAATGCGGAATTTGATGAATGCTGATACCGAATTTAGAATCTATGTGACCTACAGAAATATTAGAATTTCCGCCCGCCATAACATGCGGATTAATACGTATACATACCGGGATATTTGGATGCTTACTACCAAACTGCTCTAATATAGAAAGGTTGTCGATATTAATGCGAACTCCCAATTTGGCAGCTTGCTCAATTTCTTCTAATGAAACTCCATTAGGGGTAAATATGATTGACTCTGGTTTAAAACCAGCTAATAATCCTAATTGTACCTCTTGTATAGATACGGTATCTAAACCGCTGCCTAAACTATTCATTAATCTTAGAATAGTAATATTTGAAAGTGCTTTGGCTGCATAGTTAAGTTGCAATTTCTTTACAGAACCAAATGCTTTGGTTAGTCTATTGAACTGTGAAACTATTTTTTCGGAGTCATAAACATACACCGGATCACCATAGGTCTTTGCGATTTGCAATAAATCCTCATTTCTCATACTATACAATTTTCCTCAAAGTTACTTTTCTAATTCATCAAGAACAAAAATAATAACATAAAAATGATAAAAATAACAAATTGTGATATTTGTAACTTTGGAAAAGTGTATTTATTTTGGTGCTAAATAAAGTCCTTTGTACATTTAGCACATGAAATTACCTTTATTTCCATTACAGTCTATTTTCTTTCCAGGAGAGACCGTGCCGCTGCATGTTTTTGAAGATCGCTACAAACAATTAATTCAAGATTGTAGAATTGAAGCTATCACTTTTGGTATACCGGTTTTCATAAATAATAAGATGGAATATGGGGTAGAAGTACAGCTGGTAGAAGTGGTAACAACTTACGAAACCGGCGAGATGGATGTGGTATGTGTTGCACGACAAGTATTTAAATTGCTGGCTTTTGATAATATCATGGATGATAAGTTATATTCAGGAGGTATTGTTAAGTTATTGGATTACGACTATGAAGCATCCGAAGAAAAAAAGCAAACCATTATCAATGGTATAGAGCAGTTATATGCTATTATGGATGTGCCATATACCAAATTGAACGTAAAAGAATTCAATAGTTTTACACTTGCCCACAAAATAGGATTGTCTTTCGAGCAAGAATATCAACTATTACAGATACCCTCAGAAAATGATCGACTTAATTTTATAAGTCTTCATTTAACTTCTACAATTACGGTACTTTCTGAAGTGAACAGAACCAAAAAAACAATCGAACTTAATGGTCATTTCAAAAATTTTGATCCGTTAGATTTTAAAGATTTAGAGATTTAGCTCGTTTTTTAGCTTGAAAATTCGATTGTATTGCAAGCGATTTGGGTTTTTATCAAGTTAATTATACTAGTTATTCTAATTAATCACCAGTATTTTTAGATTATTACTTCCTGTTTCCTATTTTTGCTTAACAATTAAATTCACCATATATATGAACCTTCACGAATATCAAGGAAAAGAGATATTAGCAAGTTTTGGGGTGCGCATCCAAAGAGGAATAGTTGCCCAAAATGCAAAAGAGGCTGTTGAGGCTGCAAAGCAATTAACTGCTGAAACCGGAACTGGATGGCATGTTATAAAAGCGCAAGTACACGCAGGTGGTCGTGGTAAAGGTGGTGGAGTTAAATTAGCCAAAAACCTAAAAGAGGTAGAAGAGATAGCAAACCAGATCATTGGTATGAACTTAATTACACCGCAAACTTCTGCGGAAGGTAAAAAAGTACATCAAGTATTGGTTGCCGAAGATGTATACTACCCAGGCGAAAGCGAAACTAGTGAATTCTATATGTCTGTTGTATTGAACAGAGCTACTGGTAAGAATATGATCATGTATTCTACAGAAGGTGGTATGGACATTGAAGAGGTTGCTGAAAGCACTCCGCACTTAATCTTTACAGAAGAAATTGACCCAGCTACGGGCCTATTAGGTTTTCAAGCAAGAAAAATTGCTTTTAACTTAGGTCTTTCAGGTACTGCGTTCAAAGAAATGACAAAATTCGTTGCATCATTATATAAGGCATATGTAGAAAGTGATTCTAATATGTTTGAAATTAACCCGGTATTAAAAACATCTGATGATTTGATCATGGCTGTTGATGCCAAGGTTTCTATCGATGATAATGCACTATACCGTAGAAAGCAATATGCTGATATGCGCGATCTTAGAGAAGAGAATGCTATTGAAGTAGAAGCAAGAGAAGTTGGTCTTAACTATGTAGATCTTGACGGTAACGTTGGGTGTATGGTTAACGGTGCAGGTCTTGCAATGGCAACTATGGATTTGATTAAAATGGCAGGTGGTGAGCCAGCTAACTTTTTAGATGTTGGTGGTACTGCAGATGCTAAAAGAGTTGAAGAGGCGTTTAGAATTATTTTAAAAGATCCAAACGTTAAGGCAATTTTAATTAACATTTTTGGTGGTATCGTTCGTTGTGATCGTGTAGCACAAGGTGTTGTTGATGCTTATAAGAATATGGGCGATTCAATGAAAGTGCCGATTATTGTAAGATTACAAGGTACAAATGCTGAATTAGCAAAAGAGATTATTGATAACTCTGGACTTGCAGTACAATCTGCTGTACAGTTCCAAGAGGCTGCAGATAAAGTGAAAGCTGTATTGGCTTAAACAAGTTACTTTTCATAATATATAAAGACCATTCATTTAGAATGGTCTTTTTTTTTACCCTTTCACTTCTTTGTATTATTGAAAATGTAGTTTATAGTATGAAAATCTACATATTTTATCAATATAATATTAAATAGATGTTAAAATTATCATATTAATATTTTTAATCCGTTATTTTGTAGTATGCGCAATATGGACGTATAATTTCGAACCTTTAAAATATATAGTATGAAAAAAGTCAAAATTATTTTAATCGCAATGTTAGCATTTGGGATTGGAACTGTTAAGGCTCATGATACCGAGTCTAAAGATGATAAAGGAACAAAGTGGATAACTGCTCAAATTCATGACATGTTAGCCGATGAGGATATACCTGAACAAATAAGAGGTGCTAAAGCCGAAATTAAAATTGCCGTTGCAGAAGATGGTATGTATAGGTTATTATCAATTGAATCTACCAACAGTCAATTAAAAGAATTTTTGAAGAATGGTATTGATTTTAAAAATCTTGAGCCAGGCAATACAGATTTAGTTTACGTTATTCCAATAGAAATAGCAGACTAGTAGAATTACTACTTAACAATTTTAAAGAACGCTTATTTAGCGTTCTTTTTTTTTATGAATTGATATTGAAATATCAGGTTATTAGGGATTTATTGTGTTTTTTGCTTTAAGTAATCGTAATTATAAAAGGAGCAAATCTATATTTTATGTTACCGAAATGAATTAATAGTTAAGGCTCTAAAATCATGTTTTTTGCATGGCTTCTATTTTTAAATTTGGGGTGTATTATGGAGGAATTTATATTAAAGAGGTGTTAAAATATGCTCAAATTGTAACATTGTCAGTTTTTGGTCGTCTTTTTAGTAATTCATCATCAATCAATTTTAATCACGCTTCAGTTCAAACTGGAGCAAAAAACAAAAAGTCATGAGAAAATTAAGTTTAGTAGTCGTAGCTGCAATGCTAATAGCAACAGGTAATGTATTGGCAAACGATACAAAGGGCGAAAACCCAACAAGAAATCTTTCTAGACAGATATCAAAAATGCTATCTGACAATAGTTTTTCTATTGAACATAACGATTTAACCGCACAGGTACGTTTTACCTTAAATGCAGACGGTGAAATCGTTGTATTATCTGTGAGTACTGAATATGATGAAATGGAAAGTTTCGTCAAAGCCAAACTAAACTATCAAAAAGTTAATTTGGCAAATGTAGAGGAGGGTAAAATATACACAATTCCTTTACGTATTGAAGTGTAACCTTGTAATAGGTTAGTGTTGAAAAAAATCTTAATACACCTAGGTATATTAAGATTTTTTCTTGTTTTTATATTTCACAGAACTAATAGCGGTATCTACCTTTTTCATCTGTTTTGTTTTAAAATCTCTTTTACTGGTATTTTTTTGATCCGGTCTTTGAGTCGGTTTTTGTACTGATTTAGGGGTGTTGCCAGCCATTGCTAAAAGCACTTCTCCAGGTGTTTTCGGATTTTCTTTTGTTCCACGAAGATGAAGAACCAGTCCGTTTAAAAAATTACGGAGTACCTGATCTCCACATTCCATATAATTAGGATGATCTTCGTTTCTAAAGAAAGCACCTAATTCACTTTTTGAAATTTTGAAATCTACAAGCTCCAATATCTCTACGATTTCATCATCTCTAAATTTTAAAGCTACTCTTAGTTTTTTAAAAATATCATTATTAGTCATACCACAAATTTAAAGAATGCAAGTTATTATAAAAATATGACGTGTTGGTTGCTATGTCTTATTATTAGGTGTGTCTTAGACGTATATTGTATTTTATATACTACATAGAATATAGTTGGTCCATGATTATATAAATATTTTTACAAAAAGACGTCTTATGCTTTACCGATAAAAACCTAATTGAAGATAAACATTTTGGTTGAAAATATATTTCTAAATGAATTCTCATTTACAGAGTAAAATTATGCGCAACTAAATCTGCTTAAATGAAATAAAACAGCTGACTTTTACGTTAAAAATATGTAGCATCTGAATATCAATTTGTTACGTAAGAGTATGCCTACTACTAAAGAGAAATTAAGTATTTTATCAGAAATGATTTCGTTTGCGAAAGTAAATAACAAGGTAAAAGAATCTGAGTATGATTTTCTGTTTTCGGTTGCCCAGCAATTAGAAGTGAGTAAAAAAACTTTTGATAGTCTGTTTACTTCAAATGTAGAACATGTGATACCTAAATCAGAATCAGAACGGTTGTTGCAATTTCATAGGTTGGTTTTGCTAATGAATGTTGATAATGAGCAGGATATTCATGAAGTCAAAAGAATATATGATATTGGTCTGAATATGGGCTTACCACCTGGTGCAATTCAGCAGGTTCTTTCTATTATGCATACTTACCCAAATAAAGTCGTGCCGCCAGAGATATTGATTTCTATCTTTAAAGCTCATTACAACTAAGACCACGATATAAAGTCGGCATCCAATTTACTAAGGTCTCTTTTGTTTTCAATACTGCTATTGGCATCTAGTCTTAACTCATCTATTTCTGTCTCAATAACTTTTAACTGATTAGAATTTACTACGTGATTGGTTAGTGTTTTCAACATGTGCATCAATTTTCTCATTACCGTAATATCATGCTTGCAGTAAAGTCTATAGGTCGCCATAACATTAAATAAAACCTCAGAAAATGTAGCACATTTAATTTGCGTCCAATTTTCTTTTTCGTTATCGGTAATGTATTCAAAATCTGCCTTTCGCATTAAATCTAAAAAGAGTGAAGTTAGATAGTCAATGGTGTTTAAAGCTGTTCCGGGGTCATTTATACCTGGCGACATCGCCTTTACTCCAATTTCAGAAATTTGTCTAAAACCATAGATGTAGTTTTCTCCAATAAGTTCTTCGTTACTAAAAAGTAGAGTGCTTGTTATCTTTTTCTTTAAATCGTTATTTAAAGGTTTTTCAGTTTTGAACCCAATGGTACCGTCTAGAATAAACTGCCCTTTATATAATTGTATGATAACTTTCATTGAGTTCTCTTTACATAACTCTAGTAAGTCATCGTTCAGTACTCCATAAAAATAGCCGGTTTCTGTAATCTCGTATTTCTCCCAATGCTCATGATTAGGAAACTTGAAGTTGTTCACTTCTTGTTCTTTTACAATTGATGCTATTTCAGATTTTGTTCTTGAGTGAATTGCTGTTAGAATATTACCTACTTGTATTGCTTGTGAAATATGATGAATAAAGTAGATGAAGGCAGCTAAACACCCTACTACCAATATAATACCTAGTAATACCGAAAAGCCGGGAGTTTGATATGAGTTTTCTGTGGGCTCAATAGAGATAAGAATAAAAATGTTATACAGGATGGTGGCAATGTAGAGCCCTAATACAATCTGATGTTTCTCGTCTGAAATAATACCTGGTAATACTCGTGGTGAGAAGTTGCTAGAAGCCTGATTTAAAAGAACCATCACCATGGAGAAACTAAATACGGTCAAAGAGATTAAACCACCTATAAGCGTACTTAAAATGGTTTTAGCAGTGTCGGTATCATCTATTACTAAAGCGGGAGCCACATCTATTAGATACGCTGAAATGTTCTTTTGTTCTAAGTAAATCATTAGAAAAGCCAATAGTAATCCTGCTAAGGAGATAATTGTGGGGAAAAAGGCAATTCTAGTTCTAATTTGGTCTAAGAAGTTAGTAAGTCTGTTCATTATAATAGTTCTGTGTATAAAATTAGTGAATGTGAGAACAGTTAACTGTCTTGTATGCTAAAATTACAGACTCTTAATCTATATAAGTGTCATTATGTCGCTATATCTTATATTTAAAACGCCATATTGTCATGTTAGTTTGGTTGGTACAGCATTTGTTCTATTCAAATCGACTATTAAATTAATTTATTTAAAAAATACTATTATGAGTTTAACAAAGAGAAACGATGTTTTGTTCCCGTCATTAATGAACGAAATTTTTAAACCAGATTGGTTTGGTGGAACTGAGAATTCACGCGCAACTGTACCAGCAGTAAATATTAAGGATAATGAAAAAGATTTTGAGTTAGCGCTTTTTGTTCCTGGCAGGTTAAAAGAGGATTTTAAAATTGAAATTGATAAGGATGTGCTCACAATTTCAGCAGATGTCAAAGAGGAGAATATTGCAGTAAAAGAAAATTTTACGCGTAAGGAGTTTACTATCTCGTCTTTTAAAAGAGCATTTACTATGCCTGATACAGTTGCAACTGATAAAATAGAAGCTACTTATGAAGGCGGGATTTTAAAATTTAATCTTCCGAAAAAAGAAGAGGCTTTACCAAAGCCAAAAAGAATGATTGAGTTAAAGTAAGTTTTAGTTAGTATCCTTATTAGTTTGGTTTGAGTTGTTTAGTTAGAGTGCCTTGAGAAATTAAGGCACTTTTTTTATGGTAGTTTTTCGGTCAATACAGCAATACATGAAATTATGCCTTCTCTATAATTACCCATTCTTAGGTTTTCGTTAGGGGCATGTATGTTATTATCTGGGTTAGGTATTCGAATAGATACTGCTGGTATATTCAATGCTTCTATAAATGGAGCCATGGGTTGGGATCCGCCGGTAGTTCTCATATTTATTACAGTGTTGCCAAATACTTTAGTCAAAGCTGAATTTAAAAATTTGCCTATTGAACTATCCATTTCGGTTCTAAACGGTTTTGAGCCAATTCTGTAATTAAGCGATGCAAGTTTAGGGTAAGCTGCTCTTTCTTCTACGGTGGGTATGGAGTCGACTATATGAAAACCTTCTTTTTTAATATGCGCCCGTAGTAATTTAATTTGTCTTTCCCCTGGCGTCTCAGGTACTAATCGCATATCTATTTCTATGATAACTTCTTCGGGTATCAAAGTGCGGACTTCTTTGCCTGTCCACCCTGCTTTTAAGCCTCTAATGTTTAGAGATGGAAACTGTAATGCCTCTTGATAGGTGTCTGCAACTTCTTCAGAAACGGCTATGCCTAGTCTCGAATTAAGACTGTCCATATTTTCTGGTATAGCACCAAGTAGTTCTTTGTCACGTTCAGATAAATGAACACCATCGTAAAACCCAGAAATTTGAACTATGCCTTTTTCATCTTTGAAACTATTTATTAATTGTGCTGCTTTAAAAACGGGGTTCGGTGCGTAGTTTCCATATTGACCGCTATGCAATGCATCGGTCGAACCAAAAACCGTAATTGTTGCTGTGGTAATTCCTCTAGCGCCATATGTCAACGTCGGTAAATTAGAAAGATGTCTAGTGCCGTCCATAATCAACAACATTTCTGATTGTAATAAGTTTTTATTTTTAAGAACTGCTTTTGGTAAATCTGGTGAGCCAAGTTCTTCTTGAAAATCCATGATTACTTTAATGTTGTATTCGGGATTGATTTGTTGTTCCTGTAAGATTTTCATTGCTGAAATTAATGACATAGCCGGACCTTTAGAATCGGATGCCGATCTGGCAAAAATTCTTAAATCATCGGGTATATTTTTTTGATTAAAATTGAATTCTTCAGTTGTCCATTCTCCATTTTTTAAGGTCTTAAATACGGGTTCAAAAGGATCGCTTTGAGACCACTCAGATCGGTCGATTGGTTGCCCGTCAATTTGCAAATAAAATAGGATGCTCTTTCTGTTTTTATGAAATATTTTTTCGGCAAAGAGTAGGGGTGCGCCATCGGTAATTATGGTCTGAGTTTTGAATTTTAAATTCTTAAAAACACTATCGCACCACGCTTTATTATTTTCAATTTGTTCTTGAAAATTACCGTCATTTGGTAGTCTTAAAAAATGATGTAAATTCGTAGTAGCTGTCATGAAATTTTCATCGACCATTACTTTAATGTCATCGCTTTTTAACTTCTGTGAAAAGCCTTTTAAACTACTGCTTATGCACATTGCAATAAGCAATAAATTCACTAAATTTTTCATTTTATATAGATATCAGAATATTTAGTCTTGTCTAAAAATTACACTTAACTATTTATTATCCAGTATTTAATGTAGTATAATATAAAGTAAAAATAGAGATTTAATCTATTTTGGTGTAAATGGATGAAAATAGACCTACTCTTGTTCTTGTAGCGACTTTATTTCATCTCTTAACTTCGCCGCTTGCATAAAATCTAACTCTTTTGCCGCTTTTTCCATAGCCTTTCTCTTGTCTTTTATGAGCTTCTCTATTTGCTCTTTAGTGAGATAATCCATGTCTGGCTCAGCAGCTCTTAACTCTTCTTTTATGAAGTGATAAGTAGAGACCGAATTCTTAGAAAGCACATTGTCTAAACTCTTGTTTAAAGCAGTCGGTGTTACATTATTATCCGTGTTATATTGAATCTGTTTTTGCCTTCTATAAGTTGTTTCATCGATCGTTTTTTGCATGCTTGCAGTAATCTTATCTGCGTACATAATTGCTAGTCCATTTAGGTTTCTTGCAGCTCTACCGACTGTCTGTGTTAACGAACGATTACTACGTAAAAATCCCTCTTTGTCAGCATCCAAAATAACCACTAAAGAAACCTCTGGTAAGTCTAATCCTTCACGTAATAAATTCACTCCGATAAGCACATCAAAAATACCTTTTCGTAAATCTTGCATGATTTCTACACGTTCTAAAGTGTCAACATCACTATGAATATATCTACATCGAATATTGATTCTGTCCATATATTTAGCCAACTCTTCTGCCATTCTTTTTGTCAAAGTGGTGACCAATGTCCGTTCATCTTTTTCAACACGAATTTGAATTTCTTCTACCAAATCATCAATTTGATTCAAGCTAGGTCTTACTTCGATTATCGGATCTAGAAGTCCGGTTGGTCTAATTACTTGCTCGACATAAACCCCTTGACTCAATTGTAATTCGTAATCTGCGGGTGTCGCACTTACATATAAAACCTGATTCTGTAATGCTTCAAACTCTTCAAACTTTAATGGTCTATTGTCCATTGCAGCTGGTAGACGAAAACCGTAATCTACCAAGTTTACTTTTCTTGAGCGGTCACCGCCATACATGGCATGTACTTGAGGTATTGTTACGTGACTTTCATCTATTACCATTAAATAATCATCGGGAAAATAATCTAACAAACAGAAAGGTCTGGTGCCCGGTTCTCGACCATCTAAATATCTAGAATAGTTTTCTATACCTGAGCAATACCCAAGTTCACGTATCATTTCTAAGTCAAAATTGGTACGTTCTTCTAATCTTTTTGCTTCTAATGGCTTTCCAATTTCTTTAAAGTAGTCTATCTGTTTGACTAAATCATCTTGTATGCTATGAATGGCATTCTGTAAAACATCTTTAGAGGTCACGAACATATTTGCCGGGTAAATAGTAAGTGTCTCGTAAACTTCTATAATATTATTATTAAATGGATCGAAAGCTTCTATTTCTTCAATTTCATCGCCGAAAAAGTGAATTCTATAGGCATGGTCGGCATAACTTGGAAAAACATCAACAACGTCACCTTTTACCCTAAAATTACCATTCTTAAACTCCGCCATAGTTCTAGAATAGAGCGATTGCACTAATAGATGCATTAGCTTGGTTCTGGCAATAA
Organism: Maribacter spongiicola; assembly: GCF_004364165.1. Classification (GTDB taxonomy): domain Bacteria; phylum Bacteroidota; class Bacteroidia; order Flavobacteriales; family Flavobacteriaceae; genus Maribacter; species Maribacter spongiicola. The sequence goes on from NZ_SOAY01000010.1 coordinate 1,699,700, forward strand.
CTTGATCTTTTTTTATAGAGATGACATTTTTCTGAAATTCAACGGGGTTACCAATACCATATAAACAAGAAACCGAAGCAATAACGATGACATCTCGCCTTCCTGAAAGTAGCGAAGAGGTAGTACTAAGGCGTAATTTCTCAATATCTTCATTAATGGAAAGATCTTTTTCAATATATACACCACTTGTTGGTATAAATGCCTCTGGCTGGTAATAGTCGTAATAAGACACAAAATACTCCACCGCATTATTAGGAAAAAACTGCTTGAACTCCGAATATAACTGGGCAGCCAAGGTTTTGTTGTGAGCTAATAAAAGTGTTGGTTTTTGAACTTCTTCAATAACATTGGCTACCGTAAAGGTTTTTCCAGAACCGGTTACACCCAATAATGTCTGATATTTTTCCTTATCATTTATGCCTTTTACCAATTCTTTAATGGCATTTGGTTGATCCCCAGTGGGTTTGAAGTCTGATACTACTTTGAATTTCATGCTATAAAATTACGAAAGAAGTGCCATTTAAAAGAGTGCAATAAGAATAATGATTACGTCTATCGGATTAATGAAAAATGACCCATTATAGGTTGCTGATTAATAAAAGTTGCTTTATACCAATAATCCGACTGAGGCATTTCCTTAGTATTAAAACTACCGTCCCATCCCATACTATTTGGGCTGATTTGTTTTATTAAACTGCCAAATTGATTATAAATATGTATTACGTCTATAACAGATTCAAAGTTTTCAATGGGCGGTACATACTGCCAATAATCATTTATACCATCCCCATTAGGAGTAAAAAATGAAGGAAAATCTTTTTTAGAAATATCTCTGTCTACCAACCTTTCTGTTGTTCCGCATCCGTTTTTATCTCGTACATAAGCAATGTAATTACGAGTTGGCATTTCTACGAACATTGGCGAATCTTGAAAAGGACCATCTCGGCTGGTCAATGAATACTCATATTGTCCGCCACCGGTCACGGAAATTAATATTGTTTTTCCCAAAGGTAAGTTGTTGACATTTATTGCTGTAATTGTAGCTTCTTCCGATGCTACTACGTCTATAAGTTTGGAACTTATACATTCAATATCACCCGCGTCGGTAGTAATATTATTATATGCTTCAAACCGATATTTACCTGGCGCAGAAATAGCTACACTTTGTGTTTCTGATAGCAATGTTTCTTCGCTACCGCTATTTGTTAAATACCATCTAAAACCATCGGCATTATCGTTCGATGAAATGGTATAGGGTAGTTCGTCACTGCATATACCTACAATATTGAGTAAATTAATAATTGGAGCCCTATATATTAACTCGCCGGTAGTTTCAGAAATATAAGGGTCGCAAACATAAACGGCAAAACTGGTAGTGAATATCTCTTCAGTACAAGATGTGGCAATTCCGATATCATTATAGGGTTCAATTTTTACATAAATATTTGAGTTTTGTGGTAAATCTTCCGGCGGGTTGTATCTCAATTCATTTTTAATATCAAGATTGTTTACTAGCTCATTACCATTTGGTGTTGTGCCTATAGATAAATAATAGCCCGTAGCTGTCGGCACATATGCCCATTCAATATCTGTGATAATAGTTACACTACCTGCATTATTATCTGGAGTGATTAATATGGAGCAAGTAGGGGGTGTGGTAACTTCTACCGTTGTAAAAACAAGTTTGTCACAGATGATTGGCGGACCGTCGTAGGGAACTAAACTTAATGTCGCGTAAATAGTGGTGTCGTCTGGTAAACCTAAGGGCGGAGTGTAGAAAGGGTTAGTGCCAATAGGTTTTCTGTCTAAAATATCAGTGCCTTGCGCAGTGGTACCAATAGAAAGTATATAGCCGTTATAACCTAATACTTCGGTCCAAGTTAGTGTTGTGTTTACTTCAATGTTACCTGCACCGTTGTTTGGGAAAGTAAATTCTGTGCAATCTTGAGCATGTAAAAATGCACTTGTCAAAAAGAGACATAACAACCTCAAGAAGAAAGACATTTTTTTAATATTCATTTTGTATAAATTAATTTATCGTTTCAAACTAAAATGACCTTTGATAATTTTATTATTTGTGGCAATAGCCTTGAACCAGTAATTTGATTCGGGAAGTGCTTTGCCATTTACGTTTCCGCTCCAGCCATTTGTATTTGGAACTACTTGGGCAAGTAGTGCACCGAATTTATCAAATATAAAGATTACCGATATATTATTTTCACCAGTTTCAACAGGTGGTATAAATTGCCAAAAATCATTGATGCCATCACCGTTTGGGGTAAAGAATTTTGGAAATCCGTTCATGGTCAAGTCTAGCTCAACAAAACGTTCTGTAATACCACAGCCTGCTTTGTCACGAACATAAACAATATGGTTCTGTAATGCAATGTCGGTAAAGCGATTAGAATTTTGATAAGGACCGTATTCGTTATCTAACGAATATTCAAAATTACCATTTGTGGTTGTAGTTATTTCATAATTAAGCAAATTGCTACTTATTTTTACCGCTACATTTTCTATAACAGGAGTTTCAGATATAAATACTTGAAAGGTTTTTGATGAAGCGCATTCAAATATTCTGTCTGACTCCTCAATAATATCATAAGCCTCATAAATATATAGACCTTCTTCATCTAACATAACTTCAGAACTACTTGATACTAATGTTTCATTACCTCTATCATCTAATTTGTACCACCTAAAGCCATCAGCTTCATCAGTTGCCGTAATTAAATCGAGCTCATTATTTAAGCATATTGTAATGGTATCTGGAAAGGTCAAAACAGGATTTAAAACCAACAATTCGCCACTTAAAGGGTCAAAATAGGGTCCGCAGCCAACAAGTGTAGAAAAGGTTTCTTGAGTGCAACCTATTGCTTCACCTGCTTCGTTAAAAGGATAAATCGATATAAAGAATGTTCGGTTAGGTTCAAAATCGATAATCAGGGTGGAGGTCCTATAAAAAACAGCATCTTCCAAAATATTCTTTTCGAAAGGTGATGTACCTATAGACACTCTATAACCCGTTGCATTAGGTACTGCATTCCATTCTAGCGTCGGGCTCAATGGTACATTCGTTTCTCCATTAAAAGGGGAAATCATACTTGTGCATATAGGTAATACTGCAGCCGCAGCCGTTGTAAAGACCGAAGAGCTGCAATTAACTGCTGAACCAATTCTGTTATAAGGTATAATTGTAATGTAAATATCAGTTTCGGTAGGTAATTCTGTTGTTGGATTATAGCTTAACGTATTTGCCACGTCGGTACGTACAAGAATTTCATCTCCACTTTGTGTGGTGCCAATCGTTATAAAATATCCTGTTGCACTTGGTGCGGCATTCCATGAGATATTAGTCGCTGTATTTATTTCAAAGGCGTTGTTTGCCGGACTAATAGATGTACTACAATTAGGTACTTCGCTTAAGGCTGCGGTCGTAAAACGTTGGCTATCACAAACAATATTCGGTTGATTGAAAAAGAACAGGGTAATGGTGATGAATATTTCGGTACTCTCTGGTAACCCTGTCGCGGGTGTAAAACTTGTGGCAGATCCAACATTTCGCTCATTTAAAATATCATTACCGCCTTCTGTTGTACCTAATGATATAATATAACCTGGGACACCTGTAACTGCTTCCCAACTAATGGTAGCATCTACTGGAACTAACGTGGTGCCATCGGCAGGACTAACTAAAGCGGGACATTCTTGTGCCGATGTTTTAAAAACGGCAAATAACAGAACTATGAAAAATATTGGCGCAGCCAATATTTGGGGTATTCTATAGTCCCATTTCTTTTTCATAGCATATTCGTAAACAATACAATATACTACAAAATGAAAATCTATTCTTTCAGAACCCTATTAAATAGGATTAATTGTCTGATACGTGTGATGAATTAAAGGTCACGTTTTTTAAGAATTGAATAAGATCCATAAATAAAAATGGCTATCCATGCCATAACAATCACAATTTCATGCCAATGTATGTAATAGTCTAACGCGAGTTTTTCTCCCATTTGATTGGCAACAGATTGTACGGCACCTAATCTAGAGAATGGTTCTTTTATAAGATTGAACATTGCCTGTAATGGAAAAAAGCCCATGATAACATCTGTAGTTTCACCATCAAAAAACTTCCATCGAATGATACCTCTGAAAATTCCTTCGAATACCTGCCATAGAATTAAAAAACCAAGAGCAAAAGCTGACCTTTTTACCAATACACCTAAGAAAAGACAGAAAGAGAAGAAACCTGTTAGTTTAATAAAAAAGGCTAAAAGGAACTCTAAATCGGTGAAAATGATAGATAATTCATTAAAATCAGAGTAAACAAGCCCTAAAATTAAAGAAACTATAAAAACGAATATGGTAGAAACTAGTGAAAAAGTAATGACGGTCAAGAATTTTGAAATGATGAATTCCTTTTTTGAGAGACCGTCAATTAAATTCTGTTTTATCGTCTTATTACTGTATTCGTTAGACATCATTGAAACAATAACAATGGCTAAGAATAGTTTAAAAAATGCGGTGATAAATGTATTAAAATGCCAGATATACGGGAAGTTAAAAATACCCTGATCTGCTAAATGAAACTTTATGGGGCCTATATCGAATTTTATGGCCGCTACCAATGCGATAGAGGTTAAAAGTGCAAAATATGAAATAATCAAAACCTTGCTAGCCCTGTTGTTCCAAAGTTTTATGAATTCTATTTGAAGTAATCGTATCATGTTGGTAGTGTATTAGGCGTTAGCATTTTTAGTTAAGGCAAGAAACTGCTCTTCTAAACTTTCTTTTCGTTTTACTAAATGAGATACGATAATGCCTTTATCAAAAAGTAGTTTATTCAATGATTGTGCATCTAGTTCTGAAGTTAAAATTGCCGTAACCAAACCATTTTCTTGTTTTATGCTGCCAAAATGTTCATTAGTGCTCAAATATGATGTTAGCTTTTCCAAATCATCACATTTTAATTCGAAAAAGCCGAAACTGGCTTGTAAACTGTCTACTCTACCAGAATATAATTTTTCACCTTTTCTTAAAATGACTACATGCGAGCATACTTTCTCCACCTCATCTAATAAATGCGATGCCAATAGAATTGTTGTTCCTTTTGCAGCAATTGTCTTTATGATTTCTCTAATCTGATGAATACCTTGAGGATCTAAACCGTTAGTTGGTTCATCAAGAATTAATATTTCTGGATCGTTCAGTAGGGCAGAGGCAATAGCTAGGCGCTGCTTCATCCCAAGAGAAAAAGTCCGGAATTTGCTGTTTTTTCTGTCCAGGAGTCCGACTAAATCTAGCTTTTCTTCAATTTTATCTTCTGATACATCTTTAATCTTGCAAACTAATTTTAAGTTTTGCAAAGCCGTCATGTATGGGTAGAAGTTTGGGCGTTCGATAATGGCACCCACTTTTTTTAGTGCTTCATGGGTTGAGGTATCCCCGCCAAACCAAGAGAATTCTCCGCTGGTTTTATTGACTACGTTTAATACAATGCCAAGGGTAGTTGATTTGCCGCTACCGTTTGGACCTAGAATTCCGTAAACATTACCTTTTTCTATAGTAAACGATAAATCTTTTACAGCGGTAAGGTGCCCGAATTTTTTGGTAAGATGATTGACTGTTAGAATAGTACTCACGCCAAGTGTTTTTTGATTGGTTACGTATACTTGACGATAAACTTGACGGAATGTTACAAAAGATATTAATTTGCTGTTGCCCTAAAGGTAATTCTTCTGTTAGTAATTACTGTTTTAGGAGTATTAAAATTCACAGTTATCGTTTCTGACGGGTCATCAGCGGTAATATTAGTATCTGTTTGGTCTTGAGAATTACTAATATTATTAGTGTATGTTGCTGTAGAAGTATTTACATCGGGTAAATTAACCCGTGTTACTAAAGTCAAGGTTTCTAAATCTCCGCTGTCCATAACACCAACAGACCAGTTTGGATAAGAAAAATTCCCTTTTGAAACTGATGATGATATAAATGAAATACCGTCAGGTAAAACATCTGTGATTACAACATTTGAAATAGGGTTTACTCCTAAGCTTTCTACAGTTATGGTAAAAGTTACCATTTCACCATCTGATACTGTATTTGTATCTGCAACTTTTTTAATAACCACGTCTGGCAGACAATAGTAAGCTGCAATAGGTTGAGAATCATAGGTACAACCACCTTTGGTAACCCTTACAAAATAGTCGCCAGCTTCACTAGGATTGTAACTTGAAAATATAGCCCCCGTAACAATAGATCCGTTTTGGTACCATTGGTACGCATCAAAATTGGCATCAACTACGCTGATTAACGCACCAGGTAAGCATCCACCTCCATTAACTTCCAGGTCAACTTCGGGTACGGTATCAAATCCAGAGAAATAGCCTGCAATACCACGATTGTCATTTACACCAAAAAAACCTACAGCAATTGGTCCTGTAGATTGTACACTTACATTTCCTGTTAGGTTAGAAATATAAAATGTTTTCCAATCTGTAGATCCTGCAACCGATAAAGAAGCTGGCAGTGTTACGGCTCCTGATCCATCTGATACCGTAATATTTCCGTCAGGCGTTGATGTAGATGCAATGATGGTAATACCTCCGGTAAGAGTTGTGCCGGCTGAATTTGTAATATCGGAAATGTTATCTAAATTATCTGGTAATAAACAGTTGACAGGTGCAACAAAGTTTAACCCGATGGTCTGCACCCCAGAACTACCTGCTAAGTTTTGATACGCATAGGCATCCTTTGAAGTAGTGACCAACATGTTGGCGCCTGGTGAACCACTTGAATAATTTGAACCAGGAACCAAAAAGTAATCACCATTATTAATAGTTGCTATTGGGGTAGTGGAACCATTAACAAATATATCGGTATTGTTTTGAGTACCGATAATAATTGGAAATTCTGTACTGTTTTGTCCATTCCCTCTTATAAATACATACTCCTTACCAATTTTATTTATTGGTACTGGTTGGTCTATACCGGCGTCTCTACTGCCTGATGAGCTGGATACAACCCCGTAATTTAAACCACCATTACTAATGGCTATGTCTTTAGTTGAAACTATGGAGGCGCCTAGCCACCCATCTATGTTCGCCGAAGTTTCGTTCGTATAGGCTTCAAGCACAAAACTTTCATTTTTGTTTAAAGTAATTTGGATATTATCACTTGTAATTCCATCTCTATCGTTTTGCAAGCGAAATTCACAATCAAAATCATAGCCGGTAATATCTACTACCGTATTATCTTCTGTTGCCATTATCCCCAATGATGTTGATATATCTGAGGTAGTTGCATAATTTGGCGCGCCGCCCCATTTAAATTTTGTACCTAAGGCTTGCCTTCCCTTAGAAGTTAAAGATGTTGCTTGTGCTGAAGAGGTACCTCTATAATTTACATAGAATTTTTCACCTGTTGGAGATTCAAATCGGAGTCCGCTATTGTTTATAACAATACCTGTGTTACCATTTTTTACCATGGTAACATCATTGTCACCATTGGCCAATGTATAAACCCCGGGAGATATATTAGAAATAGAGAATGTTGCATCTGGTGTTGTAGCTGATCCAATATAAGCATTAACTGTAAAGGCGGTTGTTTCTGGAGTAGAAAGATAAATGGCTTGTTCTTTGACTGATGAGTTGTTACTACCCTGTTTTAATGGCGGTAAGTAATGAAGATCACTTAACTGGGAAAATCCAACCGAAGAAACCATCATCAATAAAATAAATAAAAAATGCTTTTGCTTCATAATAAGCTTGCCCGGGTAAAATATTTAAAAATAAAGAAAATTAAATCTTGATTAAATCACAAAGATTAGTTGTAAAACCCTAGTAATAAGTGGTTATATGTTAAATAACAGAGGTGGCTGAATTAGCTACCTCTGTTAAATTATTTATCTATAGAGCGTAAAGTTTCCTACAAACTCTCTAGTATCTGCAGCACCATTTAATTTGATAACGTACCAGTAATCTCCAGTTGGCAGCTCATTTTCTTGATAGAATCCGTCCCAACCGTCTTCATTATCCTTGAAGGTGAAGACTGTACGACCGTATCGATCATAGATGCTAATGAAAATTTCTGGATAAATTTCTATGTTATCTGGCATCCATAAATCGTTTTGACCATCACCATTCGGAGTAAAGAAATTAGGAATTTCGATATCTATGAACTCAATGAAAATACTTGCTGTTACTTCACAGCCATTTTCATCAACAACAGTAATTTCATACGTACCAGTCTCGGTAATATAGAACACATTTTCAGAACCTCTATTTTCATCTTCGAAATAGAAGGTGTAGTTTTCTCTACCACCCGCAACTGTTGCAGTTATCTGGTTAATGTTACTTTCTTCAACGGTCATTTCAAGAGGGTCAAATGCCAATATCTCAACATCATATGTGGTTAAACAACCATTAGCATGAGAAATACTGATGTAGTGAGTACCGGGAGTCAAATCTCTGAAAATCGGTGTTAACTGCATTTCTAAGGGATCTACAGTATCTAAACCAAATAGTACATCATCTTCTATACTTAAATCATTTAGAATAATATTTACATAGTTACTAGGGAATGTACCATTACAACCGTAAACCGGCTCAACAGTAGCTCCAAGATCTACACCTGGGTCAATGGTAACTATAATAGTTTCTTCACAACCTTGCGCATCTTCTATATAAATGATGTAATCACCGGCTGCCAAGTTGGTGAAACTTATTCTGTCTTGTACAAAATCTGTTTCACTTTCTAAACGAGTACTATATGGAGCAGTACCACCGATTATTGATAAGTCAATTGTACCGTCTTCTTCACCTACACAAATTTCAGGAGTGGTTGCAGTTGTAATTTCTAACACTTCAGGCTCTTCAATAGTGGCTTCAATAAGTTCAAAACAACCATTAGTATCTTGTGCTATAATAATATAATCACCTGGCGCCAATTCGTCAAATGTATTGTCATCACTAAAACGATCTAAGTTTGGAGAAATAGCATATTGATATGCACCTGAACCACCAAGCATATTCACTGTAATAACACCATCATCTTGTCCATTACAAGTAACATCGTTAATTGTAGTGTTAGCCGTGTCAATAAGAAGTTCGTCTGGTTCGGTAATCGAAATCAACAAAGAAGATACTTCACAATCATCGCTCTGAACTCTTACATAATACGATCCTGCCAATAAATCTGTGAATAGACCTGTTGTTTGATTTGCACGAACTTCATTGGTGAACCCTGCATCAGAAAATAAAGCATATTGATAGTTGCCTAATCCGCCTTGCGCTTCTGCATTTATAACTCCGCTATTATCACCATTACAGCTAATAGTTGGGTTGTCATTATCTAGAGTAACGGTTAACGCTATAATCGGATTAATTGTAACACTATTACTTAATACTGATACACAACCAAAGCTATCTTGAATATAGTATTGATATGTATTTGGTAGAACACCTGTAAATAGATGGGTGTTTGGTCCATTAGTTTCGTTCATTGCATTGAAAGCAGATGTACCATCGGTATTCCACATATATGGTCCTGTACCGCCAGAAGCAGTTAATAAAAGTTGCGCATCATCTAGACATGTTGCTCTTTGCTCAGTAATCAATTGACCTTTAACCTCAACCGGTTCAGCAATTTCAACGATACTGGTTTCATCAGAACAGTTCAAATCATCAAGAATAGTTACAGTGTAGTAACCTGATCTTAAATTCATGAATGTTGCTGTGGTCTGAGAACTAGAAGTCTGTAAAAGGTTAGCACCTGGTCCATCACCATCATACGTTTTAAGAATGTATCTGTAATTTGTTGATACTACTCTTGGCGTAAACGCTGCAGTAATTATTCCGTCTGTATCACCTTCACATTCTAAACCTACAATAGATTGAATATTAGCAACAATCGGTTCTGGCGGAGTTAAGGTAAACGCATTCGTAAAAGTTACTGCACAACCTAATTTATCTGTTACTTCTACCGTATACTGACCATCACTAAGACCAGTGAATAAATTACCATTTACTTGATTGGCGGTATATGTAGTGCCTAAGGTTGTATGTGTTACTATTATATTGAACGGAGCTTTACCGCCGTTAGGTATAATATTGGCACTTCCCATATCATTACTACAACCCACATCTTTAGTCAAAATTGACGCTAAAGTTATTGGAGCTGTAGGAGAGGCAATTGTGAAAGATCGCTCTTGTATACATTCAGGAGTTCCAACTTGTGAAGCTCTTAAAATATAACTACCCGCAGCTACCGGAATAGAAGCTGTTGTTCCTGTTCCTGTAAATATGCCGTCATCGTCTGTACGTACAGTAGCTGTTCCATCAGCATTTACAACTTCCCAGTTGAAATCACCTGCATAAGTAGCATCTGTAAATGTTACTTCAATAGCCCCATCTGTTCCAAAACATACTACATCAGAAAGTTTATTGACTTCAATACTAAAAGTATTAGGATCTTCTACAATATGATTTCGTGTTATTTCACAACCAGTATTTAAATTTTTAATACCAATAGTATAGGTGCCAATTGCCAAGTTGGTAAATACGTTATCACCTGTTTGATATGTTGCAGATGGTAATATTCTAAACTCATAATTAGCAAGATTTGCAGTCGTATTGGTCACTGTACTATTTACATTAATAGTAATGTTTTCTCCGCTATTTACACAATCTAAATCTCTATCTACATTTACAGTTGCATCAATAAATGTATCATAAGGGTTTATGGTAACTATGTGTTCTGCAGAACAACCTTCGTCATCATATACACGAACAATAATATCACCACCAGCCGCATCTGTGTGGGTATAGATTAAATTACTGCTGTTTTGTAGCACAGTCGAAGTTGCATCATCAATGAATTCAAAACGATCATATGTTCCGCTACCACCATTTATTAAACTTGCGTCTATTGTTATTGTAGCATTGTCACCGTCATTACCGTTAGCACAACCAAATTGTACTGGAACCGGAGCAGTAAATGTTACAGCTGCATTTTCATCTACAACCACTGTTTTTACTATAGGACAGTTATTTGGACCTCTAGCGGTTACATCGTAAGAACCACCAGGTAAACCAATAAATGATTGTGTAGCTGCATCCCATGATGCAGTTGCCGGCATTGGGTTTAAAACATAGGTCAAAGGATTGTTTCCGTTATTCACTTGTACCAATTCAATACTACCGTCATCAGCACCTGAACAACTAACCTCAATAGGAGATGCGGTGAAATCTGGACGAATAGCCGCAGGTATGGTCACCGTAAATGTTCTAAAACAATTTGGAGAAGCGGTACCAATATCATAAACATTGACCGTATAATCTGTATCTATCGTATTATCCGGAACGCCTACTGGTACATTCATTGCTCCACCTGTAAGAGTTTGTCTTGTTTCAACATCTGCTGATGAACTGTCAAGAATTTCGAACTCATAATTTCCAGAACCTGAAATACCTTCAATAGCTATTTCTGCCTCAAAACCGGCATCACAACCTAATTGTTTGTCTAAACTAGCTGATGCTTGTAGGGTAGGGTGTACCACAATATTTGTGTCATCTGTACAACCAGTAGCATCTTTTATAAATATAGTATAGCTACCAGCTGCTACAGTATTGTATATACCGCCATTGTTTTGATACGAAATACCACCATCTAAAGAATAAAGAATAGTTCCATCACCTGTAGCAAATATTGTAACCGATGCATTTGTATCACAATTTGCAATCACCACATTATCAATAGTTGGTGCTGCTGTAAAACTCATGATAACATCATTAAGAGCATACGAACAACCATATTGATCCTCTACATTAACCGTATATGTTCCTGCAGGTGATCCTGCTGGTATTTCTATAGGGTTATCACCTGTTGCTGTAATAGTTGTGAATGTTGCAGGACCTGTAATCGTATAGAAGTAAGAACCTCCACCGCCTTGTACATTCTCGATTAAAATTAATCCAGCGTTTTCACAAGAAATATCTTGAATAGATTTTGTGATTCCTGTAATCTCATCCAACATTTCTAAAATCTCATTTTCACTCGCACTTATACATTGTGGAGCTCCGCCATTATATTGTTGTACTTCAATATAATATTCATCTTCTGGTAAGCTGGTTACATTTATTGTACTGCTAAAGCTAATGATGCCGCCACTATCTCTTATTACATTTCCATCTACATCATATAAAAACCATTCCATATCAGGCTCTATGGAACCATCTGTATCTGTAATGGTATACGTTATTGATCCATTGCTTGACCCTTCACATGCAGGAGTAATAACTGATGTAATATCCATTGGGTTGGTAATAATATCATTTACGTTAACACTACTCTGTCTAACACAACCAACAGCATCTCTTACATAGAACGCATAAGTTCTGCCTGGCACTAAATTATTAAATGTATGTGTTGTTCCTGCAGCATAAGATGTTGTCCAACCATTAACAGGGGTAATTATGTTGAAATTGGCAGGGTCTTCTGAATACGTATATTCATAAGGCGCAGTACCATTTTGACCACGAACACTTACTTGTAGTTCATTACAATTTACAATGATCGGTAGTATAGTTATGTCTAGATCATCTAAAGGATAAGGGATGATTAATCTTGGTAAATCTGTCTTACAGATAGTATTTCCGCTGCCATCTATTGTTCTTATAGATGGTTCAACTTCTTGACCTGAGGTGTACCCTCTAAATTGATCAGATGTTTGCCAAGTTGCGCCACCATCATCACTAAATTCTAATGTGCCTAAGGTAGCTGGGTAATTAAGAATGTCAAACCCGAAATCATTAGGATCTCCTGTACATGCAACTGGCGTTCTTCCTTCTGCATCTGCAGTTAATTCAATTGGTGCTGTAATAGTAACAGTTTCTGTTTCTGAACATCCTGCTTCGTCTGTAATTACAACGTCATATTCACCTGGTGCCAGGTTATAGTATGTTTTAGTAGTTCCTACTACATTCGTTTGTACTTGATCTGGTGTGCCGTTAGTCACATCTATCAATCTATAATCGAAAGGAGAAAGTCCGTCGTTAATAGTAACTTCAATATTACCAGTGCCATTATGACAATCTGGATCAGTGGCTACTGCTGATATATCCAATACTGGGTTTGCCGAAATAGTTTCCGTAACCATAGTTTGGCAAGCATCAGTACCATTTGCTTTATCTCTTACATAAATATCATAAGGTCCAATATCGGCTAATAGAATATTAGTAGTATTACTAGCAGAGAAATCAGCATCGGTAACTGTATTTCCAGAAGGAATGAAAGCATAGACAAAATTATTATCTCCACCCGATGCTGTCGCAATTAATGAACCATCGGCACATAAACTTGCATTTACGGCCACTACGCTAAGCGAAATTGTAGGCGCTATAGTTATAGATTGAATAGAAGTTGCACAACCAAATTGGTCATTTACTTCTACATCATACGTACCTTCTGATAAATTGTTGAAGGTGTAACTTATATTGGTAATAGGAGAAGGTGTTTGCCACGCTCCGCCATTAATTCTAAATGAATAATTACCATTACCATCGGTTACAGTAGCTGTTACCGTACCGTTGCTTAGACCATCATAACATTGTGTAGCTGTTAAATCAAAAGCTATAGTATCTGGTTGAATTACGTTTACTGTAGTCGTTGAAATAACTTCACAGTTATTCTGATCTCTAACCCTAACATGATACTCGCCAGCAGGCACATTTAAGAATTGTGCTGAGGGAGTAAAGGCTCTAATAATAGTATTATCGGTTAATTCTAATTGATATTCATAACCAGGTGTGCCTTCAGTTGCAGATGCTTGTAAAGTAGCACCTGTATTAAAACATGTAAATTCTGCTTTTTGTTGAAGATCTGCTGTTAATGCATTTGGTGATGTCAACGTTGCTGAAGTTGCTGAGGTTGCCGTACATGTATTATCGTCAATTTTTTCGACCATAATGTTATATGTACCATCTGAAAGGGTAGAAGGAGTAGTAATTGGAGATGTCGTTTCCGTTGTCCAAGTTGTACCACCGTCTACAGAATATTGATATCCGAATGCAGGATCGAAATTAGAAACTTCAAAACGAATACTACCGTTATTGCTACCGTTACATGTTGGGTCAGTACTACCTAAAATGGCTACTTCAAAAGTTTTTCCAGATTCTACAATTACTGAAATATTTTGTGTTTGTTCACATAACTCTGGAGTCTGTGACGCCTGAATATCATCTAATACCAAGAAGTTACCATTGTCACTATCAAGGTTGGTACGTAAAACAACACCAACGGCAGTATTTGCACCAGGGTTAAACGTTACCGTTCTTAAATGCCAATCGTCTGCATTGTTATTTTGCGGAATAGCTGCTGTTGCCTGACTACTGATTACAGTACCTGAACCATTAACCAATTCTACCAATATTTCTGGGTCGTTACCCGAAGCATTATCAATTAATATGTTGTAGGCGTAGAATGATATCGTTATTTCTTGATTAGCAAGTGCTTCTAAGCCTGTTCTTGACCATAGAATATTGTTATTACCTGCAGAGGTACTTACCCCAATTGCCATAAATCTACCATCGGTTACACCTGTACGGTCATTAGGACTTCTCCAAGAAGCATTTGGGTTGGTTATTCTATTGGTAACCGCATATTCAGCATTTACAAGAATACCGGCAGGACCTAAATTACAGTCCGTATCTGTACCATCTTGTGGTTCGTAGCAATATCCTGGACCTATTTCTGCAATCTGTGTAGTTACACCAGCTCCAAAATCCTCAAGAAATAATGTGCTCTGCTCAGCAGCAATTGAACTGGTATAGCCAACTGTTATTGTTTGAGTACCTGAAGCAACATCATTGAATACATTACTATCTAATGGTGTGTTATCTGTACCGTTTAATTTATAAGTATATGTAAAGTCTGTTGTGTTAGAAGGGGTGATTGTTACTACACCATCCCCATCGCACTCATAAGTAATATCATTAGTAAAAGTTGGGTCTATAGCGGCTGTAGGTACTGTAATTTCTAAAGGTGTCTCACAACCCAAAGCATCTTTTATAGCTAATTGATAGTTGCCAGGTGTTAAACGTCTTTCAATAATTGAAGAAAAGGAGTTACCACCATCAAAACTATATTGATAGGGAGCTTGACCGCCACTACCATTTAAAATCTTTACTAAAGCGGTAGGGGTTGCCGCACCAGATGTATCACATGACGCATCTTCTATAATAGAAGGCGACGCCGTTAATGTATATGGTTGGGTAACTTCATATTCGTAAGTCTCTGTACAGCCATTTCCCGCAGTACCGCTAGAATCCATAACCGTAATGATATAATTACCTGCGGCTATGTTGTTGTAGAAATTTTCTGTTTGGTAAGTTATCCCACCATCAAGACTATATTTATAAGGTGCATTGCCACCAGAAGCAGTAATCGTCATTACGGATGTAGAAGAATCTGCACATATAATATCAGTATTTGAAGCACTTATTGTAATAGTACCCAAATCTTCCATTTGTACGATATTCGATAATCCGTAACATCCATTATCATCTCTAATTACAAATACATATTCTCCATTTTCATTAGGTACATATGTTGAAGGGGTGCCTTCATATCCGAATAAAAAGGATGGGTTAGATGTGAAATCTGAGTCTGGAATGGTAGTTTCATCAGTATATGGAGCTACACCATCTTTACTATAGATAGCATATTCATACCCTGTTGTACCACCAGTTGCCGTTAAATTAATAACACCGGGAGTACATGTAATATTATCTTGATTTGTTGCTGTTAACCTCAGTTCAGGAATTTCGTCTACTGTTATAGTTTTTTCGTCATTACAACCATCTGTTGTAGTTGTTACAATAACATAATCATCTGCTGAAAGACCTGTAAACGTATGCGTATTGTCAGAAGAAAGTAAATTATTAGTTACCAAGGCTCCTTTGCCGCCGCTACCATTATCGAAGTAAATTTCATAGCTATATTCTGGTGAAACGTTCAATGCCTGTATAGAAATTGTTCCTGCATCGGTACAATCAAATGGAGTTGTACTAAGCTTTGTTTCAAAAATTCTTTCTGCAATACCAATTTCTTCGGTTTCGAACACACAACTGTTTTCAATAGGTGCACCTGTTGAAGGATTTAGTTGAGTAATCTGTACTTTATAGGTACCACTGGTTGTGATAGCAAAGTTGGGACCTTGAGCAGCGCTAAACGGTACTGCTATATTGTTATTTTCTACATCGAATAACTGGTAGCCATAACCACTACCTAAATCTATTACTCTTATTGAACCTTCGGTATCACAAATGATATCAGACGAATCTGGTTCAGGAATGTCTAAGGTATTTTGGTATGCGTTAAAATAGAATCTACTAAAACATCCGCCTTCATAACCTATAACTACTCTATATTTACCACTATCGGTTACAGTAAAATTATCTGCATCTGTTTCTTCGTTCCATGTCCAACCACTAGCTGTATTTGCACAATCATCACTTACATCGCCACAATTAGCAACATTACAACTTGTTTCGTCAAGTTTTTCCCATTTAATACTCAAAGCATCGGTTATTCCTAATTGAATAAATGCACTATCTGTATCACCACAAAGAAATATATGTGGCATTGAGTTGTTGTCATTTGAACAAGTTACGATTTCACCTTGAATATCATTATCAGGATTACTGTCGCCATTAACTTGGTTAAAGTAACTGATGATCGGGTTGGTCTGTGTTTCACCATAACGCTCTACGGTAATTAATTCTGTGTGGTTAGCACAACCAGAACCTGATGTTTTCTCAACAATATAGTTACCTACGGTAGTTACAGTCAACGTGTTTGAGGTACCGTCATCTAAAATAGTATCTCCAGAATCTATTGATCCATTATTATTGGTGTCAATCGCCCAAGTGTAGGTGTCAAAACCAATACCGGCAGAAAGTGTTCCGCTAGCGCCACAAAGTTCTACTGTTCTTGCAACATTACAATTTGCCAATGCATCAGATACATTGTTGGCCGCTACTTCTAAAGTTGTGGTACATGCACCTGCAGGGTTACTTCCATCTTCGTCTGAAAAAGTATTAGTATTTAATGTTCCAGAATAGTTGGCATATGCATGATTCTCTAGTTGAGAGGCACAAGCTGCGACGAATTCAGAACAGTCGCCTGCAACAGAAACCGTTATTTTTATCTTATACTCGGGGTCATCAATTTCAACTAAAGTATTAGGTATCGTAAATGTTATGGTTCTAGTACTTTCTTCATAACTACTGGTTACACCCGGTGCATCATCAATATTTATATCATCTAAGCTTACATTGTCTGGTAGTACATTTTTGATCGTAAAACCAGTTGCATGATCATCGCCCGTATTCTGAAATCTTAATACATAGTTGTAGGTATCCCCTAAATCTACATCTTCGCCATTAATATCTGTACCACCCAATAATTCAGTGGTGTTACCCAATACAATTACCGGTGCAAATACTTCAGTATAAGATGCTGCATTTACCGTACCATCGGTTGGGTCAACTGCAGGAACTCCCGTTCCATATTCGCCACCATCACCGCCGTCAGCTGCGTCATCTTTATAATATTCATTGGCATCACTACACCCATCATCATCACTATCTAAATCTAAATGATCAGGATATCCATCCATATCGGTATCTAGATTGGCACAAAATCCGGAAAAGGATGCTGTATTGTAAGATAAGAATGCAACATCTGCATTTGAACTTAGTTGTAATCGTAAATAAGCTACGTCAGCTAAACTAGCAGCTGGAATACCGAATTCTGACAATTCTACTGTTGCCAAGCGGTAATCTCTAGTGGTATTATTATAGAAGATGCTTCCGTTTGCGTGGTAAATGTCTAATCGATATCTACCTACAACATTAGCAAGTGCTCCGCCGCTGTAAGCCTGCACACGTACTGAGTTGCCTAGTGGGGCACCAGTTGCATCATAAAGACTTACAACATGACCCACACCACTTGGGTCTGCAACTTGGGTTAATAATATATCTGGTATACCATCGCCAACGTTAGTCGCTACGATAGGATCTATTTCATAAGTCCATGTATCACCAATATTGACAATACCAGAACCAAGATCTAGTCCGTTTTGCCCGTGGGTCAATAACGGATTCAATAGATCTGTAGATGGGTCATTAACAATGGTCAATCCAAGAGCATTATCATCATTACCATCATTTAAATTAGCCTCAAAGGTAGCCTCGCTATATATTGTATTTGAAGGGCTCAGGGCCATCCAGCTAGATTCTGTGGCTGAAATATCCGAAATTCCATCATTATTGGAGTCTATGCCATCTGACAAACCATTTCCGTTAGAGTCATAAAGATTATCGTCGGCAACCCCAGTGGTAAAAGTGGTGCCTCCAGAAGTGAATGCCAACAATTCATGTGATAAATTTGGCAAAACTGGATTTATTGAAGTAGTAGAACTTCTCCAAAAACCATAGAAATTAGAGAAAATTTCTGTTACGGCAGTACCACCTTGCACAGTACTAGATGGTGATGTAAAATTCACATCATTAGATATGATACACATTTGTTCTACTGAATCATAAATACCATCATTATCATCATCTAGATCAACGCTATCTACAACGCCATCATTATCAAAATCGTTATGTACTATTATTCGGGCCGAGGGCTCATCTCTTGTAATATTGGCGTCCGTTTGGTTTTGAGTATTGGTAGCTATATTAACGAGGTTGAGTAAAGGCAAGATATCTATTTCGTCTGCGGTTACTTCTAAAGTCAAAAATGCAACTTCACCTGGTGCCAATGTTCCAATATTCCAAACACTTCCATTCCAGGTTCCTGTAATCGTAGAAGCCTCTTTTAAAGTTAACCCTGCAGGGATATTATCGGTTACCTGAAGATTAGTAATTGGTAAATACCATAAATTCTCTGCTCTAATGGTAAAGGTGGCAGTTTCCCCCTCTGTAATCTCAGGTTTGTCAACTGTTTTTATAATTTGAACATCTGGCTCGCAATAGAAAATTTTAATAGTTTGAGAATCATAAGTACATGGTCCTTTTGTACCTCTAACATAGTAATCACCGGCAATAGTTGCGGCATAGTCATAGGCATTAGCTCCAGGGATGGCAACACCATCAAAAAACCATTGGTAGGCATCAAAATTATCATCTGAAGCCTCAAAAATACTTGAACCAGAAAAACACTCACCTTCGGTACCACCATTAATTTTTAAGACTACTTCCGGTACGGTATCAAACCCTGAGAAATAACCGGCAACACCTTGAGCTCCATTGAAACCGAAAAAACCAACAGCCATTGGTCCTGTTGAGGTCACACTAATATTTCCATTTAAGTTTGGTATATAAAATGTTTTCCAATCATCTGAACCGGTTACGGTGTTAGATGCTGGTTTTGAGATTTCCACACCATTTTCGTACACTTTTATATTAGTATCAATGGTATTTACGGAAGCAATAATTGTAAGTCCGCCAGTTACAATACTACCAGCAATATTTGTAATATTTGGTATGTTGTCCATTACATCTGGTAATAAACAGTTCACTGGCGCTACGAAGTTTAACCCTTGGGTGTATAAATTACTTGATCCTGCCATTGATTGGTAGGCATATACATCTTTCGATGTTTGAACGAACATATTGGCACCAACTGTGTTAGAAGAATAGTAAGTACTCGGTATTTTAAAGAACTCACCATTGTCAATGGTTGCAATTGCTGTGGTATTACCATTTACATATACATTTGTATTATCTGCCGTGGCAATAACCAAAGGAAATTCTGTTAATCCGTTCGTATTACCATTACCTCTTATGAAAACATAATCTTTACCTAGTTTATTAATAGGCACAGGTTGGTCAATACCGGCATCTCTATGGCTTTGACCATCTTCACTACCAAAATTTATAGAACCATTACTAATAACAATATCTTTTGTGGCAACAATAGAAGCCCCGATCCAACCATCTTCATGGGCTTTAGTGTAAGTATTTCCTATATACGTCTCATATACAAAAGATTCGTTTGCATTTAAGGTTATGGTATGTGAGTTGGCTGTAATACCAGCCCTGTCAGCACCTACTCTAAATTCGCAACCGGGATCATAACCAGATAGTACCACTGTAGTATTGTCTTCTGTAGCCATTATGCCTAGGGTGTTTGATTTAGAAGAATGAGTACCTTTGTTAGGCACCCCGCCCCATTTAAAGTTGGTACCCATAGCTTGTCTGCCCTTTGCTGTCAATGATGCAGCTTGTGAGTTAGATTTACCTCTGTAATTGACATAGAATTTTTCTCCGCCTGCAGAAATAAATCGTAAACCACTATTGGTAAGTACAGTACCAGTATTATTGTTGTCTACCAGGGTAATATTGTTATCACCGTTACCTAATGTCCAAACACCTGGGTTAAGATTGTCAATGGTAATAGTTCTTACAATTGTATTAGAAGTACCTTGATAAGCGTATACGTTGAAAGGAGTTGTTTCTGGAGTTGATAAATATATCGCTTGATTCTGTATACCTTGGTTATTTTGACCCTGCTTCATTGGTGGTAAATAATGAAGGTCACTTAATTGCGCAAACCCCGTAAATGAGCTAAATGCAATTAAAAAAAATAGGAAGTATTTAATTTTCGTTTTAGTCTGAGTAATCATTGGTATGGTTTCAAGTAGTACTAAAACAAATAAAGCGACCTTTTGGGTCTTAGGTAAATAAATGTTGTCAATGCACGATATATGTTGTTCTACGAGTTATTTTTATATGCTTGCTTAAAATTAATTGTGCTGAATTGATTATTTTGTAAGTAAATTTGAAGCATGTCAGAAGAAAGATTAATGTCTAAAAAGAAGCCAGCTTACCCAGTAAGTGAGGCGTTAGATGGTTATTTGGAACATTATAGCCGTAAGATTGAAATTCCTATATTTTACGAAGATTTGCTACGTTTTTCAGGTTCGGTTGTAGTGTATGATAAAAATGATGAAGACACTCTTTGGGTACGGGCTTATTATTCAGAATATGAAAGAAAAGAAATAGATGATAGTTTAAAGAAAGTCTATTCAATTTTACATTCTGACGGAAGTAATAATATTCATCAATATTTAAATGTTGATGCCGTTGATTTCTGTACGTTCGGAAATTCTAAACCTTTTCGTATTAAGATTCGAAATATATTGAACGATAACTTCACTTATTTCTACATAAAAAAGACAGATGCATCTCGTATTTACGGCTTAGAATTAGAGCATATGCTTTCGCCCTATAACCTTAACTTTTTGGTGTATAAAGACACTTTAATAGAGGAGCATATTGCAGGTATACCTGGCGATGAATTTATTAAAAATAATTTGCCGCTTTGCACGCCTAGCGAAAAAGCACAATTAGCGAAAGAATTCGTAAAATTTAATGAACGTTGCATGATTCGATTATTGGGCGATATGCGCTCTTATAACTATGTAATTGTACCTACACATGATTTTGACCACGTTGTTTATAAAATTCGTGCTATAGATTTTGATCAACAGTGTTTTGAAGGAAAACTAAAAGTTTATAGGCCTCAATTTTTTAAAGAAAATTATCAAATGGTCGAGTTAGTTCGTAAAAAGCTAACCCACGATTCTGTTGATCAGTATAAATTGGAAGAACGTTCTATGGTGGCCAAAAGAATTTTAAGTTCAGGTAACAGAATTAAAAAATTACGTGCCATTTGTAAGACCGATGAAATTTCAACACCCGAAAACATCGCTATGCTAAGAGAACAAATTGAAGTTCTTACGATGGATATGGATTTTCAGAACTGCAAAACAATGGGCGAAGTGCTAGATTTAGCGCTGAATTTTGTTCGTAGAAATTATGAAGATGTGAGTGTAAAACAAATTATAGAACACAATATTAAAATTAATAACTAATACATATTTTAATAGCTAAAAATTGAAAAAGCCCATTATTTTCTAAAGAAAATAATGGGCTTTTTGCTTTATTTAGGTTTAGCGTATTTAAAAAATACTAGCTCTTTTGTTCTTTGTTGAAGTACACTAAGTAATAATACATTTGTCTTTCTTCATCCCAACCTTTTTCAACAAATTTCTCTGCAGATTCTGGGTTTATGAAATCCATTTTTATCTGAATATTCGTATCTAAATTAATGACGTTCTTTATCTTTTTACGTGCATCTGATACTGCCTTGTTCGCTATATCAAATGTAGAGACATCTTCAATACTGAATTTCGGTCCTTTTTCTGCTTTGTAATGCTTGAATTCAGGTATCAATTCTGGGTTTTCCATTACCTCATTCAAAAAAGTAGACTCTTCAAAAGCATCATTTTTTGCAAAATGGTTAACTGCGCGGTTCATGAACAATACCTCTTGTTGCTTGTCTTCTGCAGGTAAAACCACATCTTTTGCGAAATTCTGGCAAAATTTCAAGTAGTTTTTAGTCTTAAAATTGTCATCTGAAAGTGGGTCTACACCTAAGAAATTTTCAATCCAATATTTGGTATCGTACTTGTTACTGTCTACAGACAATACTTTGTAACCTTCTTCTTTATCAACATTGAAAATTAAACATCCTTTATCTAACTTATTGATGTTGATACCTTGTTGAATAACGATATCTAAGTTGCTGTTTTTTTCTTCGAACTGTATAAAATCGTGTTTTAACTCACTTTTAAATATACCTATGGCATCTACTTTTTTATTATCTAAAAGTAAGTTAGAAAGGTAGGCAACATATACCTCACCACTTTTAATATGTGGGTGGTTAGATTGTTCGAACAATAAGGAGGCTATTTTTTTAGAATTTAAATGTGCCTTCGAGTTATCTTCAAAAACTTCACTAACTATTTTGTATAGTTCATTGAATTCGACATCAATTTCATTAGCCAGTTTATAATAGTTTTCTTCCTTTTCTCTAAAAGGCTTAAAAAAGTATTCTTTTAATAGACCGGTGGTTTCATCGTTAAGTCTAAAGGGTTCTTCTGAAAGAAAAATACCTTCGTTCTTATTTTTGTTACCAACTCTATGTATAGAAATGCTTTCGATTTGGGTAGCATATAGGTTAATCATAAAATGTTCTAAATTAAATGGTTAGTAAAGTAATGTAAAATATTTTACATGCAGATTAATTCCAATTTTCATCGAAATCTAAATCGTCATAATTGTCAAAGGTATCATCAAAGTCAAAAGCACTGCTCTCTGCTTCAAAGTTTTTTTCTGGCGGAGTTTCTGGTAGCTCACCAAATGAAAAAAGTACATTTGGGTAAGAACGCCCATCTTCATTTTCTTGAATATCTGCAAGTTCAACGAAAAACGTCCACATGTTCATGAAATCATACACGTAGATTAGTTTTGGGTTATTCTCGGTAACGATATCCTCTAAAAAGGTTTCGTTCATTAAGCGAACATCAGACCCAGATTCGCTCATATCAAAAAGTGCAATCTCTTCGTCTTGTTTCCAATCTTCATCACAGGTATAAAAAGATGCCATTTCATTACCTAAAAAACCAAATGCCTGGGTAATGGCATTATGAAAGTCTTCTAATGTATTATGGGCTTCAATCTCTAAATCTCTGAATATATCTTCATCAGCGTCTAGAATAACACGAATTTTATAAATCATACTTTAATTTTTGTGGGAGGGCAAAGTTACGAAGTTTTCGAGTTTATTCTAGGCATTAAAGCATCTAAAAGAATGTAGAATTGAACACCAAATAGAATTGACGCCAATACAAGGTGCAATGGCTGACTAGCAAATGGGAAATCTAAATAGTACATGGCAATACCCGTAAATACCTCCACTACCAATAAAAACAAGACCCAGTATATTTTGAAGTGTCCTAAATCTAACTTCGTAATTCTGTACGCCAAGAAAGCGTTTACAAAAATGACCAGTATAGAAAATGAACGATGTATATAAAATAATATTTCTGGGTTTCTTAACCAGTTATCTCTGGCATTGTAACCGAAAATATCTATTTGCTCATCTATAAATTGGCGAACTTGGGTACCCATAGCAATTTGAACAAGTGTCATAATTATTGCTATAATACTGATATTCAATACCATTTTATCATACTTAATGCGTTTGTTCTCTTCATTTGCTAAATAGATAACATAAAGCAACATCGCTACGATTACCAAGGCCATAAGCATGTGAACAGTAATTTTTGCGGGTTCTAGAACGGAGTAAACAACTGTTGCGCCCAACCAAGCTTGAAAGACCATGCCTACAACCACTAACCACGATAGTATGGGTATACGCTTTTTCTTCTTCCAGAATTTAACAGACATTATGGCGAGCAGTAGGGTGGCTAGACCGGCCAAGGCGCCTAAAAGCCTATTTATATATTCTATCCATGTGTGCCACGGATTAAATTCTGCGTAGTCATGTTTCGTATAGGCTTCCCAATTGGTAGCGTCAAAAGCATTGGCAGTCGTGAATGTTTCCTTAGAAACTTGTAAGGTCTCACGATAAATAATAACCTGACCTTTTTCAAATAATCGGTCTGGTTGCCATTGTAACTCTGTAACCTCTGTTGGTGGTATATAATAACCAAAACATTTAGGCCAATCTGGGCAACCC
The DNA here is from genome assembly GCF_004364165.1 of Maribacter spongiicola. Lineage (GTDB taxonomy): Bacteria > Bacteroidota > Bacteroidia > Flavobacteriales > Flavobacteriaceae > Maribacter > Maribacter spongiicola. Next base: position 1,724,321 of record NZ_SOAY01000010.1, read on the forward strand.
ATGCCGCTACCGGTCATTCTAACCACTGCGCCGGCAACAATTACTAAATAAACTAATACCAAAGATGTTTTGGCAATTTTTCTAAATGTAATATCCATAAATAATATCCATTCTATTTTGTACTCTGTAGACCTAATTCTGCACCCTTAAGATACATAAAATCTTGAGCAGCTTTATATTCATTCGGAATTTCTCCTTCTAAAATAGCTTCTTTAATCGCTTCTTTTATAATTCCGATTTCTTTTGATGGTTTCAACGAAAAAGTTTCCATTATTTCTTCGCCACTAATAGGTGGTTGAAAGTTTCTAACATGATCACGAGCTTCTACCTCTTCAATCTTTTGGCGAACAATCTTAAAGTTATGATGGTACTTTCGTTGCTTCTTAGGGTTTTTAGTAGTGATATCCGCTTCACATAAAGTCATTAGATCTTCTACATTGTCACCTGCATCAAAAACCAACCTACGCACAGCTGAATCTGTTACATAATCTTCAGATAATATAATAGGTCTTGAGCTCATTAAGACCATCTTTTGAACGAATTTCATTTTTTCGTTCAATGGCATTCGTAAACGTTTAAATAATTTGAAAACCATTTTAGATCCTACGAATTCATGTCCATGAAATGTCCAGCCAATTTTTTTATGGAATCTTTTGGTCGGTGCTTTACCAATATCGTGTAACAAAGCTGCCCAGCGTAACCAAAGGTCATCGGTGACTTCAGATATATTATCGACTACCTCTAAAGTATGCCAAAAGTTGTCTTTATGTTTTTGACCTTCAATCTCTTCTATACCTTGTAGAGCAGTTAATTCTGGTAGAATTAACCCCAATAATTCTGTTTTATGTAGTAACGAAAAGCCTAAAGAAGGCTTTTTGCACAGCATAATTTTATGAAGCTCATCTAGAATTCGCTCATTAGAAACAATTTTTATTCGGTCTTTATTTTCTGTAATCGCCTGTAAAGAGGGTAGTGCTATTTGAAAATCTAATTGCGTAGCAAAACGAATGGCCCGCATCATACGTAAAGGGTCGTCAGAATAGGTAATACCTGGTTCTAGCGGAGTTTTTATAATCTTGCTCTTTAAGTCGGCAATACCGCCAAAAGGGTCAAGAAGGGCTCCGTAATTCGATTTGTTCAATGAAAGCGCCAAAGCATTTATGGTGAAATCGCGTCTTTTTTGATCATCTTCTAAAGTACCATCTTCAACGATTGGTTTGCGACTATCGCGCTGATAACTCTCTTTACGTGCGCCAACAAATTCAAGTTCAATACCATCACTTTTGATCATGGCAGTACCAAAATTCTTGAAAACCGATACTTGGGGTTTGCCCTCTAATTTAGAAGCAACTTTTTCGGCAAGTTTAATACCACTTCCAATTGCAACAACATCAATGTCTTTAGGTATGTTACGTTTTAAAAAATAATCTCTTACAAAACCTCCAATAACATAACAATCTACAGAAAGTTCTTCTGCAGCTTCTGAAATAATCTTGAAAATTGGGTTGTTTAAAGCGTCTGTATAGCTCTCTTGCATGTTCTTAATCTCGAATAATCTTCACCGTACCATCATTAGCTAATCTAATAATTGAAGAGGCGGAGCTATTCTGTTTCTCACGATGCAAATTTACCACATAGTCTACACCTTTTAAAATGGCTGAATCTATATTTTGGAAAGATTTTGGTGTGCTCTGTCCAGAAATGTTGGCAGATGTGGAAACAATTGGCTTTTTGAACTTACCGATTAGGTATTGGCAGAATTTGTCTGATGCAACTCTTACAGCTAAAGTATTGTCTTCTGCTTTTAAGTTTTTGGCCACACCCCGAGGTTTATCAAAAACTATAGTCGTCGGCTTTGTAGAAAGGTCAATAATGTCATAAGCAAGATCAGATACCTTTTCAACATGCTTTTCGAGCATAGCATCATTGGCAACTAAACATATTAATGCCTTACTGTCATTGCGTTGTTTTAATTTATATACCTTTTCAACAGCTTCTTCATTAGTAGCATCACAACCAATACCCCAAATGGTGTCGGTAGGGTAGAGTATGAGTCCGCCATTTTCTAAAACTTCTATGCATTTGTTGATTTCCTCTGTCATTTGTTTTTTGCTTGTATTATAGTAAATTTTCTGGAGTAATGTTGAAGTAATTAGTTATTGCTAACCATTGGGTCTTGTTTTTGTCACCTCCAATATTCGACTTTTTTAGAGATTGCTTTTGTGAACCAATAATGGGAATAGGTGTTTTAGCTTTATTATTTGCTTGCATAGACTCGGTGCCTTTTAAATAAGCCATCGCTTTAAACCATAAGTCATCTGCTTTCGGAGCCAATTCTAAAAATAAATTTGAATCGGTTACTTTTTCAGAAAGGCTATTTGGTGGATATAAAACGCCCTCGGCACCAATTGGTATTACGGCAGAGCTTTTAAATTTTGAATCTTTATCAAAGACCCAACTTTTATACGATTGTAATTCTCCAGCCTTGTTATATGTAATATATCTGGTCTGATTCGCGATAATTTTGTTCGGATGTAATTGATGTTCTTCATGTAATAAACGAAGCCAGTTTGGTCTATAAAGCATATCATCATCACAAGTAACAATTATATCATTAGGGAATAATTCTAAGCTATGAATGAGCTTTCTGTGAGAACAAGTTAAATCAGAATACATTATTTCAAATAAATCACTTTCTAAAGTCGCTAGCTTTCTGGGTATTTCATTTTTTAACGAATGATGTAACCATAAAATTATTCTCTTTGGTCGCGCATCTTGATTTAAGAGACTTCTTATGGTAAGATGAAGTGTAACTAATCTTGATGGAATGGAGGTTAAAGAAACAATTACCGGTAATTCTGTCTTATTCTCGGTTATCATACTTTTAGACGAAAGGGCTAAAAGTTTAACCGAATTGTAAATTGATACAGGAATTTCTTTTAACTTCATTTTACAATGCTGTAATTTGTCCCTTTATTAAGAGACCGTCTTTTCTAGCTCAAAGATAGATAAGAGTTTTATATTTTTGCAGTAATTTGAAACGTAGTATGGAGATTCCTAAAATAAGTATCATCGTTAGTACATATAATGCCGAAGAGTGGCTAAAGAAGGTACTATGGGGCTTTGAGCAACAAATATTCAAAGATTTTGAAGTTGTTATTGCTGATGACGGGTCCAAGGCACCTACCAAAGAATTATTGGCAGAGATGGCTGAAAAGGTGCATTACCCAATTGTGCATGTTTGGCAAGAAGACGATGGCTTTCAAAAATCTAGAATTTTAAATAAAGCGGTAACTGCCTGTTCTGCAGATTATATTATCATGACCGATGGTGATTGTATACCTCGAGAAGATTTTGTTCAGGTGCATTACATCAATAAAGAGCCAGGTTATTTTATTTCTGGCGGATATTACATGTTACCCATGAATATTTCTAAATTAATTACTCTTGACGATATTGAAAATCAACGATGCTTCAATATTCAATGGTTGAAGGATAAAGGAATACCGCAGACTTTTAAAAATAACAAGCTTACAGCTAAAGGCTTTATTTCTAAAATTTTAAACTGGGTTACGCCTACCAATGCAAGTTGGAACGGACATAATTCTTCTGGGTGGAAAAAAGATATTGAAAATGTAAATGGCTTCGATGAGCGCATGCAATATGGCGGTCAAGATAGAGAGCTAGGTGAACGTCTGTTCAATTTCGGGTTAAAGTCTAAGCAATTGCGATATAGTGCTGTTTGTGTGCATTTAGACCATAAAAGAGGGTATAAGACACCAGAATCTATTGCAAAAAATGTGGGGATAAGAAATGCTACTAAAAAGGAAAAAAGCGTGTGGACGTTTTACGGCATTACTAAGTAATACGCAAGCTCATTTTTTTGTTCCAGTCTTTTAAGTTCATTATAACGTTCTAAAACACCTAATGAATTAAGGTAGCAAATAATAAAACCTTTTTTGCCATCTAGTATACCAAGACGCAAGATGTAATGGTTGAAAAATTTCCAACCAGTTTTTAAAACCATCATTACATAGCTAAACTTCTTTTCTTTGTAAAACGATTCAATAGCCTTTAAACGACCATATTTCAGCATTTTACCTTTGTAATCTTCGTAGTTCTTGTAACAGTAGTGCGTCAGTTTTTCTTTCAAAATACCAGAAGCGCCATCAACGTCTAATGTTTCATGAACAATTTTACAGTCAGAAAATACAGCTTTACTTTTTCTAAAAAGTCTGTAGTTTTTATCAGTTTGCCATCCGCTGAAATTCAATTTTTCATTCTTGAACATAAATTGGCGATAAAACCAAAAAGCTGCAATATCAGTATCACTAGCTACTGTCTCTGAAATTTCATTTTGTAAAGCATCAGAAACAATTTCGTCAGCATCTAAAAATAAAACCCAGTCATTGGTAGCTTGTTTTAAGGCAAATGATTTTTGAGCGGTAAAATTCTCAAACGGATTTTGAATGACTTTTACTTTCGGGTTATCCTTTAAATATTCATAGGTTCCGTCGGTACTAAAAGAATCAACTACAATAATCTCATCGGCAAAAGAAACAGACTCAATACACTTTTCAATGTACCCAATTTCGTTATACGTAATTACTAATGCGGTAAGTTGTTCTTTTTTGGTAATCATACAATCCAATTTGATAGGTTTGCTCTAATCGGAGCGAACAAAGTTATAACAAAAAAAGAATTAAAAAATTGTGTTAAGCAGTAAAATTCTTACACAATTGAAATCCAACGTTATAGCATGGTTCAGTTTATAAGAGGGCGTATTTTAGAATGGTTGCGTTTAATTATCAAAAAGTTTTTTAGTTTTTGCTAACGCTGCGCCGATAACCTGATGCATATCGTAATACTTGTATTCTGCGAGCCTACCACCAAAAATCACTAAGTCTTTGGCAGCCTTGTTCTTATACTGTAAATACCTATTATTATTCTTGTCATCGTTGATTGGGTAGTACGGTTCAGAATCGGTTGAAGCTTCTAAAGGATATTCTTTGGTAATGACTGTTTTCTTCTGTTGCCCGAATTCAAAATGCTTGTGTTCTAAAATTCTTGTATACGGTATTTCTGCCTCCGTATAATTTATTACCGCATTACCTTGGTAATTTTCAATGTTTAAAATTTCATGATCGAAACGTAAGCCACGATATTCTAATTTACCAAATTCGTAGTTGTAATATTCGTCAATTTTACCCGTAAAAACAGTTTTATGAGCCATGTTGTCAAGCGCTATTTTATCTTTAAAATAGTTGACGCCTAGTTGTACGTCGATACCTTCTAAAAGTCCGCCACTTAATTCGTTATAACCTCCAATTGGTATACCTTGGTAACTATCGTTGAAATAATTATTGTCGAAGGTGAATCTTAAGGGTAGGCGTTTAATTATGAATGCAGGTAATTCTGTAGCTTTTCTTCCCCACTGTTTTTCGGTATACCCTTTGATCAGCTTGAAATAAATATCTTCACCAACAAGCGAAAGTGCTTGCTCTTCTAAATTTTGCGGCTGTTTTTTTTGATACTTCTTGCTTTGTTCGTCAATGATAGATTTTGCCTCTGCGGGAGTCTTAGTACCCCATAACTTATAGAAGGTATTCATGTTAAAAGGTAAATTGTACAATGAACCTTTGTGGTTGGCAACCGGTGAATTGGTGTATTTATTAAACGGAACAAAGTCATTTACATAGTCCCAAATTTTCTTGTCATTGGTATGAAAAATGTGCGCTCCGTAGGCATGCACATTAATATCTTCTATTTTTTTACAAAAGGTATTTCCACCAATATGTTCTCTTTTGTCTACAACTAAACAGGTTTTTCCTCTTTTTTTGGCTTCATGGGCAAAAACTGCTCCGTATAAACCGGCGCCTACAATAAGAAAATCATACTTTTTAGTTGACATCATCCTTCAATATTAAAAGCGCAAATATACTGTTTGAGAAGGAAATTAGTTAACACGAAAAGGTGTACTATAATTGAAATTTATTATTTCATTTGTAGTTTTATATCGTTAAAATTGCAATGCTTAAATCATAACTATTAATTGAATGAATTCTGATAATCTCTATTTTATTTCTAGGAATTATAAATTTTCAAAGAACGCAGCTTCCAAACCAAAGATGGACTGCGAGACGGTTCTAGAAAAGAACGGATTCAAGAATTTAGGTTTTAAGCAAAGTAATCACCCTAGTTCGGCAATAGGTGCTGTCATCAGTTTTTTTGGAATAACAAAAGGGTTATTTCTACTACCAAGAAAATCTGTTTTCTGTATGCAATATCCGTTAAGCAAGTTTTTCGGTTATATGACTAATATTGTTTCATTAAAGAAATGTATCCTCATCATTATTATACATGATGTAAAATTTTTAATGGGAAAATCAACTGATTTGAAGGATGAGATGGCAAAATTCAATAAAGCCGATTTTATCATCGTTCATAACGAATCTATGAAAAAGTGGTTTCAAGAAAATGGATGTACTGCACAATTGGTAAGCTTAGAATTGTTCGATTATATACATGCCAGTAATAAACATGCAACACTAAACACACCTTATGCTGTAGTTTTTGCTGGCGGATTAGGGAAAGAGAAAAGTGAGTTTTTATATAGTATGGACAGTCTTAATCCGTCAAACTATAAACTGAAGTTGTATGGTAACGGTTTTAATGCGGCCGATGCTGAAAGAGATAATTCCATTTTAGATTACCAGGGTGTCTTTTCACCAGACGAGGTAATTGATGAAATACAAGGTTCATTCGGTTTAATTTGGAATGGTAACGCACTGAATCAATGTTCTGGGGATTTTGGAAAGTATCTATTATATAATAATCCGCACAAAACATCTTTGTATCTCTTGTGTGGTCTACCGGTTATTGTCTGGAAAAAAGCTGCTATTGCCAAATTCATTGAAAAAGAGCAAATTGGTATTACCTTAAATTCTTTAGATGAGTTAGATGCTGCATTAGCAAACCTTGACCCAAAAGATTATGCAACTATGGTTTCTAATGTAGAAAAGGTAAAAACCAAAGTCGCCTCTGGTCATTACCTTTCTCAAGCTATTACTAAAGTAGTAGAATTGGTTTAAAAATTAAACCGCAACATCATACTCTCTAAGTGCATCGTTCAATGATGTCTTTTTGTTTGTGCTTTCTTTTCTTTTTCCGATAATTAATGCACACGGTACTTGAAATTCGCCTGCCGGAAATTTCTTGGTATAACTACCAGGTATCACTACTGAACGAGCAGGTACAACACCTTTTGTTTCTAAGGGAGTTTCACCGGTAACATCGATAATCTTGGTGCTCATCGTTAAAACTACATTGGCTCCAAGTACAGCTTCTTTTTCAACTCTAACGCCTTCAACTACAATACAACGAGAACCAATAAAGGCACCGTCTTCTATAATAACTGGTGAGGCTTGTAAAGGTTCAAGAACTCCACCAATACCAACACCACCACTTAAGTGAACATTTTTGCCGATCTGCGCACAACTACCTACAGTTGCCCAAGTATCGACCATAGTACCTTCGTCTACATATGCACCGATATTTACATAACTAGGCATTAAAATGGTTCCTGCAGAAATATAAGCACCATGTCTAGCAACGGCATTTGGTACTACACGAATTCCTTTTTCTTTGTATCCTCTTTTTAAAGGCATTTTATCGTGGTATTCAAAAATGCCTGCTTCTAAGGTTTCCATTTTCTGAATAGGGAAATACATAACTACCGCTTTCTTTACCCATTCGTTAATTTGCCATCCGTCTGTAGTTGGTTCGGCACATCTTAATTTTCCTAAATCTAAAAGGTTAATAACCTCTCTAATGCTATCTTGGGTTGCAGATTCCTTCAAAAGGTCTCTATTGTCCCATGCTTTTTCTATTTGTGCTCTTAATTCTGTCATTTTCATAAAATTTTCTCAAATATAAGTTGAAGTACAGTAATTAGCCATGCGCAAGGGCACATATAACAAATTATCCTTTATTTTTGCCAAAAATTAAGTTTGGGAAAGATTCTTGCAATTGATTACGGAGAAAAACGTATTGGCTTAGCGGTTACCGATGATATGAAAATGATAGCATTCGGATTAACGACTGTTGCCACTGCCGAAATCTTTGAATATTTAGCTGATTATATTTCCAAAGAAAAGGTTGAGACCATTGTAGTAGGCGAGCCTAAACAAATGGATAATACCGCATCTGAATCTGAAGTATATATTACTCCATTTTTAGTGAAGCTGGCAGAGAAATTTCCAGCAATACCGATTAAAAGACATGATGAACGTTTTACATCGAAAATGGCTTTTCAGACCATGATTGATAGCGGGTTAAAGAAGAAGCAACGAAAAAACAAAGCATTGATCGATGAGATTAGTGCTACTATTATATTACAAGATTTTTTAAAGACATTATAAATGATTTTACCCATTATTGCATACGGTGATTCCGTATTAAGAAAAGTAGCGGATGATATTGATAAAGACTATCCAAAACTGAATGAGTTGTTGGCTAACATGTGGGAGACCATGTATAATGCTAGTGGTGTAGGTCTTGCAGCACCACAAATAGGATTACCAATTCGTATATTTTTGGTTGATACGACTCCTTTTTCAGGGGATGAAGATTTAACTGAAGAGGAACAAAAACAGTTAGACGGTTTTAAACAAGTGTTTATCAATGCTACTATTGAAGAAGAAACTGGTGATGAATGGGCTTTCAATGAAGGTTGCCTTAGTATACCAGACGTTCGTGAAGATGTAAGCAGAAAGGGTACCATTAAAATCACCTATTTAGATGAGAATTTTAAAGAGCATGAAAAAACCTTTGATGGTTTATTGGCAAGGGTTATTCAACATGAGTACGATCATATAGAAGGGGTTTTGTTTACTGACAAATTATCTGCCTTAAAAAAGCGAATGTTAAAAGGTAGATTAACCAATATTTCAAAAGGTAAGATTAGTGTAGACTATCGCATGAAATTTCCTGCAATGAAAAAAGGACGTTAAAATGCCTCCATTATTAATAGAAAAGTATAATATTTGTTTTCTGAAATTTTAAAAGAGTTTATGGGTTTAGAGAAAATTTTATCTGTTGCAGGAAAACCAGGTTTGTATAAATTAATTACCCAAACCAGAACAGGTTTTGTAGCAGAATCTTTATTAGATGCAAAGAGAATAACAGTCAGTTTGCGTAGTAGTGTAAGTGTACTGTCTGAAATCGCAATTTATACGCTTGAAGAGGAGGTTCCGTTAAGAGAGGTTTTTCAAAAAATTCAAACAAAAGAAGAGGGCGGTAAAACTTCAATTAGCCATAAAGACGAAAAAATTAAATTAGAAGAATACTTTTTTGAAGTGTTACCTGATTATGATGAAGATCGCGTTTATGTTAGTGATATTAAAAAGGTTATTCAATGGTATAACATTTTAATCGATAATAAAATTACCGACTTCTCTAGCGAAGAAGTAACAAGTGAAGAGAGTTCTGAAGAATAGTATTTTGCTTACACTATATGTAAAAAGCCCTTTTAGGGCTTTTTTTTGTTTACAACCTAATAGAAATCGATTTTATTGCTTAAGCTGCTCATCTATAGTTTCTTGTCATTCATCTATACCTTTCTCTTATCTAACATATATCAATTGAAATAAGATATTAAATGCTGCAAATTTGTGGTGTAGCTTAATAGTCTTAACAAAATTTGAATGATATGAATACTAGTGAATTTGATATTGATTGTGAATTAAAAAGTGCATTTTTCGAAAATGCCTATTCACCATTTGTGATTTTAAATCGCGATATGAACTTTGTCGACATCAATAAAGCTGGTGTCGATACCATTGGTATTTCAAAAGAAAATTTCTTGGGTAAAAATTTATTGGACATATTCCCTTATTTAGAGGGAACAGAGCGGTACGATGCTTATAAAAATGTTATAGACACAGGTGTGGCAATAGGTTTTGATGAGTTGTTGTTTAAAGGTGAATTTTCTGAGATAATTTTTATGTCAAAAGCATTTAAAATTGGAGACTATTTAGGTATTACAACTCTAGACGTAACTAATGTAATTGATACCGTTCAAAAATTAAAAAGTACTAAGACTTCATTAATCGAGGTCAACGAAAATTTAAAAAAGAAGAATCAAGAGTTAGAAGATTTTTCATTTGTAGCGGCACACGATCTAAGAGCCCCGCTTACCAATTTAAAGAGCCTAATGCGAATGGCTTTAGAATCTGATATTACCTTTAATGAAGTAATGCCTATAGTTGAAAAAATGAATGTGGTCACTAAAGTAATGTGCGATAAGATTACTGCATTAAATATGGTGATTGCTACAAAGGCTAATTTTGGAGCATCTAAAACTACATTAGAATTTTCAGAGGTTGTAGGTAAATTAAAAACTAATTATTCTAAAGAAATTATCGAAGGTAGAACAATTATAAAAGAAGATTACTCGGCATGCCCTTCAATCAATTATAATAAAGTGCAACTAGAGGGTGTTCTTCAAACCCTTATGTCAAATGCTCTTCTGTATCGACACCCAAAAAGAAAACTAAGCATCAAAATTGAAACAAAAGATGTCAATGGTAGAGTTCAATTATCTTTCAAAGATAATGGACTAGGATTTGAACAAGAATTTTCTGATAAAATTTTCGCATTATTTAAACGTCTACATACCCATGTTGATGGTTTAGGTGTCTCATTATATATCATGAAAACTATAATTGATGAAAACGGTGGTACAATCGATGTATCAAGTCAAGTAAATAAAGGAACAGAGTTTAAAATAATTTTTTAAAACAAATAATCAAACCATTTAAAACCCCGCAAAATGATACGAATATTAATGATTGAAGACGACGAAGTAACGAACTTTATAGCTAAAACAAATCTCGAGAGATTTGGTTATAAAAATATTTCTATAGCCCTAAATGGTCAGCTAGGCCTTGATTATTTAAAGACCAATATCTCTCCTGATATAATTTTACTGGACATCAATATGCCGGTTTTAGACGGATGGGATTTTCTTGATAAATCAAAAGAACTTAATCTAGCACCAGAGACACCTGTTGTAATTACAACCTCTTCATTTAGGACTGATGATAAACTAAAGGCAGATAGCTACCCAAATATTATAGAGTACATGGAAAAACCTATAAATTTCCAATATCTAAATACTATTTTAGCTAAGGTAAAATTGAAATCTTATGATATATAAATAAGAAAGCCTTGATGTATTTAAATCAAGGCTTTTTAATTGTTGCATGGGTAGTTAATCCTTTTTTATGGTTTCATACGTAAAATCGCTCTTCTTCCAGTCGATAAGTGCAGAAGGGTAATACTTTACATCCATTCTGTCTAGAAATGGTGCTTGGTCTGCTAATCGTACTTTATAATCATCCCAGTTTCTATTTTCTTTTATACTCCAGCTTAATTCAGAATAACCGATAATTCTAGGAAAAGCTAAATATTCTAGCTCGTCTATATTACTTATGGTTTCTGACCAAAGTGGTGCTTCTACACCTAAAATATTTTCCATTGGTATCCCATATTCTTCGGGTGTCCAAATGTATGCAGTATCTACAGGTATGTAAGCCGCCCAGTGTAATCCGAATTTAGATAGTGTATCATATTCCATATCTAAATATGCCTTTTTAGCCGGAGAGACGATTATTTGCATTCCCTTATCAACTGCTTTTTTAGCATTCTCTTCACTTGCCCACCATTGAGAAATGGAGGTAGAATCTATATCGGCAATGGCAACTTCATCCCAACCGATCATGCGCTTACCGTGCTTCTGTACTATTTTCTCTACCTTATTGATGAAGTAGATATAATCTTTCTTTTTAGTAACGTGACTCTCGTCTCCACCAACGTGAAAATATGGACCTGGAGTGATCGCAGAGATTTCTCTAACTACATCGTCTATAAATGAATAAACGGTGTCCTTATGTGTATCAAAGGTGCTAAAACCAACGCGCATACCTTCGTATAGTTTAGGCGTTTTACCATTCCCATTCAAGAAAGGGTAGGATACAGATGCCGCATTGGTATGGCCTGGCATATCAATTTCTGGTATAATGGTCATATATCTTTCATAAGCGTAACGTACAATTTCTTTGTAATCTTCTTGAGTGTAGAATCCGCCAGATTCGCCGCCAACTTCGGTACTACCGCCAATCGCTGTAAGTTTAGGCCATGATTTTATTTCAATTCTCCAACCTTGATCATCACTAAGGTGTAGGTGAAGCACATTTATTTTGTAGTAAGATAGTAGGTCAATATATTTTTTAACATCATCAACACTAAAGAAGTGACGTGCAACATCTAACATAGAACCTCTATAAGCAAAATTAGGATTGTCGATAATCTTCCCAGAAGGTATGGGCCAAATTTTTTGTAAAGCCAATGTGTCGTTACTTTCTATGGGTACCAATTGCCGAAGTGTTTGTATGCCTCTAAAAGCACCTTCTGCGGTGTTAGAGTTAATAATAATAGAATCTTGATTAATGTATAATTGATATGACTCTGGTAATGCCAAATCTGTACTATCGCTTTGGTTAATGTAGATAACTCTTTCTACGGTATTCGCCCCTTCAGTATTCACGGGTATGGTCAGGTTAATTTTATCTTTTAGTTTGTCTGCTAAAAAAGTACCTACTTCTTCAAAACCTGTAGCATCTTTAGAGGTGTAAATTGCCGTAAATTGATCTAAAGCAAATGCGGAGTTTGTGGGTATGGTCTTTAAAGGCTTAGGTATTAAGCTAACCTTAGATAAATCTGTCGTTGGCATTGAAATGCGCTCTTTCTTCTCTTTACTACAAGCGATTAATAAGAGTGTTAAGCTTGCAAAAAATAGACTTCGAATACAAAAGGTCTTCATTATGTAGTGTAATTAGGGTTGGTTTACTAAATCTTTCATGGCTTCATACCAAATATCGTAACCTTTTTGGTTCATGTGCAGGCCGTCTTCAATAAAAATATCGGTTTTTAGTTTTCGTTTGTTTAACATAGGTTTCCAAACATCAACGTAATACACTTGTGGGTCGTTTTTAGTAAAACGTTTCATTTTTCTGTTCAGCCTCTTATATTTTCCTCGAATCTTCCATCTGCTGATACTTGGTTTTGCAGCAATTAATATAACCTCAGTAGCAGGATTTTTAGATTTTATTCGACGGATGATCTCTGCAGTCGTATCAAGAACATCTGCAGGTCTTTTATCTGCCCATAAGTCATTATCACCCTCGTAAATAAATACTTTTTTAGGATTGTAGGATAAAATCAATTCATCGGTAAATAATAACAAGTCTGATGCTTGTGATCCTCCAAATCCGCTATTTACAATTTGATGATTAGGAAATTCTTGTTCTAGTTTTCTCCATAAACGAACACTAGAACTACCAGTGAAGACTATAGTTTCCTTTTTTGAATCCCAGATAGTATCATATTTCCTAGTAATATTCTCTACCTCTTCGGTAAAGATATTCTCTGTTTGAGAAATGCAATAATTACTTATTGAAAGTAGAAAAACCGTTATTAAGAATGAAACCTTAAAATTACTCATAACTGAAAATTTGAAAGATTAACTTACTAATTAAGTGTTGGTTTTGTTAAACCTTCTGTAAGCGCCCAAGAATAAAATTGTTCAATCCAGTTATCAGAGGCTAATTGTTGTTTTTTCATTCCAAAACCATGTCCTCCTTTTGAATACATATGCATACCTGCATTTTTTCCGCTAGTTACCCAATCTGTATACAGTATAGTACTTGGTCTGGCGAGTCCAAGTGGATCATCTGAAGCACATATTACTAACATTGGCGGTGCATCTTCAGGAATTTTATAGTCACCGATAACGGTCATCCAAGGGTAGACAGGCACTATGAAATCTGGTCTAGTAGCCATAGTATAGTTAAAGGTAACACCCATAGTCACTGCACCACCAGCTGAAAAGCCCATGAATCCAATTTTGTTGGGATCTAATTTCATAGCCTTTGCATTAGTTCTTACGTAAGTAATGGCAGCAAGACCATCCGCAATTGAAAGTGGTAAAACAGGGGCAACTCTTTCTCCTATTTTCGCAGGGTTGTTTGTGCTCTCCTCTGTAATTTCTTTAATGCCATCGACACTAGTGGGTACTAACCTATATTTAAGAACAAAGGCAGTAATACCATGATTGTTCAACCATTTCGCAACATCTCTACCTTCACTATTAATACTTAAACCGTAAAGTCCGCCACCGGGGGCAACAATAACACTCGTGCCATTTGGCTGATCTGCCTCAAAAACTTCTAACCTAGGTATAGCAACGTTGGTTATCACATTAGTTTCCCATATATTAGAGTAGTATTCCTTTTCAGCTGTGGACCAATGTACATCGGCATTTGTTTCATATGGTAAGTCTACCATTTTTTGAGCAAGTACAGTCATAGAAGTAAAGATGCAGGTAAGTAAAATAAGGCTTTTCATAGTTGTAAATTTTATTGAATTGTTTCAATGATCATATATACTACCGCGGCTAAAACTCCGCCAATTATTGGTCCTACTATTGGTACCCATGCGTAACCCCAATTACTATTTCCTTTATTATTTATAGGAAGAATTGAATGTAATAAACGCGGACCAAAATCACGTGCAGGGTTAATGGCGTATCCAGTAGGGCCGCCTAAGCCAAAACCTATACCCATTACCAATAGTGCTACTGGTAGCGCGTCTAAAGACCCTAGTGAAACTGCACTGTCACCCATGGTACCACCGGCAATATAGAATACGCCGAATACAAGCGCGAAGGCTCCAATAACTTCGGTAATCAAATTCCAAAACGGACTCTTAATAGCCGGTGAAGTGGAGAAGGTAGCTAAAATTGCATCAGTATCTTCGGTGGCTTCGTATTGTTTTTTATAATTAAGCCATACTAAAAGGTTACCCATCATGGCTCCTAAAATTTGTGCTACTATATAGCCTGGCACTGCTGCCCAAGAAAATTTTCCGGCAACGGCAAGAGCGACGGTTACCGCTGGATTAAGGTGAGCACCACTGCCATCGGCTGAAATGTACACGCCGATAAATACGGCAATACCCCATGCAAGAGAAATGCCAGTCCACCCGGAATCAGCTCCTTTTGTTCCCTTTAATACAATATTGGCAACAATGCCATTTCCTATAAGAATTAGCATTGCAGTACCGATAAATTCAAAAATATACGTAATCATAGTTTGGTTGGATTTTAAGTCGTTTAAGATAATTAAAATCAAGGAATTAATAAGAAATAAAACATTTTACAAAGAGATTGATAATAAATTACCTCTAATTATATGAATTTCAACAAAGTGACTTTTTAGAATACATTTGAATATTTTCAGAAGGCTACTACCTTTGTGAATTTATACTAATCAAATGCTTAATATGGCAACATCTTATACATAGTTTTGATTACCTTTCATATAGCATAAACTTATTTTGTTGTTATCATGAAAAAATTTACCTTTTATTTTATTACTTGTTTGGTGCTATTTTTCACAAGTTGCTCATCTGATGATAGCGAGCCCACAACTGATGATAGTGCCTTGGTCATTGGCACCTATATGTTGACTGAAATAAATGTGAATGTAGCCCAAGATGTGAATGAAGATGGTACTGCTTCTAATAATATCTTAGATGAACTTGACTGCTTAAACGGCATATTGGAAATTTATGCAGACGGTACATGGGATCTTGATTTGGTAGCACTAGATATTACCAGTGTAACCGGTGATTTTTATGCTATTCGCTGTGGTAGAACCAATAACTCTAGCGGTAAATGGACTTTTAAAAGTAGTGTGCTTAGTTTAAATGCATCAAATTTTAGCGACATGGTTTTAAATTCAGCTATTTTAACCGAAAGTGTAAATGAAGAATTGCCAGGTGTGTTAAATAGAAAATTCACCAAGCAATAAGTCTAATACCTAACACCATGTACATTCATTTGTAAAGTGTACACCGAGCCCATTGCAGTAATGAATAATACATCTTGATTTTTACCGCCAAAAGTAACGTTGGCTGTCCAGTTTTCATTGATTGGTATATTCTTTAACTGTTCACCTTTTGAATTGAAAATGGTAACACCTTCGCCTGTTAAGTAGATATTACCTAGGTTGTCAATCGTCATACCATCTGAGCCCATGTCTGTAAAAAGTGTGCGGTCACTTAAAGTACCATTTTCTTGAATGGAGTAGGAGTAGGTTTTTTTGTCACCTATATCTGCTACGTAAAGTTTTTTACCATTTGGAGTGCCAATTATTCCGTTAGGCTGTGCTAAACCTTTCGCTACTATTGAGATGTTTTTTAAATCTGGCGAAATATAGTAGACATTTTTTTCTTTTATATCAGCTTCTTTCCTTGTCCAGTAGTCTCTTTGGTAGTAAGGGTCTGTAAAATAGATTCCTCCTTTTTTATCGACCCATATATCATTAGGTCCGTTTAATTTTTTACCTTCAAAATCGGTAATCAAAGTGTCAATTTTACCATTTTCATGAATTCTCCATAATTCATTTTTATCATCGGCAGCTGCCAATAAATTTTGATCATTGTCGAAATACAAACCATTTGCCCTACCTGACGATTCCATAAAAGTATTTATAGAATTGTCGGCTTGGTTCCATTTTAGAATTTTGTTATTCGGTTGGTCTGTAAAATATACATTGCCATTTTTGTCTGATGCCGGGCCTTCGGTGAAGCTGAAATTATTCGCAACTTGCACTAGTTCAGAGCCATCTGTAACCAGTGTCTTCTGTTGAGATTTACAAGAAACAATTGCTGCAAACAATAGAGAGGTAAAAATTAATCGGTTATAAAATTTCATATATGCCACTATAAATTCTTTAAGTAGTTCATGTTATGCATCATGCTATCAAAAGGGGTACTTGCGTATTCTTCTTGTTCTATATAAATATGTTGAACACCAGATAGTTCTTGCATTTCAAGCATTAACGGAACATCTAGTATACCCTTACCGAATTCTGTACTTACTTTTTCATGCATATCCATATCTTTTAAATGCCAAAGCGGAAACCTTTGTGGATATTTTTTAAAATAGTGTAACGGGTCTTTTCCGGCAATAACCACCCAGCCCAAGTCTAGTTCCATATGTACTAAATCTTTTTGGGTATTATCCATAAGCACATCATATAGTACTTCTCCGTTTTCAGACTCGAATTCATACTCATGGTTATGGTATCCAAATTTTAAACCATGCTTTTTACACGCTTCGCCAGCTTTATTAAACTGCTCTGATACTTTCTTGTAATTATCAATTGTTTGTCCGTCACTAGGTAGCGAAGAGCAAATAAGATATTCTTGACCAGAAGCTACCGCATCTGCCATTGTTTGTTCAAACTTATCATCTAAATGCACATGACCGCTTGTAAGTTTCATACCTAAACTTTTGCAAGCGGTTCCCATTTGTGCGGGCGTCAGTCCATAATAATACCCTTTTGACGATCCTGCACTTTCAATTTCTTTAAAACCAAGGCTAGCAATTTTCTCCAACGTTTTCATAGGGTTGGCAAGCATATCATCCCTAAATGAATATAACTGTACGCCATAGCTTGAGTTTCTAGTTGTCCCCATTGTTATTTGCGGTAGTAGAACTGTAGCTGCACTTAAAAGACCGGCACTTTTTATAAACTTTCTTCTTGTATTCATTGGTATAGTAAAAAAATGTTGTTGTTTGATTCTTTTAGCTATCTAAAACCCGCTAGGGTAAATGCTCATACTCTCAAATAGTATTTTGATTTTAAATGTACGAAAACTAAACAGCATTTTAGTGGGGGAATTAGTGGTTGTGTATTTTTGTAAAAATTGTAGTAATGAATAGCAGAAAGGAACAGTTAGAAGCATTAGATAGGTTATTGACAATTATGGACGAGTTGCGTGAGCAATGCCCTTGGGATAAAAAACAAACCATGCAATCTTTAAGACACCTTACCATAGAAGAGACTTATGAACTTGGTGATGCTATTTTAGATAATGACCTCGATGAAGTGAAGATGGAATTGGGCGATGTGCTTTTACATATTATTTTCTATTCAAAAATAGGGTCAGAAACCAATGACTTTGATATTGCCGATGTAGCAAATGCTATTTGTAACAAGCTAGTAAATAGGCATCCACATATCTATGGTGATGTCAAAGTAATTGATGCAGAAGATGTAAAAAGAAATTGGGAACAGATAAAGTTAAAAGAAGGAAAGAAAAGTGTTCTAGAGGGAGTTCCAAAAAGTTTACCTGCATTGGTAAAGGCAAATAGAATTCAAGATAAAGTTTCTGGTGTCGGTTTTGATTGGGAAGAACCACACCAAGTTTTTGAGAAAGTGCAAGAAGAGCTTGGCGAACTACAAGTAGAAGTAGAAGCAGGAAACATGGAGAAAATTGAGGCGGAATTTGGCGACGTTCTTTTCTCAATGATTAATTATGCACGATTTCTTGGAGTAAATCCAGAAAACGCTCTCGAGCGAACCAATAAAAAGTTTATAAAACGCTTTCAATACCTTGAGGTTAAGGCAAAGGAAATAGGCAAAGAACTTAAAGATATGTCCTTAGAAGAAATGGATGTATTTTGGAATGAGGCAAAAACTAAAGATTAATTTTTAGTGTTTTAATTCTACATTTAAAATTCTAGAAAGGTCTCTATGTTTTATCGGTTTTATGAAATAGTCAGAAATTTCAGGAAACGTTTTTGCATGCTCAACATCTTCTGCATTTATAGAAGAGGTCAACATAATAATTTTAATATTTTTATCGATTTTCATCGCCACATTCTGAAATTCTTTGATGAATTGAAAACCATTTAATACTGGCATGTGTAAATCAAGAAAAATGATATCAGGTAATTTTTCATTAAAATTATAATTATCCTGAATAAGTTTCAGCGGTTGAAGTGAATCTGGAAAACCGACAATATTATTTACCGATAATTGATTGAGATATCGCTTCATTACATATTTAGATATATCGTCATCGTCGATAATCCAAACTAATGGATCTTGGTTCATAAGACTAATAATTAATGGTAATTGGTGTGTTTGTAAGTAATAACGACACAGTACTACAAATTAGTATTAATAAAATGTATAGTTTAACACATATTAAGTGTAAATTGTTCATTGTGTTGTGTGTATTTGAGAATTAGTTGTTAGTTATAATATTGAAATTCAATAGGTTATAATTGTACTTTTTGTTATGATTCCTGTTTTTTTATGCTAATTTATTTAAGCATCTATTTTGAGATAATTATAATTAATTACATATCTTTTTCTTATTTTATCTTCAGAATAATAATTGTAATAAATAGAAGATTTCCCTTTTTTTAAACCTCTTTTTGACGTGCATAAATCGTTCAATTAACGGTACCTTTGCCAAAAATTTAGTTTAGGTTTTGTTACAGAATTACACCAAAGAATTTAGCTATAATATTAAACTTTCGGTTCCTGTTATTTTAGGAATGTTAGGGCACACTTTCGTACAATTGGCAGATAATATTATGGTAGGTCAATTGGGTACGGCAGAATTGGCTGCGGTATCTTTAGGTAACAGCTTTGTGTTCGTTGCCATGTCTTTGGGCATAGGTTTTTCGACCGCAATTACGCCTCTAGTGGCAGAAGCTGATGGTGCTGGTAATAAAGAAAATGCAAAAAGTGCTTTAAAGCATGGTTTGGTATTATGTACGATTTTAGGGTTGTCATTATTTGGAGTCATTTTATTGGCAAAGCCGGTAATGTATGTAATGAAGCAACCCATTGAGGTTGTAGAATTGGCATTGCCATATTTAGATTTGGTTGCTTTTTCATTAGTGCCACTTATAATTTTTCAAGCATTCAAACAATTTTCAGAGGGGTTATCGCAGACGAAATACCCAATGTATGCCACAATAGTAGCCAACATTATTAATATAGTTTTAAACTACCTTTTAATCTTCGGCAATTTCGGATTTCCAGAAATGGGTATTGTAGGTGCAGCTATTGGTACATTGGTCTCCAGAATTTTTATGGTTCTCTATCTATGGTTTATTTTAAAAACGAAAGATAAATTTAAGGACTATGTAACCGGATTCAATTTTAAAAAAATTGAAAAAACGGTTATGAAAAAGATTATCGAATTAGGTTTTCCATCTTCGTTGCAAATGTTTTTTGAGGTCGGTATTTTTACCTCCGCAGTTTGGTTAAGTGGTGTTCTAGGTAAAAATGCACAGGCTGCGAACCAAATCGCCCTTAACCTAAGTAGTATGACCTTTATGTTCGGTATGGGTCTGGGTATTGCTGCGATGATCAGGGTTGGTAACCAAAAAGGCTTAGCAAATTTTAAAGAGCTTAGGCGTATTGCACAGTCTATTTTTTTATTAACATTCATATTGGAAATTGTATTTGCAGCACTCTTCTTATTAGGTAGACATTGGTTTCCGTCGCTATATTTAGATATTGACGATATGACCAATTTTGCAGATAACACCGAAGTGTTGATTATAGCTGCCGAACTATTATTGGTAGCAGCTTTCTTTCAAATATCCGATGGAATACAGGTCGTCGTTTTGGGTGCTTTACGCGGATTGCAAGATGTAAAAATACCAACGGTAATTACATTTATTTCCTATTGGTTGATTGGCTTTCCCGTAAGTTATTACTTATGCCTACATACAGATTTGAAAAGCACGGGAATATGGATAGGCTTGCTTACCGGTTTATCGGCGTCGGCTATTATGTTGTATCTTCGATTTAATTATTTAACCAAAAAACTAATCGCACAATAACGTACCGATTATCGTTATTTGTCTTTAGTGTAACTTTAGATAGTATATTTTTTATGGAATTTCCTAAATTTTTATTGGGCGATAATACAGATTATCCGACAGCAATATTTGTAGTACATACCGAGTTTCCAAGGTTTATAATCAATCTTGAAGATGATGAGGTAGAGTGGCTTGAAGAATTTTCTAAAGAAGATGAAAAAGAATTAGAAGAAGAGGCAGAAACCTTAATTGCTGCTGCTACCGCTTTTTATGATCGCGAAGTATCTAGATACGAAGATTAAATTATGCTTCAAGAGCTATTACAGTTAGATAAAGATGTCTTTTTATACCTCAACGGACTAGGTATGCCACAATGGGATAATTTTTTTCTATTCCTGTCCCATAAGCTTAGCGCTATACCGCTTTATATTTTTTTGCTGATTCTTTCTTTTCAGAAATATGGAGGCAAAAAAACTTTGGTGCTACTAGTTTCTGTTGCTCTTTTAATAACGGTTACCGATCAGTTAGGTAATTTTTTCAAGTATGGTGTTGCTCGATTACGACCTTGCCATGACCCAGAAATTGAACCATACATGCGATTGGTAAAAAGTTATTGTGGCGGTAAATTCGGTTATTTCTCTGCACATGCGTCCAATTCTTTTGCATTAGCCGTTTTTTTTGGTAATATTTTAAAGTCAAGACTTAAATATTTAGGTGTTTTTTTACTCTTGTGGGCGGCTATGGTTGCCTATAGTAGAATATATCTTGGTGTGCATTTTCCGCTTGATGTTATTACCGGTGCTCTTATAGGCTCGTTATTCGGCTGGTTGTTTGTAAAGTTATTTATATTTGCACTTCGCAAATTTTCCCTATGATATCTAATCTAAGGTATTGGTTTTTAATTCTTTTGATTTTTTTAGTATACGTTGCAGGTATGTTTGTAACGCTATTCGAAAATGATTCTGCGCAATTTTCTGTAATGGCAATGCGTATGGTGCAAGAGAATGATTTCTTTAGCCTGTTTAAAGGTCCTGAAGAATATTTAGATAAGCCGCACATGCATTACTGGCTAGCAGCCTTATCTTATAAAATATTCGGTATTCATGATTGGTCTTACCGTATTCCTGGCATATTATCCACTTTATTAGCAGCCTATAGTTGTTATGGCTTAGGTAGTCTACTTTATAATAAACATGTTGGTAAACTTGCGGCCTTAGTTTTTATGACTGCACAGACTATTGTTTTAGGTGCTATAGACGTTCGTACAGATGCCGTTTTAACTGGCTTCAGTATTTTAGCAATTTGGCAACTGGCAAAATATATTGAGAAGGGTAGTGTGTCGGCTATTGCAATTGGTGCTTTTGCAGCAGGTATCGCTTTCTCTACCAAAGGGCAAATCGCTCTGTTAGTAATAGGATTGCCCATTCTTTGTCATTTGTTTTATACAGGTAAATGGAAAGCGTTTTTAAGCTGGAAAGTACTATTGGCGTTAGTAGTATTTGCAGTGACGATAACACCCATGTTATATGCTTACTATTTGCAATTTGATCTGCATCCAGAAAAGGTGATTCGTGGAAAAGACAATCGTAGCGGAATATTTTTTATTTTTTGGGAACAAAGTTTTGAGCGATTAAGTGGTGAAGGTATCGGTAAAAACAGCAGCGATTATTTTTTCTTCTTTCATACATTTCTTTGGGTGTTTCTTCCTTGGACTATTTTAGGAATCGCGGCATTTTACACTAAAATACAGGCATTTATAAAACATAAATTTAAGAATGTTCAAGATTCTGAATTTTTAACTGTTGGCGGAATCACTTTAATATTTATCATCATCAGTTTTGCGCAATTTAAATTGCCACATTATTTAAATATTACTATTCCTCTTTTTGCAGTTATAACTGCTGCTTATATCTATAATCTCTATGCTAAAAGCAAGTTGCAAACAGTAAAGAGATTAATGTTCGGGCAATATTTTGTTTTAAGTATTGTATTTATTGCGTCTGCTTTAATTTGTTTTTATGTTTTTAAACTACATAGCGTTTTGGCTTACCTATGTTTGGTAGTGGCGGCATTAATGGTAGTTTATTATGCTTTAAAGCGAGAAAACGTATACGCAAAATTAATAACGATTTCGGTCTGTGCATCTTTACTTTTAAATGCCGTTTTGAACTTACATTTTTATCCTAATTTATTAGACTACCAAGGTGGTTCTTCTATGTCTAAGGTTATTGCTGAAAAAAATATTCCTGTAGATCGAGTTTATAAAGTAGGTAAAGACTATACGTGGTCTTTAGATTTTTATAATCAGTTTCCTGTTCAAATTACGACACCAGAGGTCTTAAGAAACAAAAAAGATGTTTGGGTATATGTGAACGATGAAGAGATGGCTATGTTAGAGGAAAAGGGTTTTGATTGGGATTCCCAGCTTTCTGTAGATCAATTTAGAATTACACGTTTGCAGGGTAAATTTTTAAATCCAAATACCCGAAAGAAGGTGACACGTAAAATGCACCTATTACATATTTACTAAAAATGTTTAGTCTGTTGAGCTGGACGTAGTTTGCGCCAGTACCAATTTAATTTCCTTAAAGTGGTATATCACTCCAACTAAAGAAACTATAGCGGTTATTAGAAAGAAAAGTACACTTACCCCAACCGATACATTTTGGTCTAATCCTAAAAACTTGGCTCCATAAAAAAAGGTTACTTCGCGACTTCCAATTCCTCCTAAAGTCAAAGGAACGACTGCCACAATCGAAGAAATCAAGAATATGATAAGGTATGAAATTTGATTAGCTTCAATATTCAATGCTAATAATATAAACCAAATACTTACCAGTTGTGCAGCTTGTACCAACGCAGATAATGCTGTGGTTTTCCAAAAAATGGGTAATACATAATTAAAAAACTTCTTGTTCAATAACCAAAAGACGATTACTGACAAGGGTATGGCTGCAATAAACAACCACCGATACCCATCTAATAATTCTATTTTATGAAAAGCAAGAAGGGTACAGGCATAAATGAAGAGTAATAATAGCCCGCCTAATCTGTCCAACACTAATACACTAACTATTTTTTTAGTTTTTATGTCAAAGGTTTTCTTTAAAATGTAACCTTTGTATGCATCGCCACCAATACCGCCGGGTAAAAATAGGTTGTAGAACATACCCAATAAGTACAACTCAAAATTACTCTTATTGGTAAGCATAATTTTAAGTTGATGAAAGTATAGATTTAGGCGTATTGCCCCAATAAACTTAGAAATTATAAAGAAAAAAGTAGCTAATAATAAGTAAAGCGGATTACTCTTTATCAAGATGCCTTTTATCTCAGTTACATCGATTTTTGTAAAAATGAAATAAATTAAAACAGCACTGATAATGACTTTTAATGTGGTAGTTACCTTCTTATTTAACTTCGCCACCTACGCTTACTTTTTTAATGCGGTACGGTCTTTTGTTCTGAGATTCGTAATACGTTCGTATTAATAATTCCATTACTATACCTATGGTGAATAATTGAATACCAGCAAAAATGAACATCATACCTACTGTCAATAAAGGTCTTGTGCCAATATCTTCCCCAAAACCGAACTTTACGATCATTAGGTAAATGTTGATAAAAATACCTACAAGGATCATTAAAGAGCCTGAAATACCAAATAGGTGAATTGGGCGTTGAAAATATTTACGAATAAAAAGTAATAACATCATATCTGCAACTACTTTGAAAACGCGCTCTAAGCCGTATTTAGAAACCCCTGCATGGCGTGCATGGTGTTTTACCGGTACTTGCTTTATTTGTCCGCCTTCTAGAAATGCCAATAGGGTTATAAACCGATGCATTTCGCCGTATAGATTTAAGTCTTTGGCAATATCTTTTGTAAATACCTTTAAGGCACAACCATTGTCCTTAATATCTAACTTTGTAACACGGCGCACCAAAAAGTTGGCGATTTTAGAGGGAATTTTTTTGACAAGAGAATCTTTTCGTTTTTGACGAATACCGGTAACTACATCATATTCTCCACTAACGGCATAAGTCAGCATTTGAGGAATATCAGACGGGTCGTTTTGCAAATCGCCATCCATTGTAATAATATACTCCCCCTCGGCGTAATCAAAACCTGCAGCCAGGGCTAAACTCTGTCCGTAATTTTTCTTCAATTCAATTAAATGAACCTTCTCATCTTTAAGACCTTTTACTACTTTTTTTGTGTTGTCGGTCGAGAAATCATCTATATAAATAATTTGATAATTGTAGCCAACCAAGCTTTCGTGGATTTTCTGTGTTAGAAGAGCCGCATTGTCTTGTTCGTTATATAAAGGAACAACTACCGAAAGTAGGGAAGTGGTAACAGGTTGCATTGGGTTGTTTTTTGAATAGGTGCAAAGTTATGTTTTTTATCCTTAAGATAATGAACATGAATGTGAGTAACATTCGCAACGGTTTAGTGCTGTTTTATAGCCTTCAAGAGCTTTTCTGCAGCCAAAAAAGGAGAGATTTTGCCGTTAATAACTTCTTTTTTCAATTGAGGTAGCATTTCTTTGGTCTTCGGATGATGGTAGAATTCAGTTAATAGTTCTTGTTCTAGGTATTGAATCAACCAATTTTCATTTTGTTGTTGTCTATTGGCATTAAAATATCCGGATGCCTTCATGTCTTCGCAATAGGTATCTATCAACTGCCAAATTTTGTCTAGACCTCTATTTTCAATTGCTGAACAGGTCAGCACTTCAGGTATCCAACCATTTTCCTTAGGTGGAAACATATGTAATGCTCGGGTAAATTCCATCCTCGCAAAATCTGCCCGTTTTATATTATCTCCGTCTGCTTTGGTAATAACAATAGCATCTGCCATTTCAATAATGCCTCTTTTAATACCTTGTAGCTCATCACCCGCACCAGCCAATTTTAATAAAAGAAAGAAATCTACCATGTCATGAACTGCGGTTTCGCTTTGCCCAACGCCAATAGTTTCTATGAGAATACAATTGAAACCTGCAGCTTCTAAAATGACAATGCTTTCTCTTGTTTTACGGGTTACACCACCTAATGAAGAACCCGAAGCTGAAGGTCTTATATATGCATTGGGGTTTTTAACCAACTCTTCCATACGAGTTTTGTCACCTAATATGCTACCTTTTGTTCTGCTGCTAGATGGGTCTACGGTAAGCACAGCCACTTTTTTACCTAAACCGGTAATTATGCCACCAAATTGTTCTATAAATGTGCTTTTTCCGGCTCCTGGTACTCCGGTTATTCCAATTCTTATAGAATCATGTTTTTTTGAAATACAACCGGCAATTATTTCATTAGCGATTATGCGGTGCTCAGGTTTTGTGCTTTCTACAATAGTAATGGCTTTACTTACAATAGCGACGTTATTGGCATAGATGCCTTCAAGAAAATCTGATGTTGTAAGTTTAGTTAAATTCATTGTAACAACTTAAAATATGCAAATATTGCATAAAGGTACTATTTGTAAATAGGAACCATAATTTTGGTAGAATCCCAAGCTAAACTTAAAAAGTCTAGTGTTTGCTGATTTTCTTTAACAATCTCAAATTGTATCGCTAAGTCTTCAACAGGTTCGTCTAATTTTTTTACCGGTACCTCAACCGTCAAGTAATCATGTTTACTCTCGTGCGTGGTTTGGTTGCCATCAACACGGGTAACACCCCAATCGGGTATTTTTGAATTAAAAATCACCTTCCAACTATCTCGATTTGGTATGGTCCATAAAGAATACTTGCCGGCAGGTAGTGTCTTATCGATAATGTGAATAGGTTGGGTTGTTGTAAAAGTTGTGGGTTCATTAGCACCTGTGCGCCATATTTTTCCGAAGGGTACCAATTCTCCGAAAATAACACGCCCCTTTTTTGACGGGCTAGAATAATCGATCTCTAGCTCGCTGCCTTTTAAATTTAAAACAGCTGTTTTTGAAGGACTGAATTTTTTGGCTTCGCTATGTATGTAAGGTATAGCTACAAGATAAACGAGTGCTACGATTACTACAATACCTATAATAAGCTTTTTTAATAGTTTCATGTAAAGAATCGAAATGCTAAACTATGGTTTAACTCGGTGCGACTAAATCGAATTTAAAGATAGAAATGTTGTTGTAGATATCACCAGGTCTTAAGACGCTTTTAGGGAAATCTGGCTGATTTGGTGCATCGGGGTAATTTTGAGCCTCAAAACATATACCCGGAAAATCTGCCGGAGTATATACTACTAAAGCCGGTTGGTTGGTATATACTTTCATGTTAATACCAGACGTTTTCGATTGTAATTCAGCAACTTTTTCATTGCCAACATCCTTTATAAATATGGTATCTAAGCGTTGTACTCCTATTTTTCTTGGTAAAAGAAAATCGTTTTCGCTTTTACGTACTGGTATTATATTACCAGTAGGTAGTAAGTTTTCTTTCGTTTCTAATCGATAGGGGCAATTCAATTGTAATTCGTAATCATCAATATACGGGTTGTGATCTAATTTAAAATAGGAATGATTGGTAAGGTTGATTACCGTACTTCTATCCGTCATTCCTTCATAAATAATCTGCAATGCGTTATTCATTAATTTATAGGTAACGCTTACGTTTAAGTTGCCAGGATATCCTTCCTCTAAATGCTTACTTGCATAGGTAAGTTTTACAAATGGTTTATCGCTTTGATCTACCTCGTCTATAATCCAATATTTTTGATGAAAACCTTCTTTGCCACCATGCAGGTGAACTCCATCTTCTTGAAACAAATCATACCTAGTTCTGTCAATTACAAATCCGCCATTAGAAATTCTACCTGCAAAGCGACCTACACTGGCTCCTAAAACATTATCATCTAAACGATATCTACTTGGGTGGTTGTAACCAACAACCACATTATTGTACTCGCCATCTGTTCCTTTTACAAGTAACTTTTGAATGGTAGCGCCATAATCAAGCACCATGAGTGTTAAATAGGCATTGGAAATTGTAACTTGTTTCAAAGGAAATATTTAATAGTGTGGTGTAAAAATAAAAATTTTTGCAACATTCTATTTTTTATATCGTCCTTATTATAGCAACAAACCAAAACCAATCTAATTAATTCATGTTTCAAAGCAGTATTGTAGAGAAATGTAAGGCAAATGACCGTGCGGCACAAATAAAGCTGTACAGGAAGTATTGTGACGGTATGTATATTGTAGCAATGCGTTTTGTGAAAAATGAAGATGATGCAGAAGATATTTTACAGGAGTCGTTTATTAAGGCTTTTCAAAAAATACATCAGTTTAGTGGCGATGTAACTTTTGGAGCATGGTTAAAACGCATAGTGGTAAATAAGAGTATCGATTTTCTCAAATCAAAAAAAGATAAAGAGGTTTCGCTAGACGAAGGTTATATGCAAGTTGTTGCAGAAGATGATAATTGGAATGTACCAGCAGCAATTAGTATTGAACAGGTTAAATGTGCAATTGATGAATTACAAGATAAATATAAATACGTAGTGCTTATGTTTTTGGTCGAAGGATATGACCATCAAGAAATTGCAGAGGTATTAGAAATTACAGAATCTGCCTGCAGAACAAGATTATCGCGCGGTAAAGGTCATTTAAAAGAACTATTAAAAGGAAAAAAATATGGAACAGGATCTTAGGGAAATGTTCAAAAAGGATAGAGAAGAGCAAAGGCATACTATTAAGCATGGTCATGAAGAGCGCTTTTTAAAGAAGTTAGAAGAATCCACACCCGTGCAAAAGAAAACTGATAAAGGTTGGTTGAAAATAGCGGCATCTGTTGCGGTAATTATAAGTATCGGTTTGGGTTTCTTGTATTTCAATAAAAATGCGGATAACAAGACAACTGTGGTTGATAATATTAATACTGAAGAACAGAAATCTGAATTCACTTTCGGAGATCTTTCGCCAGATTTAAAGAAGGTAGAAAGCTATTATGTTGCCAATATTAATTTGGAACTGGCTAAACTAGAGGTGTCGCCAGATACTAAAGAGTTGATCGACAGTTTTATGGAACAGCTCAATAATTTAAATATTGAATACAAAACGTTAAACATAGAGTTAAAAGAATTAGGACCTAATGACCAAACCATTACGGCACTGATAGAGAATTTACAATTACGATTACAATTATTACAGAAATTAAAAAGAAAGTTAAACGAATTAAAATTATCAAAAAATGAACAGATCATTGACAACAGTATCTAAGCAACTCATCATTGCATTGGGTCTATTAACTTCTACGTCGTTTTTAGCGCAAGAAGAAAGTAAAACATTTCAAGAGCGATTTATTGTGGCAGAAGATGCCGTGGTAAATATCAATACCAGCTATGCCGATATTGAATTTGAAACTTGGGATAAGGATGAGGTGGCTATTACGGCCACCATCACCCTTGAGGGAGCCACAAAAGAGGAAGCTGAGAACTATTTTAAGAATAGCCCTATTGAAATATTAGGTAATAGTAAAGAGATTAAAATATCTTCAAAATCTAAGAACAATGACTTCTTTTCAAGTTTTGATTCTGAAAATATCTTTAATCATGGTGGTATGCGAATAGAGGTGCCAGAGATTGCATCGTTTGTAGTAAGTGTACCTCAGATAGCGCCTTTTCCAGAAATGCCGCCACTACCGTTAACTGAAGCCTATACATTTGATTATGAGGAGTATCAAAAGGATGGAGATAAGTACATGAAAAAATGGCAAAAGAATTTTGAGAAGAGTTTTGATAAAAAACATCAAAAGCGATTAGAAGAATGGGCTGAAAGTGTGGAAGAATCTTTAAGCATTGAAAAGCGCGAAAAATATGAGCAAAGACGTGAAAAATTAATGCAAGAAAGAGAGAAGGTAATGGAACAACGTCATGAAGATTTGCAACAAAGATTAGAAGAGTTAGAAGAAAAGCGTGCTCATGCAGAGAACGAAAGAGAAGAACTTCGAACTTTTATAAGCTCTTCTAGAGGTAATGCAGCAGATGTACCCAATGTATTTTACTTTTCAAATGAAGGGGAGCAAAAGAATTTTAAAATTAAAAAGACCATAAAAATTAGCTTACCAAAGTCAACCAGAATTAAAATGGATGTACGCCATGGTGAGGTCAAATTAGCTGAGAATACCAAAAACTTGAATGCGAAGCTTTCGCATTCAAGCCTTTGGGCAGTTACTATAGATGGCGAAGAAACTACTGTTTCTGCCTCATATTCTCCGGTTACTGTTCAGAAATGGAATTACGGACAATTAAGTACTTCGTATTCAGAAGAAATATCATTGTCAGAGGTGGTTCAATTACAATTACAGGCAACTTCATCTGATGTTACAATCGATAAGTTATTCAAAAATGCCTTTGTAAAGAATGATTTTGGGGCAGTGCACATTCTTGAAATGGATAATGACTTTGAAGAATTAGATATTAGTGTAAGAAATGGAGAGTTAACGGTAATAATGCCAAAGGTGGCTACCAATGTTTATGTAAAAGGCAATTCATCGACATTGAAATTACCAACAGGTTTACAGATCGTAGAAACTAAAAACGGAACTACAACTATCTATAAAGGGCATCACTTAAAAAATAATAGTAATCGATCTATTATAATTACATCAGATTATAGTGAAGTTGTGCTGCAATAGTCATTTTACCAGTTGCAAGGTCCCAAAGACGTTAGCATCTATCCAGCCCATGTTTTTATTCTCACCTGCTACAAATACAGATCCTATTAAATTCTCGCGCTCTTCGCTGCTATCATTATCTGCATAAGCTAGAGCAAAACCAATTTTCTTATTCGCGGTAAGCACAACCGGCTTTATGTTCGGGTCATCATTATATATACCAGGGTACACTTTTACAAACATTTCCCAATAAGTCGTATTACCTTCTGTTTGATGTTTAGATGTAATATGATCGTTGTATAATGTCGGTTTTTCATCAACACCTAAGTCAACTACATTACCATCTAAAGCTACATGATAGGTAAAAGCATTATGGTTGAATCGGTGCTGTCCGCCAGAATTGTCTTCATCTACATAAACAATAACACAATCATCGTTCCACCAAAGTTTTAAAGGGTCTTCGGTTCTATCTAGAATAGTATTGTCAACTATTTCTAGTAGAAGATAGAGTCCGTCTTCGTTCCAAGCAATTTTATATCTACCATTATAATCATCATGATCAAAAGGACCTCCGATCCAATTTTGGTCAATAGGTTTCCAATCCAATAAATTCCAATAGTTTTCTATAGCTCTGCCATCTAGGGTAGGAGCGTCTTTAATATACGAAACTGGTGTTGCTTGAGAATTTTTCTTGTTCTTAACTTCTGCACATGAAAATACGCCTAAAAGTAGTAAAAGGTAAATAGTCCATTTCATAATACTGGTTTGGAATCTATGATGTAAACACACTATTTTCTTAATTATTGTAAGATTAATAGTACTTCGTTTCAGGGAGCAAGATATAATAAAATTAAAACAACCATTTAATTCCGGTATTAGTTAATATAATGTGCAACTCATAAAATTAATCAGTGCATAAAAAAAGCGCCCCTTTTGGGGCGCTTGTCTATAGAAATTTCTTGGGAGATCTTTTAATGGGCACTCTTCTTCAGATAATCTCCAAAGTTCTCTTTAAATCTATTTAATCTCGGTATAGAAACGTTTCTAATATACGAGTTGTTAGGATTATTCTTTTCATAATCTTGATGATATGACTCTGCCTTGTAAAATATAGTATAAGGTACGACTTCTGTTGTAATTGGATCATTATCATACACTTTTTTATCTGTTAGGGCTTGAATATAGCTTTCAATGATATTCTTTTGCTCATCGTTCTTATAAAAAGCGATGGATCGATATTGTCTACCACGATCCGGACCCTGTCTATTTAATTGAGTCGGGTCATGAGAACCAAAGAATACTTGAACCAATTGGGTGAATGAAATTTCATTCGGGTCATAATATACTTCTACTGCCTCGGCATGGTCCGTTTTACCGTAACCTACTTCTTCGTATGTTGGGTTTTTTTGTTCCCCGCCTGCATAACCAGAGACCACTTCTTTTACACCTTTTACACTCTCAAAAATAGCCTCTACACACCAAAAGCATCCGCTGGCAAAATAAGCGGTTTCGTATTTGCTTAATTGTTGCGGACTCAATTTTACTTCTTCCTCAATATCTTCATGATCTGTTTCTGCCATTTCTGTGTTTTCGGAAATGGTATTTTTCTTGACTTTAGATTGGCAACTGGTGGCAATCAAGGTCGCACAGGCCAATAAAGTGATTTGTAATAATTTCATAACAATTTTCTTTTAGCAATTTGTAGGTAATTTACAAAGACCTTACGAGGAAAAGGGTTAAAAAATGTTAATGACATGAATGGATGCTATATTTTTGAGAAATGAATACACTAGTTCTAGCTCTTAAATCTTACTCGACAGAATCGATCTGTATATTAGATACCACTATTTCTTTAGAGGCATATGTGCCTTTAGATCTCTCTAAATACAATGATGATTTGATTGATTTAGATATTACCGATCATGCCGTTTGTCAAACTTATATCGATAGTGTACTAAAAACTAAACAAGGTGTTATCGCCTACGGCGGATATTTAGAACAAAGAAACTTGTATAATGATAAGGAAGGTTTTACCTCTAGCAATAAACCTGTTAGAAATATTCATTTGGGAATTGACTTTTGGTGTGATGCCGGTACTAAAGTCATTACCCCGTTAGACGGAAAGGTTCATAGCTTTAAAAATAATACCACTATTGGTGATTACGGACCAACTATTATTTTAGAACATGTTTTAAATGATATTACCTTCTATACCTTGTATGGTCACCTAGCTGTAGATTCTTTATCAGGCTTATATATAGGAAAGGATTTTAAAGCAGGAGATGTGCTCGCCAACTTAGGTACACCTGATATTAATATAAACTACGCCCCACACCTTCATTTTCAAATTATACAGGACTTAAAAGGTAACGAAGGCGATTACCCAGGAGTGTGTGCTGAAGGACAGCTATCCTTTTATAAAGAGAATTGTCCTGATCCGAATGCGCTATTAAAGTTAGGTGTAGTTTGATTAGATGATGTGTTGTACTTAGTAAAGAGTAATGAGTATTAAATCTGAAGTTGTTAATATTGAGAATAGAAAATAGAGTATAGAGAATAGACTTGTTACGAATTGCAAAATCGGTAAGACTAGATTGCAAAGTAGAAAATAGCGTATTTAGTAAAGCGAATTACTTGAGCAATTACTAACGTTAACATCTTAGTACTTATTACTTAATACTAAAAAAGCGAAGCTTTAAAGGAAACAAACAACCTCTATTTTCTCTATTTTTTTCTCTCTTTTCTATTTTATAAAACTTCGTTTGTCGGTTAACGACATCAATTATCGGTAAGGTGTTTTTAGAGGTGTTGTCGTTTATCGATGCGATTTTACATTTAATCTGAAGTTGTGTCAAGTAACGAGAATTAGGGGTTTTTCAGCGATTCATCACCTAGTAAAACAAGGCCTGCGGCGTTCTATTATTGTAACAAACGCAAGTCATGAAAACAATAATAGCAACAATCTTCATCATCTTTTTAAGCTTCACGGCTCAAGCACAGAACTCTACTGAAGAAGTAAAAGTTGAAACTATTGAGATGAGCATCGTTACTGAAACTACATATGAAGTAAAAGCTAATACTACTTTAGAAGTAGCTAGATTATACAAATTCAAAAACTCAAGAATAAAAAGAGATTTAAACTTCTTAACGAAAGCGAATAAACCAAAAATGGCTTAGTTTTTTGGTATTTAGTAATAAGTATTAAGTAAAGAGTATTGAGTATTAAGTACGAAGTACAAAGTACAAAGTTAGAAGTAAGAAAATAGATGTTCCAAATAGAAAATATAGCTTTGCTAAATTTTCTATTTGGAACAACGAACAACGAACAACGAACAACGAACAACGAACAACGAACAACGAACAACGAACAACGAACAACGAACAACGAACAACGAACAACGAACAACGAACAACGAACAACGAACAACGAACAACCAAAATCTATTCTCTCACCTCTATCTTCTCAATTCTCATTTTAAACTCACCTCTTGTAGTCCTTCTATTTTGCTTAAAGAATATTTTGTAAGAAAAAACGTATTAAATCGATGAACTACACAAATACGTGGTCTAGTGGAAGATTTTTTTGTAGGAAAACGGACTACAAAAAGAAGTAATACATCGAAAAGGAAACTTTTCATCGTAAAAACCGTACCTCTTGTCGAATTCGAAATACGTTTACTTACAAGTAGATGGTTATCTATAAACCAAATTTACCTACTTTATTATGCGTACAATTATTTTTTTACTCCTTGTTATCTGTTTGGGAACCCAGTCCCAAGCACAATCGAAGTCACCAGACACCAAAGTACAGACTATTGTTATGCCCATGGCAGATGTAACAATAAAATCTGACGTAAACGCTCAGGGTTTTCAAACAGCTGCAAGGTTTTTCAAAGTCAAAAATGCAAGAGTTAAACAAGCCTTACTTTTTAAAACAAGAGTACGAACAGTATCTCTTGCCTAGTTTAATTCTTCTCCAAGTACCTCGGTTACCTCCGTTCCCCTTTAGGTAACACGACAGTTTTTAAAATTTCCCAAACATTTTCGGTTACTATTCGCTGCCCTTCTGCAGTTGGGTGAATGCCATCTTCTAAATTCAATTTCGGAATACCGGCAACACCTTCTAATAAAAACGGAATCAACATTATATTATTCGATTCTGCCAAGGCAGGATACATCATCTTAAATTGAGAAGCATAATCTGCACCCATATTTGGTGGTATCTGCATACCTGCCAATATTATTTGTGTTTCAGGGTTTTTATCTTTGACCATTTCGATCATCGATTGCAAATTATTCATAGACTCTGTAATGGGTATTCCTCGTAATCCGTCATTAGCGCCTAATTCCAACACAAAAATATCTACCGGCTGATTTAGAACCCAGTCCAAACGATTTAATCCGCCAGAGGTAGTTTCTCCGCTCAATCCGGAATTTATCACCTTGTAATCCAAGCCTAAAGAATCTAACCGTTGTTGAATTCTATTTGGGAATCCTTCCTTTGTATCTAAGCCATATGCAGCGGTAAGGCTGTTTCCGTAGAACAAAATCACTTTGTCATCCGCAGAAATAGCTTCCTTTTCAACACTACTTACAACTTCTGTTTGGGTGTCAGATGGTTTCTTTTCTGGAGTTTCTCCACATCCAACGAACAACAACACCACTAAAAAATAACGAAACTTTAATACTTTCAACATAGTCTTAACTTATTAGATTCAAAATCATTTGTTTATTTTGTTGTCTTGTACCAAAATGATTTATGACAAAGATATTAAACGTACGTAATCTAAAGAAAACGTATTCAAGCGGATCTAAGAATTTGACAGTTATTGATGATATTACTTTTTCTATTGAAGAAGGCGACACTTTTGCTATTGTTGGTCCGTCAGGTAGTGGAAAAACCACATTATTAGGACTCTGTGCCGGATTAGATGAAATCAACGAGGGCGTAATAGAACTTTGTGGGGAAGATTTAAGTGCCTTGAACGAAGATCAACGTGCGCTTTTAAGAAATGAGAAAGTAGGATTCATTTTTCAAGATTTTCAATTACTGCCCACATTAACGGCTTTAGAGAATGTTAGTGTACCTTTGGAATTACAAGGTGCAGCAAATGCTACTAAAGATGCGATGGAGTTGTTGGCTAAGGTTGGTTTGGGTAATCGTCATGATCATTACCCTTCTCAACTTTCTGGAGGTGAACAGCAGCGGGTTGCTTTGGCACGAGCATTTTCAAACAAGCCTTCTATACTTTTTGCCGATGAGCCAACGGGTAATTTAGATGAGGAAACTGGTGAAAAGGTCATCAAACTTTTATTCGACCTTAATAAAGAAATGGGTACTACATTGGTCATTGTTACTCATGATTTAGAGCTGGCAAACCTGAACAAACATGTATTACGACTTAAAGGTGGTAAAATAGTAATCAACGAAACCACTTCTATATCTTGAATCTAACACAGAGAACATCAAAAGCATCATTTAATTGGTTGTTGAAAATGGCTTGGCGCGATGGTAAGGCAAGTGGTAACCGCTTGTTACTTTTCATGGCTTCCATCATACTAGGTATTGCAGCAGTAGTGTCTATTCAATCTTTTAGTGATAATCTTAAAGATAATATCGGGTTACAATCAAAAGCACTCATGGGTGCAGATTTTTTAATTGATAGTAATCAGCCTGCAAATGAAAGGGTAACTGAATTAATGGATTCTTTAGGCGGATATGATGCTCGTGAGGTCAATTTTGCCTCAATGGCAGCTTTCCCAAAAAGTCTAGCTACAAAATTGGTGCAGGTACGCGCTATTGAAGGGGACTTTCCTTTTTATGGGGAGTTGGAAACTGAACCTGCCTCAGCTGCAAAAGAATATTTAGAAAAAGGTGGAGCGTTGGTCGATGCCACCGCAATGCTTCAATATAATTTAAATCCAGGCGATAGTGTAAAGTTGGGTACAACCACATTTGCCATTGTTGGGTCTTTGATTACCGCACCTGGTAGCACAGGTATTGGTGCTACAGCTGCACCACCTGTTATTGTTCCATTTCGTTTTATGGAAGAAAGCGGACTACTGCAACGTGGTAGCCGTTTGGGATACAACTACTATTTCAATAATGATAATGCAGATTTAGAAGCACTGAGTAAAAATGTAGATCCATTATTAGATGCCGAAAATGCAGATATGGATACCCATACAGATACCAGTGAGCGTTTGGGCCGTAGATATGACAATGTAGGTCGGTTCTTAAATTTGGTCGCATTTATTGCACTGCTCTTAGGATGTGTTGGTATTGCCAGCTCTGTTCATATTTATATAAAAGAGAAATTAAAGGCGGTTGCAGTGCTAAAATGTTTGGGTGCTACACGTAAACAAACCTTTTTAATCTATCTGATTCAAATTGCAGGTATGGGATTGTTGGGCGGACTCATTGGTACGGTAATAGGCTTGTTGTTGCAACAGACATTCCCGCTTATACTTCAAGAGTTTTTACCTTTTCAGGTAGAAATATCTACTTCTTTTCAAGCGATATTCGTCGGCTTATTGTTGGGCGTATGCATGTCGGTTTTATTTGCATTGTCGCCATTAGTAAATACTTGGTTTGTTTCTCCTTTACAGGTATTACGTGTGCAAGAAGATACGAGTAAAAAGGCAAGACCTTATCAAATTTGGGTAGTGGTTGCCATTGTACTTTTTGTATTGTTGTTTGCTTTTTGGTTATTGGGCAGATGGGAGTTTGCATTGAGTTTCGTAGCAGGAATTTTAGTTACATTTTCCATTTTAGCGGGAGTGTCAATTTTATTCATGCGATTGATAAAACGCTACTTCCCCAAGTCTTGGAGTTTTGCTGCCAGACAAAGTTTGTTGAATTTATTCCGACCAAATAACCAGACCGTAGTGTTGATTTTAGCTATAGGGATAGGTACATTTTTAATCAGTACATTATATTTTACAAAAGATTTTCTACTTGCCAAAACCTCGTTCGAAGCGAGTGCTGAGAGTCCGAATTTGATATTATTCGATGTGCAGACAGACCAACGAGATGCTGTAGCAAATACCATTACTCCGAAGGGCTTGCCAGTTATAGATAACATACCGATTGTAACCATGCGTTTAGAGCGTATAAAAGAGCGAGACGTTAATGATATTCGATTAGATACTACAACTAGCGTAAATAAATGGATTCTTAGCCATGAGTTTAGAACAACCTATAGAGATTCTATGATCGGTTCTGAAAAGTTGCTGGAAGGGGATTGGATACCTTCTGTTGATTCTAATGCCAAAGTAATACCTATTTCGTTGGCAGATAATGTAGCAAATGATGCTCTAGTAACTATTGGTGACACCTTAATATTTAATGTTCAAGGAAAATTAATGACTACCGTGGTGGGTAATATTCGTCAAGTAGATTGGGCGCGTATGCAACTTAATTTCTCAATTGTCTTCCCTAAAGGAGTGTTAGAGAATGCACCACAATTTCATGTGGTTACCACAAATGCACCAGATAAAAAGTCTTCAGCTGATTTACAGCGAGAGTTGGTGAAAAAATTCCCCAATGTATCTATCATCGATTTAAGACAAGTAGTAACCTTGGTTGAAGACATTTTAGATAAGATTTCATGGGTCATATCTTTTATGGCATTTTTCAGTATTCTAACTGGTATCATAGTTTTAATTGGCTCTGTACGTAACAGTAAATACCAACGAATTCGTGAAAGCGTTTTACTAAGAACACTTGGTGCTCAGAGTAAACAGATATTGAAAATT
This sequence comes from Maribacter spongiicola, assembly GCF_004364165.1. GTDB lineage: Bacteria > Bacteroidota > Bacteroidia > Flavobacteriales > Flavobacteriaceae > Maribacter > Maribacter spongiicola. Next base: position 1,762,448 of record NZ_SOAY01000010.1, read on the forward strand.
AATGCGTTAGAGTATTTATTTCTTGGTGTTTTGGGCAGTGGAGTAGGGGTTTTACTTTCTTTACTTAGTAGTTTTTTATTGGCGTATTTCATTTTCGACACACCATTTGTGCCTTCATGGGTACCATTTTTAGTGGTATTACCTGGTATTACACTATTGGTTCTTACCATCGGTTTAATGAATAGTAGAGGGGTCTTGAATAGTCCGCCGTTGCAGGTATTGAGAAAAGAGGGTAATTAAGAAGAAGTTTTTCAATGGAAATGCTAACAATTGCATTTTTACTTTTCTACCTTTAATAGCATGAAAAAGCAACTATTCTTTTTATTGGTGACTACATTATTGTTATGCTCTTGTGGTACTGATAGTGTAAAAGCAGATATGATAATTACCAATGCCAATATTTGGATAGGTAATACTAAATCTCCAAAAGCCGAGGCTATGGCTATAAAGGCAGATACTATTTTGGCTATTGGCTTTTTAGATGATATTCAAAAGTATAAAGGATCAAGTACTGAGGTTAAAGATGTAGGAGGAAAATTCATAGCCCCAGGATTTATAGATACCCATGTGCATTTATTAATGGGTGGTAATAGCCTTTTAAGTGTACAATTAAGAGATGCTAGCACAAAGCAGGAATTTATTGATAGAATCTCTGAGTTTGCTAAAAAGATAAAATCTGGTCAGTGGATTGTTGAAGGAAATTGGGATCACACCCTTTGGGGAGGAGAGTTACCTAATAAAGACTGGATAGATGAATTTACAGGTGATAACCCTGTTGCGATTTATAGAATGGACGGTCATATGATTTTAGCCAATTCAGCAGCACTCAAAATTGCGGGTATAGATGAGAATAGTCCTGATGTAGAAAATGGAGAAATTGTCAAAAATCCTGATGGTACTCCAAGCGGTATTCTTAAAAGTGAAGCAATGTATTTAGTTTTAAATAAAATACCTAAACTTACCGATTCGGAAAAAGAAGAAGCCCTAAGTGCAGCCCAAGATTATTTAGTTTCTCAGGGCGTAACCACCGTACATGATGTAGATAGTTTAGGTGGTTACGAGATTTTAGATAAGATGAATTCTAATAAACAACTGAAGGTGAGAGTGTATGCTGCCGATCCGTTGAAGTATTGGAAAACTGTTGCTAAGGATACAAAAGATTCAAAATGGTTGAAAAATGGTCTCATGAAGGGTTTTGTAGACGGGTCTTTAGGCTCGCACACGGCAGCTTTTGATGAACCCTATTCAGATAAGCAAGATGATAAGGGTCTGTTTATTGTCGATGTAGATAGTTTAGGTAGCTGGATTTCTAATGCCGATAAAAAGCAATTGCAAATTACCGTTCATGCTATTGGTGATCGAGCAAACAGTACTATTCTAAACTTATATGATGGTGTAGTTCAAAATAATGGTAAAAATGACCGACGATTAAGAATAGAACATGCGCAACATTTGAATGTAGAAGATATCAATAGATTTTTTAAACTAGATGTTATTACCAGCATGCAGCCATATCATGCTATTGATGATGGTAGATGGGCAGAAGAGCTTATCGGACATCAGCGAATTAAAACTACCTATGCTTTTAAGTCTCTATTAGATGCAAATACGACTTTAGTGTTTAGTAGTGATTGGCCCGTGGCACCTGCTTCTCCATTATATGGTATATACGCAGCGGTTACTAGAAGAACCTTAGATGATAACAATCCTGATGGTTGGGTTCCTGAGCAGAAAATTAATGTGGAACAAGCATTAGCTGCATATACAAAAGATGCTGCTTACAGCTCTTTTGATGAAGACATAAAAGGAACATTAGAACCAGGCAAGTTGGCTGATTTTGTTATTCTTAATGAAAATATTTTTCAAATTGATGCTACAACTATTAAAGATGTAAAAGTTTTGGAGACTTATGTTGGTGGTAAAAAGATGTACAATAATGATTTAGATACTAATAGGTGATATATAAAATGTACTGATAAGAAAAGAACAAAAGCTGATTGATTTAACACCTAATGTCTATTCGCTTTGAGTAGGTTTACCCATATAAATATAGAGTCTGTCATTTGTATTCGGGTCAAGAAATCGAAACAATTTTGTTCGTATTGTTGGAAGTTGAAAGTCTTCTTCATTATATACTTCTAATAAAAGTGATGCATAATTTGAACGAGAAAAACCTCCGTTTTTTGTAGTAATTTCAGATACCCGTTGATTAAATAGCATGCTTTTTGATTGCGCTATATTTCTATAGTGTATTAATGGCATCGTTTTCATAGTTTTTGCCAGTTCGTAATTATAGTGCTGAGAATTTAGTGTTAGCGAATCTCCCAAAGCAAAATCACTCACTATTTCATAAGCACTATCCTTGCTTATTTCTTTTAAAAGGTTGACGTAGTTTTTATAGCTGCCATCTGAAACTACTTTTTTAATAATAAGTTCTTGCTCAAAATCATCTAATACTTTTAGTAGTGCTGTGTGGTATTCTGGGTATTGTTTGGCAATGGCATCATTAAAAGCTTCATCATATGTCTTATTAATCATTTGGGCAGAAATTTCATTTACAAATAAAAGGAATATCGATACGAATAGGATTGTATTTGATTTCATTAGATAAGAGTAATATGTTCTATTTGAAATATAATAATTTATGTTGTATTCAATTAATAATTTCAAAGTAAACTATTTCAATATGTCTACTTAAATGAAAATGCGCTTTATCCTTTTATAATTAAAAGCCATTTTAGACTTAATTATCGATAAATCTCTCACTTTATGTGATTTGTCAACTAATCGACATAGCTTTGCGCTTTAATTACAAAAGTGATTGTTATGGCGTTGTTTACCGATTTAAAGATTTCTAGAAATTTAGAGAAAGCTCTGGCTGATTTAGGTTTCGAAAATACAACCCCAATTCAAGAGAAAGCTTTCCCTATTGTAATGAGTGGTAGTGATGTTGTTGGTATTGCTCAAACAGGTACCGGTAAAACATTTGCTTACCTGCTTCCTATTTTAAATACCCTTAAGTTTTCTAAAGAAATTCATCCGAAGGTAATTATTCTTGTGCCTACTCGTGAGTTGGTGGTACAAGTTGTAGAAGAGGCTGAGAAACTGGCTAAATATTCCGGAATTCGTGTGCTGGGTGTATTTGGTGGTAAAAGTATGTTGCGCCAAAAAGAAGCTTTGTCATTGGGTACAGATGTTCTAGTAGCAACACCGGCAAGATTGTATGATTTAATTCTTACTAAAGCGGTTCAATTAAAACAAGTGAAGAAGCTTGTTATCGATGAGGTCGATGTTATGTTAGATCTAGGTTTTAGATTTCAGCTGGTAAATATTTTTGAACTTTTACCACAGAAGAGACAGAATATTATGTTTTCGGCCACGATGACCGATGATATTGAATTGTTTATAACCGATTTCTTTACGGGCGTTCAGAAAATTGCGATTGCCGTTAGCGGAACTCCACTAGAAAATATTACCCAATACGGGTATGCTACACCTAACTTTTATACGAAAGTAAATCTGTTGGTCAATTTATTGCAAAATGAAGAGACGTACCACAAGGTGTTAGTATTTGTTTCAAGTAAGCGAAGTGCCGATTTACTGTTTAAAGAATTGGCAGAGTTCTTTAGTGAAGAAATATGTATTATTCACTCGAACAAAACGCAAAATTATAGACTACGATCTATTAATCAGTTTGACGAGGGTAAGAACCGTATTTTGGTAACTACCGATGTTATGGCTCGTGGATTGGATTTACAAGAGATATCTCACGTTATAAACTTTGACACGCCTAAATTTCCTGAAAACTATATGCACCGAATCGGTAGAACGGGTAGGGCTGAGAAAGAAGGGACTTCTATTCTTTTATTTACAGAGAAAGAAGAAGAGGCTAAAGATGCTATTGAAGATTTGATGTCGCATAAAGTCAATTTATTGCCATTGCCTAATGATGTTCAAATTGCAACGCAACTTACTTTCGACGAGCAACCTAAACACAAAGAGCATGAGAATCCTTTAAATATTAATGAAGATGAACGTGGAGCTAGTTTTCACGAAAAGTCTGACAAGAATAAAAAGGAAAATCAAGGAGGTTCGTATAAGCGTATCATTAAAAAGAAATACACAAAATCGAAAACTCGTGGCGATAAGAATTTCGGTAAACGCGGAAGACACAAAAAGTAAGCTTCATTTACTTCATTTTAATTCATTCTATTTCCTATATATAGTTAGTCTTTTGGACCCCAATTTCAGAGGTATTGTACATTTCACATATTTAAAATTTCGATGAAATACACACCAAGTCGGTGTGGTGTTTTTTGGTCAAAAACCGTTCGTCGACACTTTTTGTCGATTCGTCTCAGATTTTTACCCTAGCCGAAAATTATAGCAGTTTAGCGAGGTCAAGATGCTTAATCGTAGACCTCAAAGTACTTTTACATTGTTCAACATTACGATATGAAAGCACTTGTAACCTTACTAATAATAATTTTCGCTGGCGCATTAGCAATAGCACAAACTCCCCAAACAGATGATAAAATTAACACTACTGAAGTGGGTGTTGTTTTGGTTGATAGCTCTGACAATACTGGCGACGAAAAAAAGATTCAAATTATTGATGAAACGTCAGTAGCACGTCTGTACAGATACGCTAATGCTAGAGTTAACAAAGAATTAGCATTCGCTACCCAAAAGTCATATGGTAAGTTGGCATAATCTTTGCCCTATAAAAAAGGTGTAATGAAGCACCTTATAAATTTTTAATTATGATGTTACTTTCAATTATAATACCAGCACTTATTGTTATTGCAACTATTGCATTCACTTCAGCTAAGAACGAGAAAAAAGTACGTCCAATTAAAGTGCCGGTAAATAAACGTAAGTTTTAATTCTTTATACCAGGCTGCTTAATGGTGTAGTTATTTTTAGCTTTAGCCTCATCTACTTGTCTTTTGACATCTGCCAATAATGCTTTAGAGTCATAAACGATTCCATCTTTAACGGTAAATTTTACGCCACCAACACGAACCACCTCATTATCATCGGTCAGTTTTATAGCTCCTGTGCCATACAGTACTTTGAAGTTTTGAAGCGGATTTTCCTCAACAATGACAAAGTCTGCCAATTTGCCTATGGTTACAGAACCTAGTTTGTCATCCATGCCTAATGCTTCAGCTCCGTTTAAGGTTGCCGATTGTATAATTTCTAACGGATGAAATCCTGCTTCTCGCATTAATTCCAATTCTCGTATATAAGCAAAGCCGTATAGTTGGAATATGAATCCGGAATCTGATCCCGTTGTTACTCTTCCACCTCTATTTTTATATTCATTGATAAAGGTCATCCACAGTTTATAATTCTTTCTCCAGGCAACTTCTTGCTCTGTACCCCAGTCATGCCAGTAAGAACCGTGAGAAACTTTACTAGGCTGATAAAACTCCCATAAAGAAGGTAATGTATAATCTTCATGCCATTCAGCCCTTCTAGCACGCTGTAAATCTCTACTAGCTTCATAAATATTGAAAGTAGGATCTAAGGTGAAATCCAGCGCTAATAATTCATTCATAACATTATTCCAATGCTCAGAATATGGTTCTGCAGCTTGTTCCCATAATTTTCCTGCATTTTCAAAGCGATCTTGCTCGTTTTGGTAGTTATAGTCCAACGGAAAATCTTGTACCGTTCTATCATCGAATAATGCTTCAGGTAAACCATACCAATGCTCCATAGAGGTCAATCCCGCTCTAGCGGAATGTAATACATTCCAACGGGCAACACTCATTTGTGCATGGTGGCATGCAGATCCTAATCCTAACTTTTTGTTTTCATCTAATGCTGCCGCCATAATCGCCGGTTCGGCACCAAAGAATTTAATTCCATCAGCTCCTTTTTTGGCATTGGCGCGTACCCATTCCCTCGCTTGCTCGGGTGTAGAAATCGGAATATCGTTCAACGGATTAAAAGATTTACTCGTTTGCCCGAAAGCAGTATATGAAATAATTCGCGGGGCGATGATTTCGTTTTTCTCGCTTTTATGTTTTAGATCCATCGCAATGTCAATACCTCTTCCTGCAACTTCACGTACGGTTGTAACTCCGTGAGCCATCCATAGTTTAAAAACATAATCTGGATCAGCGCCTTGGGCTTCACCCCCAATATGGGTATGCATATCTATAAAGCCTGGCATTAAGTACATACCGGTACAGTCTAATTCTTTTCCGCCTGCTTTTAATTGCGGTCTTTTAGTGTCATCGATAGCGACACCTGGGTAACCAACAACTTTTACTTCTTTTATAATGTTATTTTCAACTACTATATCTATTGGTCCTTGTGGTGGAGCTCCATTACCGTTAATGAGCATAACGCCCCTAATTATTAATTGTGAATGTGGACCATCGCCTTGTAGTGATTGGGCGTTGACGGAAAGCAAGACAGCGAAAGTCATTGCTGTGGCGAGCAGTAATTTGCGGAACATAAAGCGGTTGTTTGAGTTAGTTACTTTAAATATAGACAAAGCAACAGAAATAATAGTAACAGTTAACCAACTTTAAATTGGAATAATGATTTTAGTATTTAAGAGAGGTATTCTTTAAGCTACAGGAGATAATTGCTGCTTAATTTCTTGAAATTTTATAATGTAATTAGTTCCTTTTTTAGAATTATCGCGTTCTATAGTACCACGTAATTGACGTGTAAGATTGTGAATCAGTTTTAAACCTAAAGACTTAGTGGTTTTATGATTGATAGTTTCAGGGAAACCTATACCATTATCACCAATTTCTAAAATATAACAGTTTTCTTTTTCGGTATCTTGTCTAAGCTTAATACTGATTTCTCCTTCATTATCACCTTTGATGCCATACTTTAAGGCATTGGTCAATGTTTCATTAATTAAAAGTCCTAATGGAATGGCGGTATCTATACCTAATTTTATGTTGGGAATATCAATTTTCAAATCAACATTATTAACATTTCCTTTTATGGAACGAATTAAATATTCACCTAATTCTAGCACGTAAGATTTGTACTCAATATGGCTAATATCGTTGCGCATGTAAAGCATTTCGTGAACCATGGCCATCGCAATAACTCTATTTTGAGTACCTTTCAGAAGCCCTCTCATTGGTCCTGTTTCAATATTTCTAGATTGTAGGCTTAGCAAGCTAGAGACTGTTTGAAGGTTGTTTTTTACTCTGTGATGTACTTCTTTTAAAAGATTTTGTTTTTCGCTAACCTGTATCGCTAAATCTTTCTTGGATCTGTACATGTCGTTATATGTCTTCAACAGTGTTTTTACTAAAGTGTTACCTAAAATAAAGACTGAAAATAAAACGGAAACTAGACTAAATATCGCACTGGAGCTTTCTGGAACTACATTTTTTGTAAAACTAAACTCAGGAATTGATTGTGTAAAAACTAATAGTATGAGTACTACAATAATATTTAGATAGACTCTACCATATCTCGTACTTGTAATAAAACCACCAACGGCAATAAGAGGTATCATAAATATGAAAGGACTATGAATGCCGCCACTATACAAGGTTACGATTACTGCACATATTAACCCGAAGATCGATGAAATATTAAATGTCGGTAAAATATTCTTATGAACTTTGAAATATAGTAGATTGATAATATTCAATAAGGCAAAGCCAAATAGTAGAAATGGAATAACTTGAGTAATATTCAGAACAAAATAACACAATGCTCCAAATAGGATGGAGATAATGCTAGTGGTATAATTTACCCTTAAGAAAAGTTTGGTTTTATCCTGAAGACGTTCTTTGTCAATGGTAAATCCGGGCATAGATATTATTTAGGTACTATAAAATATACGAATTACGTAATGTAAATCTAATTATGTTTTTATCATTATACTAGTATTTTTTGCTTTAGTATGATAAAAGCCATTATTATTTTTCTGAATTACATATTTTTTTTACCTAAATATTGGTTAAAAATATTAAATCAATTGTTAATTAAGCAATTCAGTAAATAATCTTGAAAAAAGGATTCAATTAGTAATAGTTTCTATAAGGTTTATTTATAGCTGGTTAGCATCAGAAAACAAAAAAGGCACCCGATAGGGTGCCTTTTTAAAACTTATAATTTCTATATAATTTAATCTTGAGTCAACACCCACGAACCATTTTGTAAAAGTGGCTCGGCTTGTTTGAACTTTACCGTTTTACTCTCTCCGCTCATTACATTTTTAATGGTAACACGTTCGTTACGACCAATTTTTGGCTGTTCTCTAGTAATGGTTTCTGTCACTGCAGGACGTTCAGCTTGATTTTGACTAACCGCTCTACTACGTGCCGCTAATTCATCGCTATTAGGAATTTCTTCTTTCGTCGTTTGTAAATTCTCTTTACGTTGAACTTTTCTTTCTTCTTGAATAGCATTTGGGTTCTCTGAAGGTAATTCTCCTTTGAACAAGAAAGAGACAACATCTTTATTTACTTTCTCGATCATTGATTTAAATAGTTCAAATGCTTCGAACTTGTAAATTAATAAAGGGTCTTTTTGTTCGTGAACCGCTAATTGTACAGATTGCTTCAACTCATCCATCTTACGTAAATGCGTTTTCCAAGAATCATCTATTATAGCCAATGAGATGTTCTTCTCAAAATCTGTAATCAGTTGCTTACCGTTACTATCATATGCTTCTTGAAGGTTGGTGACAACATTCAAGCTTTTTATTCCGTCAGTAAAAGGCACTACAATACGCTCAAAGTTATTGGCATTATCTTCATGTACCTTTTTAATTACAGGGAAAGCTGCTGCAGCATTACGCTCCATCTTGTCATTATAATATTCGTAAGCTGCCTTATAAATTTTACCGGTAATTTCTTGAGCGGTCATTTTACCAAATTCAGCCTCATCTACAGGTGATGTAATAGAGAAGTATTTGATCAATTCAAATTCTAGATTCTTAAAATCACTTGCAGCTTTATTGCTTTCTACGATTACCTCACAGGTGTCATAAACCATATTGGCAATATCTAGCTTTAAACGCTCACCTTGTAATGCATGACGTCTTCTTTTGTACACAACTTCACGTTGCGCGTTCATTACATCATCATACTCTAAAAGACGCTTACGTACACCGAAGTTGTTTTCTTCAACTTTCTTTTGGGCACGTTCAATTGATTTAGTCATCATGCTATGCTGAATAACTTCACCATCTTCCAAGCCCATTTTATCCATCATCTTAGCAACTCTGTCAGAACCGAATAAACGCATTAGGTTATCTTCTAAAGAAACATAAAATTGAGAGCTACCTGGATCTCCTTGACGTCCAGAACGACCTCTTAACTGTCTATCTACACGACGAGAATCATGTCTTTCCGTACCTATAATTGCTAATCCGCCTGCTTTCTTAACCGCATCAGATAACTTAATATCTGTACCACGACCAGCCATGTTGGTTGCAATAGTTACAATACCTGCATTACCAGCTTCAGCAACTACATCTGCTTCTTTCTTGTGAAGTTTCGCGTTCAGTACATTATGTGGCACTTTACGAACACTCAATAATTTAGATAACAATTCTGATATTTCTACAGAGGTAGTACCGATCAATACAGGTCTGCCTGATTGACTAATTTTGGTTACCTCTTCAATAATTGCATTGTATTTTTCTCTTTTTGTTTTGTAGATAAGATCATTTTTATCTTCTCTGGCGATAGGTCTGTTGGTAGGAATTTCCATTACATCTAACTTGTAGATTTCCCAGAATTCACCAGCTTCTGTAACAGCAGTACCTGTCATACCAGCAAGTTTGCTGTACATTCTAAAGTAGTTCTGTAAAGTAACCGTTGCAAAAGTTTGAGTTAATGCTTCGATCTTTACATTCTCTTTTGCTTCAATTGCTTGGTGTAAACCGTCAGAGTATCTACGACCGTCCATAATACGACCGGTCTGTTCATCTACGATCATCACCTTATTATCCATTACCACATACTCCGTATCCTTTTCGAATAGGGTATAAGCCTTTAATAATTGGCTCATGGTATGTATACGTTCACTTTTAATAGTGAAATCTTTAAAAAGCTCTTCCTTAAGTTCAGCTTCTTTTTCAATTTCAAGATTTTGATTTTCAATCTTGGCAATTTCTCCACCAATATCTGGCATCACGAAGAAATCTTTATCCTGCTCACCCGAAATATAATTAACTCCTTTATCGGTCAATTCTATTTGGTTATTTTTTTCATCGATTACAAACAATAAATCTTCATCAACAACTGGCATTTCCCTGTTGTTGTCTTGCATGTAATAATTCTCTGTTTTTTGAAGTAATTGTTTTACTCCCTCTTCACTTAAGAATTTGATTAATGCTTTGTTTTTAGGTAGACCACGGTAGACTCTTAACAATAAGAATCCGCCTTCTTTAGTATCACCCTCTGCAATCAATTTTTTAGCTTCTGCTAATACACCCGTTAAATGCTGACGTTGCTTTCTAACAATCTCGTCAACCTTTGGTTTTAGTTCATTGAATTCATGACGATCACCCTCTGGTACCGGACCAGATATAATCAATGGAGTACGGGCATCATCTACCAAAACTGAATCGACTTCATCGACCATGGCGTAATTATGCGGGCGTTGTACCAAATCTTTTGGCGTATGCGCCATATTATCCCTTAGGTAATCAAAACCGAATTCATTATTGGTGCCGTAAGTAATATCAGCATTGTAGGCTGCTCGTCTACCATCAGAATTTGGTCTGTGGTAATCGATACAATCTACAGAAAGTCCGTGAAATTGAAATATAGGTGCCATCCAAGCACTATCCCTTTTTGCTAAGTAATCATTAACGGTTACTAAATGCGCACCGTTACCACTTAAGGCATTTAAATATAAGGGTAGGGTAGCAACAAGTGTTTTACCTTCACCAGTTTGCATCTCTGCAATTTTACCTTGGTGCATGGCTATACCACCAATAAGTTGTACATCATAATGTACCATGTCCCAAGTAACTTCTTTACCTGCGGCGTCCCAAGAGTTTTTCCAAATTGCTTTGGCGCCTTCAAGAGTGACATAATCTTTGGAACCTGACAACGTTCTGTCATATTCAGAAGCTGTCACTTCTAAAGTTTCATTATTTGCAAAACGCTTGGCAGTTTCCTTCACAACAGCAAAAGCTTCTGGAAGTATTTTATTTAAAGTCTCTTCAGAAATGGTATAAGATTCTTCTTTTAATCTATCTATTTCAGTGTAAATATCTTCATTTTTGTCAATGTCGGTAGAGTTTTTAACCTCTTCTTCTAAAGCACTTATTTGATCTGTTTTTTCTTTAATAGATTCTTGAATAGCCTTCTTGAAATCTATTGTTTTCTGCCTAAGTTCGTCGTGACTTAGGGATTCTAACTTCGATTCGAATGACTTTATTTGGTCTACTAAAGGCTGTAATTCCTTTACGTCTTTTTGTGACTTATCACCAACGAATGCCTTTAGGATGGAATTAATGAAACTCATATATTTTAAACTATTAGAATTGAAACTTTTCTGACTATTATTCTAGCAAGAATAACTTTCAAAATATTTTATATTCGACAATTATAATCGATGCTGTTTAAGAGCAAAAGGTATTCCAGTCTTGATAATTGGACAGTTTAACCTAATAACCTGCCAAAATTACATAAAAAAAAAGCCTCCGAAGAGACTTTTTAGTAGTTATTATAATATCGAATATTAATATTCGTCCTCGTTCCAGAGGTAGTCTTCTTCCGTTGGATAGTCAGGCCAGATCTCTTCGATAGATTCATATATTTCGCCACCTTCTTCTTCCATAGATTGTAAATTTTCTACGACTTCAAGAGGGGCTCCAGTTCTGATGGAGTAATCTATTAACTCATCTTTACTTGCCGGCCAAGGTGCATCACTTAAATAAGATGCTAATTCTAATGTCCAATACATAGTAATAGTTTAATTTTAATTTTTTGCAAAAGTAATTTTTAAATTGAGACAGCAAAGAAATTAATAATAAATTTCATATTTATCTCGTACTTTTTTTGCATTTGTTTATTGATAACGAATAAATTACAGAATTATTAGTCCTTTTTTTTAGGAATCCATTTTATTTCATCCGCCTGTAAATCATAAGACAATTTTCGTGCAAATACAAAAAGATAATCTGAAAGCCTATTAATAAAAGATAGCACATTTTTATCAAATGGCTCATCTTGAAATAATAAAGTTGAAATACGTTCTGCTCTTCTACAAACGGTACGCGCAATATGACAGTATGACACTGTTGTATGACCGCCAGGAAGAATAAAATGGGTCATTGGCGGTAATTTACGATCCATTTCATCTATAGCTTGTTCTAAAAAATTGATTTCAATAGTGCCTACTTTGATTATTTTTAATCGCTCTTCACCATTTTTTAGTATTTCTTTTTCTGGATCGGTGGCCAAAATAGCGCCTATAGCAAATAAATGCTCTTGAATGGCAGTAAGTTGTTGCTTGTAAGTAGGGGAGATGTCTTGATCTCTAATAAGACCTAGCCAAGAATTTAATTCATCGACCGTACCATAGCTATCGATTCGAATGTGATGTTTAGGTACACGAGTGCCTCCAAAAAGTCCGGTAGTGCCGTCATCTCCTGTTTTGGTATATATTTTCATTTTATAAATTGTAGAAAGTAGGGGTGTAGATTATTTGATAATAGATAGTGAGAATTATTGTGGTAAAAAAATAGCACGGTTAATTCTCTTTCTTGTCCTTACGTTCGTAATCTCCCATGAATTTTCTTGATTTTCGCTCGCTAGATTTACCTTTACTGGTAATACGTATAGCTAAGTAAATAGCAAAAACGACACCTAGGGTAATATAAATTGTATTACTGCTCATTAAAAATTGCTTTAGTCTAAAATTACTGGTTTATATCCGTATTTTAAAATCTTCGTTTACTTGTTCTTTTCTAAAAAATAGGGCTCCGCAATAAAACATATCTATAGAAACACTAACGTGCTTTAATTCTTTAAGAAGTTTCCATGTTTTAAAGTTTTCACTACTGGTGTGTATGCCATCTAAAAGTAACATACAATCATTTGACAAAGTGTTGATATCTATATTAGTGTCACCAAAATCAGATATGCTACAAACGATAATATCGGCACTATGTTCTGTGATTGAAATGCTTGCGTAGTGTTGTTTTATAATTTCTTCGGATGTTTTAAAATCCCCTATTAGACGTATGGAATTGTATTTAAAATAGGCAATACTTTTAATTAGCACCTTTAGGGTTGCCGGAAGCTTTAATTCTTTTTTCTGATAAAGGCACTTGGTAATATAATCATACACGAAAGGGGAATGAATTCCGTGCTGATTGTTTGAAGTAAGAAGAAATTTAATATGAGATATAAAACGAAACACTAATTGCTTTTTCAAATTTTAGCAAAAGTAAAGATTATCATTGAACTTGAGTTTGATTTTTAAACTTGAACTTGCCTTTTGAATTTGAACTTGATTCTTGAACTTGAACTTAAAATGTAGGTAATGGTAAGAAATGGGGTAGGTATAGATTCGGGGAGAAAAGAGTATTTATAATTGTATTAAGAAAGTTTAGCGCTATTCAATTTAGTTGTGAATTCTAAAGCCTTGATTACTCTGTTGTTTTTGTTCTTATATAATCTAGCAACCTCGATTGTGTTTTCAGTTTCAATTGTTGGAACAACGATATCATTACTTTCAATTGTTTGAACCATCTCTACCTTTATAGTTTCGATCTCTAAAGAAACATTCTCATTATTAGCTTGCGCTTGTACTAAGAAAGTAGAGAAGAAAAGAGCGGTTAAAAGAATAATTGATTTCATAATATTTGTTTTACACTGCTAAAGTACAGGCAAGCCCAAACATATTTTGCCGCTCGTCGTTGGGCGTCATTTAACTATAGACGAATGGTAAATAGGCTTCGGTTATTAAATTCATAGAAGGTGAAAAATGAAGCAGATATAACATGTGATAGCAAGCTCAATAACCGAGAGTATAGGGGATGACAGCATTAGTTTTGTGATAAGTAAGCTATTTATAGCATGTATGCTATAAGGTTGAATGGTTATTAGAATGTGATTTATAAGTTTGAGTTTGATTCTTGAACTTGAACTTAAAAAGTAGATAATGGTAAGAAAAGGTGTAGGTATAAAATTTGGGACGAAAAGGGTATTTAAAACAGTATTAAGAAAGTTTAGCGCTATTCAATTTTGTTGTGAATTTTAAAGCCTTGATAACTCTGTTGTTTTTGTTCTTGTACAATGTAGCAACTTCGATTGTGTTTTCAGTTTTGATTGTTGGAACAACAATATCATTACTTTCAATTGTTTGAACCATCTCTATTTGTATAGTTTCGATCTCTAAAGAAACATTCTCGTTGTTAGCTTGCGCTTTTACTAAGAAAGTAGAGAAGAAAAGAGCGGTTAAAAGAATAATAGATTTCATAATATTTGTTTTACACTGCTAAAGTACAGGCAAGACCAAACATATTTCGCCGCTCGTCGTTGGGCGCCATTTAACTATAGACGAATGGTAAAAATCATTCGTCTACGGTTAATGTAGTTGTAAAATGTATTCGCAAATTAACGTGTTAATAGGGTCTAGCCTTCCATTAATGCTGAAAGCTCAAACCATCGTTCAGTCTTGCTTTCAATAGTGTCGGTTACTTCTTTAAGTTCTATACCTAGGTCTTTAATATCATCACCACTTAATGAGTCATCGGTAAACTTCTCTTGTAGCGTAACTTTCTTTTTTTCTAATTTTTGAATTTCGCGCTCCAATTTTTTAAACTCCTGTTGATCTGCGTAAGATATTTTCGGAGAAGCATCTGGTTCTTTCCAACTAGTTTTAGGGGCACTTTGAACTTCTTTCTGTTCGCGTTTCTCTAATACCTGACTGTCTTCGTATGCTCTGTAATCTGAATAGTTACCAGGAAAATCTTCTACAACCGCATCACCTCTAAATACAAATAGGTGATCTACAATCTTATCCATAAAGTAACGGTCGTGAGATACTACCATTAGACACCCTTGAAAATCCATTAAAAAGCTTTCCAACACATTTAGCGTTACAATATCTAAATCGTTGGTAGGCTCATCTAATATTAAGAAATTCGGATTCTGAATTAATATGGTACATAAGTATAGTCGCTTACGCTCACCACCACTTAGTTTATCAACGAAATCGTATTGTTTTTTTCTATCGAATAGAAAACGTTCTAATAGTTGCTGTGCAGAAATCTGCCTGCCTTTCATTAGCGGAATGTAATCACCAAACTCACGAATAACATCAATTACTTTCTGACCTTCTTTTATTTCAATTCCTTTTTGGGTGTAATAACCGAACTTGATCGTTTCACCTACAATTACCTTACCGCTATCTGGTTGGTCACGACCGCTTAATATATTTAAGAAGGTAGATTTACCGGTACCGTTTTTACCAATGATACCAATTCGCTCTCCTTTTTGAAAAACATATTCGAACTTGTCTAGAATAGGTTTGTTAGGAAAGGACTTAGAAATCTTATGAAGTTCAAGTATTTTACTTCCTACGCGTTCCATATTCAACTCTAGCTGAACTTGGTGGTCTTTTCTACGTTGACTTGCTTTGTCTTTGATTACTGCAAAGTCATCTATTCTCGATTTAGATTTTGTGGTACGGGCTTTTGGTTGCCTACGCATCCAATCTAACTCCTTTTTAAATAGTAATTCTGTCTTATGCTGTTCTGTGGCTTCTTGCTCTATACGGGCTTCTTTCTTTTCTAAATAGTAAGAGTAGTTTCCTTTATATGGATAAAGCTTTCCGTTTTCTAACTCAATAATTTCATTACATACACGCTCTAAAAAGTAACGGTCGTGCGTTACCATAAATAAGGTCATGTTTTCTTTAGCAAAAAATTCTTCTAACCATTCGATCATTTCTAAATCTAAATGGTTGGTCGGTTCATCTAAAACTAAAAGGTCTGGTTTGTTAATTAGCGCATTGGCAAGTGCCAAACGTTTCTTTTGTCCACCAGATAGTTTACCTACTTTGGCATCTAAGTCATCTAGTTTTAGCTTCGAAAGAATCTGTTTGTACTGGGTTTCAAAATCCCACGCTTCAAAACGATCCATGGCATCAAATGCTTTTTGGTAGGCATCTGCATCTTCGGGGTTTAGTAATGCCTTTTCGTAATTGGCTAATACGGTCAATACTTCATTGTCTGAAGCGAAAATAGTTTCTTCTACAGTTAAGTTTGGATCCATTACCGGCTCTTGAGCCAAAAAGGAAACACGTGTAGATTTACGGTAGTTGACCTGACCAGAATCGGGAGTGTCGGCTCCTGATAATATATTAAGTATAGAAGTTTTTCCTGTACCGTTTTTAGCGATTAAAGCAATTTTTTGGTCTTTATTGATACCAAAAGAAAGGTTATCAAAAAGAACATTTTCGCCATAGGATTTCGAAATATTTTCAACGGTAAGTAGATTCATGTAAAGTAACTTGATTTTATTTTTTCGTTAGATGCTTACTTTTAAAATAATAGATCAGATATAAATAACGAATAGCTAATGCTAGTAATACAATGATTAATAATATGGAAAACACTTGAATTTTAAACATCCACAATATACAAGTGATGCCAAGTAATATGGTTAAAAATATGATGTAAGTGATCATCCATGCCGGAATCTGCTTTTTGATCATCATAAATGCGATTACTATATTCGGGGCAAATGCCCACAGCGAATTAAAGTTTGCTTTGGTAGCCAAATGATCTGTACCAAACCAAAGAAATAAAATTAGAATACCTGCTAACCCAGTAACCGCGAATAGTCCGAAATCCAACCATTTATTTCTTCGCAGGTTTTTATAATCGGTATAGGTGATATAGCATACTAAAACTAGCAGAATACTAAGCCAAAATAAAGGAGTCAAAAATATTAAAGAGCGATATTCTTGTTCTGCAATATCTAAAATAACAGATTCTTTTTTGACTATCGGCTTACCGTCTAGTGTAGTATGTTTCATTTGCTCATACACGTAAATTGGTAAGAACAAATGCTCGTATGGCGTTGCTTCTCTATCAATTACGGAAGCTAACGCAAGGTCTATGCCGAAATTGGACCATGAATTCGGATTCAGTTTTAAACGAATCAACTCTCTAAATGTTAACTGCTCTTCTAAGTGGTTATAATCGAATTTAAAGGTATTGCCCAAAGTTTTTTCAAATACCATAGGTATTCTAGTGGCACAATTATCAAATAAGAAATCGTATTTATATTTCTTGTTTTCGGGCAGTAAGTTGTGTTCTAGAAAAGTGATAATATTATTGCGCTGTTCTAAATTGACATCTAGCTCTTGTTCCCTTATCCATCGTTTTTCTTGTTGGTAAGAGTATTCAAAATACTTGAACGGAATTCTAGAAATGGTGTATGATAGTTTACCTCTAGTGAAATTCAGATAAAAATTCGGGTCGTCAAAATCATAGTTTCCGTAACCGTATACTTCATCAATACCTAAAGTAGGATCTTGCAAGCGAATGGCGCTATGTCCGAATTTGGCTGCTAAATCTTCACCAGTACCTACGGTCAATAAGCTGATCTTTGATAATGGAGATAGTTGTACATTTTGAGAATGTCCCCAAAATGCAGTAAAAAGTAGAATTAAAAACGTGATTATTCTGAACATACTTTTACTAGCGCATAGCAGCTGCAAAGATGCGAATAATAACAGACTTCACAGATATTGGTTTTTTATAATTTTATGGAGATTAACTATTTATTTAATATGCTCTTTTCCAGAAATATAAAAGCCACCTCTAAAGATGGCTTTTTAAATACATTAAATTGATTTCAATTGCTACTCAACAGTAACAATCAAATCGTCTTGTTTTACCATGCTGCCTTCTTTTAGACTCACAGAAGTAACTGTACCGGCTTTAAAAGAAGTAACCGTTGTTTCCATTTTCATTGCTTCAATTACAAATAATGGATCGTTCTCTTTTATGGTTTGACCTTTTTTGACCAATACCTTGTATAAAGATCCTTGTAACGGCGCTCCTATCTGATCATCGTTTGCCGGATCTATCTTTTCATTTTCTTCAATTTTAAGGTTTAAAGAGGTGTCTAAAACATCAACAAATCTATTTTCACCGTTTACTTGAAAGAATACGGTTCTCATACCTAATTCATTTGGTATCCCTACAGAAAGTAGCCTTACGATGACTGTTTTACCCGGTTCTAATTCTATCAAGGTTTCTTCACGAAGTTTCATTCCGTAGAAGAAATGCTTTGTTTGTACCAACGCTAAATTGCCATACAACTTATAGTTCTCATGTGCTTTTTCAAACACTTTTGGGTATAAGGTGTATGAAAGAAAATCTTCCATTTCAATAGCACGAGTAAAGCCTTTTTGAAATTTCTTTTTAAAGGCTTTAAATTCTTTGTCAAAATCTGTTGGTGCTAAATGTGCATTTGGTCTGTTCGTGTATGGTTTTTTGTTCTTAAGAATGATTTTCTGAAGCTTCTTAGGGAATCCGCCAACGGGCTGACCTAAATCTCCCATAAAGAAACTAATTACAGAATCTGGGAAAGATATTTCTTCGCCACGTGTCATTACATCTTCTGTGGTTAAATCATTAGTTACCATGAAAATTGCCATGTCACCAACCACTTTTGAACTCGGTGTTACCTTAATTAGGTTACCAAAGAGTTTATTTACCTCTGCATACATCGTTTTTACTTCTTCAAATCGGTCTCCTAAACCTAAAGCAGTTGCTTGTGGGCGCAAATTCGAATACTGTCCGCCAGGTATTTCATGTGAATACACTTCTGCTGTACCCGCTTTTAATCCCGATTCAAAAGGGTAGTACAATTCTCTTGTATCTTCCCAGTAGTTAGAAAATTGATTCAGCTTCGGCATGTCGAACTCATGTGCTCGTGGCTGACCTTTCATCATCTCTACAACCGAATTGAAGTTCGGCTGAGAAGTTAATCCTGATAATCCGCCTAGAGCGACATCAACCACATCAACACCGGCTTCAATTGCTTTCATGTATGTTGTCGTCTGTAACGAAGAGGTGTCATGCGTATGTAAATGTATTGGCAACTTTACTGTGTCTTTTAATGCTAAAACCAATTCAGTAGCGGCATATGGTTTCAATAGACCTGCCATATCTTTAATGGCAATCATATGTGCACCTGCGTTTTCTAAATCTTTTGCAAGTTGCGTGTAGTATTTTAGAGTGTATTTTGTTTCGTTTACATTTAGTATATCACCCGTGTAACTTACAGCTGCTTCTGCAATACCACCCGTTTTATTACGTACATAATTAATACTTGGTTCCATCGCTTTCACCCAGTTCAACGAATCGAAAATTCTAAAAATATCGACGCCGTTTTCCCAAGATTTCTCAACGAATTTTTCAATTAAATTATCAGGGTATGCTTTGTACCCGACTCCGTTAGATCCACGAAGTAGCATTTGAAATAATATGTTCGGTACTGCTTTACGTAATTCACGTAAACGTGTCCACGGACTCTCATGTAAGAAACGCATACTAACATCGAAGGTTGCGCCACCCCAAACCTCCATACTAAAGGTGTTTGGGTGATTCTTCGCATAACTTTCTGCAACACGCAACATATCATAGGTACGCATTCTTGTTGCCAATAATGATTGGTGCGCATCACGCATGGTAGTATCTGTAAAATGAATTTTCTTTTCATCCATTAACCATGCACAGAATTTCTCGGGACCCATTTCGGTCAGCATATCTTTTGTTCCCTTCGGATGTGCTTCTAACGGATTAAATTTTGGAACTTTCGGATTTCTGAAAACTTTATTCTGATCAATATACTTAACATCAGAATTTCCGTTTACAATTACTTCTGCCAAAAAGTTCACCACTTTCGATGTTCTATCTTGTGGTAATTTGATTTTGAATAGGGCAGGGGTGTTCTGTATGAAATTGACAGTTGCCTTACCATCTTTAAAAATAGGATGCTGAATTACATTCTGTAGAAAATGGATATTGGTTTCAACTCCTCTAATTCTAAATTCTTTTAATGCACGTACCATTTTACGGGTAGCACCATCTAAGGTTCTACCATGAGACGATACTTTTACTAGCATCGAGTCAAAAAACGGACTCACTTGATACCCTTGGTAAATACTACCGGCATCTAACCGAATGCCCATACCAGAGGCACTTCTATACGTAGTTACCGTACCATAATCGGGAGTAAAATTATTGCCCGGATCTTCTGTGGTTAAACGACATTGTAATGCAAAACCATAGGTAGCAATCGTATCTTGACCAAATATTTTAATCTGCTGACTGTCTAGCTTATAATTTCCTGCAACGAAAATTTGAGTTTTTACCAAGTCAATACCAGTAACCATTTCGGTAACGGTATGCTCTACCTGTATTCTTGGGTTTACTTCAATAAAGTAAATATTATCATTTGGGTCAACCAAAAATTCTACCGTACCTATATTGTTATAGTTTACCTCTTTGGCAATGTCAACGGCATATTTGTAAAGATTCTGTTTTACATCTTCACTAACGTTGTGTGACGGTGCTATCTCAACCACTTTCTGGTGGCGACGCTGCACAGAGCAATCGCGCTCATGTAAATGGCGAATATTACCGTGGTTATCGGCTACGATTTGAACTTCTATATGTTTAGGGTCTTCTACATACTTTTCTAGAAACATGGTGTCATCGCCAAAAGCGTTTAATGCTTCGTTTCTGGCAGAATCAAAATTCATTTCTAGATCTTCGTCTTTTCTTATGATACGCATACCACGACCACCACCACCAGAGGCAGCTTTTAGCATTATTGGGTACCCAATTATTGCCGCTTCGGATAGCGCAACTTTAAGCGAGGTTAATTTTTTCTTATTGCTTTCAATGATAGGAACATTACATTTTACAGCAACTTTTTTGGCGGTAATTTTATCACCTAGGGCATCCATTACTTTTGGATCCGGACCAATGAAAATAATGTCGTTTGCAGCGCATTGTCTTGCAAATTCTGAGTTTTCAGAAAGAAATCCGTAACCTGGGTGTATGGCATCTACATTTTTAGCCTTTGCCAAAGCTATAATTTGCGGAATGTCTAAATAAGGTTTTAAAGGCTGATTGTCTTCACCGATTTGGTAAGATTCATCGGCTTTATTTCGATGTTGCGAATAACGATCTTCATAAGTGTAAATGGCAACTGTTTTAATGTTCAGCTCAGAACAGGCGCGCAATACACGAATTGCAATTTCACTTCTATTGGCTACTAAAACCTTTTTAATCTTCATTTTTGGGCAATGTATTTAATGGTTAGTGTTTAATTGTATTTGTTATAAAACTTCATTTTTCATCTGAAATTGTTACAAAGGCTATAATTTAATTCTAAAATATCAACTAAACAATGCTATGCATGCATAATATTTTTCATTTGAGAACTAATTTGTGATATGATCTCAGAGAAGGTAGTTTATATTTCAATATGATATGTCTAAGTGGTTGCAAATTTGATGGTTGTCGTCCCTTTAATTTGCAAAATAGTTTTCGAGGTCTCGCAAAATATTGGTGAGCTTAGTGCTTTTTAGAGCGGAATACCTCTACCACCACATAATTATATTAATTTAGAGCCATAATTGTGCTGGGGTAGTGTGCCTTTCTGCATTTATGATATTAGACCGACTATTATGAAAAAGCATATTCCTAATTTTATTACTCTTTTGAACGTCTTTTGTGGCTGTGTGGCTACCATGTTCGCTGTTATGAATAGATTAGAACTTGCTGCAATATTCGTTGCACTTGGTATTTTCTTTGATTTTTTTGACGGATTAGCTGCGCGTGTTTTAGATGTAAAAAGCGAATTAGGTCTACAGTTAGATTCTTTGGCAGATATGATTACTAGCGGATTAGTACCTGGTATTGTAATGTTTCAATTATTGGCAATGTCGCAAACTAGCGGATGGGGAGATGGCTCTCACTTTTTTATGGAAGCTGGTAAATTCCAATTCATACATTTAATACCCTTTTTAGGGTTTATAGTGACTATGGCTTCTGGGTATCGTTTGGCGAAATTCAATATTGATGAAAACCAGACATCTTCGTTTATTGGTTTGCCAACACCAGCAAATGCACTTTTAATACTTTCATTACCACTTATCCTTTTATACCAAAACAATGATTTTTTAAATAGAATCATTCTTAATCAATGGTTCTTGATCATCTTAACATTAGTGAGTGCATATTTACTAAATGCTAATTTGCCGCTATTTGCTTTAAAATTCAAGAATACAAGCTTCAAGGATAATGCTATGCGTTATATCTTTCTTATCATTAGTCTTGTGCTAATCGTTACCATGAAATTCATGGCTATTCCCTTAATTATTCTATTTTATGTAGTAAGTTCTGTCATACAAGAGAGACTTTAAACGTAGATTTATTTAGGAAAAACGATTATGGAAAATGAAGAATATGAGTTTTGGTTAAGCGGACCTATTCAAGGTGTGCCAGATTTGCTGCAACCAGCAGCTCATGCATTGTTGCAATCTGAGCGTGAACTGAAAAAATATACTGCGGATTTCCCTAAATAATTATTATGGGCAAAAACGGCAGGTAGAGCTTCTGTGGGTTTTCATATGAATCATATTACAGGAGTTTTAGATAGAATGTTGACCTACGCAAAGGGGGAATCACTATCCGAAGCACAATTTCAATTTCTTAAACAAGAAGCCGCCTTTAATTTAACTACTGAAGTTGCTGATTTACAAGAGCAATTTTCGGTTAAAGTGTTAGAAGCGCTAGCATATTTCAAAACGATGCCAGAACAGACACTTTCAGAGAAAAGAACGGTTGGCAGAAAGAAGTTACCATCAACGGTAATCGGACTCCTTTTTCACGCTGCAGAGCACAGCCAAAGGCATATCGGGCAATTATTAGTAACTGCCAGTGTATTGCAATCAAAAATATCTTAGTCCGTCATTTAATCAGAATAACTTTATAGCATGAATACATCGGTAGTAATAATCGGCGCAGGATTAACGGGTTTGCTAACTGCATATCGTTTGCAAGATCTAGGTTTTGATGTGAAGGTTTTAGAAGCACGAGAAAGAATTGGTGGTAGAATTAACACTATAGAATCTGGGAAGGCCAAAGTTGAAATGGGTGCTACTTGGTTTAATGAAAGTCACTACCATTTATTAGATGTTATTGAAGAATTCAAGGTTCCGTACTTCGAACAATTTATGACCGGTATCTCATATTTTCAAACTTTCTCTAATGTTCCGCCACAAGAAATTGCTGTACCTAACGACAGCCCTAGTTACCGATTTAAAAACGGAACTATTGATTTACTGAATTCGATAGCTGGTAAATTGAAACCAAATACTATTTTTTTAAATGAAGTGGTTAACGAGGTAAATGTGCTTGATAACAATAATGAGATAAAAACCAATTCCCGCACATTATATGCAGATATTGTAATTACTACATTACCACCTGCGGCATTAATAGATCAAATAGAATTTTCTCCTGCGCTGCCAAATGATATAGTTTCTTTAGCAGAACAAACCCACACTTGGATGCAAGATTCCATTAAAGTTGCCTTAACCTATAAAAAGCCATTTTGGAGAGATCAAGGCAAATCGGGCACTATATTTAGTAATGTTGGTCCGCTTACCGAGTTTTACGATCAGTCGAATCTAGAGATGGAGTCGTACGCACTTGTTGGATTTGCTTCTGGAAGTTGTGCTCGTTTCACTAAAGAACAACGAATAGAAAAAATTGAAGCGCAATTGAAAATGGTGTTCGGTGAAGAGGCTTTACAATACGAATCGTATCTAGAAACGGCTTGGTACAATGAAGAATTTACCAAATCGAACAGGCAAGAACGTAACTTATTTTCCCATCAAAATGGCGGTCATGCACTGTATCAGGCACCCTTATTCGAGAATAAATTATTTATTTCTGGTGCAGAAACATCAAAATATCACTCTGGTTACATGGAAGGCGCTATTTTTGCAGCTAAATCTGTTGTTGCAAAACTTAAAAGTTTGCACCTAACGCAGTAATACATACATGTCAGTTACCTTATTATCATCCCCATTACAGGGTTTTACCGATTTTAGATTTCGCAATGCGTTCCATAAATATTTTGGTGGTATTGATACGTTTTACGCGCCATACATTCGTTTGAATGGTAAAATGGTGATAAAGAATTCGTATCAAAAAGATCTACAACTAGAGAATAATACTACCCTAGAAGTTATTCCGCAGGTAATGACGGGCGATGCTGATGAGTTTCTGTTCGTTGTAAAATACATTCAAAGTTTAGGGTACAAAGAACTCAACTGGAATTTAGGTTGCCCTTACCCAATGGTTACGAAGCAAGGTATGGGTAGCGGACTTATTTGTAATCCTGAAAAAATTGACCATATTTTAAAACGAACACACGAAGAAACCGATGTGGTGGTTTCTATGAAAATGCGAATGGGGTACGAGAATGCAGAAGAAATATTAGACGTATTTCCTATTCTAGACAAGTATCCATTAAAGAATATTGCCATTCACGCCCGCATCGGTAAGCAATTGTATAAAGGCGGAGTAGATCTTGATGCCTTTCAGAAATGTGTTGAAAATACTAAGCATAAACTATACTATAATGGCGATATAACTACAGTATCAAAGTTTAAAGAAATGCAAGAGCGCTTCCCTTCAATTGACCATTTTATGATGGGAAGAGGATTAATTGCCGACCCATTTCTACCTAATATGATTAAGAATAATACTACCGAATACCCAAAAGACCGCTGGAAGATTTTCTCAGAATTTCATGATACTATTTATCAGCAATATGCTGAGGCATTATCAGGGCCGACACCTATAAAAATGAAAATGCGTGGCTTTTGGGAATATTTTTCATTGTCAACTTCCAATCCGCAAAAGGCATTCAAGAAAATAAAAAAAGCAAATAATCCAAAGGCGTATCAACAAGCGGTACGTGAGATATTGAATAATGAATAAGCGAACAGTTATCTTTGCGGCATTGTTCTAAAATAACTTTGTGAAAGACCTTCTTTTAATAACACCACCTTTTACCCAATTAAACACTCCGTATCCGGCAACGGCATACATTAAAGGGTTTTTGAATACAAAGGATATTTCTTCTTTTCAGTCCGACTTAGGGATTGAGGTTATTTTATCACTTTTCAATAAAAATACCTTTCAGCAGCTATTTGACATGGCTTTTTCATCGGATGCTATAGTGTCTGAAAATTGCCAAAGAATATATGCGCTTCGCAATGATTATTTGAAAACGCTAGATGCTGTTATTCTTTTTCTACAAGGAAAAAATGATACATTAGCGAGGCAATTATGTACCGAAAATTTTTTACCGCAAGCTTCTCGTTTTGAACAGTTAGATGATTTAGAATGGGCTTTTGGTAATATGGGTATGCAAGATAAAGCCAAACATCTGGCAACCTTATATCTTGAAGATTTATCAGATTTTATAGTAGAATGTATAGACCCTAATTTCGGATTCAGTCGATATGCAGAGCGACTTGGACGTAGCGCCAATTCGTTTGATGAATTGTATAATCACTTGAATGAACAACCTACGTTTATTGATGAATTAACACTGAAGATACTAGCAAAGCAAATAGAAGCCGTACAACCTAAATTGGTGTGTTTTTCGGTTCCTTTTCCTGGTAATTTATATAGTGCTTTTCGTTGTGCGCAATTTATAAAAGCAAATTATCCTGATTTGAAAATTGCCATGGGTGGCGGATTCCCAAATACCGAACTCCGTAGCCTTACCGATGTTCGCGTGTTTGAATTCTTTGATTTTATTACCCTTGATAATGGTGAGCTTCCGTTGGAGTTGGTGCATCAATATGTGGTCAAAGGGGAAGGGGAGTTAAAACGTGCTTTCATTTTAGAGGATAGTAAAGTCGTTTATAAAAATGATAGTACACGACCAGATTATAAACAACAAGATGTTGGTACTCCAGATTATTCTGACCTGCAATTAACAAATTACATTTCGGTCATTGAAATCGCCAATCCAATGCATAGTCTTTGGAGTGATGGTCGTTGGAATAAACTTACGATGGCACATGGTTGCTATTGGGGTAAATGTACTTTTTGTGATATCTCTTTAGATTATATAAAAATATACGAACCTGTAGCTGCTAGTTTGTTGGTAGACCGCGTAGAAACGTTGATGGAACAAACAGGGGAATCTGGTTTCCATTTTGTGGATGAAGCTGCTCCGCCATCATTGATGAAAGCTTTTGCGCTAGAAGTCTTAAAAAGAAACTTGACCATCACTTGGTGGACGAATATTCGTTTCGAAAAGAACTTTACACAAGACTTATGCTTTTTGCTGAAAGCATCTGGCTGTATCGCTGTTTCTGGCGGATTGGAAGTGGCATCAGATAGACTTCTGAAACTCATAGATAAAGGCGTAACGGTAGAACAGGTAGCACAGGTAACGAGAAATTTCACCGAAGCGAACATTATGGTGCATTCGTATTTAATGTACGGCTACCCAACGCAGACAATTCAAGAAACGGTAGACAGTTTAGAAATGGTTCGCCAGTTGTTTGAATTGGGAATCATACAATCGGGATTTTGGCATCAGTTTGCATTGACAGCTCACAGTCCGGTCGGGCTGCATCCCGAAGAATACGGAGTAATGCCAGATTTGAAATCCATCACCTTTGCAAATAACGATATTGATTTTAAAGATAAAACGGGAGTTGATCATAGTAAGTTCAGCTTCGGATTAAAGAAATCACTCTTTAATTTTATGCACGGTATCGGTTTTGATATGAGCTTGCAAGAATGGTTCGATTTTAAAATTCCGCTAACAAACATTTCCGCAGATTATATTTATAATTGTCTACAACAAGAGCAGGTATTAAGTACAAAATCGTCAGCAAAAATAGCTTGGATAGGTCCGATGCCAACTACTGCCGAACGGGTTAAAAAGAAAAAAGGCATGACTTGGCAACAGTTAGCATTGGGTTTTCATACCAAAACGGGTATCTATGAAATTACTGTAGATAAAGATAAAGGCGAATGGTTACTTTCTACGCTAGAACAATTAAAACCTGAAAATAAACCTGTAAGTTACGGTCAGTTAAAAAAGGATTACGAATCTCAGTTAGAAGATTTTGAGCTGTTTTGGTACTCTAAGCAAGTAACAGGTCTACGTGACCACGGACTATTGGTGCTATAAAAAAAAGCTCACATTGAATATTCAACGCAAGCTTTTAGTTTTACTATAGCATTAGTTAAGAGTAACTTAAGGAATAACCTATTTCAGTTGAATAGCTTTCTGATAATAAGGTGTCTACAAAAATCCATTCCGAAGTAACTTCTGTAGTTGTAAATGTTGTCATCATATATCCTCTTCTAGAGGCATCAAAATAATTTAATCCATCAATTAATGCCACCATCGCTTCTTGAAATCCGGCAATTAATTCTGGTGAAGAATTTGCTCCAAGATATGTTTCAAAACCGGGTGAGCTAATAGAGGATGTTGCTAATTCTATTCCTACTTCTGTTCCATTTTCTGAAGTCAAGGTATTTTGCCAGGCATTATGGGTGTCGCCGGCAAAGGTCACTATTTTTTTGCCGTTCAATGCATTGTACATAATCTCCCTGTCAATTGGGTAACCGTCCCAAGCATCTAAATTATAAGGAATAACCGTGGTTACTCTCGCAATTTCGGCTGCACTTAAGCTTGGGTCATTATTTAATAATCTTAACTTAATAGTTACAAGTTCTGTTAGAATGGTACCAAAACCTTCAGAACCAAATACCGTTAATAATTCTACAGGTATGTTCATTTTACCCATGAGTACTTGTTGCCCTAAAACTTGCCATTTGGCTGAACTACTATTTAGTTCAGATATGATCCAATCTCTCTGGGTCACTCCAACAATAGAGCGGTTGGGGTCGGTCAATGCGGTTTGAAATGCTTGCGCATCAAAGCCTGTTGCAGTAAAGTAATCACCAATGTTTAATTGCTTATCTCTACCAATAAGGCGAGTGTCCATTAAAATAAGGTTAACAAGGTTGCCAATATTTACAGAACGGTATATAATGCTATTATCGTCTGCGGCTATTCTAGAAAATGGTAAAAATTCGCTATATGCTTGTAGTGCATTTTGTTTTCTAACTTCAAAACTACCTTCTGTTGCTTCATCATGATTTTCAGCACCTTCTTTGTAGGTGTCGTTGGCAATTTCATGATCGTCCCATACGCAAATGAACGGTTTCTTTTGGTGGGCTAATTGTAAAGAAGCATCAGATCTATATTGCTTGTATCTTGTTCTATAATCATCTAAAGAAATGATTTCTCCCGCAGGTTCGTGAAAGCGATTTAAGAAAGCATTTTCTTCTGTAGATCCATATCCTCCAGCGCCATATTCATAAAAATAATCACCTAAATGTACAATGATATCAGCATCAGAATTTGCCATGGCGTCGTAAACATTGAATAAACCAGCTTGGTAATTGGAACAAGAACAAACTGCTAATTTTGCTTGTGTGGCAACTGTTGGTAAAGTAATAGTTTCACCAATTACTGAAACGGAATTATCGGTTGTGCTTATAAATCGATAATACAACTTTTGGTCAGCTTCTAATTCTGTCAATTCTATGGCTAAAGTGTTGTCTCTTGAGCTTTCAGTTATTATTTTTCCTGTACGTAATATACTGTTGAAGTTATTTTCTGTAGAAACTTCCCAGATAATTTCAATGTCAGTATTAATAAATCGTGTCCAAATTATTACGCCTGTGCTACTAGGGTCAAAACTAGCTACACCGTAGTTAAAATTTTGAACGTTAAGTAAAGATTCATTGTAATCTACTTTTAAGTCGTCATCATCACTACAGCTAATAAAGTTCGGAGCTAGAATAAGTCCGCCCGAAGCCATTAATGCTTTTTGAATAAAATTTCTTCTTGTGTTTTTCTTAGTTTTCATCTGGTAATTTAGTTTCCTCAAAATTGTTTTAATTCTTACAAAAGCATGTTAGTTCAACTTTATGTTTAGGTTATTGAAACTATTGATGATAATAATTAGAATTTGGTGTTAGTCAGTTTTCTAGGTTCTGAATGAATTTCTTAAGTTTGACAATCAGCAAATCCATATATGACCCCAAAAATTGTTACACTAGAAGAGAAAAATTTAGTTGGATTTTCTACCGAAATGAGTTTAATGGATAATAAAACGCCAGAACTTTGGAAAAGCTTTAGGCAGCGTAGTAAGGAAGTTTTATATAGGTCGTCTGATGATTTTATCTCGTTGCAAGAATACCCTGAAGACTATTTTCAGGAGTTTTCTCCCGTTAAAAAGTATGTAAAGTGGGCTTGCGTTGAGGTTAAGGATTTTGACTCTGTTCCTGAAGGAATGAACAATCTTGTTTTAAAGGGCGGACTATATGCCGTTTTTAATTACAAGGGGACTGCTAAAGATGTACAGGTATTTTTTCAATATATTTATGGGAAATGGATTTCTAATTCAGATTATAATTTAGATGACCGTCCGCATTTTGAAGTACTGGGCGATAAGTATAAAAACAACGATCCTAACTCAGAAGAAGAAGTTTGGATTCCGATAAAAGCGAAATGAAAAACCCCGAAAAAGCACCCTGGTATTATTTGTTATTGCTGATTCTAGCAGGGGAGAGTGTCTTTATTTTACCTTTTGTTCTGCAACGTGTTTTTAGACCTACCGTTTTAAAAGTGTTTGAACTTGATAATGTTTCATTAGGATTATGCTTCTCTGTATACGGCTTTGTAGCCTTGGTTTCATATTTGCTGGGCGGACCATTAGCAGATAAGTTTCAGCCTAGAAAATTAATAGCCATAGCGCTCTGGATGACTGCTTTGGGCGGTTTGGTTTTTGCCACATTCCCAGATTATTTAACCTTGCAGGTACTTTACGGCTTTTGGGGATTTACTACTATTTTTTTATTCTGGTCACCTATGATAAAAGCTACCCGAGTATGGGGTGGTAGTGGTTCTCAAGGTAAAGCTTTTGGTTTTTTAGATGGTGGTAGAGGTTTGGTAGGTGCGTTATTTGGTACTTTGGGCGTTCTTGTTTTTTCTTACTTTATGTCGGCAGATTTAGAGGTCGCCACTTTAGAGGAAAGTAGGTTTGCTTTTCGCTATGTGATATTGACATCTTCGGCTATAGTATCGATTGTAGGTGTTTTAGTTTGGTTTTTTATGCGATTGCCTGCAAGTCTTGAAAATGATATTGTCGTTGAAAGAATCACTGTTTCGCAAATTAAAGAAGTGCTGCGCTTGCCTTCGGTTTTACTATTGATGATTATTATTTTATGTGCTTACGTTGGTTATAAAATCACCGATATATTTTCGCTTTATGCTCAAGATGTTATGTTGTACGATGAGGTGGAATCTGCAGAAGTAGGTACATTTTTATTATTTGCAAGACCAGTAGTAGGTGTTTTTATTGGAGTGATAGCAGACCGTTCTAGGCCTAGTCTATTTTTATTATTAGGTTTTGTAGTTGCGTTAATCGGATCTTTAATATTTGCATCTGGCATGGTTGCCGATGTTTCTTACTTCATGTTCCTATTCTCTATCATGATTGTGACACTAGGGGTGTATGCCATTCGTTCTTTATACTTTGCGGTAATGCAGAGTGGTAAAATTCCGTTAGTATTAACAGGTACAGCAGTAGGATTGATTTCTTTGATAGGCTACACGCCAGATATTTTTGCTGGTCCGGCAATGGGGTATTTGTTAGACGCATCGCCAGGTTTAACAGGGCATCAACATGTATTTTGGATGCTAGCTGTATTTTCATTGATTGGAGGAATAGCGGCATTTAGATATTTTCAACTTTATGGCAAACCAATCAATGACGAATCCAAAAAATCTTAATTTATTATTATCAGGAGTTATTGTAATTATAGCTGGTATCGTCTATGGCGGTCACCCAACGTATATTATGCCCGAACTTTTAGGTTTTGAAGTGGTTGATTTAGAGCTAAAGAATATGCTACGAGCGGTAATGGGAATTTATATGGGAGTAGGATCATTTTGGATTTTAGGCTCTATTAAAGCGAATCTTTGGTACGGAGCAACCTTATGTAATGTGCTATTTATGGGCGGAATTTCTTTTGGTAGAATAGTAAGTACTCTGTTTGATGGAGTTTCACCATTATTTACTCCCGCATTAATTCTGGAACTATTGTTCTTTGGTTGGGGATTGTATAATCTTAAAAAGTACTCTTGAATAGAGTAGGTGTAGTACTTATTAAAAATCTAACTTCTTCTTACGAAGTTCAAAGTTTTGACCTAAATATACTTTACGTACCATTTCATCGGCAGCCAATTCTTCTGGTTCGCCTGACTTTAAAATACCACCTTCGAACATTAGGTAAGAACGCTCTGTAATGGCAAGCGTTTCCTGCACGTTGTGATCCGTAATAAGTATACCAATGTTTTTGTCTTTTAACTGCGCTACAATACGCTGTATGTCCTCTACAGCTACGGGGTCAACCCCTGCAAAAGGTTCATCAAGCAAAATAAATTTTGGATCGGTAGCCAAAGCACGAGCAATCTCAGTTCTTCTTCGTTCACCACCAGATAATAAATCACCACGACTTTTACGAATATGACCTAAGCCGAACTCTTCTATAAGCGACTCCATTTTCATGTGTTGCTCTTTCTTGCTCAGTTTTGTCAATTGAAGTACACTTAAAATATTCTTTTCAATACTTAATTTTCTAAAGACAGATGCTTCTTGTGCCAAGTACCCAATACCGTTCTGGGCTCTTTTGTACATGGGGAATTTTGTAATTTCCATGTCATCTAAATAGATGCTACCACCATTTGGTTTTATAAGCCCAACAATCATGTAAAAGGAAGTTGTTTTACCAGCACCGTTTGGTCCTAGTAATCCTACAATTTCTCCTTGGTTAACCTCAAGAGAAATTCCTTTAACCACCCTACGGCCTCTGTAGGACTTCATTATATTGTCGGCACGTAACTTCATGTTTTCAAATCTATTGGTTATTGGTCTGTTAGAAAAGTTATTAGGGATTATTTAACCTTGTTGGTTTTCTAATTCTTCCCAATACTCATATGCTCTTCTTAAATGTGGTACCACAATTGTACCGCCAACAAGAGTAGCAATACTTAAAGTTTCCATTACTTCTTCTTTAGAGGCACCTTCTTTATGTGAGCTTTCTAAATGGTATTTTACGCAATCGTCACAACGCAAAACTGCTGAAGCAACAAGACCTAACAATTCTTTGGTCTTAACATCTAAAGCACCTGCAGCATAGGCATTGGTGTCTAAATTAAAAATACGCTTAATTATTTTATTGTTATCGGCCAAAAGCTTCTCGTTCATCTTAGAACGATAAGCATTAAATTCTTCAATTTGGTTTGACATTTCTATTTGCTTTTTTTTCTTTTTCAGCTTTTCTTCTTTCTTTTCTAAGTACCATGGCAGATATATAAATACTTATTTGGTATAAAATTATTACCGGTATGGCAACTATAATCTGACTTGTAACGTCTGGTGGGGTAATTACCGCAGAAAGTATTAGAACAATTACCAGTGCAATTTTTCGATACTTTTTCATTAATTCCGGTGTCACCAAGCCTACCTTGGTCAAGAAGAAAATAATTATCGGTAGCTCGAATAAAATACCACAGGCAAGTACAGATATTTTTAAGGTGCCAATGTAAGAATCTAAATCGAACTCATTTAAAACGGAGTCACTAACAACGTAAGACCCTAAGAAATTGATAGAAAGTGGTGCTACGATATAGTAACCGAATAACACACCAATAAAAAATAATAGAGAAGCAATTAGTATAAAGCCACGAGAATTCTTGCGCTCATTTGCATGTAGCCCCGGACTAATGAATTTCCACATTTCATATAAAATATAAGGAAACCCGATAATTACACCTGCCCAAATAGAGGTCCAGATATGAGCAGAAAATTGTCCGCCCATTTCTCGGCTCTGAATGGTAAACGGAAATTCATCACCACAGAAAGAGGAATCTATTACTGTAAATGATTGAATTTCATTTAACCATGTTGCTATTTTGCAAAAGAAACGATAGGTAGGGAAATCCATGTTTTTAGGACCGAATATAATCGTGTCAAAAATGAAACCCTTCATTAAAAAGGCAACACTTGCAATTATGACGACAGCCAAAGTCGATCTAATTAAATGCCATCTTAATTCTTCTAAATGGTCTAGAAAAGACATCTCGTTTGGTGGCGTGGTAGCTTTGGAACTCATTATAAAATACCTTCGTTTATTAAATTATGTAAATGGATAACCCCAACGTACGTGTCTTTGTCCATGGCTAATAATTGAGAAATGCCCTTTTTCTGCATGTGTTCTAATGCTTTGATAGCTAGTGTATTTGCAGGTATGGTTTTAGGGTTGCTAGTCATAATATCTTCAGCGGTTAGGCCTTTAATATTGTCATGCTTATTTAGCATACGCCTAATATCGCCATCTGTTACGATACCGACTACTTTTTCGCCATCAAGAACAGCAGTAACACCTAGCATCTTTTTAGAAATTTCTATAATCACTTTTTTGACCTCTTCGCCTTTTTGAACTTGAGGTACTTGGTTTTTACTTACTAAGTCTGCAACTCTTAAATATAATCTCTTGCCTAAAGAGCCACCTGGGTGATATTTTGCAAAATCTGAACTACTGAAACCTTTTATTTCTAAAAGCACAATAGCCAAGGCATCTCCCATAACTAATTGTGCCGTTGTACTTGTTGTCGGTGCCAACCCGTTAGGGCAAGCTTCCTTCTCAACATGGGTATTTAAAATAAAATCCGCTTGTTTTGCTAAAAAAGATTCGGTGTTACCGGTCATGGCAATTAGCTTGTTCGTACCTCTTTTTATGAGCGGAACCAACATTTTTATTTCGGGGGTATTTCCGCTGTTAGAAATGCAGATGACAACATCGTTTTCTTGTACCGTGCCTAAGTCTCCGTGAATAGCGTCACCAGCATGCATAAAAATTGCGGGAGTACCAGTAGAATTGAGTGTAGCGACAATTTTTGTTGCAATAATGGCGCTCTTGCCAATACCAGAAATGATAACGCGACCTTTAGCCTCAATAATGCAGTTTACTATTTTCGCAAAATCATCGGTTAAATGAGTGGTAAGTTGTGCTATAGCATCACGCTCAGTTTCAATGGTTTTTTTCGCTAAGTCAATAATGGTGTCCGTTGCAATCAATCTATTATTCAAATTATGGATTGTATTCCTAAAAGAATGTATTATCTTTAAGATGACAAAATTAAACAAACTTAATTTTATATGCCGATTATCGCATAATAATTTAGAAACGCAAAGTCTATTATTTTATAATTTTGTTCGCTTATAAATTTAAAAGCAAATAGTGGTCCCTTAAATGTAAAATGTGACAGACAGTAAAGAATTTGACAATATCGATTTACATTCCTCTTTAAAAAAGTTTTTTGGTTTTTCTCAATTTAAAGGACTTCAAGAAGAAGTAATCAAAAATGTTTTACGACAGAATAATACGTTTGTAATCATGCCCACTGGTGGTGGTAAATCTCTATGCTATCAATTGCCGGCGCTTATGCAAGATGGTACGGCAATTATTGTTTCTCCGTTAATCGCTTTAATGAAGAATCAGGTAGATGCCATTCGTGGAGTTTCTTCTGAAATAGGAATTGCCCATGTGCTAAACTCCTCTTTAAATAAAGGAGAGATCAAGCAGGTAAAGCAAGATATAACCAATGGTATTACTAAACTATTGTATGTAGCGCCAGAGTCATTGACCAAAGAGGAGAATGTAGAATTCTTACGCTCGGTCAAAGTATCTTTTGTTGCAGTAGATGAAGCACATTGTATTTCTGAATGGGGTCATGATTTTAGACCCGAGTATAGAAATCTTAAATCAATAGTGGAGCGTCTGGGAGAGAATATTCCTATTATTGGTCTTACTGCTACGGCGACACCTAAAGTACAAGAAGATATCATTAAGAATTTAGGTATAGGTGGTGCTAAGCTTTTTAAAGCTTCGTTTAACCGACCTAACCTATTTTACGAAGTACGTACCAAAACAGAGAATATTGAAGCTGATATTATTCGTTTTGTAAAGCAAAATTCAGGTAAATCAGGAATTATATATTGCCTTAGCCGTAAAAAGGTAGAGGAGTTAGCACAAGTTTTGCAGGTGAACGGAGTAAGTGCTGTGCCTTATCACGCAGGATTTGATGCGAAAACAAGATCAAAATATCAAGATATGTTCTTGATGGAAGATGTTGATGTGGTCGTTGCTACCATTGCCTTTGGTATGGGGATCGACAAACCAGACGTACGTTTTGTAATTCACCATGATATTCCGAAAAGTATAGAAAGTTACTATCAAGAAACGGGTAGGGCAGGCCGTGATGGTGGCGAAGGGCATTGTTTGGCGTATTACTCATATAAAGATATTGAGAAGCTAGAGAAATTTATGTCGGGTAAACCGGTCGCTGAACAAGAAATTGGGAATGCATTATTGCAAGAAGTGGTGGCGTATGCAGAAACTTCGATGTCTAGACGTAAGTTTATGCTTCATTATTTTGGTGAAGAGTTTGATGATGTTAATGGCGATGGTGCCGAAATGGATGATAATACCAGAAACCCAAAAGAGAAAGAAGAAGCTAAAGATAATGTTGAAAAGCTGCTGAAGGTAGTTACGGGCACCAGTGAAAAGTTTAAGTCGAAAGAGATCGTAAATGCTTTGCGTGGTAAAACCAATGCGATAATCTCATCACATAAAACGAATGAAAAGGAATTTTTTGGAATCGGGTCAGATAAAGATAAAAGCTATTGGATGGCATTGATACGCCAAACATTGGTTGCCGGGCTTCTTAGGAAAGAGATAGAGCAATACGGCGTATTACACGTAACGGATAATGGTAAGGAATTTTTATGTAAACCTTCATCTTTTATGATGACCAAAGATCATGTGTATAATGCAGAAAATGATAACGCAATTGTAGGTGCCGCCAAATCTGGAGGTATTGCAGATGAAAAATTATTAAAGCAATTAAAAGATTTGCGAAAAGCGCAGGCAAAGAAATTAGGTGTGCCACCTTTTGTAGTATTCCAGGATCCATCCTTAGAAGATATGGCGCTGAAATACCCAATTTCGCATGAAGAGTTATTAAATGTTCATGGTGTAGGTGAAGGTAAGGCGAAGAAGTATGGTAAACCTTTTCTAGCTTTTATAAATACGTATGTTGAGGAGAATGAAATTATAAGACCAGATGATCTTGTAGTAAAAAGTACAGGTGCAAATTCTGCGTTGAAACTATATGTCATACAGAATGTGGATAGAAAACTGCCATTATCTGATATTGCTTCATCAAAAGGATTAGAAATTCCGGATCTTATTAAAGAGATGGAACAAATCGTATACAGTGGTACCAAGTTGAACATCAATTATTGGATCGATGAGATTTTAGACGAGGATCAACAAGAAGAAATTCATGAATATTTTTTAGAGGCCGATACTGACGATTTAGAAGAAGCTATGGCTGAATTTGATGGTGATTATGAGGAAGAAGAATTAAGACTCTACCGTTTAAAATTTATTAGTGAAGTGGCCAATTAATCTAGCATAAATAATTTATTTACAAAATCCATCAAACCCTTTTTGTTAGTTTGATGGATTTTTATTTTGAGTCTAGTATATATAGCATTTGAAATGCTATTTATACTAGACTTTTTTGTTTAAAAGGTGCTATTTGTCATGTAAAAATTTTGTTTTCAGGTTTTATATCTTAAATACAACTAGTTAAGTATTTGATTATTAGTTATTTAAAAATTGTTTAAGCTTTTTATTAAAATTTTAAACAAAATTTAAGACTATTAGTTGTAGTTCCGTCATACTTTTACAGAAATCTAAAAAAAAGAACTATGAAAATTTTAAAAATTACATTATTGAGTGCAATTACATTATTTGCAACCAACATTTACGCTCAATCAGAAACCATTGTAGATGTAGCGGTATCAAATGACAATTTTACAACTCTAGTCGCGGCTGTTAAAGCTGCTGATTTGGTTGAAACATTAAGTAGTGAAGGACCGTTTACCGTTTTTGCTCCTGTAAATACTGCATTTGAAGCTTTACCAGCCGGTACAGTTGAATCTTTGTTAGAGCCAAGCAGTAAAGATGCCCTAAGTGGTTTGTTAACGTATCATGTAGTATCTGGAAAGTTTATGGCTGCCGATGTTATCAAAGCTATAAAAGATAATAGTGGTTCTTTTGCAGTAAAGACTGTACAAGGTGGGACTATTACTTTATCATTGAACGGAGATAAAGTAATGCTAAAAGATGAAAAAGGAAATATGGCAACTGTGGTAATGGCTGATGTAGCTGCTAGCAACGGAGTAATCCATGCTATAGATGCAGTAGTAATGCCAAAATAAGTTTAGCATACTACAAGTAATAAAAATCCCTTTGTTATTCTTTCAACAGAATAGTAAAGGGATTTTTTCTAAACACTACTTAAAATCTTTGTCTTATCTAGCGTGCCGCTGTTCCACTACTAGATCTGTCTTTTTTTAATTGTCTCTGTATTTTTTTGATGGCAGATTCAATTGATTTTTCAGGCTCTATGATATTGTATTCTCCCCAAAAGTCTGGATCAGCAAAACCGATTGCCTCGTCACTTAATATTATAGAGGACTTCATTCTGTCTTTAGACTTGGGTATATTGTTATCCATATTCTTTTCCCAGTCTGTAATTGCCATCTCACAGCTCATGCTGTAAACAGAATTGAATAAACGCTTGTCCCAATTAATTTTAAATTCTAAAAGTACATTGCTATATCCATAGTACCATTTACCATTTTTCTCACGGTAGTCTACTCGGTACGAAACCTCTGTTGGCCAAACCTCGGCATTCTTCGGTTTTCTGCGTACGAACATTTGAGATGCTAATCTCTTGTCGGTAATGTTTAAAGAATATATTGCACTGGTTAAAATTTTGTTCTTTGCATCTATATATAATTTACCATTATATAAAGGGTCAATAATTTCAGGCTTTTGTTTAAAATCTATGACATATATTAATTGATCATTTACACGGGTAGAAGTATCGAAGGAGAAATCGTAATATTTCAATGTTTCTTCGGTGAATATATAATTTGGATACTTTACCATATCAACAAATAAGGTGTTGAAAGGACCACCTTGTAATTTTAATGCAACCGTATCTAATTTAGAATAGTCGGTACTTTTACGTGCTTTATAAAGTTCAAGAGCATCGGTCTTTTTAGAGGAATATGGAGTTTTGTATATATTTACAACAGCCTCAGAAAGACTGACATTGGTTTTTCTTTTCTTAATCGTCTCCCTGTAAAAAGCAGTCATTACCGTATTTTCATCAAGGTAATTGTCTCCTTTTCTGTCGAGTGTTTCTTTGACTAGGGCTTCAGCATTGTTTGGAGCATCGATACTAGCTTCAGCAAGAGCAACGACAAACTCATCCATAACTATTTTATTCTTCTCCAGTTCTAATTGAGAAATCGCGATCTGTTTGGTCTTATAGCCTAAAAAGCTAATTGTTAAGTTGTTGCTAAGGTAATCATTGGGTACTTTAAGCGAAAATTGTCCTTCAGAGTTCGTAATGGTAGTAACGTTGGTATTGTTGATTGTTAAGGTTGCAAAAACCAAAGGTTTTTTACTTTCTGCATCTACAACTTCCCCAGAATATTCTGTAAAGTTGTTCGTTTGTGCAGAAATGGTCGTAAACATAGATCCTGTTAAAAAGAACAGAACCAATACATGCTTTAAATTAAGACGTTTGATAGCATTAATATTTTCTTTTAACATAGCTTTTTTTGTTTTAAGATAATGATTTTTAGTTAATTAAGGTGCTATTTTTTAGTTAAATTAACTGTGCTGTCCCTTAGAAAAAACAGATAGCAAGTAATGATTATTTGTTGCTGTCAAATGTTTTTAATGACGTACTAACTAATCTATTTATCTCTTTTAGTTCTTCTTCGGTAAGATCGCGCCATTTACCTACAGGTATATCTAGTTGAACATTCATAATCCTAATTCGTTTCAATTTCTTGACCCTATAGTCCAAATACTCGCACATTCTACGAATTTGACGGTTAAGGCCTTGGGTAAGAATTATTCTGAATTGATATGTGCTTACTTCAAAGACTTCACACTCTCTAGTTACTTGGTCTAGAATAGGAATGCCTCTTCGCATCCGATTTAAAAAATCTATAGTAATAGGTTTATCTACAGTTACCAAATATTCTTTTTCGTGGTTATTACGGGCACGCAAAATTTTATTTACAATATCACCATCATCGGTTAAAAAAATGAGTCCTTCGCTGGGTTTATCTAATCGCCCAATCGGGAAAATACGCTTTGGGTAATTGATATAATCTATGATGTTATCTTTTTCAACTCCTGTATCTGTGGTGCAAACAATGCCTACAGGTTTGTTGAATGCCAAATAGGTCGATTTTCCTTTTGGTTCTTTTATTAGTTCGCCGTCAACTTTAACAACGTCACCAGTAGAAATTTTAGTACCCATTTCTGGTACCTCTCCATTAATGGTAACTCTGCCTTGGTCAATAAGTTTGTCCGCAGCCCTACGCGAGCAATAACCGGCTTCGCTTAGGTATTTGTTAATTCTTGTTTTATTAGTGTCGTCTTGCATAGTCAACTTACTGTTCTATTATTGTTTTCTGTTTGCTTCTTGGGTATAAATCTCTCGCCCTAATTGCGCTAAAAACGGAATACCGATATCATCATATTCATAGACGTCGTCATTAAAAATGCCATCTTTGTTGACCAAAATAGTAGCTGTTAAAAGAAAGTCTATATTCTTTTCTGTGTCTTTTATATATGCGCAATCGGTTAGCGTGCCATAAGCAAATCCTACTTTATTATAAATTTCGATATGTTCGGGTATGTCATCCTTCTTATCGCCATATATGAAAAATTTACAATAGCCATCATAATATGTTGTTGGATCATAACCAACTTTTTGAGGTACGGTATGCATGGCTTTTAAGAGAAGATTTCGTTGTTCGGGATTAATATCAAAACGTTCTGATGCATCGAAATTCTCTGGGAATACTACTCGCTTTAATAAGTTGTGTTGTGATGATACAGGATAGAAGTTTTTTTGACTAAAATCGAATGGTTGTTCAATTAGCTCATCGTCTTCATAATAACCTATTCCTTTTTCAATTTCTAATAGTTCTAGTTTGTCAGGGGTTTTATTTAGTATAGACTTCGTGATGCCGGTTGTTGAGTCGTTTAAATAAATAATTAAAGGCTTAGTTCTTAAGTCATCTGAATGATACCCGAATCGATGACTTATTCTAACTGGTGAAATACCTTTATTGGTTAAATTCTGATTAATTTCTTCAAAGCCTAAAAATTCGACCAGTCTATTATTTGCTAGATTATCGCTAACTGCAAAAATTTGAGATACATCTTTGGCTACCGTACTTTCAATTGTATCACCTTCTAAGTAATATCTGGTGTTTAAGGTTAAGCTGTCTATTTGGTTAAGCTTTTCTAAAGCTAATACCGCTATAGGAAATTTAACCGAGCTCGCTGGGTAAAAATACGTGCTGTCGTTTACCTGAAAATCGTAGTCGGTAAAAAGAACACTGTCGTTTCTTCGATCTATTTGTGTGTATCTTATTTGAACTTGATAATTATCTAAGCTATCCATTACCCTTTTAATTCTTGAATCATTTGATGATAGTGCAACTTCAAGAAAATTTAAATTCTGCTTTTCTTGGGCGCAAGAGAATAAAAGTATAAGGCATATAAAAAGAAGAAAATGCTTCATAATAATCTTTTAGGGGGTGTAAACTTCACCTCTGTGTGGTTTCAATATATCTCTTATTGATATCATTTCTTTCTCCTCTACCACCATAAATGCAATGCTATACATATCATTAAGTGCTTTAAAACCCGTAATGTTCAATGCGGTTTTTTCAATAGCTATAAATTCATTAAGGTGCTTAACATGGTGTTCTGCAGTTTTTAATGCTGCCGGACCTCGAAAATCCCAAATTAATTTTATTTGTCTGTTCAAAAATATGTGGTATTAGATTAAAAATATTAGCACACAAATTTACCTAAAAAAAGACAGTTTATAGTCAGTTAGCGGTTAGATTACAATTTTGACATTTGCTAATTTTTAATTGATTATTAGGTATTTGTTATATCTTGTAATGCCTAAAAACGTGTTAAGTAAATCATGAAGCATTTGCACACGATTTGGTAATTACTATTTTTGCTCGATGTTTTTTAAGAAATCAATGTTTTTATTCCGTAAATATTATCCTATAATCGCCTTAGGGTTAATTACAATTGTCTTTATTTCATGCGACGGTCTTTTTAAGAAAGAAGAAGAAAGAAAGGTTGTCGCTAGGGTAGGCGAGCGTTTTTTATATCAAGAAGACTTAGAACCGTTGTTAACAGAAAATATGACAAAAGGGGACAGTGCTTCTTTTGCTACAAATTATATAAATAATTGGGCTTCTAAACAGTTACTGCTTTCTAAAGCCAAGATTAATTTATCTGAAGAAAAACTTGCAGAGTATAACGCCTTGGTCGATGATTATAGAACCGATCTTTACACACGTGTTTATAAAGAAGCTTTAGTTGCACAGGCTACAGATTCTGTAATTACCGATGAGCAATTGAAGGATTTTTACGAAAAAGGCAAAGAGAATTTTAAGCTTAAAGAGCGCATTGCAAGAATTCGCTTTGTGGCGCTACCTAAAGGTTTTTTAAATCAAGATGAGGTAGGTAAAAGATTAAAGAGATTTAAAAAAGATGATGTTCGATACTTAGATTCTATTGGTGTTCAGTTCAATAAACTGAATTTTAATGATTCCATTTGGGTACGTTACACTAGAATAT
This sequence comes from Maribacter spongiicola, assembly GCF_004364165.1. GTDB lineage: Bacteria > Bacteroidota > Bacteroidia > Flavobacteriales > Flavobacteriaceae > Maribacter > Maribacter spongiicola. Next base: position 1,804,413 of record NZ_SOAY01000010.1, read on the forward strand.
TCGAAGAAATACCGCCAATAAACGTCGACAACGCCAATAAGTACTTAAAAAATTCACAATTTTTTGAATTGGAGGATTCAATCGGGGTATATTTGGGACAAATAGAGGAAATTAAAGATGTTAATGATATTGCACCTTTGTCCTTTATAAAGCCTACCATAGAACAAGTTTTATTAAGTCGTAGAAAAATGGACTACCTACGCAAATTAGAAACTGAATTATTAGATGAAGCAATCAAGGACAATGAATTTGAACTTTTCGAAAACAAAAAATAGTATTTACATCGGTGCAGTGTTGCTGTTCTCAGGTATTGTAACGGCACAAGATTCCATACCAAATGTTCAAGAAGAACAGATTGAGACAATGGAAGCTATTGCAGAAGCTGCTCCCGTTAAAAGAGACTCGGCAAATAATTTCAAGAGAATTAAACTAGATGGTATCGCTGCTGTGGTTGGTGATTACGTAATCTTAGATTCTGATATTGAAAAAACCCTGATAGATCTTAAAAGTCAAGGTGCATCTACAGAAGATATTACCCACTGCGGGCTATTAGGTAAGTTGATGGAAGATCGTTTGTACGCTAACCAAGCAGTTCAAGATAGTATCTTGGTGTCAGATGATGAGGTAAATGCTACCGGAGACCGTCAACTACAATCACTAGTACAGCAGATCGGTTCTATGGACAAGGTGTTGAAGTACTACAAAAAAGAAGATGAATCTAGCTTTAGAGAAGAGCTTTATAAAATTAATAAGTTACGTATGCTGTCTGAGCGTATGCAACAAGATATTATTAAAGAGATTGAAATTACACCTGAAGAGGTTCGTCAGTTCTTTAATAGAATTCCTGAAGATGAGCGTCCGGTATTTGGTGCTGAGTTAGAAATTGCACAGATTACAAAAGAGCCAGAACCATCTGATGAAGAAAAGCAGAAGGTAATTGATAAGTTGAATCAAATTAAGGCAGATGTTGATGATAACGATGCTAGTTTTAGTGTAAAAGCAATCTTATACTCTCAGGATCCAGGTTCGAAATCGAAAGGTGGTTTCTACAGTATTACTAAAGAAACCGGTTTTGATAAGAAATTTAAAGATGTTGCTTTTAGTTTAAGAGAAGGTGAAGTTTCTGAACCTTTTGAAACTGCTTTTGGTTACCATATTATTTATATCGAAAAAATTAGAGGTCAAGAGTTAGATTTAAGACACATTTTGGTAATTCCTGAAATTTCGCAAAATGTTATGGAAGAAGCGAAAGCGGAGTTGGATAGTATTCGCAAGAAAATTATTGATGGTGAATTTACTTTTGCAGAGGCTGCTTTAAATTTCTCTGATGAAAAAGAAACGAAGTTCGATGGCGGATTGTTACGTAACCCTGTAAACTTCGATTCTAAGTTTGAGTTGACTAAAATGGATCCTACACTTTATAATCAAGTTCAGAACTTGAAGGATAATGAAATTACATATCCTGTATTAGAAGAAGATCCAAGAGGTGGTGCACCGAAATATAAAATTTTGAAGATTACTAACAGGTACGATGAGCATGTTGCCGATTTCTCGAAAGATTATACTAAAATTCAAGAATTAGCACTTACTGAGAAAAAATACAACGCCATTAAAAAATGGATGGACAAATATATTAAGGATACCTATATAAGCGTTAATGAAGACAATCAAGATTGTGAATTCGCTAATAATTGGGTAAAAGAATAAATATATGTCAGACGTTGCAGCAATAGAACGCCTAGTAATAAAACATGCGGAGCTCAAAAAAGAAATAGCCAAAATTATTGTAGGTCAAGATGAGGTTATTGAGCAGATACTGCTTTCTATTTACACAGGTGGTCACTCATTGTTGATCGGCGTACCAGGCTTGGCAAAAACTTTAATGGTCAATACCATCGCTCAGGCAATAGGTCTCGATTTTAAAAGAATACAATTTACGCCAGATTTAATGCCAAGTGATATTCTTGGTAGCGAAGTATTAGATCAGAACAGAAACTTTAAGTTTATAAAAGGACCTATATTTTCAAATATTATTTTGGCAGATGAGATCAATAGAACTCCGCCAAAAACGCAAGCAGCACTGTTAGAAGCGATGCAAGAACGAGCGGTAACCATTGCCGGTCATCAGCATAAATTAGATTTACCATATTTTGTATTGGCAACACAAAACCCCATTGAGCAAGAGGGTACTTACCCATTGCCTGAAGCGCAGTTAGACCGTTTTATGTTTGCTATTGAATTAAAATACCCATCTATAGCAGAAGAAATTCTAGTAGTTAAAAATACGACTGCAGATAGAAATCAAGCGATTAATCCGCTATTTAGCGCACAAGATATTATTGATATTCAAGATTTGGTGCGTAGAATACCCGTTGCCGATAATGTTGTAGAGTATGCAGTTAAATTAGTAAATAGTACAAGACCTAACCTAGACTCGGCTTCAGATTACGTAAAGCAATATTTAGATTGGGGAGCAGGGCCAAGAGCTTCTCAGAACCTCATTTTGGGAGCAAAGGCAAATGCAGCTATTCAAGGTAAATTTTCACCTGATATCGAAGACGTGCATGCCGTAGTCAAAGGTATTCTGCGTCATCGTATCATAAAGAACTATAAAGCAGAGGCCGAAGGTATCAGTGAAGAAGATATTATTAATAAATTGCTTTAACCGAAGTGCCACTTTTTTAGAGCCTTTCTTTTGGTTATTAATATATCAGGAATTTGATTTAGAACACTTGACTTTTTACTTCATTTGATAAAAAGCTCCTTATCATACTTATTTAGTTTTAAATGCGTTCTATAATGCGTAATTTTACTGAATTGCGTTAACCTAAAATTATATAACGGATGACTTTTAATATGATTACTGGCGACTATTCTGCTCTTATTCAATATAGTAGTGTTCAAAAATTAAGGTTATCATTCAAATTGAAACAATTGTGATAGTACATTTATCTTCAGTTCTACTGTTACGATGATAAAAATCGGCCCTCAATTTTATTCCAAAATTAATATTCAAATTACTTTTTAATGAGCATTTATAAAGATTACCTAAAGGAGATCGAAGATCGTAAAGGTCAGGGTCTTCAACCTAAGCCAATTGATGGAGCTGAATTACTTAGCAAAATTATTGAGCAGATTAAAGATGTAGAAAATGAGTATAGAGAAGATTCTCTTCAGTTTTTTATCTATAACGTTTTACCTGGTACCACTAGTGCTGCCAGTGTAAAGGCTAAATTTTTAAAAGAAATTATTCTCGGTGAGTCGGTTGTAACAGAAATTACGCCAGCATTTGCTTTTGAACAATTATCTCACATGAAGGGTGGACCTTCGGTAGCCGTTTTATTAGATGTTGCTTTAGGTTCTGATGTTGCCTTGGCAAAACAAGCAGCTGAGGTTTTGAAAACTCAGGTTTTCCTTTATGAAGCAGATACCACTCGTTTAGAAGAAGCTTTAAATAACGGAAGTGTAATTGCAAAAGATATCATAGAAAGCTATGCAAAGGCAGAATTTTTTACAAAGCTTCCTGAAATTGAAGAAGAAATAGAAGTAGTTACTTATATCGCTGGTGTTGGTGATATTTCTACAGATTTATTATCGCCAGGTGGTGATGCACACTCAAGATCAGATCGTGAGTTGCATGGTCAATGTATGTTCGAGCATAACAAAGAAATGCAAAAGGAATTATTGGCATTAAAAGAGCAACATCCTGATAAGCGTGTTATGCTTATTGCAGAAAAAGGAACAATGGGTGTTGGTTCTTCTAGAATGTCTGGCGTGAACAACGTAGCATTATGGACAGGGGTACCTTTTAGCAAATATGTGCCATTTATCAATTTTGCTCCAGTTATCGCTGGTACCAATGGTATCGCTCCAATTTTCTTGACAACTGTCGGTGTAACCGGTGGTATTGGTTTAGATCTTAAGAACTGGGTAAAGCAAAAAGATGAAGCTGGTAATACTATTGTCGATGCAGATGGTGAACCAATTTTAAAGCAAATGTATTCTGTTGCAACAGGTACAGTGCTAACGATTAATACTAAAGAGAAAAAACTCTATCACGGTAAAGTAGAATTGAAAGATATTTCTGCAGCATTTACTCCGCAAAAAATGGAGTTTATGAAAGCAGGTGGGTCTTACGCTGTTGTTTTTGGTAAAAAACTACAAACTTTTGCGTCTAAAGTTTTAGGTGTACCAGTACTGCCTGTATATGCTCCTTCAAAAGAAATCACAATTGAAGGTCAAGGCTTAACAGCTGTAGAAAAAATATTCAATAGAAATGCAGTAGGTACGTCAGGTGCAACGTTGCACGCTGGTTCTTATGTACGTGCAGAAGTAAATATTGTAGGATCTCAAGATACTACAGGTTTAATGACTTCTCAAGAATTAGAGATGATGGCAGCAACGGTTATTTCTCCAATTGTTGATGGTGCATATCAATCTGGTTGTCATACGGCATCCGTTTGGGATGATAAGTCTAAAGCTAACATTCCAAGATTAATGAGCTTTATGAACGACTTTGGTTTAATTACCGGTCGGGATCCAAAAGGGAAGTACTTTCCAATGACAGACGTTATTCACAAAGTATTGAACGATATTACCGTAGGTGATTGGGACATCATTATTGGTGGTGATTCGCATACACGTATGTCTAAAGGTGTTGCTTTCGGTGCAGATTCTGGTACGGTAGCTTTAGCTTTGGCTACAGGTGAGGCTTCAATGCCAATACCTGAGTCAGTTAAAGTAACTTTTAAAGGACAAATGAAATCTTATATGGATTTCCGTGATGTGGTACATGCAACGCAGTCTCAAATGTTAAAGCAGTTTGGCGGCGAAAACGTATTTCAAGGTCGTGTAATAGAAGTACACATCGGAACATTAACCGCAGATGAAGCTTTTACATTTACTGATTGGACCGCGGAAATGAAAGCTAAAGCATCTATTTGTATTTCTGAAGATGATACCTTAATTGAGTCTTTAGAAATAGCAAAAGGTCGTATCCAAATCATGATCGAGAAAGGAATGGACAATGCTAAGGGAGTACTTCAAGGTTTAGTTAACAAGGCAGAAACTAGAATTACAGAACTTAAAACGGGAATCAAACCTTCTTTAAGACCAGATGCAAACGCTAAATATCATGCAGAAGTTGTTATTGATTTAGATGAAATAGCTGAACCAATGATTGCTGATCCAGATGTAAATAATGATGATGTGTCAAAACGTTATACGCATGACAACATCAGACCATTATCTTACTATGGGGGCACCAAGAAAGTAGATTTAGGTTTTGTAGGTTCTTGTATGGTGCATAAGGGCGATATGAAAATATTAGCTCAAATGTTGAAAAATGTAGAGGCTCAATATGGTAAAGTTGAATTTAAAGCACCATTAGTTGTTGCACCACCAACATACAACATTGTTGATGAGTTGAAAGCAGAAGGCGATTGGGATGTTTTAGTAAAATATTCAGGTTTCGAATTTGACGATAACGCACCAAAAGGTTTGGCACGTACCAAGTACGAAAACATGCTATACCTAGAAAGACCAGGTTGTAACCTATGTATGGGTAACCAAGAAAAAGCAGAACCCGGTGATACGGTAATGGCAACTTCAACACGTTTATTTCAAGGTAGGGTGGTAAAAGATTCTGGCGATAAAAAAGGCGAGTCGTTGTTATCTTCTACTCCAGTAGTGGTATTATCTACCATTTTAGGTAGAACTCCTACCATGGCAGAATATGAAGCTGCAGTAGACGGTATTGTTTTAACGAAGTTTAAACCTTCTGAAAAACAATTGGTTAGATAACTAGTTGCAAATTATATAGTAGTAAAAGAGCCTGAGTAGAAAACTCAGGCTCTTTTTTTTGCGGTATTTTTTCTAGTTATTCTTTATTTCAAATGCGGTTTTAAAATCATTGTACATTTCGTATATTGTACAGATAAGATAGAATAACAATTTATATAAATAGATTTTATGGCATTTGACATAGATATGATTAAAAAGGTATACGCTTCCATGTCGGATCGTGTAGACAAAGCAAGAGAGATTGTGGGTAAGCCGCTTACTCTTTCAGAAAAGATTTTATATTCTCACTTGTGGGAAGGCACGCCAACTAAAGCATTCGCGAGAGGAAAAGATTATGTTGATTTTGCTCCTGATCGTATTGCTTGTCAAGATGCAACCGCTCAAATGGCGTTATTGCAATTTATGCAGGCGGGCAAGCCAAAGGTTGCAGTGCCAACAACTGTACACTGTGATCACTTGATCCAAGCAAAAAATGGTGCCACTGCCGATTTAAAATCAGCGAACACTACTAGTGCAGAAGTTTTTGATTTCTTAGAGTCGGTTTCAAATAAATACGGAATCGGTTTTTGGAAACCGGGTGCAGGTATTATTCACCAAGTAGTATTGGAAAATTACGCTTTCCCTGGTGGTATGATGATTGGTACCGATTCACACACTGTAAATGCAGGTGGTCTAGGTATGGTTGCTATTGGTGTTGGTGGTGCAGATGCTGTTGATGTAATGGCTGGTATGGCTTGGGAACTTAAATTCCCGAAACTAATAGGTGTAAAGTTAACCGGAACTATTTCTGGATGGACAGCACCAAAAGATGTCATATTAAAAGTTGCCGAAATTCTTACCGTTAAAGGTGGAACAGGGGCAATCGTTGAATATTTTGGTTCTGGTGCCAAGTCGTTATCTTGTACTGGTAAGGGTACAATTTGTAACATGGGTGCAGAAATAGGGGCTACTACTTCTACTTTTGGATATGATGAATCTATGGAGCGCTATTTAAGAGCTACAGACAGAGCGGATATAGCTGATGCTGCAAACCAAGTAAAAGAATATTTAACTGCCGATGCAGAAGTGTATGAAAATCCTGAGCAATATTTTGATGAGGTAATTGAAATCAATTTATCAGAATTAACACCATTATTAAACGGACCTTTTACTCCGGATTTATCTACAAAAGTAGGTGAAGATATGACAGAAAAAGCGACCTCTCACGAATGGCCTTTAGCTGTGGAATGGGGATTGATTGGTTCTTGTACCAACTCTTCGTATGAAGATTTGTCTAGAGCTTCTTCTATTGCACAACAAGCTATTGATAAAGGAATAAAAATGAAGGCCGAATTAGGGATTAACCCTGGTTCTGAACAAGTAAGATATACAGCAGACAGAGACGGTATTCTTGGAATATTTGAGAAGTTGGATGCTAAGATTTTTACAAATGCATGTGGACCATGTATTGGTCAATGGGCACGTTACAGTGATCCAAAAAATGCACCTAAGAACAGTATTGTTCACTCTTTCAACAGAAACTTTGCTAAACGTGCGGATGGTAACCCTAATACGCACGCATTTGTAGCTTCACCAGAAATTACAGCTGCAATTGCAATTGCCGGTAGATTAGATTTTAACCCGATGACGGATAAATTGATCAACGAAAAAGGAGAAGAAGTAATGTTCGACGAACCAACAGGATGGGAATTGCCTCCTAAAGGTTTTGCAGTAGAAGATGCTGGTTTTCTTGCCCCAGATGAAGATGGATCGGGTGTTGAGGTTAAAGTTTCGGCAGATTCTGAAAGATTACAATTGTTAGAACCTTTTACGCCTATAAAGGACGAAAGTTTAATGGGTGCGAAATTGTTGATTAAGGCATTTGGTAAGTGTACTACAGATCATATTTCTATGGCAGGACCATGGTTGCGTTTTCGTGGACACTTAGATAATATTTCTAATAACTGCTTAATTGGTGCAGTTAACGCATTTGGTCATAAGACAAATTTGGTTAAAAATCAATTGAATGGTGAATTCGGTGGTGTACCAGATACCGCACGTGCATATAAAGCGGCGGGTATTAGAAGTATTGTAGTTGGTGATCATAATTACGGTGAAGGTTCTTCTCGTGAGCATGCTGCAATGGAGCCTCGTCACTTAGGTGTTGCCGCTGTAATCGTTAAGTCTTTTGCACGTATACACGAAACAAACCTTAAAAAGCAAGGTATGTTAGGGTTAACCTTTGCAAATGAAAGCGATTATGATCTTATAAAAGAAGACGATACTTTTAACTTTATAGATATAGCAGAATTTGCTCCCGATAAACAATTAACTATAGAAGTTGTTCACGCAGATGGTAGTAAAGATGTAATAAAAGTAAACCATACTTATAACGAAGCTCAAATTGGGTGGTATAGAGAGGGGTCTGCTTTAAATGTGATTAAGAGAGAAAATGCCTCTTAATTCAATACTTTAAAATTTATAAGGAAAACTCCTGATATTGTTCAGGAGTTTTTTAGTTTTGACCCCTATTAAACTTTTATGAAGAGACAAACGTTTTTTACCTTATTGATCATGGCTTTTGTGCTTTCTTTTTTTGTCACTCCTTTAGGTGATTATAGTAAGATTATGCTCAACAGGGTTTTTGCTACTTCACCAACAATTATAAAACTGGATAAAAGAGGTAAGATAGCTAACTACGATTGGAAGTTAAAAGACGGAAATTGGAAATTTATAAATTTCAACGAAGCAAAAGGTAAAGTTGCTTTTGTTACTTTTTGGACTTCTTGGCACATGCCATCACAGGCACAATTAAAAGACATTCAATATCTTTTTGATACGTATGGTGATAAGATGAAGTTTTATGTTATTACTAATGAGGAAAGAGCTCCTGTAGAACTTTTTATGAGTGAGCAAGGATATAGTTTTCCTGTAACCTATCAAATTATAGGCGAACCGAGTCCTATTTCATTATTAAAGCCACCAGGGTCTTACGTAATAGATAAAACTGGTACTATCGTTATACATCAGAATGCCATTGCAGACTGGAGTAACGATAAGGTAAATAAGCTTTTAAATGAATTGATATCAGAGTGATCGGATGTCTCAGATTACAACAATAACATTCTTTAGATATACTACTTTTTTCAATAAGGTTTGGGCTTTTGGAATGATGCAATTTGCGCACAGCCCATTAAAAAAAGTTAATGGATTGCAAGACTACAAACTCATGGGAAGCGGAAAGGACGGTTTTGATCCTTTTGCCGATTGGTCGGTTTATGCATTACTTCAAATATGGGAGAATGAAGAAGCGGCAAACAATTTTTTTGCAACCTCTAATTTAATGAAGCGATATTTAGAAAGAACTGAACAACGGTATACCTTATTTTTAAAAAACACTAAATCAAGAGGATTTTGGTCTGGTAAAAATCCCTTTGTAGAAAGTGATACTTTTAGTCAGAATAATCCATTTATTGCTGTAATTACTAGGGCTACGATAAAAATTGGGTCATTAAATAAATTTTGGAAATATGTTCCAACTTCTCAAAGACCATTAGCGGGTAATAACGGATTGATTTATACGAAAGGAATAGGAGAAGTTCCCTTTTTGCAAATGGCTACATTTAGTATTTGGAAGGATGAAGAATCTTTAAAGCAATTTGCGTATAAAAGTAAAGAACATGCAAGGGCAATAGTAAAAACAAAAGAGCTAGATTGGTATAGTGAGGAATTATTTTCTCGCTTTCAACCTTTTAAATCTATAGGAAAGTGGAAGGGTATTGATAATCTTCCCTTTTAAACCTAGAAATAAAAATATAAAAAGAAGATAAACTGAGCCAAATATAAATTCAATGATAATATTCGGTTACCCTGAATATTTAAAATTTTTATTACGACCTGAAATATAAGCCCCAGTAAAAACCAGGTCCAATAATTTTCAAAAGTTGGAATACCACCAGCGAATTCCCAAAAGTCAAAAATTGGAGCGCTTTTTTCCATTAAAAAATCTAAAAGCACCATTAAACCTGCGGCTCCAATAATTTTAATTCTATAAGGTAGCTTTGTAAAGTCTAAAATACTTGCGGTAATAAAGGTTAAAAGTGCCCAGTATGCTCCAATTAGATATGGTACACCATCTAATTTAGGTCCAAAATTATTTCCATATTCATATTCCCCAAATAAAATTTGATAGTTTACCCCAAGCCATTCGGCAAACATACCGCCAATAAAAAATAATAGTAAAGCACCAGTTTTTTTTAGGTTGTTAATTGGGTAAATTAACAAAAACAGTAAAAAAGATAGTCCAAGATTTATGGGTGTTTTTTTGATGAACCAGTCTAAATAACCCAATGATATTCCAATAATGGCAGAAATATGAAATAGCCATATTATACCAACACTTAAGCGCACTTTATTTTTAACCAAGGCATCAATCATATTCTTCAGATTTAGGTACAAGGTCGTCTATAATTTTGGCGGAAAGTAGGCATAAGGGTATACCGCCTCCTGGGTGAACGGATCCTCCACAGAAATATAAATTTTTAATTGTTTTAGAAAAATTTGGGTGTCTTAGAAATGCTGCAAATTTATCATTACTTGCCGCCCCGTAAAGCGCTCCACGATATGAACTTGTGTTTTTTTCAATGTTAACAGGGTCTAGAATATGTTCGGTAATTATTAATTTATCTAGATCAATATTCAGTACTTTATTAATTTTTGAAATAATATTTTGACGTGCTTTTACTTTTAACACTTCCCAATCTTGCCCATAATTTCCTGGGGCATTTATCATTACAAACCAATTTTCAGTTCCTTCAGGTGCATCGGTAGGATTGTCTTTTGAGGTAATATTGATATATACCGTTGGGTCATCGAATAGTGATTTATCATTAAAAATAGCATTAAATTCTTGTTCATAGAATTCACTAAAAAGAATATTGTGTAAATCTAATTCTGGAAATTCTTTATTAATTCCCCAATAAAAAATAAGCGCGGAACTAGATCTTTCTTGGGACAGAGTTTTTTCTGGAGCTTTTTGCTTTTTTAATAAACGCCTATATGTAGGGTAAATATCCATATTAGAAACAACGATATCTGTCTTATAGGTATTTTTTGTTGAAATAGCTCCTGTTACATGTTTACCTAATACTGTAATCTCTTGTACCTCTTCATTAAAATTGAACATGATGCCTTCATCTAGGGCTAATTTGTATAAGCTTAAACTAATTTGATGCATTCCTCCCTTTGGGAAAAAGGTGCCAAAGTCCATCTCTAAGTGAGGTATCATTGACATAATACCAGGTGTTTTATATGGTGATGAGCCATTATATGTTGCAAACCTGTTGAATAACTGTACTAGTTTCGGATTGGTGAAAAATCGCTTATTAGTTTCGTTTAAGGTATCGTTAATATCTAAAATACCCATTTTAAAAATGGATTTTAAAGTTTGTACCGATAAGTAAGTATCTAATTTATGTAGTGATTTTTCAAGAAAAATAGGAGCGGTTATGTCGTACTTCTGTTTGTTTTTATCAATGTATCTTGAAATATTAGAATGCGGTTCGTCAAAAGTTTTGGCAGCCTGGGCTATAAAGTCATCTTTTTTGGAAGCCGCCGTAAAACGAAGTCCATCTTCCCAAAAGTAATTACAAATTGTATCCTTTCGTTTGTATTGGAAATACTCTTCCGAATTTTTACCGAATAATTCAAATAGTTCAGTAACTAAATGTGGCATGGTAAATAATGACGGACCAAGATCGAAGCGAAAACCTTCTTTTTCTATAGCATGTAATTTACCTCCAGGATATTCATTTGCTTCTACTACAGTAACTTCGTACCCCTTTTTTCGTAAACGTAACGCACTGGCTATGCCACCAATACCGGCACCTACGACCAGAGCTTTTGGCATTTTTATTTTTTAAAATATTTGAAAGGAACAAACAACATTCCAAAACACTCCCCATCACCCTTGCCTAAATGCTTATGATGCATTTTATGTGCTCTTCTTACACCTTTACTATACCAATTATTGGCATTTCTGAAAAGTTTAAAACGTTGGTGAATAAAGATGTCGTGTACTAAAAAATAGGCTATACCATAAGCTAATATTCCAAAGCCTAAGGGGTACCCATACCAAAATCCATTGGCGCCTGTATAAAATAGAGACATACTAACTATTGCATAAAAGATAAAGAATGCATCGTTTTTTTCGAACCACGAGTCGTGATCTTTTTTATGATGATCTTTATGAAGACTCCAAAGAAAACCATGCATTACATATTTGTGCGTAAACCACGCCATGAATTCCATGAACAAGAAAGTTCCTAGAAAAATCAATATCCAAATAACTATATTCATTATACCAAGTTCATTTTAAATTTAACATAAGAACGCGCAAGTAATCCGAATTTCTGATAATTCGGTACTCTAATTCGTGCATTTTTAATTTCTAACGATGGTGTAGATTGTAATTTATATAACAACTTATAATAATACTTATAAGCTGTGTAAACCCCAAATTTTGCTTCTGTAGGTAAGCCTACAATTCCTTCATATCCCTTTTTAAAGTCTGCCTTTATTTCATCGACAATGCGTTTTTTAGAGGTTTCGTCTAATTCTTTCAAATTCGTATTGGGAAAATAAGATCTGTTTAATTCTTCAAAATCGGCTTTTACATCTCTCAAGAAATTCACTTTTTGAAAAGCAGATCCCAGAGCCATAGCCGATTCTTTTAATTTGTTGTATTCTTCAACATTACCTTTTACAAAAACCTGAAGACACATTAAGCCAACTACATCAGCAGAGCCATAGATGTATTCTTTATATTCAGCATCGGTACGGTATATGTTCTTTACCAAATCCATTCGCATACTTTTCATAAACGAGTCTACCAAATGCTTGGGTATATTAAAAGCATGATAGGTATGTTGAAAAGAGTTCAAAATAGGGTTAAGACTTATTTTATCTCGTAATGAAGCTTCAAGTTCCTCTTCAAATTTATTAAAGAGAATTTCTTTGTCATAGTCATGAAAGGTATCTACGATTTCATCGGCAAAGCGAACAAAACCATAAATATTATAAATATGCCCACGTATAGATGAGTGTAGCATCTTAGTGGCTAATGCAAAAGAAGTACTGTATCGTTTAGTAACAATTTTACTGCATTGGTATGAAACTTGGTCAAAAGTATCTTTCATAAACTAACTAATTATCCTTTATAATTAATTCTGACACTAACTTACCGGATATCAATGCGGGTGGCACACCGGGACCAGGAACAGTCAGTTGTCCTGTAAAATATAAATCAACTACTTTTTTACTTCTTAAATTAGGTCTTAAAAATGCCGTCTGTGTTAAAGTATTCGCCATACCATATGCATTGCCCTTGTATGAATTGTATCTCTCTACAAAATCATTTACACAGAATGTTTCTTTGAATATAATATTATTTCTAATGTTTTGCCCTGTTCTTTTCTCAAAACGATCCATTATTATATCAAAATATTGATCTCTTAATGCTTCAGTATCTTCTAGAGCGGTAGCTATAGGTACTAGAAAAAAACCAGCCTCATAGCCATCTGGTGCCATACTCGCATCGGTAATCGACGGAAAATTGGCATAGAACAGTGGGTTCGATGGCCACTTGGGTGTATCGTAAATTTCTTTTGCATGTAGCTCAAAATCGGTATCAAAAAACAGATTGTGATGCTCAACATTTTTCAATTTAGAATCAAACCCAATATAAAATAACAGTGAAGATGGCGCAAAAATCTTTTTATCCCAATAGGTTTTAGAATATTGTTGGTGCTTTTCGTCTAATAAGCTTTCTGAATGCTGATAATCGGCTCCACTCAAAACAACATCTGCAGTAATCGTTTTTCCATTGTTGATTACTCCCGTTGCTTTACCATTGGTTACTTCAATTTTTTCTATCGCTGAATTGGTATGTACTTTTACACCAAGCTCTTTTGCAAGACTCTCCATCGCTTTTATTACTTCATACATGCCACCTTTTGGATGCCATGTGCCTAAGCCAAAATCTGCAAAGTTCATGAAATTATAGAAAGAAGGTGTGTTGCTTGGTTTAGCACCTAGAAACAACACCGGAAACTCTAATGTAGATACCAATTTGGGATTTTTAAAAGACTTTCGTACTTGCGAACTAATTGTTTTAAAAAATTGGTCAACTTTTAAAATGGTTTCTTTAGTTACCAATTCTAAAGGTGAAAGACCTGGTCTTAAAACTACTTTGTTGATGGCAATATCATAATTTTCTTGCGCTTTGCCAATAAACTTTTTTAAAGCTTGTGAGCTGCCCGGTTCTATTCTTTCAAACTCAAGGCAAATTTTATCCATGCTATCACCTATGGTGATAATATCGTCACTAAAGAAAATTTTATATGCAGGACTAAGTTTTTCCAACTTATAGTAGTCTGAAGTTTTTTTATTAAAATCGGCAAAAAACTTATCAAAGATATCTGGCATCCAATACCAACTTGGACCCATATCGAAGGTAAAGCCATCTTTTATAAATTGAGAAGCTCTACCACCAACAGTACCATTTTTCTCATAAATAGACACATCCCAACCCTCTTTTGCCAAGTAACATGCCGCCGATAGTGATGAAAAACCAGAACCAATTACGATGCAACTTTTATTCATTTCCATCAATGGCATTATAAATTATTAACTAAATTCTCTATAGAAGTGAATGTCCTACAGAATTTGGGTTTTGTAGATGCTTCTATAAAATTAGTTTGTCTTCCTAAAATCCAGAAATTTGGGTTGTTATATGATGAAACTAACTTAGAGAAATCTTCTAAATATTTATCTATTTTGTCTTTTTCGGGAAATACGGTAAAATATGATACGAAATAGATGTCATCGAAATACTTCAATACATCTTCTAGATTTTCCATAGGTATAGTAGGACCTAAATAAATACACTTATAACCTTTTAAAATAATCTCGTAATTTAAATACAATAATCCTATATCATGTATTTCATTTTCAGGTAAAAATGCAACAAACACCTTATCTTTTCTGGTAGGCTCTAAATGTTGAAGCTTTTCGGTATTAAGAAGAATTTTCTGTTTTATTAAACTGCTCATAAAATGTTCGTGAGCCGGACTAATAGTGTCTGTTTGCCATAAAAGACCTAATTCATTCAAAAGAGGAATAAAAGTATCTTTAAATATTTCTCGGAATGTGTTTTCACTTAATAACGCATTATAAGTATTAAAGAACATAGTCTGGTCAAAATTCATCATTGCCAATTTGAATGCATTGATCGCTTGACTCTTATGACTGTGTTTTGCTACTATTTCGCGAACTACATAAGGTATATCTTTATCAGATATCTTGGCAATTTTAGATATTTTATGTCCAGTATTATACAGCAATGTAACATTTAGTAACTTCTGTAGGCTCGAAAGACTATAGGTTCTAATGTTAGTGTCGGTACGCTCAGGAGATAAAAGATTGTATCTTTTTTCCCAAATTCTGATAGTATGTGCTTTTATGCCAGAGAGATTTTCGAGATCTCTAATACTAAATTGTTTTTTTACATTGTTCATGTTTTCTGAAAAAGGATTAAACAAATCTACAATTTATTAAAATGTATTAGGGTACTTGATAGTTAAAATTATCAAAATAAAAAAGGTTAGACCTAAATCTAACCTTTTTGTGCCCACGACTGGATTCGAACCAGCACGTCCTTACGAACACTACCCCCTCAAGGTAGCATGTCTACCAATTTCACCACGTGGGCATACTTGAAGTATATTGGAGCGCAAATATAGAAACCTCTCATTCAATTTAAAATATATTGATGATAATAAATAAGGTAACTTTTTTAGAATACCAACGATTTTTGATATTGAGTTGGCGTTAAGCCTTTTATCTTCTTGAATTTCTTATTAAAATTAGAAATGGAGTTGAAGCCAGATAGGTCAGATATCATATTAATATTCAGTTCTTTTTTAGAATTTAATAACTGGCATGCATGTTCTACACGAAGCTCTATTAAAAATTGAAAGAATGTTTTATTGGTACGTTGTTTAAAAAAACGACAAAAGGCATTTGGGGTCATATAAGCCATTTTAGAAATATCATCTAATACTATAGGATGTTGAAAATTCTTGAAAACGAAATCAAAGATTTCTTGCAAACGTTCCCCTTCATTAGAACTTAAAGTTTTGGCATATATAAATCTGCTTAAAGGCTCTGTAGCTGACTTGCTCAATTGTTCTAATAACTCTAAAAATGATGTAAAACGTTTTAGTTTATGTTGAGATTGTAGCGCTACAAGTTGATGAGTTAGCTGATTTTTATTCGACTTAACTATAAAACCAGAAGCGGCATTTATAAAGAAATTTTGTAAATCTTTGAAATAAGGTAGGTCAAAAAAGTGTTCGCCAAAGGTACTGTCTGTAAAGAAAACTGTAAGCATATGGGCATCTTCATCACCAGCTATACTTTTAAAAACATGGGGTAGATTACTGCCGATTACATAGATATCGCCGGCTGAAAATTGCTGTACACTATCACCGACCAACAATTTACCGTTACCATTTATAATGTAACTTATTTGAATTTCTTCATGTTGATGTAAACGATTATAAAATATTGGTTCCTTATCGATTTGAACAATTAAATGCTC
The DNA here is from genome assembly GCF_004364165.1 of Maribacter spongiicola. Classification (GTDB taxonomy): domain Bacteria; phylum Bacteroidota; class Bacteroidia; order Flavobacteriales; family Flavobacteriaceae; genus Maribacter; species Maribacter spongiicola. Next base: position 1,820,854 of record NZ_SOAY01000010.1, read on the forward strand.
ATCGATTGGTTTCGGTATTTTAAACGGAAAGACCTTCATATGCGTCTAATTTAGCGCTATATATTGTAATTGTATGCTTAAGATGGTAAAATAGTACTATGTGTGGATAAAATGTAAACAGTATTATTCTAATACTACCTATAGATTTGGGTATCATCAAAACAATATAGAATGAGTATTTCATGGACGGGCGTTATGCCAGCAGTTACTACAAAATTTACCGATAAAGATGAACTTGATTTAGATATGTTCTCTGTCAATATTAAAGCTCAATTAGATGCGGGAGTAAGCGGAATTATACTTGGGGGAACATTAGGGGAGGCAAGTACGCTAACCTATGACGAGAAAAAGGTTTTAATGAAAGAGACCGTAAAGCTGGTAGAAGGTAAAGTGCCAGTAATAATTAATATTGCCGAACAAACCACGAGAGGTGCTATTCATGCTGCTGAAGTTGCCAAAGAATGTGGTGCAACAGGCTTAATGATGCTACCACCAATGCGCTATAAAGCAAATGATCATGAAACGGTTACCTACTTTAAAGAAACAGCAAATAGCACCGATTTGCCCATCATGATTTATAATAACCCTATCGATTATGGTATTATGGTGACTCTTGATATGTTAGATGAGTTAATGGTTTGCGATAATATACAGGCGGTAAAAGAATCGACCAGAGATATATCTAATATTACCCGTATAAAAACAAGATTCGGAAATCGATTAAATGTTTTAACGGGAGTTGACACCTTAGGCTTAGAAAGTGCGTTAATGGGTGCCGATGGATGGGTTGCTGGTTTGGTATGTGCTTTTCCTGCTGAAACCTGTGCGGTTTTTGAATTGGCAAAGGCGGGTAGAATTAAAGAAGCATTAGAAATATATAGATGGTTCTTGCCATTGTTGGAGCTTGATATTAGTCCGCAATTGGTACAAAATATTAAAATGGCAGAGGTTGCTACGGGTATTGGTACCGAGAATGTTCGTGCGCCAAGGTTACCGTTAATTGGTGCTGAGCGCGAAAGAGTAGCAGCCATTATAAAACAAGGTATGGCAACCAGACCAACATTGCCAAATTATAAAGGAATTAACTAATACAACTATTACTATAGCCTCACATGTTTATTGGGCATATATAGAAATGTAAAGAAAGAATCAAAATTTGTTTCGGCTTCTTTCTTTACTTTTGAGTAACATCAGAAAAATAGAAAATGATAAGCGGTACAAATGCAATCGGAAGTACATCTTCTAAGCAAGGAAATAAAACTTTTAAGACTTTTAATCCTAAAGAAAATAAAGAAACAGAATGGACTTTTTACGAAGCATCTTCAAATGAAATTGATGGCGCGGTCGCCTTAGCTACTGATGCTTTTAAAGTTTATAAAGATTTTTCAGGAGCTACAAAGGCTGAATTTTTAGAAGCGATTGCTGATGAAATAGAAGCTCTTGGAGATGAACTTATTGAGACCTATTGTAAAGAATCGGGTTTACCAGATGGTAGGGCAAGAGGTGAACGTGGTCGTACTATGGGTCAATTACGTGCTTTTGCTAATTTATTGAAAGAGGGTTCTTGGGTAGAAGCGGTAATTGAAAAAGCCCAGCCTAAAAGAGAACCAATGCCTAAGTCAGATATTCGTAAAATGTTATTTCCGTTAGGTCCGGTAGTGGTATTTGGTGCTAGTAATTTTCCGTTGGCATTTTCTACTGCCGGTGGTGATACTGCTAGCGCACTGGCAGCGGGTTGCCCAGTAATCGTTAAAAGTCACCCAATGCATGCAGCTACAGGTGAACTAGTTTCATCGGCAATTATAAAAGCAGCAGAAAAAACAGGAATGCCTAATGGGGTCTTTTCAAATTTGAATAGTAGCGGTATAGAAGTTGGGCAGCAGTTGTTAAAACATCCAAAAGTAAAAGCTGTTGGGTTTACGGGTAGTATAAATGGTGGTACGGCACTTTATAAATTAGCGAACGAAAGAGATGAGCCAATTCCTGTATTTGCAGAAATGGGGAGCATCAACCCTGTTGTAGTACTTCCATCTGCACTAAAGAACGATGGTGATGCTTGGGCAACTAAATATGCTTCTTCAATAACCATGGGTGCAGGGCAATTTTGTACCAACCCGGGGTTGGTGTTAGGGTTGAAGGGAGCTAAATTAGATAGTTTCATCAACACCTTATCCGAAGAAATTCTAAAATTAGAACCAGCATGTATGTTGCATCCGAATATTTATGCAAAATACAATGAGGGTAAAAAGGAACTTTCTGCCCAAAAAGGAATTACCATTATAACAGATTATAAAAAAGCTACAAATCCGAATACAGCACAACCTTCTATTTTAAAAGTTAGTGGTGTCGATTTTTTAGCAAATACAAAATTGCATAAAGAGGTTTTTGGTCCTTTCTCAGTAATGGTAGAATGTGAAAATACTGATGAAATGGAAACTATTTTAAATCATTTAGAAGGTCAGTTGACAGGTACCGTTTTAGGTTCTGAAGAAGATTTGATGGCACATGCCGGTATTACAGATGCCTTGCAAAGTAGAGTAGGTAGAATATTGTTCAATGGCGTGCCAACTGGTGTAGAAGTAAATTCTTCTATGGTTCATGGTGGTCCATTTCCTGCTTCTACAGATGCTCGTTTTACGTCTGTTGGTACATCGGCAATAAAGAGATGGGTGCGCCCTGTTTCTTTTCAAGACTGGCCTAATAAATTATTACCAACAGCTTTGCAAAATGAGAATCCGTTAGGCATTACTCGTTTGGTAGAGGGTATTTATACAAAATAGAATTTTTAAATAAACCAGGTTATCAATAGCAACTAAATTTCGAATATGGCCAGCAGCACTTTTGTTTGTATCGATGCACATACTTGTGGTAATCCTGTTCGGGTTGTAAAACATGGCGGTCCAGATTTAGTTGGTGCTACAATGAGCGAAAAACGCCAACATTTTTTAAGGGAATATGATTGGATCCGTAAAGGACTTATGTTCGAGCCTCGTGGTCATGATATGATGAGCGGTAGCATTTTTTATGCGCCCAGCGACCCTAATAATGATTTCGGAATATTGTTTATTGAAACCAGCGGATGCTTGCCCATGTGTGGTCATGGTACCATAGGTGCTATTACTATTGGTATTGAAGAAGGATTGATTATACCTAAAACCCCGGGTAAAGTTCGAATGGAAACTCCCGCTGGCTTAGTACATATATCGTATCAACAAACGGGCAATAAAGTAGACTTGGTAAAATTGACCAATGTAAAGTCGTATTTGGCTGCGACAGATTTAACTATAGCATCATCTTATTTAGGTGAGGTTGTTTTTGATGTATCCTACGGAGGTAATTTTTATGCTATTGTAGATCCACAAAAGAATTTTAGCGGCATTCAAGATTACTCCGCAAGTCAGTTAATTCAATTCAGTCAAGAACTACGGGAGAGAATCAATTTGAAATATCCCGATTTATTTATCCACCCAGAAGATTCAACCATTAGAAATGTGAGTCATATATTATGGGCCGGAAATACAATTTCTGAGACTGCTAGCGCAAGAAATGCCGTGTTCTATGGCGATAAGGCAATTGACCGTTCGCCTTGTGGTACGGGTACGTCTGCACGAATGGCGCAATGGTATGCAAAAGGTAAGTTAGGTGTTGGAGAAGATTTTATTCATGAGAGTTATATAGGGTCTCAGTTTGTGGGTAGAGTAGAAGAGGAAACGACTATAGCTGATATACCTGCCATAATACCAAGTATTAAAGGTTGGGCAAAAATATATGGTCAGAACACCATAACCATAGATGACGATGATCCATATGCAAACGGATTTCAAGTAATTTAAATTCTAGTACTAAAAAATGAAGAATGTACTTATAATTGGCGGTGGCATTGTAGGATTAAGCACTGCCTATTTTTTAAATAAAGAAGGTTTTGAGGTTACCGTAATTGATAAAGGTGATATAACTTCTGGTGCATCATTCGTAAATGCAGGGTACATTACCCCAAGTCATATTATTCCGTTAGCATCGCCAGGTATGATTGCGAAGGGAATCAAGATGATGTTTAATTCTGCTAGTCCGTTTTACATGAAACCAAGACTAGATGCCGATTTTTTGAAATGGTCATGGTATTTTCATAAGTCATCAACTCCGTCTAAGGTCGAGAAGGCGATTCCTTTAATTAAGGACATAAACCTTATTAGCAGAGAGTTATTTACCGATATAAAAAATTCGGGCGATTTAGGTGATTTTCAACTAGAGCGAAAAGGTTTATTGATGCTATATAAAACCGAAGCGAGCTATTTACATGAAAAACAAGTTTCCGAAAGAGTTGCTTTTGAAGGGCTAGAGGTATCTGATTTAAACAAGGCAGCATTACATCAACTAGAACCTAACGTGAATATAGATGCTGAAGGTGCCATACATTATGAATGTGATGGGCACACGACTCCGACAGAAATAATGCCCAAGTTAGTAGCATATTTAAAGCAACAAGGTGTTATTATTAGAACAAATGAAGAAGTTCTAGATATGAAGAGTACTGGTAACACTATTAAAGAGGTAGTTACAAATAAGGGAGCTTACAAACCAGAAGAAGTTGTTTTAGCTGCGGGCTCATGGAGTGGAGATCTGGCTAAAAAATTACAGTTGAAGTTACCACTACAAGGTGGTAAGGGGTATAGAATAAATATAGAACGTGATACGGGTATTACGATACCTGCTATATTAATGGAATCTAAAATAGCGGCTACACCTATGAAAGGGTTTACAAGATTCGCTGGTACCATGGAGTTTTCTGGTAATAATGACATCATAAGAAATGAAAGAGTGGCGGCAATTGCTAATGGTGCAAAAGCCTTTTATCCAGATATTGATATTAACGATACTGAAATAAAAAATGTGAAAACAGGGCTGCGACCAGTTTCACCAGATGGATTGCCATATATCGGTAAATCTACAAGAATTAAAAACCTGACTATTGCCACTGGTCATGCCATGATGGGTTGGAGTTTAGGGCCCGCTACAGGCAAGCTGGTCTCAGAGTTATTGTCTGGTACTAAGACGTCTATGAACATTGCGGCATTTAGCCCAGATCGCACATTTTAAAGATTGTTGAAAAATACTCGTCGGCAGAGAATTACCATTCACCGATAGTAAACTGCCATTCACCTACAGCAGTTAATTTTTATCGTAAGATTGTCAGACTTTTGAATCTCAAATATTTATGTTATGGATATATTACTTATCGAAGACGATTTAATAGAAGTTATGAAACTGAAACGTACCGTTTCTAAACTTAACTTGAAGCATACAATTATAGAAGCAAAAAACGGTGAAGAAGCTTTGAACTTTTTAAGATCTGGCGAGAAATTACCTGATATTATTCTTTTAGATTTGAATATGCCAAGAATGAACGGTATTGAATTTCTAGCTATTTTAAAGGCAGATGAATTACTTCAATATTTACCTACGGTTATTTTAACAACCTCAGAAAATAGGGCAGATTTGTTGAAATGTTATCAAGCGGGTATCGCTGGTTACGTTATCAAACCATTGAAATATGAAGATTACGAGTACAAATTAAACGCAGTTTTAGAGTACTGGAATGTTAATCAACTAGTGAAAGGCTAACAAAAAAGCTCATTTCACAACATTTTTTGCTATTTACGTATTAATTTTCCTACGTTTGAGTGTAATTAAAAAATTCAAATGAAAGGAATCGTATTTACCGAGTTTTTAGAAATGGTCGAATCTGAGTTCGGTTTAGAAACAGTCGACAATATCATTGAGAAATCAAACTTACCTTCAGAGGGTATTTACACCTCAGTCGCTACCTATGAATTTAATGAAATGGTAGCGCTGATCACCCAACTAAGTAAAGAAGTAGATTTACCTGCCGGAGATTTAATCTATGCATTCGGACTTTACTTGTTTTCAAGTTTAAAGAATGCACACCCAGAGGTTATACAAAGCTACAAATCGCCAATAGGGTTATTATATTCTATTGAAGATCATATACATGTTCATGTAAAAAAGCTTTATCCAGAAGCTGAACTGCCTACCTTTAAAATTCTTGAAAAGACCGATAGCTCTATATCTATGATATATTCTTCATCTAGGGGGCTATACAGATTGGCACACGGTTTAATTGAAAAAGCATTTGAACACTTTAATGGCAAAGCCGATATTACTTATGAACTTCTTAAAGAAGACGGTACTGAAGTGAAATTTGATGTTGTACAACATGGATAATAAAGAAGTACTTCTCTTAAAGAAAGCGCTTGAAAGACAGAAAAAGGCGCGGCAACAAGCTGAGAATATCTTGGAGCAAAAATCTAAGGAGCTGTACGATGTTACCAGTCATCTAAGGGAATCTAATAATAAACTTGAAAATTTATTAAGTGAAAAAACATCTGAATTAGATGGTGTTTTTATAAATATTATTGATCCATATGTAGTAATGGATCTTCAGTTCAATGTAATTAATATGAACAGGTCGGCCAAAGAATTCTTAGGTTTTGATCATGTTGAAAAATTAGTTAATCTTTCTCAATTTATTCATCCAGATTTTTTAGATTATACCCAAGAATCAATGGCTTCAATGTTAGAGGTCGGCAGTTTAAAGAATTACCGTGCCAAGATTTTTGTTGCTGAGGGTGAAGAAAAGTGGGTTCAGATCAATGCTAGTCTTATTTATGATAAACATAGAAGACCAATTGCAGCACAAGGAATTATTAGAGATATTACCCAAGAAACAGAAGTGAAAAGACTTGTTGCAGAACAAAAGGCGCAATTAGATATTATCGTTGAGAACTCTCCATTAGGTATTGTTTTGTCAATAGATGGTAAAATTGTTAAAACTAACAGTACTTTTACCAATATGCTTGGGTATAAGGAGTTAGGTCTTAAAAATGTTACTTTTAAATCAATTTCTGAACCTGAAAATGAATTAGAAAATAGTCTTTCATTAGATAAAATGTGTGCAGGTGAATTAGATGAATTTACGGAAATCTGGAAATTTAAGAAAAACGACGGTTCTACCATTATGGCAAAAACCATGATGACCGCTATACACGACGAGCATAGAAAAAAAGACTATCAGGTAGCCATAATAGAAGATATCTCTAAACAGTTAGAAGCCGATAGAAAACTAAAAGCTTCTGAAAATAGATTATCTGCATTAATTTCGAACTTACAGACTGGGGTATTATTAGAAGACGAAGATGGTAAAATTGCATTGACCAATCAAATGTTCTGTAATATATTCGATATAAAAGATAATCCTGAAAATCTTATTGGTATAGACTGTGAAGAATCTGAACAAGAAAATAAAAAGTTTTTTAAAAAACCCAAGGCATTCGTTAATAGAATACAAGAAATTCTTGCTAAAAAAGAGACTGTTCTTGCCGATGAGCTAGAGATGATCGACGGTAGAATTTTGGCAAGAGATTTTATTCCTATTAAAAATGATGGTGATTATAAAGGGCACTTATGGGCTTATCAAGATATTACGATCAGTAAAAATTATAGAAAAAATTTAGAAACGCAGCGAGAGAAATACGGTAGTATTATCGCAAATATGAATTTAGGCCTGGTTGAGGTCGATAATGAAGATGTCATACAAATGGTCAACCAAAGCTTTTGTACAATGAGTGGCTTTGAAAGAGAAGAACTTATTGGTGAAGTAGCTTCTAATATTGTCAAGGTTAAAGACAGAAGCATAATAAAAGAGAAAAATCAGAATAGATTAGACGGTAGATCAGAGTCATATGAAGTTGAAGTAATCGATAAAAATCAAAATATAAAACACTGGCTTATAAGTGGTGCACCTAGGTATGATGATGCTGGTGCTATTATAGGTTCTATTGGTATTCATTTAGATATTACAGATCAAAAACTATTAGAAATTCAGAAAGAGAAATTATTAAAAGATTTAGAGAATAGTAACCAAGGTTTACAAGAGTATGCTCATATTGTTTCTCATGACCTTAAATCTCCACTTAGAAGTATAAGTGCATTGGCAACCTGGTTAAGTGATGATTATAAGGATGTTCTAGATGAAGGTGGTCGACAGAATCTTGAGTTAATGCAAGAGAAAGTTGCCTCTATGGATAAGTTGATCCACGGTATTCTTGAATATTCAACAGCCAATAGCTCTGCCTTAGATGATTCTAAAGTTGATTTAAATACGGTTATAACCGACATTGGCGAAACAATATATATTCCAGAACATGTACAATTAGTAGTGCCAGTGCCATTACCAACGATAATGGCAGACAGAATTAAAATGCACCAAGTTTTTCAAAATATTATCGGTAATGCCGTAGTGCATATCGAAAGAGAAGTAGGTCTAGTTGAAGTACTTTATAAAGATGATGGCGATTTCTGGCAATTTACCATTAGCGATAATGGGGTGGGTATACCAGAAGAATATCATAAAAAGATTTTTGACATTTTTCAGTCTATAGGTAATAATGAAAGATCAACAGGTATCGGACTTTCAATAGTTAAGAAAATAGTTGATCGCTACCAAGGTAGCGTTTGGGTAGATAGTGTAGTTGGCGAAGGTACCCAATTTCATTTTACCATTAAAAAAGACCATAACTAATACATTAAGGATGAAAATAGTTCAAGCAATAAAGAAGCCTAATGAGTCTTTTGTAGTCACTGATTCAAAAAAACTAGAAGAACCTTTAGTGTTGGTTTTTGGTAATAGATATATGTTGGAAAGTGAACATATTTATGATGAGGTAAAACAGTTGTTCCCGAACGGGCATATTGTTTTTGGTACAACCTCTGGTGAAATTATAGATGATAATGTTTTAGACGGATGCGTTGTTTTAACTGCTATAGAATTTGAAAAAAGTTCCATACTGGTTAAAAGAAATAATGTAGCAGATTTTAAAAATGATGATAAAAAATTGGGAGAGAGTCTTATAGCAGAATTCCCTAAAGAGAATTTGAAACATTTATTTGTAATATCTGAAGGTAGTACCGTTAATGGAAGTGCTCTTATTGAAGGACTTGAAAATTTGAAAGATGCAACTTTTGGACTATCTGGCGGTTTATGTGGTGATGATGATCGTTTTGAACGTACATTGGCATCTTATAACGAAAACCCTAAAGAAGGTGAAATTATAGCCATAGGTTTTTATGGCGATACCTTAGAAATCACCAGTTCTAATTATGGTGGTTGGACTACTTTTGGACCAGAACGTATTATTACAAAATCTGAGGGTAATGTACTTTACGAGCTAGATGGTAAACCTGCATTAGATCTCTACAAAACATATTTAGGTGAAAAAGCAAATGAATTGCCAAAGTCGGCATTGCTATACCCGTTAAGTGTTAAGGTGACCGAAGATGCTGAACCTTTGGTAAGAACAATTCTTAATATAGACGATAAGGAAAATACAATGACACTTGCAGGTGACATACCAGAAGGCGCAAGGGTGCAATTAATGATGTCTTCGGTAGATGATATAGCAAATGGAGCTTTTCATGCAGCAGAGCTCGCTATGGGTGGTAGAATAAAATCTCCAGAACTTGCATTATTGATTAGTTGTGTTGGCAGAAAGTTGGTCATGGATCAACGTACAGAAGAAGAAATCGAAGAAGTTAAATCGGTAATTGGAGATAGTACGGTAATAAGCGGATTTTATTCCTATGGCGAAATGGCACCTTTTAGTGGTCAAGATAGTTGTAAATTGCACAATCAGACCATGACTTTAACCTTATTTAGCGAATAATGCATTCCCTGTTAAAAAGACAAATTAGAAAATATTTACCTGAAGATATAGAATCGCATCCTGCAATGGTACCCTTTTTAGATGCTATAGAAAAGTCGTATGAAAATTATGATGATAAATTTTCTATGCTCCATAGAGCTTCAACGATAAGTTCAGATGAATTATTTGAAGCCAATAAAAAATTACGAAAAGAAGCTGACCAGCAAAAAAAAATTCTAGTATCCCTAGAAAATACTATTCGTAGTCTTACGGAGAATTTAAGTGAAGAACAACTTTTCGGTGAAAATGTTAAAGATGACTTCAATGCAGAAGATTTAGCCGCATACATAAGTAATTTGGCAACGAAGGTTTCTGAGATGACTACAGAAAAAGACAAACTTCTAAAGAGTTTAGAAAGCCAAAATCAATCTCTAAACAACTATGCGCAAATGGTTTCGCATGATTTAAAATCGCCCATAAGAAACATCAATGCGTTAATGAACTGGATAATGGATGATGAGAAAGAAAAGTTTTCTGCTACCAGTAAAGACAATTGCTCATTGGTATCGCAGAACCTTACTAAGATGGATAAGCTAATTACAGGCATTCTTAACCATGCAACCATGGGCGAAACTGAAGAACATAGAGTTACATTTAGTTTAGAAGAGAGCTTAAAAGATATTGAACAAACTATTTATGTTCCTGAAAATATATCTTTTGAGTATGCAGATAACTTACCGCAAATGGTTTTTGAAAGAGCTCGTTTAGAGCAGTTGTTCATGAACCTTTTTACCAATGCCGTTACCGCAACAGAAAATGTTGAAAAAGGAGTTATATCAGTTGGTTATGAGCCAGATGACGCCTATTGGAAATTTAGTGTTTCTGATAATGGCAAGGGAATACCAGAAAAACATCAAAAAGGAATTTTTGAAATGTTTAAAAAGCTGGAGACAGCCAATAATGCTACCGGCATCGGACTTGCAATTGTGAAGAAAATTGCAGTACTTTATGAAGGCGATGTTCGGTTAGAATCAGAAGAAAACGTTGGTACTACGTTTTATATCACATTAAAAAAGAATTCATGATAGAACAACCTAACCTTAATTATGTAGACGAGCTTGCTGGTGACGATATCGCTTTCAGAAATCAGTTTCTTGATATCATTAAAATGGAGTTTCCTTTGGAAAAAGAAGAGTACTTTGGTCATGTAAAAAATACGAGAGTAAAAGAAACTGCCGAAATCGTTCATAAGCTAAAGCATAAGTTCAATATTTTAGGAATGGAAAATTCTTATAAGCTAGCAGTAGCCTATGAAATGGAATTATTGAACGGAAAGCACGATAGTCAATCTAAATTCGTGGAAGTATTAGATACTATTGAAGAATACATTAAAACTATTTAAATGAACTGTATTATAATCGATGATGAAGCCACTGCAAGATTAGTTGTTAGGCAACTTTGTTCAAAAATACCCGAGCTTGATGTTATTGAAGAATTTGACAACGCCATTTCGGCAATCAAGTTTTTAAATCAACAGAATATTGATGTAATTTTTCTAGATATTCACATGGCTGGTTTTAGTGGTGTCGATTTTATACAAACACTTAAAGATCCACCAAAAGTAGTTATGACTACTTCTGACACCGATTTTGCAATAGCTGCTTATGAATATGAGTGTATTGTTGATTACTTGGTGAAACCGATTACCCTAGAGCGTTTTGAAAAAAGTATAGAAAAAATTAAGAATACTTCTGTCAAAAAGCCACAAGCGTTAGGAGCAACACCACAAAATTCATCTGAAGGTGAAGATTTGTATATTAATATTGACAGAAGGTTAATTAAATTAAAACTCAACGAAATTTTGGTCATTGAAGCCAAAGGTGATTACATCGATGTTAAAACAGAGAAAGAAGACCATAGAGTACATACTACCTTGAAAAAAATAAAAGATAAATTACCTGAAAAACTGTTTCTGCAAATACATAGATCGTATATTATCAACTTTACCAAAATTATTGATATAGAAGATAATAGTGTGCTTATTGCTAAAAATGTTGTGCCTATTAGCCGCTCTAACCGCCCAGAGTTAATGAGGCGATTAAATTTGCTTTAATTTTAAAAGCTAATTTCTACCAATTTTCGTGGTAAATTTTTTTGAAAATTTCTGCTAATTGATCTTTATTTACTGGCTTGACTACATACCCTGTCAACTCTTCAAAACTAGATGCTCTTTTTACGTCGCTATCGCGCATAGATGAGCTGACCATGTAAATATTAATGTTATTAATAATTTTAGGTTTCAGTTTTTTGAATTCGTTTAAAAAGCCCCAGCCATCTAAAAATGGCATATTTATATCTAAAAATATAACCTCAGGTAGTTCAACCTTCTCTTCAGTACATTTTGAGATATATTCAACGGCTTGTTCTCCGTCTGTAAATGTGGTGACCACCAATTCATTCGATAATTGATGTATGGTTTTTTCCATTAAATACAAATACAGTTCGTCGTCATCGACTAGTAAAATGTTTGGTTTTGTGTTCATTTTTCGAATATTAATTTAAATGTAGTTCCTTCTCCTACTTTACTATCTATTGTTATTGTTGCATTAAGTGCTTCTAATTGAGATTTCACCAAAAAAAGTCCCATCCCTTTACCAGAGATATTTCTATGAAAGCGTTTATATAATTTAAAGACATTATCGCCATGTCTTTCTAAATTTAATCCTATTCCATTATCTCGAACATACAACACTTTTTGTTTATGTTCCATGGCAGATTCAAATTGTATGTAAGAAGAGACATTTTCTCTTTTGTATTTAATAGCATTAGAAATGAAATTGTGAACAATGCTTTGTAAATAGAACTTAGAATATAAAATATGGTTCCAAGCCTCTAAATTTAATTGAACTTCAAAGCCAGTATTATCTAAAAGTGTTTCTGTAAATTCATTTTTAACCTCAAGTATCAATTCTTTTAAATCGATATCAACTATTTTTATTTCTTTAGTATCAAGTATAGCTACATAGTCATTTATGTCTTCGGTCAGGTTAGTTATACTTTTAGCTACTTGATCTAGTTTAGGTAGTAATTGATGTAATTTTTCAGGATTTTTTTCTTTCTGTATCATCTCAACAATCACTGACATACTGGTAACTGGCGAGCGAAGGTTATGAGAAATTAAATAGTTGAAATCACTTAATTGCTTATTTCTTATTTCTAAGCTATTATTCATTTCATTGACCATTACATTATTCTCTTCTAATTTGTCTTTACTTCTTGTTAATAAGATGTTTTTATTTTCTAATTCTTTATAGAATAGTTCTTTTTCAATTCTATTTTTTTGAAAAATATAGCATAGCGTTAGTAGACTAATAATTGAAATTATATTGAAGGTTAACATTCTTTCAAAGACAGGCTGTAATTCGGCTTTTACTACTCTTGAAGGTATTTCCATGGCCAGAAGCCAATTAGATGGGGTTACTATTTCTTTTGGTAAGTTTGATTTAGAACCAAACGTAAATGTTGCTCCATTTAAATTAATGGATTGCTGCGACCATATATGATCATTTTCAACAAAAGTGCTGTCTCGATTATGGCTTATTAATGTAGTTTTTAAAATACCGTCTATAGTGCTATTTTCATTTCCAGATTCATAGGGCACATCTTCTTTTATAGTACTTGAACTTATAATTCTGTAATCCTCATCTAACAAATAAACATTTTTGTCTTCAACTGTGGATTTCATTTGGTCCAAAACATTTTTCATTTTAAAATTAATGACCACTAAACCTATTTGATTTTGTTCATTATCAAAAATAGGAGCCACAATTCTAATAACTGGTTTGTATGGTATTTCAATTTCCCCATTTTCTCTATTTAAGCTTATTTGAGAAAGATATATTTGATTTCTTTTTAATTGTAATCCTGCTTTTACATAAGGTTGGTGATATTTATTTTGTAAAGCGCTAATTATAATAGAATCGTTTCCAACCCGTTCGGCTCTAAAAAATTCTTTTCCTTCTAAATCTATAAAGCGAAATTGATCATAAGTAGTAATATATTCAATAAGTTCTAGATAAGACCTTAAAAAGGAGGAATGCTCTACTAAAGGATCAAAATTCTTAGGATATTTTAGACTAGCCCAATAATTAGTATTACGTAAAAAAGATTGGCATTGTTCTTCAAAGGAAACTTTCTTCATCGTGTTTGCCTTAATCTGACGCTCCGTAATATTTTTAATTAGTTCTGCCCTTTGGGAATTATATAAAAAAAGGGTAAGCACAAAAAGTGGCACATAAAGGATAATAAACATTTTTAAAACTCTCTTCCACATAGTGCCTCGATTAGAGTTTCATTTTCAATTGTAATTTTTGTTTTAGGTAGTGTTCTAATACCTTACGCTAAAATAAGTAAAATTCTTACATTTGTTAAGTAATCTAGAGACTTTTTTATGAAAAATGTGATGTCATTACATTCTAAAAACCATTGAAATTTAAGAACTTATGGGTTATGTTCTTCGTATTACTTTCTTACAATAGAAAAACGTATAAAAATGTTCAAGATATTTGAACTAATTTATTTATCTAAGTTCAATTTCTTGTAAAATAATGGGTTTTTTAAGAATAACCATTTTGCTTTTATCCCTATTTCGGTAAACTCGAATCCGGCTGCCGTAGCAGAGGCTATATTACTATATTTACCATATACATTTAAGCTAAACCGTTTAGAAAATTGACGTTGTACAGAGGCTTCAGCTCTAAAAATAGCCGTTTTGGCATCATCTTCTACTTGTTGAATACCTGTGGCAGCACTCGCCATATAGGTCGTTTTTTCTGAGATGTTACCTCGTACATCTGCAAATAATTCAACTGCTTTATATACTTCTGGACTAAAATAAATGGTAGGTACTTGATCTTTAAAAGTAATATACTGAAAGTTTACACCCATTTTTAATGCAGGTTTACGTAGCACATTATAATATAAAGAAGTAAATAATAAGTTTCTAACGTTATCATCGCTCTGTTGTGTGTGCATTAGTTGCGTGTACCAACCAAAATTTACATTTGTACCAAGGTTATAATTAAGTCCGTAATGGTTTTGTACAATTTCACGCTCTATTAATTCAGCATTAAAACTCTGTACTTCTCGTTGATACCCAAGTGTTAAGTTTTGCAATTTAAAAGGTTGCATGTCTAATTTAATATCTAAAACCGGTTGTGTATATGCATCATCTAAAAACCTAGAGTTGTTTAAACCTAGTACCGTCTTTAGCACCGTTTTTGGAAATATTTTGTATTGTAGGCCTGCCAATAAAACATTAGAGGTTGCTTTATTATCGGTAACACTATTTTCCGTCGTTCTAAAAAAGTAAGAAACCGTAGTTCTAAATTTTGTACTAAAAGGGACATCAACGGTAGTATTGGTAAAAAATGCCACATTATTGCCATTGTCAAAAGTATAGGCTGCATGCTCTTCAATGGTAGGTGTATGCATTAAATTCAGCTTCTCAATAAAGCCTTTGGCATCTTTTTGATTTTCATAGAATTTTAGCGTTTGGTTCGCCATAAAGTAAGCCGGTAAAATTTTGTCAGATGCGAATAATGCATTTGCCTTACCTAAATTACCGTCAAAAGAAGCGCTGTCATTAACTAAAATTCTATCATAACTTTCAACACTAGATTTTGCATCACCTGTATATAAACCTAAGGTGGCTTTTAAAGCATATATCCAATTTCTGTTTGGAAAATGAGCTTCTAAGCTATCTATTTTTTTACGGGCAGAAATAAACTTTTTATTCCATATTAATGCTTGAACATAACGATCGTATGTGTTTTCAGTAAGGGGTACATCATCAATTTTATCCACTTTTACCGTTGCGCCTTTAGCAATAATTAGCGCCTCTTTGTCATTTTCATCTAAATGTTCTGCCAGTGCAATACCGTTTAAAGCTCTAATAGAATCTTTAGGGTTAGTTGCATATCTAACATATATATCTTTTGCTTTGTCTGCCTCTTTTATAATGAGATATAAGTTCGCCAAGTTTATAAGAACATCTTTGTCTTCTGGGAAGTCTTCAAAAATTTTCTTTAGTGTTTGCTCTCCTTTACCGTACTGCTGATTATTTACAAATTCGCTTGCATAACCTAAACGCATAAATTTTCTAGAGACCTTTGCACTTGCATTTTCTGGATCTAGTTCAATTGCCTTTTCAACCCAACTTAATGCCAGTTCATATTCTTTTAAATTACTTAAGGTATTGGCAAACCCTAATACTGCACCGAATTTAGTCGGAAATTTTTCTACCAAATCTGCATATAAGGGTCTTGCTTGTTCATATTCTTTCGCCCATAAATAAGATTCGTTGTAATTAATTAAAATTTCAAAATCGCCAGGGTAATCTTTTAAAAGATCTGCGAACAAACCAGTTGATTTTTGTGGTTCGCCACTTAACCCAACTGCACGCCCGTAACAGAGTAATGCGGTTTTATTATTAGGATCTGTTTTAAGGTATTCACCAAAAAAAAGTTCTGCTTCTTGAAAATCACCTTTCTCTAATAAACCAAAGCCTTTGGTCATATCAGATTGAGCCTTTAAGAAGGATGAGGTTAAAAAAATAAGGAATACTACTTTACGAATCATTTAAAGTGAGATTAATACTACAAATACCTAACGGTAATTATTGCGATTTATTTGTCTTTTTCAATATTGTAAAGATAAAATTCACTTCACCGTAACGGAAGTACAATAGTTGTCACTCGTCTACAGTAAATGGTCATCGACCTAAAGTCCCTAAAATATAAGGGTAACCTTTATGATATTTGATGTAGAACCAAGTCAATGTTGAGACTTAAAAAAAATGTGATTATGATAGCAATTAGACTAGTACTACAAAAAATGTCTCCAGAAAAGTTATTTATGGGGAGTGTACTCGTAGTAAATGGAGGTAATTATTTCTATAACCTAATATTGGGTAGATTGCTTGGTCCGGCAGCATATAGTGAGGCTGCGTTACTCATTACCCTACTACTCGTGTTATCTTTTTTAGGAATGACTTTTCAATTGGCTACAGCAAAATTTGCAATCTTGTTCAGCAATGATGACTGGGTGGCTTTTAACCGATTGTCATATAAGTATGCTTTAGGTTTTGGTACATTAACAGGCATTTTACTGTTTGCCTTTGCTGGTAGCTTACAAGAACTATTTCATACAGAATCTTCTCTGTTATTCAAAACCCTTGCAGTATCGGTGCCTTTGTATTTTATTATGTCGGTTAATCGAGGAAGATACCAGGGTAAACAAGATTATCAGAACCTATCATTGACCTACCAAACAGAAATGTGGAGTCGTTTAGTTTTGACCTTAGGTTTATTATGGCTTGTACCTAAAAATCCGGCTTTCTTGGTGGCGTTGGGTATTGGTGTTTCTTTCCTATTCGGATTAATACCTTCTAATTTCAATCTAAAAAGGATTACCCCAAAAGTTACCTTATCCAAAGAAAATAAAAGAAAAGTAATTAGTTTTATAGTACTGACCGCTTGTTATGAACTCACCCAAATTATCATTAATAACAGTGATATTCTTTTGGTAAAACATTATTTCGATACTGTAGAAGCGGGACTCTATGCTTCTTTGGCGATGATTGGGCGAGTGGTATATTTTGTCGCTTGGATGTTCGTAATGCTGCTGCTACCTGCAGTTGTTCAAAAGCAGAAAGATGGCGAGCCAACCGCACCCATATTGATAAAGTTTATAAGTTATGTGGGGATATTGGCTGTCGTTATAGTTTTCTGCTGTGCCGTTTTTCCTGAATTCATAATACAATTAATGTTTGGCGAAGCTTATACCTCAATGGCACCGTTGTTATGGCAATATGCTCTGGCAACTTCTTTATTTGCAATCTCAAATATATTTGCCTATTACTTTTTATCACTAGATAAATATATACCTGTGATACTCTCTGGCGTGTTGGGTATATCTCAAATTGTTATGATCATTTTTTTTCATAGCACCTTATATATGGTGGTACAGGTTCAAATTATAGCTATGGTTACATTGTTGGTAGCACAGCTACTTTATTTCGCTCATAATAACATATTGAACAAGACCTCTTAATACTTTAATTTTAGGTGGGTCTAGCCCGAGGAAATCCCCCATCTTCGGGCTTTTTTATTTATCATATTGTAAAAAGGGTAAATTTTTCTGTTTGTAATGGATTGCTTTAAAGATGTATGATAATTAAATAAGGCTTAACTAGTATTTTCTTCCATTCGTCTATAGTAACGCTTCATCCACCTAAAATCAGATTAAAATTCTGCATCATAGTTAGATATTTGTAGAAGAAATAGCCCAATAGTATTTTAAACCTTAACCTATGAGACTTGCAATTGTAACCGCTTATCCACCAAGTAAAGTAACATTGACCGAATACGGTTATCACTTGGTAAAACACTTTAGACTTCAAAAAGAAGTAACAGAAATAATTTTGATTACCGATAAGACAGAAGGTGAAAAAGACCTTAGTTTTAATGAAGACGGATGCAATATAACGGTTAAAGAGTGCTGGAATTTTAATGATTACAAAAATATCTTTAAAATCAATCGTGCTATTTCAGAAACAAAGCCCGATGCTGTACTTTTTAACTTACAGTTTTTAAAATTCGGAGATAAAAAAATACCAGCTGCGCTTGGGTTAATGTTACCTTTAATGTGCAAGTTAAAAGGTATACCAACTATTTCTTTACTACATAATATATTAGAACAAGTAGATTTAGATAACGCTGGTATTACTTCAAATAAAGTGCTACAGAAAGTCTATAATGGTATAGGTAATATATTAACAAGGTTTATATTGGCTTCAGATATTGTTGCGGTAACTATTAGTAAATACCAAACCATATTAGAAAAGAAATATAAATCTAGAAATGTGGTTTTAATTCCACATGGCTCTTTTGAAACTCCGCCAACACCAGATTATAGTTTACCTGCCGGACCGAAAAAAGTAATGGCCTTTGGTAAGTTCGGTACGTATAAAAAGGTTGAGATTATGATTGAAGCGATCGAGTTAATTAGGCAACGTACCAATGAAGATATTGAAATTGTAATTGCAGGTACAGATAGCCCAAATACACCTGGGTACTTAGAAAGTATGAAAAAGAAATATGCTCATGTAAACCAACTACTTTTTACGGGTTATGTTGCAGAAGAAGATGTACCCGTACTATTTGGTGAAAGCGCTGTAGTTGTTTTCCCATATACATCTACAACAGGTAGTTCTGGTGTATTGAACCTAGCCGGTAGTTATGGTAAAGCGGTTGCGTTGCCAGATTTAGGTGACCTTAGTATACTGGTAAAAGAAGAAGGATATAAAGGAGAGTTCTTCGAACCTGAAAGTGCAACTTCATTGGCAGATGCCATAGAAAATATTTTAATGCATGATTCTTATAGAACATATTTGGCAAAGGCGAATTATAGAGCAGCGTGTTCTTTTCCTATGGAAGATATTACGAAAATGTATATAGAATATTTTGAATTATTACAAGTTGCAAAACATAAAGGGTTCACTTTAGATGTACCCATGGTTGAAAAAGAATTAATGGCATAAAGTTTTTGGTTAGGTTTTGTGAAAAAGGGGGTAGTGTGGTTAGCTATTCCCTTTTTATTTTTACTTTTTTTAAAATATTTTTTAGCATGTTTCATATACTTTTTACTAAGACCATTTAATATATATATTAAGGTATAATATAGTACGAATACTGGTTTTTAGGTAAGAACCAGGCGTTTAGAGTCATTATTCTGAAAATAAAATTTTTAATTTCTTTTTTGAAAACTACAATTTTTGTGAAAATATGCGTTATATGTAAGTTAAATCTTACTTACGTAAACCATGAAAATACTTACCATAGATGATCAACAGCTTATTTTATTGTCTGTTGAGAAAAGACTTACTGAATTAGGTTATGATGTAAAAACTGCAGATTCTGGTAAAAAAGGAATAGAAGTATATGATTCGTTTGAACCAGACTTAGTTCTTGTAGATATCAATATGCCAGATATGTCTGGTTTAGATGTTGTTAAACATATTAAAGAAGGCAAGCGTAATACTACTCCGGTATTAGTGATGTCGGGTAACACCGATGAAACCATTATTACAGATGGCTTTACTTTAGGTATTGACGATTATATGAAGAAACCTGTGAGTTTGTCTGAAATGGCGGCTCGTATTAAAAGGTTGATCGGCGCACCAGTTGTAGAATTGAACCCGCAAGAGTCTAGTAGTGCAAGAATGCTTCAAAAAAATTGTGTGGGGGTCGTTATACCTTGTTATAATGAAGAAGAACGTCTTTTAGGTAAAGAGTTCAGAGATTTTGCACACAGTAACCTTGGTTACCATCTTTGTTTTGTAAACGATGGTAGTACAGATAAAACTTTAGAAGTTTTAGAAGAACTAAGAAAAGGCAACGAAAGTAATATTAGTATATACGATTGTGAGAAAAATGGAGGTAAGGCAGAAGCGGTTCGCTTGGGTATGCTACACATGGCAAAAGATCCTCAATTAGATTATATCGGATTTTTAGATGCCGATCTCTCTACCGATTTCAGAGATTTTGACGATTTAGTCGAAACCTTAGACAACTCTGAATTTAAAATTGTTAGTGGTTCTAGAATGAGTAGAATGGGTGCAGATATTACTAAAGAATCTGCTCGTAAGATAATTAGTATGACTATTAATCTTATCATTAGAACCATTTTAAGAATGCCGTTTAATGATACGCAATGTGGAGCAAAAGTTATGGATCGCTCAGTAGTTCCTTTACTTTTTAGCAAACCTTTTATTACCAAATGGTTGTTCGATGTTGAAATGTTTATTCGAATGAGAAAATATTATGGTAAAACAGAAGCCAAAAAACTTATTTGTGAGCAGCCATTAAAAAGATGGATACATGCCGATGGTTCTAAACTATCCATGAAAGATTCTGTAAAGATTGTTGGTCAGTTGGCAAAAATCGCTTTCGTCTACAGATAAATTAATACTACCAAACCCCCGAAAACCCTATCAAAATCATGACAGCAATTAAATTGGCTTTAAAGCGCATTTCCCCAAAACATTTGTTTATGGGCAGTGCTTTGCTGGTAAATGGTGGTAACTATTTATACAATTTACTATTAGGTAGATTACTTGGTCCTGAGGCTTTTGCCGATGCCGCACTTTTAGTGACATTGCTTTTAGTGTTGTCTTTTGTTGGTATGACTTTTCAATTGGCAACCACAAAATTTGCTGTATTATTCACAGATTATACATGGATCGCTTTTAAGAATACAATGTATAGATATGCATTGGTATTCGGTGTATTGACGGGTATTCTTGTACTCATTTTTTCTAAAAATTTACAAGCACTCTTTAATACGCAGAACCATTACATGTTCATGATATTCGCTGTTGCCATACCCTTGTACTTTGTTATGAGTGTAAACAGGGGTAGATTTCAAGGTAAGCATGACTTCGGTAAATTAGCCGGTACCTACCAGACAGAAATGTGGAGTAGGCTATTGATTACATTTGCCCTATTGTTATTGGTGCCCTTTGAACCGGGAATTTTAATTGCAGCAGGTATTGCACTTTCTTTTGTATTCGGACTTTTTCCGTCAGATTTTAAAGGTGTTCAAGTTTTTTCTAAGGATAAATTAGCTGCAGTAGAATTAAAACAAGTCTGGATTTTTATTGGTCTTACGGCTGGTTATGAACTTACGCAAATTATTATAAACAATAGCGATATTTTATTGGTCAAACATTATTTCGATGATAAACAGGCTGGCTTGTATTCATCATTGGCATTGATCGGTAGGGTAGTGTACTTTGTTGCTTGGATGTTCGTAATGCTTTTAATGCCAACCGTCATTCAAAAACAAAAAGATGGTGAGCCAACGGCTCCGGTTCTTTTTAAGTATGTATTCTTTATTGGTGGCTTATCTACCTTTATAGTTTTTGTGTGCTTTCTATTTCCGAATTTGATTATTACGTTAATGTTCGGTGATGCGTATTTATCTATTGCACATTTACTTTGGAAGTATGCTTTGGCGACATCGCTATTCGCAGTCTCTAATATTTTTGCATATTACTTTTTGTCGTTAAATCAATATTCACCTGTCATATTATCAGGATTGTTAGGCTTTTCTCAAGTGGCACTCATTATGCTTTATCATGATAATCTTGAAACCGTAGTTCACATGCAAATTATTGCCATGGTCATACTATTGGTAGCACAATTATTATTTTTCATTATCAAAAATAAAAAGGATTCATCAGCCTTAAAAAAACAAAATAATTTGGTTTAGCACGACTATGCCAACACAAAATAACCCTGTATACTAAAATTTATTTCAAATGAAATTAGCAATCGTAACCGCCTATCCGCCTAGTAAAGTAACCTTAACAGAGTACGGTTATTACTTGGTAAAACACTTTAGACTTCAAGAAGAAGTTACCGAATTAATTCTGATCACCGATCGAACAGACGAACCTAAAGATTTAAACTTTGAAGAGAGCGGCTGTAAGATTACGGTAAAAGAATGTTGGAGTTTTAATAGCTACAGCAATATCTTCAGTATTAGCAAGACTATTTCTCGAACCAAGCCAGATGCTGTATTGTTCAATCTTCAGTTTTTAAAGTTCGGAGATAAGAAAATACCGGCCGCACTAGGGCTAATGCTTCCATTTATTTGCAAGTCTAAGGGTATACCAACTATTTCACTTTTGCATAATATTTTAGAACAGGTCGATTTAGAAAATGCAGGTTTTACTAAAAATAAGCTGTTACAAAGTATCTATAATTTTATAGGTACCACGTTGACCAAGTTTGTATTGGCGTCAGATATACTTGCGGTTACTATTAGTAAATATGTGACTACGCTTGAAGATAAGTACAAGGTTAAGAATGTAGCTTTAATTCCGCATGGCGCATTTGAAACTCCGCCAGAGCCAGATTTTAAACTTCCGGCTGGTCCAAAACAGGTAATGGCTTTTGGTAAGTTTGGTACGTACAAAAAAGTAGAAATACTTATAGAGGCGGTAGAAGAAATTAGAGCTCGAACCAATGAAGATATAGAAATCGTTATTGCAGGTACAGATAGTCCAAATACACCTGGATATTTAGAAGAAATGAAACAAAAATATAGCCACGTGCCTCAGATAAGGTACACCGGTTATGTGGCAGAAGAAGATGTGCCGAAAATATTCGGAGACAGCGCAGTAACGGTTTTCCCTTATACTTCTACAACGGGTAGTTCTGGTGTATTGCACCAAGCCGGTAGTTATGGTAACGCTGTTGCTTTACCAGATTTGGGTGACTTAAGTGTATTGGTTAAGGAAGAAGGTTATGTAGGCGAATTTTTTGATGCTCATGATACTTCCTCTTTGGCAAATGCCATTGAGAAAATTATTACCGACGATGCTTATAGAATTCAATTGGCGAAACAAAATTATAAAGCTGCATGTTCATTACCAATGTCTGCAATTACTCAAATGTATATAGACTACTTTAAGGCAATCCAGAAATCGAAAGAAACCGGTTTCAATATTGATATATCAACTATCGAGAAGAAATTGGTTCATTGAGAATCGATATGGTTAGTATTTTGAAGGCTGGTGTGGTAACCAGCCTTTTTTTATGCTTCATTTTTTGAAACCTATAATTGTATTAGATAATGTAGGAAAATAGTTTTTACTTTTTAATTGCCAGTTCAAAGTAGGATGGTTTTTTATTCCCTAAAGAATCTAAACAACCAAAGAAATGTTGTTTTTTGGTTTTCCAGGGTAGGCTACCTGCAACTGAACTAGGTACTTTTTCAAAGTCATACAGCGTCCAAAATAAATAGGGAATATCCTCCTTTTTTAAATAGCCTTGCATTTCTTTATAATAAGCCGCTTGTTTTTCGTTAGAACCTGAAAATAGGCTCCACATACCATCATAAGAAGAATCGCCATATTCCTGTAAAACAATGGGCTTATTGGGTGTTAAATATTTTAATATCTTATATGATTCTATAAAGTATTGCGGTTTTTTATAATAATGAAAAGAAATAAAATCTACTTCTTTTGATAGGTTCAATGCCGCCTCTGGGGTAGACCAACCAATAGTTATTGGGTTCTTTTTATCCCATTTTCTGATTTCTAAAATCATTTGATTCAACCATTGAATAACAGTATTCTCTCCTCGAGAATCAAAATCTAGGTCGGGTTCATTTTTTATATCCCAACCTAATAGGGCAGGGTGGTCTTTAACGGAGTTTACAATCGCTTCTGCATGTCGGTGGGTAAGTGTCCAGTTAGAAATATCGTAGTCCCCATAAAAATCAAATAAAGTGATCAGAACATCTAATTTGTGGTCTTGAGCCTTGTCTAAGAGCTTATTTAATAGCGCAAGTTTTTTAGCATCGACCCTATTTTTTCCAAAATCTTCATATTGTATAAATACACGTATGGTATTTAAACCCATATCTTGAATGATCTGAAAATCTTGGTCGATAATAGTATCATTGAATCTTTTACCAAAAGTATCCCAAGGGGAATCTTTAGGGTAGTAATTAATCCCTTTCTGATTCTTTATTTTTTCAAGTTTTGGTGCTATGTTTCGCTCAATTACTTCAACTGTATCTGCGGGAGTAGGTATTTCTTTTAAGTGTCTAATACGCCAAAATCCGTCTTCTAAGAGCATCATGACTTGGTAGCTGGTCGTATCTTTTTCTTTTAGAATAAGTGTTTCACCTTCGTACGTTTCTTGATATTCTTCAACATTATAATCTTTAAAGACGACCATGGTACCATCTGCCGTATAAAAATCTAAAGCAGATTTATGGTTTAAGGTGGTGCGCTTGTACCAGTGATTATTTTTTTTATTGAGGTCAATATTATCGTAAAGTCTGGCTCTTGCGCTATCGGTGTAAAAATCTTCAATACCGTAACGGTCATTTTTCTTAAATGCGATATTACGAACGTGCCATGCGTTCATGTAATCGTTGGTAATTTCGCCCAATGCTTGCTCTTCCATTGGTCGCCCTGGGTTATCTAAATTTGACCATTCTAGATGAGGTTTATACACATCTTCCATTGGTACTTCTAAATGCAACATAGAGGTTTTATCTGCACCGGTGTTCATAAATGCCCATGCAGCTCCTATTCCGTATAGAATAAGTCCGTTAATAGCCAAAAAGGTGACTATCAATACGGTTCTGTATAATGTTTTATTTAACTGTATCGCCATGTATACTTTTTGTAAATTCTTTTGTGATACCTGCTGCCGTTATTTTGAATACATAATCACCATCTGGTAAAAAATACTCGCCTAAGAAAATATTACAAACTCCGTTTTTGGTGGTCGTTATCTTGGATTCTATAAAATTACCTTCTGTATCATAAATTTCTAGTTGTAATAGGAGTCCGTCAGGAATAAGTTGTTTCATAAAACTCTCGAACGGACCAATATCTATATTTCTATTTCCTTGTGAGAAATGAACAGGGTAGTCTTTTATCGCAGCTTTAAACTCAAATATTGTTGTATTACTTTCTGCGGCACCAGTTACAAATGCCTGAATTTCCCATGAAGAGGCTTTATCTGGATGCAGTGTTTTCGCCTCTGCAATACCATTTATAGTAGTACCAATAGTATATAAGTAAGAGTCGTTTTCATTTTTGATAACAAAGGTTACCAAGGTGCCATTGGTGACCATATTACCAAACTCATCTTTTATAATATCTGATGTGAACGTTACAATTTGGTTACCATCTGCAAAGTTGTGCGCACTAGAACTACTGATGTTGAAGTTGACTGCATTCGCAGGATAAACAATTGTTGCCAGTTCTTTTGAAGTGGTGCCGTTACATTCTGATGTTACTAATATTCTCCCCGATTTTAAGGTTGATGCCACATTGTACCAGGCTATAAAGCTTTCCGTCGTTATTTTTAGCTCGTCGATATTCTCTAAAAATTGATATTTAACCGTTACTTCGGTACCATCATCTAAGGGGTTGTCATAGGCATCTGTGGGTGATATAGTCAGCATAGAGAAATCATTTCTGCCTGCGGTAACACTACGTGGTCCAAAATATGATTCTACATACGTAGCTTTAGGTGCGTTCGTTGCAATTTCATGAGTGCCATTGTGTAAGGTTTTGCCATTTAATAACAGCTTCCATCGAAACGGACCAGCAATTCTGGTAAAGTTTGTAGGGACGTTAAAAGTGATGTTTTCAGCACTTGTATCATCAGGATTCAATAGCACATTACCATAGGCATTTTTTACTTGTAGTTTAAAATTGGCAGTTGGCACATCTGTGTTGAAAGCTAGGGTAATGGCCTCGCCTGCTACACTTGTATTCGTTGCTGTAATAAAGGTAGTATTTGGGGTGTTCGTTTCCTTTGGTTGTTCTTTCTCTTTACTAGAACAACCAAGTAGTACAAGACTTAAAATCATTAAAATTTTAATACGCATACTATTTAGGATTACCGATATAACTGTTAATCTCAAACTTTATGTACTCATATCCTTTTCCTTTAAAAGGCTGTGCCTGCTGCATACCATGTTCCAATTTTCTATTGGGGAATAATTTATCGGCTATGGCTTTATTAGGCGAACCGTTTACAAAGCAATTTTCTAAACTACTACTGACAACAGTTAAACTATCAAGGTCTAGGGGTTTGTAATTGAAAAACTGTTTACGCTGTATTCGCACCCCTTCGGTTACAAACTTATGATCTACCCAAAGTAACTTGCCCTCTGCATCATAATACGAGATTATAAGTTGCGGTATAGTTACTTCTTGCACACCCGAATTAAACAAAACGCCATTAAAACCTTGCTCTGTGTATACCAAATCTTGTAATGCCACATGCTTATACAAATCAGTATTGGCAGTATTACCTGCAGATTGCAAGTTAAATTTAGTAGGCTGTTCTTCGAAACTAACAGGAGTAAACTCGTCTGGATTAAAAGTTGGTGGTAGGGTGTCTTTGGTAGATGACCACGCAATACCTTCAAAGTTAATTTTGAACGTTGTCGTTTCTTTCGGCATCAGCTTATGCTTAATTTGATGCTTGGCGTTGAAATTCGCCAATTCCTTATTATCGTCATTATACAAGGTTGCTTTAATGACAATATCTGCGGGCGTATTGTCGACATTCTGCAGCTCACCTATAATGCTATATTGACCTTTGTATTTAACCAGTTTAGCTGATAAAATTTCTAGAACGGGTTGTTTTAAAACATCTTCATGATAGGTTTCTTGAGTCGTAATTTTTCGTCTACCGTGGTTGTAGTAGGTCGTGCCATTAGCTGTAAAAAGTTGATCTGGTGGAATGTCATTATCAACTTTTAATGATTTTAAATACCACTTGTTTTTTCGTTTTACCAGTTCGTGGTGGTCATTATTGAACACATTTTCTAATGGGGTAATCCACCTAGTTGAGACCTTCGCTTTTGCGCTATTTTCGGTTTCATCGTAAATTTCTATGCCCAAAGAATCTAGTTTTGCATACGAACTTAAAATTCCGTCGGTTACTGATACTTCTAGCATATACTGCGCAATGTCTATATTTTGTTCTGGATCTATATATGAATGTGCTCTAGAAAATTCTTTAAAATCTAAGGCGTCATAATAAGATTCTACGACATTGTTGGGTGATAATTGCGTGACATTTTTTACGTAAAATATGTACATGCCATAGCCCATACAAATTAGCACGAGCAAAGCCCACCAATGTGAGAAGGTTAATAGTTTTGATGGGAATTTATTATACGGCAGTTCTAATTTCATAAAAGAATGCACCGGTACTTTTTTAGACTTTAAAAGCCGTACCCAAATCATCTGAATATTTACGAAAATGGCTATCAGTACTGTCGATAGCGGAATGATACCCCACATAATTTTCATAATGGTAGGTACATCTTGCTTGGGCATTATTTGTGGTATGGGTGCCACATTCAGCTTTTCCCAAACCATAATTCCGTTTTCTAATTGCTGCAGTCGTTGCCAACCACAATAGTAGAGAATGGGGTCGTAGAATTTATCGTTAGAGAAAATGTACTTTAAATTATATTTTTCGGGTACGGTCAAGAACTGTTGTAAGGATCCAATACCCTCAACACCCCTAAATTTGGAGTTTTCTATTCGTTCTATCGCTCTGGTGGTCAATTCGGGTAATCGCCTTGCAGAGTGGTAATTACCATCAACGGTCATTGCACCCGTTTGTGCAGAAAGCCAAGCCATTTGATCCCCAAAACCTAACGGTAAATACCGCCAAGAATCATGCGAATCTGCTCCTAAAAAGTTGACAATGGGTAGCATCTTTATTTTAGCTGGCTGCGAGGGTCTAAAATAGCCCAAGGTCATGGTAAATAGAACCATAAATAGCATACCGCCAGCTATCAATCCCCCTAAAACTCTATGGTAAACTCCGCCGAATCTTTCTTGAATTAAGATTTTTAAATCGCCTTCAACCATCCGGTAGGCAAACTCTGCGAATATGGGGAGTGCCATAATGGTTGCCCATAAGGTAAACCTATCCAAGGTAAGAATATTAAAAGCCATTTCACCCAACATCATCCGCGGAATAGGGGTGGTGCCACCGGTTCCTAAGATGGTTAAAAGTGCAAATGATAATCCGAAGAACACATACCTCTTACTAAAATATCTGTAAAAGAAATAGGGCAGAATAAATAGAAATACGCCCCACGGAATTATGAAGAAAACGAGTCCGGATGAAGTTATTTCCAAGAAATTATCTCGTGATCCATGAGGTATGGCTACTTGGGTAATAGGGTTTCTTTTAGAGTTGTACCAATAAGGGAAAATACAGAAAACGAGTAAAAATATTGCAGTACCCCCAAACTTGGCTATGCGCCAAAAGTGTTGCATAGTGGTGCTCCAGAATACTTTAAATGTAAGCGCTTTGTATGATTCTACTTTTTCTCTAGCAGCATCCATTACCGCCATACCCATTAAGGGAGCGATAAAAAAAACCATGCCAAAAAGCGGAGTAACATGGTGCGAGGTTACCGTAACGGCTAGCATAGTCGCCGATGTAATAAAATACCGTGTTTTACCAGTTTTGATCCAGAGGTATATTTCGGTCATAGAATGCAGTAAAATCGATAATGCCGATATACTAGGTAACTGTCCGAAAATATGTAAGGTTTCTACAAATGTCGATGAGAAAACAGCCATAACAGCCCCATAACCCGCTATTCTGCGACTACCCGTCATTAACAACGTATACCGATATGCACCGGTAATGAAGAGCACTATGGCTATTAATGCAACGGTATACATACCGAATTTTAAGCCGCCAATGTATGAGAGAATGCCAATAAGCTGATGTACTAACGGCGGATAAGACTGTACCGTAAAACCTGTATACCAGCGATATTCCCACGGATCAAACCAACTATTGGCATAATGATCGGCGAAAAATAAATGGATTAATGCATCGTAGGTAGATTCTAATGTAAAGAAAATAGCAGAACCATGAAAAGCTAGCCCTACGATCAAAGCTAATATTAAGAGGGTATTGGTTTTTTTCTCCAAAGGTTAAATTAGAATCAAATTCTATATAAAGGTATTAAATATATGAGATGATCATTACATTAAAAAGCGATTAGTTGAAATTTTAATAATAGAATACCTACAATAAACAGTTCCGTTAATATTAAATCGTAAAAAATGATAAGGGTATCAGTTATAAAAAAATGCCATTATCTATTTTAATAAACCACTCGTCTACAGTAAACAGTTAACCAACTTAGTTAGTTCAAAATCTTGCGGCTTGGCAAGTAAATTTGTAATCGTAAACTATATATAACCAAAACCAAACGCATGAAAATTCTAGCCATAGACGACCAAAAACTTATTCTACTTTCTGTTGAAAAACGATTGTCTGAAATAGGATATGAAGTACAAACTGCCAATTCTATTGAATCTGGTATACAGTTATTCAACTCATTTAAACCCGATCTGGTTTTACTCGACATGAATATGCCAGAGATGTCTGGGGCTGAATTGGTTTCGTGTACCGGTACCGAAGTGGTAAAATATATTCGTGTATTTATGAAAAATGATACACCTATCTTGGTAATGTCGGGTAACACAGATGAGCAATTAATAATGGAAAATTTTGCTTTAGGGGTGAACGATTATTTGAAGAAACCGGTAAGTCTTGACGAAATGGCTGCAAGAGTAAAAAGAATAATCGGTGCACCTGCAAATAAGGGCGTAATTACTGCTAAAAAATCTGATACACGTATTCTACAGAAGAATTGTGTTGGTGTCGTTATACCTTGTTATAATGAAGAAGAGCGACTTTTAAGTGAAGAATTTAAAGAGTTTGCACATAAAAATCTTGGGTATCATTTGTGCTTTGTAAATGATGGTAGTACAGATAATACATTAGCTGTTCTTCAGAAATTAAAAAAAGATAATCCCGATAACATAAGTATTTACAATTGCAAGCAAAATGGCGGTAAGGCCGAAGCTGTAAGGCAAGGGATTCTACATCTTGTAAAAGATCAACAGTTAGATTATATAGGATTTTTAGATGCCGATCTATCGACAGATTTTAGAGATTTTGATGATTTGGTTAAAACTATCGAGAGCTCAGATTTTAAAATAGTAAGTGGTTCTCGCATTGCAAGAATGGGCGCCAACATTACAAAAGAATCTGCCCGTAAGGTTATTAGTATGTCGATCAACTTAATCATACAAACTATTTTAGGCATGCCTTTTAAAGATACCCAATGTGGTGCAAAGGTGATGGATCGCGAGATTGCCTCTAAAATGTTTAATAAGAAATTCGTTACCAAATGGTTGTTCGATGTAGAGCTATTCATGAGAATGAAAAAGTACTTTGGTAAAACAGAAGTCAAAAGCATGATTTGTGAACAGCCTTTAAAAAGATGGATACATGCCGATGGTTCTAAACTGTCTATGAAAGACTCCGTTAAAATTGTAGGTCAACTAGCGCAAATTGCTGTTCATTATAGATAATGATATTTAAAATTTAGTTTGGTATTTTTTAAGATGTATAAAAGGTGTTGAGATTTTATTATCTCAGCACCTTTTGTTTTTATGTAGTTAATACGTCTTACCACCAAAGTGTATCTTTGTACTTGATTCTATAGGTGTTGAACAAAATTCAAAATTTTATATCTGTTTCTTTTAAAGAACTGTTGCAGTATCTACGTAGTACCAATTTCTCAAAGTCGGTACTTACCGTGGTTGCAGTTATTACACCGCTGTCAATTGGTATTGCTACTGGTTATACCGAAATAGGTGTGGCGATATGTTTTGGTGCTTTTTGGTGTAACCCTAGTGATGTTAATGGTAGTCAAAAACATAAAGTCTACGGTATTCTTTTTTCGGCTGCTTTAATAATGGTCGTTAGTTTCATTGGTGGCTATTTACACTATGCTACTTGGCTTGCCTTAATTATTTTAGGGGTTGCAAGTTTTGCTATTTCGTTAATATCATCTTATGGATTTAGGGCTTCACTTATAAGTTTTTCAGGACTTCTAGCTTTGATTTTAAGCTTTGCCCATACTCCCGATAAATTGAAGATTTATGAATATGCATTGCTAGTAGGGCTTGGCGGACTCTGGTATTTAGCCCTGTCTTTATTGTGGTATAAAATAAACCCGAAGGGGCAGACAGAAGAAATTTTGTATGATACCATAGGGCGTACCGGTAAACTTTTGAAGAAACGTGCGCAGCTAATAGATGAACAATCTAACAGGAAAAAATTGCAGCAGCGGTTGTTTCTACTACAAAGCGAGCTTACAGAACAACACGATACACTTCGTGAAATTCTTATTTTATCTCGTAAAAGCTCAGGTAGGTCTACCTATAATGGTAAGCGGGTACTGGTATTGGTGCAATTGATTGAAATGCTGGAAACGGCAGGTGCGAATCCGGTAAACTATACGAAGATGGATGCGCAGTTTAAACTGTATCCAGAATTTACCAAGTTGTTCCAAAACCTGACTTTTGAGATGGCCAATCAACTGAAATTGATTTCAGAAATTGGTAATAAGCCAAATCAAATGCCAAAGCACGTTGTGCTTACAGAGCATTTTGAAGAATTGCGAATTAAGATTTCTGAGCTCGGTACTGTAAAAGATGCGAAGGCTTACGAGGCTTTTATAATGTTTCAGAATTTATTAGAATATCAAGAAAAACAATTCGACAAACTTAAAAGAATGAAGTGGTTGCTTAGTGATCACGATGTAGCGTCAGAAGAATTTATAGATAAAGAAATTTTAAAACGTTTTTTGATATCTCAAGATTATAGTCCGCGTATTTTATTGAGAAACCTCAGTTTTAGGTCTACCATTTTTCGACACTCCTTACGTTTAGCGGTTACCTTAATGATCGGATTTGTGGTGGGTAATGTGTTTGCTTTTCAGAATCCGTATTGGATACTTTTAACCATTATATTAATCATGAGACCTAATTACGGTCTTACAAAAACACGTTCTAAAGATCGAACTATAGGTACTATTATCGGTGGTGTTATTGCTACAGGTATAGTATTCTTAGTGCAAGATGTGTATGTATATGCAGTATTGGCATTGATTTCATTTGTTGTAGCACTGTCAATGCTACAGAAAAATTACAAACTGTCGGCAATCTATGTTACCTTAAGTATTGTATTTATCTACGGAATTTTACAGCCAGATGTAATGACCGTAATTCAATACCGAATTTTAGATACGCTTGTTGGTGCAGGATTATCATATTTAGGATTTCTTTTTCTATGGCCCAGCTGGAGCTTTCAAGAAATTCAAAAAGATGTTACCAAGAGTGTAGAGGCAAATAGAACCTACTTGTCTGAAATTGCAGATTTTTATATACACAAAGGTAATGTGCCTACCAGCTATAAATTGGCACGTAAAAGTGCTTTTCTAGAAACTTCGAATTTAAGTTCGGCATTTCAGCGTATGACCCAAGATCCCCATTCAAAACAAAAAAATTTGAATAAAATATATGAGTTGGTAGAGCTGAACCACAACTTTTTATCATCTCTGGCATCATTAAGTATCTATATTCAACATCATACCACCACAGAGGCTTCAGAACGTTTTAATAATATTGTTTTTAAGATAGATGAAAACCTTAGTTTGGTAATGAAAACGCTTTCTAATAGCATTGTTACTGGCGATGAGCCGAATTTTGAAGAAGTTGGTTCATTTGAGAAACAATTGCCAAAGTTCGATTCTGAAAATGTGAATTTAAATGCTGAGGATAATAGTGCGTTAAAACGAAACCATCAAGAAGAACAATTGATTTGGGAACAATTACGTTGGTTATATTCCTTAAGTTCTACGATGATGAAGTTGACTTCAAGTTTGTAGTTGCGTTGGTATTTTACTAATTAAGTGGTTAAGCAAAATAAGCTAATTAATTAGTTCATTTTTAGTTATTATGTCTTTAAAAAAAGTTTCTAAGTTCAACTTAGTTTTTTCTATTTGCTCACTATTGATAACTTCTATTTTGTCTTTGTCAAAGAGTTGGGTATTTAGTTGGGAGTAGGATAAATACTGAATCTGTTTTATAGTCTTCAATATAGTATGGTCTATCATATTGATAATCAATTTGTTTGATAAATTTGAAATCTTTACTGTTATTCTTTGCTACCCAGAAGGTATAATTTAATTTTCCAGTTTCTCCATAAAGCCAAAAATCATATACTCTGTAATTAGAAGTTTTGTTATTAAATATTGTTAGTTCACCACCTTCGGTAGATAAATTATTTAATTCAACTTTTTGAGAAGTAAATTCAGCCATGTATTTATCAAAATCACTTATGTACTCAAACCCTGAAAGTGAAACGGTAGTTCTTTCAGTGATTATTTTTTCATTTGTTTTTAATGATTTTTGTTTATCGGCACAGGAGTTAAAGAGGATAATATTATAGACAAATAATAGAGTAGTTATAGAGCTTTTGAGCATTTCAATTTGTATCAATTTTTAGATATTATTTCAGTCACCTTATAAATTTACAACGTACTTATTTCTTGATATAAGTAGCTTGTGTGTTGGTATCATCCGGATTGTTAAATTCAAATAAATATTCATCATCTTTACTCTAACTATAATTTACTTTATGCTCCTCTGAATCTATTGTATAGGTCAGGGAGTAGGAGGTAGAACAAATAGTTTGGAAAGCTGAGATTTCCACACTTCTTAAAGGGCGTAAATCTGGTCGTACACTTTTGGTCTTTGCTTGTGGTAGTTTATTAAATTCACCTTTGGCTAACACTCCCGATGTTAGCAATGAACTTAATATTACGATTGTAATATTACCCATACCTGGAACTGTTAACTACATTTAATATATGAAATTAAGATTATAATTTTTTTAAAAACAATGCATGTGAGATGTAAACGATGGGAACAATACAAGTAGGCAACATATTAAATGGAAATTTTAAAAGTGCCATATTTGGTTGGTCAAACGCAAATTGCTGAATGGGTAGCGGAGAAGATAAAAAGGCAATTATAACTATGACTGAAAGAAATAGTAGTCCGATTACATTCCATGATAAAAAAAACTGTCGTGCTAAGTTCTTCTTCTTTAAGAATTGATAAATTAAAATCACAAGTGCAGATATCCCGATTAAAATATCAAAATTCCAACCGGTGAAAGTCATTATTTCGGGAATTTTCCCTTTTATAAAAAGTTGATACAGGCATAATTCTACAGGAATTCTTATAATGTGTATTCCTAGCAAGTAGTTGGTGTTTAGCTTTTTAATTGAAACCATCTTAAAACTCAAGAAAGATAGTAGGGTAGTGGCAATGATAGCCAATGGGAACAATAACAGCTTTTCTTTAAAGACTTCATAAAACGCTAAAAATCCTGTTACGATTTGCCAAATAAAAAATATAATAACGACGCGTATGTTTTTTCCTGTTCCTTCATATAGCAAGAACAAGGTTAAAAGGGTAATGAGTAAAAATATTGCTTCTAGCGTCATACACTATTATCTACCAAATTGTCTTAAATGATGATCGGTATGTTTGTATACAAATATGCCAATTTCTTCATTGGTCATTTTTCCGAAGAATGGATGAATGAATTCGGAGTTTGAATACCCGTTATACTCGTTAAGTAAACTGATCCATTTTTCCTTTTCAATATCGAAATCTCCCGTTCCAGATATTTTGAATTCCGGATGTGTAGGCTGGTTCTTTTTCATCGGAAGTTCATTTTTCATGATTCCCTTCAACGCCATTCCACCAAACAGTTTGCCAATAAAAAGCCTTTTGTACTCCTTTTTGCCTTGAAACAATTCTTCGCTCAACGTGCAATGTTTTAGCATTTGATATGAATTCATTTTGCCCCATTGCGCATTGTCAGATGCTTTTAATGTTTGAATTCGCTCAATTAATTCGCTGTTAATGTTCTTATTGAATATTGTTTTCATAAAGTGGTTTATATTATATGCCTTTTAAACAGCCTGGTTATAAGACAAATATATGCGCCACTTTCCACTAAAAAGTTGCCCTATGGCAAAAACGGAGGTTACGATGCAATTTCTTTACGAATGCGGCTTAACGAATACTTGGTAATGCCCAAATAAGTAGCAATATGTTGTAACGAAACATTTTTAATAATGTGAGGTTTCTCCTGAACTAGCTGTAAATAGCGTTCTTTAGCTTCATCTGCAATGAACGATACACGTTGGTTTTTAAGCGCAAAATAACTACCGACCAATTTTTTACGACCTTGTTCTCTAAAAGGTTCTATGCTATGAAATAACTCTTGAAAAGTATCAAAATCTAGTTGCCAGCACTCAATATCGGTTAAAGCTTGAATGTTTTCTCGTGTAGGGTTGCGAAGAAAAAACGAAGACCAATCTATGGCGATTTCGCCTTGCCCATAAAAATCTGTAGTAATGTCATTGCCCTTGGTATCATTTACAAATGAACGCGCGAATCCGCTTTCTATAAACCAATAGTGGTTTTCAATTTTACCTTCTTTTAAAAGATAGTCGCTTTTACTAAAGCTTATTTTTTTGAATTTTGGAATGATCAGTTCCAGTTCTTTTTCTGTAAATGTTTTTGGTGAGAAAATATTTTTAAGGAAGTGCTCGTCTTGCATTTTAAATGGTGGTTTTTAAAATAGATTAATGCTGATTAATTTATTTCTAAACTACTTATAATTTGCTTTTGACCAATTACTTACCTTCTATTATTTTGTCGTTTTTTAGTTCTGTAGGTTACTGCTCATTTTCTATTTGCTCAATACCTTCTCTATACGTGGTAACCGCAAAATCAGGAAACCTGTTTTTAAACTTGGTAGAAACGAATATGTTATCGCTCATATACCTTGGTAACAATTCTTGTAATTCTTTCATTTGCGTTTTGAAAATACCACCTATTGTAAAAGCGATTTTGGGCACTACAGCATAGGTAAATGTTTTGCAATAGACATCAGAAATTAAAGCGATAAACTGTTTGTAGGTGAGTCGAGAATCATCGCAGGGTAGGTGCCAAGTTTGATTATAGGTATCTGGTGTGTTACCGATTAAAGCCATTGCTTTACTGGCGTCTGGTGTCCATATTAATGTTCTTAAAGTCGCATCGCTAATAAATACCTTTAGTTTTTTTCCTTGCTTTATATGATCAAAAATGATGGCGTTGGTGATGCTCTGCGTTTTATCAGGGCCATAAAATTCTGGGGCTCTGCAAATAACTGCTTCTAAATTATTTGCAGCCATTTCATCTAAAAGCATGGTCGTAATTTCTGCTCTTACTTTCCCTTTTTCTCCCACAGGTGAAAATCCGCTTTCTTCAGTTAACGGAGTATCGTTTTGCGCATACATATAAGTGTTGTCAAAGAATACCAATTTTGTGTGGTGCTTTTTACAAGCATCGATGACATTACGCATCATCGTAGGAAACTGATCAATCCACATTTTAGTGTTCATTGGTAGACCAACAGTTAAGTATGCGATTTCACTCCCTTTTACTGCTTCTTCGGTTTTTTGCTTATCTAATAAATTAGCAGAAAAAAGCGTGTCGGTATCGTTGACTTTTTTCGGATTTCGACTTACCAGT
Organism: Maribacter spongiicola; assembly: GCF_004364165.1. Classification (GTDB taxonomy): domain Bacteria; phylum Bacteroidota; class Bacteroidia; order Flavobacteriales; family Flavobacteriaceae; genus Maribacter; species Maribacter spongiicola. The sequence continues at coordinate 1,857,679 of NZ_SOAY01000010.1, forward strand.
CTGATATCAGAGGTGTACTTCTTTTTTAATTCTTTTGCTAATTCTATAGCGATTTGACCATTAGCCCCAAGTATCGTTTGCATCTAACTATTTATTGCTTTCTGATCCAGTATTGGGTTCTTCCTAATAAAGAAAAACCTAGATAACCTCTTACTTTCAGTTTGTTAGGTTCTTCCAATTCTAAATAGCACTTATATTCTTTCCCGTTTTCTGGATCTAGAATAGTACCATCGTTATATTCATCACCATCTTTCTTAATGTCTTCAATGATTACTAAACCTCTAATTTTTTGACCTTTTTTGGCCCCTTTACAGTTTTCGCAAACTTTATCTGCATCACTCTTATAGCTATTCACTATTTTGGCGAAATAGGTGTCGTTGGTTTTATAGATTTCAATTAGGGCTTTTTTCTCGTTGGTCTCGTCATCATAGGTTTCCCATTGACCGGTAATTGTTTGCCCGTAGCTCATAAAGCTTACTGTCATTACTAATAGGAAGAATAATTTTTTCATGTTTGAATTCTATTTTTTATTGTTAAAAGATGTATTACCCTCTTTTGTTATCGAACTATTGAATAAAATGGAGTAAAAAATAAAGATACTATTTCTACGATTATTCATAGCCCTTGAACTTTTATTGCATTAAAAATTCAACTAGAATTTGAAGAGTTTATAAGATTTATGCAGCTAGATTTCAGTCAATTATAATAGGTAGCGTAAGTAAAATATTTTGCAAAAAAATATTTTACTGTCCTAACCAACAACCAACAACCAACAACCAACAACCAACAACCAACAACCAACAACCAACAACCAACAACCAACAACCAACAACCAACAACCAACAACC